>NZ_FOUG01000008.1 GCF_900114785.1 Variovorax sp. OV329
ATGGAGGCGATGAAGATGGAGCACACCATCGCCGCGCCGGCCGACGGCACGGTGGAAGAGCTGCTGTTCCAGCCGGGCGACCAGGTGACCGAGGGATCGGCGCTGCTGCGGCTGGCGGCGGCTTCATGAGCGTCGCCGCGGATTGATCTGAACGATACAATCCGCGCCAGGGAGCGCCGGCGAAAATTGCAGTAAGCATGCCGGCAATGCATGATGAACTTGAGCGCAGAGAAAGGTGGCGCGGGTTTCGGCCGCGCCTCGAGTGTCCAGGAGATGGACGCAAGCAACCAGGGCATGCACGACGCGCTCGGCGTCGGTGTCCGAGAGGCCATTCTTCACCGGGAGATTGCGTATCTCCTTCGCGACCAAGCGGGACTTCGACGAAGTACCGAGCTTGCTCAGCAGGATCGCGAGGCTGCGAAGCGTCAGTTGCTTTCGGAGCGAGCCGGTTGGGACGAGGCACTCGCGCGAAGTGCTTTCGAAAGCGAGCAAATCTACGCAGCGCTATCTGCCGTGTACAGGTCGCGCTCATGGCGGCTGACGCGAGGTTTGCGCGGCATGGCAAACGTTGTCCGCAGGCTTCTGGGCAAGCCGGTCGGATCGCGTGACGTGGTTGGCCCACCCTCGTTAGCTTTCAGGAGGGAGGCCGCTTCGCCAGCCTCACATGCCGCGGGAGAGCCATCGGCATTTGGCGTGGTCGTCGACTCATCAATGACATGCGACGGTGTTGCGTCTTCTCCGAGCAAGAAGCAAAGAACCGCGCTGGTGGCTGCCGACATGCTCCCCCTGTTCGACCAGAGCGCCGGAGGGTTGCGGCTCAAGACACTCATCGATCTGATGGGCGAGTTGGGCTGGAAACTGGTGTTCGGCTCGCTGGCTCTTCGGGAGGAGTCGCCCGGAATTCTGTCGACACCCAGTGGGCTTGCGTCCTACGAGAACGCGCTGAGAAGGAGCGGCGTGACGCGTTGCGTCTTCGGGGTGGATGAGATTTCCGTTTATCTGAAGGAGACGGGGCGCGGTCTGGATATGGTCTTTCTCTCCTTCCCGCATGTAACGAATGCTTTGTTGCCCTTGGTGCGCACGCATTGCCCCGTTGCCAGCATCGTCTACGACATGGTTGACTTTCACGGCCTGCGCATGTCTAGGCAAGCCGATGTCGAGAAGAACGAGCCGCTCAGGAAGGAGGCCGAAAAGCAGCGCGCAATCGAGGTCGCCTGCGCTCGCTCGGCCGACCTGACACTGGCGATCAACGAAGAAGAGCGAGCGGCGATGCTGGCCCTGGCACCCGAAGCAGTCATCGAGGTGATGCCCAATGTGTTTCACATGCCCGAGCACGCGCCCGCAGGCGTCGAGGCGCGGAAGGACCTGCTTTTCATCGGTGGCTTCTGGCACAAGCCCAACGGCGATGCGGTCGCTTGGTTTGTCGACCGGATCTGGCCGCTAGTCCGGTCCGCAGAGCCGGACGTCATCTCGCGCATCGTCGGAAGCAACCCGAGCAACGAAGTGCTTGCGCTCGGTGCTCAGCCGGGCATCGAGGTCCTGGGATATGTTCCTGATGTCGCCCCGCTGCTGGAGAGTCACCGTGTTTCCATCGCTCCTTTGAGGTGGGGCGCCGGGACCAAGGGCAAGGTCGGACAAGCGCTTTCCCACGGCTTGCCTGTGGTGGCCACGCCCATTGGTGCGGAGGGCATGGCACTTCGCGATGGCGAGCACCTGCTGGTGGCCGAAGATGAGCGCGGCTTTGCACAACATGTGATCGAGTTGCTGCGCGACGACGAACTCTGGCGACGCCTTTCGTTGGGCGGTCGCGAGCACATGGCGACCATGTTCTCGACTCACGTCATCAAGCACAAGCTCGACGAGGTGCTCCGTGGCTGAGGTCCTTGTCGCAGGGGTCTACGTCGCCAATCGCCCCAATACCGCGGCGCATGTCATCCACGAGCTTGCATCGAGCCGAACGCACTGGGTCCAGCAGCGCTGGATCGGGCTGGCCCCCGATGGCATCGGCAGCTTCGATCTGCCCTGTACCGCCAGGGTCGTGACGCGTCCGCAGCCGAAGTTCCTCCTGCTCGACGAAGTGACGCAGGATGCCGGCCGATTCGACTGGATTCTTCTGTGCGACGACGACGTCGAATTCGCCCCGGGCTTTCTGGACGAATTCATCCACTGGGTGCAGCGCTGCGACTTCGCCCTGGCTCAGCCGGCGCGAACGTCGGACAGCTACATCGACCATCCGATCGTTCAGTGCCTCGGTGGTGTTTCAGCGCGCAGGACCCGATTTGTCGAGATCGGCCCGGTGGTGTGCATTCGACGGGATGCCGTCCCACTGCTGATGCCCTTCGGCCCGAAGGCTGGCATGGGGTGGGGCCTCGACTTCATCTGGCCAGCCCTCTTGGAGCAGGCGGGCTTGCGCGCGGGCATCATCGATGCTGCACCCATGGCCCATCGGATGCGGCCCGCCGCGCGAAGCTATGACTCGAGCGGGGCGAACGCCGTCATGGCGGATCTTCTGGCCTTGTCGCCCCACCTCAGCAGGGATGAAGCCTTCCTGGTTCTGGAGGCTTACACATGACGATCATGATCACCGCCGTGCTCACGACGCGCAATCGGGCGCATCTCCTCCCCGCCGTACTTGCGGGCCTGGAAGCACAGACCATCGCTCCACAGCGCTATGAGATCGTGGCGATCGACGACGGGTCCATCGACGACACGCCTGGGGTGCTTGCTCAATGGTCAAGCCGCCTTCCACTGCGTGTGCAGCGCCAGAAGCACGCTGGCCTTGCGAACGCGAAGAACCTCGGCGTCCTCATGGCCCGGGGCCCGGTGGTCGTCTTCCTCGACGACGATGACGTCGCCAGTCCGAGTCTGCTCGCGGCGCATCTTGCTGCGCACATCCGGCATCCGGAGCGGCCTGTTGCGGTGCTTGGCCACACCAGGCTTTCATCTGCGGTCGAATCACGACCCGTCATGCGCCATGTGACACGGGTAGGTTGCCAGCTTTTCTCCTATGGCTGGATGCAGCCGGGGCAGTGGTTGAAGCACACGGAATTCTGGGGCGGCCGAAGCTCCTGCAAGCGTTCGCTGCTGGTCAACCACGGCCTTTTCAGGCCGGAGTTCAGCTTCGGCTGCGAGGACATCGAACTGGGCTGGCGGCTGGCGCGACATGGTCTGCAGGTGGTCTACGAACCCAAGGCACAGGCGACGATGATTCGCTCTCTAAGCTTTGACGAGTTCTGTGCACGCTCGTACCGCCAGGGTCGCTCCCAGTACCTGTTTTCACAGATGCATCCGCAGCCCGATGTTCGCGATTATTGCGAGATCGATGCGGCCATGGCCAACTGGCCCCGCCAGCGGATGGACTACGCGGCCCGCTTGAGGTGGACTCGGCAGATGGATCGCATCGCCATCGTCCGAAGCGAAGCCGGCTTGCCCGACCACCCGGTGTTTCAGAAGGCGCTGGACGAAGCGTATCGAGAGGCTTTTGCGCTGTCTCGTGCCAAGGGCGTGCACGACATGTCGATCGAGTGGCGCACACGCCGGACGACACCATTCGAAGGAGGCTTCCGCTCGCTGCCCGAGTGGGGGCTGCCTGCCGAGTCACCAGCCTCGCAGGCATGAGCACTCGGTTGCCATCTTCTGCCTTGTCTGCCGGAGCCGAATCGACCTGCCCTGTCGATGCAGGTCCGCCCGACGACTGGCATAGCCATCGGGCGGAAGTCGCGCTTTTCCTGCAACAGTTCCGTGCGACGCCCATTCTCTATTTGCCCAATCCGGGGAATGGCGGAGATTCCCTTATCGCCGCAGCCACCTACGAGGCGTTCGGGCGCGCTGGCGTGCGTTTCGAGTTGGCAAGCCTCGACACGGATGTCGCCGGCAGGGTCGTCGTGCTGGCTGGCGGGGGCAACCTGGTGCCCTTCTACTCTGACACCCGCCGAGCGTTGGACGCGTTCCTCGGTCGTGCGGCCCGCATCGTTTTGCTGCCGCACACGATCCGTGGTCATGAGCCATTGCTCGAGCGCCTCGACCAGACGTGCACCTTGTTCGCAAGAGATCGTGCCAGCTTCGATCATGTAAAGGCAGTCAATCCGTCGGTCGACGTGCGCCTGGCGCACGACATGGCGTTCCACCTCGACGCCCATGCCTACCTCCGCCAGACCTCCGAAGTCGAGCGCCAAGGCTCCGTCATCCTGGAAATGAAGTTGAGCGCATGCGGCATCAGCGCGCAGGACATCGAGCGCTGGCCCAGCGTCGACCTGATGCGACAGGACATCGAATCGACCCAGGTGGACGCCGCGTCGGATGCCGACATCTCCGACTTGTTCATGCTGGGGGTCAATCCCGGCGAGGCTCACGTGGCGGCATGGTGCTTCCTTCGTGCGATCTCGTTGGCCAGGCATGTGAACACCGATCGATTGCATGTGGGCATCGGTGCCGCGCTTCTCGGCGTCCCGTGTACCTTGCGAGACAACGTCTATGGCAAGAATTCGGCTGTCTTCAATCACAGCATGTCAGGACTCCCTGGCATGCGTCTGGCGCAGAGCCATTCCCACGAGTCGGCAAGGGCGCGCGCGCAGCGACAAGAGATCGGGGCGCTGCATTCCCGGATCGACGACCTCCAGGCCGAGTGCGCCTTGTTGAACTGCGATTTTCTCAAGGCGCAGCAGATGAACGCGCACGCCGAGTCCGAACTCGAGGCCCAGACCGCGCTGTACGAGGCGCTTGAGAAGCGCTGCCGGCTGCTCGGCCAGTCGAACGCCAATCTGCACGGACTGCTGCTTGCGCAGGATGCGCTCCGACATCAGCTTTGCGAGCTGCGTGGGCGCAACGAAGCGTTGGAGACGGACCTGCGCGACGGAAGCGCTGCAGTCCACGAATTGCAGGAGCGCCACATGGCGGAAATGCAGATGCTGCGCCGGGAGTCCATGGCCGGCAAAGTCGCCGCGGCCAGGCTCAACGGCATCTTCGCCTCCCGCACCTGGCGCCTGCTGGCGCTTGTGCGGTGCGCCGGTCGCTGGCTTGCCGGCAAGCCGCAATGTGCGCGTGGATGATCGGAAGGAATGCGCACTAAGATCGGACGATGCGCATCCTCGTTTGCCTGACCGACAACCGTCCCGAACCCTGGATCACCGCGTTGCAGGAGGCCCTGCCAGGAGCCGAGATCGAGCAGTGGAGGCCTGGCGCCATGGCCGCGGACCATGCCGTTGTGTGGATGCCTCCGCAGGCGCTGCTGGATGAGCAGCCCCAACTTCAGTGCGTGTTCAACATCGGTGCGGGAGTCGACGCCCTCATGCGGCTGTCGATCTCACCGCAGACCAGGATTGTCCGGTTGGACGACGCGGGGATGTCGGTTCAAATGGCAGAGTACGTCTGCCATGCGCTGCTGCGCCACTTTCGCGAGTTCGATGTGTACGAGGAAGAGGCGTGCAATGGCCGCTGGGTCTATCGCAAGCCGCGTGAGCGCAGCCAATTTCCCGTCGGGATCATGGGCCTGGGCGTCTTGGGTCAGCGCGTGGCGCGTGCCGTCTCGCAGTTTGAGTTTCCCGTGCTGGGCTGGAGTCGATCACCCAAACGCTTAGAGGGAGTGCAATCTTTTGCGGGCGAATCGCAGTTTCACGAGTTTCTTGCGGCATCGCGCATTCTGGTCAATCTGCTGCCGCTGACCGACGAGACCCGTGGAATCCTGCGCCGTGAGACCTTGCTTCACCTGCGCCCGGGCGGCTACCTGATTCATGTGGGCCGAGGGGCCCATCTGGTGGAAGAGGACCTGGTGCCCTTGATCGACGAAGGGCATCTCGCCGGGGCGACGCTGGACGTGTTCCGTGAGGAACCTTTGCGCGCGGGTCATCCCTTTTGGTCGCATCCGAAAATAGTGGTGACACCGCATGCCTCTGCTCGGACCTTGCGTCGGGAGACTGTGGCGCAGATCGCCTCCAAGATTCATGCGCTTGGACGCGGTGAGATCCCCTCCGGCACTGTCGACAGGCTGCGTGGATATTGAGCCCGCCCGACCTGGCTCCATTTGCACCCCCGTTGGCGCAATCTGCGACCCGAAGCCGCAGCAAGGGAGGCGCCATTGTCTGAAAATGACGTGTTGGTTCCTTCGGCGCCCCATGAGGTGAGATGCAAATGAAACTTCCAGAGAGAGTCAGGATCATCGACGTCGGCCCGCGTGACGGACTGCAGAACGAGAAGCAGCCCGTTCCTACCGACGTAAAGCTGGGCCTCATCCACCGCCTGCAGGGCGCGGGCCTGAAGGAGATCGAGGTCACCAGCTTCGTCAGTCCCAAGTGGGTACCGCAGATGGCGGACAACGCACAGGTGATGCATGGCATCGAGCGCCAGGCTGGGGTGCGCTACTCGGTGCTCACGCCCAACATGAAGGGCTTCGAGGCCGCGGTGGCCGCGCCGCGCGAGGAGTGGCCCGACGAGATCGTGGTCTTCGGTGCGGCCAGCGAGGCCTTCAGCCAGCGGAACATCAACTGCTCCATCGCCGAGAGCATCGAGCGCTTCGCGCCGGTGGTGCAGGCTGCGCGCGAGAAGGGCATCCAGGTGCGCGGCGCGATGTCATGCACCGTCGGCTGTCCCTACGAGGGCGAGATCGCGCCGGAGCGCGTGGGCATGCTGGCGAAGCTGATGAAGGGCATCGGCGTGCAGCGCGTGGACGTCGCCGACACCATCGGTGTGGGCACGCCGCGCAAGGTGCAGGCCGCACTGGAAGCCACGCTGGCGCACTTCGACGTGGACCACATCTCCGGCCATTTCCACGACACCTACGGCCAGGCGCTCGCCAACACGCTGGCCTCGCTCGAACTGGGCGTGTGGAACTTCCAGTCCTCGAGCGCCGGCCTGGGCGGCTGCCCCTACGCCAAGGGCGCCACCGGCAACGTGGCGACCGAGGACGTGGTGTACCTGCTGCAAGGCATGGGCATCGACACCGGCATCGACCTGGACAAGCTGATCGACGCCGGCGCCTACATCAGCGAGGCGCTCGGCCGCAAGCCGGCGTCGCGCGCGGCCACGGCCATCCTGAACAAGCGCATCGCCTGAGGGCGCGCTATCCGGCGCCTCTCAGTTCGATTCCTCGACCACTCGGCCGTTGAGCGGCTGGACCGGCCGGGCGTTGGCCTTGAAGAGCGTGTGGAAGGCGCGGATCTGCCCGGCGCCCAGGGCGAGCGGCTGCTTGAGCACGATCCACTGGACGCCTTCCGAGCAGGGCGGCGTGGTCAGCGAGCCCTGGAAGCGGTAGTAGCCGGTCGCGGCCGGCAGGAGCCTGGCCAGGTCCAGGTGCAGTCCATCGACCGTGATCTTCTCGCCCGGCCGGGGCAGGTGGTCGAAGACTGGCGCATACGCCTTGCTGGCCTTGCCGGCCTGCAGCAGGACGCTGACCACCGCCAGCTTGCCCTCGACATCCTTGTGGACGAAGTGGACCTCCATGGGCGCACGCTTGCCGTGGATCTCTTCCTCGCTGGGCGTGTGGAAGTGGAACTGCAAGAGCTCGAAGCTGCGGTCGCCGATCGTCAACCGCTGGCCCGGCGGCAGGTTGACCTGCACCGTGTGCCCATTATTCAGGATGACCGGATCGGCCTGCGTGTAGTCGAAGCGCAGCGCCGGCAGGTCGGCCTTCACGGTGGCGCGGATGTCGACCGGACTTTGCGCGTGCCCCTTGGCGCAGGACTCGAACTCGGGTGAGAGTGCAGCCCAGTGGCTGGGGTCCGCGTGCTTGCCGGTGTAGGCCCAGTGGGATGCTTGGGCGGCGGCGTGGGCGAAGCTGCCAGCGCAGAGTGAAGCGGCCAGCACGAGGCCGGGGCGGAGGATGTTGGATTTCATTGTGGATTCCCTGACGGTAGATCGCGCAGCCGCCTTGGCGTGACAGGGCCGGGTGACTGCGCGGCAAGTCCGGTGGCTTGCGGGTGCTCAACGCACGAGGCTTGCGGCGCGACGACACGCTTGATAACGTCGGCGAAAGAGCATTGCCACCCCCAGCGCTTCCCTCGCGCGAATCGCCGGGCATTCATTCAATCTCCGGAGCAGCCGCATGAGCACACAGCGCATCCAGCTTGCAATCAGCCAGGCCGCGAAGCACCTTGCCGATCACCCGCAGGATGCCCGGGCGCAGGACGCACCGGCCGTGGCCGTCCTCGACTCAGGCTTGCGCTGCCAAGCGCAGGGGCCCGGCGGCGCATCGATGGTGAGCGACATGCCGGCCTCCGTCGGCGGCGGTGGCGATGCGCCCACACCGGGCTGGCTCCTGCGCGCGGCGCTGGCCAACTGCGATGCAACGATGGTCGCGATGCGTGCCGCGCAACTGGGCATCGCGCTCAGCCACCTGGAGGTCAGGGTGGCCAGCGAGTCGGACAACCGCGGCCTGCTGGGTGTGGACGATTCGGTGCCGGCCGGGCCGCTGAGCGTGCAGGTCAGCTTCCGCCTGGCGGCCGATGGCGTGCCGGAGGAGCAGCTTCGCGAGCTGGTCCATTGGGCCGAGCAGCATTCGCCCGTCGGTGATGCGCTGCGGCGCTCGATCCCGGTGCAGTCGGAGATTCTCATCGGCGGCTAGGACCGGCGCGGGCGCGCCCTAAACTCCTTGCCTTCTGACCAGCAGCCAGGAAGGACCCTCCCCATGTGCGGCGCCGAACTCACCGCCCTCCCCGAAACCGTGCAGCGCGTCGCCCGCCTGCTGCAGTCCGCCGGCCATCCGCATGCGCCGCAGATGCTCGACGACGCCGCGCGCACCGCGCAGCAGGCGGCCGATGCGCTGGGCATTGCCGTGGGCCAGATTGCCAAGAGCATCATCTTCAAGCGCAAGAGCGACAACGTGGCGGTGCTGGTGGTCACCTCCGGCGACCGACGCGTGGACGAGAAGAAAGTCGATGCCCTGATCGGCAAGACCGGCCGCGCCGATGCCGACTTCGTGAAAAGCGCCACCGGCTTCTCCATCGGCGGCGTGTCGCCCTTCGCGCATGCGAGCAAGCCCGTCACCCTCATCGACCGCGAGCTGTTCCGCTTCGAAGAGATCTGGGCCGCCGCGGGCCATCCGCATGCGGTGGTGAAGCTCACGCCGGCCGAGCTGGAAAAGCTCACCGGCGCGCCGGTGGCCGACGTGGTCCAGGCGCCGCAGGCCGCCGCATGACGGCCATGTCGGCGATGACGGCCGAAGACCTGGCCCTGCGCGCAGCCGCCGTCCAGGCGGCCGGCACGACGGCGCCGGTGCCTTCGCCCTGCGTCTCGGTGTGCCGGATGGATGGTGCCGGCGCCCTGTGCGAAGGCTGCCTGCGCACGCTGGACGAAATCGCCGCCTGGAGCACGCTGGATGACGCTGCCAGGCTCGACGTGTGGATGCGCATCGGGCAGCGGGCGTGCAAGATGGGCGCCTGACCACCGAGGGGACCGCCGTGAAGACCATCACCTTCCACTTCGACTTCATCTCGCCCTTCGCCTACCTGGCCTTCGAGAAGCTGCCCGAGACGCTGGCCGGCCTGAGCTATCACATCCGCTACCGCCCGGTGCTGCTCGGCCCGCTACTGAGCCACCACGGACTGCTCGGTCCGGCCGAGGTGCCGCCCAAGCGCGAGTGGACCTACCGCCACGTGCTGTGGCTCAGCCATGCGCACGAGATCCCCATCGACATGCCGGCCACGCATCCCTTCAACCCGCTGCCCTACCTGCGGCTGGCGCTCTCCACCACCACCGGCGGCGACACCAGCCGCTTCGTTACCGAGACGATCTTCCGCGACATCTGGCAGGGCGGCGGCGAGCCGGGCGATGCGGCGCGCTTCGCCGCGCTCAAGGCCAGGCTGCATTCCGTGCGCGAAGCTGACGGCGACGCGGTGAAGGCCCAGTTGCGCGCCAACACCGACGAGGCCGTGGCCGCCGGCATCTTCGGCGTGCCCATGCTGGAGGTCGACGGCCAGCATTTCTGGGGCTTCGACAGCCTGCCGGTGCTGCGCGACTACCTCGACGGCGACCCCTGGTTTTCCGAGCCGGGCTGGCAGGCGGCGGCTTCGCGGCCCGGCCTGGCCCGCGGAAAACCCTGACCCTCCAAAACCCGCGATTTCTGCATCCTGAAACGGATGTCGGGGGTTTGACCCTAATTTGTCAGCAAACGTTAAGTTTGGCGAAAGCCTAGGGTCAGAAGCCGGTCGAAGAATGCGTCACGACCTCGATCCACCGGGGTCGCACCATTCTTATTCGAGGAGACCGAAGACATGACAGCCGCACTTGATTCCCGGGGGGCCGCAGCCCCCCGGCCCATGACAGCCGAGGAGAAGAAGGTCATCTTCGCCTCCTCGCTCGGTACCGTGTTCGAGTGGTATGACTTCTACCTCTACGGCTCGCTGGCGGCGATCATCGCCAAGCAGTTCTTCAGCGGACTGGATGCGGGCGCCGCCTTCATCTTCGCGCTGCTGGCCTTTGCCGCGGGCTTCCTGGTGCGACCCTTCGGCGCCATCGTGTTCGGCCGCCTGGGCGACATGATCGGCCGCAAATACACCTTCCTGGTCACCATCCTGATCATGGGCCTGTCGACCTTCATCGTCGGCCTGCTGCCCACCTACGCCACCATCGGCGTGGCCGCCCCGGTGATCCTGATCGCACTGCGCATGCTGCAAGGCCTGGCGCTGGGCGGCGAGTACGGCGGTGCCGCCACCTACGTGGCAGAGCATGCCCCGCACGGCAAGCGCGGCGCCTACACCTCGTGGATCCAGACCACCGCCACGCTGGGCCTGTTCCTCAGCCTGCTGGTGATCCTGGGCGTGCGCACCGTGGTCGGTGAAGACGCCTTCGCCGCGTGGGCCTGGCGCATTCCCTTCCTGGTGTCCATCGCCCTGCTGGCCATCTCGGTGTGGATCCGCCTGAGCCTCAACGAGTCGCCCGCCTTCCAGAAGATGAAGGCCGAGGGCAAGACCTCCAAGGCGCCGCTGGCCGAGTCCTTCGGCGAGTGGAAGAACCTGAAGATCGTGATCCTGGCGCTGGTGGGCCTGACCGCCGGCCAGGCCGTGGTCTGGTACACGGGCCAGTTCTACGCGCTGTTCTTCCTGACGGCCCAACTGAAGGTGGACCCGATCACCGCCAACCTGCTGATCGCCGCCGCGCTGCTGATCGGCACGCCCTTCTTCGTGATCTTCGGCACGCTGTCGGACAAGATCGGCCGCAAGCCCATCATCATGGCCGGCTGCCTGCTCGCCGCGCTGACCTACTTCCCGGTCTTCAAGATGCTGACCGAAGCGGCCAACCCCGACCTGGCCCACGCCCAGGCCAACGCCGCCGTGACCGTCACCGCCGACCCCGCCACCTGCTCCTTCCAGGGCAACCCGGTGGCACGCGAGATCGACTTCCGCACGTCCTGCGACATCGCCAAGCGCTTCCTGGTGCAGAACTCGGTGAGCTACGACAACATCGCTGGCGCGCCAGGCTCGCAGGCCATCGTGAAGATCGGCGAGCGCGCCATTACGGCGCCCAACGGCACCGTGGTCCGCGCCAAGTTCGACGAGCAGTCGACCAAGGACATCGCCGCGTTCAAGAAGGCCGTGGCTGACGACCTGAAGGCCGCTGGCTACCCGACCAAGGCCGACCCGGCCAAGATGAACAAGATCATGGTGCTGGTCATCTTGACCTACCTCGTGATCCTGGTCACCATGGTGTACGGGCCGATCGCCGCGATGCTGGTGGAACTGTTCCCGACCCGCATCCGCTACACCTCGATGAGCCTGCCCTACCACATCGGCAACGGCTGGTTCGGCGGCCTGCTGCCCACCACCGCCTTCGCCATCGTGGCGTCGACCGGCAACATGTACAACGGTCTCTGGTACCCGATCATCATCGCGACCATCACCCTGGTGGTGGGCACGCTGTTCATCCGCGAGACCAAGGACGTGAACATCTACGCCAACGACTGACGCGCTCGCCGACTGAAAGCCCTGGCGGCGCGACCCGCCGCCAGGCGCTCAACAAAAGGGCTTCATGCGCCGCTGCCGCGCGGTGCTGAAGCCTTTTTCTTGGGCGCTCGATGCCCGCTTACCCATCCATTCAGGAGGAACCACGCCATGTGGAAGATCGCCGTCGGCTTCGTCATCTTTGCCGCCATTTCCCTGTTCGTGATCATGAAGTTCGGCGACAAGGTCGACATGTCGGGCGAGAAGCACGGTGGGGACAGCACGCACGCGCCGGCACCGGCCGAGCCGGCACCCGCGAAGTAGGGCGCCGGGTGGCGCCCCCGGCCGCGTTCAGCGCTTGAAGCGGCCGTCCGAGATGATGGACAGGTCGGCGAAGTCGATGCCGCTGTGGTCGGTGGCCGAGTAGCTCACCTCCAGGCCGCCGCCCACGTCGTACTGGCGGATGGTCTCCAGTGCCGTCACCACGCGTGCGCGCGTGGGCTTGGGGCCGGCGCGGCGCAGGCCCTCCACCAGCACCTTGGCCGAGGCGAAGCCTTCCAGCGAGGCCGGCGAGAGTTCGTTCATGCCCTTGGCGCGGGCCATGGTCAGGGCCTCCTTCACCATCGCGTTGCCCATGGCGCGTTCGTTGGGGAACACCTGGGTCACGATCACGCCCTTGCTGGAATCGCCCAGCTGCTTGATGAAGCCGCTGGAGGCATTGTTGGACAGCGTGACCACCTGCGCCGCCGAGCCGGCCGCGCGCAGTGCCTTCACGCCGTCGACCACCGCAGTGCCCGAGCCGATCCACAGTACCGCCTGGGCATTGGCCGCAACCAGCTTGGGCACGATCGCGTTGTAGTCGGGCTTGTCGCGGTCGGCCGGCACCAGCACCGCCGGCTCGATCTTCGCCTTCGCAAAGCCCTTCTTGGCGCCTTCCAGCGCATCGGCGCCGAAGGAGTCGGTGACGTGCACCACCGCGATGCGGGTGATGCCCACCGTGCTCAGGTGCGCCACGGCCTTCTCGGCCTCGCGCTGGTAGGTGGGCCGCACGTTGAACACGTTCTTCTGCAGCGGCTGGTGCAGCGCCATCGCGCCGGTCGAGGGCGCGACCAGCGCCAGGCCGTGCTGGTCCAGCAGCGGGATGATGGCCTGCGTGTGCGGCGTGCCGCGGGTCATGAACATGGCGAGCACCTGCTTCTGCTCGATCAGCACCTTGGCGTTCTCGCCGGCGCGCTTCACGTCGAAGGCGTCGTCCATGCGCAGCACCTCGATCTTCTCGCCATGGATGCCGCCCTGCGCGTTGACGGCATCGATCACCAGCTGCGCGCCGGCGATGGTCTCGTTCACGCTGGCGGCCACCGAGCCGCTCAGGCCGGCGGTCTGGCCGATCACCAGCTGGGCCTGCGCCAGGCCGCATGCCGCCAGGCATGCCAGGGTGAGGGCGGCGGTGCGAATGCCGGCGAATCGCTGCTTGTCGTGCATGCCTTGTCTCTTCCTTCTTCTCTACGGATCTTGAAATGGAGGAGGCGCTATTGGCGCGCAGGCCGGCCGCGCGGCTGCCACGGGAAAACCCCCTTGAGGGCTTATTCGAGACACTTGTTCCGGCCCTTTGGCACGAAATGTTGCGTTTTCCGGGACGACTAGCGCGATCCGCGCCGCCCGGCAGGCCGTCCGCGCCAATTCCCTGCGCTGCGGCCAAGCATCCGCGGGTGGCAGGAGGCTGTCAGCGTGCGCTCCCTAGAATGTCCGCCCCACCTCCAAGGCACGCATGACACAGGGCTCCATCCGGATTCGCGGCGCACGCCAGCACAACCTTCGCAACCTCGATCTCGACATCCGCACCGGCGAACTGACGGTGGTCACGGGCCCCAGCGGCTCGGGCAAGTCCAGCCTGGTCTTCGACACCCTGTTCGCAGAAGGGCAGCGGCGCTATGTCGAGACCTTCTCGGCCTACGCCCGCCAGTTCCTGGACCGCATGGACAAGCCCGCGGTGGACCGGGTGGAAGGCGTGCCCCCGGCCATCGCCATCGACCAGACCAACCCGGTGCGCTCCTCGCGCTCCACGGTGGGCACGATGACGGAGCTGAACGACCACCTGAAGCTCCTGTTCGCCCGCGCCGGCCAGTTGTTCGACCGCGAGACCGCGCTGCCGGTGCGGCACGACTCCCCCGACTCCATCTACGCCGAGCTGTCGGCCCGCGCCGCCGCCAGCGGCGATCCGCGCGTGGTGCTGACTTTCCCGGTGGAACTGCCCGCGGGCACCAGCGCCGACGAGGTGGCGCAGTGGCTGTCGGCCAGCGGCTTCACGCGCGTGCAGGCCGAGCGCGAGGTCGCCACGCCCACCGGGCCGCGCAAGCTGCTGGACGTGGTGGCGGACCGCTTCCGCCTGTCGGGCGCCGAGCGCGCACGGGTGGTCGAGGCCATCGAGGTGGCGCTCAAGCGGGGTTCGGGCAAGCTCACGGTGTATGCGCTGCCGGCGGACGAGAACGAGCATCCGGAGATCTGGAAGTTCTCCACTGGCTTGCACTGCCCGGAAAGCGACATCCGCTACGCCGACCCGCTGCCCTCGATGTTTTCCTTCAACTCGGCGGTGGGCGCCTGCGACACCTGCCGCGGTTTCGGCCGCGTCATCGGGGTGGACATGGGGCTGGTCTTTCCCAACGACAAGCTCACGCTGCGCGCCGGCGCCATCAAGCCCATGCAGACGCCTGCCTGGAAGGAGTGCCAGGACGACCTCATGCGCCACGCCGAGGCGGCCGGCATTCCGCGCGACACGCCCTGGGTCAAGCTCACGCCCGAGCAGCAGCACTGGGTGATCGAGGGCTCGCCCAACTGGAACGGCAAGTGGAACCAGCACTGGTATGGCGTGCGCCGCTTCTTCGCCTACCTGGAGAGCAAGGCCTACAAGATGCACATCCGCGTGCTCTTGTCCAAGTACCGCAGCTACACGCCGTGCCCGACCTGCGGCGGCGCGCGCCTCAAGCTGGAGAGCCTGCTTTGGCGCATCGGCGGCAAGGACGACGCGGATGCGGTGCTGCCGCCCGGGAAGCGCTTCCTGCCCGTGGGCGCGAAGTGGACGCGCGCGCACCTCGAGGCGCTGCCGGGCCTGTGCCTGCATGACCTGATGCTGCTGCCCATCGAGCGGCTGCGGAAGTTCTTCGACCGCGCGCAGCTCCCGGCTGCTGGCGAGGCCGGCGGCGGCGAGGCGCAGGCGCTCAAGCTGCTCTTCGAGGAAATCACCACCCGCCTGCGCTACCTGCACGACGTGGGCATCGGCTACCTCACGCTGGACCGGCAGAGCCGCACGCTCAGCGGCGGCGAGGTGCAGCGCATCAACCTCACGACCGCGCTGGGCACCTCGCTGGTCAACACGCTCTTCGTGCTGGACGAGCCCAGCATCGGCCTGCACCCGCGCGACATGAGCCGCATCACCGAGGCCATGCTGCGCCTGCGCGACGCGGGCAACACGCTGGTGGTGGTGGAGCACGACCCTGCCGTCATGCTGGCTGCCGACCGCATCATCGACATGGGCCCCGGCCCCGGCGCGCGCGGCGGGCAGATCGTCTATGACGGCGACACGCACCACCTGCGCAGCGCCGACACGCTCACCGGCGCCTACCTGGGTGGGCGCAAGACCATCGGAATGGGCTTCAAGCGACCGGTGGGCGATGCCACGCCGCGCCTCATCCTCGAAGGCGCGCGCGAGCACAACCTGAAGAACGTCACGGTGGAGCTGCCGTTGCAGCGCCTCGTGTGCGTCACCGGCGTCAGCGGCTCGGGCAAGTCCACGCTGATCCAGGACGTGCTGGCGCCGGCGCTGATGCGCCACTTCGGCAAGGCCACCGAGACGCCCGGCGCGCACGACCGCCTGCTGGGCGCGGACCATCTCAGCGACGTGGTGTTCGTGGACCAGTCGCCCATCGGCAAGACGGCACGCTCGAACCCCGCGAGCTACGTGGGCGCGTGGGACGCCATCCGGGAGATCTTCTCCGTCGCGCCGCTGTCGAAACAGCGCGGCTACACCGCGGCCAAGTTCAGCTTCAACAGCGGCGACGGGCGCTGCCCGACCTGCGGTGGGTCGGGCTTCGAGCACGTGGAGATGCAGTTCCTCTCGGACGTGTACCTGCGCTGCCCCGACTGCGACGGCAAGCGCTACCGCCCCGAGATCCTGGAAGTGAAGGTGGAGCGCGCCGGCCGCCACCTGAACGTGGCCGACGTGCTGGAGCTGACCGTGGCCGAGGCGCTGGCCGCCTTCGTCAACGACCGCGAGGTGCAGCGCGTGCTGCAGCCCATCGTGGACGTGGGGCTGGACTACGTGAAGCTGGGCCAGCCCGTGCCCACGCTCAGCGGCGGCGAGGCGCAGCGCCTCAAGCTCGCCGGCTTCCTGGCCGAGGCGGCCAAGAGCAGCTCGGCCAGCAGGCAGCCGCTGGCGCGCAAGGGGACGCTCTTCCTCTTCGACGAGCCCACCACCGGCCTGCACTTCGACGACATCGCGCGGCTGATGCGCGCGCTGCGCAAGCTGCTGGACGCGGGCCATTCGCTGGTCGTGATCGAGCACAACCTGGACGTGATCCGCGCCAGCGACTGGCTGATCGACCTGGGCCCCGAGGGCGGCGACGGCGGCGGCCAGGTCGTGGCCGAGGGCGCGCCGGAGCAGGTACGCGAGAACCGCGCTTCGCTCACCGGCGCGGCGCTGGCCGACTACGAATCGACCATCGGTCCTGGCGCCTTCAAGGCGGCAGAGAAGGTGCTGCGCAGCTACGCCGGCCATGCGGTGGCCGCACCGGGCCGCGATGCCATCGAGATCGTGCATGCGCGCGAGCACAACCTGAAGAACCTGTCGGTGAACATCCCTCGCGGCAAGTTCAGCGTAGTGACCGGCGTGAGCGGCTCGGGCAAGTCCACGCTGGCCTTCGACATCCTCTTCAACGAGGGGCAGCGGCGCTACCTGGAATCGCTCAACGCCTATGCGCGCTCCATCGTGCAGCCGGCCGGCCGGCCCGAGGTGGATGCGGTGTACGGCATTCCGCCTACCGTGGCCATCGAGCAGCGGCTGTCGCGCGGCGGCCGCAAGAGCACCGTGGGCACCACCACCGAGGTGTGGCACTTCCTGCGCCTGCTCTTCGTGAAGCTGGGCGTGCAGCACTGCATCTTCGACAACACGCCGGTGCAGCCGCAGACGCCCGACAGCATCGCCGCGCAGATTTTGAAGAACTTCAAGGGCCAGCACATCGGCCTGCTGGCGCCGCTGGTGACCAACCGCAAGGGCGTCTACACCGAGCTGGCCGACTGGGCGCGGCCGCGCGGCTACACCCACCTGCGGGTGGACGGTGCCTTCCTGCCCACCACCGGCTTCCCGCGCATCGACCGCTTCAAGGAGCACAGCATCGAGCTGCCGGTGGCCAGCCTGGACGTGCTGCCTGCCAACGAGGCGCAGCTGCGCAACGCGCTGGCCACTGCGCTGGAGCATGGCAAGGGCGTGGTGCATGTGCTGAGCGATCTCACCGGCCTGCGTGGCGCGATGATGGCCGGCGCGTCCACCGACGGCATCGGCAAGGCGCACGTGTATTCGACCTTGCGTGCCTGCCCGGTGTGCGCGACCAGCTATGCAGAACTGGACCCGCGCCTGTTCTCCTACAACAGCAAGCACGGCTGGTGCCCCGACTGCGTGGGCACGGGCGTGAAGCTCAGCAAGGAGCAGCGCAAGGTCTTCGACGACTCGGTGCTGGCCGACGACCAGCGCGGCCGCGAGCAGACCTTCGCCGAGCCGGACGTGGAGGACGTGGGCGAGACCGCCTGCCCCACCTGCGAAGGCACGCGTCTGAACGCTACGGCGCGCGCGGTGCGCTTCGGCGCCGCGGGGCCGGTCGACGAAGGCATCGCCATCAACGAGCTGGCGCGTATGAGCGTGAGCGACATCCGCGCCTGGTTCGAGACGCTGGAACTGCGCGGCCGCGAGGCCGACATCGCGCGCGACCTGGTGCCCGAGATCCGCAGCCGCCTCGAGTTCCTGGAAGAGGTGGGCCTGGGCTACCTCACGCTGGACCGTGGCGCGCCCACGCTGTCGGGGGGCGAAGCGCAGCGCATCCGCCTGGCGGCCCAGTTGGGCAGCAACCTGCAGGGCGTGTGCTACGTGCTGGACGAGCCCACCATCGGCCTGCATGCGCGCGACAACCAGATCCTGCTGGACGCCCTGCACAAGCTGGGCGACAAGGGCAACACGCTGGTGGTGGTGGAGCATGACGAGGACACCATCCGCCGCGCCGACCACGTGATCGACATCGGCCCCGGCGCCGGCAAGCGCGGCGGCCGCGTGGTGGCCGAAGGCACGCTGAAGGACATCCAGGCCTCTGAGGAGTCGCTGACGGGCCGCTACCTGCGCGACGCCATCCGCCATCCGCTGCACGAGCGCCGCACGGTGCTGCCCGAAGGCGCGGCAGGCGAGGGCGCCACGCAGTGGCTCACGGTGCGTGGCGCCGACCTGCACAACCTGAAGAAGGTCACGGCCACCGTGCCGCTGCAGCGCCTGGTGGTTATCACTGGCGTGAGCGGCTCGGGCAAGTCCACGCTGGCGCGCGACGTGCTGTTGGCCAACGTACAGGCCATCGCGCAGCAGCGCAGCACCAAGGCCGGCCGCGATGCGGACGCCGCGGGCAAGCGTCCGGCCTGGGCCGGCTGCGCGAAGCTGGAAGGCTACGAAACCATCGACCGCGTGCTGGAAGTGGACCAGACGCCCATCGGCAAGACACCGCGCAGCTGCCCGGCCACCTACATCGGCTTCTGGGACACCATCCGCAAGCTTTTCGCCGACACGCTGGAAGCCAAGGCACGCGGCTATGCACCGGGCCGCTTCAGCTTCAACACCGGCGAGGGCCGCTGCCCGGTGTGCGAGGGCGCGGGCGTGCGCACCATCGAGATGAGCTTCCTTCCCGACGTGAAGGTGCCCTGCGAGGCCTGCCACGGCGCGCGCTTCAGCCCCGAGACGCTGGCGGTGAGCTGGCGCGGCAAGAGCATCGGCGATGTGCTGCAGATGGAAGTGGACGAGGCCGTCGGCTTCTTCGCCAGCATGCCCAACATCGCGCATCCGCTGAAGCTGCTGCAGGACGTGGGGCTGGGTTACCTCACGCTGGGTCAGCCCTCGCCCACGCTCTCGGGCGGCGAGGCGCAGCGCATCAAGCTGGTGACCGAGCTGAGCAAGGTGCGCGACGACGTCACGCGCCGCGGCAACAAGGCGCCGCACACGCTCTACGTGCTGGACGAACCCACGGTGGGCCTGCACATGGCCGACGTCGAGAAGCTCATCCACGTGCTGCACCGCCTGGTCAACGGCGGCCACAGCGTGGTGGTGATCGAGCACGACCTGGACCTTATCGCCGAGGCCGACTGGGTGATCGACCTCGGCCCCGAGGGGGGCAACGGTGGCGGTGAAGTGGTCGCGGCCGCGCCTCCGCAGGAGCTGGTGAAGATCGGCACGCACACCGGCAATGCGCTCAAGCCGGTGCTGAAGCGCTAAGGGAGAAGCAGGTCATGCTGACCATCTACAACGAGCGGCATGCGCTGCACCAGGGCCGCATGGAGATGTTCCGGGGCCAGCTGGTGCCCAGCTTCGAGGTGCCCGCGCGGGCAGACTTCGTGTTGCGCGAACTGCAGTCGCGCGGCCTTGGGCCGGTCAGCGCCGCGGATGACTTCGACGAGGCCCTGCTGAGCGCCATCCACGCGCCCCGCTATCTGGACTTCCTGGCTGGCGCGTGGGAGGAGTGGATCGCGCTCGACCCGGCCAACGCCGCGCTCGACGTGCTGCCTTCGTACTGGCCCGCGCTGGGCATGCGGCGCGACGTGCTGCCCACCAGCTTCCCCGCGCGCGTAGGCCTGTTCGCCTTCGACGCAGGCACGCCGCTCATGTCCGGCAGCTGGCAGGCCGCACGCCACGGCGCCGCCACCGCCTGGACCGCGGCGCGCCGCGTGGCCGGCGGCGAGCGCGCTGCCTTCGCGCTGACGCGGCCGCCCGGCCATCACGCCGGCGCCGACTTCTACGGCGGCTACTGCTTCCTCAACAACGCCGCCCTCGCGGCGCAAACGCTGCGCGACGCCGGCGCCGCGCGCGTGGCGGTGCTGGACGTGGACTACCACCACGGCAACGGCACGCAAGCCATCTTCTACGAGCGTGCCGACGTGCACGTGGCCAGCCTGCACGGCGACCCGCGCACCGACTACCCCTACTACCTGGGCCATGCGGACGAGCGTGGCGAGGGCGCGGGCCTGGGCTTCAACCACAACCTGCCGCTGGCCCGCGGCACCGATTTCGCCAGCTGGCGCGCCGCCCTGGGCGTGGCGCTGCAGGGCATCGCCGCCACGGGCGCCGAGGCGCTGGTGGTCTCGCTGGGCGTCGACACCTTCGAAGGCGACCCGGTGGCCGGCTTTAGCCTGAAGAGCGAGGACTACCTGCGCATCGGCGAGGACATCGCCCGCGCCGGCCTGCCCACGGTCTTCGTGTTCGAGGGCGGCTACGCGGTGGCGGAGGTCGGCGTCAACGCGGTGAACGTGCTGCAGGGTTTCGCGCAGGCCGCCTGAGTCGCCGGAGTGACCCCTTGCGGGTGAGCCCCGATTGCCGCTCGCCCGTGGCACCGGCCCAATGCGCGCTCCTGACACCCGCGCCATCAAGGAGGCCTTGTCCCATGTCCCGACGCAAGCTGATTCTTCGCACCGCATCCCTGGCCGCGCTGGCCAGCCTGGCCTGGCCCCTGGCCGCCCAGGCGCAATCCTTTCCGAGCAGGCCCATCAAGCTGGTGATCGCCTTCCCGGCCGGTGGCCCGACCGACATCACCATGCGCCAACTGGCCGAGAACGCCGGCAAGGCGCTGGGCCAGCCGGTGATCGTAGAGAACAAGCCCGGCGCCGGCGGCACGCTCCCTGCCCAGGCGCTGCAGACCGCGGCGCCCGATGGCTACACCGTCGGCCAGATCCCGCTGGGCGTGTTCCGCATCGGCTACACGACCAAGATCAACTGGGACCCGGTGAAGGACATCAGCTACATCATCAACGTCACCGGCTACGCCTTCGGCATGGTGGTGCCCAGCGACAGCCCCATCAAGGACTGGAAGGAGTTCGTCGCCTATGCCAAGGCCAACCCGGGCAAGCTCACTTACGGCTCCACCGGCAACCTCACCAGCCCGCACCTGACCACCGAGTTGCTGGCGCAGCAGGCCGGCATCCAGCTGCAGCACGTTCCCTACAAGGGCAATGCCGACCTGATGCAGGCGCTGCTGGGCGGGCACCTGATGGCCGCTTCCGACAGCACCGGCTGGGCGCCGCACGTGGAGTCGGGCAAGCTTCGCGTGCTCAACACCTGGGGCGACAAGCGCCTGGCCAAGTTCCCCGACGCGCCCACGCTCAAGGAACTGGGCTACGACATCGTCCAGAACTCGCCCTTCGGCATCGGCGCACCCAAGGGCACGCCGCCGGATGTGGTGAAGAAGCTGCACGACGCCTTCAAGCAGGCCATGGACGAGCCCAGCTACGTGGCCGCGCTGGGCCGCTACGACATGGTGCCGATCTACATGAACTCGGCCCAGTACACCGCCTTCGCCGAGGACACGGTGAAGAAGGAGAAGGCGCTGATCGACAAACTGGGGCTGGCCAAGGGCAACTGACCTCGTCCGGGCTGGCGGCGGAAAGTCGGCGGTCCTGGTGAAAAAGCCCGGTTTTTCGACCGTTGGGTCGGCAAATCTTGAGGCCACAATGCGACACCTAAGAAACAAAAGGTGTCGCAATGACTATGGGGACGAGGTTGGGGACGAGGGTCGAGAGGGGTTCCGTTGCCATGGCCCTGGCGGCCGCCGCCGGCTTGCTGGCGTGCGGTCTGGCGGGGGCGCAGGCGCCCCAGTCGCCGCATGCGGGGCACGCAATGCCGGCGTCACCGGCGGCGGCGCCGCAGCCCGAGGCCGACCTGGCCGACCTGCCGTCGCACCCCTGGGTGGTGGTGCCGCCCAGCTGGTCGCCCGAGGCCTACTTCACCAACCTCAAGGATGGCGCCAGCGTCGAGTCGCCCTTCGTGGCCCGCTTCGGCCTGAGCATGCGAGGCATCGTGCCGGCGGGCAAGACGGCCGGCCGTGCCGGCCACCACCACCTGCTGATCGACCAGCCGCTGCCGCTGGACTTCAAGAAGCCGCTGCCCTTCACCGAGAAGTACGTGCACTTCGGCAAGGGCCAGATGGAGGCAGTGGTGGACCTGCCGCCCGGCAGCTACACCCTGCGCCTGGTGCTGGCCGACCAGGGACACATTCCCTACTTCGTCTACAGCAAGCCATTGCGGGTCACGGTCGCGAAACAGAACAAGGACGTGAAGCCGGCCGACGTGCTCGGCCCACCGCGCATCGAGGTGATCGGCGCGACCGAGCGCGGCACGGTGCAACTGCCGCTGCGCATGCAGTTCCACGCCAGTGGCTACAACGTCTCGCACGTGGCGCCCAAGGTGGACGGCACCGGGCACTTCCGCCTGACGCTGGACCGTGCCGGCCAGAAGAGCGAGGTGATCGAGCTCGACGGCGGGCAGACCGAACTGTGGCTGAACCCGCCCAAGGGCGACTACAGCGCCAAGCTGGACTTGATCGCCAACGGCGACGGCAAGCCGATGACGCGCGCCAAGCCGGTGAGCTTCACCGTGCCCTGAACGCTAGGCGCTGAACTCCGGGCGCTACCGCGCGGCCAGGATGGCGCGCGCCACTTCCTCGAAGCCCGCGCCGCGCTCGCCCTGCGTGACGTAGGTCGGCAGGTCCGACAGGTGCGGCACGAAGCGCGCGATGTTGGCCACGCCCACGCTGTGCTCGAAGTAGTGGAACATCAGCGCATCGTTGGTCGAGTCGCCTACGAAGGCCCAGCGCTGGTGCTCTGCGCGCAGGTCGCGGTTCCAGAGCTGGCGCACGATCCAGTGCGCGCCTTCCAGCTTGTTGTGGTCGCCGAACCAGCCGTTGACGTGGATGCTGCTCACGGTGGCATGCATGCCGGCCACGCGCATGGCGACGACCACCTTGTCGATCTGCGCGTCCGACAGCTGCGCGAATTCGCTGTGATCCACGGCGATGTCGCACTCGCGGCCGGCGGAATCCTGCGCGCGTCGCGCGCCGGGAATGTCGCGCTCGATGCCGGCGAGCACTTCCTGCATGCGCGCATGGTTGCGCGCGCGCGTGGCTTCGTCCTGCTGGTAGAGGCGCGCGAGCTGGCGCTGGCCATTCGCGTCGGGCTCGCCGGTAGGCAACAGCGCCATCGCGCCGTTCTCGGGAACGATCGCATCCACCGGCCAGCGCGAGGCGAAGGGCACGCTCCAGCCCACCGGCCGTCCGGTGATCGCCACCACGTGCAGGCCCGCCGCCCGCAGCGCGCCCAGCGCGGCCACCGTGCCCTCGGGCACCTCGCCATCCGTGGTGAGCGTGTCGTCGATGTCGGTGAAGACGCCGATCAGCTGGCGCCGGTCGGCCGCGGGCCAGTCGGCCAGCGGGCGCATCGGGCTGGCTTTGCCGGCGGTGCTCATGCCGCGGATTGCAGCGCCAGGCCGGCGTGCTCGCGCAGCGGGTGGAAGTGGATCTTGGGGAAGCGCTCCTGCGCCAGGCGCACGTCGTAGGGGCTGGTGCACAGATAGGCCAGCGTGTCGGCCGCGTCCAGCGCCATGCGCTGCGGATAGGCGTTGACGAATTCGCGCAGCTCGGCCGGCGTGTCGGCCGTTATCCAGCGCGCGCCGGTGTACTGGCAGCCTTCCAAGCGCACGTCGGCGTCGTACTCGCTTTTCAGCCGATGCTGCACCACTTCGAACTGCAGTTGGCCCACCGCGCCCAGCAGCATCGGGCCGCCGACCTCGGGGCGGAAGACCTGGATCGCCCCTTCCTCGCCCAGCTGCGCCAGGCCCTGCTGCAGCTGCTTGGTGCGCAGCGGGTTCTTCAGCACCACGACCATGAACAGTTCGGGCGCGAAGAAGGGAAGGCCGGTGAACTGCAGCGAGGCGCCGTCGGTGATGGTGTCGCCCAGCTGCACGCCACCGTGCGTGGTGAAGCCCACGATATCGCCGGCGTAGGCCTCGTCCACCGCCTCGCGGCGCTGGCTCATGAAGGTGACCACGCTGGTGGGACGCAGTTCCTTGCCGGTGCGCTGCACCTTGAGCTTCATGCCCGGCGAGTACTTGCCCGAGGCCATGCGCACGAAGGCGATGCGGTCGCGGTGGTTGGCGTCCATGTTGGCCTGCACCTTGAACACCACGCCGGCGAAGTCCTTGTCCTCGGGCTGGATCTCCTTGACCACCGGCTGGCGGTTCACCAGGGTGGTGCTGATGCGCGGCTGCGGCGGCGGCGCCAGGTCCACCAGCGCGTCGAGCACTTCCATTACGCCGAAGTTGTTCACGCCGGAGCCGAAGAAGACGGGCGTCTGCTTGCCGGCGAGGAAGGCTTCGTGGTCCCACTCGGGGGACGCGCCCGCGGCGAGTTCCATGCTTTCCAGGGCGGCGTCGAACTCGCTGCCGAAGCGCTGCCGGAGCTGGTCCTGCTCGGACAGGGGAATGGCCTCGAAGTCCTGCGGGCGGCGCTCGCTGCCGGACTCGAAAACCGTCATGGCCTGCGTGCGCAGGTTGACGATGCCGCCGAAGCGCTTGCCCTGGCCCACCGGCCAGGTCATGGGCACGCAGGGCATGCCCAGTTCGCGCTCCACTTCGTCCAGGATGTCCAGCGGCTCGCGCACCTCGCGGTCCATCTTGTTGACGAAGGTGATGATAGGGGTGTCGCGCTGCCGGCAGACCTCGATCAGGCGCCGCGTCTGCGCTTCCACGCCGTTGGCCGCGTCGATCACCATCAGCGCCGAGTCGACGGCGGTGAGCACGCGGTAGGTGTCTTCGGAGAAGTCCTTGTGGCCGGGGGTGTCGAGCAGGTTGATGACGTGGTCGCGGTAGGACATCTGCATCACCGACGAGGCCACCGAGATGCCGCGCTGCTTCTCGATCTCCATCCAGTCCGAGGTCGCGTGCCGCGAGGCCTTGCGGGCCTTCACCGAGCCGGCGATCTGGATCGCGCCCGAGAACAGCAGCAGCTTCTCAGTGAGCGTGGTCTTGCCGGCGTCGGGGTGGGAAATGATCGCGAAGGTGCGGCGGCGGCGGGTTTCGGGGGCGTAGGACATGGCGGGAGCGCGAAGCGTGCTGCGCGCCAGCGGGCGCGCTCGGGCTGCGAGGGCAAAGCGCGCAATTTTACCGGCCGCAAGAAAAAGGGCCGTGGCTGGTGACGCCACGGCCCTTCGGTGCCGTCAGGGGCGCCTGCCGATCAGTTCATCAGGCTGATCTGCATGTAGCCGGCCGTGCCGGCGGGGATGCTGTCGGCACCGATGATTGCAAAGAGGCCCGCGCCCTGCATGGCGAAGTAGGCCACGCCGGAGCCGCTGATCTCGCGCATGCCGTCCGGGCGGCCGGCACCCATCGCGAGGTAGACATTCGCTGTCTGTACGGCCGTGCCGTTCGTGGCGATGCCCGTGCGTGTCGACGTGCCCGCTTGCATGTCGATCCGGCCCCACGACCCTGGCGTTGCGCTGCCGTAGCCTGTGCCGGTGGGCCAGGCGGTGGAATCGGGCAGGCCGATGCGGAAGATGGTGTCCGTCGATCCACCTGCCTGCTTGCCGGCCGACAGGTAGATGTAGGCGCCTTCATGCCTGGCCATGGCGAAGCTGCCTAGGGAAGCGCCGGTTCCATCGACGATGCTCCAGGTGTCGTCCGTCGCGCCTGGCTGGATCGAGTAGGTCGCAATCGAGGTGCACAGGTCGATGCGCGGGATGGTGTTGTCCAGGCACTGCCGCATCACGGTGCCGCTGCCGGAGATCTCCACCTGCATGATCTGGGACGCGGTCGAGCCGATCGTGATGCCGAAGCGGTTGAACACGCCATCGATGGCGGCACGGTTCTTCTCCAGGGCGCGAGAGGCGACGAAGGGCTTGATCTCGTAGCTCGCCAGCGTCTGGGCATTCGCGAAGGGGAAGCCGCCGACGATGGTGTCTCCCTTGACCCTGAACCTGGCCGTGTTGGCGGTCGTGGTCACGCGGCTGCTGGCAAAGACGTAGGTGCCGGCCTCGGCGCTGTCTGCGCTGAAAGTGCCGGACGCGTCCACGTCGCCCATGTTGCTGCCGCTGAAGGCGTAGCTGCCGGCGTCGAAGTTCAGGGCCAGCGTTTCGCGCGAGCCGTTGGTCGCGTAGACCTTGTAGCTGCCATTGCGGACGTCGCCCGCCCCCAGCTGGAAGGTGACCGTCTTGTTCCCGGTGGCGGCCGAGGCGCTCAGCGTCAGGGTGGCAGCACTGGTGGCCGTGTTGAGAAGCTGCGCCTGCCATGAACCCGTCGAACTGCTGGCGTTGGCGAGCTGGACCTGGGCCCCCGAACTCGTCCAGGTGGCGGCGGCGCTGGCGGCGACGCTGACGGTGTCGCCGGGCTTCACGCTGTACGTGTCCATGCTGGCGCTGTCGGCACCGTTGATCTTCACGGACAGGGTCAGCGGCGCCGGGGCGCCGCCGCCTCCCCCGCCTCCTCCGCATCCTGCCAAGGCCAGGCTGGCCGCTGCCAGGACGGCAGCCATTCCACGAACAAAACTCATCGCTGGACTCCTAGTTATCTTTTGAATTTCCGATGCGCGCAGGCCCTGACTCGACCCGTGCGCCGCAAATGTAAGAAGAAGTTAAGGCAGATCGCCCCATCAAAGTTGATAGGAATGGCCAAAATGGCGACGCACTGTTGCAACCTGTTGACGCGCCTGTTTCGCAAATCAGGACGCCGACTTCGTCGATTGGTGCCAATGCGCACGGCGCCTCGTCCGCCTTTGCGTAAAATGCCCTCTTCCGAGGAGCGTTGCAGCGCCATCAGGCGTGAGGCTCGGATCCACATTCGCAACGACGCTCGCCCGCTGTCTCGCGGTGAGCCTTCACTCGCTCCCCCTGGCCGGCGGTCCACGTAGCAACCCGTCTGGAGTTCCCATGAGCGCTGTTCTCAAATCCAATGCTTCTTCCGCCGACCAGGCCATCGCCGACATCTCCCTTGCCGCCTGGGGCCGCAAGGAAATCCGCATCGCCGAGACCGAGATGCCCGGCCTGATGGCCATCCGCGACGAATTTGCCAAGACGCAGCCCCTGAAGGGCGCGCGCATCACCGGCTCGCTGCACATGACGATCCAGACCGCGGTGCTGATCGAGACGCTGCAGGCGCTGGGCGCCACGGTGCGCTGGGCCTCGTGCAACATCTTCTCCACGCAGGACCACGCTGCTGCCGCCATCGCCGAAGCCGGCACGCCCGTGTTCGCGATCAAGGGCGAGAGCCTGTCCGACTACTGGGACTACACCCACCGCATCTTCGACTTCGGCCCCAAGGACTCGAAGGGCGAAGGCCCGAACATGATCCTGGACGACGGCGGCGACGCCACGCTGCTGATGCACCTGGGCCAGCGGGCCGAGAAGGACCAGAGCGTGCTGGCCAACCCAACCAGCGAGGAAGAGCGCATCCTCTTCGCCGCCATCAAGGCCAAGATCGCCCAGGACGCCACCTGGTACACCCGCAAGTCCGCCGAGATCATCGGCGTGACCGAGGAAACGACCACCGGCGTGCACCGCCTCAACGAGATGTCGGCCAAGGGCACGCTGAAGTTCCGCGCCATCAACGTGAACGACTCGGTCACCAAGAGCAAGTTCGACAACCTCTACGGATGCCGCGAGTCGCTGGTGGACGGCATCAAGCGCGCCACCGACGTGATGATCGCCGGCAAGGTCGCCGTGGTCGCCGGCTACGGTGACGTGGGCAAGGGCTCGGCGCAGGCGCTGCGCGCCCTGTCGGCGCAGGTGTGGGTCACCGAGATCGACCCCATCAACGCCCTGCAGGCCGCCATGGAAGGCTACCGCGTCGTCACGATGGAATACGCCGCCGACAAGGCCGACATCTTCGTGACCACCACCGGCAACAAGGACGTGATCACGCACGACATCATGGCCGCCATGAAGGACCAGGCCATCGTCTGCAACATCGGCCACTTCGACAACGAGATCGACGTCGCGTCGCTCGAGAAGTACCAGTGGGAAGAGATCAAGCCGCAGGTCGACCACATCATTTTCCCGAACGGCAAGCGCATCATCCTGCTGGCCAAGGGCCGCCTGGTGAACCTGGGCTGCGGCACGGGCCACCCGAGCTACGTGATGAGCTCGTCCTTCGCCAACCAGACCATCGCGCAGATCGAGCTGTTCACCAAGCCCGATGCCTACCAGGCCGGCAAGGTCTACGTGCTGCCCAAGCACCTGGACGAGAAGGTCGCGCGCCTGCAGCTGTCCAAGCTGGGCGCCCAGCTCACGGTGCTTACCGACGAGCAGGCGGCCTACATCGGCGTCGACAAGAGCGGTCCCTACAAGCCGGACACGTACCGCTACTGAGCGGGCCGCACGCCCGTTCCGCTGCGACGTGCGCGCAGACCAGTTGCTCGTCGAGCGCGGCCTCGCCGCCTCGCGCTCCCAGGCCTCCCGCCTCATCGCGGGCGGCCTGCGCTGGCGCGTGGCGGGCGATGCGGCCTGGCGCAGCGTCGCCAAGAACGGCGAGGAGGTGCCGGCATCGGCCGAACTCGAGCTGGCCGACAACGCAGAGGCGCGCTACGTGTCCCGCGGCGGGCTGAAGCTGGAAGGCGCACTGGCGTCGGCGGGCATCGAGGTCCGCGGCTTGCGCTGCCTCGACGTCGGCCAATCCACCGGCGGCTTCACCGACTGCCTGCTGCAGCAGGGTGCCGAGCAGGTGGTCGGCGTCGACGTGGGCCACGGCCAGCTGCATCCGCGGCTGCGCGGGGATGCCCGGGTGCGGGCGGTGGAAAAGGTCAATGCGCGTGCCCTGGGCACGCAGGACCTGGTGGCCGCCGGCGACAGCGGCGTACCCTTCGACCTGGTCGTGGGCGACCTGTCCTTCATCTCGCTCACGCTGGTGCTGCCGGCGCTGGTACCGTTGCTGGCGCCGCAGGGTCGGTTGCTGATGCTGGTCAAGCCGCAGTTCGAGCTGCAGCCCGGCCAGGTCGGCAAAGGGGGCATCGTGCGGGATGCGTCGCTCTACCGGCAGGTGGAGCAGCGGCTGCGCGATGCCTGCGGGCAGCTGGGCCTGCAGGTCATCGGCTGGCACGACAGCGCCATCTCCGGTGGCGATGGCAACCGAGAATTTTTCGTTCATGCCGCGCGCCCCGCGGGCGGCTAGATTTCCTTCAGGAGGCCCCGTGGACCTTCCCTTGAGTTTCGAGTTCTTCCCGACCAAGACGCCCGAAGGCGCGGTCAAGCTGCGCGCGGTGCGCCAGAAGCTGTACGGCATGAAGCCGGAGTTCTGCTCCGTCACCTACGGCGCCGGCGGCTCCACGCACGAAGGCACCTTCGGTGCGGTGCGCGAGATCCTGTCCGAGGGCAGCGATGCCGCCTGCCATTTCTCGTGCATCGGCGCCACCCGCGCCACGGTGCGCACGCAGCTGGCCGAGCTCAAGGCCATGGGCGTGAAGCGCCTGGTGGCCCTGCGCGGCGACCTGCCCAGCGGCTATGGCGCGGGCGGCGAGTTCCTCTACGCCAGCGACCTGGTGCGCTTCATCCGCGAAGAGACCGGCAGCGATTTCCACATCGAGGTGGCCTGCTACCCCGAGGTGCATCCGCAGGCCCGTTCGCCCGAGGCCGACATGCAGGCCTTCGCGACCAAGGTGCGGGCCGGTGCCGATTCGGCCATCACCCAGTACTTCTTCAGCCCCGAGGCCTATTTCCGCTTCGTGGACGAGGCCCATGCGCAGCAGCTGGACCTGCCGATCGTGCCGGGCATCATGCCCATCACCAGCTCCACGCAGCTGATGCGCTTCTCCGACGCCTGCGGCGCCGAGATCCCGCGCTGGGTGCGCCTGCGCCTGCAGAGCTTCGGCGACGACACCGAGTCCATCAAGGCCTTCGGTCTGGACGTGGTGGCCCAGCTGTGCGAGCGGCTGATCGCGGCGGGCGTGCCGGCGCTGCACTTCTACACCATGAACCAGGCAGTCGCCACCTTGGGCGTCCTGCAGCGGCTGGGTTGGAAAACGCCCTCGTGAGCATCGGCAAGCGCTGCGCCGCCTGGGCCGCAGCGCTGGCCACCGCGGCGCTGCTCGGCGCCTGCGGTGCGCCGGGCGAGCGCCAGGGCGAGGACCTGCGCCCGCTCTCGCGCCAGCCCTCGGTGCCCGCGGGCGCGCCGCGCTCGCGCGTGCCCTCGGTCAACTACGAGCTGGGCACGCCCGGCACCGGCGACGACCTGCCCGACGACGGCGTGCCCGGTGACAGCGGCACACGCGAGGTGTTCCAGCGCGGAGGCGCCTCGTGGTACGGCATCCAGTTCCACCAGAAGAAGACCGCCAATGGCGAGCGCTTCGACATGGGCGCGATGACCGCTGCCCACAGGACCCTGGCCTTCAACACCCGCGTGTGCGTGCGCAGCCTGGTCAACGGCAAGGAAGTGCTGGTGCGCATCAACGACCGCGGCCCCTATGCCAACAACCGGATCATCGACCTCAGCCGCGCCGCGGCCGAGGAGCTGGACATGATCGGCCTGGGCATCAAGCAGGTGGCGCTGTCGATCGTCGACCGCGAAGGCATGCGCTGTGGTGGCGAGACCGTGGGCCCGCCACCGCTGTCGACGGTGGACCCGGGCGGCGACAGCGCGTCGGAGACAAAGAAGAAGCCGCAGCCGGCGCGGCGCGCCACCCGGCGGCGCTGAAAGGGCCTCAGCCGCCGGCGTCCAGCGCGAAGGCGGCGTTCCGGTCCTGGCCGAGTACGGCCACCATCTGCGGCAGCGCCTCGGCCAGCTGGGCCTTGAGGGTGTAGGGCGGGTTGATCAGGAACATGCCGCTGGCCGGCAGCCCCGGGCGGCGCGTCTCGCCGGTGGGCGTCGTGAGGATCTTGCTCGACTTCACCGTGAGGCTGGCGTTGAGCCAGGACTTGCCGGCCTTGGTGGCCATGGTCTTCAGGCGCCGCGGCACGTCGTGCGCCTCGGGACGCGGAATGATCGGATACCAGACGGCGTAGGTCCCGGTGGCAAAGCGCTTGAGCGCCTCGGCAATGAAGTCCAGCACGCGGCCGTAGTCGCTCTTGATCTCGTAGCTGGGGTCGCACAGCACCAGCGCGCGGCGCGAGGGCGGCGGCAGGAACTTGGTGGCGCTGCCGAAGCCGTCCTCGCGAAGCACCGTCACCTGCCGGCCCGCCTCCAGCTGGGCGATGTTGGCGGACAGCGTGCGCGAATCCGTGGGGTGCAGCTCGAAGAGCTTGAGCTTGTCGTGGTCGCGCAGCAGGTGCTGGGTGATGAAGGGCGAGCCGGGGTAGATGCGCGCGCTTTCCTTGCCCGCATTGAAGTCGCGCACCACGATCTCGAGGTAGCGCTGGAGTGCCGGCGCCAGTTCGGCCGGCACGCCGGGCGAGCCCTTGCTGGCCAGCAGGCGCATCACGCCCTGGGTGGCTTCGCCGCTGGCGCCGGCGTAGTCGCCGTCCAGCCGGTACAGGCCGGCACCGGCATGCGTATCGACCACCGTGAGGGCGGTGTCCTTTTCGAGCAGGTGGTCCAGCGTGGCGATCAGCACGGTGTGTTTGAGCACATCGGCATGGTTTCCTGCGTGGAAGGCGTGGCGGTAGCTGAACATGGGATTGGGCAAGGCTGGGGCGGCGGACGGCCGCCCGGAGGGGCGATTGTGGGGCCTGCGGGGCGCCGCGGCAGGCCCCTTGGCCAAAACCAGGCTTCCTGGCTATAATGGAAGGCTTCGCAGCGCTTTAGTGGCCCCGCGGCGAAGCAATACTCCCACCTAAGAGGTTCCCATCAGAGGAGCACCGACCGTGGAAAAGGGCCCGCCAAACCATCCTTTTTAAGGACATCTCATGTCTACGTTCAGCGCAAAACCCGCTGACGTGAAGCACGAGTGGTTTGTGATTGACGCGACCGACAAGGTCCTCGGACGGGTAGCCAGCGAAGTTGCCCTCCGTCTGCGCGGCAAGCACAAGGCCATTTATACGCCTCACGTCGATACCGGTGACTTCATCGTCATCATCAATGCAGCTCGCCTGCGTGTCACCGGCGCCAAGTCCCTGGACAAGGTGTACTACCGTCACTCGGGCTACCCGGGCGGCATCACGGCGACCACCTTCCGCGACATGCAAGCCAAGCACCCGGGCCGCGCCCTGGAAAAGGCCGTCAAGGGCATGCTGCCCAAGGGCCCGCTGGGTTACGCCATGATCAAGAAGCTCAAGGTGTACGGTGGTGCAGAGCACCCGCACACCGCCCAACAGCCTCAAGTGCTGGAACTGTAAGGAGCCTTGAGAATGATTGGTGAATGGAACAATGGCACCGGCCGTCGCAAGTCCAGCGTCGCCCGCGTGTTTCTGAAGAAGGGCACCGGCAAGATCACGGTCAACGGCAAGGCAATCGAAGAGTTCTTCGGCCGCCAGACCTCGATCATGATCGCCAAGCAGCCGCTGTACCTCACGGACAACGCTGAGTCCTTCGACATCATGGTGAACGTCCACGGCGGCGGCGAATCCGGCCAGGCCGGCGCGACCCGTCACGGCATCACCCGCGCGCTGATCGACTATGACGCGAACCTCAAGCCGGTGCTGAGCCAGGCTGGTTTCGTCACCCGTGACGCGCGTGAAGTCGAACGTAAGAAGGTCGGTCTGCACTCCGCACGCCGCCGCAAGCAGTTCAGCAAGCGCTGATCGCCTGCTTCCTGCGTACTTCGCCAAAAGACCGCCTTCGGGCGGTTTTTTGTTGATTGCGCTAGCATTTCAGTATTGGCGCCCCCAGATCCAGTGGGTTGCCTCATCCAAAGCAGGAGTCCTCACCCATGAGCGCCGTTGCCGAAAACGTCCAGACCCAGATGCCCGAGCCCATCGTCTTCACCGACAGCGCTGCTGCCAAGGTGGCGGACCTGATTGCGGAAGAAGGCAATCCCGACCTCAAGCTGCGCGTGTTCGTGCAGGGTGGGGGCTGCTCGGGCTTCCAGTATGGCTTCACCTTCGATGAAGTCACCAACGAAGACGACACCACGATGACCAAGAATGGCGTGTCGCTGCTGATCGACGCCATGAGCTACCAGTACCTGGTGGGCGCCGAGATCGACTACAAGGAAGACCTGCAAGGCGCGCAGTTCGTCATCAAGAACCCGAACGCCACTTCGACCTGCGGGTGCGGTTCGAGCTTCTCGGCCTGACGCGAGATTTCACCCGGACAGAAGCCGCCTTCGGGCGGCTTTTTCGTTTGGGGCGCCTAGAACAGGTAACTGCCCCGCAGGCGTACGAAGTTCTCACCCGGGTTGGGCTCGCGGATGCCGCCGTTGGACACGTGCTGGAGGCGCATCGACAGCTCGTACTGCCTGTGTTCGCCAAAGTTGAAACCCAGCCCCAGGGCCTCGGTGAACTGGAAGTCGGTGCTGAATTCGCGCGAGGGTGTCTGGTAGTGATGGTCCATGGTGCTGATGCCGAAGCCGGCATCGGCGAACCAGGGCGAGCGCCCCTCGTCGAAGCGGTAGCGCAGCGTGGCGATGACACCCAACTGCAGGTAGTTGCGGCGGCCGTCGGTGGTCGATGGCGCGCGCCAGCCGCTGCCGAACACATCCCAGTAGAAGTCGGTCCGGCTGTTGCGCAGCGTATCGGCCGGAGAGCCCGACAGCAGCACGCCGGCGGCGACCGCATGCGTGTTGCCATCGCTGTGAGGCGCCACGCCGCCTTCCAGGTACAGGCCCTTGATCAGGCTTTCCTGTGAGCAGGCGGGAAAGGCGGCCCCAAGCAATCCGAGCGCTGCGACGCCGGCGACCAGTGCCAGGCGGGCGCCCGAGCGCAGGAGCCCGAGTCTGCGTGACTCGGCTGGCCTTGCCGGCGGGGTGGCAGGCACGGTCGGGTGGCACTCGCCTGTTGTTCGCATCGATTGTTCTTGTGGCGGGGTGGGCTGCACGGCAGCGTACCGCCCAGGAAGGTTCAATGGTGGCGGCAGGGTCATGACTGCCGTGCAGGCTTCGCTCCCTTGGTCGCGTGGCCGGACGATCGCAACGCCCCGGGGCGCCGCCAGCGATGTAGCCGCTCAGGCCGGGTAGATGGCGCCCAGGATGCGCGGACCGCGCGCACCGGTGACGCTGGCCAGATTGCCGGGCTGGCGCCGGATCGCCGCGTGGGCGAGCCAGGCGAATGCCGCCGCTTCCACTTCCTGCGGTGGCAGGCCGCGCTCCGCGGACGAGAGCACCTGCACTCCGGGCAAGAGGGCGGCCAGGCGTGCCATCAGGTGATCGTTCAGGGCGCCGCCGCCGCAGACCACCAGTTGCCCGATCGTGCTGCCATGGCGCTGGACCTCGGCGGTGCAGACGCCGGCCGTGAGCTCGGCCAGCGTGGCCTGCACGTCCTGCGGGCGCGCCTCGATCCCCTGCAGTTGCGCGGCCAGCCAGGTGGGATTGAACAGGTCGCGGCCGGTGCTCTTGGGCGGCTTGCGCGCAAAGAAGGGCTCCGCCAGCAGGCTGTCCAGCAAGTCGGGCAGCACGGTACCGCTCGCGGCCCACTGCCCGCCGGCATCGTAGGGGTGGCCCAGGTGGCTCTGGCACCAGTGGTCGAGCAGGGCATTGCCCGGACCGCAGTCGAAGCCCAGCACCGCTTCGCCAGCGCCGGCTCGTCCGGCCGGCAGGAGGCTCAGGTTGGAGATGCCGCCGATGTTCAGCACCCCGATGGCCTGGTCATCCCTCGAGAACAGCGCCCGGTGGAAGGCCGGCACCAACGGAGCGCCCTGGCCGCCGGCCGCGAGGTCGCGGGTGCGGAATTCGGCCACCACGTCGATGCCGCTCAGCTCGGCCAGCAGGGCTGGGTTGTTGAGCTGCAGGGTGTAGCCCACCTCGTCGAACTCGAGTGGGCGGTGCCGCACGGTCTGCCCATGCGCGCCGATGGCGACCACGGCATCCGGCGCGACGCCCGCGCCCTCGAGCAGGCGGGCGGTCAATTCGGCATAGACGCGCGCCAGCGAATTGCCCGCCAACGCTGCGCGGTGCAGCTCATCGATTCCGCCGGGGGTGTTGAGGGACAGCAGCTCGGCGCGCAGGGTCGCCGGGAAAGGGGCGCCGGCATGGCCGAGGACCTGGATGCCGCCGTTGGAGAAATCCGCCAGCACGGCGTCTGCGCCGTCGAGCGAGGTGCCCGACATCAGGCCGACATACAGCTCGGCCGTTGGTGGCTGGGTAGGCGCGCTTGCTTCCCGCATCGAAGGCTGCGCCCGTCTCCCGCAGTTCAGTTGGCGCTGGCCTGCAGCACCGTGGAAGCGGCCGCCAGCTCGGACTTGACCGACTTTGCCGCACGGGCGAAGGCCAGCCGCGCGTTCGCGCTGATCGGAGTGCCGCCGTCCTGCTGGGCGATGGTGGTCGGATCGCGGAATTCGCCGTTCACGCGGAATTCGAAATGCAGGTGCGGGCCGGTCGCCCAGCCGGTGGCCCCCACCGCGCCGATGAACTGGCCCTGGTTGACGCTCTGGCCTTCGCGCACGTCGATGCGGCTGAGGTGAGCGTAGGCCGTGCTCTGGTTGTTGCGGTGGTTGATGATGACGATGTTGCCGTAGCCGGACTGGCGGCCGGCAAACTCGACCACGCCGTCGCCGACACTGCGCACCGCCGTGCCCGAAGCAGCCGCGAAGTCGATGCCCTTGTGCTGGCGCCAGTCGTTCATGATCGGATGCATGCGCATCGCGAAGCCGCTGGAGATGCGCGAATACTGCACCGGCGAGGTCAGGAAGGCCTTGCGGAGGCTCTCGCCGCTGGGGCGGTAGTAGCTGCCCTTCTGGCCGGCTTCCTGGAACCACATCGCCTGGTGCGTCTTGCCGCCCGATTCGAACTCGGCGGCCAGCACGCGGCCCGTGCGCAGGACCTGGCCCTCGGCGTCGAAGCTCTCGTAGACCACGGCGAAGCGGTCGCCCTTCTGGAGCGAGCGGAAGTCCACGTCGCCCGAGAAGATGTCGGCCAGCTGACTGGCGACGGCGTCCGGGATGTTCGCCGCGTCGGTGGCAGCGAAGAAGGAGCTGCGGATGATGCCGCTGGCAAGGCGCGAAGAGGTGGTCAGCGTTTCGGACTCGGTCTTGACCGTGAAGGCCGGACCGACGCGCTCGACCGTCACGCGCTGCAGGCCGCCTTCACCATCGGGGATGAAGCGGGCGCTCAGCCGTTCCAGGCGGCTGTCCTGCGAGGCTTCGGCCGTGACGGTGCGGCCAGGGCGGCTGAGAAGCGCGCTGCGGGCCGCCGCGTTGCCGCGCACGAAGGCGGCGGCCGCGTCGTCGGCGATGCCCAGGCGGCGCAACAGGGCCTCGGCCGTGTCGCTGGCACGGGTCTGGTCGCTGCGGAACAGGGTGTAGTTGAAGGACTCCAGCGCTTCGGTCTGGTCGTCGATGGGGTGGGGCGTGACGGCCTCGAGCACCTGCATCACAGGCAGGTCGGAGGCGTCGGGAAGAGAAGCCACGGCGAATGCACCGCCACCCGCGAACAGCAGCAGGGAGGCAATGGCCGCGGTGATCTGCCGCGGATAGGTTCGCACGGCCTTGGCGACGCAGGAAGCGAGCTTCTCTTCGGCGGCGAGAATACCGTTGATCAAAATTGAGAATCCAGAAAACTTTGTTGTGTCGGCGTAACCGTAAGCAAGATTGCGGCCCGCTCCTACAGAACTGCCCGGCGTCGGCGCCTTGGCAAATGGCGCCGCTTATAAAATCAAGCGCCCGAAGATAGCGGGCAAGTATAACTTTGGCCATAGTGGAAACGGCCATGCTTTACGTAACAGTCAAATGAAGGCCGATTCAACTCCGATGCCACCTCTTTCCGACGCAGTGGCTCAGGCCCTGGCGATTTCCCTGCGGGGCGCCGATGAACTCCTGCCCCAGGATGAATGGGTCAGGAAACTGGTCCGTTCCGAAGCCACCGGCACGCCTTTGCGCATCAAGCTGGGCCTGGACCCCACCGCGCCTGACATTCATGTCGGACATACGGTGGTACTTAACAAAATGCGGCAACTCCAGGACCTGGGGCACACCGTGATCTTCCTGATCGGTGACTTCACCACCATGATCGGAGATCCGTCCGGGCGAAATTCCACCAGGCCCGCGCTGACAAAGGAGCAGATCGAGGCCAACGCCGAGACCTACTACCGTCAGGCCAGCCTGGTGCTGGATCCGGCCCGCACCGAGATCCGTTACAACTCCGAGTGGAGCGACCCACTGGGCGCGCGCGGCATGATCCAGCTGGCCGCCAAGTACACGGTGGCCCGCATGATGGAGCGCGACGATTTCACCAAGCGCTTCAAGGCCGGCCAGTCGATCTCGGTGCACGAGTTCCTCTACCCGCTGATGCAGGGCTACGACTCGGTGGCCCTCAAGTCCGACCTGGAACTGGGCGGCACCGACCAGAAGTTCAACCTGCTGATGGGCCGCCACCTTCAGCAGGAATACGGCCAGGAGCCCCAGTGCATCCTGACCATGCCGCTGCTGGAAGGGCTCGACGGCGTCGAGAAGATGTCCAAGAGCAAGAACAACTACATCGGCATCAGCGAGGACGCCAACAGCATGTTCGCCAAGGTGCTGTCGATCTCCGACACGCTCATGTGGCGCTGGTACACCTTGCTGAGCTTCAAGTCGATGGCGGACATCGAGAAGCTCAAGGCCGAGGTCGAGGCGGGCCGCAACCCCAAGGACGCCAAGGTGGCGCTGGCCAAGGAGATCACCGCCCGCTTCCACAGCGCGCAGGCGGCCGACGCGGCCGAGCAGGACTTCATCAACCGCAGCAAGGGCGGGGTGCCGGACGAGATTCCGGAATTGAGCCTCACGGGCGCTCCGCTGGGCATTGCACACCTGCTCAAGCAGGCGGGCCTGGCGCCTTCCACCTCCGAGGGCAACCGCCTGATCGACGGCGGCGGCGTGCGGGTGGACCAGGCGGTCGTCAGCGACAAGGGGCTGAAGCTGGCTGCCGGCACCTATGTCGTGCAGGTGGGCAAGCGCAAGTTCGTCCGGGTGACGCTGGGCGCCTGAGGCCGCCCGGCCCTTCGCCCCCGGGCGTCAGCGCACCACGACCACGACGCGCCGGTTGCGTGGCTCGTCCACGTTGTCGGCGGTCTGCACGGCCAGCTCGCGCTCGCCGCGGCCGATGGCCTCGACCCGGTCGGCAGGGAAACCCTTGCCCACCAGCAACTGCTTGATCTCCTGGGCGCGCCGCATCGACAGGGCGTCGTTGTCGCCCGTGCTGCCGCGGGTGTCGGTGTGGCCGGTGACGGTGATGTCGGCTCCGGCGCGCTTCAATGCGGCCGAAACCACCCCGTCCAGAGCCGCGACCGACTCCGCGGTGAGCGCCGTGCCGCCGGCATCGAAATAAAGATCGAAGTTCTGCGGCTTCGGTGGTGCCAGGTCGAACAGTTCCTTGTTCTTCGCGCGGATCTCGGCCGGGTCGGCCTGGTCCAGTCTTGGCAGCTCCTTGGAGCCGGTCGGCGCCGTGGCGCGCTGGTAGGGCTGTGACACCAACTGCTCGCCGCCCTGGGTGCGAACAGTGACCGAGGAGGGACTGCCGTCTTCCTGCGGCAGCAGGATCACGCGCGTCCCAGGCGTGGAGCAACCGGACATCAGCAACGCCAGTGCGGCGATACCTGCGATTCCTGAGAGCAGGTGGCCGCGCATCAGCTCTTGTCGTCCGCCGTGACGATGAAGTCGGTGCCGCGGATGCCGATGGTGGCTGTCTGCGTGTCGACGCGGATGCCGTCGGGCCGCTTGCCCAGAAGGCCGGTGACCATGCGCAGCGAGCCGCGAAGCAGCGACACGATCAGGCCACCGTTGTGCGTGGTCGAGTCGAACTGGAACTCCTTGAGCTCCAGCCGCGAGGCGGGGCCGATCACCATCATGGTTCCGTCCCGCAGGACCAGGCTGGCGCCGCTGTCGGCATCGGTGTCGATGCGGTCGACGAGCGCGACGGCATCGCCCGACCTGGCAAGGCGCGTGGCGCCCGAGGGTGAAGTGAGCCGCACGGTGCCCTGCACAGACTTGAGGACGCCGGCGTGCTCCTCGGCAGCCTGTGGCTTGGTGTTGGTGGGAGCCATCGATGGCGCAGCGTTCTGGGCAAAGGCGCCGGGGCTTGCTGCGATCAGGGTCGAGGCAGCGACGGCGCGGAGGTTCCTACGGATCACTTCTATTACTCCCTAAGCATTCATTTTTGTGATGGGGCAACGATGTTAAGCGAATCCTTGCGCCTGGACGACCGTGATAATTCCGTCATATCGAGGCCAGCGTCCTTCATTCCACGTGCCTGCAGCCCCCCTTTCCTCAAAGACCTTTCTCCAAAGCCCCAAGGCCTTGCTGCGTCTCTCGATCGCGGTCGCCGTGATCACCATCGTCCTCAAGGGCCTGGCGGCGTACGTGACGAACTCGATGGGCCTCATCTCCGACGCCCTGGAGTCCTTCGTCAACCTCGCCAGCGCCAGTTTTGCGCTGGGCATGGTCACCATTGCGGCGCGACCGCCCGACGAGGGGCATCCCTACGGGCATCACAAGGCGGAGTACTTCTCCTCGGGTTTCGAGGGCGTGCTCATCTTCGGCGCGGCCGCCGCCATCATCTGGTTCGGCGTGCTGCGCCTCATGAATCCGCAGCCGCTGGAGCAACTGGGCTGGGGGATGGGGCTGTCGGTGCTCAGCTCGGGCTTCAATGCGGTGCTGGCCCTCATGCTGTTCAGGGCAGCGGCGGCGCACCGCTCCATCGCGCTGGAGGCCGACGGGCGCCACCTGATGACCGACGTCTGGACCTCCGCCGGCGTGCTGGTCGCGGTGGCCGCCGTGGCCTTGACCGGATGGCTTTGGCTGGACCCGGCGATCGCCATCGTGGTGGGCCTGAACATCGTGCGCGAGGGTTTCAAGCTCGTCTGGCGTTCTTCGCAGGGCTTGATGGACGAGGCGCTGGAGCCCGAGTCGATCGAGGCGCTGCTGGCTGCGCTCGAGCGATTCCGGTCCGCCACCCCTGAGGGCGAGCGCGTGCGCTTCGACGACGTGGTCACACGCCGTGCGGGCCAGCGCCTTTTCGCGGACCTGCACATGCACGTGCCAGGCGACTGGACCCTGCAGCGCGCCGCCGGCCTGCGCGACGGCGTGGAGCAGGCCTTGATGGATGCGGTGCCCGGCCTGCGCGTCACCATCCAGCTGCTGCCATTGGGCATGGAGGCGCGTGCGGTGCTGCTGGAGAAGGAAGGCGCATGAAGGCAGTCGTTCAGCGTGTGCGCGAAGCGCGCGTGGAGATCGATGCCGAGGTGGTGGGCGCGATCGGCGCCGGCCTGATGGTGCTGGTGTGCGCCGAGCGCGGCGACAGCGAGTCGCAGGCCGACCGCCTGCTGGCCAAGCTGCTGAAGCTGCGCATCTTCTCCGACGAGGCCGGCAAGATGAACCGCAGCGTGCAGGACGTGAGGGGCGGCCTGCTGATCGTCAGCCAGTTCACCCTGGCGGCCGACCTCGGCGGCGGCAACCGGCCCAGCTTCGGCGGCGCGGCCGCGCCCGAGGAGGGGCGGCGGCTGTACGACTACTTCGTGCAGAAAGCGCGCGAGTCGCATCCGGTGGTCGCCACCGGCGTGTTCGCTGCCGACATGCAGGTGCACCTGGTGAACGACGGGCCGGTCACCATCCCGATGCAGATGAGCTGAGTTCAGGCGCGCCGCAGCGCCGCTTCCCACAGGACCTTGGGTTCTGCGTAGCGCATCACGGTCCGTTCTTCCAGGCCCACCCAGTTCCAGCCGTCGGCGAACATCCGGTCCACCTGCGGCCGGTCGAAGAATCGCTTGTCCCACCCATCGACATGCAGGAAGTCCGGGTCGTCGGGATCGATGCGAGGGTAGTCGCCCTGCGCGCCGTGGTGAACATCACGCACCGAGTTCAGCCGGCACAGCAGCAGCCCGCCGGGCTGGAGCGTGCGGCGGATTCGCGCCGCCATCTCCAGCGTCTGGGCCCAGTCGAAGTAGTGCAGCGAGAGGCTGGCCAGCACGGCGCCCACCTCGCCTGGCCCCTGTTCGCCGATGGGGAAAGGTGCGCGGATGTCCTGCTGGTGGAAGTCGGCACCCGCCGGCACGCGTTGGTGTGCCAGTTCGAGCTGCGCGGGCAGCAGCTCCAGGGCGACCACGCCCAGGCCGTTCGCGACCAGCACCTCGGTGTCGCGCCCAGTACCGCAGCCCAGTTCCAGCACCGGCGCACCGCCGGCCGAGTCGACGCTCTGGCGCAAGAGCGGCAGCCAGCGCGGCAGCCAGTCGTCGGGCGTGCCGGGCAGCGTCATGCTCAGTAGGGGTTGCGGATGCCGAGGCCGGCGAGGATATCGATCTCGCGCGCTTCCATCTCCTGCGCGTCTTCCTCGCCAGTCTCGTGGTCCCAGCCCTGCGCGTGCAGGGTGCCGTGCACCAGCAGGTGCGCGTAGTGCGCGGCCAGGGTCTTGCCCTGCTCCTTGGCTTCGCGCGCCACCACCGGCGCGCACAGCACCAGGTCGGCCATCACCAGGGGTTCCTGCGCGTAGTCGAAGGTGAGCACGTTGGTGGCGTAGTCCTTGCCGCGGAACTCGCGGTTCAGGCGCTGGCCTTCCTCGGCATCGACGATGCGCACGGTCATCTCGGCGTCGAGGTCCAGCGCGTGGCGGATCCAGCGCACGACGCTGTGCCGTGGCAAGGCGGTGCGGTGCCGCGCCAGTTGCGGAAACTGACCGAACTGCAGCGACAGGCTCAGGGCGCGAAGTGCCATGTTGACCCCTGTCCTTCAGGCGGCCGCGCGCGCCGCATCGCGCTTGCGTGCGCCGTCGTAGGCGTCGACGATGCGCGCCACCAGCGGATGGCGCACCACGTCGCTGCTGTTGAAGTGCGTGATGGCGATGCCCTTCACGCGGCGCAGCACGCGCTCGGCGTCGATCAGGCCCGACAGCTGGGTCTTGGGCAGGTCGATCTGGCTCACGTCGCCGGTCACCACTGCCTTGGAGCCGAAGCCGATGCGGGTGAGGAACATCTTCATCTGCTCGGGCGTGGTGTTCTGCGCCTCGTCCAGGATGACGAAGGCGTTGTTGAGCGTGCGCCCGCGCATGAAGGCCAGCGGCGCGATCTCCAGCGTGTTGCGCTCGAAGGCCTTGGTCACGCGGTCGAAACCCATCAGGTCGTACAGCGCGTCGTAGAGCGGGCGCAGGTAGGGGTCCACCTTCTGCGTCAGGTCGCCGGGCAGGAAGCCCAGGCGCTCGCCCGCTTCGACCGCCGGGCGCGTGAGCACGATGCGCTGCACGCTACTGCGCTCCAGCGCATCCACGGCGCTGGCCACCGCCAGGTAGGTCTTGCCGGTGCCGGCCGGGCCGATGCCGAAGGTGATGTCGTGGTTGGCAATGTTCTCCAGGTACACGCTCTGGTTGGGCGTGCGGGCGCGCAGGTCGGCGCGGCGCGTGGCCAGGGTGGCGCTGCCGTCGTCGGCCTCCCCCAGCGGCGTGTCGCCGGCGAGCGTGAGCTGCACCAGGCCGGCGTCCAGCGGGCGCCGAGCCATTTCATACAGCGCCTGCAGCACCTCCAAGGCGCGCTCGGCCTTGGGCTTGGGGCCGTCGATCTTGAAGTCTTCATGCCGGTGCGCGATCTTCACGTCCAGCGCTTCCTCGATGCGCCGCAGGTTGGCATCGAGGGGGCCGCACAGGTGCGACAGGCGGGTGTTGTTGGGCGGGGCGAAGGTGTGACGCAGAATCACGCGGTTTCCAATTCTTTCTATTCGCGGCACCCATGCACGACCAGCAGCGCTTGAATCATTGCAATCCGGGGCGTAAAGCCCCGCGGGGCCGGCTGGGCCGGGCCGCGGAGGCCGCCCCCTGGACGGGGTGCCCGAGCCACACGGGGTGGGCGAGGCTGGGAGGGTGCCAATGATAGGCAAATTGACCGGCACCCTGGCCGAACGCAATCCGCCCCAGGTGGTGGTGGACTGCAACGGCGTCGGCTACGAGGTCGACGTGCCGATGAGCACCTTCTACAACCTGCCGCAAGCCGGCGAGCGCGTCTCGCTGCTGACGCACTTCGTGGTGCGCGAGGACGCGCAGGTGCTGTTCGGCTTCGGCACCGCCGAGGAGCGCGCGGCCTTCCGCCAGCTCATCAAGATCTCCGGCGTGGGCCCGCGCACGGCGCTGGGCGTGCTCTCGGGCATGAGCGTGGCCGAGCTGGCGCAGGCCATCACGTTGCAGGAGACCGGGCGGCTGGTGAAGATCCCCGGCATCGGCAAGAAGACGGCCGAGCGCCTGCTGCTGGAGCTCAAGGGCAAGATCGGCGCCGACATCGGCGCGCCGGTGCATGCCGCCTCCGACTCGCAGGCCGACATCCTGCAGGCGCTCGTGGCCCTGGGCTACAGCGACCGCGAGGCCGCCGCCGCCCTCAAAGCCCTGCCCAAGGACGTGGCGGTGGGCGAGGGCATCAAGCTGGCGCTCAAGGCCCTGGCAAAGTAGCGCCCGACGATGAGCATCCAGACCGACGACTTCGCCCCGGCCCCGCAAAAGCGCGTGGTCTCCGCCGCCCCCGCCTCGCCCAACGAGGAGGCGATCGAGCGCGCCCTGCGCCCCAAGCTGCTCGACGAGTATGTCGGCCAGGCCAAGGTGCGCGAGCAACTGGAGATCTTCATCGGCGCCGCGCGCAAGCGCGAGGAGGCGCTGGACCACGTGCTGCTCTTCGGCCCGCCGGGCCTGGGCAAGACCACGCTCTCGCACATCATCGCGGCCGAGCTGGGCGTGAACCTGCGCCAGACCAGCGGCCCTGTGCTCGAAAAGCCCAAGGACCTCGCCGCGCTGCTGACCAACCTCGAGAAGAACGACGTGCTCTTCATCGACGAGATCCACCGCCTGTCGCCGGTGGTGGAGGAAATCCTCTACCCCGCGCTGGAGGACTACCAGATCGACATCATGATCGGCGAGGGCCCCGCCGCGCGCAGCATCAAGCTGGACCTGCAGCCCTTCACGCTGGTGGGCGCCACCACCCGCGCCGGCATGCTGACCAACCCGCTGCGCGACCGCTTCGGCATCGTGGCGCGGCTGGAGTTCTACACCGCCGAGGAGCTGGGGCGCATCGTCAAGCGCAGCGCCGGCCTGCTCAACGTGCCGACGGACGATGCCGGCAGCTTCGAGATCGCGCGCCGCTCGCGCGGCACGCCTCGCATCGCCAACCGCCTGCTGCGCCGGGTGCGCGACTATGCCGAGGTAAAGGGCGCCGGCCGCATCACCGAGGAGATCGCGCACAAGGCGCTGGCCATGCTGGACGTGGACCCGCAGGGCTTCGACCTGATGGACCGCAAGCTGCTCGAAGCCGTGATCCACCGCTTCGACGGCGGGCCCGTGGGCCTGGACAACATCGGCGCGAGCATCGGCGAGGAGTCCGGCACCATCGAGGACGTGATCGAGCCCTATCTCATCCAGCAGGGCTACCTGCAGCGCACGCCGCGCGGGCGCATCGCCACGCTGGCGGCGTACCGGCACCTGGGCGTGGCGCCGCCTCAGCGCGACAACAGCGACCTGTTCGGCGCCTGAGCCTCTTCTTCGCGTGCCGCGCCCGGCTGCGGCCGCACGCTGTGCCGCAGGATCAGCCACTGCGCGGCGTAGTAGGTCGACAGCACCCACAGCGAGGCCAGCGGCAGGGGTGACACGAAGCGGTTCAGGGCGAGCAGCGAGTCGCTCAGCATGAAGAAGAGCGCACCCAGCGCCACGGCCCGGGCTGCGCCGTCCTTCAGCACCGCCGCGCGCCCGATGGCCTGCGCTGCCATGCAGGCGATCACCACCACGTAGAGCGCCACCGGTACGCGCAGGCCGGCCGGCAGTCCCCCCGCCCACAGGAAGGCATACATTGCCCCGCCCACGCCCAGCGTCGCAGCCAGCGCCCACCTGCGCGGGAACAGGCCGACACCCTGGGTGAAGAGCGCGATGTAGAACAGGTGCGCCACCAGGAAGCTCGCCAGGCCCGGCACGAACAGGTGTGCGCCCAGCATCAGGAACACGTCGCCCGCCAGCGAGCCGGCGAGCCCCGCCAGCAGCAGCACGCCGAAGCGCCCGCCGGCCTGCGGTGTGCGCGACCGCCTCCAGGCGATCGCGATGCCGACGGCCAGCGCCAGCGGCTTGGTCACGAGGTGCAGCGGCGCGATGCCCAGCGCACCCGATGCGGTGGCCAGCGCGGCCGCATTGACGAAAACAACGTCGAGCACAGAGAGCCGCCCCTGCAGCAGCGCGCCGGTGGACCACAGCCCCACGCTCAGCACCGCCAGCCACACCAGCGTGGTCGGCATCGGCAGCACTTCGGCGAACCAGAGGAAGGCCACCGTGCCGCCCAGCAGCACCAGGAAGAGCAGGCCCGCGAAAAGCTGAACGGCGCCAGGCACCACGGGCTCGTAGCGCCGGACCTGCGCGATGTCGAAGGGCGGATGCGGGTCGCTGGCCGCGAGGTCGGCCGGCCGCCAGCCCGGCGGCTTGAACCAGATGCGCAGCTTGTCGCCCCAGTGCTTCGTGCGCCAGGCATCGCGGCCCAATGCCCAATACACCTCCAGGTTGGCCCACAGCGGGTCCCAACTGTCCAGCGGCTTGCGGGTGCCGTACACCGGCCGCTCGTCCTCTTCCTTGAAGCTGCCGAAGAGGCGGTCCCAGACGATCAGCACGCCGCCGTAGTTGCGGTCCACGTAGCGGTCGTTCACCGCGTGGTGCACCCGGTGGTTGGAGGGCGAGCAGAACCAGCGGTCGAACCAGCCCAGCTTGCCCACCTGCTCGGTGTGCACCCAGAACTGGTAGAGCAGGTCGATGAGCGCCACGACGCCGAAGACCAGCGGCGGCACGCCGGCCAGCGCCATGGGGATGTAGAAGATCCAGTCCAGCAGAAAGCCGCTGGAGGTCTGGCGCAGCGCGGTCGAGAGGTTGTAGTGCTGGCTCTGGTGATGCACCACGTGCGCGGCCCACAGCACCGCGCACTCATGGCTCATGCGGTGCTGCCAGTAGTAGCACAGGTCGTAGAACACCAGCGCCAGCAGCCAGCCGTACCACTGCATCCAGAAGTCGCTGGCCGGGAACAGCGCGAAGGCCGACCAGCAGGCGGTGTAGATGGCGATGCGCAGCAGGCTGCTGAGCACCCCGCCGATCTGGCTGAGCATGCCCAGTCCGATGCTGTTGACGGTGTCGGCCAGCCGGTAGGTGTCCTGCCCGGTGCCGCGGCGCGCGCGGATGCGCCCGATGAGGAATTCGATGCCGATCGAGATCAGGAAGATCGGCGTGGCGAGAACGATGACCTGGCCGGGACGCATGGGGCGGAATTGTCCGTTGCGCAAGGCGTGCCCGACAGTTGGTGCTCCTCATGGTTTGCCCCATGTGGCGCCGACCCGGCCGTAATTTCCTTACATGCGCCTTGTTAGACTTTCAAGGGTCCGCACCCACCTCCCCATGACCTTCCAAGGCCTCCGAATTGCCGGCCCTCGCTCAGGACCCTATGTCCTCGGCGAGCCTCTCGATGTGTTCGACGACCAGTTGCACCTGGGCCGGCTGAACCAGGTGAGCACCAGCCCGGACGGTGGCGAACTGCGCCTGGAAGACTTTCGCACCACCGACCTCAAGCGCCTGGGCACCTGGCGCACCGCGCGGCTGATCGTGGTGGAGGTGCTGAGCTTCTTCGTCGACCGCTACCCGGCCATCAGCGCCATCGGCATCGTGCTGAGCGCCGACATCGAGGCCTTCGAGGCGCAGGAAGAGGGCGCCACCCGACTGGCCGGCGCCCGCGCACGCATGCTGCAGAGCGTGGGCGTGCAGGACATCCAGGTCATGCCCCGGCCGCATCCGCGCCATGCCGCGCATTTCGTGGTGGGCGGCGTCTGGCTCTACAACCGCGACAACGCCCGCCTGCTGACCGATGTGCTGCAGGAAGAGCGCGCCGTGTACGCCGGGCGCCTGGCCGCCGTGCCGCCAGCCGAGCCACTGCCGCGCTCCATGCTCAGCCGCCTGCTGTCCAAGGACCGCGGATGAAGCGCGGCACGATCCCCACCGAATGAATCTTTTCGTCTCTCTCAAGTACCTGGTCGCGCTGGACGACCACCGCCACTTCGGCCGCGCCGCTCTGGCCTGCAGCGTCACCCAGCCGGCGTTGTCCAATGCCATCCGCGCGCTGGAGGTCAGCTTCGGCACCTCCATCGTCAAGCGCGGGCGCAACTTCGCCGGCTTCACGGTGGAAGGCGAGCGCATCCTGGCCAGCGGCCGCAAGATCCTGCGCGAGTACGAACTGCTGCAGCAGGACCTCCACAGCGGCAAGGACGCACCCTCCGGCAACCTGCTGATCGGCGCCGTGCCCACGGCAATGCCCATTGCGGCGCGCTTCGTCGCCATGCTGCAGGACCGGCACCCGGGCATCACGCCCACCTTGCGTTCGATGAGTTCCATCGAGCTGGAGACCGGGCTGGAGAGCCTCGCGCTGGACATGGGCCTGGGCTACACCGAGCGCATGGACAACAGCAACTCGGCGGTGCGCGTGATCCCGCAGTACACCGAGCACTACTTCCTCCTGCGCAAGGCGCCGCGCACCAGCGCGAAGCCGCAGGGCCTGCGCGTGGGCAAGCCGATGCGATGGGCCGACGCGGCCGCGCTGCCCTTGTGCCTGCTCAGCGCCGAGATGCACAACCGCAGCATCATCGACCGCGCCTTCGCCGAGGCGGGCGTGCAGCCGAAACCGGTGATCGAGACCAACTCCATCTCCACCCTGGCCCTGAGCGTGCGCGCTGGCCGGGTGTGCAGCGTGATGCCCGGTGCCCTGGTGGACGACGTGCAGGGCTACGACGACATCGAGGCGCTGCCACTGGTTTCGCCCAGCGTGGAAACCGCCATCTCCTTCCTGGTGCACGACACCAACCGCCCCTCGCGCACGCTGGAAGCTGCCCTGGCCTTCGCCGAAGACGCGGCCTGGACCCGCGAAGTCGCCAGTCACGCCGGCGCGCTGGAATCCTAGGGGTCTTCCCGCGGGGCGGGACTGCGCGGGCAAGGCCCCGCGCTCTCATCATTTCGGGAACGCATCGACCCATTCCCCGAATAAATTGGACCGCCTTGGCGGCCGTGCGCAGACTCCGCTCGAACCCCGACCCACGGGGGTGCGAACACGAAGAAGGAGTCTCACATGGACCTGGCCCGCGAACCCCGCCCGGCCGCCACCCCCGCGGTGCAGGAGGTGCTGGCGCGCCACGCGAACGAGGAGGGCGCGCTGCTGCCCATCCTGCATGAGCTGCAGGACCGCCTGGGCCATGTGCCGGCCGATGCCGTGCCGCAGATCGCGGATGCACTGAACCTCTCGCGCGCCGAGGTGCACGGCGTCATCACCTACTACCACCACTTCCGCAGCGAGCCGGCCGGCCGCCACGTGCTGCAGATCTGCCGTGCGGAAGCCTGCCAGTCGATGGGTGCGGATGCGCTGCTGTCCCATGCCGAGCTGCGCCTGGGCTGCGCCAGCCACAGCACCACCTCGGACGGCAGCTTCTCGCTGGAGCCGGTCTACTGCCTTGGCCTGTGCGCTTCCTCACCGGCGCTGATGCTCGACGGCGAGCCGCACGGCCGCGTCTCGGCGCGCGGGCTCGACGTGCTCGTCGCGCAAGCCAGGAGCGAGGCATGATCACCCGCCACGCCGCTGCGAAGGGTGCTCGCACCGCAGTGCAAAGCACGGAGGTCCTCCGATGAGCGCCGCCGTCATCTACGTGCCGCGCGACTCCGCCGCGCTGGCCGCCGGCGCCGAGCGGGTGGCTCGCCGCATCGCGGAGGAAGCGTCCGCGCGCGGCGTCAAGATCCGCATGGTGCGCAACGGCTCGCGCGGCATGTTCTGGCTGGAGCCGCTGGTGGAGGTGGCGACGCCGGCCGGCCGCGTGGCCTACGGTCCGGTCACGCCGGACGACGTCGCGGGCCTCTTCGATGCGGGCTTCCACCTGGGCCGTGCGCATCCGCTGAAACTCGGCCTCACCGACGAGATCCCCTACCTGAAGAAGCAGGAGCGCCTGGTCTTCGCCCGCATGGGCATCACCGACCCGCTCTCCATTTCGGACTACGAGGCGCACGAGGGTTTCGCCGGCCTGCGCGCGGCGCTGCGGATGTCGCCCGAGCAGATCGTGCAGCAGGTGCTCGACTCGGGCCTGCGCGGTCGTGGCGGCGCGGCCTTCCCCGCGGGCATCAAGTGGAAGACGGTGGCCGGCACGCAGGCCGCGCAGAAGTACGTGGTGTGCAACGCCGACGAAGGCGACTCGGGCACTTTTTCCGACCGCATGACCATGGAGGGCGACCCCTTCGTGCTCATCGAGGGCATGACCATTGCCGGCATCGCCACCGGCGCGACGCGCGGCTACATCTACGTGCGCTCCGAATACCCGCATGCCATCGCTGTGCTGAACGAGGCCATCGCCAAGGCCGAGGCCGCCGGCTACCTGGGCGACGACGTGCTGCACTCGGGCCACGCCTTCAGGCTCGAAGTGCGCAAGGGCGCCGGCTCCTACGTGTGCGGCGAAGAGACAGCGCTGCTGGAAAGCATCGAGGGCAAGCGCGGCGTGGTGCGCGCCAAGCCGCCGCTGCCGGCCATCCAGGGCCTGTTCGGCCGGCCCACGCTCATCAACAACGTGATCACGCTGGCCAGCGTGCCGATCATCCTGTCGCGCGGCGCGCCCTTCTACAAGAACTTCGGCGTGGGCCGCTCGCGCGGCACGCTGCCCATGCAGCTGGCCGGCAACATCCGCTTCGGCGGCCTGGTGGAAAAGGCCTTCGGTGTCACCCTGCGCGAGCTGCTGGAGGATTTCGGCGGTGGCAGCGCCAGCGGCCGGCCCATCAAGGCGGTGCAGTTCGGCGGCCCGCTCGGTGCCTACATGCCCGAGAGCCAGTTCGACCTTCCGGTGGACTACGAGGCCTTCGCGGCGGTGGGTGCCACGGTCGGCCATGGCGGCCTGGTGGTGCACGACGACACGGCCGACCTCTCGAAGATGGCGCGCTACGCGATGGAGTTCTGCGCCATCGAGTCCTGCGGCAAGTGCACGCCCTGCCGCATCGGCTCCACCCGCGGCGTAGAGGTCATCGACCGCATCCGCGCCGACCAGAACCGGGCCCAGCAGGTCATCCTGCTGCGCGACCTGTGCAACACCATGGTCAACGGCTCGCTGTGCGCCATGGGCGGCATGACGCCCTTCCCGGTGCTGTCGGCGCTCAAGCACTTCCCCGGGGACTTCGGCATCGCGGCACCCGAGCGCCAGGCCGCCTGACAACAAGAAGGACATTCACGATGCTCGACCACCTCAAGGAAATCGACTACGGCACCCCGGCACGCGAGTCGGAGCGTGAAGTCACGCTGGAGATCGACGGCCAGGAAGTCACCGTGCCCGCGGGCACCTCGCTGATGCGTGCGGCCGTGGACGCCGGCGTCCGCGTGCCCAAGCTCTGCGCCACCGACAGCCTGGAGCCCTTCGGCTCCTGCCGACTGTGCCTGGTGGAGATCGAGGGCCGCCGCGGCTACCCGGCCTCGTGCACCACGCCGGCCGAGCCGGGCATGAAGGTGCGCACCCAGTCGCCCGCGCTGCAGGACCTGCGCAAGGGCGTGATGGAGCTCTACATCTCCGACCATCCGCTGGACTGCCTGACCTGCTCGGCCAACGGCGACTGCGAGCTGCAGGACATGGCCGGCGTGACCGGCCTGCGCAACGTGCGCTACGGCACCGATGGCGCCAACCACCTCAGGAGCCAGAAGGACGAGTCCAACCCGTACTTCACCTACGACCCTTCGAAGTGCATCGTCTGCAACCGCTGCGTGCGTGCCTGCGAGGAAACGCAGGGCACCTTCGCGCTGACCATCAGCGGCCGCGGCTTCGACTCGCGCGTGTCGCCGGGGCAGGACCAGCCCTTCATGGAATCGGAATGCGTGAGCTGCGGTGCCTGCGTGCAGGCCTGCCCCACCGCCACGCTGCAGGAGAAGTCGGTGATCTGGCTGGGCCAGGCCGAGCACAGCGTCATCACCACCTGCGCCTACTGCGGCGTGGGCTGTGCCTTCAAGGCCGAGATGAAGGGCAACGAGGTGGTGCGAATGGTGCCGTGGAAGGACGGCAAGGCCAACGACGGCCACTCCTGCGTCAAGGGCCGCTTCGCTTGGGGCTACACCACGCACAAGGACCGCATCCTCAAGCCCATGGTGCGCGCCAAGATCACCGACCCGTGGCGCGAGGTGAGCTGGGAAGAAGCCATCGGCCACGCCGCCAGCGAGTTCAAGCGCCTGCAGGCCAAGTACGGCCGCGAATCGGTGGGCGGCATCACCTCCTCGCGCTGCACCAACGAAGAGACCTACCTGGTCCAGAAGCTGGTGCGCGCCGCCTTCGGCAACAACAACGTCGACACCTGCGCCCGCGTGTGCCACTCGCCCACCGGCTACGGCCTGAAGCAGACCCTGGGCGAGTCGGCCGGCACGCAGACCTTCAAGTCGGTGGAGAAGGCCGACGTGGTGATGGTGATCGGCGCCAACCCCACCGACGGCCACCCGGTGTTCGCCTCGCGCATGAAGAAGCGCCTGCGCGAGGGCGCCAAGCTCATCGTCGTGGACCCGCGCCGCATCGACCTGGTGAAGTCGCCGCACGTGCAGGCCTCGCACCACCTGCAGCTGCGCCCCGGCACCAATGTGGCGGTGGTCAATGCGCTGGCGCACGTGATCGTCACCGAGGGCCTGGTGGCCGAGCAGTTCGTGGCTGAGCGCTGCGACCCGCTGTCCTTCTCGCAATGGCGCGAGTTCGTGGCCCGCCCTGAGAACGCGCCCGAAGCCACCGAGCCGCTCACCGGCGTGCCGGCCGCCGAGCTGCGCGCCGCCGCGCGCCTGTTCGCCACCGGCGGCAACGCCGCCATCTACTACGGCCTGGGCGTGACCGAGCACAGCCAGGGCTCGACCACGGTGATGGGCATCGCCAACCTGGCGATGGCCACCGGCAACGTGGGCCGCGAGGGCGTGGGCGTGAACCCGCTGCGCGGCCAGAACAACGTGCAGGGCTCCTGCGACATGGGTTCCTTCCCGCACGAGCTGCCGGGCTACCGCCACGTGTCCGACAGCACCACCCGCGAGCTGTTCGAGTCGGCGTGGAACGTGGAGATCAGCCCCGAGCCGGGCCTGCGCATTCCCAACATGTTCGACGCCGCCGTCGGCGGCACCTTCAAGGGCATCTACTGCGAGGGCGAGGACATCGTGCAGTCCGACCCCAACACGCAGCACGTGGCCGCGGCGCTGATGGCCATGGAATGCGTGGTGGTGCAGGACCTGTTCCTCAACGAGACCGCCAAGTACGCCCACGTGTTCCTGCCGGGCTCCTCCTTCCTGGAGAAGGACGGCACCTTCACCAACGCCGAGCGCCGCATCTCGCGCGTTCGCAAGGTGATGCCGCCCAAGGCCGGCTATGCCGACTGGGAAGTCACGGTGAAGCTGGCGCAGGCCCTGGGCTACCCCATGGACTACGCCAACCCGGAAGAAATCATGGACGAGATCGCCGTGCTCACGCCCAGCTTCCACGGCGTGAGCTACGCCAAGCTGGATCGCCTGGGCAGCGTGCAGTGGCCCTGCAACGAGGACGCGCCCGAGGGCACGCCCACCATGCACATCGACGCCTTCGTGCGCGGCAAGGGGCGCTTCATCATCACGCAGTTCGTGGCCACCGACGAGAAGGTCACGCGGCGCTTCCCGCTGCTCCTCACCACCGGCCGCATCCTGTCGCAGTACAACGTGGGCGCGCAGACCCGCCGCACCGACAACAACCAGTGGCACAGCGAGGACCGGCTGGAAGTGCACCCGCAGGACGCGGAGGACCGCGGCATCAAGGACGGCGACTGGGTGGGCATCCAGAGCCGCGCCGGCGAGACGGTGCTGCGCGCCACGGTCTCGCAGCGCATGCAGCCGGGCGTGGTCTACACCACCTTCCACTTCCCCGAGTCGGGCGCCAACGTCATCACCACCGACAACTCCGACTGGGCCACCAACTGTCCCGAGTACAAGGTGACCGCGGTGCAGGTGATGCCGGTGATGCAGCCCTCCACCTGGCAGCGCGAGTACAGCCGCTTCAACCAGGTGCAGCAGGAACTGCTGGAAGCGCGCAACGCACCGGTCGCCGAAGCCGTGACCGGCAAGTGAGGAGGAAGGCATGAGCACCACGACGACCAAGCCTCAGGACTTCATCGCCCAGGCCGTGGCCTTCTGCGAGGGCGCGCGCTCGCTGCCGGTGCGCGGCGTGCGCGCCGGCCGGGAGTTCGCCGTGCACGACTGGGTCGCCGACGAGGTGCCCGTCGCGCTGGAATACAACGGCATCTCGCATGCGGTGATGCTGGCCACGCCGCTGGACCTGGAGGACTTCGCGCTGGGCTTCTCGCTGAGCGAAGGCATCCTGGACGCGCCGCACGAGCTGTACGCGGTGGACGAGGTGCCGTCGGAACTGGGCATCACGCTGCGCCTGCACGTGGCCAGCGGCGCCTTCGCGCGCCTCAAGGACCGGCGCCGCGGCATGGCCGGGCGCACCGGCTGCGGCCTGTGCGGCACCGAGAGCCTGGCGCACGTGGCGCGCGACCTGCCGGTGCTGGTGGATGGTGCGCCGCTGTCGCGCGATGCCATCAGTCGCGCCATGTCGCAGTTCTGCGCGCTGCAGACGCTGCAGCAGGCCACCGGCGCGGTACATGCCGCCGCCTGGTGCTCGGCCGAGGGCGAGGTGATGTGGCTGCGCGAGGACGTGGGCCGGCATAACGCGCTGGACAAGCTGATCGGCGCGCTGGCCGCGCAGGACGTGGATGCCTCCACCGGCTTCATCGCCGTCACCAGCCGGGCCAGCTTCGAGATGGTGCAGAAGACCGCGATGGCTGGCGTGCCGCTGCTGGCAGCGGTTTCCGCGCCGACGTCGTTCGCCGTCGCGACGGCCCAGCGGGCCCGCATGACGCTGGTGGGCTTCGCTCGCCAGCAGGACCTGGTGGTGTACTGCGACAGTGGCCGCCTCAGCCTGGAAGGCCAGCAGCAGCAACAACAACAGCAACAGGAGAGCCGCCATGCACGCTGACAACCTGGTGCGCATGGTCAACCAGATCGGCACCTTCTTCGAGGCCATGCCCGACCGCGCCGCGGCGCTGGAAGAGATGGCGCAGCACCTGCGCCGCTTCTGGGAGCCGCGCATGCGCGAGCAGCTGATGGCGCACGTGGACGCCAGCGGCGACGGCCTGTCGAACATGGCGGCCGAGGCCATCGCCCGGCACCGTTCGCAGATTCTCTAGCGCGCCGCCGGAATGCCCTGGGCGATGCGCTCGGCCATGTAGGGGTAGAAGGGGTTCGACAACAGCCGCGCCAGCGACTCCTGGCTCACGACCAGCGCACCCCGTTCCCCGCGCAGCGCCATGGCACCCAGGTTCACGCCGAACTCGTTGTTCCCGCCTGGGCGCAGGCCGTAGAGCGGGTCGTCGATCGGGAAGGGCAGTGCCAGGTGCGAGAGCGAGAACACCTCGGCCGGGAACTCCAGCGCCAGCGGCCGCGTGCTGGCCTTGCTGGCGCCGGCGGGCAGCGTGCGCTCCAGCACCTGCCCGGTGTCCGGCGAGACATTGGTGATGACCGTGGAGCGAAAGCGCAACGGCGGCGCGGGCAGCACATGCTCGAACTGCAGCGTGCTGCTGTCGCTGAGCAGCAGGCGGAAGCTGGCGCTGCGGTTCAGGTCGAAGAGCACCAGCTCGCTGCCGTTGTCCGGCAGCCGCGCATAAAGGTCGGTGACGATGGCCCGCGTGATCACCGTGAAGTCCACCAGGGACTGGAAGGTGAGGATGGGCGGCAGCTGCGCGAGCTTGCCTGCTTGCTCCTCGCGCAGCATGTGTGCGCGCAGGTCGCGCGTGAGCAGCGAGGACTGACGCGCGCCGTTCACCGGAAAGGAGTTGTACTTGAAGGGGTTGAACTCCGGCACGATGCCCAGCCACGCCGCGCTGGCGAAGGCGGGCAGCACCGCGGGCCAGCCCAGCACGCCGGCGAAGCGCGAGGCTTCGGTGATGCCGATCATCGGCGCGATCAGCACGACGCGCGCCGGCCGCGCGAGCTGCGGGTCGTCCAGCGCATCCAGCGCGTACTTCATCGCCAGCGCGCCGCCGTTGGAGAAGCCCACCAGGTGCAGCGGCAGCGGCGCCGGCGCCAGGCGGCGGGCCTCGCGCACCGCCAGGCGCGTGGCCTCGGACCAGTCTTCCCATTCGACATGCGTGAGGCCGCCCGGCACGGTGCCGTGGCCGGGCATGCGGATCGCCACCGCAACGAAACCACGCTCGCGGTACATCCGCGCGATGTGCCGCAGGCTGTAGGGCGAGTCGGTGAGGCCGTGAAGCATCACGACCGCGCCGCGCGGCGGGCCGTCGGGCTGGAGCACGTAGGAGCGGTTCCAGTCCTGCGCCAGGCGCCCCGGGTAGATGGGGCTGCCTTCGAAATAGCGGTTGGCGGGCACCTGCGCCTCGGGCGGGAGGCGGCCGCCGACCTCGGACCGCACCTCGTCGAACACCGCCTGCTCGGCCGCGAGCCAGGCTGGCCAGTCGGCCTTGCGCAGTTCGCCGCGCGTCAGTTCGTGCGGCACCACCTTGTGCCACAGCTGCAGGGGCGGGCCGCGCTGCATGTCGTAGGTCCGCAGCGCAATCGCGCTGGCGGCCACGATGAGGACCACCAACAACGACCACTTCAACAATCGAAGAACCATGGAGATCACGTCGGCTCCTGCAATTCGGACGAAGATTGTGTGAAGCATTCTGCCAATCGCCGCTGCAATGGCGATGGCGGATCGGTGCAGCCGGCGCTTCGGCACCTATGATCGATGCGACGCTTCCTGGCCCCGGCACGCAGCCAAGGGCGGCCGTCGAAGCGTCCTCCCCCCATGAGCGAGTTGACAGTCGATTTCTGGATGGCACTGAGCGTCATCCCCATGCTCGTCGCCCTGGCCATCTACATCTGGCTGTCATGGCGGTACGAGCGCGCACAACTGCGCGAGGCGTCGACTTACGAAGAAAGAGTTCAGGCCTTGCGCGAATCGATCGAGGCCTCCCTGGCTGCGCGAGGACAGCAGGACATGGCGGACACCCGTCGCTAGCGAGACCCACTGGCGCCAAAGTAAGAAGAACGCCTTGCAGACATCGCGCGCAGCGCAACGTATCCTGAGAATTGAGCGGCATGGGCCTCGCACGGGCTCCTGCACATCGGCGCGAGCCCTGCGACCCACGCGAGCCCAGGCTGCCCCGCGAGAGCAAGACAAATGAACCACGACACAACGGCAGCGGCCGACCCGCGGCGGGCCGCCGTCCCCAGGCGCACGCGCAGCCGTCTGCTGATCGAGCGCACGGGGCTGATGGCGCGCCTGGACGCGGCATCGCAGCGACGCTGCGTCGTCATCGACGCCCCGGCGGGCTACGGCAAGACCTCCCTGTTGCTCGCATGGCAGCGCCAGTTGGTCGGCAGCGGCACCGACGTCGGTTGGCTCGCGCTGGCGCCGGGCATGCATGCGGCCGCCTGCGTGCAGGCGCTGCTGGGAGCCTTCGCCTCCGTCGACCGCAGCATATCCACGCAGGCCAGGGAAGAAGCGATGGGCGGGCTGCAGCCCGACGGCCTGGAGCGCGTTGTCATCGCGCTGGTGCACGGCCTCGCGGCGCACGGCCGGCCCATGGTGCTGGTCGTCGACGACGCACAGCATGGCACCGATCCGGGCGTGCGCCAGATCTTCCAGCTGCTGCTTGAATACGCGCCGTCGTCCCTGCGCCTGGCTCTTGCCACCCGTGGCGGCATGCTGCCGCTGACGCTCGCGCGCGAGCGTGCGCAGGGGCAGGTACTGGACCTGGACCGCGAGGCGCTGCGCTTCTCGCGCGCCGAGACGGCGCTTTTCCTGGCGGAACGCCTTCTGCAGGTCGACGCCCATCAGGCCAACATGCTGCACGAGCTCAGCGAAGGCTGGGCCATGCCGCTGCAGCTGTTGTCGGCGCAGTGCCGGCAGCGCCGCGCCGCGGCGGCCAAGCTGGCCGATGGCCTGCACGAGGCCGACGAGCGCATCGCCGCCTTCTTCGACCAGCAGGTGCTGGCCGGCTTCGATTCGGCGCAGTTGCGCACCCTGGAATCGTGGGCCGGCGCCGCGGCGCTCAGCGTGTCGCTGTGCAGTGCCATTGCGGCGCCGAGCGTTTCCGTGGGCAGCGTGGCGACCGACCTGGCGCGCTTCCAATCGGCCGGCCTGCTGTCGCCGGCGGGGCCGCAGGCCGGGGACGGCTGGTGGCGCATGAACCCGCTGGCGCGCGGCCTGCTGCGCAGCCGCTTCGTATCGCGCAGCGTTGAAGAGCGGCAGCGCGTCCACATGAGCGCATGGCACTGGTTCGCCCTGCGCAACCTGCACCACGAGGCGACCCGCCATGCGCTGCTGGCCGGCGACCTGCAAAGCGCCGCGCAGATGGCGGATCGCGGGGCGCGGCTGCTCTTCGCCAAGGGCGATATCCGCGCGCTGGTGGCACTGGTGCGGCAGCTGCCGCCCGAGCTGCGCGAGGCCCACGCGGCGCTGCGGCTGTGGCTGGCGTGGATCGCACTGTGCGAGCGCCGCTTCGAGGATTGCGAGCGCGTCATCGCCCAGGTCGAGGCCGAGCACGGGGGCGATCCGGTCATGCACTACCGGCTCACCCTGCTGCGCAGCCTGTCGGCGGTGCTGCGCGACGACACCGCCGCAGCCGTCGTCCACCTGGACGAGCTGCTGCATCCGCCGGCCGGGGCGGATGCGATCGCGGTGGCCGGACGCCGCAACGTGCTGAGCTGGCTGTTCCTGCACCTGGGCGAGCATGAGCGCGCACGCACCATCCAGCAAGAGGGCGCGGCGCCGCTGCTCGATGGAGAGCCCATCGTGGGCACCATCTTCGGCTCGCTGGTCGGGCGAACCATGGTCGGCATGTCCCATGCGGTGCAAGGCGACATGCGGGAGGCCGAGGAGCACTACCGCGCCGTGCTGGCCGAGGCGGGCGACCGCGGCAACTGCATGGAGGCCGTCTCGCTGGCGCAGCAGCTGCTGGTGGATGTGAGCTACGAGCGGCACGGCCCCGGCGAGGCGTCCCGCATGTTCGCCGGCCATGGCCCCAGCGAACAGCCGCTGATCCCCGATGCCACCGTGCGCATCGCGCTGGTGATCAGCCGCAGCCATGTGCTGGCGGGCCAGCTGCAGCAGGCGCACAAAGTGCTCGACGGCGCGCTGGAGCAGGCACGGCGCCTGAAGCTGGATCGCGCTGAGGCCTACCTGCTGCTGGACCGGTTGAAGATCCACCTGGCGGCCGACGAGCCGGAGGCGGCGCATATCTGCCTGCGCCGGCTCGACGCGCTGGGCGATCGCCATGCGCAGTCCTCGGCGGGCACGCATGGCGACGTGCCGGCGGTGGCCGAGCGCGTCCAGGTGCGCATGGCCATCCACGAGGGGCGCCTCGTCGAGGCGCGCGAGCGGTTGGTCATCCTCGTCGGCAGGACGCGAGAGCGCCGGCTGGGCCGCCGGCTCGCCTACCTGCTGGTGCAGTCGGCCGGCGTGGCGCGCAGCCTGGGCGACCGGCCGGCCTCGCAGGCCTTCATGCAGGAGGCGCTGGCACTGGCCCATCGCCTGGGGCTGATGCAGACACTGCTCGATGCGCATCCGCAGGCGCCGCGCCTGCTGCGCGAGGCGGCAGGGCAGCCGGGGCTGGATGCGCGGCTGGCCTTCCATGTCGAGCGCATCGAGGCCATGGCGGCCCGACAGCATCGCGCGGCAGACGGCCCGCCAGGCTGGGGGGCGGCCGCGGCGGGCGACGAGTCCCTGCTGACGCCGCGCGAGGCAGAGGTGGTGGCCCTGCTGCGCCAGGGCATGCCCAACAAGCGCATCGCACGCGCACTGGGGCTGTCGCTGGACACGGTGAAGTGGCACCTGAAGAACGTCTACCTCAAGCTCGGCGTGCACGGGCGGGACGACGTGGCGCCACGCCTGGGCGCCGTCGCCACGGGCTGACGGCCCAGCCCGGCCCGGATCGGTTTCCGGCACCACCCTTCGCGGGTGGGGTGATGGGGGAGGTGGCTGCCGATATCCAGGGCATGGGGCGTGGCCGCCGGAAATCCGGCAGGCGCCTTCTTCCAACTTCCTGAGACATCCACCATGTCCTTCATCTCGAACCTCAAGATCGGCGCGCGCCTCGGCCTGGGCTTTGGCCTCATGCTCGTCCTGCAGCTGCTGATCACCGGCATCGGCCTGCACCAGATGGCCGACCTGTCGGCGCGCATCGCCTACCAGACCTCGGTCAGTTCGGCCAAGCTGGACCTGCTGGACAACGCGCGTTTTGCCATCGGGACGCGCGCCGTGGCCGCGCGCAACCTGGCGCTCAAGAGCGATCCGGCGGCGCAGAAGGGCGACCTGGACCTGGTGGCAAGCTCCCAGCGCGAGATTGACCAGAGCCTGCGCGAGCTCGATTCGCTCATGCGCGTGCCGGGCAATGCCAGCGCCCAGGAACTGCGGATGCTGGATGAACTGAAGTCGCTGGAGACCCAGTACCTGCCCATTGCCACCCAGGTGGTCACCCTGGCCACCACGAAGCGCACCGAGGCCGCCATCGTCGCGCTGACGCTGGACTGCATGCCGCTGCTGAACCGGGTGATCGCCCACGTATCGGAGTTCGGCCGCGTACTCAAGAAGGGTGCTGACGACAGCGCGGCTTCGGCGCAGTTTGCCTACCAAAAGGCGCGCTGGCTCATGCTCGGCATCAGCGGCAGCGCCCTGGTCGGCGGCGTGCTGCTCGCGCTGTGGACCAGCCGCTCCATCACCCTGCCGCTAGGACAGGCCGTGTCGGTGGCGCAGCGCGTGGCCTCGGGCGACCTGTCGGCCCGCATCGAGGTGGCCGATCGCTCCGAGTCGGGCCTGTTGATGAACGCGCTGCGCGAGATGAACGAAGGTCTGGCCGTGGTGGTGGGCAAAGTGCGCGCCGGAACCGATTCCATCGCCTCGGCGTCCAGCCAGATCGCCGCCGGCAACCGCAACCTGTCGAGCCGTACCGAGGAGCAGGCCAACTCGCTGGAGCAGACCACCGTCTCGATGACCCAGCTCACCGGCACCGTGCGGCAGAACGCGGAGAACGCGCGCCAGGCCAATCAGCTGGCGGCCTCGGCCTCCGAGGTGGCGCTGCGCGGCGGCGCCGTGGTGGGCCAGGTGGTGCAGAAGATGGCCTCCATCAACAGTTCCTCGCGCAAGGTGGTGGAGATCATCAGCGTCATCGACGGCATCGCCTTCCAGACCAACATCCTGGCACTCAACGCGGCGGTGGAAGCGGCGCGCGCCGGCGAGCAGGGCCGCGGCTTCGCGGTGGTCGCATCGGAAGTGCGCTCGCTGGCGCAGCGCTCGGCGGCGGCGGCCCGGGAGATCAAGACGCTGATCGGCGAGTCGGTGCACCAAGTGGACGCCGGCAGCGCGCTGGTCAACGAGGCCGGCCAGACCATGCAGGAGATCGTCGGCAGCGTGCGCCGCGTGACGGACATCATGGCCTGCATCAGCTCGGCCAGCGAGGAGCAAAGTGCCGGCATCCAACAGGTGAGCGACGCCATCCGGCAGATCGACCAAGTGACGCAGCAGAACGCCTCGATGGTGGAGGAGGCTTCGGCCGCGGCCCATGCCATGCACGAGCAGGCAGGCGAACTGGTCGAGGCCGTACGCATGTTCAGGCTGGAAGGCGTCGACATGCGCCTCGCCTCGGCGTGACATTGGCGGAATCGACGTATCTACCACGCGCTTCCGACAACGCCTGCGGCGTGATGGCGACAAGCTGGGCCGCCGCGAGAACTAGTTCACGAAATTCGGCTGCGGGTTTTTACTTACGACCTAAAAGGTCGGTAAAATGGGATCGTGGCGCAGCGATGACGCAGCGCCCGCAACCCTCCAAGGACGCACACCCATGAACCGCACAGGCCCCATCGAAAGGCCCTCCTGACACAGGCCCGGTGAGCCGGTAGCCTAGCCCGCCGGACAGGAACTGCGCATCGCGCTCGTTCCCCCTGCGAAGCTGCACACCCCGCAGATCGAATCGCGCAGTGCGCGCGCGCCGGGCGATTCGCCTTCGCGCCGCGACCGGCATGCGCACCGATGCATCCGCCGCAGCCTTCGTGTGCTGCCGGCACCGAACTCACCACGCCCTCGAAGGCTGCCACCTCGTCTTCTCGACGAGCCACGCGAACGCAACCGACGTCGATGCATGCACCGCAGCTGAGTGCATGCGTGGGCGATGTTGCCCGGACCTGAAGAAGGACTCGAAATGAATGATGCCAATTCCGCAGAATGGCGCGAGGTTTCGCAGCTCATTCGCGAGCGTGCGGGCCACAAGTGCGAAACGTGCGGAGCCCCCCACGGCGCGATGGTCACGCTGGGCGTGCACGTCGGCGAGGCGAAGGCCGCGCCCGCGCAGCCGCAGCCCGCGTGGCTGGATCACTGGAACGGCAACGTGCGCGCACGCGCCGACGGTACGGTGCTGGATGGCGGTCGCTTCATCGCGCTGCAACGCCCCATGCAGGTGGCCCTGAAGCTGGCTCACGCCAACCACGAGCCGCAGGACCTGCGGCCGGAGAACCTGCGCGCCTTGTGCCAGTGGCACGACCTGCATCACCGCATGCAGGCGTCCGGCGCCGCCGTGGAGGACGCCGTGGCCGGATGACACCCGTTGGGGTGCGACCTAAAGGGTCGGTAGAATCCTCGGAATGTGGCGCGGCGACCTGCGCGGCGCCACGTACCTTCAAGGATGTCCACCCATGATTCCGCCAGGAATCACAGCCAGGCCTACGTGAACAAGACTGACGACGACGATAGGGCCAGGGCCCCCATGCGGATCACGCCTCCGGTGAACGACTACCGGCCACCCACGCCGCGCGACCTGCAGGTGCTCAAGGAGCAGTTCGGCCTCACGGCCTACGAGATGGCGCGCCTGTTCGCCGTCCAGCCGGAGCAGTGGCGAAAGCATACCGGCGGGCAGGCGCCGCGCGAGATCAGCGTGACGCGGGCCTTCTTCATGGCGGCCTTCCAGGTGCTCGACGACGAGGAGATCGAACGCGTGGTCGCCTACATGGCGAGCTTCGGCGCCAGCTGGAACATGGACGCCGAGCCGCCGCCGCGGGCCGACTCGCGCTACCGGCAGCGCAACGAAGCGTCCTGAGGCCGTTGACGCAGAGCGGGCGAAGAAGTCAGGGCGGTTTCCAAGGATTCAACGCGCGCAGGAACGCTGCCGCTCGATCCTTTTCGTCATCTGCTCGAGTTCATGCGTCATGCACATCGACTCGGCCATCGGAGCAAGCGATCCGCTGCCATAGTCCTTGGCGGCACCTTGCTTGCAACCCCTGGCACGGTCCGAGGCCCAACGAGCAGTGCTTGCTTCGAGGCTGGCCTTGCAGCCTGGCGACTGCTCGATCTTGCGGGCGACGGTGTGCTGAAGAACCAGGTCGGCCGCGACGACGTCGCGATACGCACATATGTTCATTGCGGATTGACTGGCATCGCACTTGCCCAGCAGTAGCTGCAGTTCGGTCTCTGGAATTCCGGAGCGTTTCTCCAGGGCCGCCAACACCTCCTGAACGCTGGGCTGGTATTGCGCGGAGAAACACGACGAGTTCGCGAAGACGAGGGCAACAAGAAGCGCAATTGAGGGGCGCTTCGTCGCGCAAGAGATTCGCACACTCGGCCGCATGCAGGCCGCGGCTTGAATGGCGCTGAGAATCGTTGGCGTCGGCGCTTTGCTTTCCTGTTTGGTCAAGCCAAAGAAAAAGCCCCGCAAGTCATGCACTTGCGGGGCTTTTCTGATTTTGGTGGCTCTTCACGGACTCGAACCGCGGACCTGTGGATTATGATTCCATCGCTCTAACCGACTGAGCTAAAGAGCCGAGCCCTAAATTATAGCCGTGTTTTGCATAGCCCGGCAAGCTGGCCCGGCAGCTCCCAATGAGGTGCCTTGCTTTCAGGGGACCAGGGCCATGCGCCCCAGCAGCCCCAGCACGGCCAGCGCGAGCACCAGGGTGCACATCTGCCAGAAAAACAGCGGGTGCCGTTGCGCCAGTGGAGGCACGCGTTCTCGGAGGAACTGCGGACCGGGCGCGCGCAGGTCGTGGACGAACTCGGAAACTGCTTCCTGTCGCCGCCCGGGCTCGGCTTGAAGGGCCTTGCGCAGCACGGCGTCCAGCCAGGCCGGCAGGTCCGGTCGCAGGTTGCGCAGCGGCTGGTAGCGGAGCCGGCGCAGCCCGGCCACGTTGCGCACCTGCGTCACCTGCAGGCCGTAGGGCAACTGGCCGCACAGCATCTGGTAGCTCAGCACGGCCAGCGAGAAGAGGTCGGATCGCTCGCCCACCGCGCCGCCCGAGAAGTACTCGGGCGCCGTGTACTGCAGCGATCCGGCGATGGCGGGCGCCGTGTCCGGCGAGCCCTCGGCCAGTCCGGCCACTCGCACCGCCGCGAAGTCGATGATCTTCACCGTGCCGGCGGCGTCGATCATCACGTTCTCCGGCCGCAGGTCCTGGTGCAGCATTTCCTTGCCGTGGAAGGCCGCCAGGCCTGCTCCCAGCTGCGCCACGATGCGGCGCACGCTGTCCAGGTCGGGCCGCGGATGGTCGGTCATCCACTGGGCCAGCGTCTGGCCCTGCACGTATTCCATGGCGACGTAGAGATGCCGGCGTGGGCGCTCGTCGGGCAGCGGACGCAGCACGTGCGGGCTGTTCAGCCGGCGCGCCACCCATTCCTCCAGCAGGAAGCCATCCAGGTGCGCCGCGTCCTCGCTCAGGTCCGTGGACGGCGTCTTGATCACCACCTGCCGCCCCGTGGCGTCGTCGACGGCCAGGTGCACGTGGCTGCGCGCGCTCACGTGAAGAGGCCGCACGATGGTGTAGCCCTCGAAGCACATGCGCGGCGCGAGCGGCGGCGGCAGCGCCAGCGATTCGCGCATCGACTGCAACTGCTGCGGGTCGCCCGGGGGCAAGGCGTCCACGCGCAGCAGCTGCACCGTCATGTCGTCGTCACTGCCGCGTAACTGCGCATGATCTGCAAGGGCCTGCGCGGCGGCGTCGAAGTCGCCGGGCCAGCGCGCCAATGCGGCCTGCACGGCCGCGGCGTCCAGCCCCGTGTAGGCGCCATCGGTGGCTAGCAGGTAGATGGCGCCGGCCTCGGCGGACAGGCACTGGTAGTCGATCTCCACGGCAGCGTTCACGCCCAGCGCGCGTCCCAGGTAGGACTCGGCACCGCCGAGGTGGACACGATGGTCCTCGGTCAGCCGCTCCAGCGCCGCCTCGTGCACGCGGTAGATGCGTGCGTCGCCCACGTGCAGCAGGTGCAACTCGCGTCCCTTGAGGATCAGTGCGCTGAAGGTGCAGACATGGCCGCGGTCCTTGTCGAAGCGCGCGTCGCCGCGCTGGTTCTGCGCATGCAGCCAGGAGTTGGTGGCCGCGAGCACGCGCTGCGCCGAGCGGCGCACTGACCAGGCGTCGGAGGTGGCGTAGTAGTCCTCCAGGAAGCCGCGCACTGCCGCCGCGCTGGCGACCTGGCTCACGGCGCTGGAGCCGATGCCGTCGGCCAGCGCCAGCGCGATGCCCTTGCTGTGCAGCAGCGCCCCACCCGGCAGCATCGCGCCGTGGAAGTCCTGGTTGACGCCGTGCCGGCCGGCGCGCGAGTGCTGGCCGAGCGTGATGCGCAGCGTCGTGTCGTCGACCTGGGTGCCCATGGGCGGCATCGATGCCGCGTGGATCAGGCGGCGGCGCGCTTGGCCGGCTGGGCCTTCACCGCCGCGACGGCGGCCACGTTGCGCTTCGGCGCGGTCTTGTAGTGGGTGGCGTAGAGCGTCGCGCCGACAAAGGTCAGGCCGCCGACCAGATTGCCCAGCACCGTGGGAATCTCGTTCCAGATCAGGTAGTCCATCAGCGTGAACTTGCCGCCCAGCATCAGGCCGGTGGGGAACAGGAACATGTTCACGATGGAGTGCTCGAAGCCCATGTAGAAGAAGATCATCACCGGCATCCACATGCCGATGGCCTTGCCCGAGACGGTGGTGGACATCATGGCCGCCACCACGCCGGTGGAGACCATCCAGTTGCACATCACGGCGCGGATGAACAGCGTGAGCATGCCGGCCGCGCCGTGCGCAGCGTAGCCCACCGTGCGGCCTTCGCCGATGTGGCCCAGCTTCTCGCCGACCGCGTTGGGCGCCTCGGAAAAGCCGAAGGTGAAGATGATGGCCATGAACACGGCCACGGTCAGCGCACCGGCGAAGTTTCCGGTGAACACCAGGCCCCAGTTGCGAATTACGCCGCCCCAGGTGGCGCCGGGCCGGCGGTCGAACACCGCGAGCGGCGCCAGCGTGAACACGCCGGTGAGCAGGTCGAAGCCCATCAGGTACAGCATGATGAAGCCGACCGGGAAGAGCATGGCGCCTACCAGCGCATTGCCGGTGTTGACCGTCACCGTCACGGCGAAGGCGGCCGCCAGCGCGAGGATGGCGCCGGCCATGTAGGAGCGGATCAGCGTGTCGCGGGTGGACATCAGCAGCTTGGATTCGCCGGCGTCGACCATCTTGGTCACGAACTCGGCGGGAGCGAGGTAGGCCATCTTCTGTCTTCCTTTTTTGAGGTGTTCGCGCGTGCCGGCCACGCCATGCGTGGCAGAAGAACGCGCGAGCGGGAACGGCGCCGCAGGCATGCACCCGCATGCAAGCTGCAGGGTTGCCTCGGACGCCGTCATCCAGGGGGGGTGGTTGCTGGCCGCTCAGTCGTTGCGGGCAGCGGGGGTCGAGCCGCCGTTAGCTCGGTGCAGCGACTGATGCAGGTTCCATGCCCGAGGAAATGCCCGCGTTTCGCCCGCTTCGGGCGCATTCGCGTTGTTTCGCTCGCCGGGTGACGGGTCGCGAGCCCCGCACCGGTGCAGGCCCGGCACCGCGATGGTTCCAGTTCGCTCGTGTACCACGGGGCTTCAGCGCCGCAGCTTGTCGCCCTGCTGCGCGGCGAGTTGCTCGAAGGTCTGGTCAGGCAGCGAGAGCGTGGCCTCGGCCACGTCCAGCAGGCGGCGGTTCTGGTCCATCGAGGTCTTCTGCAGGGCGCGGAAGGCGGCTTCCTCGCTCATGCGCAGGCGCGACATCAGCACGCCCTTGGCGCGCTCGATCACCTTGCGCTCGTGCAGGGCGCGGCGGGCGGCGTCGAGCTCGGCCTCCATGCCGGCCAGGCGCGTGGACTGCGACTGCAGCAGCTGCAGCAGCGTGGCCGAAGCCGGGTCCACCGCCAGCGCGGGCGCCGCCTCGGGCTGCGAGGCCATGTCGAAGAAGTGCTCCACCGCATGCGCATGCGGCGGCGGGTTGTCGCGCAGCCTTTGCAACAGGCCCTCGGAATCCTGCAGCTCTTTTTCGGCCTGCCGGATCTGTTCCGCGCAGGCTTCGCGCAGGCGCTGCGTCAGCGCGACCTCCAGGTCCCACAGCATGTCGATGCGCGCGCTGCTGACGTCGAACCAGGCCTCGCTGAGCTGGCTGTCCAGCGCCATGCCGGGCCGTGCGGCGCACAAGGTGCGACGCAGGCGTTCCAGCCGCGCGGTGCCGGCCGAGAGCTGGTGCGCCTCCCAGCGCGCGCGCAAGGCCGGGTCGGCGAATTCGGCGAACACCTGCAGCGATCGTTCCTGCGAGTCGATGAGGTGGATCACGCGCTGCTGGTGCTCGTCGTCGCACAGGCCGGATGCGTACATGAGCGCGCCCACCGCCCGCTCCTGGCCCGCGGCCTCCTTGCCTTGAACGAGATGCAGGAAGGCCACCAGCAGGGGCGACACGCCGGGGACCAGCGTGGCATCGGCCACGTGGGAGATCAGCTCCACCTGGCCGGCGATCAGCGTGCTGTAGGCAGCCACCGCGTCGTGCGCGCTGAGCGCCTGGCCCTCGATGCGCGCGCGCAGTGCGGGCAGGGCATCCAGGTCGAGCAGCACCCAGGCGAGCAGCGACAGGATGCGCGCGCTGGCGCCCTGTGAAGGCTCGGCCTGCGATTCGACGAGCAGGCGCAGGCGCTGCTGCGATTCATGGACCGCCTCGACCGTCACGCGCCGCACGTCGGCGAAGTGCACGCCGAGCGACGCGAGGAAGATGCTCGACGCGCCGCGCTCGCGCTGCAGGGCATGCATGAGTTGCCCCAGCGCCTCCACCAGGTCGGCCCGAGCCTGCAGCCGGCGCATGGCGTCGATCTCGCGCTGCCTGGCCAGCAGCACGAGTTGGGCGGGGGACAGCGGCGCCGTGTCCGGCATGCGCGGGGTCGATCAGGCCAGGGCTACCTGCACCTGTCCCTGCTCGATGCGCACGGCGTGGGCGCGCACCGAGTGCTCGGGCGTTTCCAGGCACTCGCCGGTGCGCAGGTCGAAGTGGTTCTTGTACAGGGGCGAGGCCACGACAAGCCGTTCGCCCAGGTTGCCGACCAGCCCGCGCGACAGCACGCTGGCGCCGGACTTGGGATCGACGTTGTCGATGGCGAAGTACTGCTCGTCCTGCAGCCGGAACACGGCCACGTGGCGATCTTTCACCAGTGCGCAGATGCCCAGGTTGGGCAGCATGTCGCTGGCCTCGCAGATGGCGGTCCAATCGTTGTCTTGGGTCTTCATGGCGGGGTCCTTTCTGATCTAGTTGCGCGCTTCAGGCGGCTTCCGTCTGAGCGGCCGCGCGTTCCTCTGCACGGGCCGGACGCCGCTGGCCGCGCTCGTTCACGAACACGATGTGCTCGTCGGGCTTGTCGCTGTTGACGAAGGAGCGGAAGCGCGCGCGCGTCTGCGGGTCGGTCACGGCGGTCTTCCATTCGCACTGGTAGGTGTCGGCCACGTGCTGCATCTGCGATTCCAGCTCGTCGCCCAGGCCCAGGCTGTCCTTCACGATCACGTCCTTGAGGTAGTCCAGCCCGCCCTCCAGGCTTTCGCGCCAGGTGCTGGTGCGCTGCAGGCGGTCGGCGGTGCGCACGTAGAACATCAGGAAGCGGTCGATCATGCGCACCAGCTCTTCCTTGCCCAGGTCCGAGGCCAGCAGTTCGGCGTGGCGCGGCTTCATGCCGCCGTTGCCGCACACATAGAGGTTCCAGCCCTTCTCGGTGGCGATCACGCCCACGTCCTTGCCCTGCGCCTCGGCGCATTCGCGGGTGCAACCCGACACGCCGAACTTGATCTTGTGCGGCGCGCGCAGGCCCTTGTAGCGGTTCTCCAATTCCACCGCCATGCCCACGCTGTCCTGCACGCCGTAGCGGCACCAGGTTGACCCGACGCAGCTCTTCACCGTGCGCAGCGACTTGCCGTAGGCATGGCCGGACTCGAAGCCGGCGGCGATGAGCTCTTCCCAGATGAAAGGCAGCTGCTCCACGCGTGCACCAAAGAGGTCCACGCGCGCGCCGCCGGTGATCTTGGTGTACAGCGCGTACTTCTTCGCCACCTGGCCCACGGCGATCAGGCCCTCGGGCGTGACCTCGCCGCCGGGCATGCGCGGCACCACCGAGTAGCTGCCGTCCTTCTGGATGTTGCCCAGGTAGTAATCATTGCTGTCCTGCAGGCTGGCCAACTCCTTCTTGAGCACGAACTCGTTCCAGCATGAAGCGAAGATGCTGGCCGCGGCCGGCTTGCAGATGTCGCAGCCCAGGCCCTTGCCATGCCTGGCGAGCAGGTCGGCGAAGCTCTTGATCTCACCCACGCGAATCAGGTGGTACAGCTCCTGGCGCGAGTAGGCGAAGTGCTCGCAAATATGGTTGTTCACCGCCAGGCCCTGCTTCTTCATCTCGGCCTTCATGATCTGCGTGACCAGCGGCACGCAGCCGCCGCAGGTGGCGCCGGCCTTGGTGCAGGCCTTGAGCTCGCCGATGCTGGTGGCGCCACCGCACACCGCCGCGCAGATCTGGCCCTTGCTCACGCTGTTGCACGAGCAGATCTGCGCGCTGTCGGGCAGCGCATCCACGCCCAGGCCGGGCCGGGCCTTGCCGTCGCTGGCGGGCAGGATCAGGAACTCCGGGTCGGCCGGCAGCGCGATGCCGTTGAGCGCCATCTGCAGGAGCGTGCCGTACTCCTCCGCGTCGCCCACGAGCACGGCGCCCAGCAGCTGCTTGCCGTCCTCGCTCACCACGATCTTCTTGTAGACCTGCTTGCGCTCGTCCACGTACTGGTAGTTGCGGCAGCCGGGCGTCTTGCCCTGCGCGTCGCCGATGCTGGCCACGTCCACGCCCATCAGCTTGAGCTTGGTGCTCATGTCGGCACCGACGAAAGCGGCGTCGGCCTGGCCGGCGATGTGGCGCGCGGCCACGCGGGCCATGTCGTAGCCGGGGGCGACCAGGCCGAAGGTCTGGTCGTTCCACGAGGCGCATTCGCCGATGGCGTAGACATGGTGGTCGCTGCTGAGGCAGTTGCTGTCGATCACCACGCCGCCGCGCGGGCCGATGGCCAGCACGCACTGGCGGGCCAGCTCGTCGCGCGGGCGTATGCCGGCGGAGAACACGATCATGTCGGTCTCGAGGTAGGTGCCGTCGGCATACACCATGCGATGCCGCGCGCCGGCGCCGTCGGTGATCTCAACCGTGTTGCGGCCGGTATGCACATGCACGCCCAGTTCCTCGATCTTGCTGCGCAGGATGCGGCCACCGCCTTCGTCCACCTGCACCGCCATCAGGCGCGGCGAGAACTCCACCACGTGCGTTTCCAGGCCCATGTCGCGCAGCGCCTTGGCGCATTCCAGGCCCAGCAGGCCGCCGCCCACCACCACGCCGCTCTTCGATTTGGCGCCCGAGGCCTGCATCGCCTCCAGATCCTCGATGGTGCGGTACACATGGCAGTGCTCCCGCTCGCGGCCCGGCACGCCCGGCACGAAGGGGTTCGAGCCGGTGGCCAGCACCAGCTTGTCATAGGGAATGACTTCGCCGTCGGCGGTGGTCACGTGGCGCGTGCGGCGCTCCACGGCGGCGGCGCGCGAGGCCAGGCGCAGCTTGAAGCCGGTGCGCTCGAAGAAGCCGGGTTCGACCAGCGAGAGCTCGTCGGCGCTCTTGCCGCTGAAGAATTCGGAGAGGTGCACGCGGTCGTAGGCGGCGCGCGGCTCCTCGCACAGCACGGTGACCTCCACGTCGGGCAGGCCGGTCTCGGCCAGGGCCTCCAGGAACTTGTGGCCCACCATGCCGTGGCCGACAACAACGATCTTCATCATGACTGGTCCTTCTCGCGAAATGCAGGTGGACCGTTGGAACACGACGATGGAAAGCTCCGCGTGCGCCTCGGGCCACCCCGGCGGAGGAACGATGAATCGCGCACTCCGCCTGATGTGGGTAGGGTTGGAATCCCCGCACGGGCTTCGTCCTTTCGGACCTGGGCACCTTGCGGGTTCCGCCACCGTCAGCGGAGAGTCGGCCGGCAAGGTGGCCGGCCTTCCAACGGCGACATCACCGGTGGATGAAGGAGGGTGAGCAAGGGCCGTGCCATGCGGGCCTGGCAGGGGCCACGGCGCCTTTCACTGGGGGACGCCGGTCGGAAAACGGCCGCGGAAGCTCGCGCAGCAGGAGCCGGCCGCTTCAGCATGGTGCGCCGCATCACCAACTTGGGGTCGGCGCGCGCTCAGCCGCCGCGCGGGAGCTTGCCCAGTTCCTCGCGCACCAGCCGCACGATCAGGCGGTCCGGCGTGTCCACCGAATAGTTGCTCACCTCGTGCACCGTCTCCCGCCCGGGGCCGCTGGCCGGGTTCGCGGCGTTTCGGTAGGTCAGGAAGACGAAGCGCCCGCCGGTGTACTGCGCGATCTGGCGCTGCACGTATTCGCCCTGGGTGTCCAGGCCGCTGGCGCCCACGCTGAAGACCTTGATGCCCTTGCCCAGCGCGGCCAGCATGTCGTCGTCGTACTGGGGCCCCCCGTAGTCCAGGTGCGGGGGCGCGTCGGCCAGCAGCACCACCATGCGGGTGGCGCCGTCGCCGCGCCAGCTAATGCGGTGCACCGTGTCGTTCAGCGCCTCGTTCATCGCTTCCGGGTAGTCGCCGCCGCCGGCCGCCTGCAGCGCGTCCAGCACCTGCTGGAAGCTGGCCAGGTCGTTGGTGAGGTCGTGCCGGCGCAGCAGGAAGGCGTCGCCCTGGTCGCGGTAGGCCACCAGGCCGAAACAGGTGTCGGGGCGGCTGGGCAGGGCGGCGACCTCGCGGGCGATGGTGTGCAGCGTGGCGCGCAGCCTGGCGATCTCGTCGCCCATGGAGCCGGTGGCGTCCACCAGGAACACTAGGTCCAGGCGGGCGCGGGCCGGCACGGCGCCGGCGTCCAGCGTCAACTCCACCGCGCTCTTCTGCCCGCGGCGCAGGAAGCCATTGGCCTGGCGGCCGTTCTTGCGCACGGCCACTTCGTAGATGGTGCTGGCGGCCGGGTCGAAGGCACGCGGATGCAGCCAGGCGCGGCCGCCCGCATCGGTGCGGGCCCACATGGCAGCGCCGTTGGCGGCGCGCACCGCCACCTCGGCATCGGGCACCACCTCGCCGGCCGCGTTGCGCACCTGCAGCAGGTAGCGCTCGCTCACGTCGCGCTCGCGGTGCGCCACGCCGGCATTGCGCTGGCGGAACTGCAGGTAGCTGGCGAAGTCGGCGTTGTCGTCCACCATGCCTGCGGTCACCACCTCCTGGCGAGGCAGGCGCTGGCGCTGCAGCGGCGCGTCGGACGGGGCGGGTTGCGGCAGGTAGTTGGCGGCCGGGGCTTCCTTCGCCATGGCGTCGGCGGCAGCGCGCTCGCCGCGCTTGGCGGCGGCCGCGCCGGATGCGGATGGCGAGGCGGGCGCGGCCACCGACGGAGGCGCCGGCGCGGCGGCGGATTCATCGACACGCGCCTCTTCGTCGCGCAACGCGCGCCTCGCAACGCCGGGGGCGGGGCGCTCGGGCCATTGCGTGGCGGACGCGCGGCCGGGCAGTTCCACCGTCTGCGCCGGCCGCGCGCAGTGCGGTGCCGACGGCGCCTCGAAGTTGGGCCGCGTCTGAACCGCCACCGGCTGGGCGGGCCATTGCACCGGCTCGGGTTGCGGTGCGGGCTGCGGCCAGCGTGCCGCGTCCGCCGGCATCATCGGGCTGCCCGCGCCGCAGCCGCCGGCCAGCAGCGACAAGCCCAGGCACAGGACTGCAGACTGCAGGCGGCGTGCGCGGGCAGGGACGATTCTTGGTGTTGTCATGCGGTGGCTCCGTGTTGTGGATGCCACTGATACGGCGGGCCACGGTGTGACGGGGTTAGCATCCGGCCCATTTTTTGACCCGTGCTAACCCCGAACGCGCCCGCCACCCGTAGAACGTGAGGTGAAAATCTGCCGATGCTCGAGCCCGATGCGGCCATTGCCGCGCTCCACGAAGCCATGCCGGACGACCAGCTGATGCTCGCCTATGCCGATGGCGACAGCGCTGCGTTCGACGTGCTGTATGCCCGCCACGAAGGATCGCTGTACCGCTTCGTGCGCCGGCTGCTGGGCGCGCGCCTGGGCGCCGAAGTGGACGAGGTGTTCCAGGAGACCTGGTTTCGCGTCGTCTCGGCACGCGAGAGCTTCTCGCCCCAGGGCGCCACCTGGCGCACCTGGGTCTTCACCATCGCCCACAACCTGGCCATGGACCGCCTGCGCGTCAGCGGGCGCGAGGTGGCCTTCTATGCGCATGACGAGGACGGCGACGGCGCCGAAGCCATGCGCCTGTTCCACCACCGGTTGAAGGCCTTCGGCGACGGCGGCGCGGACGAGCACGCCGCGCCCTCGGCCGAGGAGGTGGCCTTCTGGCGCGCCGCCGGCCGGCGCCTGCTGGCCTGCCTGGACGAGTTGCCGCACGAGCAGCGCGCTGCCTTCCTGCTGCACAACGAGGAGGGCTTCGGCGTCGAGGCCATGGCCAAGACCCTGGAGATCAACTTCGAGACCGTGCGCAGCCGCCTGCGCTACGGCCTCAAGAAGCTGCGTGGCTGCATGGAGCGCTACCTGCAGGTGCTGGAGCGACGCGCATGAACACCACCGACGACGGCATGATTCTGGAACCCGGCGAGCCGGACGAGCCGATTTCCAACGACGCGCTGCGCAAGGCGCTGGCCCAGGCGCCGGACCGCACGACCCTGCCCGACTGGCGAATCCGCCAGGCCATCCTCGAGCACGCGCGCGACGCGATCTCGGCGTCGGAGGAACTGCTGTCCGCCAGCCGCGAGAGCACGCCCTGGTGGCGCTTCGGCTGGTGGCGCGAGCGGGTGGGCTTCACAGGCGCCGCGCCCTGGAGTGCTGCCTTTGCGACGGTGATCGTCGGCGTGCTGGTCACCTTGATGTGGCAGCGCGAGCCGGTGCCTGGCGCACGGCTGGACGAGCGGCCGGTCGCGGTGGCGCCCGAGCGCGCGGCGGCGCCCGCGCCGGAGTCGGTGGCGAAGGAGGATGCCCTGCGCAAGGATGCGGAGCGTGCGGCGCCGTCGAGGGCCGCGGAATCGCCGAAACCGGCTCCTTCGGGATCTTCTTCGCCGGTGCCCGCGCCTGCAGCCAACGCACCTGCGCCCGCCCGCGGGGCGTCGGCTTCGTCGGGGTCGACCGAGCCTTCCGCAAGGCCTGGCTCGGCCGGGGCGCCGTCCGTCACGGAGCCCGCCGCAACGGCGTCCGCGCCCGCTGTCGTCGCTGTTCCGGCGCAGCCGCCTGCAGGCGCCGCGGTGCAAGCACCCATGGCGCGGCCGCCAACTCCGCTACCTGCACCTGCGCCTGCGCCTGCGGCGCCCGCCGCCGGCGGTGCCCTGGCTCCGGCGCCATCTTCTCCTGTCGTGCCGGCGGCTCCCTCGCCCGGCACCGGTGACGCTCCACGTCAATCCTTGAGCCAGAACTACGCTTCGCCACCCCATGCGGGAACGCGCCAGTCTGCCGCTCCGGCTGCGGCCGACGCGGTCGCGCCCGAGCGTCGCCGGGCAGAGGTCGCGGCCGCCGCACCAGCGCCAGCTGCACCAGCGGACGAGAAGAAACGAGGCGCCGCTGCCGCGCGTCAGGAACCCGCCGAGCCGGCCGCGCCTGCGGCGCCGCCGCCGCTGGTGCCTGACTTCGCCTCGCTGTCGCGCTGGTCCGAGATGCGGGTGGCCAACGTCAATGGCGATGTGCGCGTGGTGCCGCGGTCCGAAGCCGGGGAACTGAGCCTGCTGATGAGCTCGGCCGCCATCATGGCCGTGGGCGCGCCGCCCATGCGAGCGCTGCCGGAATGGCGCGTGTCGCTGGAGCGCAAGGGCCAGGTGCTGGCCGTGCTGGAGGTGGCGCGCAGCCAGGTGCGCTGGACCGAGGGCAAGCTGCCGCCCAGCACGGGCACGCCGCCCATCGAATCGCTGGACGCCTTGCGCGCCGCCCTGCGCCAGACGATGAGGGCCGCTGCGACGCCGCGTCCGGAAGCACCGATGCCGCCCGTGCGTGCACCCCGTGCCGAGCCGGCCGCGCCCGTCGAGGCGCCCGTGCCGGCACCGGCTCCCGTGATGATCGATCCTCCGCTGGTGCCACCGCCCGTGCCTGCGCCTGCGCAGTAGTGGAGGGGCGGCGAGGCGCTCAGCGGTTCGTGAAGCTGGGCGGGCGCTTGTTGAGGAAAGCGTCCATGCCTTCGCGCTGGTCGGCGGTGCCGAACATCGAGTGGAAGAGGCGGCGCTCGAACAAAATGCCGTCCGACAGGCCCGACTCGAAGGCGCGGTTGACCGACTCCTTGGCCGCCATCACCGAGACCTGCGAGAAGCCCGCGATGACCAGGGCCGCGCCCAGCGCCTCTTCGGCCAGATTCTCGTAAGGCACCACGCGGCTCACCAGGCCGGCCCGCTCGGCTTCCTGCGCGTCCATCATGCGGGCCGTGAGCACCATGTCCATGGCCTTGCTCTTGCCCACCGCGCGCGGCAGGCGCTGCGTGCCGCCGGCGCCCGGGATGACGCCGATCTTGATCTCGGGCTGGCCGAACTTCGCGTTGTCGGCCGCGATGATGAAGTCGCACATCATCGCCAGCTCGCAGCCGCCGCCCAGCGCGAAGCCGGCCACCGCGGCGATCACCGGCTTGCGGATGGAGCGGATGGTCTCCCAGTTGCGGCTGATGAAGTCGCCCTTGTACGCATCGATGAAGTCGTACTTCGCCATCGCCGCGATGTCCGCGCCCGCGGCGAAGGCACGCTCGCTGCCGGTGACGATGATGCAGCCGATGGCCTGGTCGGCGTCGAAGGCCTTGAGCGCCAGGCCCAGCTCGGTCATGAGCTGGTCATTGAGCGCGTTCAGCGCCTTGGGCCGATTGAGCGTGATGATGCCGACCTTGCCGGCCTCGACGCGGGTTTCGATGGTTTCGTAGCTCATGGCTTGTCTCCTCGCGGAAATTTGGAATCAGGATGTCGAAGTGCCGATTAGCCAGCGCACCAGCTTCGCCGAATCGTGCGCAGCCAGTCGCCAGGTGCCGATGCCGCTGGGCAGTTGCAGCGGCAGGCGGATGAGCCGGCGGTCGCGCGCGACCAGGGCCGTCATTTTCTTCTGCGGGCCCAGGTAGAGCGCCAGGTCGTCCAGCTTGGCCAGTCGCCAGGCCTGCGCCGGCTGCGAGCGCGTGGCGGCCAGCTCGATGCCCAGCCATTCGTCATTCGCGGCGAAGCCGGCCTTCTCTGCAGCGCCGCCGCGCAGCACCACCTTCACCTGCACGCTGCCACCGGCTTCAGCCACGCGCAGGCCCAGCTCCTGGGCGCGCTGCGCCGGGTCGTCCAGCACGGCCACGCCGTGCGTGCGAAGAAGCTCGGCCAGCGGCAACTCGTCCGTGCCATGCACCCAGCGCGCCAGTTCGCTCGCGTAGCTGCGGCCGCCCACGGCCTGGAGGGCAGCCGCGATATCGGCCTCGCTCACCGGTCCGCCGCTGCTGTTCTTCCACAGCAGGCGCATCACCTCGTCCAGCGAGCCCTTGCCTTCGGCGCGCAGCGTGAGGTCGAAGCACAGCGCCACCAGCGCGCCCTTGGTGTAGTAGCTCACCGTGCTGTTGGGCGTCTGCTCGTCCTGCCGGTAGTACTTCACCCAGGCGTCGAAGCTGGCCTGCGCCACGGACTGCACCAGGCGTCCTGGCGCCTGCTGCACCTGGTTGATGGTCTTGTTGACCAGGCGCAGGTAGGTGGCGTCGTCGATGCGCTCGGCGCGGCGCAGCAGCAGGTCGTCGTAGTAGCTGGTGAAGCCCTCGAAGAACCACAGCAGCTCGGTGTAGTTCTCGCGCCCGTAGTCGTAGCTGGCGAAATCCGCCGGCCGCAGGCGCTTGACGTTCCAGGTGTGGAAGTACTCGTGGCTGATCAGGCCCATGAGCGTGGTGTAGCCCTCGGCCTGGCGCGCGCTGCCGTGGCGCGGCAGGTCGCGCCGCGCGCAGATGAGCGCGGTGCTGTGGCGATGCTCCAGCCCGCCGTAGCCGTCGTCCACCGCGTTGAGCATGAACACGTAGCGGTCGTGCGGTGGCTTGGGGCCGCCGCGCTTGCCCACCTTGTCGCCGTGCCAGAAGCGCATCTGCGTCTCGCAGATGGCGCGGGTGTCGGCGATCAGGCGGTCGCCGTCGAAGGAGGCCGGTGCGCCCGCCACCACGAAGCGGTGCGGCACGCCGCACACGTCGAAGCTGGCGCTCCAGAAGGTGCCCATTTCCACCGGGCTGTCGGCCAGCTCGTCGTAGTGGGCCGCCTGGTAGCGGCCGAAGCCCTGCCGGTCGACGGCGATGGGCGCGAGCGAGGTGGCACAGGACCAGCGCGCCTCGCCGGCGGCGGCACGCGGCGCAAGCACTTCCAACTCGTGCACCTGGGCCGTCTGGCCTTCCACGCGCAGGCACAGGCTGGTGCCGTTGAAGAAGCCGCGGTTGTCGTCCAGCCAGGCGGTGCGAACCGAGTTGTCATAGGCGCAGACCTGGTAGCTCAGCTCCAGCGGCTTGCCGACGGCGCTGTCGACCTGCCAGGTGGCCTTGTCCAGTTGCTGGATGGGCACGTTGCGCCGGCCCTGGCGGGCCGTGAGCCCCTGCAGGTTCTTGGCGAACTCGCGCACCAGGTAGCTGCCGGGAATCCAGGCCGGCAGCGACACCACCTGGCCAGCGGCCGGGGCGGAAATGTGCAGCCGGATGTCGAAGAGGTGCGCATGCCTGTCGGCACACGTCACCTGGAAATGGATGGGCGAGGCGCTCTTGCCGGCCATCACTTGGCGGCCGCGGTGAGCTGCTTCTCGACCTGCGCCGCCGGAATGGCGCCCGGCGTGCGGGAGCCGTCACTGAAGATCAGGGTGGGCGTGCCGGTGATGTTGTATTTGCGGCCGAAGGCGACGTTGCGGTCGATGGCTGCCGTGTCGCAGGTGGCGTCGGTCGGCTTGACCTCGCCCACCATCCAGTCGTTCCAGGCCTTCGCCTTGTCCTTGCTGCACCAGATGTTGCGCGACTTCACCTTCGAATCCGGGCCCAGCACCGGGTAGAGGAACAGGTAGACCGTCACGTTGTCGATGTTGCGCAGGTCCTTCTCGAAGTGCTTGCAGTAGCCGCAGTTCGGGTCCTCGAACACCGCCAGCTTGCGCTTGCCGTTGCCGCGCACGATCTTGAAGGCGTCCTGCACCGGCAGCTTGTCGAACGCGACTTCGTTGAGCTTGTCCATGCGCTCCTGCGTGAGGTTGCGGCGGCCCTTGACGTCGATCATCTCGCCCTGCACCAGGAAATCGCCCTGCTCGTCCGCATAGAACAACTCGGAGCCGTTCACGCGCACCTCCCAAAGGCCGGCGATGGGGGTCTTGCGGACCTCCTCGATCTGGGCGAACTGCGGGAAGCGCGCGGCGAGGTTCTTGCGGATCTCGGCCTCGCCGGCGTGGGCGGTGGCGGCAACAAAGGCGGCGGCGCAGGCGAGCGCGGCGGCCAACAGGCGGATGGATTTCATGGCGATTCGGATCGGTGGGACGGTATTTGGTTCAGTGCGCACCCGGCGCGGCCGAGCGCTGCAGGCCCATGGCGCGGCGCGCCACCCAGCTCTTGACGAAGCCGGTGCGGTCGAAGCCGCGCATGCCCCAGTTGCGCAGGCGCGGCAACGGGTCGGCACTGTGGGCGAACAGCTGCTGCAGGCCGTCGGTGGCCAGGCTCATGGCCAGCACGTCGGCGCGGCGGGCGCGTTCGTAGCGGCGCAGCAGGCGCATGTCGCCCACGCTGCGCCAGTGCTCGCGCTCGCCCAGCACGGCGGCCAGCGCCTGTGCATCGGCCAGGCCCAGGTTCAGGCCCTGTCCCGCCAGCGGGTGCACCGTGTGTGCGGCATCGCCGGCCAGGGCCCAGCTGCCGCTGCCGGTGCGCATCTGGCCGGTCCAGCGATCGGCAATTGCGCGCTGCAGCGGCCAGGCGGCGCGCTCGCCCACGGGGGTGAGCGCGCCCAGCGCGTCGCCACAGGCTTCGCGCACGGCGCCGGCGAATTCCTCGGCACCCAGGGCCAGCAGGCGCGGTGCGTGGGCCTGGTCCACGGACCACACCAGGGCCAGCGAGCGCCCGCCGGGGCCGCCCAGGGGCAACAGGGCGAGCACTTCGCCGCAGTCGTTGAACCATTGGCGGGCGACTTCGCCGTGCGGCCGTTCCGATTCGAAACGGGCGGCGATGGCGTGCTGCGGGTAGCGGGTGAGTTCGTAGTGCACGCCCAGGGCCTCGCGGGTGGCGCTGGCCTTGCCTTCGCACACCACGGTGAGCGGCGCGGCCACCGGCTGCTCGACCACCTCGATCATGGGCGAGAAGCGCACGGCGTCGGCCAGGCGCTGCTCCAGCGCGGGCACGTCGACGATCCAGGCCAGCGCGTCCACCTTCTGCTGGGGCGCGCTGAAGTGCACGCTGCCGCCGTCGTCGCCGTGGATCATCATCTCGCGCACGGCGGTGGCGTGCTGCGCATCCGGCCAGGCGCGCAGCGATTCGAGCAGCTCGCGCGAGGCGGCGTTGAGGGCGTAGGCGCGGATGTCCTCGCGCGCCTTGGCGGCCGCATCGGCGGCGGGCGCCACCAGCGCCACGCGCACGCGCGCGCCGGCCAGCAGAAGCGCCAAAGTGCGGCCGACGATGCCGGCGCCGCGGATGCAAACCTCGGGGGGAAGAGCCATCGGGCCATTGTAGGGAGTCGGGGGCGGGCGCCGGCTTGGCCCTTCCTGTTGGGAGACAATCGGCAGCCCCAGCCGAGGACCCCTTCGTGAACCCTGCCGATTTCGACCTCCAAGCCAGCATCTCGCGGCTTTTCGTCTATCCGATCAAGTCCTGCGCGGGCGTGGAACTCCAGGAGAGCCTGCTGATCGAGACCGGCCTGGAATTCGACCGCGCCTGGATGGTGGTGGACGAGGGGGGCGAGTTCGTCAGCCAGCGCGAGCTGCCGCGCATGGCCCTCATCCGCCCCACGCTGCGGCACGGCGACATGGTGCTGCGCGCCCCCGGCATGCTGGCGCTGCACATCGCCTTCGACCGGGTCGAGGGCCCGGTGCGGGTGCGCGTGTGGGACGACGAGGTGGCCGCCTACGACATGGGCGACATCGCGGCCCAGTGGTTCAGCGACTTCCTGTCCGAGCCCGGCCAGCCGAAGAAGAAGCTGCGCCTGGTGCGCTTCGACCCCGAGCACAAGCGCCTGTCCAGCCGCAAGTGGACCGGCGAGGTCGAGGCCCCGAACCAGTTCGCCGACGGCTTCCCGATCCTGGCCATCAGCGAGGCCTCGCTCGCCGAATTCAACGCGCGCATGGCCGCGGCCGGCCACGAGGCGATCGCCATGGAGCGCTTCCGGCCGAACCTGGTGCTCGCCGGCATCGAGGCGCACGACGAGGACCGTGTGGACGAGTTGCGCATCGACACCGGCGAGGGCGGCCAGGTGCTGCTGCGCCCGGTCAAGCCCTGCGCCCGCTGCACCATCCCCGACGTGGACCCGGCCACCGCCCAGACCGGCACGGCGGTCAATGAAACCCTGCGCAGCTACCGCGCCGACCCGCGGCTGGACGGCGCCCTGACCTTCGGCATGAACCTGATCGTGCTCGAAGGCGTGGAGCAGCCCCTGCGGGTGGGGCAGACGGCGGGCGCCAACCTGCGCTTCGAATAGGCGCGGGGAGGGCGCCGTAAAATCACGGGTTCTCCCCAATCTCCCAGAAAGCTAGCGCCATGAGCCTCCAGTGCGGCATCGTCGGCCTGCCCAACGTCGGCAAGTCCACCCTCTTCAACGCCCTGACCAAGGCCGGCATCGCGGCGGAAAACTATCCCTTCTGCACCATCGAGCCGAACGTCGGCGTGGTGGAAGTGCCCGACCCGCGCCTGGCGCAGCTGGCCGGGATCGTGCAGCCCGAGCGCGTGGTGCCGGCCATCGTGGAGTTCGTGGACATCGCCGGCCTGGTGGCCGGTGCCAGCACGGGCGAAGGCCTGGGCAACAAGTTCCTGGCCCACATCCGCGAGACCGACGCCACCGTCAACGTGGTGCGCTGCTTCGACGACGACAACGTGATCCACGTGGCCGGCAAGGTCGACCCCATCTCCGACATCGAGGTGATCCAGACCGAGCTGTGCCTGGCCGACCTGGCCACCGTCGAGAAGGCGCTTCACCGCCACACGAAGGTTGCCCGCTCGGGCGACAAGGACGCGCAGAAGCTGGTCGGCCTTCTCGAGCGCTGCCAGGCCGCGCTCAACGAGAACACGCCGGTGCGCGCGCTCGAGTTCACCAAGGAAGAGCAGCCGCTGGTCAAGAGCTTCACGCTGATCACCGCCAAGCCGGCGATGTTCGTGGGCAACGTGTCCGAGGACGGCTTCGAGAACAACCCCTACCTGGACCGCCTGCGCGAGTACGCCGCCAAGCAGAACGCGCCGGTGGTGGCCATCTGCGCGAAGATCGAGGCGGAGCTGGCCGACATGGACGAGGAAGACAAGAAGATGTTCCTGGCCGAGATCGGCCAGGAGGAGCCGGGCCTGAACCGCCTCATCCGTGCCGCCTTCAAGCTGCTGGGACTGCAGACCTACTTCACCGCCGGCGTGAAGGAAGTGCGCGCCTGGACCATCCACATCGGCGACACCGGCCCGCAGGCCGCCGGCGTGATCCACGGCGATTTCGAGAAGGGCTACATCCGCGCCCAGACCATCGCCTTCGAGGACTACATCGCCTTCAAGGGCGAGCAGGGCGCCAAGGACGCGGGGAAGATGCGCTCCGAAGGCAAGGAATACGTCGTCAAGGATGGCGACGTCATGAACTTCCTGTTCAGCTCCTGATTGAATAGGGACGGCGGCTCGTCGCTCGCCCGTGCGGCTGGGCGGCCGCCCGCGGCGCTTCGTCGCATCGGCGTGGGTGCTGCGCACGCGAACCGGTAGAAAGCGGGGCGTCGCGGCCGACTTCGGCCGTGCGCCTTTCAAACCCCTGAACAACAACAAGAGCAGCACAACCATGATCACAGTCCATCACCTGAACAACTCCCGCTCGCAGCGCGTGCTCTGGCTGCTCGAGGAGTTGGGCCAGCCCTACGAGATCATCCGCTACCAGCGCGACCCGGCGACGATGCTGGCGCCCGCTTCGCTCAAGGCGGTGCACCCGCTGGGCAAGTCGCCGGTGGTGGTGACCGACGACGGCCTTACGCTGGCCGAGTCGGGCGCGATCATCGAGACCCTGGCCGAGCGCTACGGACAGGGCCAGCTGGCGCCCGCGCCCGGCACGCCCGAAGCCGCACGCTACCGCTACTGGCTGCACTACGCCGAAGGATCGGCCATGCCGCCGCTGCTGCTCAAGCTGATCTTCGACCGCATCGAGAAGAGCCCGGTGCCCTTCTTCGCCAAGCCCATCGTCAAGGGCGTGGTCGACAAGACCAAGTCGGCCTTCATCGCCCCGCAGCTCAAGACGCACCTGGACTTCATGGAGGGCGAACTGGGCAAGACCCCGTGGTTCGCCGGCGAGTCCTTCAGCGCGGCCGACATCCAGATGAGCTTTGCGGTGGAAGTGGCGCGCGCACGCGGCGGGCTGGACGCGAGCCGGCCCAAGCTCATGGCCTGGCTGGAGCGCATCCACGCAAGGCCGGCCTACCAGCGCGCGCTGGAGCGCGGGGGGCGCTTCGAGCTCAGCTGACCGGGGCTTTGCCGAAGCGGCGACAATACAGGGGTGGCTCCGCATGGGAGCCCCTCTTTTTTCACCCACCCATCACACCGACCAGGAGCACTCACATGGGCAACAAGATCGTTACCGAAGCCGACCGCAAGGCCACCCCGCGTCCCACGCCGATGCCCGGCATGGCGCTGGCTCGCCAGGGCACCGGCCAGCGCCGCAGCCTCGAGCGCGGCCCCGCCACCCGCAGCAAGAAGAACGTCGGCAAGCGCGCGCACCAGGGCTGATCGCCGTTCTCTGCTGCGTGCCATGCGCGCAGTCCTGAAAAGAAGCCGGCGTGTGCCGGCTTTTTCATTTCAGGAGCCGAAGCCCAGCCTGGGCCACATATAGATGAGGCCCATGGTCATGGTGACGTAGCGCGCGAACTTGCCGATGGCCATGTAGAACACGCAAGGCCAGAAGGGCATGCGCAACCAGCCGGCCACCGCGCACAGCGGGTCGCCGAAGAGCGGCAGCCAGGCCAGCAGGCATGCCTTGGGGCCCAGGCGTTCGAGCCAACCCAGCACCCGCACGTGGTGCTTGGAGTGTGAGTACTTATCAGCCACCTGGTGCGCCGCGAAGCCCATCCACCAGTCCACCGCACCGCCCAGCGTGTTGCCCGCCGTGGCAACGAAGATCGCCGGCCAGAACATGTCGGCGTTGAGTTGCAGCAGGCCGAAGAGCGCGGGCTCCGAGCCCAGCGGCAGCAACGTGGCTGAAATAAAGGAAACGATGAACAGCGACGTCAGCCCATATTCGGGCAGCGCGAGCAGCGCAAGAAGTGAGTCGTACCAATGTTCCATGTAGCGCGGCAGTATAAGAACCCGGGCCTTGCTTCCTGCACGTTGGCAGTGCAAATCGTTTCATCCACCGGGATGTGGCATCGCTACAATCGTGCCTCATTTTTCAGCAGCCGAGTTGCGCACCGCACCATTTCATGACCCTGCAGATCGGCAACATCCCGCTGGAAAACCGCTTGTTCGTGGCGCCCATGGCCGGCGTGACCGACCGGCCTTTCCGCACCCTGTGCCGTCAGATGGGGGCCGGCTACGCGGTCAGCGAGATGGTCACCTCGCGCAAGGACCTGTGGCATTCGCTCAAGACCTCGCGGCGCGCCGACCACACCGGTGAGCCCGGTCCGATCTCGGTGCAGATCGCAGGCACCGACGCGGCCATGATGGCCGAGGCCGCGCACTACAACATCGATCGCGGCGCGCAGATCATCGACATCAACATGGGTTGCCCGGCCAAGAAGGTCTGCAACAAGTGGGCCGGCTCGGCCCTCATGCGCGACGAGCCGCTGGCGCTGGAGATCGTCGAAGCCGTGGTGCAGGCGGCGCAGCCGCACGGCGTGCCGGTCACCCTCAAGATGCGCACCGGCTGGAGCCTGGAGCAGCGCAACGCGGTCGCGCTCGCGCGCCGCTTCGAGGCCGCCGGCGTGCAGATGCTCACGGTGCACGGCCGCACCCGCGAGCAGGGCTACAAGGGCCAGGCCGAGTACGAGACCATCGCCGCGGTGAAGGCCGCGGTGAGCGTGCCGGTGGTGGCCAATGGCGACATCACCAGCCCCGAGAAGGCCCGCGCGGTCCTGGCCGCGACCGGTGCCGACGCCATCATGATCGGCCGTGCCGCGCAGGGCCGGCCCTGGATCTTCCGCGAGATCGAGCACTTCCTGGCCACCGGCACGCACCGCGCGCCGCCGCTGGTGGCCGAGGTCCAGCGCCTCCTGCTCGAGCATCTCCAGGAGCACTACGTCCTCTACGGCGACTACAGCGGCGTGCGCACGGCCCGCAAGCACATCGGCTGGTACGTGCGCGGCTTGCCCGGGGGCGAGGAATTTCGCGGCGAGATGAACCGCATCGAGGAGTGCGAGGCCCAGCTGGCGGCCGTCGCAGCCTTCTTCGACGGCCTGGCCGCCCACACAGACCGCATGCCTGCCGCCGCGCCGCAGGCATTGAACGATCCCGAGGAAGAAGAAGGGGTGGCCTGCCAGGACGCCCGATAACAGATCAAATCAAGAAGAGAAGAGCATGAGCAAGAAGCAGATCGAGGACTGCGTCCGCAGCAGTCTGGAAGGCTATTTCCGCGACCTCCGAGGCACCGAGCCCGACGGCATGTACGACATGCTGGTCAACGTGGTCGAGAAACCGCTGCTCGACGTGGTGATGAGCCGCGCCGAGGGCAACCAATCCAAGGCGGCCCAGTGGCTGGGCCTGAACCGAAACACCCTGCGCAAAAAGCTGGTCGAACACAAGCTCCTGAAGTAAGCATCCCATGGCACTCACCGCACTCCTCTCCGTTTCCGACAAGACCGGCATCCTCGAATTCGCACAGAGCCTGCACGGCCTGGGCGTGAAGCTCCTGTCCACCGGCGGCACCGCCAAGCTGCTGGCCGACGCCGGCCTGCCGGTCACCGAAGTGGCCGACCACACGGGCTTTCCCGAAATGCTGGACGGCCGCGTGAAGACGCTGCACCCGAAGATCCACGGCGGCCTGCTGGCGCGCCGCGACCTGCCCGCGCACGTGGCGGCCATCCAGGAGCACGGCATCGACACCATCGACCTGCTGGTGGTCAACCTCTATCCCTTCGAGGCCACGGTGGCCAAGGCCGGCTGCACGCTGGAGGACGCGATCGAGAACATCGACATCGGCGGCCCGGCCATGGTGCGCAGCGCCGCCAAGAACTGGAAGGACGTGGGCGTGCTGACCGACGCGGCGCAGTACCCCGTGGCCCTGGCCGAGCTCAAGGCCAGCGGCAAGCTGAGCGACAAGACCCGCTTCGCCTTCTCGGTGGCCGCCTTCAACCGCATCGCGGACTACGACGGCGCCATCAGCGACTACCTCTCGGCCATCGACTTCGAGGCCAGCGAAGGCCAGGCGGCGCCCAAGCGAGCGCTCTTCCCGGCGCAAAGCAACGGCCGCTTCGTCAAGCTGCAGGACCTGCGCTACGGCGAGAACCCGCACCAGCAGGCCGCCTTCTACCGCGACCTGTATCCGGCACCGGGCTCGCTGGTCACCGCGAAGCAGCTGCAGGGCAAGGAGCTGTCCTACAACAACATCGCCGATGCCGACGCGGCGTGGGAGTGCGTGAAGAACTTCGAGGTGCCCGCCTGCGTCATCGTCAAGCACGCCAACCCCTGCGGCGTGGCCGTGGGCGCGGACGCGCACGAGTCCTATGCGAAGGCCTTCAAGACCGACCCCACTTCGGCCTTCGGCGGCATCATCGCCTTCAATCGCCCGGTGGACCTGGCGGCCGCGCAGGCGGTGAGCAAGCAGTTCGTCGAGGTGCTGATGGCTCCGGCCTACACGCCCGAGGCGCTGGAGGTGTTCAAGGCCAAGGTCAACGTCCGCATCCTGCAGATCGAGCTGCCGCCCGGCGGCGACACCGACTGGAAGAACGGCCGCAATGCGATGGACGTGAAGCGGGTCGGCTCGGGCCTTTTGATCCAGACCGCGGACAACCACCAGCTCGCGCTGGCCGACCTGAAGGTGGTGACCACGAAGCAGCCCACCGCCCAGCAGCTGGAAGACCTGCTCTTCGCCTGGAAGGTCGCGCAGTACGTCAAGAGCAACGCCATCGTGTTCTGCGCGGGCGGCATGACGCTGGGCGTGGGCGCGGGCCAGATGAGCCGGCTCGACTCGGCGCGCATCGCCAGCATCAAGGCCGAGCACGCCGGCCTCTCGCTGGCCGGCTCGGCCGTGGCCAGCGACGCCTTCTTCCCCTTCCGCGACGGCCTGGACGTGGTCATCGACCACGGTGCCACCTGCGTGATCCAGCCGGGCGGCTCGATGCGCGACCAGGAAGTGATCGACGCGGCGAACGAGCGCGGCGTGGCCATGGTCTTCAGCGGCGTGCGCCACTTCCGCCACTGAGCGCAGCGGCAGTCGCTCGGCTGCCTCCTTACTTCGGCGCGCCGCCGGCCGGCGCGCTGAAGCGCACCTTCAGCTGGAAGCTGATGGCGCCGTAGAGCCGGTCCTTGTACGAGGGAATGACGCCGACGTTGAGCCCCCAGTAGCGGCTTTCGTAGGCCACGGTGGGGATCAGCGCCGGGAACCAGCCGCCGTCCTTGTAGTTGGGGTAGCCGTCGAAGGCACCCACCGCGGCGCCGAACCTGAAGCCCTGCCACTGCAAGGGCATGTAGTAGGCGCCGATGTAGTTCGAGCGCTCGCGGTCGCTGTTCTTGAAGGTGCCGGCCGTGAGCGACCACTCGTCGTCGAGCACGTACTCCACGCCGAAGCCCGGGTTGGCGTCTTCCAGGTTCTTGTCGCGGTCCCAGTGCCACGAATAGAAGCCGGGGTTCAGCCACAGGCGCGACAGGACTTCGGAAGAGCTTCCGGCGTCCGAGGCAGTTTCCTGCGCCTGGCCCGCGGCCGGCAGAGCGGCCAGGGCCAGCAGCAGGCCTGCGAGCGCGGCGCGCCGGCTCATGCGGCCCGGCCGAGCTTCCTGAAGACCGCCGAAGCTGCCTCCAGCGTCTGCGCGATATCGTCCTGGCTGTGGGCGCTGCTCACGAAGCCTGCCTCGTACAGCGCCGGCGCGATGTAGACGCCGCGCTCCAGCAGCCCGTGGAAGAGGGCGTTGAAGCGTGCACCGTCGCTCTTCATCACGCTGGCGTAGTCCTGCGGCAGCGTGTCGAGCAGGAAGAAGCCGAACATGCCGCCTTCGCAGTCGGCACTGAAGCCGACACCCTCGGCGCTGGCGGCGGCCTTGAGCCCATCGACCAGCGAGCGGGTCTTGGCGGCCAGTGCGTCGTAGAAGCCCGGCTTGGCGATTTCCCGCAGCGTGGCCAGGCCGCAGGCGGTGGCCACCGGGTTGCCCGACAGCGTGCCGGCCTGGTAGACCGGGCCCTGCGGTGCCAGCTGCTCCATGATGGCGCGCGGTCCGCCGAAGGCCGCCAGCGGCATGCCGCCGCCGATGACCTTGCCAAGCACCGTGAGGTCGGGCCGCACGCCCAGCACGCCCTGCGCACCCTGCAGGCCGACGCGGAAGCCGGTCATGACCTCGTCGAACACCAGCAGCGCGCCATGCTGCGTGCACAGCTCGCGGCAGCGCTTCGCGAACTCGGGCGTGGCCCGCACGAAGTTCATGTTGCCGGCGATCGCCTCGATCATCAGGCAGGCGATGTCCTTGCCATGTTCGGCAAAGGCGGCGTCGAGTTGCGGCAGGTCGTTGTATCGCAGCACCAGCGTGTGCTGCACCACCTCGGGCGGCACGCCCGCGGAAGTGGGATTGCCGAAAGTGGCCAGGCCTGAACCGGCCTTCACCAGCAGCGCGTCGGCATGGCCGTGGTAGCAGCCTTCGAACTTGATGATGGTCTTGCGCCCGGTGGCGCCACGGGCCAGGCGCAGCGCACTCATCGCGGCCTCGGTGCCCGAGCTGACCAGGCGCACCATCTCCATGGACGGCATGAGCGCGAGGATGGCCTCGGCCAGTTCGATCTCGCGCTCGGTCGGCGCGCCGAAGGACAGGCCCTCGGTCACGGCCTTCTGCACCGCCTCGATCACGGCGGGATGGCCGTGGCCCAGGATCATCGGGCCCCAGGAGCCGATGTAGTCGATGTAGCGCTGGCCGGCTGCATCCCACATGTAGGCGCCCTGCGCCTTCTGGATGAAGCGCGGCGTGCCGCCCACGGCCTTGAACGCGCGCACCGGCGAGTTCACCCCGCCAGGAATGACAGCGCGTGCGCGCTCGAAAAGTTGGTTGTTGCGGTCGTCTGCGGTCATCGGTCTCAATGTCGTGTTTCGTGTGGCGGCAGCGCGAAGTCGCTGGCGCCTGCGGTGTCTTCCTCGCCGTCCTCGTCCTCGGGCTGGGCCCAGAAGAGGCGGTCGGGAATGACGTGGCCCATGCCGGGTCTGAAGCCTGCGTCCAGGCAGCGGTCCATGTAGCTGAGCGACTCGCTGGTGGCGGCCACCAGTTCGGTGCCGCTGGCCAGCAGCGCCGCCAGCGTGGCCGAGAGCGTGTCGCCCGCGCCGGAGAACACGGCTTCGAGCCGCTCGTACTTCTCGCTGGCCAGCACCGCCTGCGGCGAGGCCAGCACGTTGTCGAAGAACTGGTCGGGCAGCACGATCCCGGTGACCAGCGTGTAGGGCACGCCCTGTTCGCCGGCGGCGCGGGCGACGTCGCGCGCCGTGGGCGGGCGATCGCCGTTCCAGTCGGGCAGCAGCCAGCGCCACAGGGTGCTGTGGTTGCCCACCAGCACCGTGGTCTGCGGCAGCACCAGTTCGCGGAAGGCATCGAGGTAGGCGTCGATCTTGGTTTCGTCCCACCACGCCAGGTTGGGCATGTAGGCCACCACCGGCACCTCGGGGTAGTCGCTGGCTGTCTCGGCGATCTCGGCCAGGTTCTCGGGCGTGCCGGCGAAGCCCACCTTGATCAGTTGCACCTCCACGTCCTCCAGGATGGTGCGGGCCTGCTCGGAAACCGCCTCTTCGTCGAAGGCAAAGTGGTCGAAAATCTCGGCCGTGTCGCGCGCATAGGCGCCGGTGACCACCGGCAGCATGTGCGCGCCGACGGAGGAGATCGCCAGTGCGTCACAGGCGAGTCCGCCGGCGCCGCTGGGGTCGCTGGCATTGAACACGAGCACGCAGGGCAGGCCGTTCTGGCTGCCTTCCTCGGACTTCTCGAGTCCGGCGTCGGCGCCGCTAAGATCGTCCGTTGGACCTGAGTCTTCAGGGGGTAAAAGAAAAGTTTTCATGCGTCTTCGATGCTCACCAAGATGGTGGCGGATGTGAGACGCAAATCACGAGTTCGCGACACACGTCTCGATACAATCGTTGCATTCTATGAACAGGGAACGTAAGCTGCGATGAACAAAAAAACCTGGATGTGCCTGATTTGCGGGTGGATCTACGACGAAGCGGTCGGGGTACCAGAAGATGGTATTGCGGCCGGAACAGCGTGGGCCGATGTGCCAATGAATTGGACCTGCCCCGAGTGTGGTGCCCGCAAGGAAGACTTCGAAATGGTTGAAATTTGAAGCATGGCATAGGGCCACGCTTCCGGCGACTTTTCTGATTGGAAAGGTAGCCGCCGTCGTCGGAAGTGTTGTTTGAGGAGCGTGTGCCCATGAGCACCAATGGATCTGGCTACAAGGTGCTCGTCATCGACGACAGCAACACCATCCGCCGCAGCGCGGAGATCTTCCTCAAGCAGGGTGGGCACGAGGTGCTGCTGGCCGAGGATGGATTCGATGCCCTGTCGAAGGTCAACGACCACCGGCCTGACCTCATTTTCTGCGACATCCTGATGCCGCGCCTGGATGGCTACCAGACCTGCGCGATCATCAAGCGCAATTCGCATTTCTCCAGTGTCCCCGTCGTCATGCTGTCGTCCAAGGACGGCGTCTTCGACAAGGCGCGCGGCCGCATGGTCGGCTCGCAGGATTACCTCACCAAGCCTTTCACCAAAGACCAGTTGCTCCAGGCAGTGGAGCAGTTCGGCGTTGCTCAATCGGAAACTCTCTAAATGGCTATCCAAAAAGTCCTCGTGGTCGATGACTCCAAGACGGAGTTGATGTTCCTGACCGACCTGCTCGAGAAGAACGGCTTCAAGGTCAAGACGGCCGAGAACGCCGACGACGCCATGCGCCGCCTGCAGGAAGACCGTCCCGACCTGATCCTGATGGACGTGGTCATGCCTGGCCAGAACGGCTTCCAGCTCACGCGTGCCATCGCGCGCGATCCGCTGTACGCGGCTGTGCCGATCATCCTGTGCACCAGCAAGAACCAGGAAACGGACCGCGTGTGGGGCATGCGCCAGGGCGCGCGTGACTACATCGTCAAGCCCGTGAACGCGGCCGAGCTGATGGCCAAGATCAGCGCGCTCAACTAAGCAACTCGCGTCCAACGCTCTTCCTGCCATGGCCAATCGCGACGCGCTCCGTGCATTCCAGTCCAGGCTGGCTGGCCGGCTGCAGGCGGCACGCAGTTCCGGCGTGTCGGCCTCCTGGCTGGCCGTCGAGGCTGGCGATGCGAAGTTCCTCTTTCCGCTCGGCCATGCCGGCGAGATCTTCCCGTGGGCGCCGCCGCAACCGGTGCCTTACACGCACCCCTGGTTCCTCGGCGTTTCCAATCTCCGCGGCGGCCTGTACGGCGTCGTGGAGTTCGCCGGCTTTGCCACCGGCCGCCGCACCACGGCGGCCACCGATGCCGCGCGTACCCAGTCGCGCCTGGTGGCCTTGAACGAACTGCTCGAGGTCAACTGTGCCCTCCTGATCGACCGGCTGATCGGTCTGCGCGGCGTCGAGGCCTTCGTGGCCACGCAGCCGCCGGCCGAGGACGCGCCGGCCTGGATGGGTTCCACCTACACCGACGAGGCTGGCGAGCAGTGGCAGGAAGTCAACCTGCAAGCCTTGTCCCAGCAACCGCACTTTCTGAGTATCGGCGCCTGATCGGGCAGCCGCAACGCCATCAACCTGAAGGACCGACTGTGAGCTCGATCGCCGACAAGTTCAAACGCCTCCTGCCCGCGCGCGACAACGCGATGGGCGCCGACAACAGTGCCATTGCCCTCGACCAGGTCGAAACCGAGCAGGGCTTCGACGAGAAGACCGTGCTGATGCGCCGCGACGCGGAGGCCGCCGCGGCCAACGAGTCCGGCGCCGCCGTCGGCATTCCGGCCGAGGCCGGCGAGGTCCAGGCCGCCGAGGCGCCGCCCGCCACACCTCGTTCCGACCTTCAGCGCCAGCAGCGCTACCTCTTCATCGCGCTGGCCGTGGTGGTGCTGGTGCTGCTGGTGATCGCCGGCTCCGCCATCGTTCGCGCCGACCGCGTCGCGCAGCAGGTGGCTGCCACCGGCCAGTCGCTGATGCAGTCGCAGCGTCTTGCCAAGTCGGTCTCGCAGGCCCTGGTGGGTGACGTGAAGGCCTTCGCGGAAGTGAAGGATTCCTCGGCCGACCTGAGCGTGCGTGCGCACGGCCTGGCCTCCGGCGACGACGCCATCAAGCTCGAGCCGGTCAGCAAGGACCTCGACGCCGAGATGACCAAGATCCTGCCGCTGGTGGATCGCGCCTCGGCCAGTGCCAAGGCCGTGCTGGCCCAGCAGCAGATCCTGACGCAGGTGGGCGCCGCGCTGCGCAACATCAACCGCCAGTCTTCCGACCTGCTGGAAATGACCGAGACGGTCGCCTCGCTGAAGATGCAGCAGACCGCCACCGTGCCCGAGATCTCGGCCGCCGGCCAACTGGTCATGCTGACGCAGCGTATCGGCAAGTCGGCCAACGAATTCCTGACGGTGGAAGGCGTGAGCCCCGACGCGGTGTTCCTGCTGGGCAAGGACCTGAACACCTTCCAGGAAGTGGCCAAGGGCCTGCTGGACGGCAGCGCGCAGCAGCGCCTGCCCGGCACCCGCGACCCGCAGACCCGCCAGCAGCTGGAAGCCATCCTGAAGACCTACGAGCAGACCCGCACGCAGGCCGGTGCCATCCTGGGCAACCTGCAGGGCCTGGTCACCGCGCGTGAAGCACAGGCCACCATCCTGGCCGACAGCGAGCCGCTGCGTGTCGCCCTGGGCGACCTGCAGGACAAGCTGTCCGAGCGCACCGGCCTGGGCGCCGGCACCGTGGTCCTGCTGTTCATCCTGTCGCTGGCCGCCCTCGGCCTGGCTGGTGCCATCGCCTTTGCCCAGGTGCGTGAAGGCCGCGAGCGTGCCGTCTCCGCCGAGCGTGACCGCGTCGAAGCCGACCGGGCCCACGAGGAAGTGACCCGCGTGAACGTGGCCAACCAGGCCGCCATTCTTCGCCTGATGAACGAACTGCAGACGGTGGCCGAAGGCGACCTGACGCAGGAAGCCACCGTGACGGAAGACATCACCGGCGCCATCGCCGACTCGGTGAACTACACGGTGGAAGAACTGCGCCTCTTGGTGGGCAACGTGCAGAACACGGCCTCCCGGGTCGCGCAAACGACGGCGCAGGTGGAAAGCACTTCGACCGAACTGCTGGCCGCCTCGACCGAACAGCTGCGCGAGATTCGCGAAACCGGCCAGTCGGTGCTGACCATGGCCGAGCGGATCAACGGTGTGTCCTCGCAAGCGCAGGAGTCCGCCACGGTGGCGCGCCAGTCGCTGCAGGCTGCGTCCTCGGGCCTGCAGGCCGTGCAGAACGCCATCGGCGGCATGAACGCCATCCGCGACCAGATCCAGGAAACCTCCAAGCGCATCAAGCGCCTGGGCGAATCCTCGCAGGAGATCGGCGAAATCACCGAGCTGATCTCGGACATTACCGAACAGACCAACGTGCTGGCACTGAACGCCGCCATCCAGGCCGCGTCCGCCGGTGAAGCCGGCCGAGGCTTCTCGGTGGTGGCCGAAGAAGTGCAGCGACTGGCCGAACGCTCGGCAGACGCCACGCGGCAGATCGCGGCACTGGTGAAGGCCATTCAGACCGACACCCAGGACGCGGTGGGCGCCATGGAGCGCTCCACGCAGGGTGTGGTGGAAGGGGCCAAGCTCTCCGACAATGCAGGTACCGCCCTGTCGGAGATCGACCGCGTGTCCCGCCGCCTTGCCGAGCTGATCGAGCAGATTTCCCAGTCCGCTTCCCGCGAGGCCAATTCGGCCAACGTGGTGGCGGCGAACATCCAGCACATCTTCGCGGTGACGGAGCAGACGGGTGAAGGCACCCGCGCCACGGCCCAGCAGGTGCGCGAACTCTCGCACATGGCTGAAGAACTGCGCCAGTCGGTGTCCCGATTCAAGATCGCCTGAACGACGAGCACCCCAACGTGTCGACCCTCGCCCCCCACGCAACCGCCCCTGTCGCCGGCAACGCGCAGGGGGCCGAAGACCTCGGGCCGCTGGCCTGGGTGCTCGGTGAAATCCAGAAATCGCTCGAGACTGCGGCCAAGTCGCTGCGCCGTTTCGCGCGAGAAAGCCAAGGCGTTGTGGACGCCGATGCCGGCCCGCTGCGCCTGGTGCGCCAGCAGCTGCACCAGGTCGTCGGTGCCCTGCAGATGGTCGGCCATCCCTCGCCCGCACTGGTGCTGGGCGCGATGGAATTTGCCGTCCAGAGCTTCGTGCAGGAGCCGCAGCGCTGCAACGACGCCGCGGTGCAGAAGCTGGACCGCGCCGGCTTTGCCGTCACCGATTTCCTGCAGGCCATGCTGGCCGGCAAGTCGGTGTCTGCCGTCGCGCTCTTCCCGCAATACCGCGACGTGCTCGAACTGGTGGGCAACGAGCGCGTGCATCCGGCCGATCTCTGGTCGCTGCCCTGGCGCTGGGCCGACGTCGCCCTCATGAGCAGCAAGCCGGCGCTGGTGTACGACCCGGCCGTGCGCTCCAAGTTCGACCGCGAACTGCTCAAGGTGGTCAAGACCGGCGACGACGCGGCCGCCAAGCGCCTGCAGGAAATCTGCGTGGGCCTGTCGCGCGGTTCCGCTGGTGCCCGCTCGCGCAGCTTCTGGGCGCTGGCCGGCGGCTTCTTCGAGGCGCTGGGCCTGTCGCTGGTCGCACCCGACATCTATGTGAAGCGCGCCGCCTCGCGCGTGCTGCTGCAGTACGCCACCCTGGCGCGCGGCGACGAGACCGTGTCCGACCGCCTCGGCCAGGACCTGCTCTTCTTCTGTGCCCAGGCCGTGCCCAGCATGCGCGACGACGCCTCCACGCTGCGCGCCGTGCGCGCGGCCTGGGGCATCATCAACGAGAAGGCCGTCGATTACACCCGCGAGCAGTTCGGCCGTTTCGACCCCGTCATCCTCGCGCAGGCGCGCAAGCGCATCGAGGGTGCCAAGGAAATGTGGTCGGCGCTCTCGGGCGGCGACATGGGCCGGGTGCGCCCGGCGGTCGACAGTTTTGCGCAGCTCACCGAGTCACTGCAGAAGCTGCATCCGCCAAGCCTGCCGATGGTGCAGGCGCTCAACAACGCCGTGCAGGCCTCGCTCAATTCGGGCAAGCCGCCGGCCACCGAGCTGGCCATGGAAGTGGCGACCTCGGTGCTGTACCTCGAAGCCGCCTTCGAGGACCTGGACCCCAACGACCGCCAGCTCACCGCACGCACCGTGCAACTGGCCGGCCGCATCGAGCGCGCCCGCGAGGGCGGCCGCTCCGAGCCGCTCGAGCCGTGGATGGAAGAGCTCTACCGCCGCGTGAGCGACCGCCAGACCATGGGCACCGTGGTCGACGAGCTGCGCAGCCACCTCTCCGAGCTCGAGAAGGCGATGGACCAGTTCTTCCGTCATCCGACGGAAAAGGGCCACCTGCGCACCGTGCCCAGCCAACTCATGCAGATGCGCGGCGTGTTCTCGGTGCTGGGCCTGGACCAGGCCTCGCTGGCCGTGCAGCGCATGCGCGACAACGTCGACGAGCTGGTGGCAAGTGCCACCCCCGCGGACGAACCGGGCGCCTTCGACGCGCTGGGCAACAACCTGGGCGCCCTGGGCTTCCTGATCGACATGCTGGGCTACCAGCCGGCGCTGGCCAAGCGCCTGTTCGTGTTCGACGCACAGGCCGGCGAGCTCAAGCCGCTGATGGGCCGCCAGGCCGAGGAACAGGCAGAGGCAGCCATCGCCGCAGCAGCGGCCCCGATCGCCGCCGAGCCGGCGCCCGTGGCCGAAGCCGCACCGCTTTCCTCCGACGAGATCGACAAGCAGATCGCCGCCAGGCTGGCCGAGCTGGCCAACCCCAAGGGCAGCAAGAAGAAGGACAAGGGCGGTGCCTCGCCCATCGAGGAATTCAGCAAGGCCGCCGACAGCTGGACCGCCAAGATCACCGGCCCCGCGCCGCTGGAGGCCCTGCCCGAGACCTTCGTCACCGAGCTGGCCGAAGACGACCTGCTCAACATCTTCCTGGACGAGGCCCGCGAGGTCGTCGAGAACGGCCTGGTGGCCGTCGGCGAACTGGACCACGACCCCAGCGACACGGGCGAGCTCACCATCCTGCGCCGCGCCTTCCATACGCTCAAGGGCAGCTCGCGCATGGTCGGTCTCACCGACTTCGGCGATGCCGCCTGGTCGATGGAGCAGGTGCTCAACACCTGGCTGGCCGACCAGCGCCCGGTCACCAAGGAACTGATCGCCGGCGCCGGCACCTCGCTGCGCGACTTCGGCGCCTGGGTGGAAGCCGTCGCCTCGGGCGAGCCGCACTCCTGGCAGTCGGCCCCCTTCAGCGACCTGGCCCGCTCGCTGGGCAGCGGCGAGCCGCTGACTGCGCCCCCTGCGCCGGCCGCCGACGCATCCGCGCTGGCTGCCGTTGCGCGCCAGATCGCGGCCGAGCCCGCATCGATTGCAGAGTCTTCGGCGCCGATGCCGCTGGAGCCCCTCGCCGCTCCGGCGGTCCAGGCGCCCGCGGCCGCGCTGCCGCCCCTGCCTGATTTCGACCTGCTGCCTGACCTGGACCTGATCTCCGCCGAGCCGGTCATCGAAGCCCAGCCGGTGGCCGAGTTCGTTGAGCCCGCACCGGAGCTTCCGATCGAGCCGGAGCACAAGCTCGTGCTCGAGGCCGACACCGAGCCCGCGCCCATGGCGCAGCTGCCTGAGGCCGATCCCTTTGCCGTCCACGAGATGGTGGACTTCCCCTCCACCGACTTCCTCGAGTTCGAGGACGAGAAGAAGCCAGCCTCCGCCGAGCCGGCCATGCTGGAACCGCTGGATGCCGGCATCGACTTCAGCGTCGGGTTCGAGCCCACCGCGCTGGCCGACCCCTTCGAGCTGCGCGCGGCGCCCGTGGCAGAGCCCACGAAGCCCGTGCCGGCCGCCGAGCCGGTGGCAGAGGACATCCCCGCCTTCGACTACGAGGCCTTCGCCGTCCAGCAGGCTGCTGCTGCCGGGGTGATTCCCGTTGCCGCCGAGCCCGCTCCGGTCGTCGAGGAGCCGGCACCTGTCGCCGACGAGGCCTTCAAGGCCATCGGCCCGCTGCGCATCGGCATCGCGCTCTACAACGTCTACCTCAACGAGGCCGACGAATGGTCCCGCCAGCTCGCCGTCGAAGTGGGCGAGTGGGCGCTGGAGCCGCACGTACGCATCCACGACTCGACCATCGCGCTGGCGCATTCGCTGGCCGGCAGCTCGTCCACGGTGGGCTTCAAGAGCCTGTCGGACATGGCGCGCCTGGTCGAGGCCGCGCTCACGCACCTGCAGATGCTGGGCGTGGGCACGCATGAGCAGGGCACGGTGCTGGTACTGGCGGCCGACGAGCTGCGCCGCCTGCTGCACCAGTTCGCCGCGGGCGTCCTCAAGGACCCCGCGCCCGAGACGCTGGAGTCGCTGCGCGCGCTGGCCGCTGCGCCCATGCCCGCCTTCGAGGCGCCCGTGCCGCGCTTCCAGCCGGCCGTGTCCGCTGTGCAGCACCACGCGCCTGCCGACGTGTCGCTGGAAGACTCCGAGGACGTCATCGACGTCGAGGACGCGGTCGACGCCGACCTCTTCCCCATCTTCGAGGAAGAGGCCGCCGACCTGCTGCCCGAGCTTTCCAATGCGCTGCGCGCCTGGGCCGAATCGCCCAACGAGCTGGGCCAGCGTTCCGTCGTGCTGCGTGCGTTGCACACCCTCAAGGGCAGCGCACGCCTGGCCGGCGCCATGCGCCTGGGCGAACGCGCCCACCGCATGGAGTCCGAGGTCGAGATCCTGGGCGTGGAGAACATCCCGCGCCAGGCGATCGAGGAACTGCACGGCCGCTACGACCTGCTTCAGGCCGCCTTCGACAGCCTGCGCGACGCCGACGGTGCCGCCCAGGCCGAGATCGCCCAGCGTGCTGTCGCCGCCACGTCGGCGGTGCCCACGGTCAGCGCGCCGGTGACGGTGCAGGTGGCGCCTGCCGCCGCCGAGCCGGCCGCGGCCGAAGCCGAAGCTGCCACGCCGGAGCCCGAAGCGGCGACGCCCGTCGCCGCCAACGAGCCCTCCGTGGCTGCCGATGCGCCCCCTGCCGTTCCGGCCCTCGTGCCCCAGCGCCTGGCAGCGCCCGCCTCCAGCGTGCTCACGCCGCTGCGCGGCGGTGCCGGCCAAGTGGTTCGCATCCGCACCCAGCTGCTGGACCGCCTGCTGGCCCAGGCCGGCGAGGTGATCATCACCCGTTCGCGCCTGGAGGCCGAGCTGAGCCAGCTGAGCACCTCGCTGCTCGACCTCACTGGCAACCTGGACCGCCTGCGCCAGCAGCTGCGCGACATCGAGGTGCAGGCCGAGAGCCAGATGCAGTCGCGGCTGGCGCAAGCCAAGGATTCGGCGCAGTCCTTCGACCCGCTCGAATTCGACCGCTTCACCCGCGTGCAGGAACTCACCCGCATGATGGCCGAGTCGGTGAACGACGTGGCCACCGTGCAGCGCTCCCTGCAGAAGACGGTGCAGGCCACCGAGGACGACCTGAGCGCCCAGGCCCGCCAGACCCGTGAATTGCAGCGCGGCCTGCTGCGCACGCGAATGGTGGAGTTCGAGGGCATCTCCGACCGCCTGTACCGCGTGGTGCGCCAGGCTTCCAAGGACACCGGCAAGCAGGTTCGCCTGGACATCACCGGCGGCTCCATCGAGATGGACCGCGGGGTGCTGGAGCGGATGACGCCGGCCTTCGAGCATCTGCTGCGCAACTGCGTGGCGCACGGCATCGAGGACGCGGCCAGCCGCTCGGCGGCGGGCAAGGATGCCAGCGGCCTGATCGTGATCGACCTGCACCACGAGGGCAACGACGTCTCGGTGAGCTTCCGCGACGACGGCGCCGGCCTGAAGATCGCACGCATCGCGCAGCGTGCCCATGCACTGGGGCTGCTGCCGCAGGGCGAGACGCTCACACCCGAGCGGGCGGCCGAGCTGATCTTCCAGCCGGGCTTCTCCACCGCCGAGCAGGTGTCTGAACTGGCCGGCCGCGGCATCGGCATGGACGTGGTGCGCGCCGACGTGGCTGCGCTCGGCGGCCGCATCGAGACGCAGAGTACGCCGGGCCAGGGCACCACCTTCAAGCTGGTGCTGCCCCTGACGACCGCTGTGACGCACGTGGTGATGATGCGTGCCGGCGAGCTGTCGGTGGGCGTGCCTTCCAACCTGGTGGAACTGGTGCAGCGCGTCAGCGCCACCGAGCTGGAGTTGGCCTACGCCAACGCCCGCTATCCCTTCGGCGGCGAGGAGATTCCCTTCTTCTGGTCCGGCGCCCTGCTGCAGACCACGACCCGCAGCGACCGCCAGCCCGGCCGCGCCAACACCGTGGTGGTGGTGCGAAGCGCCGCACAGCGCGTGGCGCTGCACGTGGACGAAGTGCTGGGCAACCAGGAAGTGGTGGTCAAGAACCTCGGCCCGCAGCTGTCGACGCTGCCCGGCATGGCAGGCATCTCGGTGCTGGCCTCGGGCGCTGTGGCGCTGATCTACAACCCGGTGGCCCTGGCCGCCGTGCACGGCGATCAGGCCCGTGCGCTGCAGGCGCGCGAACTGGCCGCGAAGAAGGGCGAGGAAGCAGAAGGCGCCTCGTCCGCGCAGGATGCAAAGGTGCCGGTGCTCCCGCTGGCCCAGCCCGTGGTGCCGCAGGTGCCGCTGGTGCTGGTGGTGGACGACTCGATCACCGTGCGCCGCGTCACGCAGCGCCTGCTGCAGCGCGAAGGCTACCGCGTGACCCTGGCGGCCGACGGGCTGCAAGCCCTGGAGCGGCTGCAGGAAGAGCGCCCGGCGCTGGTGCTGTCGGACATCGAAATGCCGCGCATGGATGGCTTCGACCTGGTGCGCAACATCCGCGCCGACGTGTCGCTGGCCGACCTGCCGGTGATCATGATCACTTCGCGCATTGCCGAAAAGCACCGCGAGCACGCCAAGCAGCTGGGCGTGAACCACTACCTGGGCAAGCCGTACTCGGAAGAAGAACTGCTGCGACTGGTGCGCAGCTACACCCTTGCCGAGGCGATGCCGCTGGAAGCCTGAGTTTTTTTCGTTCGCTCCAAGGCCTCGCGCCCGACGCAGCACCCCGCTGCGCCGGGCGTTATTTTTTTCGCGGGCCGTTCGCCTTGCCGCCCGCCTGCTGCTCCTTGACCACGGCATAGCGCTCCAGCGTTCGTTCGCGCGCCTGGGCGTGGTCGACGATAGGGCGGGGGTAGGTCTCGCCCAGTCGAACGCCGGCGGCTTCCAGTTCCACCGGCGTCGCCAGCCAGGGCGCGTGGATGGAGGCGTCCGAGAGCTTGGCCAGTTGCGGCAGGTAGCGGCGGATGAACTTGCCCTCTGGGTCGAAACGCTCGCTCTGTGTCACGGGGTTGAAGATGCGGAACCACGGCTGCGCGTCGCAGCCGCTGCCGCTGGCCCACTGCCAGTTGCCGTTGTTGGAGCTGAACTCGAAGTCGTTGAGCTGCTGCTCGAAATAGGCTTCGCCGCGCCGCCAGTCCAGCCCCAGGTCCTTGCACAGGAAGCTGGCCACCACCATGCGAAGGCGGTTGTGCATGTAGCCGGTGTGCTTGATCTGCGCCATGGCGGCGTCCACCAGCGGGTAGCCCGTGCGGGCCTCGCGCCAGGCGTCGAACAGCCCGTCGGCATGCTTGCCGTGGTGCCAGATGATCTTGTCGTACTCGGGTCGGAAGCTCTTGCCCGCGGCCACCTCGGGGTGGTGCGCCAGGATCTGGAAGAAGAAGTCGCGCCAGATCAGCTCGCTCAGCCACACAGCCGCGCCCTGGTTGGCGCCCGAGTGCGTCAGCTGGTGCGCCACGCCCGCCAGCTCGCGGATGGAAACCGTGCCGAAGCGCAGGTGGATGCCCAGGTAGCTGGGGCCGCGCACGCCGGGAAAGTCGCGCGTCTCGTGGTAGCGGTCGATGCGCTTGTCGAAGAATTCCTCGAAGAGCTGGGCGCCGCCGCTGGCGCCGGTGGGGATTTCCAGCTCCGAGAGGTTGGTCTTTTCGAAGCCCAGGTCTGCGAGCGTGGGCACGGCGCCGCGCAGCGCCTCCGGCGCCTGCACCAGCGCATCGAGGTAGCGCTCCACCGGGTAGGGCTTGAGGTAGAAGTCGTCCAGCTTGGCCAGCCAGGCCCGCTTGTAGGGCGTGAAGACCGAGAAGGACTGGCCCGCCTGCGTCAGCACCTCGTCGCGCTCGAAGACGGCCCGGTCCTTGTGGGCGTGGAAGCTGATGCCCGAATTGGCCAGGCCGCCGAAGACCTGGGCGTCGCGTTCCACCGCGAAGGGCTCGTCGTCGCGGTTGGCGAACACGGCCTGCACGCCCAGGTCGCGGGCCAGGCGGGGCAGCTCTTCCTCCGCCAGGCCGTGCCGAACGACCAGCGAGCCGCCGTGTTCGGCCAGGTCCCGCGCCAGTTCGGCCAGCGACTCGCGAATGAATTCCACCCGCCGGTCGGCCTTGGGCAGGTTCTTGAGAATGGCGGTGTCGAATACGAAACCGCAGACCACTTCGCGGCAGCTGCGCAGGGCGTGATAGAGCGCGGCGTTGTCCGACAGGCGGAGGTCGCGCCTAAACCACATCAGGCCCCGTGGGTATGTTTTGTCGACGGCCAGTAAAATCGGCGGCATGTCGACCGATTCTGCCCGCATCAACCTTACGCATCACTTCCTGATCGCGATGCCGGGATTGCGGGACGAGGCCTTCGCCGGCAGCGTGATCTACCTGTGCGAGCACAGCGAGCGCGGCGCCCTGGGCCTGGTCATCAACAAGCCCAGCGACATCAACCTGCGCGCACTCTTCGAGAAGGTGGAATTGCCCACCAACCAGACGGACATCGGCGACGCGCCCGTGTTCCAGGGCGGCCCGGTGAAGACCGAGCGCGGCTTCGTGCTGCACGAGCCGGTGTTCGCCGACCCGCCGGACAACACCGAGCCGGTCTACGCTTCCACAATGACCATTCCCGGCGGGCTGGAACTCACGACCTCGCGTGACGTGCTGGAGGCCCTGGCCACCGGTGCCGGCCCGCGCAAGGTGCTTGTTTCTCTCGGTTACTCTGCCTGGGGCGAGGGCCAGCTCGAAACCGAGCTGGCCGAGAACAGCTGGCTCACCGTGGACGCCGACCCGGCCGTCATCTTCGACACGCCGGTCGAGCAGCGCTACAACAAGGCCCTGCTGCTTCTGGGGCTGGAAGCCTGGAAGCTTTCGCCGGACGCGGGGCATGCCTGATGCCGCGAGCGGCCATGCTTCCCGACACCGCCTCTTCCGTCCCGTCCCATTTCCAAAGCTTCCTGGCCTTCGACTACGGGCGCAAACGCACCGGGGTGGCCAGCGGCAACCGCATGCTGGCCAACGCCACGCCGCAGGGCACCATTGCTGCCGAGGGCGATGCCCGCTTCGCACAGATCGAGAAGCGCATCCGCGAATGGCACCCCGACGCGTTGGTGGTGGGCGTGCCCTATTACCCCGACGGCGCACCGCACGACAACACCCGCGCAGCGCAGAAGTTCGCGCGCCAGCTGGAAGGGCGCTTCCGCCTGACGGTCTACCAGGTGGACGAGCGCTACAGCACCACCGAGGCCCTGGCGGCCGGTGCCAGCGACGCCGACGCCGCATCGGCCTGCATCATCCTTGAACAATTCCTGAGGAGCCTCCCGTGAACCCCAAAGTCCCCGACGCCGAGACGCTGTACCAGGCGCTCCTCGCCGGCGTCAAGACCCTGATGCGCGAGGGCACCCGGCTGGTGGGCGTGACCTCCGGCGGCGCCTGGCTGGTCGAGCGCCTGCAGAAGGACCTGGGCCTGCCCGGCGCGCCCGGCATCATCTCCTCGGCCATGCACCGCGACGACTTCGCCCGCCGCGGCCTGGCCTCCAGCGTGCAGACCAAGCTGCCCTTCGACGTGAACGGCGCCGACATCCTGCTGCTGGACGACGTGCTCTACACCGGCCGCACCATCCGCGCGGTGCTCAACGAGCTCTTCGACTTCGGCCGCCCGGCCACAGTGCGCCTGGTCGTGCTGGTGGATCGCGGGGGCCGCCAACTGCCGGTGGCCGCCGACTTCGCCGCGGCGAAGCTGGAACTGCCTGCCAGCCAGTCGCTGGCGCTGGACCGCGACGCGAACGGCGGCTTCGCACTCAAGATCGAACAACCAGAAGAAGGAGCGTGAGCGTGCTGTACAAGCGCAACCCGCAGCTCAACAAGCACGGCGAGCTGATCCACCTGCTGTCGATGGAGGGCCTGCCCAAGGACACCCTCATCCACATCCTGGACACCGCCGCCAACTTCACCAGCGTGAGCGACCGCGAGGTGAAGAAGGTGCCGCTTTTGCGCGGCAAGAGCGTGTTCAACCTCTTCTTCGAGAACTCCACCCGCACCCGCACCACCTTCGAGATCGCGGCAAAGCGGCTGTCGGCGGACGTGATCAACCTGGACATCGCGCGCTCTTCGGCGAGCAAGGGCGAGTCGCTGCTGGACACCATCGCCAACCTCAGCGCGATGGCAGCCGACCTCTTCGTGGTGCGGCACAGCGAGTCGGGCGCGCCCTACCTGATCGCGCAGCACGTGGCGCCGCACGTGCACGTGGTGAACGCGGGCGACGGCCGGCATTCGCACCCCACGCAGGGGCTGCTCGACATGTTCACCATCCGCCACTACAAGAAGGATTTCTCCAACCTCACGGTGGCCATCGTCGGCGACGTGCTGCACTCGCGCGTGGCGCGCTCGGACATCAACGCCCTGACCACCCTGGGCTGTGCCGAGGTGCGCGTGGTGGGCCCCAAGACGCTGGTGCCGGCCGACATGGCGCCCATGGGCGTGCGGGTGTGCCACACGCTGGAGGAGGGCATCAAGGACTGCGACGTCATCATCATGCTGCGCCTGCAGAACGAGCGCATGAGCGGCGCGCTGCTGCCTTCGTCGCAGGAGTTCTTCAAGACCTACGGCCTGACACCCGAGAAGCTGCAGCGGGCCAAGCCCGACTGCATCGTGATGCACCCCGGCCCCATCAACCGCGGCGTGGAGATCGACTCGGCCGTGGTGGATGGCCAGCAGAGCGTGATCCTGCCGCAGGTCACCTTCGGCATCGCCGTGCGCATGGCGGTCATGAGCATCGTCGCAGGGAACGAAGCATGAGCAGCAGCAAGAACAACATCCTCATCCGCAACGGCCGCGTCATCGATCCGGCCTCCGGCTTCGATGGCCAGGCCGACATCGCGATCGCCGACGGTGCCATCGTGGGCGTCAAGGACATCCCGGCCGACTTCAGCGCGCAGCAGACGCTGGACGCGCAGGGCTGCATCGTGGCGCCCGGCCTGGTGGACCTCGCGGCGCGGCTGCGCGAGCCCGGCTACGAGCACGAGGGCATGCTCGACAGCGAGATGTCCGCCGCGGTGGCCGGCGGCGTGAGCAGCCTCGTCTGCCCGCCCGACACCGACCCGGTGCTCGACGAGCCCGGGCTGGTCGAGATGCTCAAGTACCGCGCCCAGAAGCTGAGGAAGGCGCGCCTGTTTCCGCTGGGCGCGATCACGCGGGGACTGAAGGGGGAGATCCTCACCGAGATGGCCGAGCTCACCGAGGCCGGTTGCGTGGGCTTCGGCCAGGCCGAAGTGCCGCTCACGAACACGCAGGTGCTGCAGCGCGCGCTGCAGTACGCCAGCACCTTCGGCTACACGCTGTGGCTGCGCCCTCAGGACCGCGACCTGGGCAAGGGCGTGGCGGCCAGCGGCCCGCTGGCCACGCGCCTGGGCCTGGCGGGCGTGCCGGCGGCGGCCGAGACCATCGCCATCTTCACCATCGTCGAGCTGATGCGCTCCACCGGCGCCCGGGTGCACCTGTGCCGCCTGTCGAGCGCCGGCGGCGTGGCGCTGGTGCGCGCGGCGCGCGCCGAAGGCCTGCCGCTGAGCTGCGATGTCAGCATCAACTCGCTGCATCTCACCGACACCGACATCGGCTACTTCGACAGCCGCGCGCGCCTGTCGCCGCCATTGCGCCAGCAGCGCGACCGCGAGGCGCTGAGCGCCGCGCTGGCCGACGGCACCATCGACGCGCTGGTCTCCGACCACACGCCCGTCGAGTCCGACGCCAAGACGCTGCCCTTTGCCGAAGCCGAGCCCGGCGCCACCGGCCTGGAACTGCTGCTGCCGCTGGCGCTGCAATGGGGCGAGCAGAGCGGGGCGGGCATCCGCCGCGCGCTGGAAGTGGTGACCAGCGCGCCCGCACGCGTGGTGCCCGCGGTGGGCGGCGCCCGCATCGCGGCCGGCGAGGCGGCCGACCTGTGCATCTTCGATCCTGCGCATGAGTGGCAGGTGAGCGCCGACGCGCTCAAGAGCCAGGGCAAGCACACGCCCTTCGCCGGCTACGCGCTGCGCGGCCGCGTGCGCAGCACGCTGGTGGGTGGGCACGTCGTCTACCAGGCCTGAGCGGATGCGCCTGGCGGTCGTCAGCTGGAAGCTGCTGCGTGCCACTGCGCATGCGGCCGGCGGCTGGTGGACCATCCGCTTCTCCTTCCCGCGCATGAGCCCCGACGAGCGCGCGCTGGAGGTGCAGCGCTGGTCGCGCCGGATGCTCGAGGTCCTGGGCGTGCGGCTGGTCGTGCAGGGCACGCCGCCGGCGCAGGGGCCGCTGCTGCTCATCGTCAACCACATGTCCTGGCTCGACATCCTCACCATCCACGCCGCGCGGCACGTGCGCTTCGTGGCCAAGTCCAACATCAAGAACTGGCCGATGATCGGCAGCCTCTCGACCGGCGCGGGCACGCTCTACATCGAGCGCGAGCGTCCGCGCGACGCCATGCGCCTGGTGCACCACATGGCCGAGGCGCTGCGCGCGGGCGACATGATCGCGGTGTTTCCCGAGGGCACCACCGGCGACGGCAAGGTGCTGCTGCCTTTTCACGCCAACCTGCTTCAGGCGGCCATCTCCGCCGGCGCGCCCGTGCAGCCGGCCGCGCTGCGCTTCGCCGACCGCCGCAGCGACGAGTCCACCGACGCGGCCGCCTACATCGGCGACGATTCGCTGTTGCAGTCGCTGTGGCGCACCCTGAGCGCGCCGCCGCTCACTGCCTACCTGCGCTTCGGCGACCCGCAGGATTCGCGCGGCCGCGAGCGCCGCGCCTGGGCCATGACGCTGCACACCGAGGTGGATGCCCTGCGCGCACACACCTATTCGGACGGTCGCGCACACGGTGCGCCCTGAGATGCCGGGCAGCATCCGCGACGTCCACGCGCTGGCCGACTTCGTGCGGCGGCATCCGCGCCTGTTCGTGCTCACCGGCGCGGGCTGCAGCACCGAGTCGGGCATTCCCGACTACCGCGATGCCAACGGCGACTGGAAGCGTGCCGCCCCGGTTACGTACCAGGCCTTCATGGGCAGCGAGGCCACGCGCCAGCGCTACTGGGCGCGCAGCCTGGTGGGCTGGCGCATCATCGGCGAGGCCCGGCCCGGCCCTGCGCACCACGCGCTGGCCCGGCTCGAGTCCGCGGGCCATGTGAAACTGCTGCTCACGCAGAACGTCGACGGGCTGCACAGCGCCGCCGGCAGCCGCGCCACCATCGACCTGCACGGCCGCATCGACACCGTCTGCTGCACCGCCTGCGGCCGCCGCAGCCCGCGCGCGAAGCTGCAGGACGAGCTGGTGGCACGCAATCCCGCCTGGGCGCAGCTGTGGGCCAGCAGCGCACCCGACGGCGACGCCGACCTGGAAGGCCGCGACTTCTCCAGCTTCGTCGTTCCGCCCTGCGAGGTGTGCGGTGGCGTGCTCAAGCCCGACGTGGTCTTCTTCGGCGAGAGCGTGCCGCCCGATCGCGTGGCCGCCGCGCGTGCCGCGCTGCAGGACAGCGACGCGGTGCTGGTGGCCGGCTCCTCGCTGATGGTGTATTCGGGCTTTCGCTTCGTGCAGTCCGCCGCGGCGGCGGGCCTGCCGGTGGCAGCGGTGAATCTGGGACGTACGCGGGCGGACGACTTGCTCACGCTCAAGGTGGAGGCGCCGGTGGGCGCCGCGCTGTCCGAACTCGTGGATCTGCTCGCGGCCGCCGGGCAGGCGTCTCGCTAGGCCGGGCGCGACAGCGCGCGGAGCGAGGCACCGACGCGCGGCAGGCAGCGGCAGCCCGGCTTCAGCGCGGCAGGAAGTCCAGCGCCATGCAGGACGAGATGTGCGCCTTCGTGTCCGGCTGCAGCGCGCACTGCATGACGCAGGACCGGTCGTTCGGCCGGCAGTTCGACTTGACGCAGGCCTCGGCATTGACCACGGACGCCTCGATGTCCTTCTCGGCCTTGCGCGAGGCCGCCATGATCGGTTCGCCATCGACCACCGCCAAGCGGTCGGCGATGTAGGTGCGCACCCGCATGATCGGGCCGGGGTCGTCCAGCATCTTCAGCAGGCCCAGGCAGTAGCCGGCCTGAAGGTCCGTCGAATTCGGCGCGATTGCCCCCGGCAACTGCTGCTGGGCGTGGGCTGCCGGCCCGCCCGCCAGGGCCAGCATGCATGCCGCCACGGCGACGTAGAGAAACTTCATCCAGAACTCCGTGCTCGGCGCGGCGGCAGGGAGGCTGCTGCGCCAGGATGGAATCGTAGTGGGTCGGGCCCGGCGCCGCTGCCGCGCGGGCGCGAATGCTTGCCAGAAACCAACAGGCGAAGAAAGCATTACGGGGAAGCTGGTGCCCCCGACAGGAATCGAACCTGTATCTGAGTCTTAGGAGGACCCCGTTCTATCCATTGAACTACAGGGACGGCGCGACGAGGACTTTAACAGCCTTGGCCGCTACAAAACGGAACGCCCTCTGCTGCGCGGCGCCGGACAATCGGGACGCCCGAAGGAGGTGCCCGAAATGCCCCAACCAAAGGAACACTGGTCGGCCGGCGACCTGTACGAGCCCTACGTCGGCCGCTGGAGCCGCAAGGTGGCGCTCGAATTCCTGGCCTGGCTGCAGGTTCCGCCGAATTCGCAGTGGCTGGATGTGGGCTGCGGCACCGGTGCACTCACCCAGGCGGTGCTTCGCGTGGCGCAGCCTGCCTCGGTGCTGGGCATCGATGCCTCGCCGGCCTTCATCGACTTCGCCCAGGCCTTCACGCCCGAGGGCCGCGCCCGCTACGAGGTCGGCGACGCGCAGGCGCTGACACTGGCGGCGCAGAGCGTCGACGTGGTGGTCTCCGGGCTGATGCTCAACTTCGTGCCGCAGCCCGAGCTTGCACTGGCCGAGATGGTCCGGGTCGCGCGGCCGGGCGGCCAGGTGGCGGTCTACGTGTGGGACTACGCGCAGGGCATGCAGCTGATGCGCCGCTTCTGGGATGCGGCGGTGCAGCTGAACCCCGCGGCGCTCGATTCGGCCGAGGGCCGGCGCTTCCCCATGTGCCGACCCGATCCCCTGCGCGCGCTGTTCGAGCAGGCCGGCCTTCAGGCGGTCGAGGTGAAGGCGCTGGAGGTGCCCACGGTGTTCCGCGACTTCGACGACTACTGGTCGCCGTTCCTGGGCGGGCAGGGCCCGGCGCCCGGTTACGCGATGGCCTTGCCCGAGGCCGAGCGCCTGCGGCTGCGCGAACTCATACGCGCGGCGCTGCCGGTGGCCCCGGACGGCAGCATTCCCCTGAGCGCGCGGGCCTGGGGCGTGCGCGGACGCACGCCGGCGTCACTCGCCTGAGACAGCGGCCAAACGGCAGATTGCCTGGCGCGCGGCGCCTGCCCATGATGGCGGCCCCCCAACGCCAGGAGCCCGCCATGACGGAGCAAGAAGCCCTGAACGTCAGCATCATGCGCGACGCCTACGCGCAGTGGAACAGCAGCAAGGGCGCCAGCGTGCAGCAGCTGATGGACCTGATGGCCGACGACGTGCACTGGTGCTCGCTGGGCAACGGCGGCGCAGGCCAGGAGTTCACCGCCGTGTGCGTGGGCAAGCAGGACGTGCCGCGCTACTTCGAGCAGCTCGGTGCCGACTGGCAGATGCTGGGCTACGAGGCCGACGAGTACGTGGCCCAGGGCGACAAGGTTGTCATGCTGGGCAGCTGCCACTGGAAGCACAGGGGCACGGGCAAGGAGGTGCACTCGCCCAAGGCCGACGTGATCCACTTCCGTGGCGGCAAGATCGTGAAGTTCATGGAGTACTACGACACCGCGCAGGTGGCCGCGGCGACGCAGCCCTGATCAGCGGCCCCGCAGCCGGTCGAACTTGATCGTGTAGATCAGGTCCGCCCCGTAATGCTCGCCCGCCTGGCCGCGCAGGGTCAGGCGCTGCGTCAGGTCGTAGAAGATGAAGAAGGTGCCCAGCGTGCCGGCCATGCTGCGCTCGTAAGTGACGTAGAAGTCCTGCGACAGGCGCTTGCCCAGGGTCACCGAGGATTCCTGCAGTTCGCCGTTGGGGCTGGGGCCCTTGAAGCCGATCTCGTCCAGGCCGAAGCGGCTGGCCAGGTTGCCGGTGCTGGAGTCGGCGCCGAAGCGCCCCAGCAGCGCCAGCGCGGCCTGCTGCATCAGGATGGCCTCGCCGCCGTTGGAAGCGGAAGCGCGGCCCAGCATGATCCACGACAGCGTCTCCGCATCCGACAGCGGCGGCTCCGAGTACAGCTTGACGCGCGGCGCGCTGGCGGTGCCGCTGATCTGCACGCCGGCGCGCTGCGAGATGTTGGGGCGGATCGCCAGCACGTCCAGCTGCGGGTTGTCGAAGGGGCCGTTGAAGCGGGCGATGCCGGTCTCCACGTTCAACTGCTGGCCGTAGGCGCGGTACACGCCGTTGACCGTGCGCACCTCGCCGGTGATGCGCGGCGGGCTGCCGGCACCGACGGCGCGGATGTCCAGCTGGCCCTCCAGCCGCGTGGTGATGCCGCGGCCCTGCACCGCGAAGTCCTTGCCCAGGTCCAGCTCCACCTGGATGTCGGCCGGACGCGGCGTCTGCGGCGTGTTGACGGCCTGTGCCTGCGCCTGCTGTTGTTGCGCGCCGCGCTCCCTGGTGCGCGCGGCGGCCTCGGCTGCGGCGCGCTCGCGGGCGGCGGAGCGCACCACCACGTCGGTGCCCAGGCTCGGCGCGGTGTCGGGCGGCAGGATGATGACGCCGCGGTCGGTGCGCAGCTTGCCGCGCACGGTGATCTGCCGGTCCTGCAGGCGCACCTGCAGGTCGCCCGAGAGCGTCACCTGCCGGTCGCTGCGCACCAGCACGCGCAGCGAGCGGATCTCGCCCTGCATGTCCATGCGGATGCCGCTGCCGCCGGCCACCGTGGGCTCGCCCCATCGCGCATTGCCGCGCACGGTCAAGCGGCCGCCGTCGGCCGCGGCCTCGCTGGCCGCGGTGCTCAGGTTGCCGCTGCGCCCGGGGATGCGGACGCGGCTGCCCGGGCCGCCGCTGAGGGTGAAATCGTCCACGGTCAGCTGGCGGCCGCTGAGGGTGGCGCGCAGCCGGCCGTCGCGCAGGTCCAGGCCTTCGACCGCGGAGCGCAGGCCCAGCTCGTCGGCGGCCAGCCGGCCGTTCCAGGTGGGCGCATCGCGGCTGCCGGAGAGGGTCAGGTTCGCATCCAGCGTGCCGTTGATGCGCCAGCCCGGCGGCGCCAGCATGGACCACACGCCCAGCCGAGGCATGCGTGCCTCCAGCTGGCCGGCCAGCGGCGCGTTCTCGGGCCAGCGCCAGCCGGCGCCGTCGCGCGCCAGCCGCGTGGAGGCCTGCGCCTTCAAGACGCCGGCGCGCTCCGAGTCCCACACCAGCCTGGCACGCAGCGCGTCGCCCTCGGCATCGACCACCAGCTCCGCCTGCTTCAGGCCGGCCGGCGTGCTGGCGCCGTTGCGGCCGCTGGCATCGGCGTCGGTGGTGATCTCTTCGGCCGTGCCGGTGCCGGTGCTGTGCACGCGGGTCACCATGGCCGCCTCGCCGGCCTGCACGCGCAGGTCGCCGCTCGCGCGGGCCAGCCGCACATGGGCGCGCAGGCGGTCGCCGGCATCCACGTCCCAGTCGCCTTCGAAGAGCAGGTCGCCGCTCACGCCCATCTCGCTGAGCGAGCCGGCGCCCACGGCGTCGGCCCAGGCCATGGGCAGGCCCTGCATCTTGCCCGCGGACTGCAGGCGCAGCGCGCGGCGCGTGGGCGGGCCGCTGCGGCTGAAGCGGGTGGGCTGCCATTCCAGCCGCACGCTGCCGGGCTGCGGGCCGGTGATGATTGCGGCGCCGCCGCTGCCATCCATCTGCAGGGTGCCGTCGGTGTCGCCGCCGCTGGTGCGGATGGTGGCCGAGAGCGTGCGCTGCAGCACGAGCTTCCAGGGCGGCGGCGCATTGCGCGCATTGGGCCGCAGCTGCGCCGTCAGGCTCGCGACCTCGGCCCGCCATTGGCGCGCGCGTTCCTGGCCGCCGCTGCCCTTGAGCTGCAGCGTCACCTGGCGGATGGGCGAAACGGCCTCGCCATCGACTTCGATGCGCGCACGCGCCAGGCTGCCGTCGACCGAGGCGCGCAGGTCGCGCAGCTGCCAGCGTTCCTCGCCTGATGCTCCCTCGGGCTGCCAGCTCAGGCGAGGCAGCACCAGTTGTGCCGACAAGGTGGGCTCGGCCACGCCGCGCGGCATGGCTTGCTCGGGCGCCGTCAATCGCTGCTGCAGCGTCTGCCAGCCGCCGGTGAATCGCGCATCCAGCGTGCCGTTGCCCTGCAGCGCCAGGCCGGCCAGCGCGTCCGCGAGGCCCGGCAGGCGCTCGATCCAGGCCTGCAGCGCGGCGGCATCGTCGATCCGGGCGTTGACCTGGCCCTGGCCCTTGCTCGGCGCCATGTCGGCCTGGGCATTGACCTCGGCGCCGGGCAGGGTGAGGCGCAGCGTGCCGTCGCCCGATTTCGCCTCGGGCCGGGCGCGCAGCTTGCCTTCCAGCTGGGCGCCGGCCGCGTCCACCTGCAGGTTGCTCAGGGTGAGCAGCGCGTCCTGCCACAGGCCGCGCGCCGTCACGCGCTCGATGGCCAGGCCCTCGAGCGAATCGCGCGCCGCCCTTGCGCCGGCGCCGCCGCGCGCGCGCAGGTCGACGGCGAAGTCGATGCGCCCGCCTTCCTTCTGCTGCGCTTCCAGCTTGCCCTCGACCGGCGCGCCGTCCAGCTGCGTGTGCAGCTCGCCCAGCCTCAGGTTCTTGACCTCGAGCCTGGCCTGCCAGGGCTCGGGCGCAGGCCGCCAGCTGCCGCTGCCCTCGATGCGGCCGCCACCGGCATCGATGCGCAGCTGCGGTACCACCCATTCGCTTCCATCGAAGCTGGCCTGGGCCTGCAGCCGGGCGATGGGCAACTGGCCTTCGTCCCAGGGACCGGGGTCGGCATTGCGCAGGTCGGCCGTGCCTTCCCAACCCAAAGCACCCAGGGTTGCGGCCGGGCCGGCATGCACCTCGCCGCTCAGGCGCGTGGCGGGCGCCTCGGGCCAGAGGCGGGCGAGGTCGACGTCCTGCAGCAGCGCGTCCACTTTCACCAGGGGCTGGGCCTGCCAGGGCGCGAGTTCCGCGTGCACCCGGGCCTGCATGCCGGCGGCCTCCTCGGTGGGCACGATCTCGGCGTCCAGCTGCAGGCGCGCGTCGGCGCCCGCCAGCGGGCCGCGCAGGCTGGCGCGGGCCTGGACCTCGATGCGGCGTTCCGCGTCCAGCGGGGCCTGCACCTTCCCGTCCAGCTTCACGTCCAGGTCCATGGGCGCCGCGCCCTGCAGCCGGGCCTTGGCGCTGTAGTGGCCGTCCGCCAGGTCCACGCCATCGACGTCCAGTTGGTGCTCACCTCCCTCGAAGGCATAGCGGCCCGCCAGGCCCGTGGCCACCACCTCGGGCGGTCCGGCCCAGCGCAGCCGGTCGACCTTGAAGGGCAGCTCGATGGCCAGCGGCAGCAGCAGCTGCTGCAAGGGTTCGGGTGGCGGGCTGTTCTCGGGCTTGGGGCCGATGGGCGCGATGTCGACCTGCGCGATGTGCACCTCGCCCAGCTGCAGCCGGCGCCGCAGCAGCGAGGGCCAGTGCCATCCCAGCGTGGCGTCGGTCAGCTCCACCGACATGCCGGGGCTTTGCCAGCGCAGCCGGCCGATGTGGCCGCCGGCCAGCAGCGAGCCTTCGACGTTCTCATGCGTGAGCTGCTGGTCGGCCGGCAGGTAGCGGGCCGCCTGCGCCAGCGCGAAGGCCAGCGACTGGTTCGAGCCCAGCCACCACCAGGCGCCGGCCAGTGCCAGGGCCAGCACCACCAGCAGGCTGGCGAAGCTCCAGGCCAGGCCCCGCGCGACGCGCCGCGCGCGCGAGCGCGGCCGCGGCGTTTCGCCGTTGGCGGTGGAGGAGGGTGAGGCGTCGTCGTTCACGTCAACTGCGTCAGAAGGTGAAGCCGAAGCGCAGGTGCAGGCGGAAGGCCTTCACGTCGATGCCATAGGCCAGGTCGGCCTGCAAGGGCCCCACGGGGCTGCGCCAGCGCACGCCGACGCCGGTGCCCACCTTGAGCTTGCCCAGGTCGGCCGGTTCGTCGGCCACCGCGCCGGCATCGACGAAGACCACGCCCTCGAAATCGCTGAGCCGGCCGTCGCGCACGATGGGCTGCTGCCACTCGACGCTGGCCACGTTCATGTAGCGGCCGGCCTGGATCTGCCCGCTGGCGTTGACCACGCCGATCTGGCGGTAGCTGTAGCCGCGCACGGTGGTGTCGCCGCCGGTGAGGAACTGCAGCGACTGCGGGATCTGCGCCGCTTCCTTCGCGTTGACGGCGCCTGCCTCGGCACGCAGGGCCAGGCGCGGTCGCCGCGCTGCGAGCATCGGGTCGGCGTCCGAGCCGATGGGGAAAAGGCCCAGCCAGCGGCCATAGACGCGCAGGAAGGGCAGGTTCTCGCCGCGCAGCGTGTAGCCCGCGCCCAGCTCCACCGCCAGGCCATTGCCGCTGGTCGGCGCGGCGGGGTTGTCGAAGTAGCGGCCGGTCCAGCCCCAGTTGATGCTCAGTGCGGAGCCCGAGGGCGGCGGGTCGATGCCGCGGCTGACCGAGTAGTCGTACTGCAGGTAGACGCTGCGGTCGATGTGGTCGCCGGCGCGGCTGCGGCCGGTGCGCCAGCGGGCGCTGTCCACGCTGTAGTCGCCGGCATTGTTGTCGCGCTGCAGCTGGGCCAGGTTGAACCAGCGCCAGCCGGAGTCCGCCGGCAGGCCGGTCCACTCGGTGCTCAGCAGCTTGGTGTTCTTGTCCAGCGAGAGACGAGAGACCGAACGCCAGTCCAGGATCGGCATCTTGTTGTGGATGTGGTCGATCGAGATGCGCGGGCCGCTGTCGGAGGTGAAGCCCACGCCCAGCACCACCTTCTGGAAAGGCGCCTCGCGCACCTGGGCGGTGACGGGGGCGGCATCCGGGTCGGTGCCCTCGTCGGTGTCCATCGTAAGGAAGACCGAGTCGTAGTAGCCGCTGCTGGCCAGGCGCAGCTGCGCGTCCAGCAGGCGCTGCTGGTCGTAGTCCTGTCCGGTGGGCAGGCGCGCGATCCGCCGCGCCGCGTCCGGGTCGTAGCGCTCGGAGCCGTTGATGATGAGCGGGCCGAAGCGATAGGCGGGGCCGGACGCGAAGCCCACCTGCAGCCCGGCGGTCGACTGGTCGGCATCGATGTCGGCCAGGCTGCTGTCGATGCGCGCCGTGGGGTAGCGCCGGGCGGCCAGCGTGCGCAGGCTGACGGTCTTGGCCGCGTCCCAGCCCTGCTGCGTGAAGATCTGGCCGGGCGGCAGCCGCCACCCGCTGCGGATCTCGTTGCGCTGGGCCTCGTCCCGCGGGTCCTGGGCCACCGGGCCCTGGAAGTTCAGCTGCACCTTCTCGATGCGGGTGGCCGGGCCCGGCTCCACCGTGATGTGGATGGCGCGGGGCGCCTTCTCGCTGTCGGGCGTGTCCTTCAGCTCCAGCGTGAGGGTGGGCGTGAAGTAGCCCAGGGTGTTGAGCAATTCGCGCGCATTGCCCTCGGCCGCCACCATGAGCCGCGACACCTCGTTGGCCGCCAGGTCGTTGAGCCTGCGGTAGCGCTGCAGGTCCAGGTGCGTCTCGAGGAAGGCGGTGATGGTCTTGTCGGGCGACTCGACCTCCAGTGTGAAGGCATCGCGCGCATCCTTGCGGCCCTCGCCGTCGGTGGCGATGGCGTTCTCGGTGTCGGCTGCGGGCTCGTCGGATTTTTTCGACAGCAAGCTGCACCCCTGCAGCAGGAGCGCGCAAGACAAAAGCAGGAGCGCCGGCCACCAAGCCGGCGCACGAAGGGAAGCCGCCCTGAGCATCGGGTCGATTCTGACATCGCCGGCGACCATCCCGGCGCGCCCTGCAAAAGCGGGCGCCGGCGCGCTACTTGGTGAGCATGCGCATGGCTTCTTCCAGCCCGCGCAGCGTGAGCGGATACATGCGATGCGACATCAGCTGCTGGATCACCGAGATGCTCTGGCGGTATTGCCACACGCCCTGCGGCTCGGGGTTGATCCAGGCGAACTTGGGGAAGGCGTGCGTGAGGCGCTGCAGCCACTCGGCGCCGGCCTCCTCGTTGTTGTATTCCACGCTGCCGCCGGGCTGCAGGATCTCGTAGGGGCTCATGGTGGCGTCGCCCACGAAGATCAGCTTGTAGTCCTTGTTGTACTTGCGCAGGATGTCCCAGGTGGCGAACTTCTCGGCGAAGCGGCGCCTGTTGTTCTTCCACATGAAGTCGTAGACGCAGTTGTGGAAGTAGTAGAACTCCAGGTGCTTGAACTCGGTCTTCACGGCGGAGAACAGCTCTTCCACGCGCTGGATGTGCTCGTCCATGGTGCCGCCCACGTCCATCAGCAGCAGCACCTTCACGTTGTTGTGGCGCTCGGGCCGCATCTTGATGTCGAGGTAGCCGGCGTTGGCGGCGGTGCGGCTGATGGTCTCGTCCAGGTCCAGCTCGTTCTCGTGGCCCTCGCGCGCGAACTTGCGCAGGCGCCGCAGCGCGACCTTGATGTTGCGCGTGCCCAGTTCCTGGGTGTCGTCGTAGTCCTTGTAGGCGCGCTGGTCCCACACCTTGACGGCGCTCTTGTTCTTGCCGGCGCCGCCGATGCGGATGCCCTGCGGGTTGTAGCCGCCGTGGCCGAAGGGCGAGGTGCCGCCCGTGCCGATCCACTTGTTGCCGCCCTCGTGGCGTTCCTTCTGTTCCTCGAAGCGCTTCTTCAGCGTCTCCATGAGCTCGTCCCAGCCCATCTTCTCGATCTTGGCCTTTTCCTCGGCGCTGAACTCGCGCTCCAGCGTCTTGCGCAGCCAGTCCAGCGGCACTTCCTTGGAAAAATCGGTGAGCAGCTCGATGCCCTTGAAGTAGGCGGCGAAGGCGCGGTCGAACTTGTCGTAGTGCTTCTCGTCCTTCACCAGCGCGGTGCGGCTGAGGTAGTAGAAATCGTCCAGGCTGAAAGCGCCCTCGGAATTGGGCCCGACCACGTCGGCCTCCAGCGCTTCCAGCAGCGTGAGGTATTCCTTGACCGACACCGGCAGCTTGGCCGAGCGGAGGGTGTAGAAGAAGTCGATCAGCATGGTTCAGGCTCCTGGCCAGCGGGACGGGCTCTGGCGGAAATGCAGGCAGGCATGCACGCGCACCACATCGGAATTGAAATCAAAGTGCAGGGTTTACGTCCGCGTCACAGGCGAACGCCCAGGTCCTGTGCGATCTGCTCGAGGCTTTGTGCCTGACCGGGGTTCGCGTCGGCCCACGCTGCGCGGCGGCACAGCTCCTCGTAGACCTCGTCGGACATGGGCGGCATGGCTTCATCGGAAATGCTGTCCCACAGGTCTTCGACCAACTGCAGCTTCTCGTGCACGCCGAGCTCGAAGATGTCTTTCGAGAGTGCATTCATGCCGGTCCCTTCCAAGAAAAAGGCCGTCAGGCCTGGCGCGGCTTGTCCAGCAGGTACAGCAGTTGCGCCTTCACCTCGGGCCATTCGCCGCTGCGCAGGCTGTACATCACCGTGTCGCGGATGCTGCCGTCGCGGCGCATGGCGTGGCCGCGGATCACGCCGTCCTTGCGGGCGCCCAGGCGTTCGATGGCGCGCTGCGAGGCATGGTTGAAATTGTCCGTGCGCCAGCCGACCACGTGGCAGCCCAGGGATTCGAAGGCGTGCGTGAGCAGCAGCAGCTTGCAGGTGGTGTTCACATGCGTGCGCTGCACGCTGCCGGCATACCAGGTGTAGCCGATCTCCACCCGCTTCACCGCCGGCAGCACGTCGTGGTAGCTGCTGGTGCCCAGCACCTTGCCGCTGGCTTCGTCGATCACCGCGAAGGCGAAGCGGTCGGTGGCCTGGAGCGCGGCCTCGATGTACGCGCGGGTCTGATCGGGCTCGGGCACCGAGGTCACGCGGATCTTCCACAGCTGGCCGTCGGCGGCGGCCTCGCGCAGGCCCTGCTCGTGCAGGGGCGTGAGCGGCACCATGGCCACGCCGCGGGCCGAGAGGTTCACCGGTTCGACGAAGGAGGAGCTCATGGATACGAAGGGGAAGAGGACGTCAGATGCGCGGATCGCCGTAGCGGCGGATGTACCAGCGGCGCGCCAGCTGCACGCCGGCGCCGCCGCCCAGGCCGATGAGCAGGATGCCGCCCATCGCGCGGCCGGAGTAGCTGCCGCCGTCGGCAAAGGCGTCCAGCCCCATGAAGAGACCGGCGTAGCGCCCGATCAGCGCGCCCAGCAGGAAGCCCGCGGCCTGCGCCACGCCCTGCACCAGCAGGCGGCTGGTGGATGGCGTGTTGCTCTTGTTGCCCGGCGTGCTCATGTCGCCCGGCTCAGCGGTTGTGCCGCTGCATGAAGACCAGCTTCTCGAACAGGGTCACGTCCTGCTCGTTCTTGAGCAGCGCGCCCACCAGCGGCGGCACGGCGACCTTGTCGTCCTTGCTCTGCAGCGCCTCCAGCGGGATGTCCTCGGCCACCAGCAGCTTGAGCCAGTCGAGCAGTTCGGACGTAGAGGGCTTCTTCTTCAGGCCGGGCAGGTTGCGCACGTCGTAGAAGGTCTTCATCGCCGCCGCCAGCAGGTCCTGCTTGAGCGTGGGGAAGTGCACCGCCACGATGCTCTTCATCGTCTCGGCGTCGGGGAACTTGATGTAGTGGAAGAAGCAGCGGCGCAGGAAGGCGTCGGGCAGCTCCTTCTCGTTGTTGGAGGTGATGAACACCACGGGGCGATGCTTGGCCTTGATGAGTTCGTGCGTCTCGTAGCAGTAGAACTCCATCCGGTCGAGCTCGCGCAAGAGGTCGTTCGGGAATTCGATGTCGGCCTTGTCGATCTCGTCGATGAGCAGCGCCACCGGCTGGTCGGCCGTGAAGGCCTCCCACAGGACACCCTTGACGATGTAGTTGTGGATGTCCTTGACGCGCTCGTCGCCCAGCTGCGAATCGCGCAGGCGGCTCACCGCGTCGTACTCGTACAGGCCCTGCTGGGCCTTGGTGGTCGACTTGATGTGCCATTGCAAGAGCGGCAGGGCCAGCGCGCTGGACACTTCCTCGGCCAGCATGGTCTTGCCGGTGCCCGGCTCGCCCTTGACCAGCAGGGGGCGCTTGAGGGTGATGGACGCGTTGACCGCGAGCATCAGATCCTGTGTGGCAACGTAGTTGTCGGAACCCTTGAATTTCATGGAAGGCTAGGCGGTGGAGTGGTGGATGCAACACTTTCGATGGGCGCGCAAACCCGGGTCAGACCCGACTGAGTGACCCTGGAGGCCACCCATATAATCGAAAGCTGTTTGCCCTGAAAACCTGATATCTCCACGAGATTGTGCGCGCAAAATGAACAAGTTGTTGACCACGATGTTTGCCCTTGCTGTCGCTTCCGTGACGGTGGCGGCACAGGCCCAGAAGGTGACTGGTAGCGTCGAGAACGGCGCCAAGAAGACCGCCATGTGCGTGGGCTGCCACGGCATCATCGGGTATCAGGCAAGCTTCCCCGAGATCCACAAGGTCCCGATGATCGCGGGCCAGAGCGCCACCTACATCGTGTCGGCGCTGGGCGCCTACAAGAACGGCGACCGCAAGCACCCGACCATGCGCGCCATCGCGGACACCCTCACCGAGCAGGACATGGCCGACCTGGCTGCCTACTACGCCCAGCTGGGCATGAAGGATTCGCCAGCGCTTCCCGCCACCGCCAAGGCGCCCAGCGACACGGTGCAGGCCCTCATCACGCGGGACAAGGACAACAGCTGCACCAAGTGCCACGGTGCGAACTTCTCCACCCCCAACGACGGTACCGTGCCCAAGCTGGCCGGCCAGCATGCGGACTACCTGAACGTGGCGCTCAAGCAGTACAAGAGCGACGGCCACGGCATCGTCGGGCGCTCCAACGCGGTCATGGGCGGCCAGGCCAAGAAGTTCAGCAACGCCGAGGTCAAGGAGCTGGCCAGCTACATCAGCGGCCTGCCGGGCGACCTGAAGACCGTGCCCGAATCGCGCTTCCACCGCGCCGACTGATTTGCTTCTTTCCGTCCAGGCTCCGCGCGCCAAGGCCCTGGCGGCCTGGATCGCCGGTGGCCTGATCGGCCTGGCGGCCGGCACCGCATTCGCTGCCGCCGACGCGGCCAAGCCGGCCCCGCGCTGGGGCGCCATCGCCACGGTCGACGGGCTCTACGGCTACTCCTTCAACCAGGCCACCCGTACCGGGGCCGAGAATGCCGCCCGTGCCCAATGCCAGCGCCGCGCCGGCCGGGCGGGCAGCGGCTGCGAGGTGCGGATGACCTTCGACCGCGCCTGCGGCGCCATGGCCACCGGCAACTTCAGCGAATGGGGCGTGGCCTCCGCGCCCACCCTGGACGCGGCCCGCTCGAACGCCGCGGCCCAGTGCAACGCCCACCTGCCGACCGAGCCCTGCAAGGTGCTGGTGTCGGTGTGCTCGGTGGGCGGCGACTAGGCGCCCGCGGGGCGGCCCCGCGCGGCGCCGCTCCGGCTCAGTACTTCAGCCAGGTTCCCTTCAGCGCCGCCTGGCCCACGCCCGGCTTGCCGAAGTCGCACACGCCCTGCGGGTAGATGGCCTGCAGGCGCAGCTTTTCCGTCGGGGTGAACACGGCCGGTGCGTAGTCCGCATCGTCGATGGGCTTGAGCTGGCATTTCAGGATGTCGTCGCTCACCGGTCCGCCGGCCACCATGCGCGGCGCGGGCGTCTTGGGGTAGAGCGCGTTGCATTTGCCGGCGCCGCTCATCGTCGCCTCTTCCTGGTAGCGGGCACCGTCGTTCACGTCCCAGCAGGAATCGGTCGCGTCCGCCGGCTTGTACTTCGCCACCTTGTCCGGCGTCAAAGCGCTCGGGTCTGCGGTGATGGCATCCAGCCAGGTGGTCATCAAGGTCAGGCGCGTCATCAGCAGGTCCTTGAGCTGCAGCGACAGCGGCACCTGCTGGGCGGGCTTGCCCACCAGCGCCGCCAGCTGCGGGTTGGGGAACAGCCAGATCACCTGGTTGTCCGCCCGTCCGTTGGATTTCTTCAGCTGCTCGCGGATCTTGATGTCGTTGTAGATGGTGTGGATGTCGCCACCGGGCTCCCCGTAGGGGTGCAGGCTCAGGATCGGCACCGTCGCCAGGCCCCCGCCACCCGAGCCGAGGCGGCCCATCTCGTAGCTGCGCGCCAGCCCCTGGGCATCGCCCACCGTACGCTGGCTCGCCACGATGTTGCCGTCCACGTCGTAGCCGCCGATGGCTTCGTTGAGGTCGAGGAACTGCGTGGTCGTGATGAGGCCCTTGCGCAGGCTGGCCAGGCCGTACTGCACGCCCACGTTGTCCAGCGGCCGATGCGCGGCGCCGGTGGCCGGATCGCGACCGAGCGTGTTGGCGTTGATGTCGTAGACCGTGCAACGCGCGCCGGTCGGATTGGTCAGCGGGTTGTAGACCTTGGTGCTGTCGTTCAGGCCGCAGGCCGGCGTGACCGAGCCGCTGGTGGCCAGCACCGCGTCGCCGTTGCCTGCGTCCCAGTTCGCACAGGTCTTGCCGAATGCGGTGCTCAGGTGGCCCTCGAAGGCCTGGCGCAGCGGCGCCAGGGTCGGGTTGGCGGCGAAGTAGCGGTTGAGCAGCCGGCAGTCCGACACCGCCATCGCCGTGCCGAACACGTCCGGGAAGGCTGCGTCCGGCATGATGCCGTCGAGCACGCCGGGATAGTTCTGCGCGATCATCATCTGCTGGATCGCGCCGCCCGAACCGCCCATGCCCACCATCCAGCGCGGCAGGCCGTAGGCCTTGGCGATGTGCTCGCGGATCATGGTGGCCGTCTCGGCCGCCACCACGTCGTTGGCATTGACCTTGTTGATGTTCAGGCTGGACACCACGTAGGCGAAGCCGCGCTCCAGCGCCCGGATGCTCTGCTGGTCCACCGCGTCGGCCTTGAAGACCTCGGTGAGCTGCAACGTGCCCTGGTTGTACTGCGCCGCGGTCGATTCGCCGAAGCGGAACACCACCCGCCGGTTCCAGCCAGCGCCGTTCCACTTGCCGGCCTCGGCCGGGTCGTCCAGCACCGCGATGCGGTAGATCGAGCGGTTGATGGTGCCCGACTCCACCCGCACGATGAAGGGCACGGTCTTGCCCTCGATGGTGGTGGCCGTCGCCAGGTCGGACGGGCGCGGGCCCAGCGGATCGGCCAGCGCCTTGGCGGCGCCGGCGGCCGTGAAGTAGAACCAGTCGTAGCGCGTCGCGGCCGAGCAGTTCGCATCCAGCGGCGAGCCCATGCCCGATTCGCTGGTGCGGCATTCAAAGGGCGAGAGCTGCGTGCCGGAGAACAGCGGGCCGGTGATCGGGTGGTTGGTCACGGTCAACGTGCCGTAGGCCGTCCCGGCGGCGGTCATCGCCTCCAACTTGTTGCTGCCCTGGGCCAGGCCGGACACCAGGCCGCGCAGCGTGCGGCCGTCGTCCGAGGCCTTCAGCGCCGCGCTCACGTCGGTGCCGTCGCGCAGCAGCTTCACGCTGGCCGCGTCCACGCCCTGGGGCAGGGTCACCTGCACAAGCGCGTCGCCGCCGCTGACCATGTCGGCGCGGCTGGACAGGGTCTGCAGCTTCAGCTCGGCCACCGTGGGTGCGGGCGGCTCGCCGCCACCCTGGCTGGGCGGCGGTGTGCTGCCGCCACCTGCGTTGTTGTTGCTGCTGCTGCCACCGCCGCAGGATGCGAGCGTGGCGGCCAGCAGCGTGGTCAGCAGCACATGGCGATAGCGGGCGCCGGGCCGTGGGTTCATGGGTGTCTCCTCGTTGTCGTCGTCAAGCGGAAAGCGGCTCGCGCCTGGGCGAGCCGCTGGATGTCGTCATCGGGTTGTCAAGTCGTCAAGGCCCCGCGCGGGCAAGCCGCGCAAGGCGCTTCTTCAGGGCACGTAGGCATCCGCACGGCAGGGCGCGTTGCCGCATTTGTCGACCACGCTCCCTCCGGTCTTCAGGAAGGCCGCCTTCTGCGCGCGTGCCATCAGCGTGGAGCGCGGATCGCTGTGCGGATCGGTGCCGGTGGTGGGCGGCACGTTGCCCTGCGGCGGCACGGTGGTGCGGCCCGGGCCGCTGTCCCACAGCACGATGGCGGAGCCGTCGTGGCCGGTGGCGTTGTCCATGCACGAGAGCTGGAAGTAGGGGTTGGCGTCCGGATGACGGCCCGGGGCCAGCGCCGGGCAGTAGAGCTTGGCGCCGATGGTGCGCGCCTCGATCTCGGCGGCCCACATCGAGACCTGGTGGTCACCGTAGGCCACATGCATCAGCACCTTGTGCGCCGGCGTGTTGGGCAGCGGGTTGTCGGTCATGGCCTGCGCATAGCCGTTGGCCTCGGCGCGGTCCCAGAGCGACTGCCACAGCGAGAAGATGAACTGCTGGTCCAGGCTGTCCGGGTAGGCGCCATACACCATCGAGGCGAACTGCGGCCAGTCGGCACTGCGCTCGAGCAGCAGCGAGTAGTTCATGCCGGGCACGCCCAGCACGCCGCGCTGCACGTCCTGCGCCACGCTCATGAACATGCCGCCCAGGATGCCGCCCTGGCTGTTGCCGTCGTAGAACAACTCGCCGGTGTCCAGCACGCTGGTGGGCGTGCTGCCCATCTGGAATGCCGCGTTCGTGGCGAAGCCCTGTGCGCTCTTCATCGCGCGGCCCAGCATCATCATGTTGAGCACGCCCTGCTGCGTGGTGTCGAAGGGCACCCGCGCATTGGACAGGTCGAAGAAGGCGAATACCGAGGGCACGATCTCGTCCTCGGAGAAGCCATACCAGTTGGTGGCGCAGAACACGAAGTTGTGCTCGTTGCCCATCGACTTGACGTTGCCGCCGTTCATCTCGGCGGCGCGGCCGAACAGGCCGTGGCCGTACAGCGAGATGCGTGCGGGGTTCACGCTGCCGTCGACGTTGAGGGCCGAGCGCGGGATGTTGCACATGTACTTCACCGTCATCGTGCCGTTCTGCACCGGCACGTCGTTCACGCCGGGCGTGGCCGAGGCGTATTTGAAGTGCGGCAGCGGCAGGGGCTTGTCGCCGATGGCGTCGAAGGCGGTCTTGATGGCGGGCAGGTTGATCGGCGCCTTGCCTTGCAGGTAGGGCCCGACGGCCGCCACCACCGGCATGATGTCGGTGCCGGTGTTGGGCGTGACGACGAAGCTGGGCACCGTGATCGTGCCCTCGATGTGCCGCGCGATCTTCAGGTCGGTGGGATCTTCAGTCACCGTGTCCACGGTGAAGGCGGGCGTGCCGTTCGTCAGCGCCGCAAAGCCCTGGTCGCGGATCGCCAGCATGCGGCCGGTGGTGTTCTTCCTGGAGGCCACCGTGAAGTCCCACGCCAGGTACAGCGACTCGCGCGCCACGCCCGCCTTCTTCAGCGTGGCGAAGAGGGCTTCCATGTGCTCGCGCCGCCCGTTCACGAAGTCCAGCTTGCTTTCGTGCCGGTCACGGTAGATCTGGAAGGCGGGGCCGACCTCGATGGCCTTGCCCTGCGCGTCCTTCATGTTGCGCAGCACGACGATGTAGCGGTGGCCCCATTCCAGGCTCTTGGCCACGCGGATGTTCAGGCTCTGCTTTTCCGGCGTGCCGACGCTGTTGGTGTCCAACTCGGCCCAGACGAGCTTCTGTTCCAGCGTGTCGGCGTCGATCAGCATCACCGGCGCGTCGCTCTTGAGCGAAGCCGACAGGTCGGACAGGCGCGGCGCGCCGCTCTTGTCCAGGTCCACGCCGGGCACGCGGGTGACCACCATCGCGCCGGGCGAGAAGCCGTCGTTGCGGTTCCACTCGGTGGTGTCGATGGCACGGTTGGCCGCGATCTGGCTGCGCGGCATCGAGGAGGTCTTGAGGTTCAGCCGCCGGCCGGTGTCGGTGCCCGCATCGGCCACCGTGTAGTAGTCGTTCGGGAAGGGCAGCATGCAATGGCTCGCGTCCAGGAAGTCGCAGCCATCGGCCTTGGCAGCGGCATCCGCAGGCAGTTGGTCGTCGATGCTGGCCAGCATGGCCGGGGGCGCGGTTCCGCCACTGCCGTTGTTTCCGCCGTTGTTGCTGCCGCCCCCGGCGGCAGGCGGCGGGTTCGAGCCGCCGCCGCCGCAGGCCGCCAGCGCAGCCGCGAGCAGGGCGGTGCCGACCCAGGCGAACCAGGGCTTGGCGGAAGTCAGGGTTCGGGAGGATGGACGTGCAGAGGGCTGTCCGCTGTCTGGCAATCGCATGGAATCTTGTCTCCGTGTTGTCGTCTCGTGATCTCGAACGCCCGGGCTGCACGGCAGGCGGGCAATGCCTGTCGCAGCCGCAGGGGGGCGTGCAACGACTCTACGGTCGGGCCCCGCGCGGCGCCATTGGCAAGGTGCCCCGTCGCACTGTGCATGTGCACAAGGGCGGGCGGCGCGGTGGTTCTAGTGGAGGGAGGGCAGCGTGCCGCGGCTCAGCCGCCGCTGGCGCAGCGCGAGGTAGATGCGCGACAGCCAGTCCATGTCGTCGAAGCTGGCTCCGAGCATGGCCTCGATGTGGGCCAGCCGGTGCAGCAGCGTGTTGCGATGGATGCCCAGGGCCGCCGCCGTGACCTTGTGGTTCTGGCGGTGTTCGAAGTAGGTCTCCAGCGTTTCCAGCAGTTGGGGCTCGGCGGCAATGCAGGCCACCATCTCGCCGCACAGGCCGCTCATCTCGGAGGACTGGCGCATCAGCGTGTCCAGCGCGAAGTCCGAATAGCGGAAGCTCGCGCCGCCCTTGTGCAGCCGCCGGCCCAGGTCGATGGCGCCCATGGCCTGCTCGGCGCTGGTGCGCCAACCGGCCGCAGCCGCGCCGGGCAACCCCACGCCCGCGGCCTCGGCGTCCGGGAAGGCGCGCAGCAGCTGGCGGGCGCGTTCGCCCAGTCGCCGCTCGCGCGCGTCCGCCGTCTCGCCGGCCACCAGCGGCAGCCAGGCCAGCCAGTGGCCGTGGTGCAGGCTGCGCGCCACCGGAGCGCTGTCGCTGGGCGCGGTGGCCACCAGGGCCTCCAGGATCTGCTCGGGCAGCGTCGGGTCGGTGGCCGGCAACTGCGCAGGCCCCAGGCGCAGGGCCAGCGCCACGTGCGGATGCTCGGGCGCGATGCCCAGCGCGCGCGCCGCGTCCTCGAAGGCGCCCGGGCTGGTGGGGTTGAACACGGCGGCCGAGAGGCGCGCCTGCAACTGCTCCTTCCACAGCAGCTCGCGCGAGTGCTCGGTGAGGTAGGTGTCGCTCACCGTGCGGCTCATCAGGTCGCTGTAGTACAGCAGGAAGGGGGAGACGCGGAACAGCATCTCGTCGCGCAGGGTGGGGTGCTCGCGCACCTGCGACAGCATCGCGTCCATGTAGACGCGGGTGCCGGTGCGGTAGGCCTGCAGCAGCGCGGACAGCGACAGCGCCTGCGCGTGGCGGCGCTGGCTGAAGCGGCCGATCCAGCGCAGGTTGTCCTCGTGCGGACGGCCGCCGGCCAATAGCGAGTCGTACCAGAGTTCGGCGTTCTTCACGCCGGCGCGGTAGACGTCCTGGGCCAGCGAATCGCCCAGCGATCCGTATTCCGGGATGGTGCTGCGCAGCGTCTGCAGCATGCGCTCGGACAGGCCGGCGCTGTCCTCGCGCAGGCCCGCCACCAGCCGGCGCAGGCGCGGCGAGAGCGGCTGCGCGCCGGAGAAAAACTCTTGTTGTTCTGCCATTCTTGCTTGCTGCGGGCCCGGCGGGGCCCGTTGTCTCGTTTTCATGCACGCCGCCTTCTCGCGGCATGTGTCGCTCGTGCAGTGCCTTTCAGGTCGGCACTGTCATCGTCGATCTTGAGCAAGCCTGTGGCGGGGCGCAAGAGTGATTGCCAGCGCTGGTGCCAAATGAAAAGGGCGCCCAATCGGGCGCCCTGGCGGATGCGACAGGTGTGCCGCGCTCAGACGATCCTGACCGACAGGTTCGGCAGGCGGTCGATGTGGATCTCGATCAGGTCGCCGCGCACCACCGGGCCGACGTTCTCCGGCGTGCCCGCATAGATGATGTCGCCGGCCATCAGTTCGTTCGCCTGCGACAGTCGGCTGATCTGCTCGGCCACCGACCAGATCATGTGCTTGAGCGTCGCGTCCTGCTTGGTCGTGCCGTTCACCTTGAGCCAGATCGCGCCATCGGCGAAGTGGCCTACTTGCGCCACCGGGTGGATCGGGCCGATAGGTGCCGAATGGTCGAAGCTCTTGCCGATCTCCCAGGGCTTCTTCTGGTCGCCCATCTCGCGCTGCAGGTCACGGCGCGTCATGTCCAGGCCCAGCGAGTAGCCGTACACGTAGGACAGCGCGTCTTCCGGCTTGATGTCGCGCCCGCCCTTGGCCAGGGCCACCACCAGTTCCACTTCGTAGTGGTAGTTCCTGGTCAGCGTGGGGTAGGGATGGTCGGCCACCTTGCCGGGCATGACGACCTGGATCGCATCGCTGGGCTTCTGGAAGAAGAAGGGTGGCTCGCGCGTCGGGTCCGAGCCCATCTCGCGCGCATGCGCCGCGTAGTTGCGCCCGATGCAATAGATGCGGCGCACCGGGAACACCTGGTCGCTGCCCACGATCGGAATGGTGGGCTGCGCGACGTCGAACGGTGTCTGCGGCGAGCGCGCGGCGCCGGCGGGCAGGGCGCATCCGACGAGGGCGCCGGTGGCCATGGTGGCGGACCCGGCCAGCAGGTTGCGGCGGGAGGTGGTCATGTAAGTCTCCTGATTCTTGGCATTGGAAGAAATGGAATCGATGACCCCGCCAGGCGCTTGCGACCGGCCGGGTCAGCCACCGATTCTGGGCAGACTCCGGCTCGCGCTCCCGCACGCATCTACGCAAAATCAGGACGCAATCGCCGCGCTTACCATCGACCGATGCCCAAGACCCCGCCCAGCCCTCGTTCCTCCGCGGCGCGCCTCTACGGCATGCAGGAGCGCGCGAACCACCTGGACTTCGACATCCGCTTCGAGGGCGCGCGCGATGTGCTGGCGCGGCCGCACCGGCATGAGTACTTCCAGATCCAGGTGAGCGTGGAAGGCGGCTCGCAGCAGGTCATCGGCGGCGCGGTGCGCTCCTTCGGCGCGGGCCACCTGAGCTTCGTGCTGCCTTACCGGCTGCACGTGGTGCCGCACCCGCCGGGCGCGCGCTACGCCATCGTCAACTTCGACCAGAACTTTCTCTGGCCGGAACTGGACGTGGAAGCGCTGGAGCTGGAAGAGGTCAGCGTGCCGCGCGTGCCGGAACTCGCGCCCTTCCTGTTCCAGGAGTACGTCGACTTCCATTTCGACGCTGCGGACTTCGCCCGCATCCTGGCCTGGCTCGATGAGCTGGCGGAGCTGAACCGCGAGCGCGGCTTCGCCGCCACGGCCGCGATCCGCGGCCTCCTGCTGCAGATCCTGGCGCTGGCCTGCAGGCGGCACGAGGCGCCGCTGCGCGCGCAGGCCGCGCGTCATGGCGGGCGCACGTCAAGGCGCGATGCGCTGCAGCGGGTGATGCGCTATGTGCGCGAGCACCTGCACGAGGAGATGTCGCTGCAGGAGGCGGCCGCTGCCGCCATGCTCTCGCCCAACTACCTGGCGCACCTGCTCAAGAAGCAGACCGACCGCACCTTCACCGAGCTGGTGACCGAGCGGCGGCTGGAGCAGGCCAAGGAGCTGTTGCTGGCCTCCGGCGCGAGCATCGCCGCCGTGGCCCAGCAATGCGGCTTTCGCGATGCCGACTATTTCGCGCGGCGCTTCCGGCAGCAGGCCGGCCTGACGCCGCGCGCGTTCCGCGAGAAGAACCGCGTCTAGTCCGTGGGGCTCAGACGTCGAAGAACACCGTTTCCTTGTCGCCCTGCATGTGGATGTCGAAGGTGTAGGTGACCTGGCCGCCTTCCTCGCTGCGCTGGGCCAGCAAGGTGTCGCGGCGTTCGGCCGGCACCTGGGCCAGCACGGCGTCCTCGGCGTTGGCCTTGGCCTCGTCGGCAAAGTACGCGCGGGTGAAGGCGTGCAGCAGCATGCCGCGCATGGTGACGATGACGCCGACGAAGGGCGCCTCGCCGGCCGCGTTGGCGCCGGGCTTCACGGTCTGGAACACGAAGCGGTTCTGCGCGTCGGTGCCCGTGCCCATGCGGCCGAAGCCGCGGAATCCCCGCGCCTTGGCGTCTTCCACTGAAGTGGGGTAGTGGCCTTCGCCGTCGGGCTGGCAGATCTCGACCATGGCGTCGTTGATCGGCTTGCCGTCGCCGTCGATCACGCGGCCGACCAGGCGGATGCGCTGGCCGCGCGCGCCGTCCAGCGCCACGCGGTCGTCGAAGGGCTGGTTGAAGTTGTAGCCGTACTGCGTGGCCGCCAGGCCGTAGGCGAAGTAGGGGCCGACCGTCTGCGAGGGGGTCTGGCCGAAGTTGGTCTCGAGTGCGCTCATCAGCATGCTGTGTCTCCCTGTGCGTTCAACGGTTCTCGAAGTGGGTCTCGTCCGCGCCGCGCAGGACGATGTCGAACTGGTAGCCCAGGGCGTAGCCCTCTTCGGTGATGTCCAGGCTGAAGTCGGCGATCAGGCGGTTGCGGTACTTCTCGGGTGTGCCGGTGACCATGGGGTCGTACTGCAGCAGCGGGTCGCCGGGGAAGTACATCTGCGTCACCAGGCGGCTGGCGTAGTGCTCGCCGAACAGCGACAGGTGGATGTGCTGCGGACGCCAGGCGTTGGGGTGGTTGCCCCAGGGGTAGGCGCCGGGCTTGATGGTGAGGAAGCGGTAGCGGCCCTCGCTGTCGGTGAGGCACCGGCCGGCGCCCAGGAAGTTGGGGTCCAGCGGGGCGTCGTGCTGGTCCACCTTGTGCACGTAGCGGCCGGCGGCGTTGGCCTGCCAGAGTTCCACCAGCGTGTTGCGCACCGGGCGCTTGCGCTCGTCGAGCACGCGGCCGGTGAGGATCATGCGCTCGCCCAGCGGCTCGCCGTTCATGCGGGCGTTGCGGGTGAGGTCGTGGTCCAGCTCGCCGATGCTGTCGTGGCCGTACACCGGCTGGCGCAGCTCGGCCATCGAGGCCTTCAGCGGAATCAGCGGCTGGGTCGGGCCGCGCTTCACTGTCGACTTGTAGCCGGGGTAGATGTAGGACGGGTGACTGTCCCAGTCGCGGGGGTCGAGCTTGGCCATCGTGGGGGTCTCCTTGGGATCGGGGGGAATCGGAATGGCAGGACTTTAAGACTGCCATTTGATGATGTAAATTGAACATTCCGACGATTTACATGAGCATTGGTAATTGAAGAATTCCGCCGCCGCCCTGGCCTTCGCGCGCAACGTGCAGCTGCGCCACCTGCGCTGCTTCGTCGCCGTGGCGCAGGAGCGCCACCTGGCGCGCGCCGCCGAGCGCCTGGCGCTGAGTCAGCCGGCCATGTCCAAGACGCTGACCGAGCTGGAGGAGCTGGCCGGCACCCGCCTGGTGGAGCGCGGTGGCGCCGGGCGGCGCGGCGTGCAGGGGCTCACGGCCGCCGGCGAGCAGCTTCTGGCCCAGGCCCTGCGCGTGCTGGAGGCCATCGATGCCAGCGCGCAGGCGGTGGCGCCAGTGGCCGGCGGCGAGCGGCTGGAGCGCCTGCGCATCGGAGCGCTGCCCAGCGTGGCGCCCTCGCTGCTGCCGCAGGCGCTGGCGCGGCTGCGCGCGCAGCGCCAGGGGCTGCAGATCATGGTCAAGAGCGCGGCCAACGCGGTGCTGCTGGCCGACCTGCGCGCGGGCGAACTGGACGTGGTGGTGGGCCGCATGAGCGACCCGTCGTTGACCAGCGGGCTGAGCTTCGAGCTGCTGCACACCGAGCCGCTGGTGTTCGCGGCCCGCGCAGGTCATCCGCTGGCCAAGCGCGGTGCCTCGGCGCGCGCGGCCCTGGGCTATCCGCTGGTGGTCTACGGCGAGGGCACCATCCCGCGCCACCACACCGAGAGCCTGCTGGCCAGCCTGGGCCTGGCGCTGCCGGCCGATGCGCTGCAGACCCTGGACGTGTCGGTGGCCAGCGCGCTGGTGGCCGGCTCCGACAGCATCTGGATCACCCCGCTGGGCGCGGCCCGCCGCGAGCTGGCCTCGGGCACGCTGGTTCGATTGCGCATCGACACGCCGGGCACCGAGGAGCCGGTGGGCCTGCTGCTGCGAACGGATGCGCCCGCTTCGCCGGCTCGAAGCGCGCTGGTTGCCCTGCTGCGCGACGAGGCGCGGCGGCTGGATGGGGGCGCCACGGCCAGGCGGAAGCGCTAGAGCGCTGGCGCCGGCTCAGTCCCGTGTTGCCCTGCGCTGCACGCACGCAATGTAGGCCTCGCCATCCGGCGGCCGCCCCGCGCGCTGCGATTCCCACATCATCTGCCCCAGGCACTCCATCGCCTCGTGGTGCGCGTCCAGCAGCGAGTCGCGGCGTGCGGCCAGCAGTTCCACGGCCTGGCGGATGCCGCGCGGCTGGTCGATGGAGCACTGCTCGCTGATCGACAGGTGCATGGCCAGGTGCAGGAAGGGGTTCTCGCGTCCGTCGGCGCCGTCATAGATGCGGGCCACGGCGGCGTCCGCGTCCTGCAGGTCGGCGTGGTACTCGGGATGCGCGTCGATCCAGCCCGCAGCGATCGTTTCCAGGGCCTCCAGCGGGCGGCCTTGGCGGCTCTTGGCGTACACGTCGCAGAAAAAGCGGCGTACCTCTTCTTGGGATGGATTGAACATGATGGCCGGCGAGGGTAGCACCGAGCCCTTGGGCCCTGTGCGGGGCGGGGCATGCGCCGTCACGCGGCTGGGGCAAGATAGGGGCCTCGCTCCACGCCGCCATCTGCTGCTCGAACACCCATGCAAGAACGCCCGCCGCGCCCGCCCTGGACCCACGACATCGGCCAGCGCCTGCGCGTCCTGCAGCCGCTCAAGGTCGTCGGCACCACGGCCTGGATCTGGGTCTTCTTCATCGGCTACTTCCACCTTCTGCGCAACCCGATGCGGCCGGTCTTCGAGATGCCGCTCACCCTCGTGGACGCCTGGGTCCCCTTCCAGCCGGCCTGGCTCATTCCCTACCTGTCGCTCTGGGTCTACGTGGGCATCGCCCCGGGGCTTCAGCGCAGCTTCCGCGAGCTGCTGGTCTACGGCCTGTGGGCCGGCGCCCTGTGCCTGACCGGGCTGGCGCTGTTCGCCGCATTCCCCACGCGCATCCCGCTGCAGCCCATGGACGCGGGCGGCTTTCCCGGCTTCGCGCTGCTGCGCGGCATCGACGCCGCGGGCAATGCCTGCCCCTCGATGCACGTGGCCATCGCCATCTTCACGGCCTGCTGGATCGAGCACATCTTCAAGTCCGCCCGCGCCCCCTGGCCGCTGCGGGCGATCAACCTGGCCTGGTTCCTGGCCATCAGCTATTCGACCCTTGCCACCGGCCAGCACGTGTTCTACGACGTGGTGGGCGGCACGCTGCTGGGCGGGGTGTTCGCCTGGGCCTCGCTGCGCTGGCGGCCGGCCCCGGCGCCCGGGTCGGTGCCGATGGTGGCTATCATGGACCGCTAGTGACAATCCGTCAGCCACATAACTCCAAGACGACCGACATGAGTTCGCTCAAGGAACTTCAAGACCTGATCCAGGAAAAATACGGCATCGACCCGGCCGATCTCGACCCGAACGCCTCGATGCGCGACAAGGGCTTCGACTCGCTCGCCCTGGCCGAATTCCTCTTCGAGATCGAGGACCGCCTGCACGTCACCCTGCCCGATCCCGACCCCGCGATGGACACGCTGGCCCAGTTGACCGCCATGGTCGACCAGGCGCGCGCCGACGCCGAGCAGGCGCCGAAACAGCGGGTCGCATGAGCGAGCCGGGCATCGCCGTCACCGGCCTGGGGCTGGTGAGTCCGCACGGCCGGGATCCGGCCTTGGCATTCGATGCACTGCTGCGCGGCGAGTCGGCCATCCACGCGGTCTTCCCCGAGTTGCCCAAGCCGGCCCTGGCCGCCACCGCAGCATTCGATCCCTCACCCTGGTTCAGCAAGCTGCAGCTGGCCGGCGTGGACCGGGTCAGCCAGCTGGCCCTGGCCGCCGCCGAACTGGCACTGGCCGACGCGGGCCTGCAGGACCCCTGGAGCGAAGCGCAGGGCGAGCGCATCGGCGTCTACGTCGGCTGCGGCATGGGTGGCGCCAGCGCGCTCGAGGCCGCCTACCGCGGCGGCGCCAGCGGACGCGTGCCGCCGCTGACCATTCCGGCCTTCATGCCCAACGCGCCGGCTTCGCACATCGCCATGCGGCGCAAGGTGCTGGGCCCGGTGCTGACCTATTCCGTCGCCTGCGCCTCCTCGGCCATCGCCATCGCGGAGGCGGCCAAGGCCATCCGCAGCGGCGAGGTCGACATGGCGATCGCCGGCGGCAGCGAGGCACTGATCGTGCCCGGCGTGGTGATGGCCTGGCAGGCCATGCAGACCTTGGCCTCCGCGCCGCCCGGCGAGGCCGCCACGGCGGTGCGACCCTTCGCGGCAGACCGCAGCGGCTTCGCGCTGGGCGAGGGCGCGGCCTTCCTGATCCTCGAATCGGAACAGCGGGCCGCAGACCGCGGCGCGCGCAGCCATGCGCGGCTGTCGGGCTGGGGCAGCAGCTGCGATGCCTCGCACCTCACCAAGCCGGAGGCGGCCGGCCAGGCGCGCGCCCTGCGCGCGGCGCTGCGCATGGCCGGGCTGGCGCCCCAGGACGTGGGCTACTGCAACGCGCACGGCACCGCCACGCGCATCGGCGACCCGATCGAATGCGAGGCATTGGCGCAGGTGTGGGGCGATGCGCTGCCGCAGTTGCGCGTGAGTTCCACCAAGGCGCTGCACGGCCACCTGCTGGGCGCGGCCGGCGCGCTGGAGGCGCTGATCACCGTCATGGCGCTGCAATGCCGGGCCGTGCCGCCCAACATGCACGGGGACGAGCCCGATCCGGCCTGCGCGCTGAACCTGGTGCGCAAGGGCGACACGGCCGCGCCTTCGCTGCAGGCGGCCATCAGCAGCTCCTTCGCCTTCGGCGGCACCAACGCCGCGCTGGTGTTCCAGCGCGCCTGAGTTCCGGCGATGCGAGGGCAGGGGCGCGAGGCCCTGCCTCCTTGGCGACAGGCATCGCGGGTTATCACGCATCGGATCGCAGGCGGGTGCCTCTTTAATCGCCACTCCTTCTCCTCATCCGAAGCTTCTTCCATGCCCTTGATTCCAGCGGCGCGCTTCGCGCCCACAGGCACCGCCCTGGCCATCGCCTCCCTTCTTCTGGCCGGCTGCGCCAGCACCCCGGCACCGGGATCGCGCAGCGTCACCATCGAGCGCACCGCCTACGGCATTCCCCACATCACCGCGCCGGACTACGAAGGCGTCGCCTACGGCGTGGCCTACGCGCATGCGCAGGACAACGTCTGCCAGACGGCCGAGTACCTGCTCACCGCGCGCGGCGAGCGCTCGCAGTACCTGGGCGCCACCGGCACCGGCGACTTCGGCCTGGGCCGCATGACCAACGCGCAGATCGACCTGTTCGTGCGCAACCACATGGACGACGCGGCCCTGGCCCGCGCCGCGGACACCGATGCCGAGGTGCGCGCCGCCCTGCGCGGCTACGTGGCCGGCTACAACCGCTACCTGCAGGACACGGGCCCCAACGGCCTGCCCGAGGCCTGCCGCGGCAAGCCCTGGGTGCGCCCCATGACGCAGGCCGACCTCTCGCGCACCACTGAGCTGTCGATGATCCAGGGCGGCCTCGCGGCCCTGGCCGGTGCGGTGATGGCCGCCGAGCCGCCGGCGGCCAAGACCGCGTCCGCGCAGCCCGCGGTCGACCCGCAGCAGGCCGCGCTGGAGATCGCGCGCCTGTCCTTCAACGCCAACCCCGAGGGCGGCGAACTGGGCTCCAACGGCTGGGCCTTCGGCCGCAACGCCACGCCCGACGGCCGCGGCCTGGTGCTGGGCAACCCGCACTTCCCGTGGTTCGGCATCAACCGCTTCTGGGAGATGCACCTGACCATCCCCGGCAGCATGGACGTGATGGGCGCCACCGGTGGCCTGAGCCCCACGGTGGCCATCGGCTTCAACAAGGACGTGGCCTGGACCCATACCGTGTCCACCGGCAAGCGCTTCACGCTGTACGAATTGAAGCTGGACCCCAGCGACCCCACCGTCTACATCGTCGACGGCCAGCGCAGGAAGATGACGGCCAAGACCGTGGTGCTGCCGGCCGAATCGGCCGCCGCCGGCGCGCAGCCTGCGCGCAAGACCTTCTACGCCTCCGAGTGGGGCCCGGTGATCTCGTTGCCGCGCGCAGGCCTGGGCTGGAGCGCCACCACCGCCTACGCGATCCGTGACGTCAACACGCTCAACACCCGCTCGGCCCGTGCGTGGATGAAGATGGGACGCGCCAGCAGCATGGCCGAGCTGCGCGATGCCATGGGAAACCAGGGCATGCCGTGGATCAACACCATCGGCGCCGACCGCCAGGGCAACGCGATGTACGCGGACCTGTCGGTGGTGCCAGACGTGTCGGCCGAGCAGCTCAAGTCCTGCGCGCCCTCGGCCCCTGCCGCCGGCCTGTTCGGTACCGCCGGCCTCACCGTGCTGGACGGCTCGCGCGCCGCCTGCGACTGGAAGCGCGACAGCGCCGCCGCCATGCCCGGTGCGATCCCGCCCGCGCGCATGCCGGTCATCGTCACGCCCGACTGGGTGCAGAACAGCAACGACAGCTTCTGGCTGTCCAACCCGAACATCGCGGCGCCGGCGAACATCTCGCCCCTGGTCGGCCCGGTGGGCGTGCCGCAGCGCCTGCGCACGCGCAGCGGCATCCAGGAGATCGAGAACCGCCTGGCCGGCCGCGATGGCCTGCCCGGCAACAAGATGGGCGCCGAGCAGCTGCGCAACGTGATCTTCCGCGACAAGAACCTGGCTGGCGACCTGGTGATGGAGGATCTCGCGGCCGCCTGCCGCAGCGCGGGCGCAAGCCTCAGCGCGGACCAGCAGACCGGCTGCCGCGTGCTCGCCGCCTGGAACCGCACCAGCACGCCCGAGGCCAAGGGCGCGCTGCTGTTCCGTGAGTTCTGGCGCAAGGCCAAGGACCTGCCCAAGGTCTGGCGCGTGCCCTTCGACCCGGCCCGTCCGGTTGCCACGCCCGCCGGCCTGGACATGGCCACGACCGCCACGCGCGAGGCGGTCTTCAAGTCGCTGGGCGATGCGGTAGCGGCGGTGCGCGCGGCCGGCTTCGCGCCCGACGTGACGTTGGCCGATGCGCAGTACCGCGAGGTGCGCGGCCAGAAGGTGGCCATCCCCGGCGGCGACGAGTTCGAAGGCGTGCTCAACAAGGTCGAGAGCCAGGGCCAGCCGGTGATCGGCCCCAAGGGCTACGGCATCAACTACGGCAGCAGCTACATCCAGGTGGTGGGCTTCGACGAGCGCGGCCCGGTGGCGCAGGCGCTGCTCACCTACGGGCAGAGCAGCGACCCGGCCTCGCCGCGCGCCTTCGACCAGCTGCCCCTGTTCTCGCAGAAGAAGTGGCTGCCCATGCCCTTCCACCGCGCCGACGTGGAAGCGCAGCGCGTGGGCGCGCCGACGGTGCTGGCCTACTGACCGCAGGCCCCGGGGAGGGCGCCCAGCGCGTTCTCCCCATTGCCCGCGCCGCCCGCCCCGCTACAGTCGCCCGCCATGGACCGGCTGCAGAGCATCGAGACTTTCGTGCGGGTGGCGCAGGCGCAGAGCTTCGCCGCCGCCGCGCGCCAGCTGCGCGTGTCCAACTCGGTGGTCACCACGCGCATCAAGCAGCTGGAAGACTTCCTGGGGGCGCCGCTCTTTCACCGCAGCACGCGGGTGGTGCGGCTCACCGACATCGGCCAGGCCTTCCTGCGCGACTGCACCGAGCTGGTGGGCCACGCCAACGAGATCGTGGACCAGATGCGCGACGTGCGCGCCAAGCCCTCGGGCGTGCTGCGGGTGCATGCGCTCACCGGCATGGTGCTCGGGCATTTCGCCGCGCTGCTGCGGCGCTTCCAGACCACCTACCCCGACATCCGCCTGGAGCTGATCGTGAGCGACGCGGTGGTCGACCCGGTGAAGGCCGGCGTGGACTGCGCGCTGCAAATTTTCCCCGCGGCCTCGCAGGAACTGGTGTCGCGCCAGCTCTTCTTCGTGCGGCGCGTGTTCTGCGCGACGCCGGCCTACCTCAAGGCGCACGGCGCGCCGGAGAACCCGCGCGACCTGCACCGCCACACGCTGGGCCTGTACTCGGACTACCCCACGCGCGACCGCTGGACCTTCCACCACCGCGGCCAGCAGGTCACCATCTACCTCAACGCCACGCTGCTGACCAACAGCGTGCACCTGCTGCGCGAATACGCGCTGGAGCACGCCGGCATCGTCTGCCTGCCCACCATCGTGGCGGGCGAGGCCATCCTGCGCGGCGACCTGCAGGTGGTGCTGCCGGAGCAACAGCTGTCGTCCTTCCCGCTGTGCGCGGTGTACCCGGATACCTCGCGCAAGGACTTCAAGCTGCGCCTGTTCATCGAGCACATCGGCAACGAGTTCACCCATGAGCCGCCCTGGGACGCGGCGCTGATCGCCAAGGGCGACCTGCCGGCCCGGATGATCGAGGGCTGAGGCCACCACGGCCTGGTCCGTCCCGGGTAAACCCTGCGGATCATTCTGCTTTCCCGAACAATCCGCTTTCGATCTGGCCTCTACCGCTTACTGGCGGGTCTTCCTACAGTTCGCTCCATCGCGGCATCCGCCGCATCGCAGCAAGCACCCGAGGAGACACGCCATGAGCGCACCCGCCAGCAACTACCAGACCCGCTTCGGTTCGCTGAAGAACTACGAGATGGGCCGCGTCGAGCCCATCAGCGACAACGTCCGGCACTACGCCTTTTCCAACTGCTTCGACATCGCCAGCAAGAGCGGGCCTTACGAGAAGGTGGTGTTCGGGCAGAACCAGATCTACGTGCTGGAGGCCCTGCGCGCCGAAGGCGTCTCGCCCTGGTTCACCTGCGCCCACGACGAGTTCGCGCTGGTGATGGATGGAGAGGTCGAGGTGCACCTGGTGCAGCTCGACGCCGCGCAGCAGGTGAGCGACACCGAGAAGAACGGCGCCGTGCTCGTGCAGGGCGAGCCGCGCGGCAAGAACATGGGCTGGATGAAACTGGGCCGCGGCCACCAGGGCATGCTGCCCAAGAACAGCGCCTACCAGTTCCGCGTCAAGGGCGACCCCGGCGTGGTCGTCCTGCAGACCTGCAAGGGCGATCTCTCGGTGGAGAAGTGGGCCGAGATCTGCCAGCTGCAGTGAACAAACGAAGCATCGAACCGAATCTCCAGGAGACCCACATGAACGCCCCCACCGAACTCGCCAAGGTCATCGCCACCCAGCCCGACCGCACGCTGGGCTACAAGGACTTCCAGCTCGGCAGCTTCGGCTTCCGCCGCGACGAGTACTTCACCCACATCAGCTGGAAGACCCGCGACGGCCGCCCCATGAGCCACACCATGGATGTCGCCGTGTACCTGCGTGCGCTGATGCGCGACGTGGCCTGGGGCTTCTTCTACGGCTGGGTCAACTTCGACGACGTGTTCGGCACCGTCAACCACTACCAGTCGGTGGACCTGTACGCCGGCAGCTACAACGGCACGATGAAGGAGGCGGGCATCGACCTGCTGGAAAACTTCCCCACCGACCAGATCCGCGCCACCTTCGAGGCCATGCTGGACGACTGGACCAACGAAGGCTTCGACCCCTTCGCCGCGCCGCAGGAAACCGGCACGCCCTACGGCCGCAAGAACGGCAGCAACACCGCCAAGATCACCCGGGCGCGCGAGCTGGCCAAGCGCTGCGTGGGCCTGAAGGACGACCTGCAGTTGCGCAGCGATGCGCGCGGCGCGCCCGTCAACCGCGCCTTCGCCGACGTGCCGCAGGCGCAGCCCGAACTGCACCCCGAGCCCGGCTTCGAGAACGAGGTGCATGCCTTCAACCTGTTCGGCTTCCTGAGCCGCTCGCAGGTCACCTGGAACCCCAGCTTCACCTCGGTGGTCAAGCACAGCTTCATGTGCCCCACCACCGAGGAGCACATCCTGCCCATCATCCACGGCAACGACCGGGTGGAGTGGTTCTTCCAGATGACCGACGAGATCCACTGGGACTGCGGCGACAAGAACACCGGCAAGCCCATGGCCCGCGTGATCATGAAGGCCGGCGACATGGCCGCCATGCCAGCCTACTGCCGCCACCAGGGCTACAGCCCCAAGCGCTCGATGCTGCTGGTGTGGGAGAACGGTTCTCCCTCGCTGGTCTACGAGATCCAGAAGGGCGAAAGCCCGGAGATCCCGGTTTCGTTCTGAGCCGCTGAAGCGCGCCGCAGCGCGGCGCGAACCACTTTTCGAGGAGACAGACACATGGCAGACCGCATCCGGTCCGATGCCGGGGCCGCTTCGCGCCGGCGATTCATGCAGCAGGCGGGCGCAGGCTCGGTGGCCGTGGCCGCCGCCACGCTGGGCCTGCCCACGCAGGAGGCCGATGCCGCCACCGCGCAGGGCTTCGACGCCACCTACGACATCGTGGTCTGCGGCAGCGGCTGCGGCGGACTCGCCTCGGCCCTGTTCGCACGCTGGCAGGGCAGCAGCGCCGTGATCCTGGAGAAGGCCGGCAGCATCGGCGGCACCACCGCCAAGGCCGCCTTCTGGTACTGGGTGCCGAACAACGAAGCCATGCGCAAGGCCGGCATCGCCGACCCCAAGCCCGACTTCCTGAAGTACGTGGCGCGCCTGTCGAACCCGCAGGGCTACGACCCCGCCCATCCGCGCTACGGATTCAGCCAGTGGGAGTGGGACATGTGTTCCGCCTTCTACGACAGCGCCTCGCCCGCGGCCGAGCTGCTGGCCAGCAAGGGCGCGCTGCCCTACCGCCACGTGGCCGAGGTGCCCGACTACTTCGCCGAGCTGCCAGAGGACAAGGCGCCCAAGGGCCGCGTGCTGGTGCCGCGCGATGCCATCCCCAGCATGGCCGACGGCGGCCTGGTGGCGGTGCGCACGATGTCGACCAAGGCGCGGCAGGAGGGCATTCCGATCCGCACCGGCATGCGGGTCACGAAGATCCTGCAGGACAAGAGCGGCCGCGTGATCGGCGTGGAGGCCAGGGACGAACTCGACGCGACGGTGCGCCTGCGTGCGCGCAAGGCCGTGATCTTCGCCACCGGCGGCTTCACCCACAACGCGGAGCTGCGCCGCAACTTCCTCAACGGCCCCATCTTCGGCGGCTGCGCCGCGCCCAGCAACGAGGGCGACTTCGTGAAGATGGCCAGCCCCTTGGACGTGCAGCTGCGCAACATGAATTACGCGTGGACCTGCCCCATTCCGCTGGAAAAGGCCGTCGCCAGGGACGGCTCCATGTCGGGCATGTTCTCGGTGGCCGGCGACTCGATGCTCTTCGTCAACAAGTACGGGCAGCGCAACGTCAACGAGAAGCTGCAGTACAACGAGCTGGCCCAGACCTTCTTCGGATGGGACGGCGCCAAGGCCGAATACCCCAACCTCGTGCGCATCGCGATCTGGGACCAGCGCTCGCAGCAGCACTCGGCCAGCGCGGAGTACGGCCGGCTGATCGTGCCGCCTGGCACCGACGACCGCCATGTCATCAAGGGCGCCACCCTGGCCGAGCTGGCACGCGGCATCGACGAGCGCTTCGCGAAATACGCGAGCCATATCGGCGGCGCACGGCTCTCGCCCGATTTCGTGGCCAACACGCAGGCCGCCATCGCGCGCTTCAACCAGTTCGCAAAGACAGGCAAGGACCTGGACTTCCAGCGTGGTGACCGCATCGTGGAGCAGCTCTTCAACGGCGACGTGAAGGAGGAGCCCGGGCGCACCAACCCCACCATGTGGCCCCTGTCGGACAGCGGCCCCTACTACGCCGCGCTGGTGGTGCCCGGCACCCTGGACACCAAGGGCGGCCCCAAGACCGACACCCAGGGCCGCGTGCTCGATAGCCGCGACCAGCCCGTCCCCGGCCTCTATGGGGTGGGCAACTGCGTCGCCTCTGCCTCGGGTCGCGCCTACTGGGCCGGCGGCGCGACGCTCGGGCCGATCATCGCCTTCGCCTACCGCGCGGCGAACGCGGCGCACGCCGAAGGCAGGAGCCCGGCATGAAGGCGGGCGCGCTCCCCCTCGCGCTGGCTGCGCTGGCACTCGCGGCGATCCCGGCCGGCCCGGCCCAGGCGCAGTCGGTCGGGCAGCGGCTGGCGCAGTCGGCCTGTGCCCAGTGCCACAGCTTCGGCAAGGGCGAGCCCGACGGCGTCGGTCCGAACCTGTACGGCCTGCTGGGCAAGCCGGCCGCTGCCAGCCCGGGCTTCAATTACTCGAAGCAGTACGTCGAGGCGATGAAGAGCAAGACCTGGGACCGTGCGCTGCTGGACAAGTGGCTCACCGACACGCAGGCCGTCGCGCCCGGCAGCACGATGGCCTATTTCCAGGACGACCCGAAGAAGCGCGCCGCGCTCATCGAGTACCTGCAGTCCCTCCATTGAACGAAGAAGGAGCAACACCATGGCCCTCACCCGCCAGACCATGACCGACGAGCAGCGCAAGTCGGTCGCCCTCGAATACCTCAAGGCCTACGACAACGGCGGCGTCACGCCCGGCGGCGGCTCCATCCTGGACCTGTTCGCCAACGACGCGCAGGTCTACTTCCCCAAGTGGGGCCTGGCCAACGGCAAGGACGAGATCGGCAAGCTCTTCGGCGACGTGGGCAGCCGCGGCAAGTCCATCCGCCACGACTACGCCAGCTTCAACTGGATCTTCAGCGGCTCCGACCTGTTCGCCTGCGAAGGCACCAGTTCCGGCGAGCACATCGACGGCCCCTGGCGCGCCGGCGTGCCCGAGTGGGGCGCGGGCCGCTGGTGCGACGTGTTCGAGGTGCGCGACTTCCTCATCCAGCGCTGCTTCATCTACCTCGACCCGGACTACGCGGGCAAGGACACCTCCCGTTATCCCTGGCTGGCCGGCAAGGCCACGTGACTCTCATGCAGAACCTCGACGACATCCAGCAGGCCGCGGGCCTGAAGACAGCGATCCGGCACCAGTTGTTCATCGGCGGCAGGTTCGTCGATGCCGCCTCCGGCGAGACGCTGGCCAGCATCAATCCGCACGACAACTCGACCATCGCCGAGGTGGCGCTGGCCGGCAAGGAAGACGTGGACCGCGCGGTGGCTGCGGCGGGCAAGGCCTTCCCCGCCTGGAGCCGCATGGCCGCGGCCGACCGCGGGCGCATCCTGCTCAAGCTGGCCGACCTGATCGAGGACAACGCCGAGGAACTGGCGCGCCTGGAGTCGCTGGACACCGGCCATCCCATCCGCGACTCGCGCCGGCTCGACGTGCCGCGCACGGCGGCCTGCTTCCGCTACTTCGGCGGCATGGCCGACAAGTTCCAGGGCGAGACCATTCCGGTGGAAGCGGGCTTTCTCAACTACACGCTGCGCGAGCCCGTGGGCATCGTCGGCCAGGTCGTGCCGTGGAACTTCCCGCTGATGTTCACCAGCTGGAAGATGGCGCCGGCCCTGGCCGCGGGCAACTGCATCGTCATGAAGCCGGCGGAGATCACGCCGCTGTCCTCGCTGCGCATTGCCGAGCTGATGCAGGAAGCCGGCCTGCCCGATGGCGTGGTGAACATGGTGCCGGGCCTGGGGCAAGTGGCGGGCCAGGCCATTGCCGAGCATCCGCTCATCTCGAAGATCGCCTTCACCGGCAGCACCGCCACGGGCAAGCGCATCGTGCAGGCCAGCAGCGGCAACCTGAAGAAGGTGCAGCTGGAGCTGGGTGGCAAGGGCCCCAACATCGTGTTCGAGGATGCCAACCTGCAGGCGGCCGTGAACGGCAGCGCCTGGGCCATCTTCCACAACCAGGGGCAGGCCTGCATCGCGGGATCGCGCCTCATGCTGCACGAACGCATCGCCGACGAGTTCCTGGACAAGTTCCTGCCGCTGGCGCGCTCCATCCGCCTGGGCAATCCGCTCGACGACGACACCGAGATGGGCCCGCTCACCAGCGCGCAGCACCGCGAGCGTGTGCTGAGCTACGTGGAGGTGGCGCAGGAAGAGGGCGGCGAGCTGCTGGCGGGCGGCAAGGCGCCTTCGGGCGAACTGGCGCGCGGCTGCTATGTCGAGCCGACGGTGGTGCGCGCCCGCAGCTTCCAGGACCGCGTCGCGCAGGAGGAAGTCTTCGGCCCCTTCGTCACCGTGCTCACCTTCAGGAACGACGAGGAGGCGCTGGCGATGGCCAACGGCACCGACTACGGCCTGGGCAGCGGCCTGTGGACCTCCAACCTGCAACGCGCTCACCGCGTCGCCCGCGACCTGCATGCCGGCATGGTCTGGATCAACAGCTACAAGCGCGTCAACCCGGGCTCGCCCTTCGGCGGCGTGGGGCAGAGCGGCTACGGCCGCGAGATGGGCTTCGATGCGATGCGCGAGTACACCCAGGTCAAGAGCGTGTGGGTGAACGTCGACGCGCAGATTCCGCCGCACTTCGTACGCTGATCTCCTTTCACAGAAACGAAAACCCCAACCCATGAACAAGCGCCTCATCCTCCGCAGCGCCGCCGCCGTCGCGCTCGCCTTTGCCTTCGGTGCCGGTCCCGCGCTGGCCCAGGCCTGGCCCACCAAGCCGGTGCGCCTGGTCGTGGCCTTCCCGCCCGGCGGCATCGTCGACACCGTCGCGCGCCAGTTGCAGGCGCCGCTGCAGGCGGCACTGGGCCAGCCGGTGATCGTGGACAACCGCGGTGGTGCCGGCGGCACCGTGGCCGCGGGCGAGGTCGCGCGATCGGCGCCGGACGGCCACACGCTGCTGATGGTGTTCGACAGCTATGCCACCTATCCGCTGGTCTATCCCAAGCTGAGCTTCGACATCGCCAAGGACCTGCTGCCGGTGACGCAGATCGCCAGCAACCCGCTGGTGCTGGTGGTCAACCCGCAGGTGCAGGCGCAGGACTTCAAGAGCTTCGTCGCGCTGCTCAAGGCCAACCCCGGCAAGTACAACTACGCCAGCGTGGGACCGGGCTCCAGCAACCACCTGACGGCCGAGCTGTTCAAGGCGACCACCGGCACCTTCGTCACGCACATTCCCTACCGCGGCGGCGGGCCGGCGCAGCAGGACCTGCTGGGCGGGCAGGTGCAGATGATGTTCCTCTCGGCGGTGCTGGCGCAGCCGCACGTGCAGGCCGGCAAGCTGCGTGCGCTGGCGCAGACCGGCGCGCAGCGCGTGAGCGCCTATGCCGCCACGCCCACCGTGGCCGAGAGCGGCTACAAGGACTTCGTCGTCAACTCCTGGGTGGGCCTGCTGGCGCCGGCCGCAACGCCGCGCCCGGTGGTGGACCGGCTGCAAGCGGAGATCCGCCGCATCGTGTCCGAGCCGGCCTTCGCCGCGCGGCTGCAAGGCCAGGGGCTCACCGGCATCGCCGGCACGCCCGAGCAGTTCGCTGCCGTGATCGCGAGCGAGCGCGACAAGTGGGGTCGCCTGGTGAAAGAGCGCAACCTGGACATGGAGTGAAGGCCGCCATGCACGACTTCACCGCACGGATCCTGGCCCAGCGCGTGGTCTTCGGCGCGGGCGCCCTGCGCCACCTCGCCAGGGAGATCGAGGCGCTGGGCGCGCAGCGCGCGCTGGTGCTGTGCACGCCCGAGCAGCGCGGCCAGGCCGAGCGCGTGGCCTCCCTGCTGGGCGAGCGCGCGGCCGGCATCTTCGACCGCGCGGTGATGCACGTGCCCATGGAGACCGCTCGCGAGGCGCGCGAGGTGGCGAACGGTTCGAAGGCCGACTGCGCGGTGGCCATCGGCGGCGGCTCCACCACGGGCCTGGGCAAGGCGATCGCGCTCGACTCCGGCCTGCCCATCATCGCCGTGCCCACCACCTACGCCGGCAGCGAGATGACGCCCATCTACGGCATCACCGAAGCGGGCCTGAAGAAGACCGGCAAGGATGCGCGCGTGCTGCCGCGCAGCGTGATCTACGACCCCGAGCTGTCGCGCAGCCTGCCGGTGGGGCTGAGCGTCACCAGCGGCATCAACGCCATCGCGCATGCAGCCGAGGGCCTCTATGCCGTCGATGCCAATCCCATCATGAGCCTGATGGCCGAGGAGGGCATCGCCGCGCTGGGCCGCGCGCTGCCGGGCATCCGCCGCGATGCGCAGGACATCGAGGCGCGCAGCGATGCGCTCTACGGTGCCTGGCTGTGCGGCAGCGTGCTGGGCAACGTGGGCATGGCGCTGCACCACAAGCTGTGCCACACGCTGGGCGGCAGCTTCAACCTGCCGCACGCCGAGGTGCACACGGTGGTGCTGCCGCATGCGCTGGCCTACAACGCAACCAGCGCGCCGCAGGCCATGCGCCGGATCGAGCGTGCGCTGAGGGCGCCGGAGGGCACGACGGCTGCGCAAGCCGTGTTCAACCTCGCCCGTGACAACGGCGCACCCGTGGCTCTCAAGGACATCGGCATGCAGGCCGCGGACCTCGACCGCGCCTGCGACATCGCGCTGCAGACGCCGTACCCCAATCCCCGGCCACTGGAGCGCGCAGCCATCCGCGCGCTGCTGCAGAACGCCTTCGAAGGCGTGAGACCGGACTGATCGCCAGGCACTTTCCAACCACAACGAGGAGACAACGATGACGCAGATCGATCGCAGACAGTTCACCCAGGCCGCCGCCGCACTGGCCGCCCTCGGCATGGCCCCGCGCGCCTTCGCGGCCGACGTGCTCAAGATCGGCTACGTGTCGCCGCAGACCGGGCCGCTGGCGCCCTTCGGCGAGGCGGACAAGTGGGTCATCGAGCAGATGAAGTCCGCCTTCAAGGACGGCATCACCGTGGGCGGGCGCAAGTACGAAGTGCAGATCGTGCTCAAGGACAGCCAGTCCAACCCCAACCGCGCCGGCGAGGTGGCCAACGACCTGATCCTCAAGGACAAGGTGGCGCTGGTGCTGACGGCAGGAACGCCCGAGACGGCCAACCCGGTGAGCGATGCCTGCGAGCTCAACGAGGTGCCCTGCGTCTCCAGCGTGGTGCCCTGGCAGCCCTGGTTCTTCGGCCGCAAGGGCGACCCGGCCAAGGGCTTCAACTGGACGTACCACATGTTCTGGGGCCTGGAGGACGTCATCGCCAACTTCACCAACGGCTGGAAGCAGGTGCAGACCAACAAGAAGGTGGGCGGCCTGTTCCCCAACGACGGCGACGGCAATGCCTGGGGCGACAAGGAGCTGGGCTTTCCCAAGCCGCTGTCCTCGATGGGCTTCACGCTCACCGACCCGGGCCGCTTCCAGAACGGCACGCAGGACTTCAGCGCGCAGATCGCGGCCTTCAAGCGCGACGGCGTGGAGATCGTCACCGGCGTGGTGATTCCGCCCGACGCCAAGACCTTCCTCACGCAGGCGCGGCAGCAGGGCTTCAGGCCCAAGGTCATCACGCTGGGCAAGGCGCTGCTCTTCCCCGGCGCGATCGAGGCGCTGGGCGACCTGGGCGATGGCCTGACCACGGAGGTGTGGTGGAGCCCCTCGCACCCCTTCACCTCCAGCCTGACGAAGCAAAGCGCCAAGGCACTGGCCGAGTCCTACGAGAGCGGCACGAAGAAGCAGTGGACGCAGCCCATCGGCTTCGCACATGCGCTCTTCGAAGTGGCGGCCGATGCGCTGTCGCGCGCCAAGTCCACCAAGCCGGCCGACGTGCGCGATGCGGTGGTGGCCACTTCCATCAACACCGTGGTGGGCCCGGTGAAGTGGGGCGGGCAGGGCCCTTTCAAGAACGTGAGCAAGACGCCGCTGGTGCTGGGCCAATGGGGCAAGGGCCAGAAGTACAAGTACGAGCTGACCATCGTCAACAACGAGGCGGCGCCCAGCATTCCCGTCGGCGGCAAGATCCGCCTCATCGCGGCGGCCTGAGACATGGCGGCGCTGCTGCGGCTCTCGGGCGTGTGCAAGTCCTACGGGGCGCTCAAGGTCACCGACGGCATCGACCTGTCGGTGACCGAGGGCGAGACCCTGGGCATCCTCGGCCCCAACGGCGCGGGCAAGACCTCGCTGTTCAACCTGATCTCGGGCGACGTGTCGCTGGACGCGGGGCGCATCGAGTACGACGGGCAGGAGGTGTCCAGGCTGGCGCCGCACCAGCGCTGCCGCGCGGGCATCGGCCGCAGCTACCAGGTGCCGCAGCCCTTCGGCGCGATGAGCGTGTTTGAGAACCTGGTCACCGCCGCCTGCTTCGGCGGCAAGCAGCCCGAGCATGAGGCCTGGGACACGGCCTACGAGGTGCTGGTGCAGACCGGCCTTCTCGCGCAGGCCAACAAGCCCGCCGGCAGCCTGCGCCTGCTGGACCGCAAGCGCCTGGAGCTGGCGCGCGCGCTGGCCACGCGGCCGCGCCTTCTGCTGCTCGACGAGATCGCCGGCGGCCTCACCGAGCACGAGGCGCGCGAACTGGTGGAGGAACTCAAGGCCATCAAGGCGCGCGGCGTGACCATGATCTGGATCGAGCACGTGGTGCATGCGCTGCTGGCGCTGGCGGACCGGCTCTTCGTCATCAATTTCGGCACGCGGCTGGCGGAGGGTGCGCCGCAGGCGGTGATGAACGACCCCGAGGTTCGCCGCGTCTACATGGGGATGGAAGCATGAACGATGTGCTGCTCCAGGTGCGCGGCCTCGAAGCCTTCTATGGCGATGCGCAGGCCCTCTTCGGCATGGACTTCGAGCTCGCCAAGGGCGAGCTGGTCGCGGTGATCGGCGCGAACGGCGCGGGCAAGTCCACGCTGCTCAAGAGCCTCACCGGCCTGGTGCGCGTGCCGCGCGAAGCGGTGCGCTGGAAGGGCGAGCCCATCGGCGGCCTTGCGCCCGGCGAGATCGTGCGCAAGGGCCTGGCGATGGTGCCGGAGGGCCGGCGCCTTTTCCCCAGCCTCAGCGTGGAAGAGAATCTGCTGGCCGGCAGCCTCGCGCGACGCGCCGGTCCGTGGAACCTCTCGCGCCTCTACCGCATGTTCCCGATCCTGCAGGAGAAGCGCCACCAGCCCGGCACCTCGCTTTCCGGCGGGCAGCAGCAGATGGTGGCGCTGGGCCGCGCGCTCATGAGCAACCCCGAGGCGCTGCTGTGCGACGAACTCTCGCTGGGCCTGGCGCCCATCGTGATCCGCGAGATCTACGAGGCCATGCCGCAGATCACCGCCGAGGGCATGTCGGTGGTGATCGTGGAGCAGGACGTGTCGCTGGCGCAGCGCGTGTCGCGGCGCCTGTACTGCCTGCAGGAAGGGCGCGTGTCGCTGCAGGGCGAGTGCAGCACGCTGTCGCGCGAGCAGATCTCGCGCGCCTACTTCGGCATGGAGTGAACGGGCGATGTTCGAGACCCTTCTTCAAGGCGTGCTGCTCGGCGGCCTGTACACCCTCTTCGCCCTCGGGCAGTCGCTGATGTTCGGCGTCATGCGGCTGACCAACACCGCGCAGGGCGACTTCATCGTGCTCGCGGCCTTCGGGGTGATCGCGGCGCAGGCGGGCGTGGGCGGCTCGGCCTGGCTGGCCGTGCTGGTGGTGCTGCCGCTGGCCTTCGCGGGCGGCTATGCGCTGCAGCGCTTCGTGCTCAACGGCACGCTGGGCAAGGACCCGCTGCCTTCGCTGGTGGTGACCTTCGGCCTGGCGGTGGTGATCCAGAACCTGCTGCTGCAGCTCTTCTCGGCCGACCCGCGCTCCATCGAGACCGGCGGCTTCAACATCCAGGGGCTGCAGTTGGGCGAGAGCCTGTCGGTGGGCGCGCTGCCGCTCGCGATCCTGGGCGTGGCGCTGGCAGCCACCGCCGCGCTGCAATGGCTCTTCGGTGCGACCTCGCTGGGCCGGGCCTTCCGCGCGGTGTCGGACGATGCGGAGATCGCCGGCCTCATGGGCCTGGATGCCCGCAAGCTCTACGCGCTGGCCACCGCCATCGCCTTCGTGCTGATCGCCATCGCCGGTGCGCTGCAGGGCATGCGGACCACGGTGGCACCGTCCGACGGGCCGCTGCTGCTGCTCTTCGCCTTCGAGGCCGTGATCATCGGCGGCATGGGCTCCTTCTGGGGCACGCTGGCCGGCGCGATGATCCTGAGCATCACCCAGCAGATCGGCTTCCGGCTGGACCCGGGCTGGGGCATCTGGTTCGGCCACATCGTGTTCCTCGCCGTGCTGGTGCTGCGGCCGCAGGGGCTGTTCCCCAAGACCCGTTGAAGGCCGACCCCATGATGGTTCCCGACTATTCGGTGCAGCGCGCCACCCCCATGAGCCACGCCGCCGGCGCGGTGGGCGCGCTGCTGGTGCTGCTGGCGGCCAGCCTGCCCTTCTGGGGCGAGTCGAGCTGGATGCGCGAGTTCGTGGAGATCGGCTGCTACTTCATTTTCGCGATGATGTGGAACCTGCTGGCCGGCTACGGCGGCATGGTCAGCATCGGGCAGCAGGCCTTCTTCGGCTTCGGCGGCTACGTGATGCTGATGCTGGGCAACTTCGCCGGCATCAATCCCTTCGTGGCGGTGGTGCTGGGTGCGCTGGCCGCGGGGCTCATCGCGGTGCCGGTGTCCTTCGTGGCCTTCAGGCTCTCGGGCGGCTACTTCGCCATCGGCACCTGGGTCATCGCCGAGGTGTTCCGCCTGTCCTTCGCCAACGTGTCGGCGGTGGGCGGCGGCTCGGGCACCACGCTCACCGCGCTGCGCGGCATCGAGCGGGCCACGCGCGAGAGCGTCACATACTGGATGGCGCTGGGCTGCGTGGTGGCGGCCATCGCGCTGGTCTACCTGTTCCTGCGCGGCAAGCGCGGGCTGGCGCTGCTGGCCATCCGCGACAACGAGGTCGCGGCCGAGTCGCAGGGCATCGCGGTGCGGCAGACCAAGCTGGCCGTGTACGTGGTGGCGGCCTTCGGCGCGGGACTGGCCGGTGCGCTCTATTTCGTGGGCAATCTGCGCATCAGCCCCGACGCGGCCTTCAGCGTCAACTGGAGCGCCTTCGCCATCTTCATGGTGGTGATCGGCGGCATTGGCCGCATCGAGGGGCCCATCGTTGGCGCGCTGGTCTTCTGGGCGCTCAACAAGTTCTTCAGCGACTACGGCACCTGGTACCTGCTGGGGCTGGGGCTGCTGGCCATCGTGGTCACGCTCTTCTTCCGCCAGGGGCTGTGGGGCTACGCGCAGCAGCGCTGGGGCTGGTCGCTCTTTCCCACGCAGCGCCGGCTGGTGCTGCGGCCCGATGCCGCCATGGCGCGGCGCCCGCTGCCGGCTGCGCAGCATCCCGACCTCACACTGCACCCCTCCCATGCGAAACATCAATGAACACACCATCACCGAAGCCGTGCTGCGCGGCATGGCCGGCTGCGAAAGCGAACGCCTGAAAGAGGTGATGAGCGCCCTGGTGCGCCACCTGCACGACTTCGCCCGCGAAGTGAAACTGAGCGAGGCCGAATGGGAAGCGGGCATCCGCTTCCTCACCGCCACGGGGCAGAAGTGCGACGACAAGCGCCAGGAGTTCATCCTGCTGTCGGACACGCTGGGCCTGTCGACCCTGGTGGTGGCGCAGAACCATCCGGTGAGCACGCAGGCCACCGAGGCCACGGTGTTCGGCCCCTTCTACGTCGAGGGCGCGCCGCAGCTGCCGCAGGGCGCCGACATCTCGGGCGGCGCGGCGGGCGAGCCGCTCTTCGTGCGCGCCACGGTGCACGGCCCGAAGGGCGAGGCAGTGGCCGACGCCACGGTCAACGTCTGGCAGGCCGATTCGGAGGGGCTGTACGACGTGCAGCGCAGCGCCCTCGAATCGGCGCAGGGGCGCGCGCTGTTCCGCACCGACGCGCAAGGGCGGCTGGACTTCCGCAGCAAGCTGCCCGTGCCCTATCCCATTCCCACCGATGGCCCCGTGGGCGGCATGTTGAAGGCACTCGAGCGCCACCCATGGCGGCCGGCGCACGTGCATTTCATGATCGAGGCGCCGGACTACCAGACGCTCATCACCCACGTCTTCCGCGACGGCGACACCTACCTGGACAGCGACGCGGTGTACGGCGTGCGCAGCTCGCTGGTCGGCGACTTCCGCGCGCATCCGGCGGGCAGCCAGGCGCCGGACGGCAGCACGGCCGCGCAGGCCTTCTACACGCTGGATTTCGACTTCGTGCTGGAGCGCGCGTCGGGCTAGACGATTCGGGCGATCGCTGGTCGCATTCCTACGCCCATGGGCCTCGCTTGGCGTTAACCTGCACGCCCGAATGATTCCCAGGAGCGGACTTGAGATCAGCACCCGGCACGTGCGAACGTGTGGACGCCTTGCGCCGTCGCCCGGCGTCGCTCCCCGGCTGAGCGGACGATTGCCATGCGATCGCTCCGGGGCCAACTCATCTACTTCTGGATTCTGCTGATCAGCGTCTGCACCGCACTGGCGGTGGTGATGGTCACGCTCTACCGCAGCAGCGCCGGCGCGCAGGTGGCCGAAGGCCGTGCGGTGGCGGAGCAGTCCTGCCGCGCCATCGCCGCCCGGTACGCCAGGTCGGTGCCGGTCGCAGGGCCGGATCGCCCCCAGCTCGACCTGCTGCAGGTGCTGCTGCAACTGGTGCTCATCGAGACCCCGCACGTGGAGGGCGGCATCTGGCAGCGCAACGACGGCATGCTCGCCTATGCCTATCCCACCTACGAGGGCAGCGGCGTCAAGCGCGACGTGCCCTCGGCCGAGCAACCGCTGATCATCGAGCTGGCACAGCAGGCTGCGCGGACCCGGCAGATGCAGACGGACGTGGTGCGCGGCAGCCGCGAAGCGCTGATCGTGTCCGCCTGCCCCCTTGCGGCGTCCGGCAACGACCTCGCTGCCTGGACCATGACGCGCACGCATGCCGGGGCGCTGGCTGCGCAGAACAGCCTGCGCACGGGGCTGGGCGTGCTGATGGCGCTGGTGCTGGCGTCCGGGCTCTGGCTGGGCTGGATTCTCCTGCGCGGCCTGCGCCATGTGCAGCGGCTGGAGCATCGACTCGCCCAGGCGCAGGGCGACGAGGTGCCGGAACTCGATCGAACCGGCGTGCGCGAACTCGATCGCATCGTCGACGGCTTCAACCGATACCGATTGCGCTTCGAGGAGGCGCGCGCGGGCCTGCGCGAAGCGGCGCAGCAGCGCCAGCGCGACCAGCGCCTTGCCGCGCTGGGACGCATGACCAGCGGCATCGCCCATGAGATCCGCAATCCGATCGCGGCCATGCGCCTGAAGGCCGAGAACGCGCTGGCCGCGCCGCCCGAGCGCCAGGGCGATGCGCTGCATGCGATCGTCGGCCAGATCGACCGTCTCGAAGGCCTGGTGCGAAGCCTCCTCGCCCTGGTGCAGCCCGTGACCCTGGCACCGCAGGCCGTCGACCTGGCGGCATGGCTGGCCGAGCGCGTGGCCGGCGCGGCGGGCGCGGCCGCGGGCAAGGGCGTGGCGATGGACGTCCGCCACGCCGAGCCGGTGCAGGCCGGCTTCGACCCCGTGCACCTGGCGCGGGCCGTCGACAACCTGCTGGCCAATGCCGTGCTGCATGCGCCGCGCGGCGGGCGCGTCGTGCTCGAGGCTGTGCGCGACGGCGGCGGCGCCCTGCTCATCCGCGTCGACGACAACGGACCCGGCGTGCCGGAGGCGCTCGTGCCCCAGCTGTTCGAGCCGTTTGCGACCGGCCGGGCCGACGGCACGGGGCTCGGCCTGGCGCTGGCGCGCGAAGTGGCGCTGGCCCATGGGGGAGAGCTGCGCTACGTTCCCCTGCACCCGGGCGCACGATTCGAACTGGAGATTCCGTGGCGAAGCTATTGATCGTGGACGACGACACCGCGTTTCGCGAGACGCTGGCCGAGACGCTGCAAAGCCTTGGGCACGACACCGTCGAGGCCGCCGATGGCGAGCGCGCGCTGGACGCCATGCAGCGCACGCGCTTCGACGCCGTGTTCCTCGACCACCGCATGCCCGGCATGGACGGCTTGCAGGCGCTGGCCGCGATGCGCGCACGCCTTGCGCGCCTGCCGCCGGTCATCGTGCTCACCGCCTTCGCAAGCGGGGGCAACACCATCGAGGCCATGCGCCTGGGCGCCTTCGACCACCTGACCAAACCCGTGCGCCGCGACGCCGTGATCGACGTGCTCGCCCGCGCGCTGCACGCCGAGGCCGCTGCGCTGGCGGGCCAGGCAAGTGGCGCCCACGAGGATGGCGAGCTGATCGGCCCGAGCGATGCCATGCGCGAAGTGCACAAGCGCATCGGCCTGGTCGCCGCGAGTTCGGCGCCCGTGCTGGTGCTGGGCGAGACGGGCACGGGCAAGGAGATGGTCGCGCGCGCCCTGCATCGCCACTCGGCCCGGGCGGATGCGCCCTTCATCGCCATCAACTGCGCTGCGATTCCCAAGGAGCTGCTCGAGAGCGAGTTGTTCGGCCACGTGCGCGGTGCCTTCACCGGTGCGACGGCCGACCGGCCCGGCTGCTTTCGCGCGGCCGACGGTGGCGTGCTGCTGCTCGACGAGATCGGCGACATGGCGCCGAACGTGCAGTCCAAGATCCTGCGCGCGCTGCAGGAGGGCGAGGTCACGCCCTTGGGCGGCCACAGGACGGTGAAGGTCGACGTGCGCCTGGTCGCGGCCACGCACCGCGACCTTGCGGCCGCGGTTCGCGAGGGCAGCTTCCGGGAAGACCTGTTCTACAGGTTGAACGTGCTTTCGATCCGCGTGCCGCCCTTGCGCGAACGGCTGGCCGACATCATTCCGCTGGCCGAGCATTTCCTGCGCCGCGCCGCTGCGCCCGAAGCGCCCAAGGTGCTGTCCGCTTCCTCGGCCCAGGTGCTGCTGAGCCATGCGTGGCCCGGCAACGTGCGCGAGCTGCGCAACCTCATGGAGCGCTGCCATGCGCTGGTGCGGCATCGGGTGCTCGGTGCGGCCGACTTTGCGGCGGAGCTGGGCGCGGCGGCAGGCGGCGGCGGCACATCGAGCGATGGGGTTCCGGCCGACTGGCTCGATCGCGAGTTGCCCGACGCGATCGAGAAGCTGGAGCGGCTGCTGATCACCCATGCGCTTGCGCAAGCCCAGGGCAACCGGACCGAGGCGGCGCGCAGGCTGGGCATTCATCGCCAGCTGCTCTACCGCAAGATCGAGCAGTACGGCCTCGGCTGAGTTGCCGGGCCCGGTCCGCCTGTCCTGAAAGCGGACGCGCGATCGTCCGGATTGCGGACGACTCGCGCCGCCCGGGTGCCGCAAGTCCTTGTTTTCAAAGGACGCGCTCCTTGGCACGGGCCTTGAGATGAAAGAGCCACACCCTCTCTTTCATCTACTGGAGCTCACCATGCGATCGAATCTCCGCCCCGCGGCCCTGGCCGCTGCCCTCGTGCTGATCGGCGCCGGCGCGCTGGCGCAACAGCCACCCGCCGAACCGCCGCTGGCGCCCCCTTCGCCTCCCGTCGATGCCGTTGGCGCAGCGTCGGTGCTCACCGGCCGCCTGCAGCAGTGGCTGCTCAATCCGAATGGCGAGGTCGACGGCTTCCTCATGGCCGACGGCACACAGGTGGCGTTTCCGCCGCACCTGTCCGCGAATGTCCTGCAGACCCTCAAGCCCGGGGATGCGGTGCGGGTGAGCGGCTGGCGTTCGCCCAACGTGCCGGTGCTGCGCGCGGCGATCCTGACCGCCACGGCGAGCGGCCGCAGCGTGGCGGACCAGCCACCGGCCCTCGGCAGCATGCCGCCGCCACCGCGCGATCCCCGCGCCCTGATGGCCATGAGCGCGAGCGGCCGCGTGGCTCGGCTGCTGTACACGGACAGGGGCGACGCCAATGGCGTCGTGCTCGACAGCGGCACCATCGTGCGCTTCCCGCCGCACGTGGGCGTCTCTGTCGCGCCGACGTTGCAGCCCGGAAGCACCCTGTACGCCAAGGGTTGGGGCAGCCGCACCGAGCAGGGCAGCGCGCTGGAAGCGACCGCGCTCGGCGCTTCCGCAGACGCCATGCGCGAGCTGTTTGCCGGTCCGGGCGCCGAGCCGCCGCCCCCCGTGCCGCGCGGGCCCGGCGGCCCTGGCATGCCGCGTGGGCCCCGCCCCGCGGCGCCGGGCATGGGTGGGCCCTTGCCTGCGCCGCCTGCGTCCTGATCTGTTCCACCCATCACCAAGCACCCCACACTGACGAGAGAAAACATGCAGCACGAAGTCGACGTCTGGTCTGTCGAGGGCCAGTTCCAGCACCTCATCTACAGCCCCAAGGGCGCCATCGAAGGCTTCCTCATCTCGACCGACGGCGTACCCATGCAGTTCGTCACCGATCCTCACGCGCCGGACCTCGTCGAGCAGCTCGGTGCGCTGCGGGAAGGCCAGGCGGTGGTGGTCGAAGGCATCGAAGCGGGTCCGTCGCCCAAGGGCGAGGCAGTCCACTCCCTCTACGCCTTCGAGCGCCTGGCATCGGTCGACGGCAAGGAGCCGAAGGCCTCCCGCGATGCGCATGAAGTCGCCGGCACCGTGGTCCGCTTCAACTACGCAAGGCACGGGGCGCCCAACGGCGTCGTGCTCGACAGCGGCGACTTCGTCCACACCCGGCCCGGCGGCTTCGAGAAGCTGGGCCTGGAGGTGGGCGACAAGCTCGTCGCACAGGGCGACGCCCGTCCGCTCGTGACCGGCACCGGCCGCGTGATCGAAGCGCGCCGCGTCAACGGCCAGCCCATCGACTGAGGAATCGGGCGCTGCCATGGACCGCCGATCCAACTCCCTGCTGGCGCTGACCTGGCTGGCCTTCTTCATGGCCGACGTGCGCGACGGCCTGGGCCCCTTCCTTGCCACCTACCTGCAGGAAAGCCGGGTCCAGCAGGAGCTGATCGGCTACACCATGACCGCAGGCGGCCTGGCGGCGGTGGCAGTGACGCCGCTGGCCGGCGCCTGGGTCGACCGCTCGAAGGCCAAGCGCGCGATGACGGCGGTCGCCGCTCTCGCCATATCGGCGGCCAGCGCCATGGCCTTCACGACCCTGTCGGGGCCATTGCTCGTGGCATCGCAGGTGGTCACGGGTGTTGCCGGTGCGCTGCTGGCAGCGGCGATGGCCGCGCTCACGCTCGGCCTGGCGCGCGAGCAGGGCTTCAAGCACCAGACGGGCCGCAACGAGGCATTCAGCCACGCGGGCAACATGATCTCGGCCATCGGCGCGGGCTGCATCGCCCACCTGTTCGGCGCGCCGTGGATGCTCGCGGTGATGGGCGCCATGACGGCAGGCGCACTGCTCTCGGTGTGGAAGATACGGGCATCGGACATCGACCACGACGCTGCGCGTGGCGACGAGCCGCAGGACGCCGCCCCCGCCGATGCCGATGCGCAAGGCCACGCACCCATCCGCGCGCTCTTCGGCAATCGGCCGCTGCTGCTCTTTGCGCTCGCCTGCGCCTTCTTCCACCTGGGAAACGCGGCGATGCTGCCGCTGCTGAACCAGCGCCTCGCTGCCACCGTGGCCGATTCGGCGCCGCTGCTGTGGACGGGCGTTGCCATCGTCGTGGCGCAACTCACGATGATCCCGGTGGCCGTCTGGGTCGCGGGCAGCAGGCGCTTGGACGTGGCGCACTTCGTCTACGCCGCCATCCTCGTGCTGCCGCTGCGCGGCGCACTGGCCTATGCCTTCACCAGCGAGTGGAACAACATCCCGGTGCAGATCCTGGACGGCTTCGCCGCCGGCATCCTCGGCGTGGCGACACCGCTGCTGGTGCAGCGCTACACGCGCGGGACCGGGCGCTTCAACACTGCATTGGGCCTGGTGATGACGCTGCAGGGCATCGGCGCTGCGGTTAGCAGCGGCCTGGCGAATGCCGTGGTCGGCGCGGAGCAGCACTTCGGTCTTGCGTTCGTGGTGCTGGCGGCTGCCGCGGCGCTGGCATTGCCGGTGTTCTGGCTGGCCCAGCGCAGCGCGGGAGGTGCCTCGGCAGTGGGCCCCGTACCCTTTGCTCCGGCGGCATGAGGCGCAGGAAGCCGTCCGCGTGCGCGGGCGCTCACGCGCTCTGTAGGCGCTCTCCCGCAGACGCAGGACCGCGTCGGCGCGAACATCCCGGCAACCCCCCCGCATCCCATCCCAGGAGAGTCGCATGGCCGCCGCCCCCGCCGCAATCAAGGAGCCCGAACTGCCTTCGCCCATGGAGCTGGCCCGACGCTCCGAATGCCGCTTCCCCGGCGAAACGCCGGCCTACCGCGATGCACGCCTGGCCCTGCTGGCCGAGGAGATCGATCTGCGCCGCCATATCGAGCGCGTGGCCGCGCAGCGGCGCTCGCTGCCGCCGGGCGGCGAGGTGCCGCAGGACTACGTGTTCCAGGGGCCGCAGGGCGCGGTGATGATGTCCGAGCTCTTCGGTGACCACGACTCGCTGATCATCTACAACTGGATGTTCGGCCCGCAGCGCGAGCGGCCCTGCCCCATGTGCACCTCGATGCTGAGCGCGCTGGACGGCGAGATGCAGGACATCCTGCAGCGCACCGCCTTCGTGGTGGTGGCCCGCGCGCCCATCAGCCGCATGATGTCTTTTGCCATCGAGCGTGGCTGGCGCAACCTGCGCCTGCTGTCCAGCGGCGGCAACAGCTACAACCAGGACTACGCCTTCGAGGACCCGGCCGCGGGCGAGGACCAGGCCATGTTCAACGTCTTCAAGCGCGAGGGCAGCGTCATCCGCCACTTCTGGGGCAGCGAGATGGGCCCCGGCACCGCCGACCCCGGCCAGGACCCGCGTGGCGCGCCGGACCCGATGCCGTTGTGGACCATGCTGGACCTGACGCCGCAGGGCCGCGGGCGGGACTGGTATCCCTCGCTGAGCTACCCGCTGCCCGCCGTCACCGGCAAGTAGCCGGTCAGAAAAAAGGCCGCATCGCGCGGCCTTTCAACTTCTTGTCCTCTTCTTCAGCGTTTCCTGAGGGGCGTGGCCTGCGGCTCCAGCGACCAGTTGGCCATGGCCTTGTCGGTCGCCTGGTTGAGCTTGTCGTTGATCTTGCGCGCGGCGAGCTGGGCGGAAAGTTCCAGCTTTTTCATGTCGCGCGCCGTGAGATCGGGGTTGGGCGCGAAGCTGAAGCAGCACAGCGTGCCGTAGACGCGGCCGTCGTTGAGCACGACGGGCGTGCTCAGGTGTGCGCCGATAGGAAAGTCGGTGGGCGGCAGCTCCGGGAAGGCGGGCTCCTGCTTCAGGTCGCGCACCAGGTTCGGCAGGCGGCCGTCGATCACGCGCTGGCAGAAGGATTCTTCCAGCGGCGAGGACTGGCCGACTTCGATCACTCGGGCGGTGGGTGATGTGTCCACCCGGCGGAAGACGCGGCGGCCTTCCGTGAATTCCGAGACGAAAACCACATCCATCTTGAGATGCTCGCGGATCATGCGCAGCACTTCGGGGACGGCGTGGTCGATGAGTTCGTCGCTGGCCTCGGGCGTGGCGACCAGCAGTTCGCTTACGCGAACTTCGAATGCGTCGGGGGTGTAGTCGGGATCGTGGAACTCCATGCCCTGAATTTTAAGAAGCCTTCAGGCTGCCTGCTCAAGAGCGGCACTCGCCGGCCTTCGTCTGTTGCGGGGATGATGCACCGCGGCCGCCCAGCAGGCTGAGCAGCGGGCCGGTCATGGCGGTGGTCACCAGGGCCATCAGCAGCAGCATGGTGAAGAGCTGCGCGCCGATCAGGCCGGCGTCCAGGCCGATCTTCATCACGATCAGTTCCATGAGGCCGCGCGCATTCATCAGCGAGCCGGTGGCCAGGCTGTCGCGCCAGCCATAGCCCGACAGCCGCGCGCCCGCGGCGCCGCCCACGATCTTGCCCACGGTGGCCACGGCGATGATGAGCAGGCCCAGCGCGAAGCTGCCCGGGGCGAAGGCCTCGGCCGTGGTGCTCAGGCCGGCCAGCGCGAAGAAGAGCGGCATCAGCACCACGATGGACAGGGGCTCGATGCGCGGCGCCAGCGAGTCGAGCAGGCGGTCGTCGCGCGGCAGGCAGGCGCCGAAGAGGAAGGCGCCGAAGACCGCATGCAGGCCCACCCACTCGGTGAGCAGTGCGCAGGCCAGCAGGCCCAGCATGAGTGCGGCCATCACGGTGGCCGATGGCTCGCCATCGGGCGCATGGCGCCGCAGCAGCCAGCCGAAGAAGGGCTTGATCACGAAATACAGCAGGGCGAGCATGCCCACGACGCCGCCCGCCGTCTTCGCGAGGCCCATCGTGCCCTCGCCGGCGCCCACCCAGGCCACCACGAAGGCGAGCAGGATCCAGGCGACCACGTCCACCACCGCCGCCGCGCCCATGGCCAGTTGGCCGTAGGCGGTCTGCGTGAGGCCGCGGTCCTTCAGGATGCGCGCCATCACCGGGAAAGCGGTGATGGACAGCGCCGCCGCCATGAAGCCAGCGAAGGGCGAGAAGCCCACGCCGGCAGGCGCCAGGCCCGGATGCAGCAGTGGCGAAATCGCCAGGCCCAGCAACACGGGCACGGCCACGCTCAGCAGGCCGACCGCGCCGGCCGAGCGGATCTGCGCGGCCACGCCGCGGTGCGGACGCAGTTCTAGACCCACGACGAACATGAAGAGCACCAGCCCCACCGTGGCCAGCGACTGCAGCCCCGCCACCGAGGCACTGGAGAAGAGTTGTGCATGCCATTGTGGAAACAGCGCGCCCATGACCATGGGCCCGAGCAGCAGGCCCGCGGCCATCTCGCCCACCACCGCCGGCTGGCCCAGATGACGTAGCAACCAGCCACAAGCGCGCGCGGTGGCAAGGATGACGATGAGCTGGAGCAGGAGAGCGGTGACGGACATGCGCGGACGGCAGATAGGGGAGCCTTCGATGGTAGCGCCCGCCAGTCGCTTGCCCGCCTCGGCCCGCCGGCCTGCGAAGGCGCGCTAGCTTTCTTCCCACTTGGGCCGCGAGGGCAGCACGAAGTCGCCGTCGGCGTCCAGGCCATCGGCATCGATGCCGGCCGAGGCGGTCGTCAGGGCCGCGCCTTGCGCGCGCACGCCATCCATGCGGTGCTGCCGGTCGCGCTCGGCGCGCGCGTGGGCCACGCGCGCCTCGTGCGCACGATGGCGGAGCCAGGCGATGAACATGCTCACAGTCGCGGCCAGCAGGCACAGCGCAGCGTAGGCAGCGCCGAAGAGCGCGGCAGTCACCCAGTTGCCGGCTGGACCGCCATAGAGACGCCACAGGCTGACAGCCAGGGCGAGCAGGGAGATCAGCCACACAGCGCGCAGCGCGGAGGGCCTGGCATGCGCCACGGCGCGCCAGGCAATCACCCCCAGGCCGATGGCGCTGAGCAGCAAAAAGCCCAGGGCACGAACAGGCCCCCACTCGCCGCCACCGTTCAGGGCGAGCTCTCCGGATTCATAGGCGGCAAGCAGGCCGAAGATCAGCCAGCCGAGCAACCAACCCATGTCTGTCTCTTGTTGTTCGTGGGCACGCGTGCATGGTGAAACCGTGCCGCGCGGCCTGTCAACCGTAGTTTTGAGGGGGCGTACGGCGGACTTGTAGGCCGCGTCGCCCCAAGCGCGTCAGACGAAACGCACTGCGAGCGATGGGATGGGCGCGTCGAAATCCGCGCGCCATTGCTGGCCGGGCTCCACCGGCCAGGCATCGGTCCAGGTGCCGGTGGTGACCAGGTCGCCGGGCTTGAGTTCCGGCGCGCCGGGGTTCTGCTGAAGTTCCTCGACGAAGTAGAGCAGCGCATGCAGGGGACCGTCGAGCACGTTGGCGCCCTGGCCCTCGTCCTTGCGCTGATCGCCCTGCATGAGGCGCACGCGGCAGGCGGCCAGCAGCTTGTCGAGCGCCTCGCCGCTGTCGGCCAGGTCGCGCACCGGTGTCTGCCGGCCCACCAGCAGGCGGCCGTGCAGGCCGCTGTCGGCCACCGTCTCGGGCGCGCTGAACTTCCAGGCTTCGCAGTGCGACTGCACGACCTCGAAGCCGGGCGCGAGCCAGTCGATGCACTCGAACAGCCCCTCGAGCGTGGGCGAGCGCGAGGGCGTGGCGCGGATGCCGAACACCACCTCGGGTTCCAGCCGCGGCTGCGACAGCCTGGCCAGGCTCAGCTCGCCTTCGGCGCCGCCGCGGGTGAGGGTGCTGTCCCACACCGTGCCCCAGATAGGCGCGAAGACGCCGTAACGTTCCCAGATCGTGCGGTTGGTGAAGCCGATCTTGAAGCCCACCGGTTTCTCGCCCCGCTTCTCGCGCAGCGCGCGCACTTCCAGCGCGTCGCGGTAGGCCACTTCCAGGTCGGGCCAGTTGGAGGCGTCGCGCGCGTCGGCGGGCCACAGCGTGCCTTCGTCGCCATGCGCAAGAAGGGTCTCGGGCGTGATGGTCATGGCCCCAGTCTAGGCATGCACGCGCGGCTTGACCAGCAGCCGGCGGCCCGCCCCCCATCCGCACGCGGCCATTCCCAGCGAGATCAGCACAAGGAGGATGGAAGAAGACTCGAAGCTGCCTGTCCAGCCGCGCAGCAGGCCGGCCAGCAGCGGTCCGCCCGAGGCCAGGATGTAGCCGCCGCCCTGCGCCATGGCCGAGAGCTGCGCAGTGACGTGCGCATCGGGCGATCGCAGCACGATCAGCGTCAACGCCAGCGCGAAGGCGCCGCCCTGGCCCAGGCCCAGCAGCACGGCCCAGGCCCAGCGGCCAGAGAGTGGCGCGAAGATAAAGGCCAGCATCGCCACGCAGATCACCACCGCCAGGCCGACCGCGAAGGCGCGCTGGTCGCGGCAGCGCGCAGCGATGGACGGCGTGACCAGGCAGGTCAGCAACTGCACGAGGATGGAGACGGCCACCACGTAGCCCGCCTGCGCGCCGTCCAGCCCGCGCTCGCGCAGCATGGGCGCGAGCCAGCCCAGCACGATGTAGGCGAGGGCCGATTGCAGGCCCATGAAGCCGGTCACCTGCCAGGCCAGCTTGTCGTGCCACAGGCTGCCGCCACGCGGCTGCGCATGCGCCGGCAGCGGCCTGGCCGCCAGGGCCTGCGGCGCCCACAGCAGCAGCACCAGCGCGGCGGGCAAGGCCCATGCGGCGAGAGTCAAGGCCCACTGGCCGTGGAACAGGCTGCGCTCCAGCGGCACGGTGAAGGCGGTGGAACTCGATGCGCCGCCGCACACTGCCAGCGTGTACAGGCCGGTCATCATCGCCGCGCGTTGCGGAAAGTCGCGCTTGACCAGGCCGGGCAGCAGCACGTTGCCCACCGCGATGCCGGCGCCCGCCATCGCGGTCGATGCGAAGAGCACGCCCAGGTGCCCCGTGCCGCGCAGCAGCGTGCCCACGCAGATCAGCAGCAGCGCGCCCAGCAGCACGCGCTCGGGCCCGAAGCGCCGCGACAGCGCCGGCGCGGGAATCGCGAACACACCCAGGCACAGCAGCGGCAGTGTGGTGAGCAGGCTGGCGCCAGCGGGGCCCATGCCGGTGTCGCGCATCACCTCGGGCAGCAGCACCGAGATGCTGCCGAACACCGGACGCAGGTTGAAGGCGATGAGGATCAGGCTCACGCCCAGCAGCCACTGGCGTGCGATGGTGGGGGGCGTGGTGCCGGCATGCGCGCCGGCGGCGGTCGGGGTGGGGAGGGAGGACATGGGGGCCGTCGACTCTAGCCGCATCGCAGGGCCATCGCCGCTGCCGGTGCGAATGACCCTGTGCCTTCATGCTGCCGCCACAATGCGTCAATCTTTCTTGACCATGCCGTGACGAGCAGACGATCAAGTCCTCCAGTGCCCGAGGCCGCCGAAAGCAAGGCCGGCCTGCCCATCCTGCCCTTTGCCGATGCGAAGGCGTGGGACCGCTGGCTGGCGCGCCACGGCACGGCGCAGAAGGGCCTGTGGCTCAAGCTGGCGAAGAAGGGCAACGAAGAGCCCGGCGTGACGCACGCGCAAGCCATCGAGACGGCGCTTTGCCATGGCTGGGTCGACGGCCAGATCCAGCGCTACGACGCGCAGTGGTGGCTGGTTCGCTTCACGCCGCGGCAGCCGCGCAGCAAGTGGTCGAAGAACAACTGCCGCACCGCCTCGCGGTTGATCGAGGAGGGCCGCATGCAGCCTGCCGGCCTGGCGCAGGTGCAGGGCGCGCAGGCCGACGGCCGCTGGGACGCGGCCTATGCCGCGCAGAGCGAAGCGGTCGTGCCGCCCGACCTGCAGGCGGCACTGGACGCGGATGCGAAGGCCGCGGCCTTCTTCGAGCAGTTGGACGGCGCGAACCGCTTCGCCATCCTCTACCGGGTGCACGAGCCCAGGCTGGCGGCCACGCGGGCGCGCCGCATCGGGCAACTCGTGGCCATGCTCGCGCGCGGCGAGACCATCCATCCGCTGGCAAAGAAGCGCTCTCGCGTGACTGACTGACCGCTACCAGCGCAGGTGCAGACCCAGCGAGCCGCCGGACCTTTTACCATCGGCCCCTGCGGCACGCGTACCGGATGCCTGCAAGCAGTTGCTTCCGGTGAGGCCGCATCGATCCTCTTCAACCGAGAAGGCCATCCCATGATCACCGTCGAGACCACCGTTGCCGCGCCCGTCCAGGACGTCTGGCGCGCCTACACCACGCCCGAGGACATCAAGCAGTGGAACGCTGCATCGCCCGACTGGCACACCACCGCGGCCAGCGTGGACCTGCGCGAGGGCGGCGCCTTCAGTTCGCGCATGGAGGCCAAGGACGGCAGCATGGGCTTCGACTTCGCGGGCACCTACACGAAGATCGTTCCGAACCAGCGCATCGAGTACGCCTTCGGCGAGCGCGCGGCGCAAGTGGAGTTCATCGAGGAAGGCGGCGCGACGAAGGTGCGCGTGAGCTTCGACCCCGAAAACGAATTTCCGGTCGAGCAGCAGCGCCAGGGCTGGCAGGCCATCCTCGAGAACTTCGCGCGCCACGTGCAGGCGCGCAGCTGAACCCACCAGGAGAAAGCGCGTGTCCCTGCAACTCTGGCTGGCCTTCGTCGCCGCCTCGGCCCTGCTGCTGATCATTCCAGGGCCCACCATCCTTACCGTGATCAGCTATTCGATGTCGCACGGACGCCGCGCCAACGTGCCGCTGGTGGCCGCCGTGGCGCTGGGCGATTCGACCGCGCTGGTGCTCTCGCTGCTGGGCCTGGGTGCGCTGCTCGCGGCCTCCGCCTTCTGGTTCACGGTGGTGAAGTTCGTGGGCGGCCTGTACCTGCTCTACCTGGGCATCAAGCTGCTGCGCGCCGGCATCTCGCCCGCCGAACTGGCCGCGCCGGCCGCACCGGGCTCGCGCTGGCGCCTGTTCGCCAACACCTGGCTGGTGACGGCGCTCAACCCGAAGGGCATCGTGTTCTTCGTCGCCTTCCTGCCGCAGTTCATCAACCCCCGCGGCGACGTGTCGCAGCAGATGCTGCTGCTGGCCATCACCTTCGTCGTCATGGCGACCCTCAACGCCAGCCTGTATGCGGCTTTCGCGAGTTCGGCGCGGCGCTTCCTCGCGTCGCCGCGCGCGCTGCGCGGCTTCAACATCGCGGGCGGATCGCTGCTGTCGGCGGCGGGCGTGTGGGCGCTGTTCGCGCGGCGTCCGGTCTAGCGAAAAAAGATGCCGCGCTTCGTCGCCTTCCTGCGTGGCGTGAGCCCGGCCAATGCGAGCATGCCGCAGCTCAAGCAATGCTTCGAGGCGGCTGGCTTCAAGAACGTGCGCACGGTGCTGTCCAGCGGCAACGTGGTGTTCGACGCGCGGGCGGCGTCCGATGCGGCGATCGAGCGCAAGGCCGAACAGTGCATGCAGGAGGCGCTGGGCCGCAGCTTCTACACCATCGTGCGCCCGTCGGCCGAGCTGCAGGCGCTGCTGGCCACCGATCCTTTCACGGCGCACGGCGTGCCCGCGAACGCCAAGCGCGTGGTGAGCTTCCTGCGCGAGGCGCGCGAGCCGCGCGTGAAACTACCGCTGGCCAGGGACGAGGCTGCCGTGCTGTGCCTGTCGGGGCGCGAGGCCTTCTCCGCCTACCTGCCGTCGGACAAGGGGCCGGTGTTCATGAAGCTCATCGAGAGCGCCTTCGGCAGCGACGTGACCACGCGCACCTGGGATACGGTCGCGAAGTGCGCCGCCGCGTAGATCGACTCCAAGCGAACAGGACAAGAACATGTTCCCCACCGACATCCTCCTGGCCTACCTCCTCGCCGTGCTGGTCGTGGTGATCGCGCCCGGCCCGGACAACATCCTGGCCATCAGCCGCGGCCTGAGCCAGGGCCGCGCCGCCGCGGCGCTGTCTTCCGTGGGGGCGGGACTGGGCATCATGGTGCACACCGTCGCGGCCACGCTGGGGCTGGCCCTGGTGCTGCAGACCTCGCCGGTGGCCTTCTGGATCGTCAAGGCGGCGGGCGCCGCCTACCTGCTGTGGCTGGGCTGGAAGGCCATCTTCTCGCGCGGCCTCATCTCCTTCGTGCCGGCGGCGCGGCAGCCGATGAAGCGCGTGTTCCTCACGGGGCTGCTGTCCAACGTCTTGAACCCGAAGCCGGGTCTGTTCGTGGTGGCTTTCCTTCCGCAGTTCGTGGCCGCGTCGCGCGGGCCGGTGTGGGTGCAGATGCTGGTGTACGGCGCCATCTTCGCGGTGCTGACGGCCATCATCTTCACCGTGCTCGGGGCCTTTGCGGCCCAGTTGTCGAAGGCGCTGGCGCGCCGGCCGCGCGTGGTGCTGGCGGCCAACGTGGGCGCGGGGCTGACCTTCGTTGTGGCCGGGTTGTCGATCCTTGCGCTTGACCGGCGCAGGTGATGGCCACCGTGCACCGCGTCTTCGTGTTCGGCACGCTGAAGGAAGGCTTCCCCAACTTCGCGACCAACCGGGGACGGCGTCTGCCGGGCAGCTTCGTCACCCGGGAGCGCTATCCGCTCTACCTGGTCGGCGAGCGGCATTCGCCCTGGCTTGTCGACCGGCCGGGTGAGGGCGAGCGCGTGGCGGGCCAGGTGTTCGAGGTGAGCGAGGAAGCCCTTGCCGCGATGGACGCGCTGGAGCGCATCCACGCGCCCGACGGCTACCGCCGCTTGCGGATCACCGTCGAGGCGGAGCGGGGCGGGACCTTCGAGGTGTTCGCGTATCTCAAGCAAGCGGGCGACCTGTTGGCCGCCGAGGTCCGCATGGGACCGCTGGCTGAGTACAAGCCCGAGCATGCGGCGCTGTACCGTCCCAGACAATAGCCGCCAGCATGCGCTTCGAAGGAACGATCAAGAGCTGGAACGAGGCCAAGGGCTTCGGCTTCCTTGCTTCCACGCAGGGAGGGCAGGACGTCTTCGTCCATGTGTCGGCATTGCCGCGCGGCAGCGGCGTGCCCCGCGTCGGGCAGGCCTTCAGCTTCGAGGTGGAGCTCAATCGCGAAGGAAAGAAGCGCGCCGTTCGCGTGGCGCCTGCGGGCCAGGCCTATTCCGCGCCGCGCCGTTCGCATCCGCGCGAGCGCGAAGGCAGGAGCCCGGTGGCCGTGCTTGTCGGCTTCGTTCTCGTGCTGGTGATCGGTGCGGCTGCGTACGGCAAGTTCGGCGGGCTATTCACGCGGCTGGCTGCGTCGGACGCTGGCTCCGAAAGCATTGCCGTGCAAGCGGCGCCCGTCGAGGTTCCGGTTTTGTTCAGGTGCGATGGACGCACGCACTGTTCCCAGATGAGTTCCTGCGCGGAAGCCAAGTACTTCCTGAAGAACTGCCCCGGCGTGAAGATGGACGGCAACGGCGATGGCGTGCCCTGCGAGCAGCAGTGGTGCACCAGCCTCTTCGCGCGGTAGCAGCGACACCATCGGCATCGAGGTCACCCGCACCACGCACCTGTTCAACTTTCTTGCGCTCGACTCGTTCGCCCGTTACAAATCGTCATCAAAGGGAGGACGAGCAGATGGATGAAGGGCTGTGTCTTGCGCTGGGCGTGTCCGCCGGCACCGTGATCGGCGCCCTGCATGGGCAACTGGGTCTTTGGTTGGCGATTGGCGCCGCCCTGGGCGTGGCATTCGAGATCGGCCTGCGCCGCCGCTGAGGAAGGGGCGTGGCCATGTCGTCGATCCGCCCCTGCCCGTTGCCGCCCGATGCCCTGCTGGCGGGCTATGCCGCCGGCGGCGCCTTTGCCGACTGCTACACCGCCGAGGTCGCGCGGCCGGTGCCGCATGGCAGCTTCATCGAGGCCTTCTACCGCGGCGGCCTCATGCGGCTGGAACGCCGCCTGATCGGCCTCGCGCTGTCCAGGCCGTCGACCGATGCGCAGGTTCGCGAACTTGCCGCGGGCCAGACGCGTGAGTTCTCGGCCTGGCGGGTCGAGCACCGCACGCCCAACCAGCTGCTGATGCGCGACGTGGGCGGCCGCACGCGCTCCTGGCTGATGACGGTGCCTGAGGGCGCGAACGGCACGCGTCTGTACTTCGGCTCCGCCGTCGTCCCGAGCGTGGACCGCGCCACCGGCAAGTCGCGCATGGGCTTCGGCTTCCATGCACTGCTGGGCTTCCACAAGCTGTATTCGCGCCTGCTGCTGGGCGCGGCGCTGGCGCGGTTGCAAGCGCCTGAAGCCCGGGGCTAGAGCAGGCTCGAGATCTGCCGCGCCGCCGCCAGCAGCGGCGGCAGCATGCTTTCCTGCATCACCTTGGCGCTGGTGCGGTTCGCCTGCCCGCTGATGTTGAGCGCGGCCACCATGCGGCCCGCGCGGTCGGTGATGGGCGCGGCGATGGAGATCAGGCCCTCTTCCAGTTCCTGGTTCACCACGCACCATCCCTGCCGGCGCGCCTGCTGCACCCGTGCCAGGATGACCTCCGGGTCCGTCAGCGTGTGCTTGGTGAAGGCCTCGACGCCCGAGGCGGCGATGCGCGCCTTCACCTCGTCGTCGGGCAGCTCGCCCAGAAGCAGCCGGCCCATCGACGTGCACCACGCGGGCAGGCGCGAGCCCACACCGAGGTTGATGCGCATGATCTTCTGCGTGGGCACGCGCAGCACGTAGACGATGTCGGTGGCGTCCAGCACGGCCGCCGAACACGACTCCTGCACCTCCCGTACCAGCGCCTCCATCACCGGCTCGGCGCGGTTCCAGATGGGCATGGACGACAGGTAGGCAAAGCCCAGGTCGAGGATGCGCGGCGTGAGCGAGAAGAGCTTGCCGTCGCTGCCCACATAGCCCAGCGTCTGCAGCGTGAGCAGGATGCGGCGTGCGCCCGCGCGGGTGAGGCCGGTGGCGGCGGCCACTTCCGACAGCGTCTGGTGCGGCGTGCGGGCGCTGAAGGAACGGATGACTTCCAGCCCGCGCGCGAAGGACTGCACGTAGGCGTCGCCGGGGCGGGGTGTATCGGTGTGTGTCGCTAGGCTTGTCATGGCGGGCGATCCTCTCTAAAATTCATTATACGAACAAATGTTCGGTATTCGAACAAAATCCACAAGCGGATTTTGGGCGGACAGATCCCTCGGTTCCGCGTTTTCCCCACCCAGGAGACAGATTCAATGATCGACAAGATCGCAGCCTCGGTCGCCGATGCCATGGCCGGCGTCCGCGACGGTGCCACCGTCCTCATCGGCGGCTTCGGCACCGCCGGCATTCCCAACGAACTCATCGACGGCCTGATCGCCCACGGCGCCAAGGACCTCACCGTGGTGAACAACAACGCGGGCAATGGCGACACCGGCCTGGCCGCGCTGCTCAAGGCCGGCCGCGTTCGCAAGATCATCTGCAGCTTCCCGCGCCAGGCCGACAGCTTCGTCTTCGACGAGCTCTACCGCAGCGGCAAGCTGGAGCTGGAACTGGTCCCGCAGGGCAACCTGGCCGAGCGCATCCGCGCGGCCGGCGCCGGCGTGGGCGCCTTCTTCTGCCCCACCGGCTTCGGCACGCAGCTCTCGGGCGACCGCGAGGTTCGCGAGATCAACGGCAAGAAGTACGTGCTGGAATTCCCCATCCACGGCGACGTGGCCCTCATCAAGGCCGAGGCCGGCGACCGCTGGGGCAACCTCATCTACCGCAAGGCCGCCCGCAACTTCGGCCCGGTGATGGCCATGGCCTCGAAGAAGACCATCGCCACCGTGCACGAGATCGCCGAGCTGGGCACGCTGGACCCGGAGTCCATCGTCACCCCCGGCATCTTCGTGCACCACGTCGTCAAGATCGATCGCGTCGCCACGCAAGCGGGCGGCTTCAAGAAGGCAGCTTGAGCTGCCGGGCCGCCCCAAAGCAAAAACCGTAGCGCGAAAGCGCGTAGGAGCATATTTCTCATGGCATACACCCGCCGCACCAAGGACGAACTGGCCAAGCGCGTCGCGCAGGACATCTTCGACGGCGCCGTCGTCAACCTGGGCATCGGCCAGCCCACGCTGGTGGCCAACCACCTGCCGGCCGGCCGCGAGGTCATCCTGCACAGCGAGAACGGCATCCTGGGCATGGGCCCGGCGCCGGCCGCAGGCGAGGAAGACTACGACCTCATCAACGCCGGCAAGCAGCCGGTCACGCTGCTGCCCGGCGGCGCCTACTTCCACCATGCCGACAGCTTCGCGATGATGCGCGGCGGCCACCTGGACATCTGCGTGCTGGGTGCTTTCCAGGTGTCGGCCACCGGCGACCTGGCCAACTGGCACACCGGCGAGAAGGACGCCATCCCCGCCGTCGGCGGCGCGATGGACCTGGCCATCGGCGCCAAGCAGACCTGGGTCATGATGGACCTGCTCACCAAGAAGGGCGAGAGCAAGCTGGTCGAGAAGTGCACTTACCCGCTCACCGGCATCGGCTGCGTGAAGCGCGTCTACTCCGACGTCGCCACGCTGGAATGCACGCCGCAAGGCCTGAAGCTCATCGACCTCGTCGATGGCCTCACACACGCCGAACTCGAGAAGCTGGTCGGCCTGCCCATCGCAGCCGCCTGAGCGTCACCTCATTCACACATTCACCGGGACACACACCATGATCAACGAAGCCTTCATCTGCGACGCGATCCGCACGCCTTTCGGCCGCTACGGCGGCGCCCTGTCCAGCGTGCGCGCCGACGACCTGGGCGCAGTGCCGCTCAAGGCCCTGATGGAACGCAACGCCAAGGTCGACTGGCAGGCCGTGACCGACGTGCTCTATGGCTGCGCCAACCAGGCCGGGGAGGACAACCGCAACGTGGCGCGCATGTCGGCCCTGCTGGCGGGCCTGCCCGTGGAACTGCCCGGCGGCACCATCAACCGCCTGTGCGGCTCGGGCATGGATGCCGTGGGCACGGCCGCGCGTGCCATCAAGGCGGGCGAAGCCGGCCTCATGATCGCCGGCGGCGTCGAAAGCATGAGCCGCGCGCCCTTCGTCATGCCCAAGGCCGAGAGCGCCTTCAGCCGCGCCAACGCGGTGTACGACACCACCATCGGCTGGCGCTTCGTCAACAAGCTGATGAAGGCGCAGTACGGCGTCGACTCCATGCCCGAGACGGCCGAGAACGTGGCCACCGACTACAAGATCGAGCGCGAGGCGCAGGACCGCATGGCGCTGGCCTCGCAGCAGAAGGCCGTGGCCGCGCAGAAGTCCGGCTTCTTCGATTCGGAGATCGTGCCCGTCACCATCCCGCAGAAGAAGGGCGACGCAGTCGTCGTCAGCAAGGACGAGCATCCGCGCGACACCAGCCTGGAGGCGCTGGCCAAGCTCAAGGGCGTGGTGCGTCCCGACGGCACCGTCACCGCCGGAAATGCCAGCGGCGTGAACGATGGCGCCGTGGCCATCCTGCTGGCCAGCGAAGCCGCGGCCGCGAAGAACGGCCTGACGCCGCGCGCCCGCGTGGTCGGCATGGCCACCGCCGGCGTGGCGCCGCGCGTGATGGGCATCGGCCCGGCCCCGGCCACGCAGAAGGTGCTGGCGCTCACAGGCCTGAAGCTGGAGCAGCTCGACGTCATCGAGCTGAACGAAGCCTTCGCCGCCCAGGGCATCGCCGTGCTGCGCATGCTGGGGCTGAAGGACGACGACGCGCGCGTCAACATCAACGGCGGCGCCATTGCCCTCGGCCACCCGCTGGGTGCCAGCGGCGCGCGCCTGGTGACCACCGCGGTCAACCAGCTCCACAAGAGCGGCGGCCGCTATGCGCTGTGCACCATGTGCATCGGCGTGGGCCAGGGCATCGCCGTGATCCTCGAGCGCGTCTGATGCGCGCTGACTTCGACGCGCGCCGCCGCGCGCTCGTGCTGGCCGCGCTCGCGGCCGGCGCGACGGGTGGGGTGCGCGCGCAATCGTCGGCGCGGCCCATCCGCCTCATCGTTCCCTTTGCCGCCGGCGGCGGCAACGACGTGTTCGCACGCCAGATGGCCAAGAGCCTGGGCGAACTGCGCCAGCAGGGCATCGTGGTGGAGAACAAGCCCGGCGCCGGCGGCAACCTCGGCACCGAGCAGGTGGTGCGCAGCGCGCCCGACGGGCTCACGCTGCTGCTGGGCCATTCGGGCACGGTCTCGATCAACCCGGCGCTCTACCAGGCCCTGAAGTTCGACGCCCGCAAGGACCTGGCACCGGTGGCGATGTTCGCCTCCTCCGCGCTGGTGCTCGTGGTGCCGGCGGCCTCGCCCGCGAAGAACGTGGCCGAGCTGGTGGCCATCGCGCGCAAGAAGCCCGACGCGCTCGACTACGCCTCCAGCGGCGCGGGCACGGGCGGCCACCTCACCGGCGAGATGTTCGCGCAGCGCGCGGGCCTCAAGCTCAGCCACATCCCGTACAAGGGCACCAACCCCGCGCTCACCGACGTGGCGGGCGGGCAGGTGCAGATGATGTTCAGCGTCATCCCGCCGGCCCTCGCGCTGGTCAAGAGTGGCAAGCTGCGCGCGCTGGCCGTCACGGGCGCGAAGCGCCTGCCGTCGCTGCCCGACGTGCCCACTGTGGCGGAGTCGGGCGTGAAGGGGCTGGAGGGCTTCGAGAGCACGCTGACCTACGGCGTGCTCGCGCCGCGCGGCACGCCCGACGCCTTCGTCAAGGAGTTGTCGGCGCAGATGCTCAAGGTGGCCGCCACCGAGGAATTCCAGTCGCGACTGGGCGTGGAAGGTGCCGTGCCGCTGCTGGGCGGACCGGCCGAGTACGCCGCGCTCATCGCGAAGGAGAGCGCGCAGTGGGCCCAGATCATCAAGGTCTCCGGCGCCACCGCCGAGTGACTGACACACAGAACAATTCCAATTCACTGAACCTGAAACCTGAGGAGATCCACTTGAAGTTTGCTTCCGTCCTGACTCGCCGCGCACTGGGCGCCGCATCGCTCGCCATGGCCGCTGCAGGCCTGCTGCCCAGCCTTGCGAACGCTCAAGCCACCGCGGCGGCCACGGCCTTCCCGACCAAGCCGGTGCGCATCATCACGCCCTTCCCGGTGGGTGGCGGTCCTGACGGCGTCGCGCGCCTGGTGGCCGACAAGCTTTCGCGCGCGTGGGGCCAGCCGGTGGTGGTGGAGAACCGCCCGGGCGGCAATGGCTTCATCGCCATCGATGCCTGGAAGCGCGGCGCCAAGGACGGCCACGACCTGCTGGTGCTGGACAACGTGCACCTGGCGGCTTACCCCGCCCTGTTCAAGAAACTGCCCTACGACCCGGCCAAGGACTTCGACACGCTGCTGCCGCTGTTCCGCACCTACTTCTTCTTCACGGTGCCGACCAACAGCAAGTACAAGACCGTGGGCGACCTCATCGCCGATGCCAAGGCGCATCCGGGCCAGCTCAACTACGGCTCGTGGTCGGTGGGCAACCCGGTGCACCTGGGCTCGGAGCTCTTCGAGTCGGCCACCGGCACTCAGATGGAGCACGTGATCTACAAGGAGACCACGCAGCTCTACACCTCGGTGGCCACCGGCGAGCTGGCCTTTGCGCTGGGCTCCATCGCCACCGCGGGCCCGCTGCAGCGCGGCGGCAAGCTGCGTTTCCTGGCCGTGGCCGCGCCCCAGCGCGTGTCCGCCTTCCCAGACGTGCCCACCGTGGGCGAGTCTGGCGGTCCCAAGGGCTTCGAGGTGACCGGCTGGAACGCCATCGCCGTGCCGCCGGGCCTGCCCGCCGCGGTCACCGAGAAGATCCGGCGCGACATCGAGAAGGGCCTGGCCGAGGCCGACGTGCAGGAGAAGTTCAAGAGCTTCGGCTACGAGCCTTTCCCCACCACGCGCCCGCAGTTCGACCAGTTTGTGAAGAGCGAGACGCAGCGCTTCGGCGACGTGATCCGCAAGGCGAACGTGTCGCTGGACTGAGTCCCTCGACGACGATTGCAAGGGCGCCTTCGGGCGCCCTTTTTTCGTTGGGGCTCATAGCCGGCAGGCATCGCGATGATTGATGCGCTTGGCTGGCCGAGGCGGCGTGCAGCTGAGAACATTCGAGCCATGAAACAAGTTCGCAAGATCATCGGCCTCACCATCTCCGCTGCCGGCCTCGTGGTGCTGGCCGCCGGCCTGGTCTGAAGAAGACCTTGACTGTCTAGCGGCTTGCCGCGGCGGGTGCCTGCTTCAATGCCGCTTCGAAGAAATCCACCAGCACGCGCTGGTAGGTGTCGCCAAAGCGCTCGGTACCCATGGGCTCCATGTGGCCCGCACCGGGCACCTCGACCAGGCGCTTGGGCTCGTGCGCATCGGCCAGCAGGCGCTGCGAGTGGGACAGCGGAATCACCGCATCGCGGGTGCCGTGGATGAAGAGCAGTGGAATGGGCGCGATGCCGGCCACGTACCTGGAGGCAGCGTAGGTATCGCCCACCAGCAGGCCGGCGCCCCGCAGCGTGTCGTCGGCGATCGACGAGTAGGAATAGAAGGTCGATTCGATCGCCACCGCCCGCACGCCTTCACGCTGCCCCGAGCCCACCGCGGCGATCGCGTTGGTGCCGCCCAGGCTCTGGCCGAACACCAGCAGGCGCGCCGGGTCCACGTCGGGGCGCGAGCGCACATGGCGGATCGCGCTCACCGAATCCTCGAACAGGCCGCGCGCTTCGGGCTTCCCTGCGGACTCGCCGTAGCCGCGGTAGTCGAACACGAAGACGTTGAAGTCCTTTCTGGGCAGCCAGGCGACGAAGCGCCGGTGCGCGCTCATGTTCTGCGCATTGCCGTGGAAGTGGATGACGGTGCCCCTGGCCTGGCGCGAATCGGCGCGGCCCACGGCCGGGATGAACCAGGCGCTGAGCAGGGTGCCGTCGGTGCTGCGAAAACTCAGCGGCTCGAAGCGCAGGCCCAGCGCGGCCGGCGTCGCGTAGCGCACGCGGTCGGGGTGGAAGAACATCGATTCGACGCAGCCGCCGAGCAGGAAGATGGGTAGCGCGAGGAGGGCGCTGCGGGAGAGCCTGGTGAACGCTGCGCGGGCCATCGCCGGCTTCAGGTCCCGCGAGCCGCGACGTTCGGTACAAGCGGCTTGCGGTAGGTCGTGTTGCGCTTGGTCACCCGGAAGCCGCAGTCTTCGTACACGCTGACCGCACCTGTGAGGCTGTCGCTGTCGACGCCCAGGTGGCTTTCCGTCATGCCCGCCTCGGCGAGCGTCCGCAGGCTCTGCGCAACCAGTGCGCGCGCCACGCCGCGCCGGCGCCACGGGCGCGCCACGCTGATGTGCTCGGTGTAGCCCCGGCGCTTGTCGAACATGCGGTTGTAGTCCTCGTCGATCCAGGTCTTGACCTGCCCCACGATGGTGTCGGTCGCGACGTCCCAGGCGATCTGCCAGCGCTGCGGCTGGAACAGCTTGCTGCCCACCCACCGCTGGAAATCCTCGGGCCGGGATTGCGCGATGCCCCAGTGGTCGCGCAGCGCCTCCCTGTGGGTGTCCCAGATCAGGCGGTGGTGCGCAGGCAGCACCGGCCGCAGTTCGAGGCCGTCCGGCAGGCGAAAGGAGGGTGGGTGCTCCAGATCCGAGTGCAGCATCTCGAAGAAGTGGCGCTCGGGCGTGTAGCCTGCGGCCTCGATCAGGGCCCTGCGGCGCACTTCGCTTTGTTGGACAAACACCTGGTGCTGATGCGTCGTGCCGGCATGCTGCGCGGCCACTTCGCGATGGCGCTGCTCGATCCATTTCTGCAGAGAACGGCCGATCCCACGGCCCTGCCAATCGGGTCGAACGAAGCCCAGTTGGCTGTGCAGCATCAGGCGTGCGTCCTCCTGGTAGCGCCACACGCGCGTATACGCCACCAGTTCTCCGTGGACCTCGACCAGTCGCACGTCGTGGTGCGGATCGCAGTCGTTGAAGCTGGCGTAGTCCCTTGCCATCTGCTCGGCATCGCGCTTCACCTCCAAGCCGTCGGCAGCAGAGCATGCATTTGCCACATGCGCCATGGCCGGAATGTCGACCTCACCCCGGTACGGCCGGAAGAAAAGGCCGTCAACGGCGGGTCGTCCCACTCCTGAAAACTCGAACGTCATCGGTTTTTTCCTCCCTTGTCGTCCCGGATTTTTAGTTCTTTGGTTGACTTGTTCAGGACAACCTTCAAATGTAACCTGATGTACCCCGTCCTCTGCAATAGGAGTTTCTGTGGATCTCAACAAACGGCGCTGGCTGGAAGGCCTCGCCGCGACGGCCGCGGGCCTCGCGCTGCCGACCGCCTGGGCCCAGTCCCGCACCGCTTCCTCCACTTCCCGCGCTATCGAGGGCGGCTGGCCCAGCAAGCCGATCAGGCTGCTGGTGGGATTTCCCGCCGGCGCCTCGCCGGACCTGGCGGCGCGCGCCGTCGCCGAGCCTCTGTCGCAGCTGCTGCGTCAGCCGGTGGTGGTGGAGAACAAGCCCGGCGCCAGCGGCAACGTGGCGGCCGACCTGGTGGCCAAGTCCACCGACGAGCACACCTTCGGCGCGCTCATCAACGGCAACCTCACCATAGCCAAGCTGCTGAGCGAGAAGACGCCCTTCAATCCCGAGACCGACTTCGATCCGGTGGGCCTGATCGGCACCGCCCCGCTGGTGTTCACGCTCTCGGGTAACGCCGGCGGCGCCACGCCGGTGGACCTGGTGCACTGGGCCCGCAGCCAGGGCGCCTCGGCGGTCTACGGTTCGCCCGGCAACGGCACGGTCGGGCACCTGGGCATGGAGCTCATCAAGACCCGCACCGGCATCACCGCGAAGCACGAAGCCTTCAGCGGCAACCCGGCGGTGATCAAGGCCATGCTGGAGGGCAAGGTGCAGATGGCGCTGCTCCCGCCAGGGCTGGTGATGCCGCATGTGCAGGCCGGCAAGCTGCGCGCGGTGGGCGTCACGTCGCCCGAGCCCAGCCCGCTGGTCAGCGGCATGAACACGCTGCGCGACGCCTCCGTGCGCGGCGCCGACCTGGAGATCTGGACGGCGCTGGCCGGGCCGGCGAGCCTGCCCGATCACGTCGTCGACAAGTTCAATGCCGCGCTGGTCACGGTGGTGAGCCGGCCCGAGATCAGCAAGCGCCTGCTCGAAGTGGGCTGGCAGGCCCAGCCCGGCACCGCCGACGCGCTGGCTTCGCGCATGCGCAAGGACACGGCCATGCTGGGCGGCGTGATCCTGATGCGCGGCATCCGCTCCGACGCCTGAGGCGCGCCGGGGCTGCCCCCGGATTTTTCAGTGCCGGCCGACCAGCGCGATGTATTCGTTGCGCGTCTCTTCCGACACGCTGGACACCACCTGCCGCCACGGCGTCTGGTGCCGCGCCAGCAGCCGCGCATCGGCCACCGAACGCGAGCGGCAGAACCAGTGGCAGCTGTGCTGGAAGAGCAGCAGCTCGGCGGTCATCATGTAGGCGCGCTCCTTGTCCTGCAGCTGCGCGGCGTTGTCGATGGCCGCCTGCACGGCACGCGCATGCAGCTCGAACAGGCGCCGCGCGTCGAACAGCCGTGAGCGTGGCAGCAGCTGCTGCGCGTAGGGCATCGAGAAGGGCAGCCGGCTCGCCTGGGCCTGCGGCGCCGGAACGACGGTGGCGAACTCGCGGGCGAAGCTGGCCATCTGCGAGGCCAGCGATCGCTCGGTGCCCTGCAGCATGTTCCACAGCGGGGCGCGGCGCTCCGGGTCCTGTTCTTCCAGCCAGCGCAGGTAGCCGTCGGTGAGCTGCTGCATCAGCCGCTCGATCTGGTAGCCCTGCAGCACGCGGCCCAGCAGGGCGATGCGGCGGCGCTGCTCGAAGGCATTGAGCACGGCCCAGGCAGCCACCAGCAGGAAGATGGACGTGAGCGTGCTCATGGCAGGCGGTGGGCGGGGCGGTCGCGCATGAAGAGAAAAGGGAAGTGCGGAAGAAGGGAGAAGCGCGAGTCTACGTGTCCAGCGACGATCTCCAGACCAGCGTCGCGGCCGCCAGGTCCTCCAGCGCATTGCCCACCGCCTTGAACACGGTGCGCTCGGCATCGCTCGCCCGGCCCTGGCGCTCGCCGCGGCACAGCTGGAAGAGCGTGGCCTGCACCTCGTCCTCGCGAAGGTGGCCGGCGGCCATCGCGTCGAGCAGGTCGCCGGATTTCTTCAGGGCCTCCCCGGTGTCGACGAAGCTTCGGGCGCCATCGCCGAAGCACGCGGGATCGGCCTCGCGCATCTGCGGCGTGAAGCTGCCGATCAGGTCCAGGTGCGAGCCGGGCTGCAGCCATTCGCCCCGCACCAGCGGGGCGGTCGAGAGGGTGGCGCAGCTCACGATGTCGGCATGGCGCACCGCGTCCTCCAGGTCGTCGGCGGCGCGCGCATCCAGCCCCTGCGCGCGCCACTGCGCCGCCAGGGCCTGCGCGCCCTCGGGCCGGTGGTTCCACACAGTCACCGCGTCGATGCCCGGCCGCACCTGCCGCATGGCCGCCGGCAGCAGGCGCGCGACGCGGCCGGTGCCCAGCACCAGCAGGCGCCGCGCATCCGTGCGCGCCAGGAAGGACGCGCCCAGCGCCGCGGCTGCGGCGGTGCGGCGCGAGGTGATCTCGTCGCCGTCCATCATGGCCAGCGGCACGCCGGTGCGGGCGTCGTAGAGCACGTAGCTCGCATGCAACCCCGGCAGCCCGCGCGCGCCATTGCCGGGAAAGATGTTGACCGTCTTGATGCCCAGGAAGCCGTCCTCGCTCCACGCCGGCATGATCAGCACGGTGCCCTCGTCGGCACCCATCTTCACCTCGTGCACGTGGCGCGCCGGTACGCAGACCTGGCCGGCGAAGGCCGCGTGCAGGGCAGGCAGCAGGCGGTCGAAGTCCAGCGCGGCGCGGGTGGTGGCGGCATCGAAGATCTTCATGGGGCTCCTGGCACTTCTGGAACTGCGGGGATTCGCGGCTGGGGCTTCGGCAGGAATTGTGGGGCCCCGCCACAATGGCGCCTTCGTCCGAAATCCGCGCTCCGTCGTCTTCCCGTCTTGTCGCTCCCCGTCATCACCAGCACCTATTTCTACCTGGTCGCAGTGCCCGCCGTGCTGCTGCTGGGCATCAGCAAGAGCGGATTCGGCGCCGGCTTCGGCTCGCTGGCCGTGCCCATGATGGCGCTGGCAGTGCCGGTGCCCGAGGCCGCCGCCATCCTCATGCCGCTGCTCTTCGTCATGGACGTGCTGGGCCTGGCGGCCTTCAGGCGCGACGTGGACCTGAGGCTGCTGAAGTTCCTCGTTCCCTTCGGCCTGCTCGGCACGGTGGCGGGCACGCTGCTGTTCCGGCTGCTGTCGCCGCACGCGGTGGCCGGCATCGTGGGCGTGTTCACGCTGCTCTTCCTGGCGCAGCGGCTGCTGTTCCCGCCCAAGCCGGACGATCCGCTTCCGCGGCGCGGCCTGGGTGCGCTGCTGACCGTCGCCTCGGGCTTCACCAGCTTCATCTCGCATGCGGGCGGGCCGCCGCTCAATGCCTACCTCATCCCGCTGCGGATGAGCCCCATCGCCTTCACCGCCACGGTGGCCTACTTCTTCTTCGTGGTGAACCTCAGCAAGTGGATTCCCTACGCCTGGCTGGGCCTGCTCGACATCAGGAACATGGCGACCTCGCTGATGCTGATGCCGCTGGCGCCCGTGGGCGTGTGGCTGGGCGTGAAGATCGCGCGGCGCATCGATGCCAAGACCTTCTACCGCTTCATCTACGTGGGCATGCTGCTCGCCGGCCTGAAGCTGGTGTACGACGGCTTCATCGCCCACTGAACCTCACCCGACCCGACCCATCCCAACCCACCAACGCACGGCCATGAGCACATCCCACACCACAGCACAGCACCTCGTCATCCTCACCGGCGGCTCGCGCGGCATGGGCCGCGCCATGGCCGAGCAGCTGCTGGCCCGGCCGGGCCACACACTGATCTGCATCTCGCGCGGCAGCTCGGCCGAACTGGCCGCCGCGCCCGTCGGCGAAGGCAGCGCGCTGCAGCAGTGGTCGCACGACCTGGACGACGCCACGGGTGCGGCCGTGCAGATCTCGCAGTACCTGCAGGGCCTGGAAGCGGGCCGCTACGCGAGCGCCACGCTCATCAACAATGCCGGCGTGATTGCGCGTCCGGCGCCGCTGTCGGACGCGCAGCTGCCCGACCTGATGCGCGCGCTGCGCGTGGGGCTGGAGGCGCCCATGCTGCTGACGAGCGCCTTCCTGCAGGCCACCCGCGGCTGGACGCAGGCGCGGCGCAAGGTGCTCAACATCTCCTCCGGCCTGGGCCGCAATGCCATGGCCAGCCAGGCCGCGTACTGCGCGGCCAAGGCCGGCATGGACCACTTCTCGCGCTGCGTGGCGCTGGAAGAGGCGCAGCTGGCCCACGGCGCGAAGGTGGTGTCGCTGGCGCCGGGCGTGATCGACACCGACATGCAGGTGGAATTGCGCAGCGGCGATCCGGCCAAGTTCCCGGACCGCGAGCGCTTCACCCGCATGCAGGCCGAGGGCATGCTGGCCTCGCCGGCGGTGGCCGGGGGCCGCGTTCTGGCCTACCTGGACCGGGCCGACTTCGGCAGCCAGCCGGTGGCCGACGTGCGCGACGCGTGAACCAGGATTGAGGGCGCCCTCAGGCGCACTAGATCTTGCGCCGGACCAATTCGGCGTCCGGCGAGTAGGGGCGCAGGAAGGCGGTGGTTTCCTCCACCGGGCAGGCCAGCCAGTCTTCCAGCCAGGCGTCGTGCAGAAGGGCCGGGTGGCGCTGCCCGGCCTCGCAGCGCACCGAGAAGATCGCGAAGCTTTCCACGCACTGGCCCTGCGGCGAGCGCCAGCCGTTCCACAGGCCCGCCAGGGCCATCACCTTGCCGTCGGCACGCGAGACCTGCTGAAGGCTGCCCGGGCCGTCCTTACCTTCGATGTTCAGCGCGTCCACAAGGGCCACGCAGCGGTGGCCGCGCTTCCAGGGTTGCAGGAAGTTGCGATCGCCGGCGGCGGTTTCTGCCGGGGCCTCGAAGAGGGGGTCTTCGCCGTCCTTGGAGAACAGCGGGATCAGGCCCCATCGGCCCGTGACTGCCTCGAAGCGGCTCGGCGGCTTGAGACTGCCGGGGTGGTCGGCCCGCGGCCGGCGCACGAAGATGCCCGGCTCGCCGGGGCTCACCAGTTGCTGCGGACCCGGCTGGAAGGCAATGCCAAAGCGCGTGGCATAGGGTTCCCTCTCCCTTGCGCTCTGGTATGAATGAATCATGGCTGGAACTATACGGCGCACCGGCCGGCCCCGTCTGTCGGGAGCACCGGTAGTAGGTGTGCGAAGTCGCACTAAAGATACAGTTTTTGCAGCAGCCGGATCAGCGTCTCGCGCTCCCGCGCATTGAGCTTCGCGCTGGCGTCCAGCTCCAGCTGCACCACCGCCTGCTCGGTCTCGCGCGTCAGCTTCTCGCCGGCGGCGGTGAGGTACAGGCCCACCGCGCGGCCGTCGCGCGGATGGGGGCGACGCTCGATCAGGCCGCGGCTGTCCAGTGCGGCGATCAGGTTCACCAGGTTGGGCGGCAGGATGTCCAGCGTGGCGCACAGCTGGCGCGAGGTGGCGCCGGGGTTGTGGGTCAGCAGCGAGAGCACCGAGAAATCCACCTGCTTGAGCCCGTAGGGCGCCATGCGCTCGGAGAACACGGCGCTGATCTGCGACCACGCGCGGCGGGTGTTGTAGCCCACCAGGGTTTCCAGGAATCCGTTGTCCAAGCTGTCGCTCCCGCCGGCCTTGTCCGAGGCCTTGGTCTTGATGGGTCTGGTGGTCGTCGACCTGGTTTGGCGCGTCATGGCCAGGAAGCCTACCGCCAATTCAGCGCGGGGCCGAAGCGGCCTCGCAAGCGCGCTTCACCAGGCCCAGCCGCATGTCGAATTCCGGCAACAGCCAGCGGCGGAAGGCCGCCGCCGGCGTCGCCCAGCGCGCATCGTCCGCGGGCGCGGCGCGCTCGATGCGCGCCCAGGCCCAGCCCATCAGCGTGAGCATGGCCACGCGCAGGTAGTCGTCGGCCACCTCGTAGGGCAGCTTCGGATCGGCCTGCGCGGCCAGGGCCACCGAGGTGCCGAGGTAGCGCAGCTGCGCCATGCGGCGCTGCGCGTCGGCCTCGTTCTCGCGCGATGCGTCCAGCTCGTCGCGCAGCTCCAGCAGGCAGGCGGCGAAACCGGCGCCGGCATCGGGCAGCACCTTGCGCACCAGCAGGTCGATGGCCTGGATCTCGTTGGTGCCCTCGTAGATCATGGTCACGCGCGAATCCCGCACCACCTGCTCGATGCCCCATTCGCGCACGTAGCCATGGCCGCCGAAGACCTGCAGGCATTCGCTGGCGCCATGGAAAGCCTGGTGGGTGCAGGCGGACTTGAGCACCGGCGTGACGAAGCTGCACCAGCGCTCGGCCTTCTGGCGCTGCGCCTCGTCGGACGCATGCCGCGCCACGTCCAGCTGCAAGGCGGTGCGGTAGGCCAGCAGGCGGGCGCCGTCGACCCAGGCACGCTGCGTGTCGAGGACGCGGCGCACCGCGGGGTGCTCGACGATCAGGTCAGCGGCATCGTTCTCGCCGCGCGAGGCCGGGCGCACCGGCGCGCGCATCTGCCGGCGCTCGCGGGCGTAGGCGTCGGCCTTCTGCCAGGCGGCGTCGAGCAGGCCGATGCCCTGCAGCGCCACGTGCAGGCGGGCCGAGTTCATCATCACGAACATGGCCGCCAGGCCACGCCCGGGCTCGCCCACCAGCCAGCCGGTGGCCTCGTCGAAGCGCATCACGCAGGTGGGGCTGGCGTGCAGACCCATCTTCTCCTCGATGCGTTCGCAGCGAAGCGTGTTGCGCGTGCCGTCGGGCAGCCACTTGGGCACCAGCACCAGCGACAGGCCCTTGGGGCCGGGCGGCGCATCGGGCTGGCGCGCCAGCACCAGGTGCACGATGTTCTCCGTCAGGTCGTGCTCGCCGCCCGAGATGAAGATCTTCTCGCCCGTTACCCGCTGGCTGCCGTCGGCCTGCGGCACGGCGCGCGTGCGCACCAGCCCCAGGTCGCTGCCGGCGTGCGCCTCGGTCAGGCACATGGTGGCCAGCCAGCGGCCGCTGGCGATGGCTTCGAGGTAGCGCGCGCGCAGCGCCTCGCTGCCGTGGTGGCGGATGCATTCGTAGGCGCCGTGCAGCAGGCCGGGCGCCATGGTGAAGCCCTGGTTGGCGCCGCTGAGCCATTCGAAGAGCACGGCGTCCAGGGCGGCGGGCAGGCCCTGGCCGCCGTCCTCGGGTGCCGCCGAGAGAGCGGGCCAGCCAGCGGCTACGAAGGCCTGGTAGGCCTCGCGGAAGCCCGGCGGCATGGTCACCTCGCCATCGTTCCAGCGGGCGCCGGTCTCGTCGCCCTCGCGGTTCAGCGGCGCGATCACCTCGCCGACGAATCGGCCCGCCTCGCCTAGCAGCTGCGAAGACAAGTCATCGTCGACTTCGGCGAAGGCGGGCAGCGCGCGCAGGCTGTCGCCCAGTTGCAGCACCTGCTGCTGCAGAAACAGGATGTCTTCGGGAAGCGGGCGGTAGTTCATGGCACGGAGGAGGCCTTGCAGGCGAAGCTGCCGGCGCGTTCCGCGTCGCCGCCCTGGTAGACGGCGACGCTGGGATAGGGGCACAGGGGCCGGCTGCGGTTGGGCGCCCAGTTGGCGGGGGCCTCGACGTTGGGCACGGCGCTGCCCGTGCCGCGGCTGCTGGCGACCACCTGCGCGGGCGCGCGGCCCTGCTCGACCCAGTCGACCAGCGCGCTGAGCATGTCGAACTGGTCGGTGGCCGGGCCGCCGGAGCAGTGGTTCATGCCGGGCACCGGGAAGTAGCGCGCGAAGGCATCCGCCTTCCCGGCATTGGCCTTCTGCAGGCCCTCGTACCAGGCCTGCGTGTCGTCGGAAGAGAACACCGGGTCGCTGGTGCCGTGGTAGACCATCATCTTCGCGCCGCGGTCGCGCAGCGTGTCCAGCCGCGTGGCGTTCGGCGGCGTCATGAAGGAGATGGCGGATTCGGTGAAGGCGCCGCTGGTGGCATAGATGCGTGGTGCGTCGCGGTCCAGGTCGAAAGCCAGCGCGTAGGCCAGGCCGCCGGGCCGGTCGTTCAGCGGCGGCGTGGAGAAGACGAAGGCGCTCGCCGCCGGGTCCAGCGTCTGCGCGTTCACGAACTTCCACTGCCGCCAGTTGGCGCCGCTGATGCCGCTGTCGAAGGGAAAGCCGCTGTAGATCGCCTTGCCGCTGCTGTCCTTCGGGCCGGCGAAGAGCCTGGCGAGCGCGTCCTTCTGCGGGGCGCTCAGGCAACTGCCGTCGCGTGCACTGCTGCCGGCCGCGCAGGTGGGCATGTCGGTGGCCAGATTGAAGCGTGCCTGGCAGGCCTTCACGTCGCTGACGATGCCGTCGGCTAGGCCGTCGAGTGCGTCGCAGCGTGCCAGCACCTGCCGGGCCACGCCCTGCATCTCGGCGGGCGTGAAGGCGCTCTGCACGTCGGGCAGGCCGGCCTCGGTCTTCGCGGCGGCGACCTTGGCCATCTGCTGCACGCCGTACATCTCGCCGATGGCGGCCTTGGGCAGGTTGAAGCCGGGGTCGCCGGCCAGCACGCCGTCGTAGGCCTGCGGCAGGCGCGCGGCCGCCACCATCGCATGGCGGCCGCCGTTGGAGCAGCCGCCGATGTAGGCGCGGTCGGGGCCGCGGCCGTAGGCCCGCTCGATGACCTGCTTGCCCAGGGGCGTGAGGCGCGCGACCGCGTTGTAGCCGTAGTCCAGGCGCGCCTGCGGGTCCAAGCCGAAGCGCGGGTTCTGCGCGCCGGTGTGGCCGGCGTCGGAGCTGATCACGGCGAAGCCCATGGCCAGCGCGCTCGTTACCGGCGCGCCGCCGCCGATGCCGCCCACCGCCGGCACCACGGCGCCGTCCAGGCCGCCGTTGGCCTGGTAGAAGAAGCGGCCGTTCCACTGTACCGGCAGGCGCATCTCGAAGCCGATGGCGTAGGTGGCGCCGTCCACCGGGCTCTTGCGCTCGTCCACCTTGCCCTGCAGCAGGCAGTGGGCCGGCACGGCCACGCGCAGCGCGCCGACCGCGACCTCGCCGGCGGCCTCGGCGCTGACCTTGGTGAAGGCGAGGCCGGGCAGCGCGGCGCGCGCGGCCAGGTCTTCGCAGTGCTGCAGCGCGCCGGGGCGTGCTGCGCCCAGTCGCGGCGGCTCGGCAGGGCCCAGGCTGGCGCACGAGGACAGCAGCGTGGTGCAGGCGGCCACCAGGGGCAGCGTGCGGAATGCGGCATTCAACGGCATGCGGAATCCTTCGCGATGCGGGAGGCGATCAGGCGGCGGCCCGCGCCGCGCCCAGGTAGGTGTCGATCACGCGGGCGTCGCCCGCCAGTTGGCGCGCCGGGCCTTCCAGGCTCACGCTGCCCATCTCTAGCACGTAGCCGTGGTCGGCCACTTCCAGCGCAGCGCGGGCGTTCTGCTCCACCAGCAGGATGGTCACGCCGGTCTCGCGCAGCGCCTTCACCGTGCGGAAGATCTCCTGCACCACCAGCGGTGCCAGGCCCAGGCTGGGCTCGTCCAGCATCAGCAACTTGGGCCGCGACATGAGCGCGCGGCCCACCGCCAGCATCTGGCGTTCGCCGCCCGAGAGCGTGCCGGCCTGCTGCGTGCGGCGTTCCTTCAGGCGCGGGAAGAGCGCGTAGACCGCATCGAGCTGCTCGCGCCAGCGCGCGTTGCGCAGCCGCACCTGGCGGAAGGCGCCCAGCACCAGGTTGTCTTCCACCGGCATGGTGCCGAAGAGCTCGCGCTTCTCGGGCACCAGGGCCATGCCCAGCATCACGCGTTCTTCCAGCGTGAGCTTGTCGATGGGCTGGCCCATGAACTCGATCTGCCCCCGCGCGGGCAGCACGCCCATCAGCGCATTGAGCAGCGTGGACTTGCCGGCGCCGTTGGGGCCGATCACGGTGATCACGCTGCCCTCGGGCGCGTCCAGGGCGATGCCGTGCAGCACCTCGGCGCGGCCGTAGCCGGCGTGCAGGTCGCGCACGCGAAGTAGTGGGGCGCTCATCTCAATGCTCCGTTCCGAGGTACGCGGCGCGTACCTTGTCGCTCTGCTGGACCTGGGCCGGCGTGCCCTCCATCAGGTGCGTGCCGAACTCCATCACCACGATGTGGTCGCAGACGTCCATCACCAGGCCCATGTCGTGCTCCACCAGCAGGATGCTCATGCCTTCGGCGCGCAGGCTGCGCAGCACCTCGGCCAGCGCCTGCTTCTCCTTGTGGCGCAGGCCGGCGGCGGGTTCGTCCAGCAGCAGCAGGGCGGGGTCGGCGCACAGGGCGCGTGCGATCTCCAGCAGGCGCTGCTGGCCCATGGCCAGGTTGCCGGCCTGCTCGTGCAGGAAGTCGGCCATGCCCACGCGTTGCAGCTGGCGCTCGGCTTCCGCGAAGAGCTGCTTCTCCTCCGCGCCATTGAGCTTCGCCATGGCCGCGATCGGGCCGCGGTGGCCGCGCAGGTGCGCGCCCAGGGCCACGTTCTCCAGCACCGTCATCTCGGGCACCAGCTTCACGTGCTGGAAGGTGCGCGACATGCCCTGCTGCGCGATCTTGCGCGAGGGCAGGCCGTCGACCCGCTGGCCGCGGAAGCGCACCTCGCCACCCGACAGCCGCAGCACGCCGGTGACCAGGTTGAAGGTGGTGGACTTGCCTGCGCCGTTAGGGCCGATCAGGCCCACGATCTGCCCGGCGCGCGTCTGGAAGCTGATGTCGTTCACCGCCACCAGGCCGCCGAAGGTCTTGCGCACCGCCTTCACGTCCAGCACCACCTCGCCGGCGGCCGGCTTGGCGCGCACCGGCAGCGGCGCGGCGTCCTGCCAGTCGACCGGGCGCGGCGCGCGCGGCAGGCGGCGGTCGACGAAGGCCCACAGGCCGTCGGGCAGGTACTTGAGCACCAGCACGATCAGGATGCCGAAAACGATCACCTCGTAGCTGCCGGCGGTGCCGATCAGCTTGGGCAGCAGCACCTGCAGCTGGTCCTCCAGCAGCTTGACCACGCCCGAGCCCGCGATGGCGCCCCACACGTGGCCGGCGCCACCCAGCACCACCATGAAGAGGTACTCGATGCCCATCTTGATGCCGAAGGGCGAGGGGTTCACCGTGCGCTGGAAGTGCGCGAAGAGCCAGCCCGACACCGAGGCCAGCATGGCCGCCAGCACGAAGATGCCCACCTTGTGGCGCAGCGTGTCGATGCCCATGGCCTCGGCCATCTGCGAGCCGCGCGCCAGCGCCCGGACCGCGCGCCCGCTGCGCGAATCCAGCAGGCGCAGCATCGCGAAGGAGGCCGCGATCACGAAGAGCCACACCAGCGTGTAGAACAGGCGCCGCTGACCGATCTCGAAGCCGAAGACCGACAGGCCCTTCACGCCCAGGATGCCGTCGTACTTGCCCAGCGCATCCATGTTGCCCATGAGGTAGTACAGCGACAGCGCCCAGGCGATGGTGGCCAGCGGCAGGTAGTGCCCCGACATGCGCAGCGTGATCGCGCCGATGACCAGGGCGCTGACGCCGGTGAGCGCCAGCCCGATGAAGAGCGTGAGCCAGGGCGACAGGCCCGTGTTCACCGTCAGGTAGGCCGTGGTGTAGGCGCCGATGCCCACGAAGGCCGCCTGCCCGAAGGATGTCAGCCCGGCCACGCCGGTGAGCAGCACCAGCCCCAGCACGGGCAGTGCGTACAGGCCGATGTAGATGAGCTGGATGATCCAGAAGTCCGACACCGGCAGGAAAGGCAGCACGGCCAGCAGCGCGATGAGCGCCCACGGGCCCCAGCGGCGCAGCGGGCTGCCGGCGACCGATGCGGCCGGCACGGCGGCGGCGGCGGAGGAAGAAGAGGAAACGACGGCGCTCACTTCAATGCTCCTCGTCCGAATGGCCCGAAGCGAGCGAGCGCCACAGCAGCACCGGCAGCACGATGGTGAACACGATCACCTCCTTGTAGGCGCTGTACCAGAAGGAGCCGAATGCCTCGATCACGCCCACCGACAGCGCGCCGATGAGCGCGCCCGGGTAGCTGGCCAGCCCCGCGATCACCGCGGCGACGAAGCCCTTGAGGCCGATCAGGAAGCCCGAGTCGTAGAAGATGGTGGTGGTCGGCCCGATCAGGAGGCCCGACAGCGCACCGATGAAGGCCGCCAGCGCGAAGGTGAGCTGCCCCGCGTTCTGCGTGGAGATGCCCATGAGCCGCGCGCCCAGCCGGTTCACCGCGGTGGCCCGCAGCGCCTTGCCGTAGAGCGTGCGCTCGAAGAAGAGCCACAGCACCACGATGAGCACGGCCGACATGCCGAAGATCACCAGCGCCTGGCCGCTGACGTTGAGCGGCCCCATTGGCAGCCGCATGTCCCAAAAGGGCGGGTTGCGGAAACCCTCGGCGCCGAAGAAGAGCAGGCCCAGGCCGGTCATCGCGAAGTGCACGCCGACCGACACGATCAGCAGCACCAGTGTGCTCGCGCCCGCCAGCGACTGGTAGGCCACGCGGTACACCAGCGGCCCGAAGCAGGTGACGATGGCCACCGTGAGCCCCGCCTGCACGAGCATCGGCAGCCCGCGCGGCGCGGCCCAGGCCGACACCCCGGCCACCACGGCGGACGGTACGAAGGTGCGCAGCGCCGCCACCAGCGCAGGCGCTGCGCGGCCGCGATGGCGCCACACGGCCACCAGGTCCATCAGCGCGGCCACCGCCGCCACGATGAGCAGCAGCCACACCGTGCCCGGCACCTGGCCGGTCTGGAAGATGGCGAGCGTGAGCGCGCCATAGGCGACGAACTCGCCCTGCGGAATGAAGATGATGCGGGTCACCGTGAACACCAGCACGATGCACATGCCCAGCAGGGCATAGATCGCGCCGTTGGTGAGCCCGTCCAGCAGCAGGATGCTGGCGATCGAGAAGTCCATGGCAGGGCGCTTCGTTCGTGGGTTACTGGATGACCTTGAACTTGCCGTCGACGACTTGCATCATCACGCCGGTCTCGTTCGTGTAGCCCCAGTGGTCCTGCGGCGTCCAGTCGAGCACGCCGTGCGAGATCACCGTGCGGCCCATGCCTTCGAAGGCATCGCGCAGCGCGGCGCGGAACTCCGGCGTGCCCGGCTGTGCCTTCTTCAGCGCGACCGGCACCGCCTTCTCCAGGATGGTGTACGCGTCCGCGCCGTGGCCGGCGAACTGGTTGGCCGAGGCGGCGCCGTAGGCCTTGGTGTAGTCCTCCAGGAAGGCCAGCGAGGCCTTCTTCGAGGGGTTGCTGTCGGGCAGTTGCGCGCCCAGCATGGCCGGGCCCGAGACCACGAAGGTGCCGTCGGCGTCCTTGCCGGCCACGCGCATCAGGTCGGGCGTGGCGGCGGCGTGGGTCTGGTAGACCTTGCCCTTGTAGCCGCGCTCCATGATCGCCTTCTGCGGCATGCCCGCGCCCGAGCCCGAGGCCACGATCAGGATCGCGTCGGGATTGCCCGAGGTGAGCTTGAGCGCCTGCGCCGTCACGCTGGTGTCGGCCCGCGCGAAGCGCTCGGTGCCCACGATCTTCATGCCGTTCTTGCCCGCTTCCTCCGTGATGGCCTTGAGCCACAGCTCGCCGTAGGCATCCGTGTAGCCCAGGAAGCCGATGGTCTTCACGCCCTGCTTCTTCATCTGCTGCACCACGGCGTAGGCCATGACGTTGTTCGACTGCGGCAGGCGGAAGAACCACTTGTCCTTGCCCGGCGGCAGGCCGGCCGGCGAGGTGGCCAGCTGCGGCGTGGCGGCCTCGGCGGTGACGTCGGCCATCGGGATGGCCACCGGCGTGGCGGAGGAGCCGACGATCAGGTCGACCTTGTCCTCGGTGACCAGGCGCTGCGCGGCCTTCACGCCGGCGGTGGGGTCGCTGGCGTCGTCCAGCACCACCAGCTTGATGTTCTGGCCGGCGACCGTCTTGGGCCAGATCATGATGGCGTTCTTCACCGGGATGCCCAGGCCCGAGGCCGGGCCGGTGAGCGGCTGCACCACGCCAATGGTGATGTCGGCATGCGCCGCGCCCATCAGCGCGAAAGCCGCCAGGGCGGCGAGCGTCGTCTTCTTGAAAATCATGGCTGTCTCCTCTTCTTGGTTTGGAAAGGGGTGGTGGTGGGTTTCAGCGCGGCGCCATGCGCAGCGCGCCGTCCAGGCGGATCACTTCGCCGTTGAGGTGCGCATTGGTCACGATGTGGCAGGCCAGCTCGCCGAATTCCGAGGGCTTGCCCAGGCGCGGCGGGAAGGGAATGGACGCGGCCAGCGACTGCTGGATGGCCTCGGGTAGCTCCATGAGCAGCGGCGTGGCAAAGAGGCCCGGGGCGATGGTGCACACGCGGATGCCGTGCTGCGCCAGGTCGCGCGCCATCGGCAGCGTCATGCCCACCAGGCCGCCCTTGGAGGCGCTGTAGGCCTGCTGGCCCACCTGGCCGTCGAAGGCCGCGATGGAGGCGGTGAAGAGAATCACGCCACGCTCGCCGCCCTCGTTGGGTTCCAGCTTGGCGCAGGCCGCGGCGAAAAGGCGCGTGACGTTGTACGCGCCGATCAGGTTCACGTTCACGACGCGCTGGAAGTCTTCCAGCGGGGCAGGGCTGCCGTCCTTGGCGACCACGCGCTTGGCGCTGCCGATGCCGGCGATGTTCATCAGGATGCGGGCCGGGCCATGCGCGGCCGATGCCTTGTCGAGCGCAGCGGTCAGGCTGGCGGTGTCGGTGATGTCGCAGCCGCAGGCAACGCCGCCGATCTCCCTGGCGACCTTCTCGGCCAGCTCGGCGTTGCGGTCCAGCACCGCCACCCTGGCGCCCAGCCGCGCCAGTTCGCGCGCGGTGGCCTCGCCCAGGCCCGATGCGCCGCCCGTGACCAGGGCGGCCTGTCCTTCGATCTTCATGCGTGTCTCCTTGGTGGATGAATGAGCTCGGTCTCAGGCGCTCGCCGGCCTGGGCAGGATCGTGAAAGGCAGCACGCCCGCATGCAGCGCCTCGACCATCGCCGCGCGGTGGTGCAGCACCGCACGCTGGTTGATGGAGCCCTTGTCGGTGACCTCGCCCTTGTCGATGGAGGGCGGCTCGCTCATCAGGTGCAGGCGCGCGATGCGGCTGGCGCTGCCGGTGGCGCTGGCGGCCAATTGGTCGACGACGCCCTGGAAGTGCGCCTGCACCGCCGGGCTTTCCAGTACCGCCTTCATCGGCGCGTCTGCAGCCAGGCCGGCGAGCTTGCGCACCGCCTGCGTGGGAACGATCAGCGCGCCCACTTCCTTCATGTTCAGGCCCGTGAGCACCGCGTCCTGCACGTAGGGTGCGCCGGCCGCGATCACCTTGGCGCGCAGCGGACCCACGCTCACGAAAGTGCCGGTGGCCAGCTTGAAGTCCTCGGCGATGCGGCCGTCGAAGCGCAGCCCGCGGTGGATGTCGCCCGGGTCGATCCACGCCACCGCGTCGCCGGTGCAGAAGTAGCCTTCCTCGTCGAAGGCCTCGGCCGTGGCCTCGGGCGCGCGCCAGTAGCCGGGCGTGATGTTGGGGCCGCGGTAGCGCACCTCGGTCTTGCCGTCGGTGTGCACCAGCTTGAGCGACAGGCCCGGCGTGGGCAGGCCCAGGTCGCCCGAGCTGACCTGCGGGCCGGTGATGTAGAGCGCGAAGGGGCCGGACTCGGTCATGCCCAGGCCGGTGCCCATGACGATGCGCTCGCCGATCTCTGCCTCCTGAGTGCGGTGCAGGCTGTCCCACACCGGCTGCGGCAGGGCGGCGCCGGCGTAGAAGAACATCTTCACGCGCGACAGCAGGTTCTTGCGCAGCTGCGCATCGGTCTGCATGGCGTTGGCGATGGCCTCGAAGCCGGTGGGCACGTTGAAGTAGACCGTGGGCGCGATCTCGCGCAGGTTGCGCAGCGTCTCGCCGATGAGGGCCGGCGTGGGCTTGCCGTCGTCGATGTAGAGCGAGCCGCCGTTGTTGAGCACGATGCCCACGTTGTGGTTGCCGCCGAAGGTGTGGTTCCAGGGCAGCCAGTCCACCAGCACGGGCGGCTCGTCCATCAGCGCCGGAATCGACTGGCGCAACTGCTGCTGGTTGGCGCACCACATGCGGTGCGTGTTGATCACCGCCTTGGGCAGCTTGGTCGAGCCCGAGGTGAAGAGGAACTTGGTGATGGTGTCGGGGCCGGTGGCACGCATGGCGGCATCCACCGCGGGTGTGGGCTCGGTGGCCAGCAGATCGGCGAAGCAGGTGCAGTGGCGGCCCTCGATGTGGCCCTCGACCAGCATCACCTCGATGTCAAGGCCCACCGCCTCGCGGATCGCGCGGCCGTAGCGCTTCTCGTCGCCGGCGAAGACCAGGCCGGGCGTGAGCGTGGCCAGCACGTGGCGCAGCTTGTCGTAGTCCTGGCTGACGATGGAGTAGGGCGGCGAGACCGAGCAGTGCGGCACGCCGGCATACAGGCAGCCCAGCACCATCAGCGCGTGCTCCAGGCTGTTTTCCGACAGGATGGCGACGGGGCGCTCGGCGCTCAGGCCGCGGTCGAGCAGGCCCTGGCCGATGCGGCGCGCCTTCTCCAGCGCCTGCGCGTAGCTGATGTGGATCCAGTCGCCGGTGCTGCCGTCGGCGAGGCGCTCGCGGCGGGCGATGAAGGTGCGGTCGGGCGCCACATCCGCCCAGTGCAGCAGGCGGTGGGTGATGTGCTCGCCATAGGGTTCCAGCGGCGTTTCCGCTTCCAAGTAGCGCACGCCGGGCGCGCCCTCGCGCAGCACGCCGCGGGTGACGCCGAAGGCGAGAGGGCGATAGCGCGGCAGCGCGTCGTTGGCGGCGGGTGCGCTCACTCGGTTACTCCTTGCTGACCTTGGCCGCGCGGCCTTCGAGGAAGTCGCGCAGGCGGCCCTTTGCCTCGGGCGCGGACTGGGCGATGGCGCAGATCAGCGATTCGGTGAAGAAGCCGTGGTCGGCCGGCTGTTCGGCGATGCGCGGCAGGGCGTGCATCAGGGCGTAATTGGTGAGCGGCGCGTTCTCGGCCACGCGGCGGGCCAGCTCCATCGCCTTGTCGGTGGCGGTGCCCTCGGGCACCAGGTACTGGGCGAAGCCGGCGCGCTCGCCGTCCTCGGCGCCGTAGACGCGGCCGGTGAGCATCATGTCGGTCATGCGCGCCACGCCGATGAGCTTGGGAATGCGCACCGAGCCGCCGCCGCCCACGAAGATGCCGCGCGAGCCTTCGGGCAGGGCGTAGAAGGTGGTGCTGTCGGCCACCCGGATGTGGCAGGCGCTCGCCAGCTCCAGCCCGCCGCCCACCACCGCGCCGTGCAGCGCAGCGATGACCGGCACCGGGCCGTGCTGGATGCGCTCCAGCGCCGCATGCCACATGCGCGAGTGGTGCATGCCCTGGGCGGCGTCGCGCTCCTTGAGCTCGGACAGATCCAGGCCGGCGCAGAAGTGCGGGCCGTCGCCGTCGATGACGGCAGCACGGATATTGGGCGGCAGCTTTTCGAAGGTGTCCTGCAGGGCCAGAATGAGCCCGTCGGACAGTGCGTTGCGCTTGGTGGCGCGGGTCAGGCGGACGACGGCGATGTCGTCCTGGAATTCGACGTGAAGATCGGAGGTGGTCATGGTTTGCATCCGCGGTGTGAATCGATTATGGTTATGAAAAATAACCAATTCAAGCGCCGATCGCAGCCCGAGGCCTAGTACTTACCCGATAGAACCGGAGACACGCCCATCATGGACATCGCCAACCTGATCGCCATCGACACGCACACGCATGCCGAGGTGAGCTGCTGGAACCCTTTCGACAACTACGGCGAGGAGTACGACCGCGCGGCCGACAAGTACTTCCGCTCCAGCAGCCGACCGACCATCCAGGAGAGCATCGACTACTACCGCGAGCGCAAGATCGGCTTCGTGATGTTCGGCGTGGATGCCGAGGCGAACATGGGGCGCCGGCGCATTCCCAATGAGGAGATCGCCGAGGCGGCGCAGAAGAACCCGGACGTGATGATCGCCTTCGGCAGCATCGACCCGCACAAGGGAAAGATGGGCGCGCGTGAGGCGCGCCGGCTGATCACGGAGTACGGGGTGAAGGGCTTCAAGTTCCACCCCACGGTGCAGGCCTACCACCCGTACGACCGGATGGCCTGGCCGATCTACGAGGTGATCGCCGAATACAAGCTGCCGGCGGTGTTCCATACGGGGCACAGCGGCATCGGCTCGGGCATGCGCTGCGGCGGCGGGCTGCGCCTGGAATACAGCAACCCGATGCACCTGGATGACGTGGCGATCGACTTCCCGGACATGCAGATCATCATGGCGCACCCCAGCTTCCCGTGGCAGGACGAGGCGCTGTCGGTGGCGACGCACAAGCCCAATGTGTGGATCGATCTGTCGGGCTGGAGCCCCAAGTACTTTCCCAAGCAGCTGGTGCAGTACGCCAACACGCTGCTGAAGGACCGCATCCTGTTCGGCAGCGACTATCCGCTGATCACGCCGGACCGGTGGATGAAGGACTTCGAGGAGGCGGGGTTCAAGCCCGAAGTCATGCCGGGGATCTTGAAGGGGAACGCTGTTCGGCTTCTGGGTCTGGGTTAGACCCTGTTGTCTGCTCAACGGTCCTGAGTGGGGCGGTTCGGGGCGGGTCAAAGGCCTGTGTGCAGCTGTGTGCGCAGCGCGCCACTCGGGCGGCCGGCGCTTCGCGCCGGCTCCCCTGCGCTGCTCGCGAGACCGGCCCCGCGGCGGAACTCACTGCGCGAACTTCGTTCGCTACGTTCAAACAGCCGCCGCAAGTCAGATGTTGAAGTTTTTGTGTGTCCTTCGGCACACAAAAACGGGCCGGTCCCGCTGCGCTGCTCGGCGCCCGAGAGGCGCGCTGCGCACACAGCTGCACACAGGCCTTTGACCAGGACACGTCGGTGGTGATCCAACCGCTATGCAACCCGGGTGCGACCACTTTCAACGGTGAGGTGTTCGCCGTTCTAGAAACCGTCACGCCGTTTCCCACGGGGCGCGGCAGGCGGTCTGGGCCGGGGGCGATTTCCGGGGCGGTGAGGAGCGGAGTGCTGGGGCTTGAGCGTTCCTGCCGAAGGCAGGAATGCGACCGTTACTGACTTGCGGCAGCTGTCTGAGCGTAGCGGCGCAGCCGCGTAGCGAGTTCTGCCGCACAAGCCCCAGCGCGAGCCCCGCAACGAAGTCGATGCCGCAGGCATCGACCGCCCCGGATGAGCCCCCGGCCCAGACCGCCTGCCGCGCCCCGTGCACCCCGAACCGCTGAACCGCTGAACCACTGAAGCCAGCAAGCAAACAGGGACGCTAAGACACGTCGCCGCTCCACCCAGCCTTGGCCCGCTGTCGCCTCGACTCGCGCTCCTTCGCCATCTGCTGCTCCATCTGCTGGCGTCCCACTTTCGAGGCGCCGATGAACTGCGCGCGGTCCTTGTAGAGCGGGTGCGTTTCTTCAGCAAAACGGATGTTGAGCTGACGAAAACGCATCGCACTCTCGCGCGCCTCGTGCGGCGGCCAGCCCAGCAACTCCAGCACATGCCGGCCACTGCGCAAGGAAGATTCGAAGACCTCGCGTTCGGCAAGATGGACTTCGCGGTCGCGCAGCTGGAACCAATGGTTGAGGTTGCGTGCGCGCGCCACGATGCGCGTGTCCGGGAAGTTCTGCTGCACCAGGTCCACGATGGCCAGCGACTGCTCGATGTCGTCCACCGCCACCACCAGCACCTTGGCCGTCGCGGCGCCCGCGGTGCGCAGCAGATCCAGCCGCGTGGCATCGCCATAGAACACCCGGAAGCCGAACTGGCGCAGGCCTTCCACCGTGTCGGGGTCGTGGTCCAGCACCGTCACCTGCAGCCCCTCCGCGCTCATCATGCGGCCGATGATCTGGCCGTAGCGGCCGAAGCCGCAGATCACGACGTTCGCGTCCTGCTGCTCGGAGATCTCGTCCATCTGCCGGGCCTCGCCCGTGCTCCAGCGCGGCAGCACCCACTTGTCCAGCGCCACCAGCAAGAGCGGCGAGATCAGCATCGACAGCGCCACCGAGGCCACCAGGAAGGAACTCATCTCGTGCGGCAGCACGTTGGGGCCGGCGGCCTGGAACACCACGAAGGCGAATTCGCCGCCCTGCGCCAGCAGCAGCGTGAAGACGGGGCGTTCCTGCACCGGCAGCTGCAGCACGCGGGCCAGGCTGTAGATCGCCAGCGCCTTGACCGCCATGAAGCCCAGCACCGTCAGCGCGATCCACAACGGATGCGAGATCAGCACGCCGAAGTCGATGCTCATGCCCACGGCGATGAAGAACAGGCCCAGCAGCAGGCCCTTGAAGGGCTCGATGTCGGTCTCCAGTTCGCGCCGGTACTCGCTCTCGGCCAGCAGCACGCCGGCGAGGAATGCGCCCAGGGCCATCGACAGGCCCACGAACTGCATCAGCGCGGCAATGGCCACCACCAGCAGCAGCGAGGTGGCGGTGAAGATCTCCGGCGTGCGGCTGCGCGCGATCCAGCGCAGCAGCGGGCGCAGCAGCAGTCGCCCACCCAGCACGATGCCGGCCACGACGCCGACGATCTTCGCGAATTCGAGCAGATGGCCCCAGCCGCTGCCGTTGTTGTCGGCGGCATCGGCCGCGGTGGACAGCAGCGGCAGCAGCGCCAGGATCGGGATGGCCGCCACGTCCTGGAACAGCAGGATCGAGAAGCCCGCCTGCCCGCTGTCGGTGCGCAGCAGGTTGCGCTCGCCGAAGACCTGCAGGGCAATGGCGGTGGACGACAGCGCCAGGCCCAGCGCAGCCACCAGTGACACCCGCCACGAGAAGCCCGCCAGCATGCCGATGGCCAGCAGCAGCACGGCGCAGGCCAGCACCTGCGCCGAGCCCCAGCCGAAGATGGGGCGCCGCAGGCTCCACAACCGCTTGGGTTCCAGCTCCAGGCCGACCAGGAAGAGCATCAGCACCACGCCGAACTCGGCGAAGTGCAGGATGTCCTCCACGTTGTTCACCAGCCGCAGGCCCCAGGGGCCGATGGCGATGCCGGCGGCCAGGTAGCCGATGATCGAGCCCAGTCCCACGGCCTTGGAGATGGGCACCACCAGCACCGCGGCGCTGAGGTAGATGAGCGAGTTGACGAGCCAGGCAGGTGCGTGTTCCATCAGGCTGCCTCGGCTTGCGTGGTGTCAGGGGTGGCGCCCAGGGCGGCGGCGTCGTCTTCCGCATCCTGCGGCCGGTCGGTCTGCGGCACGATGCAGCGCGGGCAGGGCTCGATCTCGTCCATCTCCGGCCAGTCCGGGTAGGTGGCCAGCCGGTCGACGAAGGTGTCGATGTGCGCCGCCACCTCCTGCTGCGAGGCGCTGCGCGCGCCGTGCAGGAGCAGGGGCGGCAGGAAGCGCATGCCGCACAGCGCCGCGGTCTGCTCGTAGGGCGGCAGGAAGGCGTCGAAGAAGTAGCGGTTGTAGTTCTGCGGGTGGTAACTCTCTTCCGGCCCGCCGGTGGTGGCGGCCAGCCAGAAGTCCTTGCCCAGCAGGGCGGTGCCCTGCGATCCGTAGGCCCAGTCGTAGGCCAGCACCTCGTCCAGCCAGAGCTTCTGCAGCGGCGGCATCGAGTACCACTGGATCGGATGCATCAGCACCAGCAGGTCGGCGCGCGCCAGGCGGCGCTGCTCGGCGGGAACGTCGATGGCGTAGTCGGGGTAGCTGGAATAGAGGTCGTTCACATCCACGCCCGGCACTTCGCGGGCCGCGGCCAGCAGCCGGCGGTTGATGTGCGAGTCGCGCCAGTGGGGATGCGCCGCGAGCAGGTAGATGCGGGGCGCGGGCTCGTCGAGGTTGGTGGAATCGGGCATGGCCGCGAACATAGCGCAAGCGGCGCCGGGGCGTGCGGCGCGGCCCCGGCGTCGGACGGCCGTGATCGCCGCCCTGTAACATTTAGTGGTCATTCAAACACGAGCGAGGAGCCTCTCATGCCGGTGGTCCTGGTCGCCAATCCCAAAGGCGGTGTCGGAAAGTCAACCTTGGCGACGAACATCGCCGGCTACCTTGCGAGCCGCGGGCACGCGGTGATGCTCGGCGACGTGGACCGGCAGCAGTCGGCTCGCCTCTGGCTCAGCCTGCGGCCGCCGGCGGCCGCGCCTATCTCCACCTGGGAGGCGCAGGGCGACGGCAGCGTGGTCCGCCCGCCCAAGGGCACCACCCACGCGGTGCTCGACTCCCCGGCCGGCCTGCACGGCTGGCGCTTCAAGGACGTGCTGGCGCTGGCCGACAAGGTGATCGTGCCGCTGCAGCCCAGCATCTTCGACATCTACGCCACCCGCGACTTCCTCGACCGTTTGAAGGAAAGCCGCAACGCCGCCAAGACGCAGGTTGGCCTGGTGGGCATGCGGGTGGATGCGCGCACCCTGGCGGCCGACCGTCTGCACGAGTTCGTCGCCGGGCTGGGCGTGCCGGTGATCGGCGAGTTGCGCGACACCCAGAACTACGTGCAGCTGGCCGCGCGCGGGCTCACCGTGTTCGACATCGCGCCGGGGCGCGTGGCGCGCGACCTGGCGCAGTGGCAGCCGATCTGCCAGTGGCTGGAAAGCTGAGGACCGGCCTGCCTGTCGCCTGTCCGACACGCACCCCGCCCCCCGCAAAGCTAGAGTGCGCCGCATGACCATCAAGACCTTCCAGACCCTCTCCGATCTCGCCGCCTGCGTCGGCCAGGAAGTCGCCGTGAGCGACTGGATCACCATCACGCAGGAGCAGGTGAACCAGTTCGCCGAGGCCACCGGCGACCACCAGTGGATCCACGTCGACGTCGAGAAGGCGAAGAAGGGGCCCTTCGGCGCGCCCATCGCCCACGGCTTCCTGACCCTGTCGCTGCTGCCGCGCTTCTTCGAGACCTCGGTTGCCGTGGTGGAGTCGCGCATGGGCGTGAACTACGGGCTGAACCGGGTGCGCTTCATGTCCCCGGTGCCGGTGGGCAGCCGCCTGCGCGCGCGCATGAAGCTGCTGTCCAGCGATGCGATCGACAACAACGGGCAGCAGATGACCTGGGAAGTCAGCATCGAGCTGGAGGGCGCGGCCAAGCCGGCCTGCGTCGCCGAGTCGGTGGCCCGACGGTATCCGTAGGCCCGTCGCGCCGAGGTCAGGCGCCTGCGAAGCCGTTCTGCCGCCAGGCCTCGAACACCGTCACAGCCACCGCATTCGACAGGTTGAGGCTGCGCTGGCCGGGCCGCATCGGCAGGCGCAGGCGCTGTTCCGCCGGAAAGAAGCTGTCGCGCAACTCGGGCGGCAGCCCGCGGGTCTCGGCGCCGAAGACCAGCCAGTCGCCCGCCTCGAAGCGCAGCTCGTGCGCCGGCCGGCTGCCGCGGGTGGTCAGCGCGAACATGCGCTCGTGCCGGGGCTGCTCGGCGTCCAGCAGCGCCTGCCAGCTGGCGTGGCGCTTGACCGGCGCGAACTCGTGGTAGTCCAGGCCGGCGCGGCGCAGCAGCCGGTCCTCCATCGAGAAGCCCAGCGGCTCCACCAGGTGCAGCGTGCAGCCGGTGTTGGCCGCCAGGCGGATGACGTTGCCCGTGTTGGGCGGGATTTCCGGTTCGACCAGGACGATGTGGAACATGCCCCGATTGTCGCGGCCCCGCTAGGGCGCCCGCGCGGCGTCGGGCCGGCCGGTGCGGGCGAAGACGATGCCGGCGACGTGCGCCGCACCCGCGTCGCGAAGCACCTGCGCCGCGGCGAAGAGGGAGGCGCCGCTGGTCATCACGTCGTCCACCAGCACCACGCGCCGCCCGCGCGCCTCATGGGCGCGCAGCGGTTCCAGGGCGAAGGCACCGCGCAGGTTGGTCAGCCGCTGCGCGCGCGGCAGGCCGCTTTGCGGCGGTGTGTCCCGGGTGCGCAGCAGCAGGCGCGCTTCCATCTTGCGGGGCGACAGCTGCCGGGCCAGTTCCAGTGCCTGGTTGAACCCGCGTGACTTCAGGCGCTGGGCGGACAGGGGCATGGGCAGGACGAGGTCGGCCTGCTCCAGCACCGGCTCCACCCAGGGCATGCTGCGTATCAGGGTGGCCAGGGGCGTGGCCCAGCCGGCCTCGCCCTGGAACTTGAAGCGGCCGATCCGGCCCGGCCAGGGCCAGGCGTAGTCGCAGCAGGCCAGGCAGGCGTCCAGCGGCGGCGGGTGGCGCAGGCATTCGCCGCAGCGGGCCACGTCCTCCGGCACCGGCAGGGCGCAGCTGCGGCAGCGCGGCACCGGCGGCGCGAAGCGGGCCACGCAGGCATCGCACACCGGCCGCGCGGGCCAGCTGGCGCAGACCGCGCACACGCCGGGCAGGCGATCGCGCCATTGGGAGAGGAAGGCAAGGGCCGGCATGCCCACTCAATATACTGGCCGCCCCATGCCAGAGAACGAGCCCACGCGGCGTCCACCCACCATCGATGCCGTCGCCGCCGAACGCTGGGCGCGCACACCCACCGGGGGCACCTCGCCCTGGCTGCACGAGGAGGTGGGCCGGCGCATGGAGGACCGGCTGCAGTGGATCAAGGCGCAGCCCAGGACCTGGGCCGACTGGGCCCCCCTTCGCGGCGGGCTGGAGGCCCACGGCCTGGTGGCGCGCCGCTACCCGCAGGCGGCCGGCCACGTGGTCGAGCCCGAGGCCGGGCTGCAGCAGGCCACCGCCCAGGCGCTGGCGCAGCCCTGGTGGAGCGCGCGCCGCTGGAATGCCGCCCGCACCCGCTTCGGCGCCGAGTCGGTGCCGGAAGAGGGCGTGGACCTGCTGTGGGCCAACATGGCCCTGCACAACGCGGGCGACCCCGAGGCCCTGATCGGCCGCTGGCACCGGCTGGTGGCCACCAACGGCTTCCTGATGTTCTCCTGCCTGGGCCCCGACACCCTGGCGGAACTGCGCGCGCTCTATACCGGGCATGGCTGGGCGCCGGCCGGCCACGACTTCACCGACATGCACGACTGGGGCGACATGCTGGTGCACGCCGGCTTTGCCGAACCGGTGATGGACATGGAGCATGTCCAGCTCACCTGGAGTTCGCCCGACGCATTGCTGTCGGAATTGCGCACCCTGGGGCGCAACTTGCACCCCGGCCGCTTTGGTGGCTTGCGCGGCCGGCGCTGGAGGGCAGATTTGCAACAGGCGCTGGCAGAAAAAATGAACACCGAAGGCCGCATTTCGATGACCTTCGAGATCATCTACGGCCATGCCTTCAAGCCCCAGCCGAGGGTGGCGCTCTCCCCCGAAAGCGCGGTGTCGCTGCGCGACATGCGCTCGATGCTGCAGGGTCGCCGCGGACCGACCCCGTGAGGGCGTCCATCCATACAAACCCGAGTGAATCACACAGCTACAATTTGTCGTTGCGCTAATTGTGTCCACGCTATTCAAAGGCCCGAGCGACGACAGTTTTGACGGCCGCCAATGCACCGATAACTGAAGCTCGCAAGTGTCGAATTCCGTGTTTCGTTTTGCCACCGTCTCAGGCCAGGGAATCCACTGGTTCCTGAGGCGCAACTGCTCGGTCACGCCGAGCCAGTTGGGGTGGCTCTACGCATCGCTGTGTCTGGTGTCGCTGGCAATCGCCACCGGCTTCTGGTTGCACGGAGCTCCGCTCGTGCTTCCATTTGCCTGGCTGGAGCTGGCGGCCGTGGGGATTGCCTTCCTGGTCTATGCCCGGCATGCGACGGACGGCGAGATGATCGAGCTGCAGGCAGGGCGGCTGATCGTCGAGCTGGAGAACGGTGGACGTCATGAGCGCACGGAATTCTTGCCGCACCAGGTGCGGATCGAGCCGGAAGTCAGCGACCGTTCGCTGATCGAGGTCTCGGGCCAGGGTCGTTCGGTGAAGGTGGGGCGCTATGTGCGGCCCGAGCTTCGAGCGGCGCTGGCGCGGGAGATCCGCATGGCAGTGCGCAACGCATGAGATGGCGTGGCGCGCTGCCATTCCAAGCCGGCGGTCTGGCGATGGGTCAACTGGAAAATGAAGAAGTGAACACGATGAAGAGCATTTGGTACAAGGCGGCGAACCTGCTCCTGGCGACCGGCGCGGCATTCAGCGGCGCGGCTTACGCTGTCAACGACCTGGCGGGCGGCCCCGGGGTTCGCCAGCTGAACCTGCCGGTCGGCGTCACCAAGATCTCGCAGGAGCAGCACTTCCTGCACAACGCGATGATGGTGCTGTGCACGGTGATCTTCATCGCCGTGTTCTCGGTCATGTTCTATTCCATCTGGAAGCACCGCAAGTCGGTGGGCCACAAGGCGGCCAACTTCCATGAATCGGTGGTCGTCGAAGTCGTCTGGACGATCATTCCCTTCCTCATCGTGATCCTGATGGCGCTGCCCGCCACCCGGGTCCTGGTGGCCCAGAAGGACACCACCAACTCCGACCTGACCATCAAGGCCACCGGCTACCAGTGGAAGTGGGGCTACGACTACATCAAGGGCGAAGGCGAGGGCCTGGGCTTCATCTCCACGCTGCTGCCCGAGCACCGTGCCTTCTCCAACTCCGGTGCCAAGGGCGCGGTGCCCGACAACTACCTGTTCGAGGTGGACAACCCGCTGGTGGTGCCGGTGAACAAGAAGATCCGCATCATCACCACGGCCAACGACGTGATCCACGCCTTCGCGGTGCCGCAGTTCGGCATCAAGCAGGACGCCATCCCCGGCTTCGTGCGCGACACCTGGTTCCGTGCCGAGAAGGTGGGCGACTACTACGGCCAGTGCCAGGAACTGTGCGGCAAGGAGCACGCGTACATGCCGATCCACGTGAAGGTGCTGCCCGCCGAGGACTACACCGCATGGGTGGACGAGAAGCGCAAGGAAGCCGCGGCCAAGCAGGACGACCCGAACAAGGTCTGGACCCTGCCCGACATGCTGGCGCGTGGCGAGAAGGTCTATGCCGCCAACTGCGCGGCCTGCCACCAGGCCAATGGCAAGGGCGCCGGCCCGATCAAGCCGCTGGACGGCTCGGCCATCGTGCTGGATGCCGACCACAACAAGCAGCTGCACATCGTGCTCAACGGTGCCAACAACGGTGCCATGCCCGCCTGGAAGCAGCTGAGCGACACGGACATCGCGGCCGTGGTCACCTTCACCAAGAACAGCTGGTCCAACAAGACCGGCCAGCTGGTGCAGCCCTCCGAAGTGCTGGCCGATCGCGGCAAGTAAGTCCTCCCCAGCAGCGTTGCAGAGAAGAAAGTAGATCGACATGAGCGCAATCCTCGACGACCACGGGCACTCGGCCGGCCACGGCCACGGTCACGACGAAGGGCATCACGACCACCACGCCCCCACGGGCTGGCGCCGCTGGGTCTTCGCGACCAACCACAAGGACATCGGCACCCTGTACCTGCTGTTCTCCTTCGCCATGCTGATGGTGGGCGGCATCCTGGCCATGGGCATCCGCGCCGAGCTGTTCCAGCCCGGCCTGCAGCTGGTGAACCCCGAGCTGTTCAACCAGCTCACCACCATGCACGGCCTGATCATGGTGTTCGGCGCGATCATGCCGGCCTTCGTGGGCTTCGCGAACTGGATGATCCCGCTGCAGATCGGCGCATCCGACATGGCCTTCGCGCGCATGAACAACCTGAGCTTCTGGCTGCTGATCCCGGCGGCAGCGATGCTGGTGGGTTCCTTCTTCATGCCCGGCGGCGCACCGGCCGCGGGCTGGACGCTCTACGCGCCGCTGACGCTGCAGATGGGCCCCTCGATGGACGCCGGCATCTTTGCCATGCACATCATGGGCGCGTCCTCGATCATGGGCTCGATCAACATCATCGTGACCATCCTCAACATGCGCGCCCCCGGCATGACGCTGATGAAGATGCCGATGTTCTGCTGGACCTGGCTGATCACCGCCTACCTGCTGATCGCGGTGATGCCCGTGCTGGCCGGCGCCATCACGATGACGCTGACCGACCGCCACTTCGGCACCAGCTTCTTCAACCCCGCCGGCGGCGGCGACCCGGTGATGTACCAGCACATCTTCTGGTTCTTCGGCCACCCCGAGGTCTACATCATGATCCTGCCGGCCTTCGGCATCGTGAGCCAGATCGTGCCGGCCTTCTCGCGCAAGAAGCTGTTCGGCTACGCCTCGATGGTGTATGCCACCAGCTCGATCGCCATCCTGTCCTTCATCGTGTGGGCGCACCACATGTTCACCACCGGCATGCCGGTGACGGGCCAGCTGTTCTTCATGTACGCGACCATGCTGATCGCGGTGCCCACGGCGGTGAAGATCTTCAACTGGATCGCCACCATGTGGCAGGGCTCGATGACCTTCGAGACCCCCATGCTGTTCGCGGTGGGCTTCATCTTCGTGTTCACCATGGGCGGCTTCACCGGCCTGATCCTGGCGGTGGCCCCCATCGACATCCAGCTGCAGGACACCTACTACGTGGTGGCCCACTTCCACTACGTGCTGGTGGCCGGCTCGCTCTACGCCATGTTCGCCGGCTTCTACTACTGGGTGCCCAAGTGGACCGGCGTCATGTACAACGAATGGCGCGGCAAGGTGCACTTCTGGTGGTCGCTGATCTCATTCAACGTCACCTTCTTCCCGATGCACTTCCTGGGCCTGGCCGGCATGCCCCGCCGCTATGCCGACTACCCGATGCAGTTCGCCGACTTCAACGCGATCGCCTCGGTGGGTGCCTTCGCCTTCGGCCTGGCACAGGTGTATTTCTTCATCTACATCGTCATTCCCACGATGCGCGGCAAGGGCGAGCCCGCCCCGCAGAAGCCCTGGGAAGCGGCCGAAGGCCTGGAATGGGAAGTGCCCTCGCCGGCGCCCTTCCACACCTTCGAGACCCCGCCCAAGCTGGATGCCACCGCCACCAAGGTGATCGGCTGATACAGGACCCATCGCAATGACGCCCGAACAGAAGAAGAGCAACCGCCGCATGGGGCTGATCCTGGCCTCCATCGCCGTGGTGTTCTTCCTCGGCTTCATCGCCCGCATGACCTTCATGCGCTGACGCCCGGAGCCCGCACAAGCGCCATGGCCAGCCGCAGCAGCAACAGCGAACGCACCCGCCGCCACAACCTTCGCATGGTGGGGAAGCTCGCCGTGATCACGGCCGGCATGTTCGCCTTCGGCTATGCGCTGGTGCCCATGTACCGCGCCATCTGCGAGGTCACGGGCATCAACATCCTGGCGTTGTCCGAACTGCAGGTGCCCGGCGGCGCCTCCGGCGGCAAGGACGTGCGGGTCAACAACACGCAGGTCGACAAGAGCCGCACCATCACGGTGGAGTTCGACGCCAACGCGCGCGGGCTGTGGGACTTCAAGCCGGCGCTCAGCACGATGGAAGTCCATCCGGGCGAGCTGCACACGGTGATGTACGAGTTCCAGAACACGCAGAACCGCCGCATGGCCGCGCAGGCCATTCCCAGCTATGCGCCGCAGCAGGCCGCGCCCTACTTCAACAAGCTGGAGTGCTTCTGCTTCAACCAGTACACGCTGGACGCGGGCGAGAAGAAGCAGTGGCCGGTGGCCTTCGTGATCGACCCGAAGCTGTCCAAGGACGTGAAGACCATCACCCTGTCCTACACCTTCTTCGAGGTCGGCAGCCCGGTGCCCGCCGCGCCCGCGAAGACGGCCGGCACCGACGCCGCTGCCAAGGCGGAGCCCAGGTCGTGATGGCCGCGCCGCACGAGCTGCCCCCCGAGGAGCGCAAGCCCTCGCTGCTGCGCACCGTGAAGGCGGTGGCCTGGGGCTTCTTCGGCGTGCGCAAGAACAGCAGCTACCAGGAAGACATCAAGCGGCTGACGCCGCTGCACATCATCGCCGTCGGGCTGGTGGCGGCGGTGCTGTTCGTGGTCGCGCTGGTCTTGCTGGTGAAGTTCGTGGTGGCGCCCTGACGCGGCGGCACCTGGAAAAAAGAGCCCGAGAAGAGACTGAACAGAGAGAAGAGAAAGCAGGAGCCCACATGAGTTCAACCGCCCACGGCACCACGCCTTATTACTTCGTGCCGGCCCCCTCGGCTTACCCGGTCGTCACCGCGGCCGGGCTGTTCCTGGTGATCCTGGGCGCGGCCCAGTGGATCAACGGCCACGCCTGGGGCGCCTGGTCCCTGCTGGCCGGCATGGTCATCTGGCTGACCACCCTGTTCCGCTGGTTCCGCACGGCAGCGCACGAGAGCGAAGGCGGGCAATACGGCTACAAGATCGACCTGTCCTACCGCTGGAGCATGAGCTGGTTCATCTTCTCGGAGGTGATGTTCTTCGGCGCCTTCTTCACCGCGCTGTGGTGGGCCCGCACCCACTCGCTGCCGGCGCTGGGCAGCCTGGACAACGCGCTGCTGTGGCCCGACTTCAAGGCCGTGTGGCCCACGCTGGCGGCCGGCGCCACCGCCTCGCCGGCCAACATCGTCGAGCCCTTCCAGACCGTGGGCCCCTTCTGGCTGCCCACCATCAACACCGCGCTGCTGCTGAGCTCGGGCGTGACCCTCACCATCGCCCACCATGCGCTGCGCGCCAACCACCGCGCGCAGACCATCCGCTTCATGTGGGTCACGGTGCTGCTGGGCTTCATCTTCCTGTGCGTGCAGGGCTACGAGTACCACCACCTCTACACCGAGCTGAACCTCAAGCTCAGCTCGGGCACCTACGGCTCGACCTTCTTCATGCTGACGGGCTTCCACGGCCTGCACGTGTTCGTGGGCATGCTGATGCTGTTCTTCATCACGCTGCGCCTGCACAAGGGCCACTTCACGCCCGAGCGCCACTTCGGCTTCGAGGGCGCGGCCTGGTACTGGCACTTCGTGGACGTGGTGTGGCTGGGCCTGTACCTGCTGGTCTACTGGCTTTGAGACTCTCGCACGACGGCAAAAGAGAAAAGCGCCGCAAGGCGCTTTTTTCATGGTTCTCCGAGGAAGCCCGCCGGCCGGACTTATTTGCCGACCGGAAGGCCCCCTGGCTGGATGTAGCCGAGCTTCCAGGCCAGCAGCACGCACAGGAACAAAACCACCGACAGGCCGATCCGAACCGTGAGCGCGCGCGCCATGCCTCCGGACTTGGCGCGCCCCTCGCGCCCGTCCCTGAGCATGAAGTACAGGGCGGATCCCAAGCTGGCCAGGATGCCCAGGAACACCAGGGCAATGACGAATTTCATGACAAGCATTATCGACCTGCGCGGTCCGGGCGTCGCGTGAGCACGGCGGCACCCTTCCAGTCGGCGCAGGCGCCGGCACGCACCCGCAAGCGGGGCCACACCCTTCTTTTCGCCGTCGTCGCGCTGGCGCTCATCGCCCTCGGAATCGCGCTGGGCAACTGGCAACTGCGCCGCGCGGCCCAGAAGGAAGCCCTGCAGGCCCAGATCGAGGCGCAGGGGCTGCAGCCCGTGCTGGACCAGGCCGAGTTCCTGGCCCTGCCGAAGCCGGTCGACGCGCTGCACCGCCGCGTGCGCCTGCGCGGCCTGTGGCTGGCCTCGCAGACCGTCTACCTGGACAACCGGCAGATGCACGGCATCCCGGGCTTCTACGTGCTCACGCCCCTGGCGCTGGAAGGCAGCAACGAGACGGTGATGGTCCAGCGTGGCTGGATCCAGCGCAATTTCAACGACCGCACGCAGTTGGCGCCGGTGCAGACCCCCGGTGGCCTGGTGGAGGTCGAGGCGCTCATCGCCCCGCCGCCAGCCCACCTGCTGGAGCTGGGCAAGGAGCCGCCCGCCGCGCCCGCCGCCGGCAGCGCAGCAGCCACGCCCGCCGCCGAGGCTGCCACCGCGCCTGCCCAAGGCAGCGCCGGCGCGGCACCGCCGGCCGGGGCTGCGGCGGCCGCTGCCGCGGGGTCTTCCCCCATCCGGCAAAATCTGGACCTGGACGCTTTCCGCACGCAGACCGGCCTGCCGCTACGCACGGAACTGTCCCTGCAGGAAATCGGCAGTGCCTCCCAAGGACTGCAGCGTGACTGGCCGGCCCCGGCGCTGGGCATCGACCGGCATTACGGCTACGCATTCCAGTGGTTCGGTCTCGCGGCCCTTGTCGCAGTACTTTATGTCTGGTTCCAATTCATCGTCCCCTTCCGCCGCGCCAGGCGCCAGCGCCGTGGCTGACGAGCCGCTCGGCCTCACGGTGCATTCCATGCCCACGCCCCAGCAGACGCTGGAAGCGGGTGAAGGCCGGCGCACGGGGCGCATCCGCATGCTGCTGGTGATGCTCGTGTGCGCGGCGCCGGTCATCGCCTCCTACTTCACCTACTACGTGGTCAAGCCGACCGGGAACGCCTCCTACGGGCAGCTGATCGACCCGCAGCGCCCCTTGCCCGCGCTCACTGCCGTCGGCGGGGACGGACGGCCGGTCGATCTGCGCTCGCTCAAGGGGCAGTGGCTGCTGGTGGTGGTGGGCCAATCGGGCTGCGACAGCGTGTGCGAGCAGCAGCTGTACCTGCAGCGCCAGCTGCGCGAGAGCCTGGGCCGCGAGAAGGACCGCCTGGACCGCGTCTGGCTCATCACCGACGATGCGCCCCCGCCCGCCCGCCTGGGCGGCGCGCTGCAGGGCGCCACCGTGCTGCGCGTGCCGCAGGCGCAGCTCGCGCAGTGGCTGGCGCCGGCCGCGGGCCACCAGCTCGACGAGCACATGTACCTGGTCGACCCGATGGGCCACTGGATGATGCGCTTCCCCGCCCGCATGGACGCCGCAGGCGCTGCCAAGGCCAAGCGCGATGTCGAGCGCATGCTGCGCGCGTCCTCCTCATGGGACGAAGCCGGCCGATGAACGGCATGGACGCGCAACCGCTCTACGACCTCGCACCGGTGGCGTGGCTGCTGGGCATGGGCGTGCTGATCGCGCTGGGTCCGCTGCTGTGGGTGTGGCGCCGGCACGTGGGCGAGGGCGCCGGCCGCCGGCTGCAGGCGCTCACGGTGCTCACCCTGTTCCTCACCTTCGACCTGACGCTGTTCGGCGCCTTCACCCGCCTGTCCGATTCCGGCCTGGGCTGCCCCGACTGGCCCGGCTGCTACGGCAACGCCAGCCCGCTGGGCGCGCGCCACGAGATCGCCATGGCGCAGGCGGCCCAGCCCACCGGCCCGGTCACGCACGGCAAGGCCTGGGTGGAAATGGTGCACCGCTACCTGGCCACCAGCGTCGGCTTCCTGATCCTGGTGCTGGCCGTGACCACCTGGGTGGTCCGCCGCCGCGAGCGGCTGGCGCCGCAGGCGACGCGCCGCGGCGTGGCATCGCTGAGTGCCTGGTGGCCCGCGGCCACGCTGGTGTGGGTGTGCCTGCAGGGCGCCTTCGGCGCGCTCACCGTCACCTGGCGCCTCTATCCGGCCATCGTCACCCTGCACCTGCTGGGCGCGATGGTGCTGCTGGCGCTGCTGTGCATCCAGGCCGTTCGCTATGGCCACGCAGCGCAGGCGCGCCTGCCGGCGCCCATCGCCCCGGCGCTGCGCACCCTCCTGTGGTGGACGGCCGGCGTGGTGCTGCTGCAGATTGCGCTGGGCGGCTGGGTCAGCACCAACTACGCGGTGCTGGCCTGCACCCAGTTCCCGACCTGCCAGGACAGCTGGTGGCCGCCCATGAACTTCGCCCAGGGCTTCGAGATCTGGCGCGAGCTGGGCACCGCCAGCCATGGCGCGCCCATCGAATTCGCTGCGCTCACCGCCATCCACTACACGCACCGGCTGATGGCCTACCTGGCCTTCGCGTCCATCGGCGTGCTGGCCTGGCAGCTGCTGCGCCAGGCGCCGGCCCTGCGCGCGCAGGCGCGCTGGCTGATCGGCCTGGCGCTGCTGCAGCTGGCCACGGGCCTGGGCAACGTGCTGCTGGGCTGGCCGCTGGTCGCCGCGCTGCTGCACACCGGCGGCGCCGCCGCCCTCGCGGTGGTGCTGACCTGGACGCTGTGCGAAAGCCGGCGTGCCGCCGCCACCGTGCCGCACCGCCATTCGGCGGGCCTCGCTTCCAACAAGATCCTCGAACAATGAGCACGCCCTTGTCCGCCCAAGACAGCCATGGCGCCAACGTGCTGCGCCAGTACTACGCCCTTACCAAGCCTCGCGTGGTGCAGCTGATCGTCTTCTGCGCCTTCATCGGCATGGTGCTGGCCGTGCCCGGCATCCCGTCGTGGGACGACGTGGTGCAGGGGCTGTTCGCATGCATCGGCATCTGGCTGGTGGCTGCGGCCGCCGCCGCCTTCAACTGCCTGGTCGAGAAGGGCATTGACGCCAAGATGAAGCGCACCGCCTGGCGGCCCACCGCCCGCGGCGAGCTCAGCGACTGGCAGGCGCTGTCCTTCTCCGTCGTGCTGTGCGCGCTGGGCTCGGCCCTGCTGTGGTTCACGGTGAACCCGCTCACCATGTGGCTTACTTTCGCCACCTTCGTGGGCTACGCGGTGATCTACACCGTGATCCTGAAGCCGCTCACGCCGCAGAACATCGTGATCGGTGGCGCGTCGGGCGCCATGCCGCCGGTGCTGGGCTGGGCCGCGATGCGCGGCGACGTGGGGCCTGAGGCGCTGATCCTCTTCCTCATCATCTTCCTGTGGACGCCGCCGCACTTCTGGGCCCTGGCCCTGTACCGGGTGGAGGACTATCGCAAGGCCGGCCTGCCGATGCTGCCGGTGACGCACGGCAACGAGTTCACGCGCCTGCAGGTGCTGCTCTACACCTTCATCCTCTTTGCCGCCTGCCTGATGCCCTTCATCTACGGCATGAGCGGCTGGCTGTACCTGCTGGTGGCCGTCGGGGTGAGCGTGGGCTTCTCGGGCTATGCCTTCAAGCTGTGGCGCCACTACTCGGATGCGCTGGCGCGCAAGACCTTCCGATTCTCCCTGGTCCACCTGAGCGTGCTCTTCGCCGCGCTGCTGGTGGACCACTACATCACCTACTGACGACACATGAGCCCCACCATGAACAAGCGCGACCTGCTCAAGCTGCTGGCCGCCGGCGGCGCCACGCTGGGACTGGCCGGCTGCATGCAGAACAAGGCCAGCTTCAATGCGGTGGACATCACCGGCGCGGACTACGCCAAGGGCTTCTCGCTCAAGGACGCCAACGGCGCCACCCGCACCCTGGCCGACTTCAAGGGCAAGGTGGTGGTGCTCTTCTTCGGCTATGCCCAGTGCCCCGACGTGTGCCCCACCACCATGACCGAGATGGCGCAGGTCAAGCAGCAGCTGGGCGCGGACGCCGGCAAGCTGCAGGTGGTGTTCGTCACCGTGGACCCGGACCGCGACACGCCCGAGGTGATGAAGGCCTACATGGGCGCATTCGATCCTTCCTTCGTCGCGCTCATACCCACGCAGGAGCAGCTTGCCGCGCTGGCCAAGGACTTCAAGGTCTACTACAAGAAGGTGGAGGGCAAGACGCCCACCGCCTACTCCATGGACCATTCGGCCGCCAGCTACGTCTACGACCCCGAGGGCCGGCTGCGCCTCTATGCCCGCTACGGGCAGGGCGTGGCGCCCATGGTGGGCGACGTCAAGACGCTGCTGCAGGGCTGAACCCGCAGCGGCGTGCGCCCATGGCCGAAGGCAGCCTCGACCATCTCAAGTCGCGCAAGGGCGCCTATCGCATCGCCCTGATCGAGCCCGAGGTGCTGGAAGGCCTGAGCCTGGGCCTGCTCGAGACGGTCAACCTCAACGAGTTTCTCGCGCTGGACCTGCAACGGCTGGCGGCGCAGGTGGCGCAGCACATCGGGCTGGACCCGCAGGCCGATCGCCTGCTCGACACCCTGGCCATGCTGGCCGCGTTCAAGCCCATGCAGCGCCACGGCCACGTGTCGCGGGCCCTCTACGACCTGACGGCACTGCACGGCGAGCGCGACGCGGTGGCGCATCGGCTGGCCACCCACGCGAGCGACGTGGCCCGCTGCTGGGCCACGCAGTGGGTGACGCTCTCCGGCCTGCCGCTGGCGGCGCAACTGGAGGCCGTGCGTCGATTTGCCGCCGACACGCACTTCGGCGTGCGCGAGTTCGCATGGATGGCGGTACGAGACGCGGTGAGCACGGCGCCCGGCCAGGCGCTGGCGCTGCTGCAACCCTGGGCACTGGACGCCGACCCGAACATCCGGCGCTTCGCGAGCGAGCTGACCCGCCCGCGCGGCGTCTGGTGCGCGCAGATCGAGGCGTTGAAGTCCGAGCCCTGGCAGGCCCTGCCGCTGCTGGAGGCCCTGCGCGCGGACGGCAGCCGCTACGTGCAGAACTCCGTGGCCAACTGGCTCAACGACGCCAGCAAGACGCAAGGGCCCTGGGTCGATGAAACCTGCGAGCGCTGGCTGGGGAAAAGCGACTCGCCCGCTACGCGCTACATCGTGCAGCGGGCGCGGCGCACCCTGCGCAAGGGCGCCTGAGGCCGCCTGGCTTCGCGCGGCCAAGACCCGTTCGATCACTTCAGCCGCGTCCCCCGTGAGTGGCAGTGGGACCGAATCGTCCGCCCGGCGCAAGCTTTGGCGATCGAGACGTGACTTTCTGTGCATTTACTCAACGCTTTCCCGGGTTCTCGCATGACCAGGGAATAAATCGGCGCCCTCCGTGTTTGTAACAAACTGCAAGCTCGCAGTGGTACGGAGACTCCAGCATGAAGTATTTCCCGCTCGCCGCATTCGGCCTGGCCTTCCTGGCCGGCTGCGCTTCGACGTCCGCCAAGGCACCGGCCACGGCCGACCAGGGCATCCTGGTCGATGCCAAGCGCATGACGCTCTACACCTTCGACGCCGACAAGACGCCCGGCAAGTCCTCCTGCAACGGCCCGTGCGCGGTGAACTGGCCGCCCTTCATGGTCGCCGAGGGCGGGGCGCCCGTCGGCGAGTTCTCGGTGGTGGTGCGCGACGACGGCAAGAAGCAGTGGGCCTTCAAGGGCAAGCCGCTGTACTACTGGCCGGAGGACCAGGAACCGGGCGACCGCTACGGCGACAACTACCGCAACGTCTGGCACGTGGTCAAACCCTGAAGGCGAACGGGCTCGCATCCACATGAGCACCCTTCGATCTTCGACGAGCGGCCGGGGCCTGGCGGCACTCGTGCCGCGCGCCACGGCGGCGCTGCTGGCGCTGGCCTGTGCCGCCGCGCAGGCAGGCAACCTGCAGGTCACCGCACTCGACAAGGACGGCGCACCCGTTCCGGACGCCGTGGTCATCCTCCAGCCTGCGGGTGGCGGGGCGCCCAGGACGCCACTGCCAACTCGCGTGACCATCGTGCAGGAGAAGATGCGCTTCGTGCCCGCCACCAGCGTCGTGGCGGTGGGTGCCAAGGCGCGCTTCGTCAACAACGACACCTGGGACCACCATGTGCGCGCCTCGGCGGCCGGGCTGGCGCAGTTCAGCGCGAGCCCGGGCGAGGGCTTCGAGCTGATGCTCAACGGCAAGGCGGAAGGCAAGCCGGCCAGCATCGCCGACGCCAGCTTCGACAAGGCAGGCGCGGTGCTGCTGGGCTGCCACCTGCATCCCTCGATGCGGGGCCATGTCTACGTGAGCGATTCGCCTTGGGCTGCGCTCACCGGCGCGGACGGCAAGGTGACGATGGAAGATGTGCCCGACGGGCCGGTCGTGGTGCGCATCTGGCACCCGGACCAGCTCATCGACATCGCGCCGCAGACGCTCACGCTGACCAGCGCGGCGGCCGAGGCGAAGCTGCAACTCAACGTCGTGCCCAGGCGCCGCCGCATCTGAGAAAAGGCGACTCCGGCCGGCCTGCGCGCGCGGGCCGGCTCCGGGGTGGATCAGGCGGGCGTGCGCTGCTGGAACAGCAGGCGCACCGCCAGCGCGCCCAGCACCATGCCCATCAGCTGGTTCTGCAGCCGCATCCAGAAGCGGTTGCTGGCGAACCATTGCGAGATGCCGGCGGCGGACAGCGTGACCAGCAGGTTCACCGTGGCGCCGATGGCGACCTGCGTGCTGCCCAGCAGCAGGCTCTGACCCAGCACCGAGCCCGATTCGGGCGTGATGAACTGCGGCAGCACCGACAGGTAGAAGATCGCGACCTTGGGGTTCAGGATGCTGGTGAGCAGCCCCATGGTGAAGAGCTTGCGCGGCGACTGCGGCGCAAGCTCGCGCGTCTCGAAGGGCGAGCGTGCACCCGGGCGCAGCGCCTGCCAGGCCAGCCACAGCAGGTAGATGGCGCCGGCGATCTTCAGGATCTCGTAGCCCAGCGGCACGGCCATGAACAGGGCCGTGAGGCCCAGCGCCGCCGAGCACATGTGCACCGTGAAGCCCAGCACCACGCCGAACCACGACATCACCCCGGCCGCGCGGCCCTGGCACAGCGAGCGCGAGATCAGGTAGATCATGTTCGGCCCCGGGGTAAGAGCCATCAGCAGCGCGGCGCCGAAAAAGAGGATGAAGTGCGAGGTGGAGATCATGGGAGTCTCTCGACGATACCGGAAACCCGAAGGGCGCCGCGAGATACAGATCCAATGAAAAAGGCCCGCAACAGCGGGCCTTTCGTGAGCCGTCGAACCGTCCTCAGGCGGTGGCCAGCGCAGCCGGGCGCGACAGGCGCAGGGCATGCATCCAGGCGCGGCGCAGCACGGCGGGCGAGCGCGATTCCTCGGGAATCAGCAGGAAGCCGCGGTCGCGCAGGCTGGCACCCAGGCTCAGCTGGCTGGTCAGCACCGTGAGCGGAATTGCCAGCAGCAGCGGCAGGCCCACCGGCATCAGCCAGATCAGGGCGCTGGCGTCGATCATGGCGATGCCCAGGGCCAGCATGCCGACCACGATGCTCATCGGGGCCAGGGCGCTGGCGGCGTCGCGCCAACCCACTGCAGCGGCTTCCCGCGGAGGCGACTTCCAGTCCAGCTTGATGCCGGTGATGGCCACCAGCACGAACAGCGAGTGGGCCAGCATGCGCACCGGCGCCTGCACGATGGCCATGGCGCTTTCCATGAGCGAGCTCTTGACCAGGCCCCAGAAGCCGCCGTACTGGCGCTGTTCCTTGCGCATCAGGATGGCGGCGACGCCCAGGATGCGGGGCAGGAACAGCAGGCACAAGGTCCAGGCCCACAGGCCCGCCAGTTCCGCCGGCAGCACGTGCCAGTCGGCGACCAGGTTCGAGCCGGCCAGCCACAGCGTGGTGCCCAGCGTCAGGAAGGCCAGCCACAGGGGGGCCGACACATAGGCCATGGTGCCGGTGACGAACATCGCGCGGTGCACGGGGTGGATGCCGGGCTCGGCCATCAGCCGAGCGTTCTGCAGGTTGCCCTGGCACCAGCGGCGGTCGCGCTGCAGCTCGGCCAGAAGGTCCGGCGGCTGCTGCTCGTAGCTGCCCACCAGGTCGGCCACCAGCCACACGTGGTAGCCGGCGCGGCGCATCAGCGCGGCTTCGACGAAGTCGTGCGACATGATGCCGCCCGACATGCCGCCCTTGCCCTTGATGGGGGCCAGCGCGCAGTGCTGCATGAAGGGCTCGACGCGGATGATCGCGTTGTGGCCCCAGTAGTGGGATTCGCCCAGCTGCCAGAACTGCATGCCCAGCGTGAACAGGCGGCCCGTCACGCGCGAGGCGAACTGCTGGGCGCGTGCGTGCAGCGTCACGTGGCCGATGGCCTGCGTGGCGGTCTGGATGATGCCGGCGCTGGGGTTGGCTTCCATCAGCTTGACCATGGCGGTCAGGCAGTCGCCGCTCATCACCGAGTCGGCATCCAGCACGACCATGTAGCGGTAGTCCTTGCCCCAGCGGCGGCAGAAGTCGGCCACGTTGCCGGCCTTGCGGTGCGTGCGGCGGGTGCGCAGGCGGTAGTACACCTCCACCTGCGGCTGGTTCGGGTTCTCGGCCAGCGCGGCGCGCAGGTCTTCCCAGGCGGCGCGCTCGGCGTCGGCCATGCCATCCTGGTAGCTGTCGGACAGCACGAACACGTCGAATTGCTTCGCGTGGCCCGTGGCGGCGACCGATTCGCAGGTGGCGCGCAGGCCGGCGAACACGGTGGCCACGTCCTCGTTGCAGATCGGCATGATGATGGCCGTCCGCGCCTCGGGATTCATCGGGTGGTCGGCGACCTGCCTGGCCGACAGGGCGTGCTTGTCGCCGCGCACCGAGACGTAGAAGCCCATGAGTGCGGTGACGAAGCCGGTCACGACCCAGCCTGACAGGATGGCGTAGAGCGCGATCTGGCCGTACTGCAGCAGGGCGTTGTCGTACTCGGGCTGGATGGTGGCGAACAGGCAGGCGGCCAGCACGGTGCTCAGCACCGTCAGCAGGACGAAGGTGGAGCGGCGGCGCTCGGCAGCACGCTGCCAGGGCTGGCGGGCCTCGGGCGCGGCGGCCTGGCGGCGGGCGCCGCCCGCACCCAGGCGCACCAGCAGGCCGGTGCCGATGCTGTTCCAGAAACCACGCCAGGGACGCGGCACCATCGAGCCGCGGTTCAGCGGGGGGGCGGTGACGGAATTGGGGTGGCGCTCTTCACGGGCGGCGGGGCGAGCGGCGACAAAGTCGCTTTCGCCCAGCACGCGCAGCTGGGAAAAATCGTTGGGCTTCATCGGCGCCTTTAGAAAGCTTGTTTGTCGCGGACCGGCGTGTCGCCGATTGCCGGAAAGCGCTTGAATACGCTGTCTGGCGCCATCCCGTTACCCGACTCGAGCGAGCCGGACAGTTGGGTCGCCGCGCGTGGCCGCGAGGGCGAAACGTGCTTGTGGCGCAGGCCGTACTGGGGCGAGCGCGTGGCGAAAGATGGGCTGGAAAGTGTCGTCATGCGAGCTATAGGGCAATCCCTGTGCCAGCATGGAAAAACGCTTCCAAATCAACCACTTGCGAGAGCGTGGTCTGGGTTTTTCGGCCCATTCGCCGATCTTGGCCCTCAAAACCCTCGTTTTTGTCGCCGGATCACGACAAGGCCATTCAGCCCAAAAAATTAGTTATTGAAAATCAACAACTTAGGGCTGTCGCTCGTCGGCGACGCCCTCTGCGGAGCCCGCCACGGGTCCCTTGAAGGAGCCCGGCGTCAGCTCGTGTTTCTGCAGCAGCCGGTAGAACTCCGTGCGGTTGCGGTCGGCCAGGCGGGCAGCGTCCGCAACGTTGCCGTCGGTGAGCTTGAGCAGGCCCACCAGGTAGTCGCGCTCGAAGCGCTGCTTGGCTTCGGCATAGGTCTGCACTTCCACCGTGGGCACCCGCAGGGCCCGCTGCACCAGGGCCAGCGGCACCAGGGGCGAGGTGGACAGGGCGCAGACCTGCTCCACCACGTTGTAGAGCTGGCGCACGTTGCCCGGCCAGGGCGCGGTGGTCAGGGCCTTCAATGCCTCCGGGGCAAATCCCGACAGCCGCTTGTTGTACTTGCCGGCCAGGCGCTGCAGGAAATGGTTGGCCAACAGGGGAATGTCCTCGCGACGCGCTGCCAGCGAGGGCAGGTTCAGTGTCACGACGTTGAGACGGTAGTACAGGTCCTCGCGGAACTGCCCGGCCTCCATGGCGGCGTCCAGGTCGCGGTGGGTGGCCGAGATGATGCGCACGTCGACCTGGATCGACTGGCTGCCGCCCAGCGGCCGCACCGCCCGCTCCTGCAGCACGCGCAGGAGCTTGACCTGCAGGGCGGGCGGCATGTCGCCGATTTCGTCCAGCAGCAGGGTGCCGCCGTCGGCCTGCTGGAACAGGCCCTTGTGGTTGGCATGCGCGTCGGTGAAGGCACCCTTCATGTGGCCGAAGAGCTCGGACTCGAGCAGCGCCTCGGGAATGGCCCCGCAGTTCACCGCCACAAAGGGCTTTTCCGCCCGCGAGCTGGCCTTGTGGATGGCGCGTGCCAGCAACTCCTTGCCCGCGCCGCTGTCGCCGCGCAGCAGCACGCTGGCGTCGGACTTGGCCACCATGCGCGCCTCGGCCAGCAGCTCGGCCATGCGGTTGCTTCGGCTGACGATCTCGGAGCGCCAGCTCTCGTCGCCCGCGCCCTTGGCGGGCAGCACGGCCGGCGCGGCCAGCGACAGCGCCTGGCCGATCTTGTCGAGCAGCTCGCGTGCGTCGTAGGGCTTGGTGAGGTAGCCGAACACGCCGCGCGCGGTGGCTTCCACGGCGTCGGGGATGGTGCCGTGCGCGGTGAGCAGGATCACCGGCAGCGTCGGGTGCTGCTGGCGGATCTGGTCGAACAACTGCAGGCCGTCCTTGCCGGGCAGTCGCACGTCGCTGAGCACCAGCTGCGGATGCTCGATCTCCAGCTGGGTCAGCGCCGATTCCGCCGAAGTCACCGCCGTCACCTGGTAGCCGGCGCCGGTCAGGCGCATCGACAGCAGTCGCAGCATGTCCGGGTCGTCGTCCACCACCAGCAGGCGGGCGCCGCGGTGGGTGTTCTCGGGAATCGCGCTGCTCATGGCTTGGTGGCGCTGGGGGCCGGCGCGGCCGGCACCGCCGGCGGATGGTTGCTGGGACGCGAGAAGCTGCGCTCGATGGCGCGCAGCGCTTCCAGGCGGTCGGTGAGCTGGTCGATGCGGCGCTGGCTGTCGCGCAGCTGCTGCGCCTGCTTCTCGCGCTCTTCCTCCACCTTGCGCTGCTCGCCGTAGCGGGCCCCCAGGGTGCGCGCCAGGGGTGCGAGCTGCTGGGCTTCGGGCGTGGTGCCGCTGGCCACGCGCTGCATCAGGCCCTGGGCGCGGATCAGGTCCGGGCCCTGGCGGGTCTGGGCCAGGGCCATGGCCAGCTGCATCTGCGACAGCGGCACCTCGCCGGGCTCGCCCAGGCGGCTGATCTCGTTGCCCAGGTCATTGGGGTTGAGGGTTCGCACCTTGTCGGCATAGGCCAGCGCGGCGGCGACCTGGCCGGAGGTGGCGGCGATGAAATTGATGGCCGGCTGGGTGGCCGGCGCGCTGGGCTCGGCCTCGACCGGGATCACGGGCGCGGGCAGGGTCTGGACCACGGGCGCCGGGGCCGTCGCGGGTGCCGGCTTGAGCACGGCGGGCGACGAGCAGGCAGCCAGCAGCACCGGTGCGGCGGCGGCAGCCCAGAGCGAGACAGTTCTGCGGGCAGACAGGAACAACGACATGAAGGACAGGAAAGGGGGCGCAGGACAGGAAGAATGGGACGGGCTCAGGCAGTGCGCGGCAGTTCGATGCGAAAGCGGGCGCCCGGTCCGTCGGTCAGCAGTTCGACACTGCCGCCATGGGCTGCAATGTACTCCTGCACGATGGAAAGGCCGATACCAGTGCCTTTCACCGCATGCTCGGGCTGGCGCTCTCCACGGAAGAAGGGTTCGAAGATGCGTTCACGGTCGCCATCGGCAATGCCGGGGCCGGCGTCGCAGATGTCGATGCGCGCCACGCCGGGCCCGCTGGACACCGCCAGCGTGATCAGCCCGCCGCGCGCAGAGAAACGGATCGCGTTCGAGAGAAGATTGGCAAGCGCCGTGCCCAGCTTGACGCGGTCGGCGGCGACCTGCAGGTCCTCGCCCTCGGCGCGCACCTCCAGGCCCTGCGCCTGCCATTGCAGCCGCTGGGCATAGACCTGCTCCTCGATCAACGGCAGCAGCGGCACGCGCTCGCGGTGCAGTTGGCGCGCCTCGAATGCGGCGGCGTTGAAGCGCAGCAGCGCCTCGATCTGCCCCTGCAGCGCCACGGTGTTCTGCTGCAGGATCTGGGCGACCTCGCGTTGCGCCGGGTTCAACGCGCCGGTCACGCCGTCTTCCAGCAGCGACACGCCTTCGCGCAGCGCGGCCAGCGGCGTCTTCAGCTCATGCGACACGTGGCGCAGGAAGCGCGCCTTGTCGGCGTCCAGCTCGGTCAGGCGCAGGCGCAGCCATTCCAGCTGCTCCGACACGCGGCGCACGTCGGCCGGGCCGCGGATGTCGATAGGTTCGTCCAGGCGGTTCTCTCCCAGGCCGACGATGGCTCGCTCCAGGTGCTTGAAAGGCCGCGCCAGCCAGACGCCGAAGGCCAGCGCCAGGACCAGGGCCACGCCGCTGGCGGCCAGCACTTCGCTCATCAGGCGGCGGCGGGCGCTCTCGATGCGGTCGGCCAGCGCCTTGTTCTGCGCCTCGATCAGCGTCTGGGCCTGCTGCGCGATCTGCGTGTTGTTGCCGTCCAGGTCGCGGAACTGCAGCGCCATGCTGCTCTCGCGCGCCAGGGCGGTTTCCTGCGGGCCGGTGAGCAGCGACTCGATGGAGCCGATCTGCTTGCGCCATTCGTCGGCGGCCTCCACCGGCAGGCCGTTGGCCACCAGGCGGTCGATGGCGCCGTGCGCGTCGCGCGCCGCATCCTCGAAGCGGCGGCGCAGCACGCCGTCGTTGAGCACCAGCGACTGACGCCCGGCGCGCTCCATGGCGGCGCTGCGCTCGGCCAGCGACTGGGCCGAGCCCGAAAGCGTGAGGGCGCGCGCCGCGGCATCGCGGCTCTGGGTCATGAGGCCGTCGTACTGGAACACCGAGCGCAGCGCCACGCCCACCAGCAGCGCGGTGATCAGGAGGAAGCCGAAGAGCAGCAACTGCTGGAAGGAGCCGCGGGCGGACTTGAGGTTTCCCATCAGGCGGCCAGCACCGTGCCGCCGGCCTGCTGCAACGCGGAGCCCTCGCGGGTGGGCACCTCGCCGCGCAGCGTGTAGGACATCGAGCGGGTGATGCGCAGCTCGATCATCTGGCCGACCAGGCGGTGGTCGCCCTGGAAGTTGACCACGCGGTTGCACTCGGTGCGGCCCATCAGCTCGTCGGCGTCGCGGCGGGAAGCGCCTTCCACCAGCACGCGCTGCAGCGTGCCCACGCGGCTCTCGCCGATGCGCTTGACGTTGTCGTCGATGCTCTTCTGCAGCTGGTGCAGGCGCGCGAGCTTGACCTCGTGCGGCGTGTCGTCGTGCAGGGCGGCCGCGGGCGTGCCGGGACGCGGGCTGAAGATGAAGCTGAAGCTGGAGTCGAAGCCGACGTCCTCGATCAGCTTCATCATCCGGCCGAAGTCTTCATCGGTCTCGCCCGGGAAGCCGACGATGAAGTCGCTGGACAGCGCGATGTCCGGCCGGATGGCTCGCAGCTTGCGCACCGTGCTCTTGTATTCCATGGCCGTGTAGCCGCGCTTCATCGCCATCAGGATGCGGTCGCTGCCGTGCTGCACCGGCAGGTGCAGGTGGTTCACCAGCTGCGGCACCTTGGCATAGGCCTCGATCAGGCGCGGCGTGAACTCGTTGGGGTGGCTGGTGGTGTAGCGGATGCGCTCGATGCCCGGGATGTCGGCCACGTACTCGATGAGCAGGGCGAAGTCGGCGATCTCGCTCGTGTCGCCCATCTTCCCGCGGTAGGCGTTGACGTTCTGGCCCAGCAGGGTCACTTCGCGCACGCCCTGCGCGGCCAGGCCGGCCACCTCGACCAGCACGTCGTCGAAGGGGCGGCTGACTTCCTCGCCGCGGGTGTAGGGCACCACGCAGTAGCTGCAGTACTTGGAGCAGCCTTCCATGATCGAGACGAAAGCCGTGGCGCCTTCCACCCGCGCGGGCGGCAGGTTGTCGAACTTCTCGATTTCCGGAAAGCTGATGTCCACCTGCGGGCGGTCCAGGCGCTCGCGCCGGGCCAGCAGCTCGGGCAGGCGGTGCAGGGTCTGCGGGCCGAACACCACGTCCACGTAGGGCGCGCGGGCGATGATGGCGTCGCCTTCCTGGCTGGCCACGCAGCCGCCCACGCCGATCTTCACGCCCCTGGCCTTGAGGTGCTTCACGCGGCCCAGGTCGGAGAACACCTTCTCCTGGGCCTTCTCGCGCACCGAGCAGGTGTTGAAGAGGATGAGGTCGGCTTCCTCCACGTCCTGGGTGGGCTCGTAGCCCTGTGCGGCGTTCAGCACGTCGGCCATCTTGTCCGAGTCGTACTCGTTCATCTGGCAGCCGAAGGTTTTGATGAAGACTTTCTTGGTCATGGGGTGCCCGTCGAGGGTGGGTCAGGTGGGCGATCGGTCAATGGAAAGGAGATGCCTCCGGCGCGGGGCATCGTCCAGACCCCGCGCGTCGCGTCGTGTTGTCGTCATGGCTGGCCCGCCGCGGCCAGCCGGCCCGTCCTACTGGCCGTAGCCCGGCAACTGGTTGTAGGGCGTGGTGCCGTCGTCGCGCGGGCCGGTGTTGGCGACGAAGGGCCAGAAATTGAAGAAGGGCTTCGGGGCGCCCGCGCGCTTGGTGCCGGCTTCCAGGTTGTTCAGGATCCAGATCTGGTTGACCATGCCCGAAGTGGCTTCCCGGGTGTAGTTCACCGCGAAGCTCTGGCCCGCCAGCGATGCGGGCGAGGTCAGCATGCGCTGGGCGCTCTGCACGCGCACACCCGGCGACAGGCGGGCGGCCTGGCCGTCGAGCAGGATCGCGGGCGGCGCGCCGAAGCTGATCTCGCCGCGCAGGGCGTTCATGGGAAAGACGCGGCCGCCGACGGCGGCTTCTGGCTGGCCCTGGAGCACGTCGTCCTGCGCGTGGGCGGCCGGCAGTTGCAGCAGCGACGTGACAGCGGCTGCAGCGATGAAGAGGGTCTTGATGGAACTTGTGGCGATGCAGCGGTTCATGGGGTATATCCAGAGGCTGAGCGGGCGATTTTACGAGACAGGTGTCGGCCCCGCCCCACGGCCGGCCACCATGGCTTTACCTATCTTTACGGAAGGCATGGACGCGCGGGCCCCGTCACTGGTCCAATAGTTGCCTTTGGTAACGATCTCAGAGTGTCGGTCCAAATTTGCCTCACGTCGCCCCCGTTGTTGTTATTTGCCCCATGAAGAAAAAAGTCGTCCTGCCCTTGCTGGCTGTCCTGGTTCTCGGGGGCGCGGCCTTCTGGTGGAACTCGGGCCGGCAGGCCACCAATGGCGCGGTGTCCCAACAACAGAACGGCAGCGGCGAGAACGCTGCGCCGCGCGCGGCCGGCGCGCCCGCCCTGGTCACGCTGGCCAAGGCCAGCAGGCAGGACGTGCCGATCACCGTGCAGGTCAACGGCAGCGTGGTCTCGCTCAACAGCGTGGACCTGCGCCCGCAGATCACCAACACCATCCGCGAGGTGCACGTGAAGGAGGGCCAGTTCGTCAAGGCCGGCCAGCTGCTCTTCACGCTGGACGAGCGCGCCGACCAGGCCAACCTGGCCAAGGCGAAGGCCCAGCAGCTCAAGGACGAGGCCACCCTGGCCGACCTGCAGCGCCAATACAAGCGCAACCAGGAGTTGCTGGCGCAGAACTTCATTTCCAAGAGCGCGGCCGACGCAACGCTGGCGCAGCTCGATGCGCAGCGCGCCGCCGTGGCGGCCGACAAGGCGGCGGTGCAGGCGGCGCAGGTGGCGCTGAGCTACTCGACGCTGAGCGCGCCCATTGCCGGGCGCATCGGCGCCGTCAACGTCTATCCGGGCAGCCTGGTGCAGCCCAGCGCCTCCCTGCTGACCATCACCCAGCTCGACCCCATTGCCGTGAGCTTCCCGGTGCCCGAGGACAAGCTGCAGGACCTGCTGGCGGCGGCGCGCGGCCGCACCGAGGTCAAGGCCATCGTGCCCGGCCGCCAGCCGATCGAAGGCACGCTGGACTTCGTCGACAACACGGTCGATCCGCAGATCGGCACCGTGCGTGCCAAGGCGGTGTTCAAGAACCCCGACCAGGGCCTGTGGCCCGGCCAGTTCGTCGAGACGCACGTGACGGTGCGCACCCTGAAGGACGCGACCGTGATTCCTGCCACCGCCGTCATGCTGCTGGCCGACGGCAACTCGGTCTACGTGGTGGACGAGCAGCGCAACGCCACCCGGCGCAAGGTGGAGCCGATCTACAACTTCGGCACCCGGGTGGTGGTGAAAGGCCTGGAGGCCGGCGAGCAGGTGGTGCTGGAAGGCAAGCAGAACGTCCGGCCCGGCGGCAAGGTGCGCACCGATGCGCCCGCGCCGCGCCCGCAGCCCCCGGCGGCCGAGCCCCCGGGCGGTCCCACCGGCCCCGGCGCCGCCTCGGCGCGGCCTGAACCGATCGGACCCGTGGCGCAGCGGAGCCAGTAATGAACATCTCCGAGCTGTGCATCCGCCGTCCGGCGATGACGGTGCTGCTGTCCTGCGCCGTGGTGGTGATCGGCATCTTTGCCTACTTCCGCATCCCGGTGGCGGCGCTGCCCAGCTACAACACGCCGGTCATCAACGTCTCGGCGCAGCTGCCGGGGGCCAGCCCCGACACCATGGCCTCGTCCGTGGCGCTGCCGCTGGAAAAGCAGTTCTCCACCATCCCGGGACTGTCGACCATCAGCTCGGTCAACACCCAGGGCACCACCTCCATCACGCTGGAGTTCGTGAGCACCCGCGACATCGACGCGGCCGCGGTCGACGTGCAGGCCGCCCTGCTGCGCGCACAGCGCCAACTGCCGGCCGAGCTGACGCAGCTGCCCTCCTACCGCAAGGTGAACCCGGCCGACGCGCCGGTGCTGCTGATCGCGATGACCTCGGAGTCGATGTCGCCGGCGCAGCTCAACGACTATGCCGAGAACCTGGTGGCGCCGACGCTGTCCACCATCGACGGCGTGGCTCAGGTGCTGGTGTACGGCCAGAAGCGCTTCGCGGTGCGCATCAAGGCCAACGCCGACCTGCTCAATGCGCGCAGCATCACGCTGGACGAACTGGCCAACGCGGTGCGCCTGGCCAATGCCAACACGCCGGTGGGCGTGCTGGACGGCCCGCGCCAGACGCTGACCATCCAGGCCAACCAGCAGCTGCTCAAGGCCGACGAGTTCAAGCGGCTCATCGTCGGCCAGCGCAACGGCGCACCGGTGCGCCTGGACGAAGTGGCCACGGTGGAAGACAGCTACGAGTCGGTCAAGACCGCCAGCAGCTACAACGGCCAGCGCTCCATCACCCTGGCGGTGCAGCGCCAGCCCAACGCCAACACGGTGGAGGTGGTGGACGCGGTGCGCGCGCTGATCCCGCGCTTCCAGGCGCAGCTGCCGCAGTCGGTGGAGATCCATCCGGTGAACGACCGCTCGGTCTCCATCCGCGAGGCGGTGCACGACGTGCAACTCACGCTGCTGGGCACCATCGCGCTGGTGGTGCTGGTGATCTTCCTGTTCCTGCACAGGCTGGTGGCCACGCTGATTCCGGCGGCCACCATCCCGATCTCGCTGGTGGGCGCGGTGGCGCTGCTCTACGCCTTCGGCTATAGCCTGGACAACGTCTCGCTGCTGGGCATCACGCTCGCGGTGGGGTTGGTGGTGGACGACGCGATCGTGGTGCTGGAAAACATCATGCGCTACGTCGAGAAGGGCATGGAGCCCATGGCGGCCGCCCTGCGCGGCGCGCGCGAGGTGGGCTTCACCATCGTCTCCATCTCGATCTCGCTGGTGGCGGTGTTCATCCCCATCTTCTTCATGCCCGGCGTGATCGGCCTGCTGTTCCACGAGTTCGCGGTGGTGGTGGCGCTGGCGGTGCTGGTGTCGGCCATCGTGTCGCTCACGCTGGTGCCCATGCTGGCCAGCCGCCTGCTCAAGCACACGCCCCGCGAAGGCGGCGGCCACGCCGAGGACCACGAGGAAAGCCACCCGGAGCCCGGCACCGCGATCGGCCGCGCCTTCGAGCGCCTCTACCGCGGCGTGCACGCCACCTACATGCGCACGCTGGACTGGACGCTGGGGCGCCGCCCGCTGATGCTCCTGCTGGCGCTGGGCACCTTCGTTGTCACCGGCTGGCTGGCGGTGTCCATGCCCAAGGGCTTCTTCCCCGAGGAAGACATCGGCCAGATCCAGGTCACGACCGAGGCGGCCGAGGACATCTCCTTCCCCGCCATGCTGGCGCTGCAGGACCGCGTGGCGCAGGCCATCGGCGAGGACCCGAACGTGGGCGACGTGAGCTCCTTCGTCGGCGTGGGCGGCCCCACCGCCACGCAGAACAGCGGCCGGCTGTTCGTGGTGCTCAAGCCCCGCGCCGAGCGCCTGCCGATGGCGCAGGTGCTGGAGTCGCTGCGCAAGCGCTTCCGCGACATCCCCGGCGTTGCCGTGTACATGCAGCCCACGCAGAACCTGCGCCTGGGCGGTCGCCAGAGCAAGGCGCGCTACCAGTACACGCTGCAGAGCGTGAGCGCCGGCTCGCTCGGCGAATGGGCCGGCAGGCTGATGGAGAAGCTGCGTGCCGACCCCGCCTTCCGCGACGTCACCAGCGACTCGCAGAACCGCGGCCTGCAGGCCACGCTGAACATCGACCGCGACAAGGCCGGCGTGCTGGGCGTGGCCATCGGCGACCTGCGCACGGCCCTGTACAACGCCTACGGCGACCGCCAGATCGGCAGCATCTACGGCCCCAGCAACACCTACCAGGTGATCCTGGCCGCGGCCGACAGCGACCGCCAGTTCGAGGACGACATGTCGCGCCTGTCGGTGCGCAACAAGGCGGGCCAGCTGGTGCCGCTGTCGGCCTTCTCCACCGTGCGCCGCACCGTCGGCCCGACGGCCGTGAACCACCAGGGCCAGCTGCAGGCGGTGACCGTGTCCTTCAACCTCGCGCCCAACGTGCCGCTGGGCGAGGCTACGCAAAAGATCGACCGCTTCGCTGCCGACCTGAAGATGCCGGCGGACATCATCACCAGCTACGGCGGCGACGCCGCGGTGTTCCAGAGCTCGCAGGGCAGCCAGGCGGCGCTGCTGATCATCGCGGTGCTGGTCATCTACGTGCTGCTGGGCGTGCTGTACGAAAGCTACATCCACCCCCTCACCATCCTGGCCGGCCTGCCCTCGGCGGCGGTGGGCGCGCTGCTGTCGCTCAAGCTCTTCGGCTTCGACCTCACGCTGATTGCCACCATCGGCATCCTGCTGCTCATCGGCATCGTGAAGAAGAACGCGATCATGCTGATCGACTTCGCGCTGGAAGCGCAGCGGATGCAGAACCTCACGCCCGTGGAGGCCATCCGCGAGGCCTGCCGGCTGCGCTTCCGTCCCATCCTGATGACCACGCTGGCCGCGCTGATGGGCGCGCTGCCCCTGGCGCTGGGCCTGGGCGCCGGCGCCGAGCTGCGCCAGCCGCTGGGCGTGGCGGTGGTGGGCGGCCTGATCTTCTCGCAGGTGATCACGCTCTACATCACGCCGGCCATCTACCTGGCGCTGGACCGCTACAGCGGCACCGGGCCGCTGCAGGACCTTCCGGGTGCTGCGCCGGCGGAAGCCGGCAGCGCCGCGGCGCACTGACGCGAAAGGGCGCCGTCGGCACCGGCGCCGATGGCAACACACGGCGCCGCCCTGCTCAGCAGTGGGTCGCTTCGAGCAGCGCGCCGGCCGCGGGCGTCTTCTGCGGCGGCATCGCGTGCTGTGCGGGCGGCCGGGCCACCACGGCAACTGCTTCCGGGTGGCCCCGGGCGACGGCCAGCGCCCAGGCGCACACCTCGTCCAGCAGCGTGCGCTGGGACGCCAGCGTGGTCGCCGTATGGTCGATGTCCGGCCAGAACTTGTAGCGCACGTGCGGCAGGAAGGCCGAGCCGCGCAGGTCGCGCATCAGGTCGTGGTCATGGTCCACCGCGTTGATGGTCGCGGAGAACATCAGGTAGAGGTCCACCTTGCGCTCCACCAGGCGGATCATGTCGCGTTCGAAATCGGGGGCGCTGTAGTCGGGTGCATCGGCCTGGTAGATGCCCGTGTCCTCGGTCGAGCCGGGGTTGCCTTGTCCGCGCAGGCGTCCCAGCGCCTTGCGGCGCGCCGACGCGTCGAAGGGCGAGGCGGCCCAGGCAGCCCAGTCCCGCCAGCCTGCATAGTTGCTCCGCAGCGCGGCGTTGAAGGGGAAGGCGGCCCAGCGGCGCAGCTTGCGCTCGATGCGAACCGCCTTGGACGGAAAGACGTAGCCGTCGAACATCGTCAGGCCGATGACCCGCGGGTCGCCCAGCGCCAGGGTCAATCCGTTGGCGGCGCCGGAGCAGACGCCGAACACCACGAAGCGGCTGATGCCGGTGCGCGCCTGCAGTTCGTCCAGTGCCGCGCGCATGTCGGCCAGGGCCTGGGCGCGGAAGTCCTCGCGCCCGCCCGAGGCCCGGCTGTCGCCGATGCCGGACAGGTCGAAGCGCAGGCAGGGAATGCCGGCCTGCGCGAACTGCCGCGCCGCCTTGACGTTGAGCCGGCGCGGACCGATGCGGTGGTTGACCCCCACGTTCAGGAGCAGGCAGCCGACCTGGCCAGGCTGCGCGGACGATTCGCCCGAAGGCTGCGTCAGCACGCCGATCAAAGTGCCCTCGGGCCCGAAGGCCACGGCGGTTTCATGAAATGCCATGGATTTCCCCCACCATCTTCTGCAGTGCCTCTGCAGGCACCACCTCGTTGTTCGTCCCGGCGTTGGAGGTCCAGATCAGCGGGTGCTGGAAGGGCTTGGATTCGATGCGCACCGACGGGTGCTTGCCGCTGGCCGATTCCGTCCAGTGCCGCGCGGCGGCGTCCTGCGGATCGGCCACCAGCGTGATGCGTTGCGGCGCCAGCTGCGCGGGCGCTGCAACGCCCAGCGCGGCAATCTGCGCGCGCAGGCGCGGCGTGATGGCAAAGCCCAGGCATTCGCCCGTGAAGGCTTGCGGATCGCGCTTGAGCGCCTTGCGCCAGGCGGGGTCGGGAATGCAATGTCCGGCCTCGATGTCCTGCACGTGCGCGACACGCAGCGTCTCGAGGTAGGCCGGGCCGTCGAACACCGGGTCCCACAGCACCAGCCGCTGCACACGCGGCAGCGCGCGCGGCGCGGCCATGAGCGCGAGGCTGGCGCCCAGCCGCGCGCCCAGCCAGGTCACCTTCTGCGCGCCGCTCTGTCGCATGAGTTCGCGGTGCGCCTCGCAGATGTCCGCGCTCCAGCCGTCCAGGTCGCCGTCCTCGTCATCGCCCAGCGCATCGCCGGTGCCGTGGTAGTCGAAGCGCAGCACCGCCACGCCCTGGCGCGACAGGCGCTCGGCCAGCATCCGGTAGAAGCGGTGCACGCGGATGGCTTCCTGGCCGAAGGGATAGCACAGCAGCACGGCCGCGCCCTGCGCCTTGCCCGCCGCCGGCGGGTGATAAAGGCCGAAGAGCTGCCGCTGCGGCGGGCCGAAGAAGAAGGGCGTCATGCCTGCACCGCCATCGACATCATGCTGCGCGGCCCGTGAAGGGGAGCGGCGGCGCGGGCCTGCGCATCCAGCAGGGCCAGCGAGGCGACTGCACCGGCCTCGGGCAGTTCGAAGGATTCCAGGCGAGCCGTGCAGGCCGTCGTGCCGGGCACCGCCATCTGCACCTTGCGCGGTGCCAGATCGATGCCGGTGGCCGGCAGCCCGGGCCCCGAAAAGCCGGTGCCCAGTGCCTTCAGGCAGGCCTCGCCGCGCGTCCAGGCCGCCAGAAAGGCAATGGAGCGTTGGCCGGGCGGCAGCGCCGCCAGTGCGGCCGCGTCCTGCGCGTCGAAGTGCGCCTCGGCCATGGCCAGGGCATCGGGCATGTCGCGCAGGATCTCGATGTCGACGCCGACCTCGTCTTGCGGGCTCAGGGCGATCAGGCCGTAGCGGCCGCTGTGGCTCAGGTTGAAGCGGCAGCCGGGCAACTGCGCGAGCACCGGCTTGCCGTAGGTGCCGACGGTGAAGACCAGCTGCGCGGGCTGCATTCCCAGGTGGCTGGCCAGCACCTGCCGCAGCGCGCTGCGTGCGGCCATGAAGCGTTCGCGATCCCGGTCGAAGATGAAGCGCCCGGCGCGCGCGCGCTCGTCGGCGGACAGCGTCGCCAGCGCCTGGGCGCCTGCGGGCTCGTCCAGGTCCACCAGCCACAGCGCGCATCCGGCGCGCCTTGGAATGGGTGTCACTCGCAACAGAAGTCTCCTACGGTCCTTGTCATGCGCTTGTCGTGGACTATTTTCTCACCAGGGCCGACATCACGCGGCCCAGCAGCCCGCGTGGCGTGGCCTCCGCGCCCTGCGTCGGCAAGGGGTGGGCAGCGATCGCACCCGCGCCGGAGGACAGTTGTGCCAGGCTCTCGAAGAGATAGCGCCTTGCCTCGACCCGGAAGCCCAGGGCCTGTTCGGCCTGCTGCACCGCGCGCATGGTCAGCAGCGAATCGCCGCCCAGGTCGAAGAAGTTGTCGGTCGGGTGGATGTCGTTCACGTCGATGCCCAGCACGCTGGCCCACACCTGCGCCAGCATCGCCTGTTCGGGCATGAGCAGGTCGACGGGCGCCGGACGTGCCTGCACCGCGCGATCGGCCTCGGGGTCGGGCGTGAGCCGCGACAGCAGGCGGGCCGCCTGGGAGTCGCCGGGCTCGGTGATCGCATCCAGGCTGGCGTCGGGCATCTGCGCCACCTTCTGCAGCAGCTCCATGTAGCGCTGGCGGAAGCTCTCGCCGGTCTCGGGCAGGTACAACTCGGCATTGAAGGTGATGGCACCGACCAGCTCGCCGGCCTTGTCCATCAGCCACAGGCCCATGTCGTCGGTGGCGCCGCGCTGCAGCAGGTGGATCTGCTCGTGCCGCAGCGTGCCGATGTCCAAGGGCCGCTCGCGTGCGTCCTGGAAGGAGAACAGCGCCTGGTAGAGCGAGGCGCCCTGCGCCCGGCGCACGAACTCCGGCTCGTGGGCGAGGTGCTCGAAGGGGATCTGCTGGTGGTCCATGGCGCCCACCAGTTCCTGCTTGACGCCGCGCAGAAACTCGCCGAGGGTCTGCTCGCCATCGAGGTCGAAGGGCAGCAGCACCAGGTTGTTGAAGAAGCCCATCACCGACTCCAGCTCCGGCGCATCGCGACCGCGCAGCGGCGTGGCGATGACGATCGACTGCGCGCCGGTGGCGCTGCCCATCATCAGCGTCAGAACGCCCAGCGTGAGCATGTTCAGCGTCACGTTGTGCCGCCGCGCGGTTTCGCGCAGGCGCTCGGTCAGCTCGCGGTCGATGTGCAGGTGGCAGCTGCGGCCCTCGCCGGACATGCCCGCGCGGCGCGGCATGTCGGTGCGGGGAGAGACCGCCGGCTGCACGGCGGCGAAGCGCCCCTTCCAGTAGCCCAGCTGCTTCTGCGCCTCGGGCCCGGCGAGCCAGTCCGCGTACCAGCTGGCGTAGTCGCCGTGGGTCAGGGCGAGTTCGGGCAGGGGGCTGGGCTTGCCCTGCGAGAAGGCGCCATAGAGCGCGGCAAGGTCCGACTGGAAGACGTCGAAGGACCAGCCGTCCCAGACCAGGTGGTGCGGCACGAAGAGCAGCGCATGCTCCTCCTCGGCCAGGCGATAGAGCGCGAGATGGAACAGCGGGCCCCGGTGGATGTCCATGGGCGCGTCGGCCAGGAGCTGCATGTGCTCGCGCAGCGCCGCTTCGCGCTCGCCCTCGGGAATGCCGCGCAGGTCTTCCAGCGGCAGGGCGATGTCGAGGCGATCGAGCACGCGCTGCAGCGGCTGGCCGGTCTCGGCGTCGATGTCCATCACGGTGCGCAGCGAGGGCTGGCGGCGGATCATCTCGCGCAGCGCCGCTTCCAGCGCCTTCAGGTCCAGCGGACCGCGCAGGCGGTGGCCCGACGGCACGTTGTAGACCGAGCGCCCGGGATGCAGCTCCTCCATGAAGCGGATGCGGTCCTGCATGGGCGTGAGCGGCGCGCTGCGCTGGTCGGCGCGGTGCGCGATCTTCTCCAGCCCCGCGGCCGCGCCGCCCGACTGGATGCGCTCGATGGCCTGCGACAGGCGCAGCGCGGTGGGCGCTTCGAACAGCATTGCCAGTGGCAGCTTCAGGTCCAGCGCGCGGATGAGGGCGGCGATCAGGCGCGCGGCCAGCAGCGAGTGGCCGCCCACGGCGAAGAAGTCGTCGTCCATGCTCAGGCCCGGCAGGCTCAGCGCCTGCTCCATCTGGGCCAGCACCTGGCGCTGCAGTTCATTGGCGGGCTCCACGCGCACGCGCGGGCCGGCGGTGCCGAGCATGTCCTGCACGTCCGGCGCGGGCAGCGCCTTGCGGTCGACCTTGCCGCTGGTGGTCAGCGGCAGCGTCGGCAGCACCACGAAGACGGTGGGCACCATGTAGTCGGGCAGTGCGGCGGCGAGCGACTCGCGAAGCTGCGCGACCACGAGCGTGGCACTGGGCCGGGCGCTCACGTAGGCCACCAGGCGGGTGTCGCCGGGCGTGTCCTCGCGCGCCACGGCGACCGCGTCCTGCACGCCGGCGCAGGCGCCCAGGCGGGCCTCGACCTCGCCCAGCTCGATGCGAAAGCCCCGGATCTTCACCTGGAAGTCGTTGCGGCCCAGGTACTCCAGGCTGCCGTCGTTCTGCCAGCGGCCCAGGTCGCCGGTCTTGTACAGGCGCGCACCGGCTTCATTGGCGAAGGGGTCGGCGATGAAGCGCTCGGCCGTGAGTTCCGGCCGGTTCAGGTAGCCGCGTGCCACCTGCACGCCGCCGATGTGGATCTCGCCCGGCGTGCCGATGGGCACTGGCTTGAGCTGCGCGTCCAGCACGTGGATGCGGGTGTTGTCCACCGGCCGGCCGATGGGAATGGAGCGTCCGTACACGCCAGGCTGGCAGGCCCAGGCGGTGACGTCCACCGCGGCCTCGGTGGGGCCGTACAGGTTGTGCAACTCGACGCCGCGCAGCCGCTCGTGGAAGCGCTGCACCAGCGGCACCGGCAGCGCCTCGCCGCTGCACAGCACGCGCTGCAGCGCCGGCAGGATGTCCAGCGTTTCCTGCGCCAGGAAGGCCTGGAGCATGGAGGGCACGAAGTGCGCCGTCGTGATGCCTTCGCTGCGCAGCAGCTCCGTGAGGTAGGCCGGGTCCTTGTGGCCCTCGGGCCTGGCCACCACCAGCTGTGCGCCCACGCGCAGGGTCCAGAAGAACTCCCACACCGACACGTCGAAGCTGAATGGCGTCTTCTGCAGCACCTTGTCGCCGGGTCCCAGCGCGTAGGTGCGCTGCGCCCAGGTCAGGCGGTTGACCACGCCGCGGTGCTCGTTCATCACGCCCTTGGGCAGGCCCGTGGAGCCCGAGGTGTAGATGATGTAGGCCAGGCTGGAGGCGCTCAGGCCGAGCGCGTGCGCATCGGGGTTGTGCTCGGGCTGCCCGGCCCAGGCAGCCGCGTCGTCCAGCAGCAGCACGGTGGCTTCGCCGGCTGGGATCTTCCCGGCGAGTTGCGACTGGGTCAGCAGCACCGCCGGCGCGCTGTCGCCCAGCATGTAGGCCAGGCGGTCCGCCGGATAGCCCGGGTCCAGCGGCACGTAGGCCGCGCCGGCCTTCAGGATGCCCAGCAGGGCCGCCACCATCTCGACGCTGCGCTCGGCGCACAGGCCCACGCGCGCGTCCGGCCGCAGGCCCAGCGCGATCAGGCGGTGGGCAATGCGGTTGGCGTGGCGGTTGAGTTCCGCGTAGCTGACGGACTGCCCGTCGAAGCGCAGCGCTGGCAAGTCCGGGGAGTCGGCGGCCCATTGCTCGAAAGGCGCATGCAGCAGCTGTTCGTGCGGGAAGGCGATCGCGGTGTCGTTGAAGCCGGCCAGCACCGTGCGCTCGGTCTCGCTCAGCGCGAAGGCTTCCGTCACCGCCAGCGTCGGCTGCACCGCAAAGCGCGCGAGGGCGGTGCGGAACAGCTCCAGCCAGCGGCGCACGCTGACCTCGTCGAACAGGCCGGTGTTGTACTGGCACTCCAGCCGCAGCCCCTGTGCGGTGGGCGTGCAGTTCAGGAAGAGCTCGAAATTCTCGAAGTGGCGCGGATTCGCCACCACTTCCACCGCCAGGCCTGGGAAGGCGCCTTCGGCCACCACCGACTCGCGGTCGAGGTTGAACATCACGCTCACCAGCGTCGGGCGGCTCGGGTCCCGCTTGAGCTGCAGCCGCTGGAGCAGGGCGCCATAGGTGAGGGTCTGGTGCTCGAAGGCGTCCAGCAGCGTGGTGCTCGACTGCTGCACCAGCGCCTGCATGCCCAGCGACGGGTCCACCGCGATGCGGATCGGCAGCACGTTCACGCAGTGGCCCACCAGCGTGGGCATGTCGCTGGCGGACTGGCCGGCGGCGGCCACGCCGATCACCAGGTCGTCCTGCTGCGTGAGGCGGTGCATGGTGCCGGCGAAGGCGCCGAAGAGCGTGGCGAAAAGACTGGCACCCGAAGCGGCGCCGAGCTTGCGCACGCTCTGGATCAGCGCTGAATCGACCATCGCATCGACCCGGCGCGATTCGAAGGTGCGCATGGGCGGGCGCGCGCGGTCGGCCGGCAGTTCCAGCACCGGCGCCTCGCCACCGGCGAAGCGCTCCACCCAGAAACGGGTGTGCTCCTGCATCTGCGGGCTGGTCGCCTCGATGCGTTCCCACTGCACGTAGTCCTCGTAGCGGTCAGGCTGCGGCAGCGGGTCGACCGCGGACTGGTCGTAGAGGCGGCCCAGGTCTTCCACGATCTGGCCCCAGGACCAGCCGTCGCAGACGATGTGGTGCGCCGTCATCAGCAACTCGTGCACCTGCGGCTCGCAGTGCAGAAGCACGGCGCGGAACAGCGGGCCGCGCTCCAGGTCGAAACGCGTCTCGACCGCTTCGGCCCGGGCGAGGGCCAGCGCGGCCTGCCGGGCATCCGGGCTCAGGCCCTGCAGGTCGCGCCGCGCCAGTTCGTGCGGCGTCGGCTCGTCGATGAACAACTGCATGCCGTCTGCCGAGAAGGTGGCGCGCAGGGACTCGTGGCGGGCCAGCACCTGGTCCACTGCGGCCTGCAGGGCGGCCAGATCCAGCGGTCCGCGCATCAGCAGGCTGACGGATTCGTTGTACGCCAGCGAGGCCCGCGGCGACAGCCTGTCGGCCAGCCAGATCTCGCGTTGCGCCTCGGTGGTGCCGATCACGCGCTCGATGGCGCCGGCGGCAAAGGGATCGAAGTCCAGGGCTTCGTCGTCGATGGTCATGGTCATGCGTCTCTCAAGCCTCCACGCGCTTGAACTTGCCGGGTGCCGCCGGGTCGGGAATGAACCAGGCCGGCTGTCCGTCCTTGTCGCGGCCCAGTCGGGCGTTGGGCACGGGCGGGCGCGAGGCGTCCATGGCCATGGACGGCTTGGAATTGCGCGGCAGGAACTCCGCCTCCTGCATCTCGGCCACCGATTCCTTGAAGGCCGACTTGATCTTGGCGATGTCCTGCTGCGTGTGCGCGGTGGTCATGAAGCAGGGGAAGTTGTCCAGGATGTGCACGCCGCGGCTGCGCATCATGGCAAACAGCAGGTCCTGCAGCGGATGGTCTTCCAGCCAGCTCACGCGCCACAGCGAGGCGAAGTAGCGGATCTCGATGGGTGCGCCCACCTCGCGGCAGAAGGCGCTGAGCTCGTCGGCCATGGCCGCGGTGTGCAGGTTCAGCTGCGTCTGCAGCGCCTCGCCGGCTTCCTTCAGGTGCAGCAGCGAGGCCTTGCAGGCGGCCAGCGCGAGCGGGTGGCGAACGAAGGTGCCGGCGAAGTAGGTCACGCCCACGGTGGGCACCGAGTCGTCGCCGTACTGCCAGCCGCCGCCGTCCAGCGAATCCATGTAGTCGCGCTTGCCGGCGATCACGCCCACCGGGAAGCCGCCGCCGATCACCTTGCCGTAGCAGGCCAGGTCGGCCTTGATGCCGAAGATGGCCTGGGCGCCGCGCAGGTGCGCGCGGAAGCCCGTGATGACCTCGTCGAAGATCAGGCAGCTGCCGGCGCGCTCGGTGATGTCGCGCACTTCGCGCAGGAACTCGCGCGGCTGGAAGTCGGGCCGGCGGCTCTGCACCGACTCCACCAGCACGGCGGCCAGGTCGTCGGCGTTGTCGCGGATGAACTCGAGCGACTCGGGCGTGCCGTAGTCCAGCACGCGCACGTCGCCGAACATGCCGTTCATGATGCCGGGCGCCGCCGGCATGCCCTTGGCGTTGCGGCCGGCGCGCACCAGCACCTCGTCGAAGGTGCCGTGGTAGGAGCCGGTGAACAGCACCACGGTGTTGCGGCCGGTCACGGTGCGGGCGATGCGGATGGCGGCCATTACCGACTCGGAGCCGGTGTTGCACAGCGCGGCGCGGTCGAAGCCGGTCAGCTCGCAGATGAGCTGGCTGACCTCGGCCGCCAGCGGGTGCTGCGGGCCGATCTCGTAGCCCAGGTCGAGCTGCTTGCGCACGGCCTCCTGCACGAAGTCGGGCTGCCAGCCGAACAGGTTCATGCCGAAGCCGTTGAGCACGTCCACGTACTCGTTGCCGTCCAGGTCCCACAGGCGCGAGCCCTTGGAGCGCTCCACCACGATCTGGTAGACGATCTCCTTGGTGGTGGGGCGGAAGCCGTTGACCACGCGCGGGTCGGCCATGTGCGGGCGGTTGGCGGCGGTGAATTCCTTGCTCTTCTTCGTGCGTTCGACGTAGCGGCGCACGAAGGCCGACAGGCGTGCCTTCTGGCGCTCGGTCATCTCCTTGTTGCCCTGGGTGTGGATGCGGGCGATGGCGCCGAAGGCCTTCTTCACGTCGTACTTCATCGGCGCGGTGGCATCGGCATCCGCGGCGGGTGCGGTGGCCGCGGGCGTGGCGGGCGCAAGCAATGCTGCGGGTGCGGCCGGTGCGGCGACTGCCACTGCCGGCTGCTGCTGCGGCACGGCCACCGGCATCGGGGCCGCGGCGCCCGACAGCAGCGCGAGCTGCTGCTGCATCAGCTGCATCTGCTGCGCGATCACCTGCTGCACCAGCGAGCCATCGCCCGCGGGCAGGGCCATCGGCACGGCGGCCATCTGCACGGGGGCCATCACCTGCACCGGCGCCGGCATCGCGGCCACGGCGACGGGCGCGGGCTGGGCCGCCACCACGGGCGCGGCGGCAACCGGCTCGGGCGGAAGGGTCGAGTCCAGGAACGCGCTGAGCGCGTCGAAGCTGCGGTAGTTCTCCATCAGCTGGCGGAAAGTCAGGTTGACCTTGAAGCTCTTCTTCACCTGCAGCGCGGCCTGCGTCAGCGTGAGCGAATCCAGGCCCATCTCGACGAAGGGCGCGCCACTCTCGGCCTCGGCCAGGTCGATGCCAGAGATGTCCTCGAACAGCGTGCGAAGGCGTTGTGCGAGGGCAGGGCGGCGGTCGGTCGTGGCAGCGGTCATGGAAGGCTCCGGAAGGGCGGGGGCAGCAGGCGTCGGGGTGGCGGGCATGGCCACTGATGCGACGGCGGTGGCAGCGGGCATCGATGCCGCGGCCGTCGGCGAAACGGGAAGTGCAGGGGCCGGGGTGGCGATGTCCACCCACAGGCGCTTGCGTTCGAATGGATAGGTCGGCAGGCACAGGCGCCGCTTGCTGGCGCGCGTGTCCAACGAGGAAAGATCGACCTCGGCGCCCAGCGTCCACAGGCGGCCGGTGGCCAGGCGCCAGGCGCGTTCCTCTTCCTCGGGTTTATCGGCCAGGAAGGAGACGGCTGCCGCCTTCGGCGAATGCTGGCGCACCAGCATGGCCAGCGTGTTGCGCGGGCCCAGCTCGATGAAGAGCGGGTTGGCCAGCTGCGCCATCACTTCGCGAACGGCCGGCGAGAAGCGCACGGTCTCGCGCAGGTGGCGGGCCCAGTAGTGCGGGTCGGTGGCTTCCTGTGCGATGAGCAGCTTGCCGGTCAGCGTGGAATAGATCGGGCGCTGCGGCGCCTTCAGCTCGATCTCGCGCACCAGCGCCTCGAAGGGCGGCACGGCCGGCTCCATCATGGCGGAGTGGAAGGCATGCGAGGTCTGCAGCACCTTGGCCACCACGCCGTCGGCTTCCAGGGCCGCGCGCATTTTCTCGATCTCATCGCTGGGGCCGGCGGCGACGCAGGCGGTGGGGCCATTCTCGGCCGCCAGCGACAGCGTGGCCGGCAGGCGCGCCAGCAGGTCCTTGGCCGCCAGGCGGACCGACAGCATGGTGCCGGCGGGCAGCGCCTGCATCAGCGCGCCGCGGCGGGCAACCAGGCGGGCCGCGTCCTTCAGGCTCATGACGCCGGCCAGCACCGCGGCCACGAACTCGCCCACGCTGTGGCCCACCAGCGCCGCGGGCTGCACGCCCAGCGACAGCAGGTGCGTGGCCAGCACGTACTCCAGCGTGAAGGTCGCGGGCTGCGTGACCGAAGTTGGCGCCAGGGCCGAGGGGTCGGGCGAGAACATGCGCTCGCGCAGATCGAAGGGCAGCAGCCCCTCGAAGCCTTGCAAGCAGTCATCGAACGCCGCACGGTGTGCGCGGCCGCTGGCATAAAGAGTCTTCCCCATGCCGGCGTACTGCGCGCCCTGGCCGGGGAACATGAAGACGGGCTGCGGCATGCGCGCGCCGGTGGCACCGGCCGCGCGGGCCGGCGAGTCGCTGCTGCGCAGGGCCTGCACGGCCTGCTCGGCGGTCTCTGCCACCACGACGGCGCGCTGGGCGAAGGGCGTGCGGCCCACGCGCAGGGTATGGGCCACGTCGACCAGCGACAGCGCCGGGTTGGCCTGCAGGTGGTCGGCCAGGCGCTCGCAGGCGGCGGCCAGCGCCGTGGGCGTGCGCGCCGACAGCTGCAGCAGTTGCGGTCCCTCGGACGCATCGGAAGGCGCACGCAGCGGCGCCTCTTCCACGATCGCATGGGCATTGGTGCCGCCCACGCCGAAGGAGCTCACGCCGGCGCGGCGCGGCTGCTGCGGATTGCGCGGCCAGCGCGCCAGGCGGCTGTGCACGCGGAAGGGCGTGGCGTCGAAATCGATGGCCGGGTTGGGCGATTCGAAATGCAGCGAGGCCGGCAGCTGCTCGCTGTGCAGCGAGAGCGCGGTCTTGATCAGGCCGGTGGCGCCGGCCGCCATGATGAGGTGGCCCACGTTGCTCTTGACCGAGCCGATCTCGCAGAAGCCCGTGTCCTGCGTGTGGCGACGGTAGGCCTGGGTGAGCGCCTCGATCTCCACCGGGTCGCCCATGGGCGTGGCGGTGCCGTGGGTCTCGACGTAGGCGATGCTGCGGGCATCCACGCCGGCGTTGGCCAGCGCCGCGCCGATCACCTTGGCCTGGCCGTCCACGCTGGGCGCGGTGAAGCTGGCCTTGGCGCCGCCGTCGTTGTTGATGGCGGTGCCGCGCAGCACCGCATAGATCGGGTCGCCGTCGGCCAGCGCATCGGACAGGCGCTTGAGCAGCACCACCGCCGCGCCGTCGCTGAACACCGTGCCCTGGGCCTTGGCGTCGAAGCTGCGCGTGTGGCCGTCGGGCGAGAGCATCGCGCCTTCCTGGTAGAGGTAGCCGCTGCGCGGCGGGCAGGCGATGGCGACGCCGCCGGCCAGGGCCATGCTGCATTCGCCGGCGCGCAAGGCCTGGAAGGCCGAGTGCACCGCCACCAGCGAGGTCGAACAGGCGGTGTGGATGCTGACGGCCGGGCCGGTGAGGTTGATGCGGTGCGCCACGCGGGTGGCGATGAAGTCCTTCTCGTTGGCCAGCATCACCTGGAACTCGCCCACGGCTTCCACCAGGTCGGGCCGGGTGGACAGGTGCTTCTGGAAGTAGGTGGCGTTGTTCATGCCGCCGTACACGCCCACCGGCACGGTGGTGCGGTCGGGCGCGTAGCCGCCGCGCTCCAGGCATTCCCAGCAGATCTCCATGAACAGGCGCTGCTGCGGGTCCATCAATTCCGCTTCCTTCGGGTTGATGCCGAAGAAGGCGGCGTCGAAGTTCTCGACGCCCTCGATGATGCCGCGCGCCTTCACGTAGTCGGGGTCGGCGCGCAGCGCGGCGCTCACGCCGGCATCGAGGGTGCTGTCGTCGAAGACGGTGATGCTGTCGCGGCCGGCCAGCAGGTTGTCCCAGAACTGCTCGACGCTGTTCGCGCCGGGAAAGCGCCCGGCCATGGCGATGAGGGCGATGGGTTCGTGCGCGGCATCGGCGATCGGTGCGGGCTGCTGCGCGGCGTGGACCTTCTGGCTTTGCGCGGCCAGCGCCTCGTCCAGGGCCTTGGCAAGTGCCGCGGCCGTGGGTTGCCGAAAAAACAGGTTGGCCGAGAGTTTGGCGTCGGGGTAGGTGGCCTGCAGTTCGGCCAGCACGCGGTGGACCCGCAGCGAATCGCCGCCCAGCTCGAAGAAGTTGTCGGCACGGCCTACTTCGTCCAGGTTCAGCGCCCGCGCGAATGCGGCGCACACGCGCGCTTCGCTCTCGCTGCGCGCCTCCTCGAAGGCCTGCACGAGCTCGGGCCGCTGGCGCGGCGGTGCGGGCAGGGCCTTGCGGTCCAGCTTGCCGTTCTCGGTCATCGGCAGCGACTCGACCTGCACGAAGGCGGCCGGGACCATGTAGGCCGGGATGCGCTCGCCCAGGTGCGCGCGCAGGTCGGGTGCGGACATTGCCTGGCCGGCCTCCGGCACCACGTAGGCCACCAGGCGCGGCTCGCCGCCGGGTTCGTCCTGGCGCGCCACCACGGCGCAGCCGCGCACGCCGGCGTGCTGCAGCAGCTGGCTCTCGATCTCGCCGGTCTCGATGCGGAAGCCCCGGATCTTCACCTGCTGGTCGATGCGGCCCATGTACTCCAGGTCGCCCTCGGGCGTGCGTCGCGCCAGGTCACCCGAGCGATAGGCGCGCAGCACCTGGCCGGTGGCCGGGTCGCGCCAGTCGATGAAGCGCTGGGCGCTCAGCTCGGGACGGCGCAGGTAGCCTTTGCTGACGCCGGCGCCGCTCACCAGGATCTCTCCCGCTTCGCCCGCCGGCACAGGGGCCAGGTTGTCGTCCACGAGGTCGATGCGCAGGTCGGGAATGGGTTCGCCGATCACGCTCCCGCGTCCGGCGGCCAGGTCGGCCGCATGGATGGGGCGGTAGCTCACATGCACCGTGGTCTCGGTGATGCCGTACATGTTCACCAGGCGCGGCTGCGTGTCGCCGTGCCGGTCGAACCAGGGGCGCAGCATCTGCAGCTCCAGCGCTTCGCCGCCGAAGATCACGTGCCGCAGGCTGATCGCCTCCGCCGCATGCGTGCCGCGGGCGTCCGCGTCGATCAGCGTGCGGAAGGCCGAGGGCGTCTGGTTGAGCACCGTCACGCCTTCGCGCACCAGCAGGTCGAGGAACTCGGCCGGCGAGCGGGTCAGCGCCTGCGGCACCACCACCACGCGGCCACCGTAGACGAGCGCGCCCCAGATTTCCCACACCGAGAAATCGAAGGCGTGCGAATGGAAGAAGGTCCAGACGTCCTTCTCGTCGAAGCCGTACCACGCTGCGGTGGCGTCGAAAAGCCGCGCCACGTTGCCGTGGGTGACCAGGCAGCCCTTGGGCGTGCCGGTGGAGCCGGAGGTGTAGATGACGTAGGCCAAGGCCTGCGGGTCGGCCGGCACCTGGGCAGGCACCTGGGCAGGCACCGCATCCGGCAGCGGCTCATCGACCAGCAGCAGGGGCAGCGTGCCGGCAGGCAGCTGCGCCTGCGCGCTGCTGGAGGTGACGAAAGCCACCGGCTGCGCGTCCTGCAGCACGAATTCCAGGCGGCTTTGCGGATAGGCGAGGTCGATGGGCAGGTAGGCCGCGCCCGACTTCAGCACCGCCAGCAGGGCCACCACCATGTCGATGGAGCGCTCCAGGCCCACGGCCACCAACTGGTCGCGGCCGGCGCCCATGGCTTGCAGGCGGGCGGCGAGCGCGTTCGAGCGCCGCTCCAGTTCCGCGTAGCTGATGCTGGCGCCCTCGCAGCTGACTGCCAGGGCCTGCGGCTGCGCACCCGCCTGACGGGCGATCCGCCAATGAATGGGAACAAAGCCCCCGAAGTCGTCAGGCGAGGGCTTCAATGCCTGTGGTTCCATTTGTCTTGCCCGCCTCCAGTTCCGCTGCAGCAAGCTCCCTACAACAGCCGCAACATGATGTTTCCGCCGCGCCGGCCAGGCAGTGCCTCTCAGATACCTTTGCGGTCACCTTGATACTGCGCTTCGACAATGCCACCTGCCATTCGCCAAACGCGCTGCCCGGCGGGCATACGAAAGGCATACTTGACAGAAACAATCGATGCAAATGGTTGCTATTGATCGATTGACAGGCCGGTCGGCGTTGGTCGCATTTTGCGCCGCTTTGTAAAAAGTGAATACAAAAAGCTAACAAACAGGCAACTTTTGTTACCAATAAGTAGTCGCTTTACGTCAGTGGGCGCCCGCGTTGCACGGCGCCGGAGCGATCGTGCCGAGCGATCAGGCGGCTGCCTGTTCGTCCAGGGCGTCGTCTCCGTCCAGGTGGGTGTCGTCGGCCCAGCCGACCAAAGTGAGTCCTTGCCCCGTCCACAGCATGCGATTGATGTAGGCGTTGCCTAGCTGCCAGGTGCGCGGCGCCTGCAGCTCCTGGCCGGTGGCGGCGCGGTAGAGAACGTCCATCACCCCGCCGTGCGCCACCAGAACCAGCAACTCGGCGGGGTGGCGGGCAGCCAGGTTGGCCACGGCCTCGGTGATGCGGGCGCGAAATGCCAGCAGGCTTTCGCCGCCGCCAGCGGGGGCGAACTCCGGGTCGCGGCGCCGCCACAGTTCGGCCTGGTCGGGCAGTTCGCGCTCGATGTCCTGGAAGGTGCGGCCCTCGAAGTGGCCGAAGGCGCGCTCGCGCAGGCGCGGCTCGGGCTGGACCGCCAGGCCGTGCACGACGGCGATGGCCTGCGCCGTCTGCCAGGCGCGCGACAGGTCGCTCGAATAGACGGCGGCGATGGGCTCGGACGCCAGGGCGCGCGCCACCCGGCCGGCCTGCCACTGGCCCTTGTCGTTCAGCGCGATGTCCAGGTGGCCCTGCAGCCGGGTGTCGACGTTCCAGGCGGTTTCGCCGTGGCGAACGGCAATGATCCGGGTGCTGTCCATCCTGCGAGGGTAGCCGTTCAGGGCGTGGCCTTGGCCGGCGCGGGCACGACGGTGGCGGGCGCGGCCTGGGCAGTCTCGGCCACGCGGCCGGTCTGGATGACCACGTCGACCCGGCGCACGCCGGCCGGCGGGTTCGGGAAGCCCTGCATCGCCGCCTGGAACAGGGCGCCGAACACGGGGTTGTTGGAGTTGTAGGGCCCGTCGTTGACCGCCCGGGTCTCGAACACCACCTGGTTGCCGGGCAATTCGCGCAGCACCACGCTTACTTCACGCGTGTACCAAGGGTTGCCATAGGCGCCGTAGGGTGCCCCGTACCAGCCGCCGCCACCGTACCAGCCACCGCCGCCGTACCAGCCGCGCCCGTAGCCGTAGCCATAGGGCCTGCCGTAGGGGCCCCAGCCGGGCGGCCAGGGTGAATAGATCCACGGATCGGCCCAGGGCGAGACCTGCACCGCCACCCGGGCGTTGATCGAGGCTGCGTAGCGCGGCGCGGCGTCGTTGCGGGTCAGGCCCACGCTGGCCATCGCCATCTCGGCCATGGCCTCCAGCTCGAGCTGGCCGGCCTCCTGGGCCTGCTGCGAAGGCAGGCGGTCGAAGCGGAAGGTGGCCGGCGCCGTCGGCCCGGGCGGGCGCGAGAAGCTGCTGACGCTGCTGTCCACCGTCCAGCTGGTGGCGCAGCCCGACAGCAGCGCGGCCAGGGCCAGGGCCGCGGGACCGTTCAACAAGGGAAGGCGCTTGCTCATGGTGAATCTCCCAGGCGGGCGCTGTACTTGCGGATCAGCCTTGCGGCACGATGCTCATGACCTGCGGCGCCGCCGCGGGCAGCGGCGGCGGGTCGAAGGCCAGGTCGCCGTCGGCATCCGGAACGCCCGTGGCCTTCAGACCCTTGAAGTCGTGAAGCGTTCCGTCCAGCAGGTGCGAAGGTGCGACGTTCTGCAGCGCGGTGAACATGTTCTCCAGCCGGCCCGGGTGCTTGCGCTCCCATTCGCGCAGCATCTCGCCCACCTGCTTGCGCTGCAGGTTCTCCTGGCTGCCGCACAGGGTGCAGGGAATGATGGGGAATTCGCGGTGCTGCGCCCAGCGCACCAGGTCCTTCTCGGCCGTGTAGGCCAGCGGGCGGATCACGATGTGCTTGCCGTCGTCGCTCACCAGCTTGGGCGGCATGCTCTTGAGCTTGCCGGCGAAGAACATGTTGAGGAAGAAGGTCTGCAGCATGTCGTCGCGGTGGTGGCCCAGCGCCACCTTGGTGGCGCCCAGCTCGTCGGCCACCCGGTACAGGATGCCCCGGCGCAGCCGGCTGCACAGGCCGCAGGTGGTCTTGCCCTCGGGAATCACGCGCTTGACGATGGAGTAGGTGTCCTGCTCCTCGATGTGGAAGGGCACGCCCAGGTTCGTGAGGTAGGTGGGCAGCACATCTTCCGGAAAGCCGGGCTGCTTCTGGTCCAGGTTGACGGCGACGATGTCGAAATGGATGGGCGCGCGGGCGCGCAGCTTGAGCAGGATGTCCAGCAGGCCGTAGCTGTCCTTGCCGCCGGACACGCACACCATGACCTTGTCGCCCTCTTCGATCATGTTGTAGTCGACGATGGCCTGCCCGACCTGCCGGCACAGGCGCTTCTCGAGCTTGTGCGTCTCGCGCTCGATCTTGAGGGTGTTGCCGGGCGCCTGTGCAGGCGCCTCGTCGATCCAAACGGCACTCATGCCTGCTTCCTTGGGGTAGTGGAGCGGTGCGGGTGCACCGAACCGGCGATTTTATTCGGCCGGCCTTTTCCCGCGCATCGCGCCGGTCGTCAAGGCTTGGCCCGGAACACCTCGACGCCCACGGCCTCGCAGTCCGGGTACACGTCCGGCTTGGCGGTGGACACGCGCGCGGCCTGCACCTTGGGGTGCGTCAGCACCTGGGTCAGGATGTCGTCGCACAGCGTCTCCTGCAGGTGGATGTGGCCCTTGGACAGCCGCGCGGCCACGGTGCGGCGGATGAAGTCGTAGTCCACCACTTCGTCCAGCTCGTCGGCCTGCGGCGTGGACACGGCCAGCGGCACGTACAGGTCGACGTTGATGATCACGCGCTGCTCGGCGCGCTTCTCGAACTCGTGCACGCCGATGTTGATCCACACCTCGTAGTTGCGCAGGAACACGCGGCGGCAGGTGGCCAGGAGGGGGTCGAGGGCGGCGTGGGTCATGGCGAGGAAGAAGGGGAAGAGGGTGCGGCGTGGACGGGCTTGAGCAGTTCGTCGACGACGAACATGATGTCGCGCGGCAGCGGCACCAGGTGCTGCCCGTTGTCCACGCTGAGGGTGGTGCCGGTGATGCTGCGGGTCTCGGCCAGGAACACGCAGCTGCGCGCCACGTCGGCCGGGTCGATGGGCCGGCGCAGCAGGTTGGCCCGCGCGGCGCGCTGGAAGTTGTCGCCGGTCTGCGGACCGCTTTCGAACAGGATGCCCGGCGCCACCCCGCACACCCGCACGGCCGGCCCGAGGGCCTGCGCCTGCAGCGCCACCGCCCGCTCCAGCGCGAGCTTGGAGACGGTGTAGGAGAAGTAGTCCGGGTTCAGGTTGTAGACCTTCTGGTCCAGGATGTGGATGGCCGAACGCTCCCCATCGCCCGCGGCGCCAGGCGGCTGCTGCGCCACCAGGCGCGCGAAGGACAGCGGCGCGATCAGGTTCACGCCCAGCTGGCGCTGCGCCGCGTCGGCGTCGAAGTCCAGGCCGGTGTCGGGCTCGAAGGCGGAGGCGTTGTTGACCACGCAGGCCAGCGGGGCCTCGGCCGTCAGCTGTGCGAGCAGCGCGCGGCGGCCGGCTTCCTGCGTGATGTCGGCTTCCACCGCCTCGGCCTGCCAGCCCTGCGCACGAAGGGATTCGCACAGCGCCAAGGCCTCCACGCGCGAGGCGCGATACTGGCACCAGACCTTCCAGCCGGCGCGCGCGAAGGCCTCGCAGATGGCGGCGCCCAGGCGGCGTCCGCCGCCGGTCACGAGCACTTGCCTGAAAGAGGAGTTCGTCACCTTGGATAATTCCGGAACCATGAACACGCAGCCAAGCGCCGAGCGCGCCGACCCCATGAACCGGATTATCGATGCCGCGCTGAAGCGCGCCGAAGGCGGCTGGCTGCCCTTCGACCGCTTCATGGCCCTGGCCCTGTACTCGCCGGGCCTGGGCTACTACGCCAACACCCTGGCCAAGTTCGGCCACATGCCGACTTCCGGCAGCGACTTCGTCACCGCGCCCGAGCTGTCGCCGCTGTTCGGCCAGAGCCTGGCGGTGGCGGTGGAAGATGCGCTCACGCACACCGGCACGAAGGAAGTGTGGGAGTTCGGTGCCGGCTCGGGCGCACTGGCACAGCAGCTGCTGGGTGCATTGGGCGACCGCATCGAGCGCTACACCATCGTCGACCTCTCGGGCACGCTGCGCGAGCGCCAGCAGCAGGCGCTGGCGTCCTGGGGCGACAAGGTGCAGTGGCTGGGCGAGCTGCCCGAGACGATGCAGGGCGTGATCGTGGGCAACGAGGTGCTGGACGCCATGCCGGTGAAGCTGCTGGCACGCATCCAGGGCCAATGGTTCGAGCGCGGCGTGGTGCGCGGCCCGGACGGCACGCTGCGCTACGCCGACCAGGAAACCGGACTGCGCCCGCCGGTGGAAGTGGAAGGCGCGCACGACTACGTCACCGAGATCCATCCGCAGGCCGAGGCCTTCGTCGCCACCCTGGCGGACCGGCTGGAGCGCGGCGCCGCCTTCCTCATCGACTACGGCTTTCCGGAGGCCGAGTACTACCACCCGCAGCGCCACATGGGCACGGTGATGTGCCACCAGGGCCACAAGTCGGACGGCAATCCGCTGGTGGACGTGGGCCTCAAGGACATCACGGCGCATGTCAACTTCACCGGCGTGGCGCTGGCCGGGCAGGAGGCCGGGCTGGCGGTGCTGGGCTACTGCAACCAGGCCCGCTTCCTCATCAATTGCGGCCTGGTGCCGCGGCTGGAAAGCGCAAACGTTCAGCAGCGGGCGATGGCGGCGCGGCTCATCCACGAGCACGAGATGGGCGAGCTGTTCAAGGTGCTGGGCTTCTGCGCCGGCGTCGAGCCCTGGGACAGCGTTGGCTTCCGCGAGGGCGATCGCACCCACACGCTGTGAGCTGAAGCGTCGCTAGCCGACGAAGGCGAAGCGCGGCTGGCGCCTGCCCTCGATCTCCACTTCCTCGAAGAACATGGCGTGCGGTCGCACCCACAGGCCGCTCGCGTTGTAGAGCGGCTTGTAGACCACCAGCGGCTCCAGCGTCTCGCTGTGGCGCGCGACGCCGATCACCTCGTAGTCCAGGCCCTTGTAGTGGCGGTAGCGGCCCGTGCGCGTGGCGGGCAGCGGGGGCAGGTCGTCGTCCTGGCTGCTGTTCATGGTTCCGGGGGTCCCTTGAGTTCGACCACGTTGCCTTCCGGGTCCGAGAGGTAGATGGACGGGCCTTCGCCCTGCGCGCCGTAGCGCGGCGCCGTGGCGCCGGCCTGCACGCCGTGGGCCTGCAGGTGGGCGCGGATGGCCGGCTCGTCGAAGGGCTGGACCGCGAGGCAGAAATGGTCGAGGTTGCGGCCTTCCTTGCCCGGCGCCGCGCCGCCTTCGCGGCCCAGCTTGCCGTCGATGGGCACCAGGTCGATCAAGGCGCTGCCGGCGCGCAGCTGGATCAGGCCGATGTCGTCCTGCCGTTTTTCCAGCGGGCAGCCGAGCACGTCGACATAGAAGTGCAGCATGCGCTCCAGGTCGACCACGCGCAGCACGATGTGGTCCAGGCCCTGGATGGAGAGGGCGGTCATCGCAGGGTGCGCGTCATGAACACGCTGCAGGGGTCTTCGACATAGCTGGCGAATGGCCCGCACTCCGCGAAGCCGGCGCTGGCGTAGAGCTGGCGCGCCGGCGCGAACTCGGGCTGCGAGCCGGTCTCCAGGCTCAGGCGCTTCAGGCCGCGGCGCTGCGCCTCGCCCAGGATGTGCTGCAGCATCGCGCGGCCCGCGCCAGTGCGCCGCCGCGCGCCGGACACGCGCATGGACTTGATCTCGCCGTGCCCATCGTCCAGCGTCTTGAGTGCGCCGCAGCCCAGCAGCTCGCTGCCGGCCCAGGCGGTCCAGAAGGTGATCTCGGGGCGGCGCAGGCCCTCCAGGTCGAGCGCGTGCACGCTCTCGGGCGGCGAGATGCGGCGCATGTCCTGCAGGTGTTCCTCCAGCAGCGCGTGGATCTCGGGGCCGCGCAGGTCGTCGGTTCGGATGTGCATGTTCTCTGTAGATTCAAAGCCGAGGCGGCCGGGCGTAGCTCACGGTGAGCATCTCCCACTGGTGGCCCTCGGGCACGTTCCAGTAGACCATGCGCCCGCCGTAGTCGGTGTTGATCTGCCGGTCGACAGGACCACGCACGCTGCTTCGGTAGTCGATGCCGGAGGCCTGGAGGCGCGCGAGGATCTGGTCGAACTCCGCCTCGCCCACGCGAAAGCAGAAGTGCTGCACCGGGAAATCCTCGTCGGTCTCGATGAAGTCCAGCGTCAGGCCGCCGTTGACGTACACCGCGTAGAAGGGCCCGCCCGCGGCCGGGCCGCTGGGCACGCCGAGCAGCCTGGCCAGCTGCCGTGCCGACTCGTCGCGGTGGCGGGCGGAAACGATGGAATGGTCCAGCTCGATGCTCATGGGTCTTCTCCTAGCGCCAGGCATTGCCGACCTGGATGTACCAGGCATCTTCCTCCGGTCCCCTTGCATAGTCGATGCCGACCCACAGGCCCAGCTGCCTGGCGATCAGGTAGCGGAAACCCACGCCCTTGGACACCTGGCTGGCGACGTCGCCGACGCTTTCCTGCCGGCCCCAGGCACGGCCCGCGCCGATGAAGCCGATGGCGGCCCAGCGCGGCGTCACGTTCCAGCGCAGCTCGGTCTCCAGCACGGCGGTGTTGTCGTCCTGGTAGCGCGCCGCCGGGATGCCGCGCAGGTCGATGAAGGGCAACTGGTAGAAGGGCACCTGGCCGCGCGCCGCCCGCGCATCGGCGCGCCCGCCCAGCACCAGCTCCTTGCCGATCGGCAGGTAGGCGAACACGTGGCCGCGGTAGGTCTGGAAGCGGGTGTCGCTGCCCCAGTCGGGGTCGTAGAACATCGCATCCACCGCGCCGGTCCAGCCCTTGTTGGGCGTGAAGATGTTGTCGCGCGAGTCGTGCTCCAGCGTGAGCCCCAGGCCCGAGCTCTTCCGGGTCATCTCGTCGGGCAGCAGGTGCGAGAGCTGGCCGTCCAGGTCGACCTTGCTGTTCAGGTTGAGGTAGATCCAGCGCACGCCCAGGAAGTTGTTGCTGTCGCCCAGGCGCCGCAGCACCTGCTGGCTCGACATCCAGCCGTCCAGCGAATAGGCCAGGCTGCGCGTGCCGCTCTCGAGCTGGCCGCCCACGCCGTAGAAGTTGAGGTTGACGTCGGTGCGGCCGATGCCGCCGCGGTAGCGCCACTTGTCCTCGTCGAAGCTGGCCATGCCGCCGCCGAAGAGGGCGCGCGTGCCGTTCTCGGTGCCGATGCCGCCCACCACCCAGATGTCGGGCGGCGTGAGGTGGCCGGTCTCCCTGGCCCGCTCGGCGCTCTCGCGGATGGAGTTGCGCACGAACATCAGCGCCACGCCGCCGCCGTAGCCCACCGCCGGCTCGGTGACGACGATGGGAATGGGCAGGAATCCCTTGCGGTTGACCAGCCAGTCGGACACGTCCAGGTAGCCGTCGCCCGGGTCGATGAAGCCCTCCATGAAGGCATGCCCGGGCAGGCTGAAACCGGCAGTGGCCAGGGCACAGGCCAGGGCGATGGCGCGCTTCATCGTCTTCCAGGGCATCGATCGCTTCCTTTCAGGTGCGGGAGATGACGCGCACCACGCTTTCGCGGTGGTCGGCAAAGCCCATGCGCCGGTACAGGGCCACGGCGCCTTCGTTGGTGCTCATCACGTGCAGCACCGGCGTCTCGCCGCGCTGCATCTGCCGGCGGACCAGCTTCGCCATCAGCCGGCGCGCGAGGCCGCGGCCCTGGAAGTCGGGGTGCGTGCACACGCCGCTGATCTCGCGCAGGGCGCCGGCATGGCAACGCTCGCCGGCCATGGCCATCAGGCGGCCGCCCTCGTCGAAGAAGCCGAAGTACTCGCCCAGCTCGATGGTGCGCACACCGAACGGGCCGGGGCGGGTGAGGGCCACCAGCTCGAGGATCTGCGGCAGGTGCCCGGGGACTAGCGTCTTCGCGTCGGGCGCCTCGTCTTCGGCCGGCGGCGGTGCGCGCCAGATCATCTTGCGCATCAGCGCCTGCGCGTCGATTTGCCAGCCAGCGGGCGCCGGGCTCGACCAGCCGTCGCAATAGAACTGTTCGCCCTGTGCGCACAGCGGCAGCAGCGCATCGAGGCGGGGCCGCGATGGATCGGCGAAAGCCACGATGGGCGAAAAGCCGGCCGCGAAGCGCCGAACCTCGCCGTCGCCCGCGGCGAAATGCGATTGCGCGCCGCCCAGGGCGTGCCAGAAGAGGTTGTCCAGCAGCGCGTCGGGAGCCGGGACCGGGACGCTCACTTGGCCGGGTCCTCGCGGGGCGCCTGCAGGTAGCCGCGCTCCACCGCCTGGGCCTGGTTCTGGAAGATGGCCATGGCGGTGTTCATGCGCGCGAAGCCCAGCTTCTCGTAGAAGGCCTCCTTGCCCGGCACCGCGTACAGGATGATCTTGCGGTGCCCGCGAGAGGCTTCCACCAGCCGCGACACCAGCTCGCGGCCCAGGCCCGTGCCCTGGTGGCTGGGCAGCACGGCGATGTCGCAGATGTAGGCGCAGTCGATGCCGTCCGCCAGCGCCCGGCCTGCGCCGACCAGCGCGCCGTCCTCGTAGACCAGGAACCTGAACATGCTGTGGGTGAAGGCCGTCTTCAGCCCCTGCGGGCTCTTGTCGCCCAAGGGCGCGGCGCGGTAGAGGGCCGAGAGTTCCTCCCAGTCGAGGGCATCGAGGGCGCTGGTCCAGTGCAATGGCATCGTGGCGAAGTCCTCAGGCCGGTTCGTGGCAGACGGCCTCGACGTTGTGGCCGTCCGGGTCGCGCACGAAGGCGCCGTAGTAGTGGGCATGGTAGTGCGGCCGCACGCCCGGTGCGCCGTTGTCCGTCCCGCCCGCGGCCAGCGCGGCGGCGTGGAAGGCATCGACCTGCGTCCGGCTCTTCACACGGAAGGCCACGTGCACCGGCGGCGTGTTGGCGGCGTCGGCGCCGCCGACCCAGAAGTCGGGCTTGGGCGCCTCCCCGAAGCCGGCCACCGGCTGGTTGCCGGTGAGTTCCTTGGGCACCTCCATGATCAGCGTGTAGCCCAGCGGCGCCAGCGCCTGCTGGTAGAAAACCTTGCTGCGTTCGTAGTTCGTGGCGGTGATGCCGATGTGGTCGATCATGGGCGTTTCTTTTTTTCGAAGTGAGGGCGGAAGCGCCGATTTGAACCACATCCGCGCGCCAGGGGCAAGGCGCAGCGGTGCCTCGCACTTCGCGTTTAATCCGGGAATGCCGACCCCGAATTCATTCGAACTCCTTTCCGTGGCCAATGCGCTGGCCGACGCGGCCGCGGCGCAGTCCATGCGCTACTTCCGCACGCCGCTGGAAATCATCAGCAAGGACGACCAGAGCCCCGTGACCCTGGCCGACCGCGCCGCCGAAAGCGCCATGCGCGAGATCCTCGCGGCGCAGAGCCCGCAGGACGGCATCTATGGCGAGGAGCACGGCCGCGAGCGGCTCGATGCCGAGCGCGTCTGGGTGCTGGACCCCATCGACGGAACTCGCAGCTTCATCACCGGCTCGCCGCTGTGGGGCACGCTGATCGGCGTGCTCGAAGCCGGCCGGGTTCGACTGGGCCTGGTGGACATGCCGGTGCTGGGTGAGCGCTGGTGGGGCCTGTCGGACGACCGCGGCCACCTGGCCCTGCGCAATGGCCGCCGGGTGCATGCCAGCACCTGCGCGCGCATCGAGGAGGCTCGCATCGTCACCACCTCGCCGGACATCTTCGGCGCGGCCGACTGGCAGGCCTTCGACACCTTGAGCAAGCGCTGCGCCATGCGCCGCTTCGGCGGCGACTGCTACGGCTATGCGCAACTGGCCGGCGGCACCATCGACCTGGTGGTGGAGACCGGCCTGCAGCCCTACGACTACCTGGGCCCGGCCGGCCTCATCGAAGCCGCCGGCGGTGTCATCACCGACTGGGAAGGCCGGCCCCTGGGCCTGGAGTCCGACGGCCGCGTGATCGCCGCTGCCACGCCCGAACTGCACCGCGCCGCGCTGGCTTTGCTGCAGGCCTAGACTGGGCCTTTACATGATTCGCTGGCTGATCGTCGTCGTGCTTGCACTGCTCCTGTTCCAGGGGCTGGCGGCCTGGTTGCGCCGGCATTTCGGCTTCGGGCGGCTGCCGGGCGACTTCGCCTTCCGTGCCTTCGGCCGCGACTGGGACCTGCCCATCGGCAGCACCGTCGCACTGACCGTCATTGCGGCGCTGGTCGCGCGCTGGATCTGAAAGAGGAACGAGACAAGCCATGAGAGCCTGCGTAGACATCGGCGGCACCAAGGTGGCCGTCAGCCTGTCCAGGGACAGCGCCTCGCCCCTGGTCGGCCGCCGGACCGAGCCGACCGCCACCACGGGCGCCAACGACGCGGTGGCGCGGCAGATCCTGCGCCTGGTCGACGAAGCCTGTGCCGAGCAGGGCGTGGACCCGAAGAGCGTGGACTGCGTCGCGGTCTCCACCGCCGGCCCCTTCGAACTCAACGAGGGCCTGGTGGAACTGGCCTCGCCCAACATCTGCGGCGGCATCGCCGGGCCGGCGCGCGGCCTGCCCAACGACTGGCGCACCGCCTTGCTGGAAGCCCCGCTGAAGAAGCGCTTCGCCCGCGTGCGGGTGGAGAACGACGGCGTGGCCGCGCTGGAGGCCGAGCGCCGCTGGGGTGCGCTGCAGGGCCTGGACCACTGCGCCTACGTCACATGGAGCACCGGCGTCGGCGTGGGACTGTGCGTGGATGGCCGCATCCTGCGCGGCAAGAACGGCAACGCCGGCCACGCGGGCCACAGCTTCGTGGTGGACGATGCCAGCGGCGCCCTGTGCGGCTGCGGCAACGTCGGCGACGTGGAGGGGCTGGTCGCCGGCAACTCGATGGCGCGCCGCTTCGGCCAGCCGCCGGCCGAGTTGTTCGCGGCCGCGGCTGCCGGCGACCCGCATGCGCGCGGCATCACCGATGCGCTGTGCCGCGTGATGGGCCGCATGCTCTACAACCTGATCGCCACGCTGGACCTGCAGCGCATCAGCCTGGGTGGCAGCGTGTTCTGGCACAACCGCGACTTCCTGCTGCCGCGGCTGCAGGCGCAGATCGACGGCCACCTGCCGCCGCTCACCCGCGGCGTGCTGCTGGTAGCGGCGGGGCTGGGCGACAGCGTAGGCGACTACGCGGCGCTGGCCCTGCTGGACTGATCCGCTTTCGGCAGGCGGGCCTCAGGTCCGCGGCGCCGCGGCGAACTCGGTCACCTGCCGCAGCACCTGCGCGTCCTGCAGCAGCCTGCGGTGCCCCAGGCCCTCGGTGGCCACCAGCCGTGCGCCGGCGATGGCCTGCGTGAAGGCTTCGCCATCGGCGAAGCGGTTGACCGCATCGCCCCGGTCGTGCACCACCAGGGTTCTTGCATCGATGCGCGGACCCACCGCGGCCGGCTCGAAGCGCGACATCAGGATGCCCTCGCGCGCCTCGATGCGCCGCTGCATGGCGGCCCGGATGCTTTCGCGCAGGCCGAACACGTGGGCGAACATGCGCGTGAACTCGAAGGGCGAGGCCGGCGGCGCCAGCAGCACCAGGCGCGGCACGTCCAGGTCGCGGCTGGCGGCATGCGCCAGGGCGTTGGCGCCCATCGAATGCGCCACGGCCACCTGCAAGGCGTGGCCTTGCTGCTGCAGCCGCGCGGCGGCGTACTCGATCGCGCGGGTGAACTGCGGCAGGTTGCTGTTCGAGCCCGCGCTGCGGCCATGCGCCGGCATCTCGAGGATCACCGGGCGCAGGCCTTGTTCCAGGAGCGCCTCGGCGAGCGGCCGCATCTGCGCTGCATGGCCGCCCCAGCCATGCACCAGCAGCGCGGTGGGCGCGTCGTCAGCGAGCGGCGCATCCGCCGGGGCATAGAGGGTGAGGCCGGCCGATTCGAAGGGCCAGGACTCGATGCGCCAGTGCGCGTCCCAGCGGCTGCGTCCACGCAGCCAGCGAAGCGGCAGCGGCGTGCCGAAGAGCCGGTAGGCCGCGCGCACCGCCAGTGCCGGCCACAGCCGTTGCGCGGCGCCCAGGGCCAGCCGGAACACGCGGATGCCGGGGCTCGCGTCGTAGTAGCGCGAGGCGGGGGCATGAAGAACAGTCTCGGTCATCGATCGCTCCGTTGGGGGGTGTCGGTTCAGTAGAAGATCCAGTCCTCGTTGCTGCGCGGCAGGCGGTCCAGCGTGCCCAGCAGCACGCGAAGCACCGGCAGCACGACCAGCAGCAGGAAGACCAGAAGGCTCAGGAAGATCCACATGGCGGCATCCTTTCTTCGCACGCATGTGCGAAATTGGGTGAAGCGAAGACGAAGCGGTTGGGCATGGTTGATCGCTGGGTGGGAAGCGCCTCAGGCGCGGTAGCTCTGCAGCATGCGCTGCCAGCTCGCCACCGCGCGCTCGGAAGCGCGCGCATCGCGAAGGAAGCGCGCGTCGTGCAGCAGTCCGATGGCCAGGCCGCTGAGCTCGGCGACCAGCTGCTCGGCGTCGGTGTCGGCCTTGAGGTCGCCGGACTCCACCGCCTGCATCACCGTGCGGCGCAGCGCGGCGCGCCAGCGCAGGACCTCGCTGTGCAGCAGTTCGCGCAACTCGCCCTCGCGGTCGTCCAGCTCGAAGGCGCCCGCGGTGAACAGGCAGCCAGTGTGCGCCTCGACGTCGCGCATGCGCACGATCCAGCGCTGCACGATGTCGTCCAGGCGGGGCAGTCCCTTGGGCTTCTGCATGGCGGGCACGAACACGTCGGCCAGGAAGCGCCGGCCGTATTCCTCGATCACCGCCTTTTGCAGCGCCTCGCGCGAACCCACGCGGGAGAACACGCCGCTCTTGGACAGCCCGATGCGGTCAGCCACCGCCTGCAGTGAGAGCGCCTCCAGCCCCTGCGCCGACGCCAGGTCCAGCGCCGCGCCGACGATGGCGGCGCGGGTCAGTTCGCTCTTCTGTGTCTTGGCGTCCATGGCGGCGAAATTTAGCACGACTGTGCGAATCGATCAAGGACCTTGGGGCCGACAGGTGTTCTTGCCATGTCTGCCTCGCCGAACATGCGCTCAGCCCGGCGGCGGCACGGCGCTGCGGCGGTCGATGCGGCGGCTCAGCACCACCGAGGTGTGGGTCTGGTGGACCCCCTCGATCTGGCCCAGCCGGTCCAGCAGCATGTCCAGCTGTTCGGGCGTCTCGCAGCGCAGCAGCACCAGGTAGTCGAGCTGTCCACTGACCGCCCAGACTTCCTCGACCTCCGGCAGCCGGTCCAGCTGGCGGATGACGGCGGGCCCGCGCCTGGCGTCCACGCCCAGCCCGCAGAAGGCCCGCACCGCCGCCTGCTCCAGCCGCGACCCCAGGCGCACGCCGTAGCCGGCGACCACGCCCTCGCGTTCCAGCCTGGCGATGCGCGCCACCACCGTGGTCCGCGCGATGTGCAGCTTGCGCGCGAGGTTCGCGGCCGGCTCGCGCGCATTGGCCTGCAGCAGGCTCAGCAGTTCGCGGTCCAGGTTGTCCAGTTGCGCTGGCATGGCGGTCAGGGCTGGGCCGGGCGCAGGGTTGCCGTGAAGCTGCTCATGCAGCTGCGCCCGGCGCGGCTTCCTCGGCGGGCGCCTTGAAGCGGCCCAGGAAGGCGCGTGTCGCTTCATGGCGCGGGTGGTCGATCACCACGCCGGGCGGGCCGCATTCGACCACCACGCCGTCGCGCATGAAGACCACCTGATCGGCCACCTCGCGGGCGAAGCCGATCTCGTGCGTGACCAGGATCATGGTCATTCCCTCCCGGGCCAGGTCCTGGATGACGTGCAGCACCTCGCCGACCAGCTCCGGATCGAGCGCGGAGGTCGCCTCGTCGAAGAGCATCACCGCCGGCTTCATCGCCAGCGCGCGAGCAATGGCCACGCGCTGCTTCTGGCCGCCCGAGAGCTTGTCGGGGTAGTAGCCGGCGCGGTCCAGCAGGCCGACCTTGCCCAGCAGTTCGCGCGCCGATGCCTCCGCCTGCGCGCGGGGCGTGCGCAGGACCGTGAGCGGCCCCTCCATCACGTTCTGCAGCGCGGTCATGTGCGGGAAGAGGTTGAAGTGCTGGAACACCATGCCGGTGGACGCACGAAAACGCGCCAACATCTTCTCGCCGGGCAGCGCCGTCTGCCGGCCATTGAACTGGATGCTCTGCTCGCCCACCGTGATGCGCCCGCCCTCGGGCACCGACAGCAGGTTGATGCAGCGAAGCAGCGTGGACTTGCCCGAGCCGGAGGGTCCGATCAGCGCCACCACCTGCCCGCGCTGCACCTGAAGGTGGATGTCCTTGAGCACCACGTTGTCCCCGAAGGACTTGCGCAGCCCGGCGATGTCGATCAGCGGCAGCTTGTTCATGTCATGCCTCCTTCTGCCCGTATTCCAGCCGCTTGGCCCACACCGTGACGGGCAGCAGCACCGCGAAGTACATGAGCGCGATGCAGGTGTAGACCTCCAGCGGGCGGAAGGTGTCGTGCGCGATGACCTGGCCCTGGTAGAGCAGGTCGGGCACCGCCAGCACCGACAGCAGCGAGGTGTTCTTCAGCTGCATGATCGACTGGCTCATCAGCGGCGGCACCATCTTGCGCAGGGCTTGCGGCAGGATGACCCGCCGCATCAGCTGAAAGCGCGTCATGCCCAGCGCCTTGGCCGCCTCGGTCTGGCCCGGGTCGACGGCGATGATGCCGCCGCGCACGATCTCGGAATAGAAGGCGCCCCCGTACAGCGAAAGGCACAGCGTGGCGGCGACCATGGCCGACATCTCGATGCCGGTGAGCACCGGCAGCGCGTAGTAGAACCACACCAGCTGCACCAGCACCGGCGTGCAGCGGAACAGCTCGATGTAGGCCCGCAGCGGCGCCGTGAGCAGCGGGTCGGAAGACAGGCGACCCAGTCCCGTGACAAGGCCCACCAGCAGCCCGAGGGCCACGCAGATGACGGTGAACACCAGGGTGTAGAGGAGCCCCGCCACCAGCAGGCTGCGGTACTTCCACAACACGGCAAAGTCCCACTGGTAGGCCGAGGCAGCCGGGGCCTGCCGCGCGATCGCCCACAGGCTCGCGACCACCAGGACGGCCGCCACGGCCATCGCAGGGCGGGACCGCACGCGGCCTTCAGCCGGCGGCATGGCGGCCCCCTGCGAAGGCGATGCGCTGCCGCTCGACCACCTTCCAGTCCACCTCCACGCCGATGCCCGGTCCGTCGGGCACCTGCACGTGGCCTGCCGCCGCCGGCGTCATTTGGGCGAGCACGTCCTCGACGAACACGTAGCGCGGCATGTAGAACTCGCAGCCCAGGCAGACGTTGGGGCTGGCCGCGATGAAGTGCGATGCCGCGGCCAGCGCGATGCCGCCTTCCCACAGCGTGCCGCCGTAGCAGGGCAAGCCGGCCGCCTCGGCAATGGCATTGACCTTCATGGCCGGCAGGATCCCGCCGCTCTTCATGAGCTTGATGCTGATGATGTCGGCCGCGCGTTCCTGCACGGTGCGCAGCGCCTCGGCGGGCGAGAACACGCTCTCGTCGGCCATGACAGGCGTGTCCAGCGCGGCCGCGAGCTGCGACATGGCGGCGATGGCATCGCGCGGCACCGGCTGCTCGATGAAGGTCGGCATGAAGGGCTCGATTTGGCGCAGCTGCCGCAGCGCCTCGTGCGGCTTCAGGCCCTGGTTGTAGTCGATGCGCAGGTCGAAGTCCTCGCCCAGGTGCTCGCGCAGGAGGGCCAGCCGCCTCAGGTCTTCGGCGGGCGTGGCGAAGCCGGTCTTGACCTTGAAGATGCGGTGGCCCTCGGCCATCATCTGCCGCGCCAGCTCGATGTCGGCGTGGATGTCCGGGTTGGCGATCGAGAAGGACAGCGGGATGCGCTCGCGGAACCTGCCGCCGATGAGCGCATGCAGCGGCAGCTGCGCAGCCTTGCCGCAGATGTCGAGGAGCGCCATCTCGATGGCCGCCTTGGCCTCCGGGTTGGCCACCAGCGCGCGATCGCATTCGAGCATGCGTGCCGGCACGTCGCGCGGGTCCTTGCCGGTGAGCACCGGGCGCAGGAAGCGGTCGATGGCGTGGAAGACGTTCTCGTTGGTGCCCGAGAACACTTCCCAGGCTTGCGCTTCGCCGACGCCGTCGATGCCTTCGTCGGTGCGGATGCGCAGCACCACCCGGCGGATGGCCGCCTGGATGGAGCCCACGCCCTGGGAGCGCTTCATCCTGATCGGCGATTCGAGCAGGTTCAGTTCGATGTCCTGGATCTTCATGTCGATGGTTCCTCGTGCTGCCTCGGCTTCAGATCTGCAGGTGCGCGGGGATCTTGTCCTCGCTCACGTCGCCGACCTTCTTGAGGTTCTCGATGAAGATGCGGCGCATGTTGCCGCTCTCGCGCTCGCCCTTGAGCCAGAGGTTGATGTGCTGCAGCCAGCGCCCGTCGGCTTCCTTGCGCACGCCGCCGTTGGACGTGGCGATTTCCTCGGGCGTGAGGATCACGACCTGGCCCACGGCGGGGTTCTTGCTGCTCACCGACAGGGCCAGCGGCAGCACCAGGATCTGCGCGTCCGCGCGGCCGGTCTGCACCGCCAGCGTGGCGTCGACGGCGCTGTCCAGGCGGATGATCTGCGCGTCCACCAGGATGCGGGTGGCAATGGCGTCCTGCGATGAGCCCTTGTCCACCGCCACGCGCACCGCAGGCTTGTTGAGGTCCGCCCAGCTGTTGGGGCTGAAGCCCTTGCGGCACAGCGCGGTGAAGGCGATGCGCAGCAGCGGATCGGTGAAGTCGATCACCTGCTGGCGCGCCGGCGTGGGGTTGAGGCCGAAGAAGACGTCGATCTTCTGCGACTGCAGTTCCAGTACCGAGTTGCCCCAGCTGGTGGGCGTGATCTCCAGCCTTGCGTCCAGGCTCTTGGCGAGGCCCCGGTAGTAATCGGCCATGCAGCCCTGCCATTCGCCGGTCACGATGTCCTTCCTGTAGTAGGGCAGGCCGCCGTCCACCGCGCCGACGCGGAGCACGCGCGTGCGCTTCACGCGCTCCCAGGTCGACTCGCCGCCGCCCTGCGCAAAGGCGGCCGGTTGAATGGCCGCTGCAGTGGCGGCGAGCAGGGAACGGTTCAGGAAATCACGTCTTTGCATCGGAGGGTCCTTGGGGTGGGGTGGAGGGAGTGAGGAACGTCCATTCAGCGGATGAAGCGCGAAGGGCTGAAGGGCGCAGGGTCGATGGGACAGGGCTCGCCCGACACCTGGGCTGCCAGCAGCGCCGCCGTGCCGGGGCCCGTGCTGAAGCCGATGTGCTGGTGGCCGAAGGCCAGCCACAGGCGAGGCCGGCCGGGGCACTGGCCGATGGCGGGCCGGCTGTCCGGCAAGGTGGGACGGCTGCCGAGCCAAGGCGCTTCGTCCAGGCGCCCGCCCAGCGGAAAGGCCTGGCGCGCCGCGGCCTCCGCCAGGTTCAACTGCGAAAGCTTGGGCGGCGCATCCTGGTCGGCGAGATGCACCCGTGGTCAGGCGAAGACCCTGCTCCATCGGCGAGAGCACGTAGCCGCCTGCGGTGTCGTACACCGGCCGCGAGAGCCTGGCGTCGGGGGCGGCGCCGTAGTGCATGTGATGCCCTCGCTCGAAGGCCATGGGAACCGATAGCGCTTGCGTGCTTCGCAGGAACTCTGCGCTCCAGGGTCCGAGCGCCACCACGACCTGATCGGCCTCGCGGACGCCACCGTCGGCCATGAGGATCCGCCAGGGGTCGCCGCCGTCGGGTCGCGCCAGGCCGGAGACGCCCTGCTGCACGATGCACCCGCCTCGCGATACGAACAGCGCCGCGTAAGCTTCCACCACTCGGCCCGGGCTGTCGACGGACGCGGCGTCCTGCACCCACAGCGCGCGGGCGAAGATGGGCCGCAGGCTCGGCTCGAGCGCGTACAGCGCCCAAGCGTCCAGCACCTGTGTCGTTATGCCGAAGCGCTCGAAGGTGTCGCGGGCCGGCTGGCCGCGCTGGAAGGCAGCCTGCGTGCGGTAGAGGAACAGCCAGCCGTTCTCCCGCAGGCGCTGCCGCACGCCGGCTTCGCCGAGCCAGCGCAGATGCTCCTGCCAGGACAGCTTGATGAGGCCGTCCAGCGCCTCTGTGGTCCGCTCGAAGCTGCCGCGCCGCGCATGCAGCACGAAGCGCAGCGCCCACGGCAGGTTGCGCGCCAGGTAGGCCGGGTCGTAGCGGAACGACGCGCCGCTGTTGCGCAGCAGCGTGGGCAGCGCGGACCACAGGCCGGGGTTGTTGAAGGGAATGAGCGAGCTGCGTGCCAGCACGCCGGCGTTGCCGAAGGAGGTCTCGCGGCCCGGCGGGCTGCGGTCGATCAGCGTCACCTGCCAGCCGCGGCGCTGCAGCGCCAGCGCGCAGCTTACGCCGACGATGCCGGCGCCAACAACGGCAATCGATGAGCCCATCGAGGACCGCTCAGGTGGCGCGGGAAATGCCCGGCCTGCATCGGCGATGACGCGCCGGCCGGCGCCATGGACGGCGCCAGGCCGCACCGGCACCTTGAATCTCCCGCTCGCTCATTGTTTTCTCCCCTCGGCCGCGTGCGGGCCGTTGGAAGGACTTTAGGAGCGGCGCGCGGGCGGGGGCAGTCGAAAAGGAGTCAGAACGTCGACGAAATGGCTGTTTAGGTCGTCGAAACGTCCGAGCGCCTCAGGTCGCCAGCGTTCTCTCGTGCGGCGCGGTGCGAAGGGCTTCGAGGAAGCTGTTGCGCCACCAGTGCACGTCCTGCTCGCGGATGCGCGCCAAGAGCTTCTGGTGCCGCACGCGGCGCTCCTCCAGCGGCATGCGCAGGGCGTGCTGCAGCGTCTGCGCGGTGCCGTGCGTGTCGTAGGGGTTGACCAGCAGCGCCTCCTTCAGCTGCTCGGCTGCGCCGGCAAAGCGCGAGAGCACCAGCACGCCCGGGTCGGCCGGGTCCTGCGCGGCCACGTATTCCTTGGCCACCAGGTTCATGCCATCGCGCAGCGGCGTGACCAGGCCGACGGCGGCGGCCCGGCACAGGCCCGGCACGCGCTTGCGGGCCACGATGCGGTGGATGTAGCGCACCGGCATCCAGTCCAGCTCGCCGAAGTCGCCGTTGATGGCGCCGCACATCGATTCGAGTTCACGCCGGATGTCGCCGTACGCGTCCACCGTCTCGCGGGTGGGCGAGGCGATCTGGATCAGCGTGGCACTGCGCCGGTTCTCGGGGTAGTTGGCCAGCAGCTCGCGGAAGGCCCGCACCCGCTGCGGGATGCCCTTGGAATAGTCCAGCCGGTCGATGCCCACCAGCAGGCGGCGGCTCGAGTATTCGCGCTTCATGGTCTCGTACATGTCGCGCGATTCCTTGGCATGCGTCAGCGTCGCGAACTCGTCCACGTCGATGCCGATGGGGAAGGCGCCGGCGCGCACCGTGTGGCCGTAGGCGCTGTACAGGTCGTTGCCCAGCACCTCGCCGTGCGCCTCGTTGATCACGTAGTGCTCGAAGTGCCGCACGTCCTGATTCGCCTGCAGCCCGATCAGGTCGTAGGCGAAGAGCGAGCGCATCAGCCAGTCGTGCTGCGGGATGGCGGCGAAGATGATCTGCGGCGGCAGCGGAATGTGCAGGAAGAAGCCGATGCGGTTCTTGCAGCCCATGGCGCGCAGCTCGGCCGCCAGTGGGATCATGTGGTAGTCGTGCACCCAGACGATGTCGTCTTCCGCCAGCAGCGGCATCAGCTTGCGCGCAAACAGCTGGTTCACGCGCCGGTAGCCGCCGATGAAGCCGGCGTCGAAGTGCGCCAGGTCCAGCCGGTTGTGGAACACCGGCCACAGCACGTCGTTGCTGTAGCCCAGGTAGTAGCTGTCGTGGTCCTCGCGGCTGAGGTCGATGGTGGCCAGCGTGACCTTGCCGGCCTGCTGCTTGTGCATCTCGCCCTCGCCGGTGGGGCCGTCCTGCACCACCGTGCCACTCCAGCCGAACCACAGGCCGCCGCTTTGCTGCAGGGATTCGCCGAGGGCCACGGCCAGCCCTCCGGCTGCCGCCTTGCGCGGGTCGGCCACGCGGTTGGAGACAACGACCAGGCGGCTCATGGGCAGTACCTCATATCGCGGAATCCCAGGGAGCGGACAGCCGGACCGCCGCGTTGATGATTCCCACCATCGAGTAGGTCTGCGGGAAGTTGCCCCACATCTCGCCGGTCACCGGATGCGTGTCTTCCGACAGCAGGCCCAGCGGGTTGCGCGCCGCCAGCATGGTCTCGAAGATCTGTCGCGCCTCGGCCCTGCGGCCGATCTTGGCCAGCGCGTCGATGCGCCAGAAGGTGCAGATGTTGAAGGCCGTCTCGGGCTTGCCGAAGTCATCCGCCGCTTCGTAGCGGCGCATGTAGGGTCCGTCGCAAAGTGCTTTTTCCATGGCGTCCACGGTCGAGATGAAACGCGGATCGCGCGCATCGATCAGGCCGACCTCCACCATCAACAGGATGCTGGCATCCAGTTCGTTGCCGCCGAAGCTTTCGGCAAAGGCCTGGCGCTCTTCGCTCCAGGACTTGGCAAGGATCTCCTCGCGCATGCGCGCCGCATGGCCGTGCCAGTAGGCGGCGCGGTCGGCGCGGCCGATGGCGCGGGCGATCTTGGCCAGTCGGTCGCAGGCGGCCCAGCTCATCAAGGCCGAACTGGTGTGCACGCGTGCGCGCGTGCGCAGCTCCCACATGCCGGCGTCGGGCGTGCCGTAGACGCGGATGGCCTGCTCCCCTACCGCTTCCAGGTGCGGGAACTCGGCCTGGCCCGCGGGCCGCAGCAGCCGCCGGTCGTGGAAGGCCTGGGCCGCACCCAGCACGATGTTGCCGTACACATCGTGCTGGAAGTGTTCCTGCGCCTGGTTGCCCACGCGCACCGGGCCCATGCCGCGGTAGCCGGGCAGGAAGTCAAGCACGGCTTCGGGCAAATGCCGCTCCAGGCCGATGCCGTACAGCGGCTGGATGTGCTCGCCGCGCGAGCCGACCACCACGTTGGTGAGCCAGCGCAGGTAGTCTTCCATGGTGCCCACCTCGCTGAGCGAGTTGAGCGCGCGCACCACGAAGAAGGCATCGCGCAGCCAGCAGAAACGGTAGTCCCAGTTGCGCTGGCTGCCTGGCGCCTCGGGGATGCTGGTGGTCATGGCGGCCACGATGGCGCCGGTGTCCTCGTACAGCGACATCTTCAGCGTGATGGCGGCACGGATCACCGCCTCCTGCCATTCGAAGGGAATGGCCAGGCGCTTGCTCCAGGTGCGCCAGTAGGTGAGGGTCTCCTGCTCGAAGTGGCGCGCTGTGTCGGCGATGCCGTCTGTCAGCGTCTCGTCGGCGCCCAGGATGAAGTTGTAGTCGCGCGCCATCACGAAGGGCTGGCGGGACAGCACGTGCGAGATCGGCGCGTCGGTGTTCAGGCGCAGCGTGGTGTCCGGCCCCACGTAGCGGATGTGGTTGCTGCCGCGCGTGGTGGTGGGCTGCACCTGCCCCCACTGGAAGCGGGGGTCCAGCGCGATGCGAACACGCGGCGCGCCCGCGATGGGCCGCACGCGCCGCACGATGGACAGCGGCCGGAAATAACGCGAGCGGCTCCAGAAGCGCGGCGCGAAATCGGTGATCTCGATGCCCTGGCCCTTGCTGTCGTACAGGCGGGTTCGCAGCACGGCGGTGTTGTGCTCGTACGCCTGCTCGGAGGTGGCGAAGTCCTCCAGCTCGATGGCCCAGGCGCTGGCGTTCTCGCTGGGGTCCAGCAGTGCGTTGAAGATCGGCTCGCCGTCGAAGCGCGGCAGGCAGCACCACACGATGCGCGCGCGCTGGTCCACCAGCGCACTGAACGAGCAGTTGCCGATCACGCCCACGGAAAGCGAAGGCGGGGCGGGGGGTGGGAATTCGGGGGGTGTGTCCGTGGGCGTGGCGATCGACGCCTCGTCGACCGGCGCCTGATCCTCCTGCGCACTGTCCGTCATGTGTCCCTCCTGGGATCGTTCTTTGTATTCTTGTCGGGGGCGGGCGGCACCGAACGGGCGGTGGCCAGCCATTCGAAGACGGCGAGCGGCGACTCCAGCCGGTGCTGCGCCAGGCTCGGCCCGCTGCCCACCTTGATGGCCACGCCGCCGCGCGGCTGCACCACGGCGAAGCCGGTCTCGTCGGTCGTGTCGTCGCCAGCAAAGACCGGAATGCGGCCCACGAAGGGCGGCTCCAGCATGAAGGCATCGATGGCCACGCCCTTGTTGATGCCGGCGGGCTTGACCTCGAACACCGCCTTGCCGTGCAGCAGCTCCAGGCGCGGCTCCTTGGCAATGATCCCTAGCAGGGCGAGGCGGCACAGCTCCTCGAGTTCGGGCGCGCGCCGGTAGTGCAGCGCCACGGCCGCGTGCTTGCGCTCCACCAGCAGGTCGGGATGAGCACCAGCGAGATGATTGGCCACATCCAGCACGGCCTGGAGATCGGGCGGCGTTTCCTCGCGCATGTTGCCCGCGGCATCGCGCCGCTGCACGCCGTGCTCGCCAGCGGCGGGCAGGCGCAGGGGCGCGAGAAAGCGGTCGAGCACGTCGATCTGGCGGCCGGAGACCACGGCCAGCGCGCCGCCCAGCCAATCGTGGAGATCGGTCAGCAGCGCGACAAGGCCTTGCGGCACCTCGATCGCTTCAGGCGTCTCGGCGATGCCGACCAGGGTGCCGTCGAAGTCCAGAAACAGCGCGGCGTCGGGGGTGAGTCGAGGGGGCGTCTGCATCGGGGTAAACCTTAGCAGAGTCAGGTTGCGGCGCGCGTCGGCGAATACCTACGAAAGCGATGGGGCCTCGGGCGAATCCAGTGCCTTGGCGACGGCCGCCGTGCGCGCCTGGCCGATGGCGGCGCCGATCTCCGGGCCCTTGGCGCCGCGCTGCAGCGCCGCCTGCGCGATGGGTTCGGTAGGCACCGACAGCGCGGCCTGCAGCGCTGCGCGAAGCCGCTCGCGCTGCGGATAGGCCCGCTCTTCCAGGCCCAGACGGCCGCGGGCATCGCATTCGCAGGCCAGCAGCACCTGCTCGAAGCGTTGGGGCTTGCGGATGGCGTCGCAGCGCTCCAGCAGGCGCATCACGGCCGCGGCGTTGAGTTCGGCACTGCGGTGGATGTTCCCGTGCTCGCGCGCCACCACGTCGGCCAGCTCGCGGATCTCCACCGGCACCCGCCAGCGATCGCACACCTGCCGCAGCAGCTTGGCGCTGCGCTGCTCGTGGCCATGGTGGCGCGGCAGGATGTCGTGCGGCGTGGTGCCCTTGCCCAGGTCGTGCACCAGGCAGGCAAAGCGAACCGGCAGCGGCGCCTTCAGTTTCGCCGCCATGTCCAGCACCATCATCAGGTGCACGCCGGTGTCGATCTCGGGATGGTGCGCCTCGGGCTGCGGCACGCCCCAGAGGCGATCGACCTCGGGCAGTAATACCCGGAGCGCGCCGCATTCGCGCAGCAACTCGAACATGCGCGAGGGCTTGTCTTCCGACAGGCCGCGCGCCAGTTCCTGCCAGACGCGCTCGGGCACCAGCGCGTCGACCTCGCCGTCGCGCACCATCTCGCGCATGAGTTCCAGCGTCTGGGGCGCCACCGAGAAATCGGAGAAGCGTGCAGCGAAGCGGGCCACGCGCAGGATGCGCACCGGGTCCTCGCGGAAGGCGTCGGTGACGTGGCGCAATTGCTTGCGCTGCAGGTCCTGCACGCCGCCGTAGGGATCGATCAGGTCCGCCGTGTCGAGCTCGGGCTTGTCGACCAGCGCAGCCGGCAGCGCGATGGCATTGATGCTGAGATCGCGCCGCGCCAGGTCTTCTTCCAGCGTCACCCCGGGGTCGGCATGCACGACGAAGCCGCGGTAGCCGGGACCGCTCTTGCGCTCGGTGCGCGCCAGCGCGTATTCCTCTCGCGTCTCCGGGTGCAGGAAGACGGGAAAGTCGCGGCCCACGGGCAGGTAGCCCAGGTCCGTCATATCCTTCGGCCTCGCGCCCACCACCACCCAATCGCGGTCCGAACCGGGCAGTCCGAGCAGGCGGTCGCGTACCGCGCCGCCGACCAAGTAGCTTTGCATGTTCGCGAGTGTAGGCGCCGCCCTGTCCCCGGCATGACAGGGCGAACGGAACACGCTGTTGCGCGGGCGGTCGCACCCCCGCCCCCAACTCAAAACAATGGAGAAACTCTTGAAGATCGTGATGAAGACGAAGAACTCCCGCACGACGAAGACCGCCCTGGCCGCAGCCCTGCTCGCCGCAGGCGGCAGCGCCATGGCGCAGCAGGCCGGCGACTGGGTGTTCGGCGCCGGCTGGATGCATTTCGCACCGCAGGATTCCAGCAAGCCGCTGACCCTCACCTCGCCGGTCAACCAGACCGTGCCCGGCTCCTCGGCCAGTGTTGCCGACTCGGACACGCTGGGCCTCTCGGCCACCTATTTCCTCGACAGCCACTGGGGCGTCGAGGGCGTGGTGGGCGTGCCGCCCAAGTTCAAGCTGGACGGCGGCGGCACCCTCGGCCCCATCGGTGAACTGGGCAGTGCCCGCCAGTGGAGCCCGGCGCTGCTGGGCAAGTACTACTTCAACGAAGGCAATGCCGCCTTCCGTCCCTACGTGGGCCTGGGCCTGACCTATGTCTGGTACAGCGACGTCGAGCTGACGCCCGGCATGCAGAACGCCGTCGGCGGCCTGCTGCGCCGTCCGCCTGGCTCGACCGTGACCAGCGCCAAGCTCGACAGCTCGTGGGCCCCGGTGTTCAACATCGGCGCGGCCTACCAGTTCGACCCGCACTGGGGCGTGTCCTTCTCGGTGTCCTACATCCCGCTGAAGACCACCGCCAAGCTCACCACCACCAGCGCCGCCACCGGCGCCCAGCTGGCCACCAGCGAAGCCAGCCTGAAGGTCAATCCGATCGTGCCCTTCGTGGCCGTGACCTACCGCTACTGATCGCCATGCGCGCCGCGCCGGGTCACCAGCGCGGCAGGATGCGGTCGCCGGGCATCACCTCGTAGGGTGGTGCCCAGCCCTCCAGCCGGCTCAGCCGCTCGGCCCACGCGCCGACTTGGCGATGGCGCTGCAGCAGGCCCAGGCCGTTTTCCTCTTCCGGATAGAACACGTAGCCCGCGAGGGAAAAATCGGCAATCGTCGGGCCGTTTCCCACCAGGTAGTCGCGGGTCGACAGGTGCTTGTCGACGACGGCATAGGCCGCCTCGATGCGCCCTGCGAGCCAGCCCATGACGGCCGGCTCCGGCGCGCTCGCCCCGAAGGACCGTGCGAAGCGGTAGCTGGCGAAGTAGCTGGTGAACTTGTGGTTGTCGAAGAGCAGCCATCGCAGGATTTCCTGCTTCTGCAGCGCGCTGTCGCCGCCGAAGCGGCCGTGGCGCTGCGCCAGGTGGTCCAGGATGACGCCGGACTGCGTGAGCCGCAGCGTGCCGTCTTCCAGCACCGGCGCCTCGCCCATCTCGTTCAGGTTCTCGCGCCAGTCCGGATCGCGCGTGGCGCCGGCCTGCATATAGTCGACGAACACCGCCTCGAAGGGCTGCCCGAGCACTCGCAGCAGGAGGGCGACCTTGTAGCTGTTGCCCGATTGGGCGAAGCAGTGCAGGCGGTACATCCGCGGCCTTTCCTGCTCAGCGCGCCACGCGGTAGGGCTCGTCCATGACGACGAAGTCGTGCTCCAGCAGCGCGGCGTCGATCCAGGCCTTGACGCCCGGCAGCGCCTGCACCCGCTGCATGTAGGCGCTGATGGGCTCGGGCACGGGCAGCGCGTAGCCGGCGAAGCGCATCACGACCGGGGCGTAGTAGGCGTCCGCCGCGGTGAAGCGGCCGAAGAGCATGCCGTCCGGATGGCTGCCGGCGTTCGCGGCCAGCAGCTCGCTCCACATGGCGACGATGCGCTCCACGTCGGCGCGCACGCCGGCGTTGTCGCGCCAGATGATGGCGCCCTGCACCGCGAGGTCGGCCTCGACGTTCATCGCGCAGGCGCCGCGCAGGGCACGGAAGCCCCCGTGCATCTCGGCGCAGATGCTGCGCGCATGGGCGCGCTGCTTCACGTCCTCGGGCCAGAGCTTCTTCTCGGGTAAGCGCTCGGCCAGGTACTCGACGATGGACAGGGTGTCCCACACCTTGATATCGCCATCCACCAGCAGCGGCACCAGCGCCGTGGGCGAGACCGCGCCCATGGTGTTCTTGAACGTCGAGCCTTCGGTGAATTCATCGAAGCGCACCATGACTTCCTCGAAGTCGATGCCGGCCTGCTTCATCAGCACCCAGGGGCGCATCGACCAGGACGAGTAGTTCTTGTTGCCGATGTAGAGCTTGCGCATGTCCTGTTTTCTCCTCGTTCGGTTTCTTGGGGGGAACCGGAGATGCTATCGGCCCGCGCGACGGCCGTTGATGACAAAGAGGCCGGCGATTGATGCGCGCGGCGCCGCGCGCCGCTTTTCGCTCAGCGCCGCGTTTCCTCGTTGGAGGTGTCGTTCCCGGCCCGCGCCTGGTTGCCAATGACCCCCTGCAGCCCGCGCGAGAAGTGCGGCACCAGCGCCAGAACCACCAGCGCCAGCAGCGTGCTGAGGATGGCGGTGACCTCTCGGCCCAGGCCGCAGGCCAGGCCAATGGCGGCTGTCATCCACATGCCGGCCGCGGTGGTCAGGCCCTGCACCGCCTGCTCGTCCTTGCCGCTCTTGAGGATGGCGCCGGCGCACAGGAAACCCACGCCTGCCAGCAGCCCCTGCACCACGCGGCTCATGTCGGCGATGGCCATGCCGGTGAACTGCGGCGTGAGCACGAACAGCGCCGAGCCCATGGCCACCAGCATGTGGGTGCGGGCGCCGGCAGCCTTGCCGCGCGCCTCGCGCTCGAAGCCCAGCACGAACCCCAGCAGCCCGGCCAGCGCCAGGCGCACCGTCACCTTGGTCATCTGCTCGACATCGCCGATGTCGCTGAATTCGCGCGAGACGGTGTCGGCGATGCGGCTCCAGACAGTCGTGCTCACGGCAGGTCTTTGTTGGGCTCGGGAACGCTCTCGTCGCGCGGCCCCACGGTGCCCAGGTGCGACTTGATGGACTGTGGGCGGCCGCTGATGATGGCCGCGTAGTTGGTGGTGTTGGCGATCACCTTCTTCACGTAGTCGCGCGTCTCGTTGAAGGGCACGTTCTCGGCCCAGATGGCAGCCTCCATCACCGGGCCGTTGCGCCACGCGCGCGGCCGGCCGGGGCCGGCGTTGTAGGCCGCGGCGGCCAGCGGCATGGAGCCGCCGAAGTCGTCCAGCGCCAGCTTGAGGTAGCTGGTGCCGATGGTCACGTTGGTGTCGCGGTCGTAGATCTGCTCGGGCGTGAAGCCGGCCATGCCGATCTTGCGCGCGGTCCACCGGGCGGTGGCCGGCATCACCTGCATCAGGCCGGAAGCGCCCACGCCGGAGCGCGCGTCCATGATGAAGCGGCTTTCCTGTCGGATGAGGCCGTAGACATAGGCCGGGTCCAGGCCGATGTCCTTGCTCTTGCGGATGACCGTGTCGTGGAAGGGCATCGGAAAGCGCTGCTCCACGTCGATCACGCCCTTGGTGCGTTCGCTGGTGTTGATGCAGCGGTCCCACACCTCGCGCTGGCAGGCCAGGTCGGCGGCGGCCAGCAGTTCCCGATCGCCCATGCCGCCCTTGTCGTGCAGGTTGGTGGCGTAGTTCCATTCGCGCACGCCCTCGGGCCGCAGGCCGATGGAGATGGCCAGCAGGGCGCGCTGCAGCGAGGGGTTGCTGCGGGCCGCGTTCTTCTCCTCGGCCGTGAGCGGCGCCGGACGCGTGGCCACCTGGGCCGGCTGGCCGAGTTCGTCGAGCGCGAGCAGTTCGTAGAAGCCGCGTGTGCCGGCGATGCCCTCGTACATCTTGCGGGCCTCGGCGCGCCGCTCGTCGCCGCCGCGCTGGGAGAGGGCCCTGGCCTTCCAGTAGACCCAGGTGGGGTCGTCCTGGGCTTCTTCGCTCATGGCCTCGATGCTGGCCTGCACGTCCTTCCACTGGCCGGCGCGCAGGGCGGAGCGGGTCTTCCAGGCCAGCATGTCGTCGCTCAGGTCCTTCGGCCGCGTGACGTTGCCGAAGTGGCTGTTGGCCATGGGCGAGAGCTTGATGGCCGCCTGGCGGCCGATCACGCCCCAGAGCCAGTTGCGCTCCTCGGCGCTGAGCATGGGGCCCCACTTGCTGTCCAGTTGCACGCTGGCCATGTCGGGGTCGGACATGGCGATCTTGATCAGCGCCAGCACCACCATTTCCTTCTTCGGTTTGGCCGCCACCACCGCGCGGCCGGCGAGGTACTTGGCCGGGCTGGCGTTCATCTGGTCGAACAGCTGCAGGTCGTCGGGCGCCACCAGGTTCACCGCGTCGCGGGCTGCGCGGGGTCGGTTGGCCTCGATGGCCAGGCGCGCCTTCTTCCAGGCGTCGTCGGGCGACATCAGGTCGGCGGCGATGAGCCGTTCGGCCGCGGAGAGGCAGCCGTCGTCGGCGTCGCGCTGCGCCAGCCAGTCGCGGCGCACCTCGCGGGCCTGCTCCTTGCTGATGCCGTTCTGGCGCGCACCGGCCAGCACCGCGTAGCAGCGCACCTCGCGGTCGTCGCCCATGCGGTAGGCGGGGTGCAGGGCCATGAAGCCGTCCCAGTCGCGCTGCTTGCCCAGGAACAGGAGCCAGTCGTTGCGCAGGCGGTCTTCCTGGTAGGTGCCGGCATAGCGGGCGAGGAAGTCCTGCACCTCCAGCGGGCTGGCCTCGTTCAGGCGCGCCTTCAGCTCCCAGTAGGCGGCCCACGGTTCGAGCGCATGGCCGCGCGCCTGTGGCAGCAGGGCCGACAGGCGGGCCTTGTCGCCCCGCTGGAAGGCCTGCTTCATCTGCAGGAGGACGTCGTCGCTGCCGCTGCCCTGGGCGGACGCGGCCTGGCTCATGGCGGCCAGAAGAACGAGGGAAAGGAGACGGGCACGCCGCGGTGCCAAAATGCTGAGCCAACGCATCGGGGGATTATGGACAAGTCGCAGGAACCAAAGTCGTCGGAAACGGCAAGATTTCTCAAGAATCAGCTGCGCGCTGCATTGCTGGAGCAGCGGCTGAACATGCCCGACCGCCAGGCCCGCTCTGCGTTGCTGCAGCGGGTGATGCGGATCTGGCTGGTGGGCCGGCCCGATGCGGTGATCGGTGCCTACTGGCCGATCAAGGGCGAGTTCGATCCGCTGCCGGCCCTGCACCGCTGGAAGGAAGACGGCGAGCTGCAATCCAAGGCCACGCAGCGGCGCATCGGCCTGCCGGTCATGGACCGGGTGCACAAGACCCTGACCTTCCATGCCTGGTATCCCGGCTGCCCGATGGAAGAGGACGCCTTCGACATCCCCAAGCCCAAGGACACCGAGGTCATCGTGCCCACGCTGCTCTTCGTGCCCTGCGTGGGCTACACCGATGGCGGCTACCGCCTGGGCTACGGCGGCGGCTTCTACGACCGCACGCTCGCCTCGCTGGAACCGCGCCCCTTCACCGTGGGCCTGGGCTTCGCCAATGGCCTGCTGACCGGGCACGAGCCCGAAGCGCACGACGTGCCGCTGGACGCGATCCTCAACGACGAGGGCGTGGTCTGGCCGGTGGGCTGAGGCCTTTCTAGCCCGCGCCCAGGCGCCGCCCGCTGGCGCCGTCGAAGAGGTGCACGGCCGACATGCGCGGACGCAGGTGCAGCGTCTCGCCGGGCTGCACGGCCAGGCGCTCGTGGAAGAGCGCGACCACGTCCGTGCCCGCCAGTCGCAGGTTCAGCTGCGTGTCCGAGCCCAGCGGCTCCACGCCCAGCACCTGCGCAGCCACGCCCTCCCTTTCCGAACAGCGCTCGAAATGCTCGGGCCGGATGCCGTAGGTGAGGGCGCCTTCGGGCCGGGTGGCCATGCACGGCAGCGGCAGCACTGCCCCGTCGTTGGCCTCGAAGCCTTCCGATGTGCAGCGCCCCTCGATGAAGTTCATCGCCGGCGAGCCGATGAAGCCGGCCACGAAGCGGTTGGCCGGCCGGTCGAAGAGCTCCAGCGGCGTGCCCACCTGCTCGATGCGCCCGACGTTGAGCACCACGATGCGGTCGGCCATGGTCATGGCCTCCACCTGGTCGTGCGTGACGTAGACCATGGTGGTGCCCAGCTTGCGGTGCAGCGCCTTGATCTCGCCGCGCATCACGATGCGCAGCTTGGCATCCAGGTTGGACAGCGGCTCGTCGAACAGGAACACCTGCGGGTTGCGCACGATGGCGCGCCCCATGGCCACCCGCTGGCGCTGGCCGCCCGAGAGCTGGCGCGGATAGCGCTCCAGCAGCGCCGCGAGGCCCAGGATCTGCGCTGCCCAGTCCACCCGCTCCTTGATCTCCGCGCGCGGACGGCCGCGGTGCTCCAGCGAGAAGGCCATGTTGTCCGCCACCGTCATGTGCGGATAGAGCGCGTAGTTCTGGAACACCATCGCGATGTCGCGGTCCTTCGGGTCCAGGTCGGTCACCTCGCGATCGCCGATGGCGATCTGCCCGCTGGACACCGCCTCCAGCCCGGCCAGCAGGCGCAGCAGCGTGGACTTGCCGCAGCCCGAGGGGCCCACCAGCACGAGGAACTCGCCATCGCGGATCGCCAGGTCGATGCCCTGGAGTACGTGGGTGTTGCCGAAACGCTTCTGGATCCTGGTGAACTCGACTGCTGCCATGGAGGTGAGGAAAGTGATGGGCCTACTTGAGCCCGGTATGGGCCAGGCCTTCGATGAACTGCTTCTGCGCGACCACGAACACCAGCAGCACCGGCAGCGCGGTGAGCGTGGCGGCCGCCAGCTGGATGTTCCACATCGGGCCGCCGTAGGCATCGGTGAACTGGGTCAGCGCCTGCGGCAGCGTGAAGAGCGCGGGCGTGGACAGGAACACGATCGGTTCCAGATAGAGGTTCCAGCTGTGCAGGAAGGTGAAGATCGCCACCGAGGCCAGCGCCGGCCGCGCCAGCGGCAGGGCGATGGTGCGGAAGATCTTGAAGCGCCCCAGGCCATCCACGCGCGCCGCCTCTTCCAGTTCGGCCGGCAGCGTGATGTAGAACTGCCGCATGATGAAGGTCGCGAACACGCAGGGCGCGCCGAAGATCGGAATGAGCACCAGCGGCCAGTGCGTGTTGACCATGCCCATCGACCGGAACATCTGGAACAGCGGCACGATGGTCACTTCCGACGGAATCAGGAGCCCCGTCAGCACCACCACGAAGAGTGCGTTGGCGCCAGGAAAGCGGATGCGCGCGAAGGCATAGCCCGCCATCGAGGCCACGCCCAGCGTGCCCAGCGTGACCACCGCCGCGATCCAGGCCGAGTTCCAGTACTGGCGCGCGAAGGGCTGCAGCGTGAACACCTGCTGGTAGCTGCTCCAGTCCGGGTGCGTGGGCCACAGCTGCGGCGGAAAGGCGAAGATCTCGCTGATGGGCTTGACCGAGGAGGTCACCATCCACCAGGTCGGGAACACGAAGGGCACCAGCAGCAGGCACATCAGCCCGTACAGGGCAACCTGGGTGCGCGGAGGAAGGCGGCCGTGCACGCTCACTGCTCCTGGAAGACGAAGCGCCGCCGCAGCTGCCACTGCGCCAGCGTGAGCAGCGCCACGATGGCGAAGAGCACGATGGCCAGCGTGGAGCCGTAGCCGAAGCGATGGAACTGGAAGGTCTGCTGGTAGAGGTAGTACACCAGCACCGTGGTCGAGTGACCCGGCCCGCCTTGCGTAAGCACCGCGATCTGCGCGAACACCTGCAGCGCGCCCACCACCGTGATGACCGAGGTGAGCAGGATGGTCGGGCTGATCAGCGGCAGCGTGATGCGGCGGAACTGCCGCCAGGCGCTGGCGCCGTCGATGCGCGCCGCCTCGTACAGCTCGCGCGGTACGCCCTGCAGCGCGGCCAGGAACAGCACCATGTTCAGGCCCACGTTCTTGAACACCTGCACCACGATCACCGAGCCCATGGCCGTGCCCGGCGAGCGCAGCCAGTTCGGCCCCTCGATGCCGGCCAGCTTCAGCACGCCGTTGATGCCGCCGTTGTGCTGCAGCAGGAAGCCCCACACGATGGTCCAGGCCACCAGCGACACCACCACCGGCGAGAAGAAGAAGGTGCGGAATGCGGTGATGCCCACCAGCTTCTGGTTGAGCAGCACCGCCAGCAGCAGGGCCAGGCCCAGATTGAACACCACCAGCCCCGCCGCGAAGACGGCCGAGGCCAGCAGCACCGGGGGCAGGGTGCTGTCCTCCAGCAAGGCCTGGTAGTTCTGCGCGCCGGTGAACTCGAAGGTGTTGGCCAGTACGTTCCACTCGTGCAGCGAATACCAGAAGACCAGCGCCAGCGGCAGCAGCACGAACACCGCCACGCCCAGCAGCTGCGGCGCCACGAACAGGCCGCCGGCCAGCGCCTCGCGCCGCGCCAGGGTCCAGAACGGGCGCGTCGGTGCGGCCTGGGTCGGCGTCGGGTTGCGGGTCATGCTGGCTTCGGTCATGCGAGGCGCCTTACTTGGCCAGCAGCGGGCCGATCTGCGCGCAGATCGCCTTCATGGCCGCGGGAATGTCGGCCTGCGGCGTCCACACCGGATCGAGGCCGGCGCGCACCATCTGCTGCAGGCGGGCGAAGTCGGTGTGGCCGGGCATCAGCTTGCCGCTGGAGATGCCGGTGACCACCACCTTGTCCAGCTGCACCGGCGTCAGGCGCGCATTGGTCTTGCCCAGCGTCTCGGCATTGAGCATCGACTTGCGCGCCGAGGGGAAGAACTGCGCCAGCTTGGCCGAGTTCTCCGGGTTGGTCATGTAGGCCACGAACCTGGTCGCGGCCTCGGCGTTCTTGCTTTGCTTGAGCACGCCCACGCCGGCCTGGCCGACGATGGCGTATTCGCCCACCTGGCCATGCGGCAGCGGCACCAGGTCCCAGTCGAAGGGCTTGTCCTTGGGCAGCAGCGAGGCGCGGCTGATCTGCGTCACGGTCATGGCCGCATCGCCGGCGAAGAAGTCCACGTTCTGGCCGGGGCCGGGCATGGCCTTCTTGTTGAACACCGCGTCGTGCACGAAGCCCAGCGCATCCACCATCGGCTTGTCGGTGAAGGTGCAGCGCTTGCCGTCCGCGCTCCAGGGCGAGGCGCCCCAGCCGTAGTACACGGAAGAGAGGAACTGCCAGGCCTGGTAGTTGAAGTCGCGCACCACGATGCCGCCCTTGCCTGTCTTGGCGTTCACGGCTTGCGCGGTGGCGATCGCGTTCGGCCAGGTCCACTGGTTGGCCGCGATCAATTCGGCGGGCGTCTTGGCGCCGGCCTGCTTGATGAGGTCGTTGTTGACGAACACGCCGAAGGGCGAGGTCGAGAAGGGATAGGCGTAGAGCGTGCCGTCCTTGGTCCAGCGCTCGGTGGCGCTGGCGGCCACGTCGTTCAGCGCGTAGCCGGGCGTGGCCGACAGCGTCTTGCTTAGCGGCGCGAGCGCGCCCGAGTTCACGAAGTCGTAGGCCGAGGTCTCGAAGATCCAGGCCATGTCCGGCGCGTTGCCGCCGGCGATCTGCGTGGTCAGCGCGGTGGTGTAGTTGTCGAAGGGCAGCGGCTCGAAGGTGACGCTCACGTTGGGCTGCTGCGCCTTGAAGCCGTCGGCGATGCTGTTGAAGAGCTTCAGGTGCGCCTCGTTGGCGCTCCAGATGGTCATGCGCAGCTTGACCTCCTGCGCGGCGGCGCCGCCGGCGAAGGCCAGGCCCAGGGCCAGGGCGCCGGCCAGGCGCAGGGCATTGGGCAGCAAGCGGAGGGAACGAGGGCTCATGGTTGTCTCCTTCTTCGTTTGGTATTCAGTAGGCCTGGACCGAAGGCCAGCGCATCTCGACGCCTTCGCGTGCCAGCAACGCCTGGAACTCCGCGAGCTGCGCGTTGCCGGCCTGCACCTGGTGCGGCGTGCGGCCGGTGTTCAGGCAGTGCGCGGCCAGCAGGCCTGCCACTTCGCCCACGTTCCATTCCACCGGGTGCAGGCGGTAGCAGCCGTTGGTGATGTGGGTGGTGGCCATGTTCTTGCCGCCCGCCAGCAGGTTCGTCATGCGCCGCGGCAGCAATGCGCCCAGCGGGATCTCGAAGGGGCAGGAGGGCACGTCGATGTAGTTGTCGCCGCCGGTGGAAGGATGCAGGTCGATGCGGTACATGCCCACGCCCACGCTGTCGCGGTAGCTCAGCGCGCCCTTCTCGCCGCGCACCGCGTGCGACATGTGCTGCTCCACCACGCGGGTCACGCCCAGGACGCGGCGGCCTTCTCGGATGTAGGGCGCCATGGCCAGGCCGTGGGTCGTGCCGGTGATGTCGCCGCGCAGGCGCAGGCCGCGGAAGCCCTGGCCGCCGTCCTCGCGCGGGGCCTCGGTCTGCATCCAGTAGAACATCGAGTGCGACAGCTCGGCGGCGGCCGCGAGGTGGCGCGCCTTCTCTTCCTCGCTCACGTCCAGGATGGAGCCCCCGAGGTAGTCGATCATCGGCCAGTTCACCAGGCAGATGTCCGAGGCGTAGGCGCCGGGCACGAAGTTGCGCCGCGCCGCGATGCGCCTGAAGGTCCACAGGTTCATGTCACCGCCGCCCTTGCGCTGGTCGGCATCGACCAGCAGCGGGTCGTCGTCTGGGTTGGGCGTGAAGGAGCGCTCCACGATCTCCAGCGTGCGCGGATGCGGCGCCTTGAAGCTCAGCATCGGCGCGCCCCAGAAGTCGGGCTGGACGCTGCGCCAGTGCTCGTAGTTGCGCGGCTTGTCGATGGTCTGGTCGCCGTCCACGTGGTCGACCGCGAAGCAGATCGACAGGGCCTGCACGTTGTGCGGCTGCGCCTGGGCCGGTGCGCTGGGTTCGCCCGTGTCGGCCTGGCTCTCGAAGCCGACGGCGTACTCGGTGCCGGTGAGCGGCAGCAGGTCGCCGGTCTCGGTGGCATCGATCACGTAGGCGGCCTGCACCGTCAGCTCCTCGCCGCTGTCGCGGTGGCGCAGGGTGACGGCGCGCACGCGGTCGCCCTCGGTGTCGGCCGACACCGGGCGGAAAGGCTGCAGCACCGTCAGCTGCCCGCCGCCCATGTAGGGCAGCAGCATGGCCTGCATGACGGCCAGGCCCACGCGCGGCTCGGCGCACAGGCGACTCACCCAGCCGGCGCCGGGGTTGAGCTCGCCCCAGGCGCGGCTGGCTTCGGTGAGCGGGTAGTGGTCGCGGTAGAACTGGCGGATGCCGTTGCGCAGGGCGCGGTAGCGGCGCGTCACGCCGAACTGCTCGACCCAGGTGTGCTCGTCCGGCGGCACCGCCTGCGAGGTGAGCTGGCCGCCGATCCAGTCGTACTCCTCGCTCATCACCACCTGGCGGCCGTGGGCCAGCGCACCCAGCGCCGCGGCCACGCCGCCGAGGCCGCCGCCGACCACCAGGATGTCCGTCTTCAGTTCTTTCGTCTTCATGTCGCGTTGTCTCTTCTCGGGAAATGTCAGGCGGGCGCGGGGCCCAGCGTCTCGCCGCGGATGGGGTGGCAGGGCAGCAGCACCTGCTGCACCGGCTCGTCGTTGCCATGCTCGATGCGGCGCACCAGGTTGGCGGTGGCTTGCCGGCCCATCTGCTCGCGGGGGATGACGAAGGAGGCGAAGCGGGTCGGGTGGGCTTCCACCCGCACGTGCGAGCCCAGGGCCACCAGCGAGAAGTCGGCCGGCAGCGAGAGTCCGCGGGCACGCGCTGCCGCTTCCAGCCGCAGCGCATCGACCAGCTCGACGCAGAAGACGGCGGTGGCGCTGCGTTCCAGCAGCAGATCGAGCAGTCGCGTCTCGGGCAGGGCCATGTCCCGTTCGGCCATCACCAGTTGCAGGTCGTCGCCGAGTGCGGACTGGAAGCCTTTCCAGCGGTCCGCCGTCGATTCGGCCGGCCCGGTGGCGCCCAGGTAAGCCAGCTTGCGGTGGCCCAGCGTGCGGGCCTGCGCCACCAGGGCGGCGGTGGCGGCGGCGTAGTCGGCGCCGACGTAGGGCACGGGGCTGCCGGCGTCGTCACGACGGCCAATCGCCACGAAGGGAAAGTCGCCGGCCACCAGGCGGGCCAGTTCCTCGCGGTCGAAACTCTTGCCCAGCACGATGCAGCCATCGGCGATGCGCAGGCGGTTCTCTTCCGAAAAGATCTTGCGGCCGCCGCCGGGCGCGTTGGCGCCGGTTAGCAGCAGCAGGTCGTAGCGAAGGGACTGCGCCTCTTCCTCGATGCCGAACAGGAAGGGCAGGAAGAAGTCGGCGTGCGCGTTGGGAAAGGCCGGCTCGTAGGTGAACACGCCCAGGATGCGGTTGGTCCCCTTGGCCATGCGCCGGGCGATGGGGTCGGGCACGTAGCCGGTCTCCCGGATGATCTTCTGCACCCGCTCCCGCGTCTCGGCCGGAATGCGCGCCTGCGCCGTCGCCGTGCCGTTGAGCACCAGCGACACCGTGGCCTGGCTCACGCCGGCGAGGCGGGCGATGTGCTGCTGGGTGAGGCGCGAAGTGGTCGCCATGATTGGACGATTCTAGATCTGCGTTGCTTATGCGTATAAGCGAGATGCTAATGCGTATAAGCGACGGAGCTCTGCCGATTTGTCTAGGACTTTCCCGAGGATGAAGCGACGCCGGATGCCCGCCGGTGGCGGACAGGCAAGCTAACCAGCGGGGCGGAATCAGCCCGAGGACTGCTCAGCCCAGGTCGCGTGGTGCACCCACGGCCTCGACGATCCGCTCCACTTCGTCATCCCGCAGCGCCGGATACATCGGGATCGCCAGTGCGCAGCGAGCATGCGACTCGCTGTGCGGCAGCTTGCGTCCACCGTGTGTGGCGGCCAGTGCCCGCTGCAGGTGCAGCGGCTGCCTGTAGTACACCTGGGTCGCGATGGCCTGCGCGGCCAGGTCGGCAACCACGGCGTCGCGCTGCGCGCTGGAGCCGAACCTGAGCACGAAGTAGTTCCATGCGTGTCCGGCGTCGCTCGGGGGAAGGTGAATGCCTGAGCCGGCCCACGCGCCGAGGTAGCGCTGCGCGATTTGACGGCGCCGTGCGAGGGCGCGGGGGAACTGCGTCAGCGCAATGCGCAGCAGCCCGGCCTGCAACTCGTCCATGCGGCTGTTGCGTCCCAGGCAGTGGTGCTCGCCATCTTCGTGACCGTGGTTGCGCAGCCGCCGCGCCTGGCGCGCGTGCCGCGCATCCGCGAAAGCCAAGGCGCCCGCATCGCCGGCGGCGCCCAGGGTCTTGGTCGGATAGAAGCTCATGGCGCAAGCGTCGCCCCAAGTGCCGGCCGGACGCGTGGTACCGTCCTCTCCAGTGGCGGTGGCGCCCAGGCACTGGGCGATGTCCTCGACCATCAGCAAGCCATGCGCCCGGCAGAAGGCGGCCAGCGCCGGGATATGCGAGGCGTCGCCGAACAGGCCCACGGCCAGTACAGCCCGCGTGCGTGGGCCCACGGCCTGGCGATGGGCCTGCAGGCTGGGCGCGAAGTTGTCGATGGTGCAGTCGACGAACACCGGTCGCGCGCCCACGGCCAGGACGGCCTCGGCGCAGGCCACGAATGTGTAGCTGGGAAGAATGACCTCGTCGTCGTCGCGGCCGCCGCCGAGCGTTCCCACGCCGAGGGCGGCCAGCGCCAGCACGAGTGCGTCCGAGCCCGAGTTCACGGCGACGACCTCGCGTCCTCCAAGCAAGGCGGCAAGGCTTTCTTCCAGCGCCTTGACCTGCGAACCCAGGACATAGACACCGCTGCGCAGGATCTCGCCGCAGGCCTGCGTCATGCGCTCGGCCAGGGCGGGATCGCTGGCGTCGCCGCGAAAGAAGGGAATTGCGGCCGCCTGCGTTGTGCTCGCGCCATCACTCGCCTGGGCGAAGTCTGCCGTTGCGGTGCGGGATGCGTTCATGCCAACAGGATCTGCCGTGCGCGCAGCACCGCGGCCAAGCCCTCGGGGCCGCTGGCGATGCGGCTGGCTCCGCCGCGGATGGCCAGGCGCAAGGCTGCGTATTGCCGGCTCAGTGCGTCGTCGCTCGACGGTGGATGGCCGGTGGTGGGCAGGCGCAAGTCCAACTGCTGCCAGGCGCCGTGGACTCGCACGCCCATGCTGGCCATGGGCGTCGGGGCGCCGTAGCCGGCATCCAGCTGTGCCACCCAACCGCCCAGCCTGATGCGCGCATGCACGCCCTGCTCGTCGACCCGGCGCTCCAGCAACTCCAGCGGCTCGTCGATTGGAAGAAGACAGAGCCAGGCCATCAGGTCCAGGTCGTGCACCATCAGGTCGAGCACGCAGTCCAGGGGCGGTCCCTGGCGGCACGAGGCACGCCGGAAGCGCAAGCAAGCTTCGCTGCTGCCTCGACCACGCTGCACGGCGCTGCGCAGCTTGGCCAGCGTGCCCTCGTCGAAGGCGGGGTTGAAGCGCTCCACATGGCCCACGTACAGATGCCGCCCGTGCTGCGAGGCGGCCTGCAGCATGCGCGCCCCGTCGTCCGGCGCCAGGCACATCGGCTTTTCGACCAGAACGTGGCAGCCGCGCGCCATCAAGGCGATGGCCACTTCGGCATGGGTTGCATCGCTGGTGGCGACCGTGGCTGACTCGATGTCTTTTGGCAGCTGGTCCAGGTGACGCAGCAGCGGCAGCCCATCGAGTTCAGCCGGCATTTCGGCATGAGGATCGACGGCGGCCCGCAGCGAAAAGCCTGGCAGCGCCGTCATCTTGCGGGCGTGGGTGCTGCCGAAGCGCCCGAGGCCGACGATGGCGTGGGCCAGGCCGGACGGCATGTCGGCGGCGCTTGCAAGCGGCTGCTCGAAGGTGTCGGCGGTCAGCCTCATCGGGCAGGCGTCCCATGCGCGAGCTCATCCGCCACCGCTTGCAGGTGGGCACCGCGAATCACGTGCTTGTAGACGCCGGCGGCGACACGCTCCTCGCCAATGCGCTCGAACAGAGGCTTGACCGCGGCAGCGCCCGGCTGTTCGTAGCGGGTGGGTTGTGCCGCGAACAGGCATTCGCGGCCATAGGCCTCTTCGCCGAACTCCGAGATGAAGCTGTCGAGCTCGCGCTGCAGTTGTCCGCCAGCGCGGCGCGCGTAGCCTTGCATATCGCCAAGCTTGTGTTGCAGCTCCGTGGGCCCGAGTTCCACCATCCGATGCGTCTCGGCCGCCAGCCGGGCTGGCGGGCAAGGGTGCCCCACAGTCGGGTAGCCGAAGGACTCGACTGCATGGCCGCCGGCGCGGGCGCGGTTCGCAACGCGGTTGGCCAAGAGGCGGCACAGGTCGTGGGAGGGGTTGTAGTCCTCCGATTCGTCGGCCACGATGCATTCGATGCCCTGAGCGACCACATGCGCGGCCAGCGCGTCGACCCAGGTCCTGAACAGCGCCGTGTCGCCGTCCAGCAGCGCCTGGTAGATAGCGGCATCGCTCACGGGCTGCAGCAACTTCGTCATCCATTGCGCGCCCGACTGCTGCAGGTTGTCGAGCGTCGGTTCAAGCCGGGGCACGCCATTGGCGCCGGCACCGTTGGTGAGGATGACAACCTGCGGCCGCTCGATGCGCAGCCACTTCCACAACAGCAGTTCGTGACCTGGATGGGCCGCCATCAGCAGGTACTTCATGCGGCCTTGGCTCCGCTGCGAACCAGGGTGATCAAGCGCCTGAGGGGCGCCGTGATGCGCCACGAGCGGCTGGCGTGCACGGCGTCGACCTGCGCATTGGCCTGGGCCGCGTGCGCGCGCGCCGCAGCCAGTGCGGCCTCGGCCGCTTCCAGTCGGCCCAAGATCTCCTCGGCGTGCTCGGCATGCCGCCGTGCTTCGCTGCGCAGGGTGTCTGCCTGTGCCTGGTGCAAATGCTGCTGCGCGTTCAAGCCCTGCTGCAGCCCGTCGATGTGCCGGTGAAGCAGGCCCTGGTCGACCATCTGGACGGTAACGGGGCCGCGCCGGAGCCAGTCGTCCATATAGCCCGCTGCCTCGCTGGCGCGCTGTTCGGCGGATACCTGCACCACGCCGCGCTCGCCCACCACGCGCAGCAACAGCCGTTCGAGTGCGCCAAGCGAGACATCCAGTCCCCCATGAACCCGCATCCAGGCCGCGGCCAGGGTCGCGTCCGGCGCGTCGAAGCGGTCCAGCTCGGCCAGCACGTTCTGCCGCGTGATGGGCCGGGTCATCAGGGCGCGGCCAAAGTTCCATTGACGGCCCAGTGCGACCGAGGCAGCTGTGACCATCTCGCCCATGCCCGAACTCGGGTCGAGCACCACCACAGCGTTGCCCGTAACCAGTGCTTCCGTGGCGCAACGGCCCTTGCCGAACACGATGTCGTAGCGCCCGAGCGCGGCGGCCGGATCGGGCAGGTGGTTTCCGGTGCCCTGGCCGATCACGTCCAGGCTGAGCCCGCGCTCCATGCACGCAGCGCGCACTTCCGCAAGTTGCGCGTCGTGCGAGGCGTAGTTGCTGAAGATGACCGCCGAACGGGGCGTCGCTGGCAATGGGGCGCGCGGCAGGAAACGGTCCAGGTCGATGCCGTTCTGGATCAGTTCGATTTGCGCGCGCGCAATGCCGAATTCGTGCGCCAGCCGCTCGGCGCAGTTCTCGTCCACCGCGACATGGCTCACCACCTGAGAAAAGCGCGCCGGGCGCCCGTGGTCGGCGCTGCGGTCATGGCAGATGGTGACGGTGGGCACGTCGTGGAAGTGCAGCAGCGCGCGCACCGTCTCGTATTGGGTGTTGCCGATGATCACATCGGGCCGTGCGCCCATATCGGCCACGTCGGTGATGCAGGAAATCGAGGCCCAGCGCAACTCGTCGGCCATGTCGCCGAAGGCGGTTGCAAAGACCGTCACCGCATGTCCGCGGCGGCGCAGCCACATCGCCAGGTCGCGTGTGAACATCTCGGCGCCCGTGCGGTGCACCAGGTAGCACATGGCAATGAGAATGCGCAGCGGCGCGGCGCCAGCAGGCGTCGACGCTTCATCGGAACGTGGGGTCATGAACTCTTCACTTACTGGGTGGGGCGCGAGCAACGGCCGCCCGCAGGCTGCATCGCCAAGGGATTATGCAAAGCGCAGCCGGGGTGGTCTCAATCCAGATCTTCCAGATCCGGATCCTTGCCCTCGCCGATGGTCTGGCGGGTGGTCGCGGCCTGCGCCTGCAGCCAGTCGGAAAAGGCCTGCACCTCCGGACGCATCGTGCTGCGCGGTCCGCCCAGCAGCCAGTAGGCCATGGGCGAATCCATGCGCTGCTGCGGCAGCACCTCGATCAGGTCGCCGCTGGCCAGGCTGTCGGAGATGAGCGAGCTGCGCGCCAGCACCACGCCCTGGCCGGTGAGAGCGGCCTGCACCATCTGGTAGGCGTAGTTGAAGTAGAGCCATCGCTTGGGCTGCGTGCGCGAGAGGGCGTGCACCTCGAACCAGCGGCGCCAGGTCAGCCATTCCAGGTGCGTGCGGTGCGCATCGCCCGCTTCGATGAGCGTGAAGTGGGCGATGTCGGAGGGCTTGCTGATCGAGGGGCTGCTCTTGATCAGCCAGGGGCTGGCCACCGGCGTGAGCGTTTCGCCGAACAGGCGGATGGCGCCGGCCGGCATGCTGGAGGGTGGGCCGTAGCGCAGCGCCAGGTCCACGTCGGCCACGTCCAGGTCCACCGCCATGTCGCTGGCGTCGATGCGGATGTCGATGTCGGGGTTGTCGCGCTGGAAGGCCTCCAGCCGGGGAATCAGCCACATCGATGCGAAAGACGCAAAGGTGGTGATGGCCACGCTCTTGCGCCCGGCGCTCTGGCGGATCTGCCGCACCGCGCCATCGATGCGCGGAAGCGATTGCTGCACGGCGAGAAGCAGCTGCGCGCCGGCGCTGGTCAGCTCCACCGCGCGGGTGTGGCGCAGGAACAGCGGCACGCCGATTTCTTCCTCCAGCGACTGGATCTGCCGGCTGACCGCCGACTGTGTGAGGGCCATTTCCTCCGAGGCGGCGCGGAAGTTCAGATGCCTGGCCACCGCCTCGAAAGCCCGCAGGTGGCCGGCCGAGACGGGGCGGGAACGGAGGTGGGTCTGGGAGTGCTGCACTTTTGGATTGATGCGAAAACGGAATCAGTAGGCTAGCTGGTTTTCATTGGACCGGGAAGGGCGACGGCGAGATCATTCATTCCCGAAACGCGCCAACTGCCCCTTTTGCAGCAGTGCCGCACAGGAGTTGAACATGACCGCTACCGTCCTCTCGTCGTCGTCGATCCCCAGCCTGAGCCGGCAAGCGCCGGTGCCGCCGGCCGTGCGCCGCGGCGCCTGGCAACTGCAAGCCGGTCAGGCCATGTCCTTGCGTGCCCAGTCGGCCAGCGTGCTCAAGATCCGCCAGGGCCGGGTGTGGGTCACCCGCGATGCCACCACCCAATGGGGCAGCGAAGACCTGGTGCTCAGCCCCGGCGATAGCCTGCAGCTGGCCAAGGGCGAGCGCGTGGTGATGGAGCCGTGGGACGGCTTCGGCGCCACCTACACCTGGGACGCCGCCTGATCGAACAGGCGCACCGGCTTCAGCGCCGGATGTCGTAGCTCGGTCGCTGCGCCAGGAAGCGCAGCAGCCCGGCTTCTCCTTCATTCACCATGCGTTCGTAGAGCACGTCGTCTTCGTCTGGTTCCGAATAGCCCATTTCGAAGACATTGCTTCGGCGCGCCGGCAAGGGCCCCTCGAAGATCACCCGGATACCGACATGGCGCGGGTCCGCCGTGATGCGGCCCATGAGCCCCTGGACCTGGTCGCGCGGCCCTTCCACCTGCTGCAGGAAGTGCAGCCCGTCGAAGATCAGCAGACCCGTGATTCCCTTGTCGGCGTTGGCCTGCCGCGACTGCGCCAGGATGCCGGCGACCGTGCGCGGCGACTCACCGGGCGCCAGGAGGCTGCAATAGAAGATCTCGTGCAAGTGCTCGGCGCTGGGCAAATTCATTGTGCGCTGCAGTCTAGGAACCACGCCGATGTAGCGAAATGTCAAAAGACATAGCGCTGTGGCCTATAGTTCACAGGTGCAGTTCGAGGACCATCTCAAGCCGGTCATGCCGCCGCAGGGGCCCAGGCCCTGCGAACACTGTGCCCTGCGCATCAATCCGGCCTTCCTGCCGATCCCGGCCTCGGAACTGCTGGCGATCCAGAACTACCGCAAGAGCACCCGCGTGGTGGAGGCGGGCCGCACCATCATCGAGGAGCACCGGGCCAGCCCGCAGCTCTTCACGCTCTATTCCGGCTGGGCCTTCCGCTACAAGACCCTGCGCGACGGCCGCCGCCAGATCCTCAATTTCCTGCTGCCGGGCGACTTCCTCGGCCTGCAGGACGAATTCGCCGACAGCTTCACGCACGGCGTGGAGGCGGCCACCACCGTCACCCTGTGCGTCTTCGAGCGCAAGGACCTGTGGGAGGTGTTCCACACCCAGCCCAAGCTGGGCTACGACATCACCTGGCTGGCCGCGCGCGAGGAGAAGTTCGTGGACGACAACCTGGTCACCGCCGGCCGGCGCAGCGCCGCCGAGCGCGTGGCCATGCTGCTGATGCACCTGTACCGCCGCGCGCAGCGGGTGGGCATGGAGCGCGAGGGCTGGGTGGAGTTTCCCTTCCAGCAGCAGCACATCGCCGATGCGCTGGGCCTGTCGCTGGTGCACACCAACAAGACCATGCGCAGCCTGCAGCGCCTGGGGCTGTTCCGCATCGACCGCGGCTGGCTGCGCATCCTGGACCCGCTGGCACTCCAGAACCTGGGCGATTACTTCGACCGTCCCCTGCGGCCCGCGCCGCTGATATGAGTTCCGGCCGCCGCAGCAGCCGGGCCCCGTCGGGCCTTCACCGGCTTCGCGTATCGTCGGCGCCAGCCCAAACCCTGAATCGCATCTGCACTCCATGAGCCTCTACGCCCGGATCCGCCAAGTCGTCATGGTCGGGGGCGTCGAGACATTCGGCGTCGCGCTGGGTGGGGTGGCGGGCCTGCTGATCGTCAACCTGCTGCCCAAGGAGCAGTACGCCGTCTACACCTTCCTGCTGGCCAGCATGACGCTGATGTCCGGCATCAGCGAACTGGGGCTGTCGCATTGCGTGCTGCCCGTGGTGGGCCAGCGTGCCGGCGAGCAGCGCTGGGTGGTGGGCGTGTGCCACCAGATATTCCACTGGCGCTGGCTGCTGCTGGCAGTGGGCGTGGTGCTGGTGCTGCCCTACGGCTACTACAGCGCGCTGCAGCACGGCTGGCTGGGCTGGCCCTTCCTGCTGGCCGTGGGCGTGATGATGGGGGTCGTGCTGCTCACGCTGCGCGACAACTTCCTGCACACCGTGTTCCTGGTGCTGGGGCACATCACCACGCTCAACCGCACCGCCCTGGCCATGCACAGCGTGCGTTTCGTGCTCGTGGCGGCCGTCCTGCTACTGCCTTTCGGGGGCTTCGCCATGGCGGGGCTGTTCTGCGCCACGGCCCTGTCTCTGATGGTGGCGGTGCGGCTGCAGACGCGCGCGCTGCGCACCCACCACGTCGCCGACTGGCGGCTGGACGAGGCCGAGCGCCACGCGGTGAATCGCGAGACCCTGCGCATCGCCACGCCGCTGGTGCCCTCGGCCATCTTCTTCCAGGTGCAGGGCGTGGTCACGGTGCTGATCGTGTCGCTCTTCGGCACGAGCGACATGATGGCCGAGGTGGGCGCCTTCGCCCGCCTGGCAATGATCCTCACGGTGCTGGACCGGGTCAGCAACATGCTGTTGTTCCCGGCCATTGCCCGCGCCACGCCGGGGCCGCGCTTCGTGTCGCTGCTGCTGCGGGTGCATGGCGCCTACCTGGGGCTGATGCTGCTGATCTTCCTGTCGGCGCTGCTTTTCCCGCAGGCCTGGATGATCCTGCTGGGTCGCCAGTACGAGGCGCAGACGCCCTACCTTTGGATGGCGGTGGGCGCTTCCATCCTGATGAACTCGGCCGGCTTCGCCTTCCGCACCCTGACCGGGCGCGGCGCCACCACCCGGCAGTGGTTCACCATTCCGATGGTGCTGGCGGTGCAGGTGGCCTGGGTGGCGTGGGCGGGCGTGAGCTCGCTGCCGCTGGTGCTGGGGTTCAACCTGGCCACCTGCGGCGTGCACTTCGCCTACCAGTACGCGCTGCTGCTGGCGCGCATGAAAGACTGGCGCCGCGGCGGCTGAGACCGCCTCCTAAGCCTTGCGATAGAAGCGGCCGATGGCCGAAGCCAGCCCCAGGCTCGCCCGCCGCAGCGTGAACTGCAGCGGTGAGTACAGCTGTATGGGGTGGTTGGCAAAGCGGTAGTAGGCCTTGGTGGCCGGCGAAGGCGGCCGGCCGCCCAGGGCGCGCTGCAGGTGCTTGCCGAGCCAGGGCTTGGCCGAGCCGATGGCGTGCGAGAAGTAGTAGCCGCCGTCCAGGAAATCCATCGCATCGGCGCCGGCCGTGTTGAGCGGCGCTTCGTGCGCCGTGAGGGCGAAGTTCAGCGCGTCCTGGTCGGTGGAGTGGAACAGGTCCGGCGCGTTGCCCGACTTGATGTTCTTCAGCCCCGTGTTGTAGTCGGCCACCAGCCCGCACATCCAGCCCCACAGGGTGAGGAAGTCGGCGTGCTCGCGCGGCACGCTGATGAAGCCGGCGTTGTAGTAGCGGTCCAGTTCGCGCCGCTGCACCACGCCGTGCGGCGCGAACCAGGACTTCCACATCAGACGCTTGGGATGGCGCGGCGGGAAGTTCCAGTTGACGTCCTCGATCAGGGCGATGCCGCCCTCGAACCACGGCGCGATGTCCGCCCAGGGGCATTTCAGGACAATGTCCGGATCGATGTAGGCCACCACGTCGGCCTCCGGCGCGTGCTTGTCGAGCAGGTCGCGCATGAAGGTGGCCTTGTAGTAGGTGAAGAAGACGGGCGTGTCGAGCTTCACGAAACGCAGGCTGAATTGCTCGCTCAGCCGCAGCTGGCCGGTGGCGGCGCTGTAGTCGCCGCTTTCGGTGATCCACCCGGCCAGCTGGCCGCGGTAACCCACCCAGAGGTCCCCCCGGAAACCATTGGCCAGGAGCGAATTCGCCAGAGCCGCCACGCCGTAGTGGTAGTGGCCTTCGAACAGGGTGCAAAGGATGGTTTTCTTCATTCGCCAGGGGTTGCCGTGAAAACGCCGCGCGTGATGGCGACAGTGTAATCAGATAGCACTACAAGTAACAACTGGTCACATGGTCGATGTGCGTTTGGCGGACCCGGTTCACGGTTGCTGCTGCCCGGCCAGCTCCCGAAGATCGGCTTCGTAGCGGCCAAGTCGACGTACCGCCTGCTCGCGCTGGGCGGGGTTGGTCATGTTGTGCAGGGTGGCGAAGTTGCTGCAACTCTCCTGCCACAGGGCTTGCTGCTGCTCCCGCCAGCGCCCCGGCGGCGCCTCGGACACGGTACGCACATAGGCTTGCAGCATCTTTCGCGCGTCGCTCGGCGTCGGGTTGGGCATGGCGGCCAGGCCTCGCAGGCCGGCCAGCAGCGCGCCCTGGCGGCGCTTGCGTTCGGTGTCGAACAGCGCAGGGCTGAAGGCCGAGTCGGCCATCATCTGGCGCATCGCCTTCTTCTGGGTCTCGTCCAGGGGGCCGTAGAAGTCCTCGCTGCGGTCCAGCCATTGCTCGTAGCGCTTGGTCTGCTGCGCCTCGCGGCTCTTGTTCAGCCAGTCGGAACGGTAGTCGGCGTTGAGCTTGGCGTACTTCTGTTGAAGGTGCTCCAGCTGTGCGGAGGTCAGCGTCAGGGCCAACTCGGCGGCCGGCGGCTCGGCCTGCTCCGCCACGGCCAGCAGGCGGGTGCGCATGGCCTCGCCCAGTTCGCAGGCCTGCGCCGGCGTGCTGTCGGCGGGCGCCAGTGCCCGAGCCTTCTGCAGCAAAGCGATCCACTGCGGCAGCTCGGCGCGGCGGTGCCAGGCCAGCAGGCGGTCGAGCTCGTCGCGCGCGCGGGCGGACTGGCTGCTTTCGAAGTCGAAGTAGCCATCCAGCCACCAGTAGGCCAGTTCCGGGAAGTTGTTGTAGGCAAGCTTGACGGTGCTGCAGCCCGCGAGGCCCAGCACCAGGGCGGCGGCCAGCAGTGGCGCGCCGATAATCCTTGCGAAAGTTTTTCCCGCGCAGCGGCAGATTCCAGAGAAAGAAGGCATGGCACAGATTCCGCAAGACGATTTCGGGCCGGTGGACGTGGTCATCATGGCAGCCGGCAAAGGCACCCGCATGAAGAGCAGCCTGCCCAAAGTGTTGCATCGATTGGCCGGGCGTGCGCTGGTCTCGCACGTGGTGGCGACGGCGCTGGGCATCCAGGCGCGCAAGGTGGTGGTGGTGACCGGCCACGGCGCCAACGAAGTCGAGACCGCTTTGGCCGAGGCCTTTACCGGCGCGCCGCTCGAATTCGCCCGCCAGCTTCCGCAGCTGGGCACCGGCCATGCGGTGCAGCAGGCGCACCCGCACCTGGACGACGACGGCATCACGGTAGTCTTGTCGGGCGACGTGCCCCTGATCGGCGACCAGACGCTGCAGGCCCTGGTGGCCGACAGCGCCGGCCGGCGCCTGGCGCTGCTGACCATCGACTTCGACGACCCCACCGGCTACGGCCGCATCGTGCGCGACGGCGAGGGCGTGCAGGCCATCGTCGAGCACAAGGACGCCACGCCCGAGCAGCACCGCATCCGCGAGGTCTACAGCGGCGTGATGGCCGTGCCCACCCGCCTGCTCAAGCCCTGGCTGGCCCGCCTGGACAACAAGAACACGCAAGGCGAGTACTACCTGACAGACATCGTGCGCCTGGCCACGGTGGACGGCGTGGCCGTGGTCGCCCACCGCACCGACGACGCGCTGCAGGTGGCCGGCGTGAACGATCCCGTGCAGCTGGCCCAGCTCGAGCGCGCCTACCAGCAGCGCCAGGCGCAGGCGCTGATGCGACAGGGCGTGCGCATGGCGGACCCCGCGCGTTTCGACCTGCGCGGCACGCTGGTGTGCGAGGCCGACGTGGAGATCGACGTCAACTGCGTGTTCGAGGGCGCGGTGTCGCTGGGCGCCGGCGTGCGCATCGGGGCCAACTGCGTGATTGCGAACGCGCGCATCGAGAACGGCGCGGTGATCCATCCCTTCACCCACATCGACGGCGAGAAGGCGGGTGTCACGGTGGGCCACGCCTCGCTGGTCGGCCCCTTCGCACGGCTGCGGCCCGGCGCGCGCCTGGGCCCCGAGGTGCACATCGGCAACTTCGTCGAGATCAAGAATTCCACCCTGGGCCCGGGCGCCAAGGCCAACCACCTGGCCTACATCGGCGACGCCACCGTGGGCGCGCGGGTGAACTACGGCGCCGGCAGCATCACCGCCAACTACGACGGCGCCAACAAGCACCGCACCATCATCGGCGACGACGTGCACATCGGCAGCAACTGCGTGCTGGTGGCGCCCATCAGCATCGGCGCCGGCGGCACGGTGGGCGGCGGCTCCACGATCAGCAAGAGCACCGAGCCCGGCGGCCTGACGGTGGCGCGCACGCGCCAGTCGAGCTACCCCAACTGGCAGCGGCCGGTGAAGAACAAGTGATGACAGCTGAGCAACCCAAGCTGAGCGCGCGCGAGCTGGAACTGCTGCGCGAGACCATCCGCCTGTCGGAGGAGTCGAAGGCGCGCGGCCGCCATCCCTTCGCGGCGCTGGTGGCCGACGAGCAGGGCAACATCGTCTCGCAGGCCGGCAACAACTCCATGCCGCCCGAAGGCGACCCGACGCAGCATGCCGAGCTGGTGGCCGCGGCGCTCGCGGCCCGCACGCTGAGCCCGGAGGCGCTGGCGCACTGCACCCTCTACACCAGCGCCGAGCCCTGCTGCATGTGCGCCGGCGCCGTGTACTGGACGGGCATCGGCCGCGTGGTCTATGCGCTGTCGGAGCACACGCTGCTGGGCCTGACCGGCGACCACCCGGAGAACCCCACCTTCTCGCTGCCCTGCCGCGAGGTGTTCGCGCGCGGGCAGCGCCGGGTGGAAGTGGTGGGGCCGCTGATCGAGGACGAAGCCGCCGCGCCGCACCGTGGCTTCTGGCAGTCCTAGATTTTTTTTCAGGCCTGCGTCCGCGGCCCCAGCGGCAGGCGCGGCTCGAACTTGGCGCGCTTCACGCTGAAGAAGGCGCGCACGTTGCGCACGTTGGCATCGCTGGTGAACAGGCGCTGCGCCAGCGCCAGGTAGTCGGGCATGTCGCGCGCGCCCACGATCAGCACGAAGTCCGGCCCGGGCGAGACGCGGTAGCACTGCTGCACCGCCTCGTCGGCGATCACGCGCACCTCGAAATCCTCCAGCGCCTGGGCGTCCTGCCGGTCCAGCGACACTTCCACCACCGCCTGAAGGCCGTGGCCGAGCAGCGGCGCCAGCCGGTCGGGTGAGAGCAGTGCCACTTCGCGCTCGATCACGCCGGCCTGGCGCAGGCGCTGGACGCGACGCAGGCAGGTGGGCGGCGAGACATGGACCAGGGCGGCCAGCTGCTGATTGGTGCGGGAGGAGTCTTCTTGCAGGGCGTCCAGAAGGCGCAGATCGACCGAGTCGATGACGAAAGATTCCATTATTTAAAAATATAAGAAATAAAAGTTCTTCATCGAAGAGTGATGGAATATTGTTTCATTGAAGTGCCAAATTGGAAAGCAATATTCTCATTCGCAGTTCTACCATGGCGCGTTCTCGTTCCCCAACAAGGAAGTTACCCATGTGCGGCATCGTCGGCGCAGCCTCCCATCGCAACATCGTTCCCGTCCTGGTCCAGGGCCTGCAGCGGCTTGAATACCGCGGCTATGACTCCTGCGGCGTGGCGGTGCACGCGGGGCAGCTCACGCGCACCCGCACCACCTCGCGCGTGGCCGACCTGCTGGCGCAGGTGCAGGAGGACAAGGTCGAGGGCCTGACCGGCATCGCCCACACGCGCTGGGCCACGCACGGCGCGCCGGTGGTGCACAACGCCCACCCCCACTTCAGCCGCGGCCCCGGCGAGGGCCCCGACAGCAGCAAGTCGGCGCGCGTGGCGCTGGTGCACAACGGCATCATCGAGAACCACGAGGCGCTGCGCGCCAGCCTTCAGGCCCGCGGCTACGTGTTCGCCAGCCAGACCGACACCGAGGTCATCGCCCACCTGATCGACAGCCACTACGACGGCGACCTGTTCGAGGCGGTGAAGGCCACGGTGAAGCAATTGCAGGGCGCCTACGCCATCGGCGTCATCTGCCGCGACGAGCCGCACCGCGTGGTGGGCGCGCGCGCAGGCTCGCCGCTGATCCTGGGCGTGGGACAGGGCGAGAACTTCCTGGCCAGCGACGCGATGGCGCTGGCCGGCGTGACCGACCAGATCATCTACCTGGAAGAAGGTGACGTGGTCGACGTGCAGCCGGGCAAGTACTGGATCGCCGACCGCAGCCACAAGAGCGTGACGCGCCCGGTGCGCCAGGTGCACGCGCACAGCGGCGCGGCCGAACTGGGCCCCTATCGCCACTACATGCAGAAGGAGATCTTCGAGCAGCCGCGCGCCATCGCCGACACGCTGGAAGGCGTGGAAGGCGTGGTGCCTGAACTGTTCGACGGCATCCCGCCCGATGGCCAGAAAAGCAGCGGCGCCAGCGCGCACCGCGTGTTCCAGCAGATCGACAAGGTACTGATCCTCGCCTGCGGCACCAGCTACTACAGCGGCTGCACGGCGAAGTACTGGCTGGAAGGCATCGCGAAGATCCCGACCCAGGTGGAGATCGCCAGCGAGTACCGTTACCGCGAATCGGTGCCCGACCCGAAGACGCTGGTGGTGACCATCTCCCAGTCGGGCGAGACCGCCGACACCCTGGCCGCCCTCAAGCATGCGCGCAGCCTGGGCATGGAAGAGACGTTGACCATCTGCAACGTGGCCACCAGCGCGATGGTGCGCGAATGCAAGCTGGCCTACATCACGCGCGCCGGCGTGGAGATCGGGGTGGCCTCCACCAAAGCCTTCACCACGCAGCTGGCGGGCCTGTTCCTGCTGACGCTGGCGCTGGCGCAGTCCAAGGGGCGGCTCAGCGCGGAAGAAGAAGCAAGCCACCTCAAGCAGATGCGCCACCTGCCGGTGGCGCTGCAGTCCGTGCTGGCGCTGGAGCCGCAGGTCATCAGCTGGGCCGAAGACTTCGCGCGCAAGGAGAACGCGCTCTTCCTGGGCCGCGGCCTGCACTACCCGATCGCGCTGGAAGGCGCGCTCAAGCTCAAGGAAGTGACCTACATCCACGCCGAGGCCTATGCCGCCGGCGAGCTCAAGCACGGCCCGCTGGCGCTGGTGACCAGCGAGATGCCGGTGGTCACCGTCGCGCCCAACGATGCGCTGGTGGAAAAGCTCAAGAGCAACATGCAGGAAGTGCGCGCGCGTGGCGGCGTGCTCTACGTGCTGGCCGACGCCGACACGCACATCGAGAGCAGCGAAGGCATCCATGTCATCCGCATGCCGGAGCACTACGGCGCGCTCAGCCCGCTGCTGCACGTGGTGCCGCTTCAGCTGCTGGCCTACCACACGGCCTGCGCCCGGGGAACGGACGTGGACAAGCCTCGCAATCTGGCAAAGTCGGTTACCGTGGAGTGACGTCGTCGCCACCTCCGTGCGGCGCCTTGGTTTACTAAGGTTGCGGGAATTTTCTAAGGGGAGATGCCCTTTCTCGGTCCATTCTGGAGTTGCGGGAACTTTCGACTAAAGATCGAGGCCGGTCGCTCTAGGGTACCTGGACGAGCTTGGCGAGCGCACCGCGGGGAGGGAGACAGTGCGAAAATCTGATTCGCAATGATGACCGAGCCAGCACAACTTTCCGACGAGGACCTGCTCGACCGCGCGCACCAACTTCGCCTATTGGCGTTGCGCGGCCATCTCGATGCACGTGGCCCTGCGCATGAGCACGAGCGCGAAGTAAGGCGCAGGTTTGCTGGTTCGACAACCATTGGGGCTCCCTTGGAAGCCGCGCGGCTGAAGAAGCGTCCGTTCTGGCGTATCTGGTAGCGACCCAGGTTGATCGAGTAGTGACCGTTGGGTGGTGGGCCGCTCAAGCTGGAGGCTAGCGACCATCTCGCCGGTGCTCTGGTCCCGCGCTCAATGCGGACCGGCTAGCTGTTCGCTTTCTCGAGAGCTGCTCGCCTGCCAAGCGTCCGGACTGCAGCTAGTCGCTGAAGCTGTTCTTCATTGGGGCGCGACTTCCCTTGTTCCCAGAGATACACCGTAGCGCCACTCATGCCGACAAGCTTGCCATATGCAGCAGCCGACAACCCGAGCTTGGTGCGATGCGCTTGTTGATTTCCATCTAGAAGTGACCCACTAACCCCGGCGATTTCCATCTAAATCTGACCCACGTAAGAACCCTAACCTGCTGCTTTTAGTGGCAG
>NZ_FOUG01000023.1 GCF_900114785.1 Variovorax sp. OV329
AGGCACGGTTATGCGCATCGAACAGCATCTCGTGGGTCTGCAGCGGGTATGCCCGCACGAGGAAGGCCCGGCTGTGGCTGAGCTTGAAGTGCGCCACCTGCAGCTTGGTGCGCTCCCCGCCGATGACCGCCCAGTCCTCGCTCCAGTCAAACTGGAACGCCTCGCCAGGGCCGAAGACCAAGGGGACGAAGGTGCCTCGCCCGGTGGTTTGCTCGACCTCGTGGCGACGTACCTGCCACGCCCGTGCGAAGGCTGCCACGCGGTTGTAGGACCCCTGATAGCCGAGCGCAGCCAAGTCGGAGTGCATCTGCTTGAGGGTGCGCCGCTGCTTGCGCGACCTCGATGCCTCGCTCTTGAGCCACGTGCCGAGCTTCTCGGCGAAGGCGTCGAGTTTGCTCGGGCTGACCCGCTTCGCGTAGCTGGGCGCCGCTTCGCCCTCGCGCAGGTACTTGCGGATGGTGTTGCGAGACAGGCCCGTGCGTCGGGCTATCTCCCGGATGGACAGTTGCTCACGCAATGCCCAACGTCTGATGACACTCAGTGTCGCCACGTCAATCACTCCTGTGCTCCTGCCGCAAAAGGCAGCAGGTTAGGGTTCTTACGTGGGTCAGATTTAGATGGAAATCGCCGGGGTTAGTGGGTCACTTCTAGATGGAAATCAACACCGGACTCGCCGCTTGGCCGGCTTGCGCGGGCCGCGGCGCGCGAAACCACCTTGTCGCGCCCGCTGGTGGCGCGGACCCAGGAGGAGGCCAGCTTCTTCGACAAGGCCACGGACCAGTTGAACAAGCAGGCGCGCGAACTGGGCAAGAACCTCGGCATCCGCCCCGAGGAGCGCATGGAAAGGCAGCTCGTCGACAACCAGTTCGCCGCCCTGCGTGAAGTCGTTACCGGGCAGCCGGACACGCCCACCGGCGGTGGCAGCAGCGCAAGCGCTGCGAGGCCCGGCCTGGAAAACATCTCGGGGCTGATCAACGAGTTCTATACCGCGCTCGTGGTGGCCGACACCGCCCTCGGAACCAACAGCCTGCCGCCGGCGGGCAACGAGATCGGCGCGCGGCTGAAACTGGAGGCCGGCAAGCTGCCGGCGCCATTTCGGGAAGTGCTGACTGCGCTGGCCACCAGCGGCGCCGAGAAGGTGGCACAGGCTTCGGCCGACATCCTGCACAAGCAGGCGCAGGTGCAGTTCGATCGAATCATGGGCCAACTGGCGCAGCAGGTCGGCGATCCGTGCCGGCGCGGCGTCGAGGGCCGTTACCCCTTCGCCGCCGTGGCGCAGGACGCCTCCATCGATGATTTCACCCAGGTCTTCGCCGTGGGAGGGGCGGCGGATGAATTCTTCGCCAAGTACCTGGCGCCTTACGTCGATACCAGCGCGCGCCCCTGGCGCTACAAGAGCGCCGATGCACCGGCCGACCCGGCCGACGGCGGCTCGCAAGCGCTGCAGCAACCCGTCGCCACCGGGCCGACGCTGCTCGGCGAACTGCTCAAGCTGCTGCAGCAGGGCGGCCCCGAACTCGAGACCTTCTACCGCGCGCGCCAGATCCGTGACCTGTTCTTTCGTGATGCGGCCGGCAAGAAATTCGCATGGAAGCTCGATCTCAAGGTGATCGAGCTGGACCCCACCATCACCGACCTGCTCATCGACATCGACGGGCAGGGGCTGCGCTACGTTCACGGACCGGTCCAGCCCTTCCTGGTGACCTGGCCGGGCCCTCGCGGAGGCACCACCGCAGAGCTGACGGCGAACCCGCGCATCTCGCCCGCCACCTCGACGCTGATCGCCAACGGACCCTGGGCGTTTTTGCGATTGCTGGACAAGGGCCGCATCGTCGCCAGCGCGATGTCGGGGCGGGTGAACGTGGAGTTCCTGTTCGACGGGCGCAGGGCGCTGGTCGAGTTGAGCTCGGGCAGCCAGCCCAGCCCGCTCAACAGCGATGTGCTCAAGGGCTTTCGCTGCCCTGGCCGTGCCGCCTGAGGCAAGAGGTCGATACCCATGGTGACGCCAATGCATCGAACTGAACCCGAATGGGCGTTGGAAGTCGAGGCCCAGGCGCGGCTGCACCGGCCGTTGCCCGAATTCGACTTGCGCGAATTGGCCTCGAGGGATGAGGTGCCGAGCAGCGTGCCTTCACTTCGGGCGGGTGGTGGTGACAGCCCTTTCGATGTGCTCGACTCGTCTGCGATCGGCATCGTGGGTTCGCAGGCCACCGCTCCCTTTGCCGTCCTGGGCATCCAGGCGGCAACCGTTCAGCAGGCCGATGTTCCTGCGTCGGGGAGTTCCGATCCCGCCGGTGCGCTGATGGACGAACTGCACGACGAGTTCATTCGCGTGCTGCAAGACCCCGCCGAACTGGCGTCGAGGTCGCAATGGGCCGAGGGATTCGCCGGCACGGAAGGCGAACCGGCCCCTTCGCTGGACGCGCTGAGCCGTGAAGCCGCCACATTCGCGATGGCTCGCGACATCCTCATCCCCCCACAGACCATCGGCCAGGTCATCGATGGCTTCGATCCGGCCGGACCTTGCGACCCGCCTGGGCTGGACGCACCGGAAGACGTGCTGCGGCTCTTCGCGCCCGAGTCCAGCGCGAGCGGCAAGGGCAGGCTGCCCAGCCTCACCCTTCGCGAACACCACGCGCTGTCGCCGGACAGCCACCTCCACGTTGGCCAGGCAACGCAGTCCATGAAAGGGAAGCCGGAATGAACGAACCCAGATTGCCGCAATCGTTTCGGCGATGGTCCGACACCCAGCCGCTGGGCGTGCTTCTGTCACGTGCGGAAGCCGGCGTTCGCTCGCAGCCGCAGGACGCGCAGGCGCGTTGGCTGCTCTTCGAACTGCTGTGTGTGCTCGGGCAATGGGAGCGCGGATTGAGGCAGCTCCAGGTGTGGGCAACACTGTCTCGCGAGCACGAGGGCACGGCCCATGTCATGCGCGGGCTGCTTCGTGCCGAGGTGCAGCGGGCGCAGGTGCTGGCAGGCCTGGAGGCGCCTGCGCTGCTGCTCTCGAGCGCGTCGCAGGCCGCGCCCTGGATGAAGCAGCAGGCCGAGGCCCTGGAAGTCGGCGCGCAGGACGATCTGCTGGCCAGGGAAACCAGCGACATGCTGCGCGATGCCGCCCTGGCCCAGGCGCCCGATGTCCAAGGCGTGGTCGATGGCCGGGCCTTCGACTGGGTCACCGATTCGGACACCCGCATCGGCCCGGTGTGCGAACTGATCGCCTCGGGAGCCTACCGGTGGGTGGCCTTTGCCGACGTGGCGCGCATCGACAAGACCGAGCCCGCACGCCTGCTGGACCTCGTGTGGGCCCAGGTGGATGTGCTGCTGAGCGACCGCACCCCCATCAAGGCCTACATGCCCATGCGCTATCCCGTGCTTGCCAACGACCGCGATGCCCTGCTGCTGGGTCGCGAGACGATCTGGGACGAGACCAGCAGGACCTGCATCAGTGCCCGCGGCCAGAAGGTGTGGGCGACCGACAGCGGCGATGTGTCCTTGCTCGACCTCAGGCACTGTGAATTCGACAGGGGTTCGGCCAATGGCGCGGCCTGAAGCTGCCGTGGGCGATGACGGACATGGCGCGTCAGGTCCCGTGGCAACACATCCCGTCCATCCCGGCGTGCGCTCGCCCAGGCCGGGCGACGATCGTCTGGCGCGCGCGAACGCGCAACTGCTGCCCACGCTCTTCGACCGCCTGCGCGACGACGCGCCCGGCTGCAAGACCGAATCACCGACAGACTACGCGGTCTCCGTCGGCCAGCTTCGCGACGTCTTGCAGCGAGACCTGGGGTTTCTGCTCAACACCACGAACATCGAGGAGCAGATCGATCGCCTCCGGCATCCCGAGGCCGCGGCTTCGACCATCAATTTCGGCGTGCGGCCGTTGGCGGGCAACTACCTGTCCGAGCGCCGCTGGGAAGACATCGAGCGCCTCATCCGCGGTGCCATCGCCGACTACGAGCCTCGCCTGCTGCCCGACACCGTCACTGTGCGTCCTTTGGACAAGGACGGCGCGCCCGACCAATACAACGTGCTGCTCTTCGAGATCCGCGCCCTGATCGACGCAAGGCCCTATCCGCTGGAGCTGATGGTCCAAAGCTCGGTCGACCTCGAAAGCAACCGCATGACCATGTCTCGCGCAACGCGCGGGCCGCTGCGGCGGCAACGCTGACCCCAGGAAATCCATGGACCCCCTCCTGCTCGACTACTACAACAGGGAACTCGTCTACATGCGGGAGATGGCGAGCGAGTTCGCCGCCTCGCACCCGAAGATCGCCCGCCGGCTGGGCATGCATGGCGTGGAGGTCGACGACCCTTACGTGGAACGGCTGATCGAATCGTTCTGCTTCCTGTCCGCGCGCATGCAGATCAAGCTGGACGCAGAGTTCCCCCGCTTCACGCAGCGCCTGCTGGAGGTGCTGTATCCCAACTACCTGAGCCCGACGCCGTCCATGGCCGTGGCGCGCCTGCAGCCCAGCGTGCACGCGGGCGACTTCAGGCGCGGCATCGTGGTGCCGCGCGGCACGGCCTTCCATGCCCGGGTGCCGGCCGGCGAGCAGACGCCCTGCGAGTTCCGATCCGGCCAGGACGTGACCTTGTGGCCGGTCGAGATCGTGGATGCGAGGCTCACCGGCGCACCTCCCGACATCCCCGCGCTGGAGCGCTACGTTCCACCCCATGTGCAGGTCACCGGCGCCTTGCGGCTGCGGTTGCGAAGCGTCGGCGAGCTGCCCTTCGATGCGCTGGAGGGGCTGGACCGGCTGCCGGTGTACCTGGCGGGCAACGAGCAGGTGGCATCGCACCTGTTCGAACTGCTCCACACCTCGGCCGTGGCCACGTTCACCGGCGAGCCCGGCAAGCTGGCGCAGCGCCCGCACGTGGTCACCGATGCACCGCTGGTCCATGAAGGCCTCGCGCCGGGGCAGGGGCTGCTGCCGCTGGACTGGAACGCCTTTCACGGCCACAACCTGCTGCACGAGTACTTCGCGTGCCCGGAGCGTTTCTACTTCTTCACGCTCACGCAACTGGCACCCGGCCTGTCGCGCATCGCGGGCATGGAGGCTGAAGTGCTGGTGCTGCTGGGCCGCCCGCCTGGTGCCCTGGCTGGCCTGGTCGACGCCAGGCAGTTCGCGCTGTACTGCACGCCACTGGTCAACCTGTTCGAGCGCCGCACCGATCGTGTCGAAATGGACACGGCCCAGCCGGAATTCCACCTGGTGCCCGATCGATCGCGGCCGCTGGATTTCGAGGTCCATGCCGTCAAGGCCATCGCGGGGCAGGAGTTCAAGACCACGGCGCCGCTGGATTTCCGGCCGCTCTACCAGACCCTCAACCAGGACGAGGGAAACCACGGCCGCTACTTCTCCGTCAGGCGCGAGGGCCGGCTGGCCTCCAGCGCCGCCCGCAAATACGGCACCCGCACGCCCTACATCGGAACCGAAGTCTTCCTGTCGCTGGTCGACCAGCACGAATCACCTTATGCGGACACCATCCGCTACCTGTCGGTGACCGCCTTGCTCACCAACCGGGACCTGCCCTGCCTGGTTCCGCGGGATGGCGTGAACGACCTGGCGCTGGCCGACTCGATTCCGGTGACCAGCGTGGGCCTCATCCGCCCACCCAGCCGCCCGCGCCCGCCCTTCGCGCAAAGGGAGATTGCCTGGCGACTTGTGCGCCAACTCAATTTCAACCACCTGCCCCTGGCCGACATGCCCCACCGCGAGGGAGCCCAGGCGCTGCGCGACATGCTGCGGCTGTTCGTGGCGGCGGACAACGACGCGCAGCGCCGGCAGATCGAGAGCCTGGTGGGTTCGCGCATCGAGCCGGTCACTCGGCGCCTGCCGGGCGGCGGCCCGCTGGTCTACGGCAGGGGCGTGCTGTGCACGTTGAGCGTGGACGAGGAAGGGTTCTCCGGCACCAGCCCCTACCTGTTCGGCCTCGTTCTGGAGCACTACCTGGCACGCCACGTGAGCATCAACGTGTTCACGCAGACGGCGCTGGAATCCATGCAGCGCGGAACCGTGGCGCGCTGGCCGGTGCGCATGGGCGCCCGGGGAATCGTCTGATGCAGCGCACGCGCGACCATGCGGCGGCGGCGCTGACCGATGTGCTTGCGCGCATGCGCCGTGCGCCCTGGCTGTTCAGCTTTACGGCCTTGATGCGGCGCATCGGCGCACAGCATCCGGAATTGCCTCGCATCGGAACGGCGGCGCGTCCGCAACAAGAGCCCTTTCGCCTGGGGCAGAAGGCCGCATTGAGCTTTGCTCCGCGCGAGATTGCAGAAGTGGTGCTTCCCGCCAACGGCGTGGACGCGCTGCACGACCCTTTGCCTCCAGCACCCACGGGCAACAACCCCGCACTGCCGCTGGTCCGCCTGTATGGCCTGGGCATGCTGGGGCCCAACGGTCCGCTGCCCCTGCATTTCACCGAGATCGTCCGCGACCGCAGCGAGAACCACCACGACGGAACGCTCGCGGACTTTCTGGACCTGTTCCATCACCGCTATCTCACGCTGCTTTATCGGGCCTCGGCGCAAGGGCAAGCGGCGGCCGGCCTGGACCGGCCGGAAGAGGAGGTCTTCAGCGCCTACGTGGCAAGGCTCACGGGCCACGACCCGCAGGAGATCCGGCCGAGCGCCTGGCCGGCCCATGCGCGGCTTGCGGCATCCGCGCACCTGTGCCGCGATGCCCGCCATCCGGACGGTCTGGCAGCCACCCTGGCGCGATTCTTCTCCGTGCCGGTGCAACTGCTGGAGTTCCAGATGCATTGGATCGAACTCGACGAAGTCGACCAGACCCGCCTGGGCCAGCCCAGTGCTTCCAGCGTGCTGGGCAGCGGAGCGATTGCGGGCGAAGTGGTGCCGGACAGGCAGAGCCGGTTCCGCCTGGTCCTCGGGCCGTTGAGCCTGGAGCAGTACCTGCGCTTCACCCCGCAAGGGCGTGACTTGCCGCTGCTGGTCGAGGCCGTGCGAGCCTTCATCGGCTTCGAATTCCTCTGGGACGTCGAACTGCGGGTGCTCGTCGACGACACGCCGCCTGCGCGGCTGGAGGAGGGGCAGAAGCTGGGCTGGTCCACATGGCTCGGCCGGGCCCCGGATGCGCCCCTTCGCCAGGTTCGCGAGAGTCCTTCGGAGGTGCGGCATGCCGTTGGCATGGTGTTCGAGCCGGAGCGCTACGTGGGCGCGAGATTGGCCGTTGCCGCTGCGCCGTGAGATTCGAAAAGCTTTGCCTCCCCATCGACAGGATCCTCCAGAGCCATGCACCAAGCCCAGCCCATCGACAAGGACGCCCCCTGCGGTCCGAGCCTGGAGTACGACGCCGAATACGCCATGCTCCAATCCCGCCTCATGCCGCGCGCCGAGGCGCAGTATGGCAACTTCGTCAGCACGCCGGACCCGGTCAACTGGGCAGAGGTGGAGCGCGACTGCCGGCGCCTTCTCCTGCGCACGCAGGACATCAACGTTCACGTGTGGCTGTGCCGGGCGCGCACACGGCTCGCCCAGTCGAGGGGGCTGGCCGAATCGCTCGCCGCGCTCGCGGCGGCGTTGGCGGCCTGGCCGGACGCGATCCATCCGCAACTCGTCATTGACGGCCATGCGGAACCTTCCTTGCGAGCCAACGCGCTGGCGGCGCTGGCCGACCCTGAGGGGCTGGCCGGCGACGTGCGCGAGATTGCCGTGGCGACCAGCACCGCCTTGCGCCTCACGGTGGGAGAGGTGGAGCGTGCCCTGTCGGTTCCTCGCTCGATGGATGCCTTGCCTGCGGACTCGGTGCGGCGGCAACTGGCAGCCCTGCAAGGCGCGGCTGGCGACGATTCCGCCGTCGCCTTACTGGCACAGGCGGGGCGATCCCTCAGGGAGATTCAAGCCTGGGCCACGACCTCGCTGGGCGAGGCGGCGCCTTCCTTGCAGGGCACGGCGCGCTTGCTCGAGCCCTTCGCCGGTGCTTCGCACGGCCGTATGGAAGGGGGGAGGGCACTGTCAGGCGAGCGGGACGGCACGCAACCTGCATCGGCTTCGGAAGCAGCGGACGTCAGGACGCCTGCTCATTGCAACGACGCGCTGGAAACGCGCGGCGACGTACTGCAATCGATCCGTGCGGCCCGCACCTGGTTCGAGCTTCACGAGCCCAGCAGTCCCGTCGCCGTGCTGCTCTTGCAAGCCGAACGCATGGTGGGCAAGCGCTTCTCCCAGGTGGCCGACTCGATCCCCCTGGAACTGCTTCGCAAATGGGAGGCGGAGGCGCAAGCCGAGGCAGAAGGTTTGCCCGCATGAGCGCGGACGCGATCTACCTCGCGCTCGCCGGCGGCGCGCTCGTTGCGTTGGTTGCGGTGCTCAGCATCCGTTTCCTTGTCGAGCGGACGCGCGCCGATCTGCGCTCGCAAGCGTCGGCGCTTGCATCCGGGCTTCAGACCACGATCGATGCGCGCGTGCTGGCGGCGGTCCGAGACATCGTCGATAGCGAGATGACTACGCTGAGGCAGGAGCATGCAGCAGATGCTCGAAGCCTTCGCCAGGAACTCGACAGCCGCCAGCTTGCATGGCGGACTCAGCTGGACGCCGAGCTTCTTTCAATGCGTCTGGCAGTGGAGCGACAGCCCCCAAAGAACGCCCCACCGACGTACTCGCAAACCCTGCCGACACCGACACCGACACCGACACCGACACCGACACCGACACCGACACCGACACCGACACCGACACCGACACCGACACCGACACCTATGGCGCGGTCGGATGTTCATGCGACTACCGCACGACCGACCGCGCCGCCGCGTTCCACACTGTCGGCAAGGCCCCCAGAAATGCTGCACGCACCGCTGCCTCGGGCGCAAGCGTCGGTCGATCCGCCGGCGGCGCGGCGCGAACTCAGCGACGAGGAACTGGATGCGCTGCCGCCAGAGCTGCCCGCACCAACGCGCCCGCGTCGGGCATTGCCAGCACCGAAGAAGCCGCCATTCCGAAGCCTCTAGCGTCCTCGTTCCGTTGGCGCCGTCAACAGAAGTGCCGGAAGGCGCTCAGCAGGTCACCCCACCGTCGATCACCATGCTCTGCCCGGTCATGAAGGCCCCCGCCTTCGACGCGAGGAAGACCGCTGCCCCGGCGATCTCGTCCGGATCGCCGATGCGGCGCAGCGGCGTGTTCTCGGTGCGCTTGCGCAAGATCTCCGGGTCTTCCCACAAGGCGCGCGCGAAGTCGGTCTTGATGAGTCCCGGGGCGATGCAGTTGACCCGCACGTTGTGCGGACCGTATTCCACCGCAAGATTGCGCGCGAGCTGGAAGTCGGCGGCCTTGGACACGTTGTAGGCACCGATCACCGGCGAGCCGCGCAGGCCGCCGATGGAGGACACGATGATGATCGAGCCCTCCTTGCGCTCGATCATCTGCGGCGCCGCGGAACCGATCAGCCAATGGTTGGCGATCACGTTGTTCTCGAGGATCTTGCGGAACTGGTCGTCCTCGATGCCGCTCATGGGCCCGAAGTAGGGATTGCTGGCGGCGTTGCAGACGAGGATGTCGATGCGCCCGAGCTGCCGGGTGGTCTCGTCGACCAGGTGCCGCAACTCCTCCTTGGACGAGATGTTGGCGGGAATCGAAATGGCCCGCCCGGGGCCGTGGGCGGCGTTGATGGCGTCGCGTACCTCGGCGCAAGGCTCGGGCTTGCGGGACGAAATCACCACCTGCGCGCCGTGCTCGGCGAGCCGCTGCGCGATCGCACGGCCGATGCCGCGCGACGATCCGGTCACAATGGCGACCTTGCCTTCTACTGAAAATAGCGACATGGCGGGTGGCTCCTGAGTGATGGCGTTTCGAAGCAGACCGGAACGATAGCAAACGGCGCCGCACGGCGCCTCAAGCATCCGCGAAGGTATCGAACAGCAGCTTGCGCAGCCACTGGTTCCCCGGCTCGCGATGAAAGCGCGCATGCCAGAAGGAGTTGATGGCCACCTGCGGCAATTCGGCGGGATGCGTGCGCCACACCAGCCCGAAAGGCTCGGCCAGGCTCTGCGCCAGCTTCTCCGGCACGGTGGCGATCATGGGCGTGGAGCGCAGGATATGCCCCACGGCCACGAAGTGCGGCACCGTCAGCCGCACCCGGCGCACGATGCCCTGGGACGCGAGCAGTTCATCCACCTGGCCATGCCCGGTGCCCGCGGCCTGGATCAGCACGTGCTCGGCCGCCGCGAAGTCCTTCAGCGTGAGCCGGCTCTTGGCCGCGAGTGGGTGCGCGGCGCTCAGCAGGCACACGTAGCGCTGCATGAATAGGCGCCGCTGGAAGAAGCCCGCCTTGAGCTGCGGCAGCAGGCCGATGGCCAGGTCCACCTGCCCGGCCTCCATGGCATCGCGCAGGTTCACCGAGGTGTTGCGCACGGTGCTGATGGTCACGCCAGGCGCCGCGCGCCACAGCACATCCATCAGTTGAGGCGTGAAGTAGATCTCGCCGATGTCGGTCATCGCCAGCGTGAAGCTGCGGCGGCTGGTCGCGGGGTCGAAGGCGGTGTGCTGGTTGAGCGCGCCGTGCAGCGCGCTCATGGCCGAAGCCACTGGTTCGGCCAGCTGCAAGGCCAGGGGCGTGGGCTCCATGCCGCGCGCCGTGCGAAGAAAGAGCTCGTCGCCCAGCAGCCGGCGCAGCCGCGCCAGTGCGTTGCTCACCGCCGGCTGAGACAGGCCCAGCGTCTGTGCCACCGCCGACACGCGCTTCTCGGCCAGCATGCGGTCGAACACCAGGAGCAGGTTGAGATCGATCTCGCGCAGTTCCATTTGCACATTCACCCGAGTGATCTTGGTAATTCACAAAATTCTATTGGCAAATGTGCATGCGATCTCCAAGATGCGCCGCAGGAGACAGCACGATGAACGAAGACAGAACGACGAGGGCGCCGATCCAGGTGTTCCCCGAGCACATCCGCTGGGAATCGGAGCAGACCAGCCGCATTCCCTTCATGGCCTACCAGGGCCAGGCGCAGCACGAGAAAGAGCTCGAGCGCTTCTTCTACCGCAAGCACTGGTGCTACGTGGGTCTGGAGGCGGAGATTCCCAACCCTGGCGACTTCAAGCGCACCAGCATCGGCGAGCGCTCGGTGATCCTCACGCGCGACATGCAGGGCGAAGTCCACGTGATCGAGAACGTGTGCGCGCACCGGGGCATGCGCTTTTGCCGCGAGCGCAGCGGCAACCGCAAGGACTTCACCTGCCCCTATCACCAGTGGAACTACTCGCTCTCGGGCGACCTGCAGGGCGTGCCCTTCCGGCGCGGCGTGAAGCAGGACGGCCAGGTGCACGGCGGCATGCCCGCCGACTTCAGGAACGAGGACAACGGCCTGACCAAGCTCAAGGTGGCGCGGCGCGGCGGCGTGGTGTTCGCCAGCTTCGACCACGACATCGAATCGCTGGAGGACTTCATCGGCCCGGTGGTGCTGCAGTACTTCGACCGCCTCTTCAACGGCCGGCAGCTGAAGATCCTGGGCTACAACCGCCAGCGCATCCCGGGCAACTGGAAGCTGATGCAGGAGAACATCAAGGACCCCTACCACCCGGGCCTGCTGCACACCTGGTTCGTCACCTTCGGCCTCTGGCGCGCGGACAACAAGTCGCAACTGCGCATGGATTCGCACGGCCGGCACGCCGCAATGATCTCCACGCGTGGTGCGTCGGGCAAGGCGGCGCAGGTCACGCAGGTCTCCAGCTTCAAGGAGAGCATGCAGCTGAAGGACCCGCGCTTCCTGGACATCGTGCCTGAGCCCTGGTGGGACGGGCCCACGGCGGTGATGACCACGCTGTTCCCCAGCGTGATCCTGCAGCAGCAGGTGAACAGCGTCTCCACCCGCCACATCCAGCCGGTGGGCCCCGACGCCTTCGATTTCGTGTGGACGCACTTCGGCTTCGAGGACGACAGCGAGGAGATGGCGCAGCGCCGCCTGCGCCAGGCCAACCTGTTCGGGCCGGCTGGCTTCGTGTCGGCGGACGACGGCGAGGTCATCGAGTTCTCGCAGCAGGGCTTCCGGCAGAAGCCCTTCCACCGCACCATGGCCGAGCTGGGCGGACGCGAGGTGGAGGACACCGAGCACATGGTCACCGAGACGCTCATCCGCGGCATGTACCGCTACTGGCGCGAGGTGATGGAGGCGCCGCAATGAGCAGCAACCCCAGCAGCGACACCGACTACCTGCAGCTCGCGCGCCTGTACGCCGACTACGCGCACGCGGTGGACTCGGGCGATTGGGACCTGTGGCCCACCTTCTTCATCGACGATTGCAGCTACCGCCTGCAGCCGCGCGAGAACCACGAGCGCGGCCTGCCGCTGGCCACCCTGTCCTTCGAGAGCCGGGGCATGCTGGAAGACCGCGTCTACGGCATCCGCGAGACGCTGTTCCACGACCCGTACTACCAGCGGCACGTGGTGGGGCTGCCGATCGTGCACAAGGTGGAGGCCGACGGCACGATGCACAGCGAGGCCAACTACGCGGTGTTCCGAACCAAGCTCAGCGAACCCAGCACGGTGTTCAACGTGGGCCGCTACATCGACCGCGTGGCGCGCACCGACGCAGGGCTGAAGTTCGCGTCACGCCTGGTGGTGTACGACAGCGAGCTGATTCCGAACTCGATCATCTATCCCATCTGAAGCAAAAGAACATGAGCACCCACGATTCCTGGGTCGAGGCCGCGGCGCTCGACGAACTGCCCGATGACGATGTGAAGGGCGTGCAGGTGCAAGGCCTGGACCTGGCCCTGTACCGCGTGCAGGGCGAGGTCTTCGCCACCGACGACATGTGTACCCATGCGCAGGCCCGCCTGTGCGAAGGCTTCCTGGAGGGCCACGAGATCGAGTGCCCGCTGCACCAGGGCCGCTTCGACATCCGCAGCGGCAAGGCGATGTGCGCGCCGCTCACCGAAGACCTGCGGGTCTATCCGGTGAAGATCGAAGCAGGGCGGGTGTTCATCGCGCTCGACTGACTCGGCAATCGCTTCTACATGCCCCAGCGCAATGCCGCCGTGTGGACTGGCGCATCCCACAGCGCCAGCTGTGCACCGTCGAGGGCGCTCACCGTCACGGAGCAGCCCGCCATCTCCAGCGACGTGACGTAGGAGCCGGTCAGGTGCCGCGCCACCTTGACCTGGTGGCCGGCCAGCACCTTGTGCACCGCGTTGACCATCAGGTACAGCTCCAGCATCGGCGTGCCGCCAAAGCCGTTGACCAGCAGCAGAACCTCCTGGCCCGGCTTGAGCGACAGGTCCTTCAGGATGGCTCCGGTGAGTTCCTGCGCGATGTCGTCGGCGCTGGCCAGCTTGATGCGCCGCCGGCCCGGCTCGCCGTGGATGCCCACGCCCATTTCCATTTCGTCCGCGCCGATCTGGAACGTGGGCTTTCCGGCCGCCGGCACGGTGCAGGACGTGAGCGCGACACCCATCGAGGCGGTCGCCTTGTTCACTGCATCGCCCAGCTGCTTGAGCCTGCGCAGCGGGTCGCCGCGTTCGGCGGCGGCGCCGAGGACCTTCTCGACCACCAGCGTGCCGGCCACGCCGCGCCGCCCGGTGGTGTAGGTGGAGTTCTCCACCGCCACGTCGTCGTTGACCAGCACTGTCTCGTTGTCGCAGTCGACCATTTCGGCGGCCATCTGGAAGTTCATCATGTCGCCGGAGTAGTTCTTCACGATGAAGAGCACGCCGGCGCCGGTGTCGACCGACTGGGCCGCCGCCAGCATCTGGTCGGGCGTGGGCGAGGTGAAGACCTGCCCGGGGCAGGCCGCATCGAGCATGCCGTGGCCGACAAAGCCGGTGTGCAGCGGCTCGTGCCCGGAGCCGCCGCCGGAGATGAGCGCGACCTTCCCGGGCTTGGCTGTGCGGCGCCGCACGAACTGGCTGGCCTCTCCCAGCATGACGATGTCGGCGTGTGCCGCAGCGAAGCCGTCCAGGGATTCGGACAGCATGGCTTCGACGTCGTTGATGAGCTTTTTCATGGTGCGTGGGCCTTCGGCAATGGGAGGGCTTCGATCAGGCGGACAGCGAAGATGGTCGGGCGCTCGCGGGGGCATCAAGGCTTTCACAGATCGCGCCGATGATCAATGCCGTCGAACGCGAACCCGGATCCACGTGGCCCAGCGCCCGGTCACCGAGAAAGGATGCGCGCCCCTTGATGGCTTCCAGCGCCGCGGTAGCCTCGGCCGCGGCGAAGGCGCAAGTGCGTACTCGCTCGGTGAGGTGGTCGCCGCCTTCGGCCAGCAGCCTCTGCACGGGGTCGAGCACGTCCAGCAATGTCTTCTGGCCGACCTGCGCCTTGCCCAGGCGCGTCAGTGCCTGGATCGCGGCGTCGAGCGCGCTAGCCAGGCCCGCCGCGGTGGGCGGGGCGGGCAGCTCCTTGCCCAGCGTCACGAGCAGGGTGCCGAACACCGGCCCCGACGAGCCGCCGATGGTGGACATGCAGGTCATGCCCATCGTGCGCAGGGCATCGTTGAGCGGCTGCCCGGCCAGCTCGGCGAGCTTGCCCTGGATGGCGAGTGCTCCGCGCCGCATGTTCAGGCCATGGTCGCCGTCGCCGATGGCCTGGTCGAGGGCGGTGAGTTCGTCCACATGGTCGATGAGCGTCTGCGTGGCGCTGCGGATCAGGTCGTTGGCGTCGGCTTTCATTTGAATCTCCCGGATGTTGGACTCATGCTGCGGCGCCCACGCGCCGTCCTCCGGCGTCGAACCACAGCGGCTGCACGAGTTCAATGCGCACGGCGTCGTCGGGCTCGAAGCTTTCGCCGCCGGGGGCGGAGACGATCCATTCCTGGTCGCTGTCCTCGGGCGCCACGTGCACCAGGTGCAGGTCGCTCAGGCGCTCGATCCGGCGCACGCGGGCGGCGCGGTGCGCGTTGTCGTCCGAGCGCCGGTGGATGCGCAGGTGCTCCGCGCGAACGCCTACCGTCACCGCATCGGCCGGCGCGTTCACGGCGGGCACCAGGGCACGGGCGAACAGGTTGATGCGCGGCGAGCCCAGGCGCGTCGCGACCTGGCTGGTGCTGGGGTTCTCGTAGATCTGGCGCGGCGTCCCCACCTGCACCAGCCGGCCGCCTTCGAGCACGCCGATGCGGCTGGCCATGGTCATGGCCTCGATCTGGTCATGCGTCACGTAGAGCATGGTCGCCCCCATGTCCTGCTGGATGCGCTTGAGCTCCAGCCGCAGGTCGTTGCGCAGCCTGGCGTCCAGGGACGAGAGCGGCTCGTCCATCAGGTAGAGCCGCGGGTCGCGCACCAGCGCACGGCCGATGGCCACGCGCTGCATCTGTCCGCCCGACAGTCGGGTCGCGGGGTTCTTCAGCTTGTCCTCGATGCGCAGCAGGCGGGCCACCTCGTTCACCTTGGCGCGGATCTGCGCCTCCGGCGTGGGCCGCAAGGGCGAGCGCAGGGGAAAGGCCAGGTTGTCGTAGACGCTGAGGTGCGGATAGAGCGAGTACTGCTGGAACACGAAAGCCACGTCGCGCAGGGCCGGCGCGACTGCGCTCACGTCCTGCCCGCCGATGTAGACGTGGCCGGCGTCGGGCTGCTCCAGCCCTGCGACCAGGCGCAGGGTGGTGGTCTTGCCCGCGCCGCTCGGGCCCAGCAACACGAAGAACTCGCCGCTGGGCATGTCCAGGTGCAGGTCGGCCACCGCCTGCACTGCGCCGAAGCGCTTGCCGATGCCTGTGAGCCGGAGTTCAGCCATGGCGGGCTCCCGTGCGATGCGTGCCGCGCAGGGCGTCGTCGCGCGCCGTGCGCAGGGCGCGGCCGCTGGCAACGTCGAACAGGGACACGGCCTGTGCATCGAAGGCCAGCCCCATGTGGTCACCGCGCCGTGCGGGCGTGGAGGCCTCGACCTTGGCGCGCACCGTGGCCCCCTGGGCCGTGGCCAGCGTCACGACCGTGCGAGTGCCCAGGTACTCGGTGCCCAGCACCTCGGCCCTCAGCGCCGAGTCGTCGGAGAAGCGCACATGCTCGGGCCGAACGCCGGCCAGCAACGGGCGTGCCGACACGTCTTCGCGAACCTGTGGAACGCCAAGGCACGCGGGTCCAATCTGGATGGCGTCCTCGCCGGTTGTCAGCGCTGCCTCGAAGGGCAGGAAGTTCATGGCGGGCGCGCCGATGAAGTCGGCCACGAACACGCTGGCGGGGCACTCGTAGACCTCGCGCGGCGCGCCCAGCTGCTCGATCACGCCCTCGTTCATGATGGCGATGACGTCGGCCATGGCCATGGCCTCCATCTGGTCGTGCGTCACGTACACCGTGGTGGCACCCAGGCGGTCGTGCAGGGCGCGCAACTCGCGGCACATCAGTTCGCGAAACTCCGCGTCGAGGGCGCCCAGCGGCTCATCCATCAGGAAGGCCTTGGGCTGGCGAACGATGGCCCGCCCCAGCGCCACGCGCTGGCGGTCGCCGCTGGACAATTGCGACACCGGCTTGTCCAGCAGGTGCGTGATGCGCAGCGTGCGCGCTGCCGACTCGACCTGGCGCGCGATCTCGTCCTTCGCCATGCCCTGGGACAGCAGCGGAAAGGCGATGTTGCGTCGCACATTCATGTGCGGGTAGAGCGCGAACATCTGGAACACGAAGGCGATGTCGCGCTCCGAGGCGCGCTTGAAGCTCACGTCCTCGTCGGCGAGGAAGATCTGGCCCGAGGTGGGAAGCTCCAGCCCGGCGATCATGCGCAGGGTGGTGGTCTTGCCGCAGCCCGAGGGGCCCAGCAGGCAGAAGAACTCGCCGTCGTGCACCGCGAAGCTGGAGTCGCGGACCGCGGTGAAGTCCGCGAATGCCTTGTGCAGGTGATGGACGCGGATCTCGGCCATGTTAGCCCTCCCGCCGGCCCGCCCCTGGCGCGGGCTGCGCCCCCTTAAGGGGCAGGAGCGAAGCGAAGTTGGGGGTCATTGTTCAATCCGGAAACTTCGAGACGACCATGAACATCGCCGTGCCCGCCAAGGTCGTCAGGAACGACCAGGTGAACAGCGCCATCGCGAGCGGCTGCAGCATCATCAGCAGCCCGGCGGCGATCACCGCGCAGGCCAGCATCTCCATGGGGCCGCGCCGCAGCCATCGGGGCCAGCGGCGCGAGATGTCGTAGGCAGGCCGGCTCATTTGCGCACCGCCCCGAAGGTGATGCCGCGCAGCAGGTGCTTTCGCAGCAGCACGGTGAACACCAGGATGGGGATCAGGAACAGCGTGGTGCCGGCGGCCACCGCCGGCCAGTCCTGCCCGCCCTCGCCGATGATGATCGGGATGAAGGGTGGCGCCGTCTGCGCCGTGCCCGAGGTGAGCAGCACGGCGAAGGCGTATTCGTTCCACGCGAAGATCAGGCAGAAGATGGAGGTGGCCACGATGCCGGTGGTGGCTTGCGGCAGCACCACCTTGCGGAAGGCCTGCAGCCGCGTGTAGCCGTCGACCATGGCCGCCTCTTCGTACTCGCGCGGGATCTCGTCGATGAAGCCCTTGAGCAGCCACACCGCCAGAGACACGTTCACCGCGCTGTACAAGAGGATCATGCCCAGGCGCGTGTCCGACAGCCCCAGCTCGCGGTACATCAGGTAGATGGGAATGGCCACCGCGATGGGCGGCATCATGCGCGTAGAGAGGATGAAGAAAAGCAGGTCGTCCTTGAGCGGCACCTTGAAGCGCGAGAAGGCATAGGCCGCCATCACGCCGAAGCCCACCGACAGGATGGTGGAGCCGAAGGCGATGATCAGCGAGTTGACGAAGCGCGGCACGTAGTTCGACGGCCCCGCGATCACCATGTTGTCGGCGCGCGCGACCTTGTCGCAGGTATCGGTGGCCGGCGGCAGGGCGGCGATGTATTCGGGCGTCTGGCGCGAGCGCGTGGTGAAGAGGTTGCAGTAGCCCTGCGGCGAAGGCGTGAACAGGACCTTGGGCGGGTAGCTGATCGAATCCGGCGGCGTCTTGAAGCCGGTGAGGATGATCCACACCAGCGGGATCATGGTGAGCAGCGCATACAGCACGACCACCGTGCCCGCGAACCACCGCGTGCCGGCGCGCGGCTCGACCACCGAATGCGCGGTGCTGATGCCGTGGCTTGTCATGCTGGGCCTCCCGGTTTCACCGGTTCTTCACGTGGTTGAGGGCCTTCACGTAGATGTTGGCGAGGCCGAACACCGCTACGAAAAGGATGATGGCGAAGGCGCAGGAGTAGCCCGTGCGCCATTTCTCGAAGGCCTCGCGCTTGAGCGTGATCGACGCCAGCTCGGTGGCCGAACCGGGCCCGCCTGAGGTCAGCAGGTTGACCATGTCGAACATCTTGAAGTTCTCGATGCCGCGGAACAGCACCGCCAGCATGATGAAGGGCAGCACCATGGGCAGCGTGATCGACCAGAACTGCCGCCAGGGCGAGGCGCGGTCGACCTCGGCCGCCTCGTAGATGTAGTCGGGAATGGAGCGCAGGCCCGCCAGGCAGATCAGCATGACGTAGGGCGCCCACATCCAGGTGTCCACGATGATGATCGCCCAGGGCGCAAGCTTCACCGAGCCGATCATTTCGAAGGAGGAGGGCGGCACGCCCGCGAGGAAGGCCACCGCGTAGTTGAACAGGCCCGTCTGCGGCTGGTAGAGGAAGGCCCAGAAGTTGCCCACCACCGCCGGCGACAGCATCATCGGGATCAGGATCACCGTGGTCCAGAAGCCGTGTCCGCGGAACTTGCGGTCGATCAGGTAGGCCAGCGCGAAGCCGATGAGCGTCTGCAGCAGGATGGTCCAGAACAGGAAGTGAGCGGTGGCCTGCATCGCCGCCCAGATGTCCGGGTCGGTGAGCACCGACACGTAGTTGTCCAGCCCCACGTTCACCACGTTGGCGTTGGGCCGGTTTGCCCGGTAGTTGGTGAAGGACAGCTTGATCGTCCACGCCAGCGGGAAGATGTTGATGGCCAGCAGCAGCACCATCGTGGGCCCCACGAAGAGCCAGGCGAGCGCCTTGTCGGACAGCCCGCGCAGGCGCAGCGCCACGCCCGGCGGCGTTGCCTGCGCCGCGCGGGAGGCGAGCGCGGGCGGGCCTTTCATGATGGGCGGGCGGATGGCGCTCACGGGCTTCTCGCTTACTTGGCCGCCTTGCCGTCGTCCTTGAAGACCTTGCGCCAGTCCACCACCAGGGCGTCGAGCGCTTCCTTGGCGGTGCCCTTGTCGGCCACCACGTAGTCGTGCACGCGCTTTTGCATCGAGAGCATCAGCTGCGCATACGAAGGCTCGGCCCAGAAGTCGACCACCATGCCCATGGAGTCGAGGAAGGCCTGGGCGAAGGGCGAGCTCTTGGGGTAGGCCGGGTCGTCCAGCACCGCCTTGGCGGCCGACGAGCCGCCGATCGCCTGCCACTTCTTCTGCACATCAGGGCTGGCGAACCACTTGATGTATTGCAGCGACTCGTTGCGGTTGGCCGAGTAGGACACCACCGAGATGCCCTGGCCGCCCAGTTGCACGCCCTTGGTCTTGTCCGACGGGTTGGTGAAGAAGCCGATCTTGTCGCCTCCCACGTTCGGGTCCTTGTACAGGCCGGGGAAGAAGGCGAACCAGTTCATCATCATCGCCACCTGGCCCGACTTGAAGGCATCCAGGCCTTCGCTCATGTAGGCGTTGGTCATGCCCGGCGGCGTGCTGCCCTTGTAGAGCGCCTTGTAGAACTCCAGGCCGCGTACCGCGTCGGGCGAGTTGACGAAGCCGTCCATGGCGTAGGGCTTCTTGGGGTCCTCGTACTTGAAGCCGAAGGGATAGAGCACGTTGGTCACGCCCATGGTGATGCCCTCGGACCCGCGCTCGGTGAAGATGTAGGCGCCGTAGACCTTCTTGCCGTCGATGGTCTTGCCCTGGAAGAACTCCGACACCTGCTTGAACTCGACCCAGGTCTTGGGCGGCGCCAGGTCGCGGTTGTGCAGCTTCTTGAACTCGGCCTGCAACTCGGGTTTGGCGAACCAGTCCTTGCGGTAGGTCCAGCCCACGGCGTCGGCCATGGCCGGCAGCGCCCAGTAGTTGGGACTGTTCTTCGGCCACTCCGCGTAGCCCACCACGGTGGCGGGCGCGAAGTCGGTCATCTTGATGCCTTCCTTGGCGAAGAAGTCATTGAGCTTGACGTAGTGGCCCTGTTCGGCCGAGCCGCCGATCCACTGGCTGTCGCCGATGATCAGGTCGCACAGCTTGCCCTTGGAATTGAGCTCGTTGAGCATGCGGTCGGCGAAGTTCGTCCAGGGCACGAACTCGAACTTCATCTTCACGCCGGTCTTGGTGGTGAAGTCCTTCGACAACTCGACCAGCGCGTTGGCCGGGTCCCAGGCGGCCCAGCACAGCGTGATGGTCTTGTCCTGGGCATGCACCGAAGTGCTTGCCAGGCCCAGGGCGGTGACTGCGGCCAGGGCGACCATCCCCGGCAACAGCTTTTTCGGGAGCAGATTCATGAGAAGTCTCCAAAAGGTTCGGGTTCAGGGCACTTACCGGGCAGCCGCGCCTTCGTTTCCTCAGTGAAGGTTCTCGGCCGTCAGGATCTCGATTCGCGGCTGCACCACGTTGAGTGCGCCGCGCACGTTCTCGCAAAGGGCACGCAGCACGCGCGCCGCGGTCAGTACGCAGTAATGGATGTCCTGGTGCAGGACGTAGGAAAGGTGGTTCGCACCCAGCAGCGAGGCGTGGGCATCGGTGAAGTCGTGCGCGACCATGCCTGCGCTGGCCGTGAGCCCGGCCTGTGCCAGGGCGCGCGCGACGCCCTCGCTGCCTGAGCCCACGTTGTAGATGCCGGCCACGCGCGCGGGCTCGACGTCGTCGCGCAGCACCTGCAGCAGCGCCTCGCAAGCGCCCTCGTCGTCGGGCGGCAGGTCGGCGGTGCGATGCATTCTGATTTCAGGAAAGCGCTCCTCCAGCACCTGGGCGAAGCCGATGCGCCGCTCGATCTCGGAAGAAAGCCGCGTGGCCTGCGAGGACAGCAGCAGCACGTCGCGGTGCTTCTCCTGGCCGGCCATGCGCCCGAGCAGCAGGCCGGCGGTGCGGCCGGCCGCGCGGTTGTCCGCGCCGATGCAGGTCTCGCGCATGGAGCCGGCCACGTCGGAGAAGAGCGTGACCACGTGCACGCCGGCGCGCACCAGCTCGTTCACCGCCCGCTTGATGGGCGGCAGGTCGGGCGCCAGCAGCGCGATGCCCTCGCAATCGCCCACCTCGGCCAGCTGCTCGGCAAAGCGCGCCGGGTCGCTGGTGTCGATGCGATGGGTGACCTCGGTGATGTGGCCATGGCGGAAGTCGCTCGCGGCCTGGGCGATCTGCCGTTCGACCAGCCCGAAGAAGGGTGTCTCCTCGGCCGGCAGCACGAAGGCGAAACGTGCGTTGGCGCTCTTGCGCGGGCGCCCCGGCTGCTGCTGTGGAGCGCCCAGTTCCTCCACCACCTGCTGCACCCGCTGCACGGTCTCCGCGTTCACGCCGGCACGCCGGTTGAGGACGCGGTCCACCGTGGCGGTGCCCACCCCGGCCTTGCGGGCGATGTCGGCGATGGTGGGCGCGGAGGACATGGTTGATGGGGATTTGATGTAGGCCATGCTATTTACATCAATAATTAAATCAATCAGGGTTTTGGAGCATTGGCCTCTTCGCGCCGCGCAGCGGCCGCGAAGGGTGTGTCGTTGTCAGGAAGAAGAGGGCGCGGGGCGCTGGATCATTCGGCGGGCCAGGCCGCGCCGTCGCGCAAGACGTGCCAGCGGGCAGCATCCACGCCCGCGAAGGCGGCGGCGTAGCGCGGTGCGGCCTTGTCTTCGTCCGTTACATCGCGGATCACCACAGCCTCGATGCGCTGCGGATGCTGCCGGGCCACCGCGCCGTAGATCTCGGGATCGAGTTCGCCGGAGTCGCCCACCAACGCGAAGCGCCGCTGCGGAAAGTCCTCCATCAGACGCGCGATGCCCGAGAGCTTGTGTGCCCGCGATTCGCCTTCGCCGGGGATCAGGGAGCGCAGCGTCGTGCTCTCGCGCAGGTGCATGCTGCCCAGGGGATAGCCGGCCTCGCGCAGGAAGCCCTGCAGCGCAGGCAGCAACTGGATGGGGCTGGACGACAGGTAGTGGAAGCGCGTCTGCGGATTGCGCGCCATCCGCTGGTAGTGCTGTGCCATGCCGGGCGCGGCTTTGAAGCTGCGCGCGAAGGTGTTGAGCAGCATCTGCTGCTGGTCGCGCACCTGCGTGACCTTCACCGTGTCGTCGATGTCCGAGATGACGGAGAGGCCGGTGGCCGGCACCAGGAGCGCATGGCCATCGACATCGGCGCGCGGGCCCGGTGTGCGCGCCCGGAAGTTCAGCCATGGGGCGGTACGCGGGTCGGCCTGCATGTCGACCGTGGCGCGCAGGCTGGTGCGGCCGGCCGCGTCGCTCGAGGGCATCCGCACCAGCGGTGCGCCGTGGCCGAAGTCGATTTCCAGCACCGTGCCTTCCTCGGGCTCGGCATGGAAGAGCGCAGTACGCTGAGCGAAGCGTAGGCGCGCGGCCGGGCTCATGTTGCGCAGCTTCAGCCCCAGGTAGCGCGCCAGGCCCATGTCCAGGACCTTGAAGCGGTTCTTTTCGTGGATCCAGGCCTGCAGGTCGATTTCGATCTGCCCGTTGTCGAGTTCACGCGCGGTGCTGGGAAGGAAGAGCACGTCCTCGTCGGGCTCCAGCGGCTCGGCCTTCGCGTGCGCGGGTGCGGCGGGCAACGCGGCGGCAAGGAGCGCCCCGAGTGGCAGCGCCGTCAGAAGGCGACGGCGCGGAAGATCTGCCGTGTCCTCGGCTGGCTGTCGTGTGCGGCGTCCGTCCTCAGGCGTCCGCGCGCTCATAGGTGACGAAGCTGAAGGGCAGCCCGTCCTTGGCGGCGGTGTGCGCGCTGCGCGCCGTCTCGCGCCAGCCGTCGCCCAAGGTCGGGGCAAAGGTGTCGCCCTCGAAGTCGCGCTCGATCTCAGTGACCTCCGCGCGCTGCGCCAGCGGCACGGCCTGCGCGTAGATTTCGCCGCCACCGATGACCCAGAGCTCGGGCGCGCCGGCGCACAGCGCGATGGCCTCGTGCAGGCCGGCGGCGCATTCCGCGCCTTCGGCCTGCCAACCGGCCTGGCGGGAAATCACGATGTTGCGGCGGCCCGGCAGCGGACGGAAGCGCGGGGGCAGCGACTCCCAGGTCTTGCGGCCCATCAGCACCGGCGAGCCGCTGGTCTGCTGCCGGAAGTGCGCCAGGTCCTCCGGCAGGTGCCAGGGCATATGGCCGTCCTTGCCGATCACGCCGTTGCGGGCGCGCGCAAAGATGATGTTGATGCGCGGCATGGGCGTCACACCGCGACCGGCGCCTTGATGGGGGGATGCGGGTCGTAGCCCTCGATCTCGAAGTCCTCGAACTGGTAGTCGAAGATCGACGCGGGCTTGCGCTTGATCTTGAGCGTGGGGTAGGCCCGCGGCTCGCGCGAGAGCTGCAGCGCCACCTGCTCGGCGTGGTTGCTGTAGATGTGGCAGTCGCCGCCGGTCCAGATGAAGTCGCCCACGTCCAGGTCGCACTGCTGCGCGATCATGTGGGTCAGCAGCGCGTAGCTGGCGATGTTGAAGGGCACGCCCAGGAAGATGTCGGCGCTGCGCTGGTAGAGCTGGCAGCTGAGCTTGCCGCGCTCGCCGGGCGCCTGTGGCGGCGCGACATAGAACTGGAAGAAGGCGTGGCAGGGCATCAGCGCCATCTTCGACAGGTCCGCCACGTTCCATGCGCTCACGATGATGCGGCGCGAGTCGGGGTTGCTCTTGAGCGTGTCGATGACCTGCTGGATCTGGTCGATGTGGCCGCCATCGGGCGTGGGCCAGCTGCGCCACTGCACGCCGTACACGGGACCCAGGTCGCCGTTCTCGCGCGCCCACTCGTCCCAGATGGTGACGCCGCGCTCCTTGAGCCAGTTGTTGTCCGACGAACCCGTGAGGAACCACAGCAGCTCGACGATGATGGACTTCAGGTGCACCTTCTTGGTGGTGACCAGCGGAAAGCCCTCGTTGAGGTCGAAGCGCATCTGGTGGCCGAACACGCTCTTGGTGCCGGTGCCGGTGCGGTCCGCCTTGAACACGCCCGTCTGGTCGACGTGGCGCATGAAGTCTTCGTATTGGTGGCGGATGGGGCGGGTGGTCATGTTCTTCTTCAGTAGGAACCGAACAGGGTGTCGAGTGCGTCCTGGATGTCGAGTTGCCTGCCGGCCAGGCTGGCGATGGGCCGCCGAAGCTCGCCCGTGGGCACCGCACCGATCGATGCCGTGTCCATGACGACCGGCTTGCCGGCCACCTCGAACTCCGGGTTCAGGTTGCGCACCCTGGAGTTGAAGCGCTGGCTCGCGTAGAGCGGCACCACGACGCGGGTCTCGAGGATGCTCAGGAAATCGTTCTGCACATCCAGCATGTAGGGAACGGTGTTCCGGTCGGAGGCATCGGGATTGGCGTAGACGTCGAAGCGCGCCATCTCAGCCCTTCTTGCCGTCGCCCAGCCCGCGCGCGAAGTTGCGGTACTTGGCCAGGGGCAGGCCTTCCCTGGCGATGCGGGCGTTGTAGGCCTGCATGGCTTCCTTGTTCTCCTCGGCCCACTTTTCCCAGTAGCGACGCTTGACCTCTTCGGCCAGCAGTTCGTCGACCGTCTGCGACACGTTCATGCCCAGCTCGCGTGCCATTTCCAGCACCTTGCTGTTGAGCGAGAGATTGGTCGCCTTCTTGGGCGCGTTGTCGAAGCGGAGCATGGCGGCGTCCTGGGGATGGATCGTGCGCATATTTTACGCGCATGCCCCATGCCTGCGGTCTCAGTCCTGCAGCACCCGCCCCGGATTCAAGGTGTTCTTCGGGTCCAGCGCGCCCTTGATGGCGCGCATCATCGACAGGGCCACCGGCGACTTGTGCTTGACGAGCTTGTGCGCCTTGAGCGAGCCGATGCCGTGCTCGGCAGAAATAGACCCGCCGAAGCGCTCGACCGAGTCGTAGACCAGCGTATTCACCCGCTCTTCCTCGTTGACGAGGAAGGCGCGGGCATCGCCGTCGGCCGGTGCCTGCACGTTGTAGTGCAGGTTGCCGTCCCCCAGGTGGCCGAAGTTGACCAGGCGCACGCCCGGGATCTCCTTTTGCAGCAGCGCGTCGGTCTCGGCCACGAAGGCCGGGATGCGCGAGACGGAGATGGAGATGTCGTGCTTGATGTTCAAGCCCTCTTCGGCCTGCGCCAGCGGAATGCTTTCGCGCACATGCCACAGGGCCTTGGCCTGCGAGAGGTTCTCGGCCACCACGGCATCGCTGACGCAGCCGTCCTCGAAGGCCTTTTCCAGCAGGGCCTCGAAGCGGCCTCGCGCGTGGTCTTCGGATTCGTTGTCGGAGTTCTCCAGCAGCACGCACCAGGGCGACGCGCCTTCGCCTTCGGCGACGAAGGGCACGCGCTGCGCCGGGAAGTGCTTCGTCACCAGGCTCAGCGCAAAGTTGCCCATCACCTCGAAGCCGGTGAGGCCGGCGCCCAGGTACTGGTGCGCCAGGCCCAGCAGCTTCGTGGCCTGCTCCAGCGAGGGCACCGCGGCCCAGGCCGTGAGGCGCGCTGCCGGCAGCGGGTAGAGCTTCATCGTGGCGGCGGTGATCACGCCCAGCGTCCCTTCGCTGCCGATCAGCAGGTCGCGCAGGTCGTAGCCGGTGTTGTCCTTGCGCAGGCCGCTGGTGCCTTCCCAGATCTCGCCCTGCGGCGTGACCACTTCCAGGCCCAGGCACAGCTCGCGCGCATTGCCGTAGCGCAGCACCTGCGTGCCGCCGGCGTTGGTCGCCAGGTTGCCGCCGAGGGTGCAGCTGCCTTCGGCCGCCAGGCTGAGGGGGAACAGGAAGCCCGCGTTGCGCGCGGTGTCCTGCAGGCTCTGCAGCACGCAGCCGGCTTCCACCGTCACCGTGAGGTTGGCGGCGTCGATCTCGCGCACCGCGTTCATGCGCGTCAGGCTCAGCAGCACCTGCTGGCCGCTCGCATCCGGGATGGAGCCCACCGCCAGGCCGGTGTTGCCGCCCTGGGGCACGATGGAGACGCCCGCTGCCGCGCATGCCTTGACGACCTCCGCCACCTGCTGCGTGCTGCCCGGCCGCACCACGGCCAGCGCCTTGCCGCGCTCGCGCTTGCGCCAGTCCTGCTCCCAGGCCGTGAGATCGCCTTCGGTCAGCACGTTGTGCTCGCCGGCGATGCGGCGCAGTTGCTCGATCAGCTCGGTGTGCTTGTTCGTCGTCGTCATGAGGAAGTGACTGCCGCGTTGTTCCGTTCTGTGTCCTGTCGAAGCTGCGCGTCGGCATGGGCGAGCCGCGTGCGAACGTGCCACGCGCAGGCGACGAAGAGCAGCAGGCACAGCACGATCTCGATGCCGGCCAGCACGCGCCCGGCGGGTTGCATGTCGCTCCAGGCGCGCACCACGCCTTCGGTGAAGTAGATCCAAACCAGCAGGCTCACCCAGCGGTAGGTGTACATGCGGCGCTTGATGAGCCCGGCCAGCGGCAGCACCAGCGGCAGCACCTTCAGGGCCAGGAGCGATCCGCCCGGACGCAGCGGCGCGAGCCACAGCTCCCAGGCCAGGCCCAGCACGATCAGCCCGGCCAGGCTGCCGACCGCCAGCGCCCGCGTGGCCGCGACCGCGCGCTCGTTCGACGCCGGTGATGCCGGTGTTGCCGGCTTGCCGGAGGTGGATTTGCGGGGGAGGGGAGCGGTTGGCAGAGGCATGGCAGGAAAGACCCGGTGGCATGATAGCGACCCATGAATCGCCACTCGCTCTGGAGGGAGCTGTCTCACTTTCCGTGGCGCAACACCGCCGCCGTGCTGGGCGAGCGCTTCCGCGAAGACCGGCTGGGTCTTTCGGCCAGCAGCCTGACCTTCACCACCACCATCGCGATGGTGCCCTTCTTCACGGTGGCACTGGCGCTGTTCACCGCCTTCCCGATCTTCGCCAAGATGCAGGGCCGCGTGCAGCGCTGGCTGGTCGACAGCCTCATCCCCGAGAACATCAGCCGGCAGGTGCAGGGCTACCTCACCCAGTTCGCCAGCAAGGCGGGCGGCCTGGGGGTCCTGGGCCTGGTGGTGCTGCTGCTCACGGCCTTTGCGCTCATCCTCACCATCGACCGCACGCTGAACAACATCTGGCGCGTGCGCGAGCCGCGGCCGCTCGCGCAGCGGGTGCTGGTGTACTGGGCGGCCGCGACGCTGGGGCCGGTGGTGCTGGCGCTGAGTCTTTCCACCACCTCCTACGTGTTCGCGGCCTCGCGCGGGCTGGTGGATGACGCCGGGCTCAAGCTGGCATTCGATTTCCTGGAGTTCCTGTTGCTGGCCGGCGGCATGGCGGCGCTCTACCACTACGTGCCCAACACCGAGGTCAAGTGGGCCCACGCATGGGCCGGCGGCTTCTTCGTGGCCGTGGCCATCGAGATCGCCAAGCGGCTGCTGGCCCTGTACTTCGGCCTGGTGCCCACCTACTCGGTGCTGTATGGCGCCTTCGCCACCTTCCCGATCCTGCTGGTGTGGATCTACATCGCCTGGCTCATCGTGCTCTTCGGCGCCGTGATCGCGGCCTACATGCCCAGCCTGCTGGCCGGCGTGGCACGGCGCGGTGGCACGCCGGGCTGGTCGCTGCAGCTGGCCATCGAGGCACTGCAGCACCTGGCCTCCGAACGCGACACGCCGCGCAAGGGCCTGGGCGCCGCGCGGCTGGGCGAACGCATGCAGGTGGACGCCCTGCAACTGGCGCCGGTGATCGAGACCCTGGTCGAGCTCGATTGGATCGGCCGCATGGCGGAAGAGCGGCTGGACGAGGACCCGCGGCTGGTGCTGCTGATCAACCCCGAGACCACGCCCATGGAGCCCCTGCTGCGCGAGTTGCTGCTGGTTCGCTCCGACGTCCTCACGGCCCTGTGGGACAAGGCCCCGCTGGGCAAGCTGTTCGTGGGCGAGGTGCTGTCGATGCCGCGCGCGCTGCTGCCCGCGCCGAAGACAAACTAGGGCCTGTTAACACTAATTGCCAAGGCTCGGATCTTCCTTGAAACTGAGCTCATGGAGATCACACCAGCGCAGTTTGCCCAGATAGAAGACTGCTTGCCGACGCAGCGCGGCAACGTGAGTTTGACGAACCTTCAGGTGTTGAACGCGATCCTGTACGTGGCTGAACACGGCTGCAAATGGCGCGGCTTGCCCAAGCGGTTCGGCAACTGGCACACGATCTACACGCGCATGAGTCGCTGGGCAAAGTCCGGTGTGCTCGCTCGTGCCTTCGAGCAGTTGCAGCAGGCCCAAGTGGTGCGGATCAAGATCGAGGCGGTGTCGTTGGACAGCACCAGCATCAAGGTGCATCCGGACGGCACGGGCGCTCGAAAAAAAACGGTCCACAAGCTATCGGCAAGTCCCGTGGTGGATGGAACACGAAGATCCACCTCATCGCCGCGGACGCGCGCACGACTGTGAAATTTTCGCTGTCGCCTGGCCAAGCCCACGATGCCACCGAAGCCGGGCATTGCTCGAGCGACTTGAGCCGCCCAATCGGCCATTGCACCTGCTGATGGGATCGCGCTTATGAGGGCAACGAGACGCGTCAACTCGCACTCGACCTGGGATTCATCCCCGTCGTACCGCCCAAGAGCACGCGCATAGAGCCCTGGGAATACGACCGCGCTATGTACAAGCGCCGCAACGAGGTCGAACGCCTGTTCCGTCGGCTCAAGGGCTACCGCCGCATCTTCTCTCGCTTCGAGAAGCTCGACATCATGTTCACCGCGTTCATCAACTTTGCACTCATCGCTGATGGATTGCGTTTGTGTTAGCAGGCGCTAGACCGATCGCGATACGGCTGCCGCCGACCGGGCTTTGCGCCGAGAGTCAAGCTCGCGCGCGCGGCCGGCCCCACGCACGCGCGACCTGCCTCGCCAAGGCGTCGCACTCCGCCTCGAGCGCGGCTTCGAAGCGGGCGACCAGCGCATTGCCCGGCCGGTGCGCCGGCCGCACGACATACACGCGAAACGGCTGCGACAGCGTCAGCGGCCGCACAACGAGCCCGTGCGCGGGCATCGCCCCGGCGCCGGCCACCGCCAGCGCCGTCAACGGGTTGACGATGGCTACGCCGAGGCCGTGGCGCACCATCGCACAGACGGCGACCGCGTTGTCCGTCTCCATCGCGAGCTGGCGCTCGACGCCGGCGTCGGCGAACCAGCGGTCCACGCCCTGCCGGTAGCGGTCGCGCGGATGGAAGCTGACGAACGGCTCCCCCGCGAAATCCCTAGCCTCCAGCCGCCGCCGGGCCGCGAGGGGATGGCCGGCCGGCAGCACGGCAACCTCGTCGAGTTCCAGCAGCCGCCTCGCGTGCGCGCCCGCGAGCGCGCCGTCGTGCTCGACCAGGCCGAGGTCATGCGCCTGCGCGGCGAGCCGTTCCTCGAGCGACGGCGACTCCACCGGATCGACCGACACGCTCACCCCGGGATGCGCCTTCTGGAACCGCGCGCAGGCGCCCGGCAGCAGCGCATGCGCGAACGCCGGCAGGCAGGCGAGCGAGAGCTGGCCCTGCGCGAACTGGCGCAGCCGCACGGCCGTGTCGGCCACGCGCTCGAGGCCGGCATACGAGCGCTGCACCTCGTCGAACAGCGCGTACGCCTGGGCGGTCGGTTGCAGCCGGCCGCGCACGCGGTCGAAGAGGGTCAGCCGCAGCAGGTGCTCCATGCGCGCGAGCTCGCGGCTGACCGTGGGCTGGGACGTGTAGAGCGCGGCCGCGGCACCGGTGACGCTGCCCGCCGTCATCACCGCGCGGAACACCTCGACGTGGCGATGGGTCAGCGCGGGCAAGGTCGGGCTCATCTAGCAACCATATCAAAAATGAATGATGCGGACAATTCAAAGCACTGGCCTGAATCCCCTCGAGAAGGCACCATCGCGGAATGACCAAGCTCCAGCACCCCGCTCCCGCCGCGATGACGCCCGCGCTGCTGCAAGGCCTCGCCGAGACGCACGCCACGCCGCTGTGGGTCTACGACGCCGAGACAATCCGCGCCCGCGCGGCCCGGCTCACGATGTTCGACACCGTGCGCTTCGCGCAGAAGGCATGCTCGAACACGCACGTGCTGCGCCTGCTGCGCGGCCTCGGCGTGCAGGTGGACGCGGTCTCCGCCGGCGAGATCGAGCGCGCGCTGCACGCCGGCTACGACGCGCGCGATGAACATGCGGGCATCGTCTTCACCGCCGACGAGATCGACGCCGTGACGCTCGCCCTCGTGGCCGAGCACGGCATCCCAGTCAACGCCGGCTCGGCCGACATGCTGGACCAGCTCGGCCGAGCCCTCGGCGACCGCGCGCGGGGCCACCGCGTCTGGCTGCGCATCAACCCGGGCTTCGGCCACGGCCATAGCCGCAAGACGAACACGGGCGGCCAGCACAGCAAGCACGGCATCTGGCCCGCCGACATCCCCGCCGCGCTCGAGGCCATCGCTTGCCATGGCCTGCGGCTGGTCGGGCTGCACATGCATATCGGGTCGGGGGTGGACTACGGCCACCTCTCGCAGGTCTGCGACGCGATGGTGCGGCACGTCCAGGCAGTCGTCGCGCTCGGCCACGAAGTGACGGCGATCTCGGCCGGCGGCGGCCTGTCGGTCCCCTACCGGGTCGGCGACCCGACGGTCGACACCGCGCACTACTTCAGCCTGTGGGACGAGGCGCGCCAGCGCATCGTCGCCCAGCTGGGCCACCCCGTGCGGCTCGAGATCGAGCCGGGCTGCTTCCTGGTCGCCGAGTCCGGCGTGCTGCTCGCGCAAGTGCTGTCGGTCAAGGACATGGGCGCCAATCACTTCGTGCTGTGCGACGCCGGCTTCAACGACCTCGTGCGGCCCGCGATGTATGGCAGCCATCACGCCATCAGTGTGCTCGCGCATGCCGGCGTGGACGCGCGGCGCGACCCCGGCATCGCCCACAAGGCGCGGCCCACGGTGGTCGCCGGCCCGTTGTGCGAGTCGGGCGACGTGTTCACGCAGGACTCCGGCGGCGTGGTCGAGCCGCGCGCGCTGGCACCGGCCGAGGTGGGCGACCTGCTGGTATTCCACGACACCGGCGCCTACGGCGCGTCGATGAGCTCGAACTACAACACGCGGCCGCTGGCGCCGGAGGTGCTGGTGGACGGCGGCCGCGGCCGGCTCATTCGCCGGCGGCAGACCGTGCGCGAGCTAATCGCGCTTGAGGACTGACGCGTTGACCTGTCCCGCCAAACCCCACTAGGGCCGGTTTTTAGTATTAACAGGCCCTAGAGCTTGACGCGGCCGCGCAGGATGTCGCGGTACATCGCCCAGTCGCCCATGAAGCTGTAGAGCGGGCGCTTGAAAGAGGCGGGCTTGTTCTTCTCGAAGCCGAAGTGGCCGATCCAGGCGAAGGCGTAGCCCACCACGACGGTCGGGATCAGCCACCAGGCGTTGCCCGTCAGGACGAAAGTGGCCAAGCACACCAGCGACAGCGTCGAACCCACGAAATGCAGTTGCCGGCAGGTGCGGTTGCTGTGCTCGCTCAGGTAGAAGGGATAGAACTCGGCAAAGTTCCTGAAGCTGCGGGGATCGACTTCGGCGCCGGCGGCGGCATGCGCGCTGGTGGATGTGCTCGTGGCGGTATTCATCGTTGTCTCCTGTGGCTCGCGTGGGCTTTGCCCATAATAGTGATGCGGCCCTCAGGTCGCCAAGCCCGCAAACCCTTCCATCGTCCCATTGCAACCTGTGAGCGCATTGCCAAACACCGGAGCCGCCGCCGCTGCCGACGACAACGCCCTGTGGGTGGTGTGCCTGTGCGCCGAATGGTGCGGCACTTGCCGCGACTACCGGCCGCTGCTGCAGGAGGTGGCCCGCAAGCACCCGCAGATGCGCTTCGCCTGGGTCGACATCGAGGACCATTCGGACATCTCCGACGAGTTCGAGGTCGAGACCTTCCCGACCTTGCTCATCGCCGGTCGCGACGGGACGCGCTTTCTCGGGCCGCTGCTCCCGCATGCGGAGACCTTGTCGCGCATGCTCTCGTCAGCGCAGCCGGTGCAGCCTTCCTCGCCGGAAGTGGCGCAACTGCTGGCGGCCATCGAGCGCTCGCCGGCGGACTTCGAAGTTCGATAGTCTGCGGTTGGGCGAGGTCGTCCTGCGACCTTGCCCCAGCTACCGCTAGTCGACGGAAAACTTGTAGACGTTCGCAGGCTCCACGAAGTTCGCTTCGCGAAGCGCCCCGGTGGGCGCGAAGGCGTTGTTCGCCTTGATTGCGTATTCCCTGAAGCTGACGCCTGCCGGCACGTCCTGGCCGTCGACAAGGTGGAGTACCGCTACAACGGCGACGCATGCCCATCCCGCTGCAAAGTAGGCCGTGGTTCCCCTGCCCAGGTCTTCTCTGTTGGCCGCTTCGCCCGGGAATGCATGCGTCGCCTTGAAGCGAACGCGCCGACCGTCCACGGACAGGACGCCGGGCCGGACTTCTACGCGATGTTTGCGCCCAGCCGTCTCGCCCGCCCCGGCAAAGCCGAGGGTTTCCGTACCAGGCACTGCGTAAGGCTCGAGTTGAACGGCCGTGTGGAGCTTGAACAGCGTGCTTTCCAGCGTCGAGTAGTACGCCTCGTATCCGTCGAACGGTGCCTGGCCGGCCATGGCCATGCCCGGGAGGCAGAGCAAAAGTGCAGTAATTCTTACCGACACGGTTCACCGGAGCGCGCGACGGGCTACCGCGCGCCCAGGAATTCCGCCAGCGCAAACAGCACCCCGTCCGGCGCCTCGGCCATCAGCGCATGCCCAGCCTGCACCGTCACCACCTTCGCATCCCGTGCCCGCGAGATCAACGGCTTGGCCGCGGACGCCAGCGTCATCTGGTCGCCCTTGCCCAACAGGAACAACACCGGGCATTTGAGCGCGTCGATGGCTGCCTCGCCGTTCGCGTAGTTGTTGCAGGCGTTGAAGCCGACGTGGAACACGTTGGCCTCGCGGTTGCTGTTCAGCACGCGGCGCATCAGCGCACGCGAACTGCCGTACAGCCAGGTGCCCGGGCCCAGGGAGGAGGGCGGCGGCGCCAGCATCGAGTGCGAGAAGGTGTTGACCATGGCGATCGCCTTCTGCGGCTCGTTCAGCGAAGCCTCCAGCAGCGCCGGCGACACCTTCATCGGATAGGCCGTGCCCACCATCGCCAGGTGGCTCACCCGCTCGGGCGCACGCGCAGCGGTCTCCAGCGCGATCAGCGAGCCGAAGCTGTGGCCCACCAGCGCCGCGCGCTTCACGCCGGCCGCGTCCAGCAGGCCGATCACGGTCTGCGCAGCCTCTTCCACGCTGGCCGGCGGCTTGCCGCCGCTCTTGCAATGGCCCGGCAGGTCGATGGCCAGCACGTTCCAGCCGTGGTGCGCGAACCAGCGGCTCTGCAGGATCCACACGCTGTGGTCGTTGAGCACACCGTGAATGAACACGACGGTGGGTCTGGCCGCGTCGAAGGGCTTGCCGCCGGTATAGGCGTAGAGGCTGTTGCCGTTGACGGTGATGTTCATGCCGCCTTCTCCGCCGCCTTCAGGGCGCGCTTGAGGTCCTCGATGAGGTCGGCCGGGTCTTCCAGCCCGATCGACAGTCGGATCGTGCCCTGCGTGATGCCGGCGCCGGCCAGCGCCTCGTCGCTCATGCGGAAGTGGGTGGTCGAAGCCGGGTGGATCACCAGGCTGCGGCAATCGCCCACGTTGGCCAGGTGGCTGAACAGGCGCAGCGCCTCGATGAACTTCTTGCCCTGCTCGCGGTTGCCCTTGAGGTTGAAGCTGAACACCGAGCCCGCGCCCTTGGCGCCGTGGCGCAGCAGCTTGCCGGCCAGCGCGTGGCTGGGATGCGAGGGCAGCAGCGGATGCCCCACGTGCTCCACGAAGGGATGGGTGGCCAGGAACTCGACCACCTTCTGCGTGTTGTCGATGTGCCGCTCCATGCGCAGCGGCAGGGTCTCTATGCCCTGCAGGATCAGCCAGGCGGTGTGCGGGCTCATGCTGGCGCCGAAGTCGCGCAGGCCCTCGCGCCGCGCGCGCAGCAGGAAGGCGCCCACCGTGCTCTCTTCGGAGAACACCATGTTGTGGAAGCCCTCGTAGGCCTGCGTCAGCTCGGCGAAGCGGCCCGAGCCTTCCCAGTCGAAGCTGCCGCTGTCCACCACGATGCCGCCGATCACCGTGCCGTGGCCCGACAGGAACTTGGTGGCCGAGTGGTAGACCAAGTCCGCGCCCCAGTCGAAGGGCTTGATCAGGTAGGGCGAGGTGAGGGTCGAATCCACCAGCAGCGGCACGCCGGCCGCGTGCGCGATGTCGCTGACTGCCGGGATGTCCAGCACGTCCAGCCCGGGATTGCCCACCGTCTCGCCGAATAGCAGCTTCGTGTTGGGCCGGATGGCGGCCCGCCAGCCGTCCAGGTCGCCCGGCTTGACGAAGGTGGTCTCGATGCCAAAGCGGCGCATCGTGTAGTGCAGAAGGTTCTGCGAGCCGCCGTACAAGGCCGTGCTGGCCACGATGTGCGAACCCGCGCCCATCAGCGTGGCCACCGACAGGTGCAGCGCGGCCTGCCCGCTGGCCGTCGCGATGGCGCCGATGCCACCTTCCAGCGCCGACACCCGCTGCTCCAGCACCGCGTTGGTCGGGTTGCTGATGCGCGAATACACATGGCCGGCGCGCTCCAGGTTGAACAGCGAGGCCGCGTGGTCGCTGGACTCGAAGACGAAGGAGGTGGTCAGGTGGATCGGGACCGCGCGAGCGCCGGTGGTGGGGTCGGGTGCGGCGCCCGCGTGCAGCGCGAGCGTGTCGAAGCCGGGGTCGGAATAACCGGGCATGGGAGCCTTTCAGGAAAAGGGAATGCGCGAACGACCCGTTACGTCTGCAAGACTGCACCGGTGTCGTGGACGTGCCAATGTGCGGACATTGTGTGGGATTTGTGGGCTATATTTGAATCGGCATCAGCCCACAAGAGAGGAGCACTCCCCATGAAAGTCAGCGACATCCTGCGCGTGAAGGGCAACACGCTCTTCACCATCACGCCCGACGAACCTCTGGCGGATGCCGTCAATATCATGGCCGACAAGGACATCGGTTCGCTGGTGGTGATGGACCATGGCGACCTGGTGGGCATGCTCACCTTCCGCGAGGTGATCCTCGCCGTCGTGGCCAACGGCGGCTCGGTGGGCACCACCCTCGTGCGCAAGGCCATGGACGACCATCCGGTCACCTGCACGCTGGAGACGGACCTCGACGAGATCCGCCGCATCATGCTGGAGCGCCATGCCCGCTACATGCCGGTCATGGACAAGCGCATGCTGATGGGCGTGGTGAGCTTCTACGACGTGGCCAAGGCCGTGGTGGACAGCCAGAACTTCGAGAACAAGATGCTCAAGGCCTACATCCGCGACTGGCCCGCGGAAGAAGAAGACGAGAAGAACTGAGGCCGCCGCACGGGCGGCCCCGTCCGTCCGTCATTCCTTGATGTTGGCCGCCTGGACGATCTTCTGGTTGCGGGCGTACTCCGCCTGCACGAAGCGGCCCAGGTCCTCCGCCGAGCCACTGCCCGGCACCGCCCCCTGCTCCTGCAGCTTGGCACGCACTTCCGGGTCCTTCAGCACCGCATTGAGCTCCTCGTTCAGCCGCTTCACGGTGGCCGGCGGCGTGGCCGCGGGCGCGAAGATGCCGGTCCAGCTGACCATCGAATAGCCCTTCAGGCCGGGCATCTCGTCGAAGGCCGGCACGTTGGGCAACGCCTCCAGCCGCTTGCTGCCGGTCACGCCCAGCGCCTTGACGCGGCCGCCGGTGATGTGAGGAATGGCGCTAGTGCTCACCAGCATGGCCAGGTCGACCTGGTTGCCGATCACGTCGGAAGCGATCTGCGCGCCGCCATGGTACGGGATGTGGGTGACGTAGATGCCGCTCTTTTCCTTGAGCAGTTCCATCGCCAGCTGCAGCACCGTGCCCACGCCCGAGGTGGCGTAGTTGAGCTTGCCCGGCGAGGCCTTGGCCAGCTTGACCAGGTCGCCGTAGTTCTGCACCGGCAGGCCCGGGCGCGCCACCAGCACCATGGGCGCGGTGTTGAGCATGCCCACCGGCGCCAGGTCCTTGAGCGGGTCGAACTTGAAGGCCGCCGGGTTGATGAGCTTGCCGATGGCGATGGCGCTGTCGGGCCCCGCCACCAGGGTGTAGCCGTCGGGCGCGGCGTTGATCGCCTTGGCCACGCCGATGGCGCCGCCGGCGCCGGTCACGTTCTCGATCACCACCGACTGCTTGAGCCGCTCGCCCAGCCTGGTGGCGACCAGGCGGGCGTTGAAGTCGACGCTGCCGCCGGCCGAGTAAGGCACGATCAGCGTGATGGGCTTGGCCGCCGGCCAGGCTGGCTGTGCGAACGCGGCCCCGGGGAGGGCAGCGGCGACCAGCAGGGCGGCCAGGGCAATGGGTTGCTTGATCGAAGGCATGGTGTGGCTCAGGTTCCGGACATGGACGGGGTGGGGGTGTCGAGCGAGGAGCCATCGCGCAGGGCGTCGAATTCGGCGGCCCACTCGTCGCGCCATTTGCGGCGCCGGCTGTCGGCAATCCAGGCGCCGTCCAGGCCGTTGAGCATGAAGCCGCGCAGGTCGTCGAGGCCAAAGCCGAAGTCCCGCACCATCATCGCCCAAGCCTGGGTAGGCGTGACCTTGTGCAGGGTCGGGTCGTCGGTGTTGGGATGGATGCGCAGGCCCAGGCCGGGCATCTTGCGGATGGGATGGTCCAGCGCCCAGCGTTCCGGCGGCAGGGTGCGCAGGTAGTAGGAATTGGTGGGCACCACGGTGAAGAGCACGCCGCGCTCGGCACACTCGCGCGCGAATTCGGGCTGGTCGACCACCGTGTAGCCATGATCGATCCGGTCCACCTCGAGCAGTTCGACGGCGGTGCGCACGTTGGTCCAGGGCATGCCGAACTCGCCGGCGTGCGCCGTCGTCTTCAGGCCACCCTGGCGGGCTCGGCGGTAGGCCTCGAGGAACATCTCCGGCGGCCGGTCGTTCTCGCGGTAGTCGATGCCGATGCCCACAACTTCCTCCTCGCGACGGTGCGTGAGCACCCAGTCGACCATCTCGACGGCCGCCTCGGGGCTGGCCTCGCGGTCGATGGCGGCGATCAGCCTGCCGCTGATGCCCAGGTCGTGCCGTGCGTCCTGGATGGCGCGCACGATGGCATCCTGGGCCACCGGGTAGGCGATTCCCGAGGCATGCACCGTGCCGGTCGGGTTCCAGGAGAACTCGGCATGGCGAACGCTGTGGCTGGCGGCATCTTCCAGGTATTCGTAGGTGAGCTGGTACAGGTCGTCCGGCGACCGCACCAGTTCCGCGTCGAGCGCGCGCAGCACCCGCAGCACGCCCACCGGCTTCTCGCCACGCGTGTAGAAGCCCTCGATTTCCTCCTGCGCCAGGGGCGAGCCGGCGCGCGCGTTGAGCGCCTCGAAGGTGGCCTTGCGCACGGTGCCGAAGAGGTGGCAGTGCAGCTCCACCTTGGGAATGGCGCGCAGGAATTCGTCGAGTGCAGCAGGGGGCATGTCCAAAGTCTAGGCAGCGGGTCGGTTCAGGAGAAGTTTTGAATTTCTATAATTTCATTCATTCGACTGATAACCACCAGCCATGCCCGCCCAGCCACTACGAGCCCTCACGCTGCGCCAACTGCAGTGCTTCTCGGTGCTGGTGCAGGAGGGGCACTTTGGCCGCGCGGCGCAGCGCCTGTCCATCACCCAGCCGGCGCTGAGCAACGCAATCAAGCAGATGGAAAAGCTGCTGGGCGCCGAACTGCTCACGCGCACCACCCACAGCCTGGCGCTGACTCCCGTCGGCGCCGAGGTGCTGGCCCGCACCGACTTCCTGGTCAACACGGTGGATGTGGCGCTGCGCGACATCGAGAGCACCGTGCGCCGTGGCCGCGCCTTCGTGGGGATCGGCGTGATCCCTTCGGCCAGCGACGGCGTGGCCACTGCGGTGGCCGAGTTCCTGCGCGAGAGCGGGCGCGAGCTGGAACTGGCCTGGCGTGACGCTCCCTCGACCACCCTGCTGGCCGAGGTGCGCAGCGGCCAGCTGGACTTCGCGGTGGCCGCGATCACCGAGGCACCAGGCGGCGGGCTGGCCAGCGTGGAGCTGTTCCGCGATCCGCTGGTGCTGGTTCTGCGGCGCGACCATGCCTTGGCCGATCTGGAGGAGGTCGCCTGGGAGGCGGTGGGCAATGAGCGCCTGGTGCTGTTCGAAAGCGGCAGCATGCCGGCGCTGGGCATCCCCGCGCGGGCGCAGTTCGCGCAGGGCGCAGAGCCGTATCGGGTGGGTTATTCCGAAACCCTCTACGCCCTGGTGCGCGGCGGGCTGGCGCTGGGGCTGATGCCGCGCCTGTACACCGCCTCGCTGCGCGATCCGCAACTGGTGGTGCGGCCGCTGGCCCGGCCACGCGTGGAGCGGCGGGTGGTGCTGGTGCATCCCTCGGGCGCCACGCGCAACGAGGTGGCGAAGGAACTCATCGACTTTCTGCGCGAGCGGCTGCCTCTGGCGCCTGGCGCGCCAGCACGGCGGGTGGCTGCGAAGAAGAAGCCGGGCCGCCGGCGCGCGGCGGCTGGCTAGCGGCTCAGGCCGCTTCGGCCAGCGAACTGGCCCGCCCGCCGCCGTACAGCTCGGTGGCCGCGTGGATGGTCTCGCGAACCCGCGGGTAGATCTGCTGGTTCCACTTGCTGCCGCTGAACACCCCGTAGTGGCCCACGCCCGCCTGCAGGTGATGGGTCTTGAGGTAGGGGCGGATGCCGGTGCACAGGTCTTGCGCGGCCACCGTCTGGCCCACCGCACAGATGTCGTCGCGCTCGCCCTCCACTGTCAGCAGAACAGTGCGGCGGATGGCGGCCGGGTTGACGGTGCGATCGCCCACGGTGAGCACGCCGCGCGGCAGGTCGTAGGTCTGGAAGACGCGCTCCACCGTCTCCAGGTAGAACTCCGCCGGCAGGTCGTTGACCGCGAAGTACTCGTCGTAGAAGTTGCGGATGGCATCGGCTTGCACCGTCTCGCCGTCCACCAGGTGCTGGTAGAGCATCTCGAACTGCTTGCGGTGGCGCTGGGCGTTCATGCTCATGAAGGCCGTCAGCTGCAGGAAGCCCGGGTACACGCGCCGCATCGCGCCGGCATGCGGCCAGGGCACGCGGCTGATGAGGTTGCGGCGGAACCAGTCGATGGGCCGGTCGGTGGCCAGTTTGTTCACTGCCGTCGGGTTGACGCGGCAATCCACCGGGCCGGCCATCAGCGTCAGGCTGCACGGCGTGGCGGGGTGGTCGTCCTCCGCCATCAGCGCGGTGGCGGCCAGTGCCGCCACGCAGGGCTGGCACACCGCCACCAGGTTCGTCCCGGGGCCCATGGCCTCGATGAACTCGACGAGTTGGCGGGTGTAATCGTCCAGGCCGAAGGCGCCGTGCCACAGCGGCACGTCGCGGGCGTTGTGCCAGTCGGTGATGTAGACGTCGTGGTCGCGCAGCAGCGTGCGCACCGTTTCGCGCAGCAGCGTGGCGAAATGGCCCGAAAGTGGTGCGGCGAGCAGTACCTTGGGCTGCTCGGCCTGTACATCCTTGCGAAAGTGCAGCAGCGTGCCGAAGGGCGCGACCAGCGCCGCTTCCTCGTGCACAGCCACTTCCTGGCCGTCGACCGTCACCTGCCCGATGCCGTAGTCGGGCCGGGTGTGGGTCAGGCGCATGCGCGAGACCACATCGAAGTAAGCGGCCATGCGCCGGTTGGGCGTGCGTTCGTCCTTGTCGAACCACATGGCGCTGCCCAGCGCCTGGGCGGCCAGCCGCATCGGCGAGGTGGAATCCATCGAGGACTGGTAGAGCCGGTACAGCATGCAGGCGCCGCAGGCAAGTTGCGGGCCAAGCGCGCGCATGCTTTTTGCGCGCGCCGCACCGTTCTGGCACAGGGCTTGCACTTGGAGGCCCAACTCCAAGGAGCAGCGCGCATGGCCAAACCCGTTCTCACCATCAGCAGCAAGAACTACGGCGCCTGGGCGCTGCGCGGCTGGCTGATGTGCAAGCTGGCCGGGTTGGACTTCGTGGAGAAGGTGATCCCGCCCGACGACCCGGCCATGAAGGCGGAGATGCTGCTGCTGTCGTCCTCCATGCTGGTGCCTTCGCTGCAGCACGGCGGCATCAAGGTCTGGGACACCCTGGCCATCGGCGAGTACCTGCACGAGATCAAGCCCAAGGCCGGCCTGCTGCCGGCCGACGCCAAGGCGCGCGCCCATTGCCGGGCCATCTGCGGCGAGATGCACTCGGGCTTCTCCTCGCTGCGCAGTTCGCTGCCGATGAACATCAAGGCGCGCTTTCCCGGCTTCAAGGTGTGGTCGCGGGCGCAAGCCGACGTGGACCGCATCGTGGCCATCTGGCGCGAGTGCCTGGGCAGCTACGGTGGGCCCTACCTTTTCGGCGACACGCCCTGCATGGCCGACGCGATGTACGCGCCGGTGGTGACCCGCTTCATCAGCTACGACGTGGCCCTGGACAAGACCTGCACCGCCTACTGCAAGCGCATCATGGAACTGCCGGCCATGCAGGAATGGGTGAAGGCGGCCAAGGCCGAGCCGGAGGAAATCGACGAGCTGGACGCGGAGTTCTAGCGCGGCTCCAGCGCGACCTCAAGCCGGGCGCGTGAACATGCCCAGGTCCAGCGTGGCCTCGTTGCCCAGCCACATGGCGTGGGCGGTGTGGTCGGCGTAATCGTCGCCCGTGTCGCCGTGCACCAGCACGTCCAGGCCCTGGCGCTGGGCGTCCAGCCAGCCGATCACGCGGTCGTAGTCGGCGGCGTCGAAGGCCAGCTGATAGCTCCAGTGCGGATGCGGACCCACGTTCTTCTCGTGGAAGCGGCCGATGGAGGCCGGCAATCCGGTTGAGATGGCCTGCTCGCGCATGGCGCGCGCCTGCTCGACGGTGTCGGGGCCGAAGTACACGTGCGCGTGGTAGCGCGGGTAGACGTTTTCGGGGCGGCGGGGCATGGGGCGATTGTGAGCGCGGCACTAATTTCCGCCCAGCCCCGGGGACATCGCCGCCGCGACGGCGGCCTCGCTGCGCCCCTTGTAGAAACGCAGGATGTGCTCGGAGAAGTCGCCCAGCAGGAAGCGCGCGACGGGGTCGGCGTACCAGTTGAAGCGTGTGCTCACGCGCCAGCTGACGTCCAGGCGCAACTCGGTGCCGCCATCCCGAGGGCTGAGGGTATAGGCCGAGTCGCGAAGGTCGAAGTAGTGTCCGCCGATGACCACATGGTCGTCCAGCGCACCGGCCGGGAAGGAATCGGGCGAGAAGCGGTAGCGCCAGCGGATGCGCCGGGCCGGCTCCCACTCGGTGATCAGTTCCTCGAAGTGCACCTGCTTCTGCCACTGCACCCGGCGCACCAGGCCTTCGCCCGTGGACTCGGTCACGCCGGCCACCGGCATGGGTACGCCGATGCGGTAGGCCCAGGCGTCGCCCACTTCGCCCGGCTGGATGTCCGTCGCCTGGTTGATCTCCTGCCACACGCGCTCGGGCGGCGCGGCAATGAACACGGTGCGCGTGGTGGCGGACAGCTGCTCGGGGTTGGGAAACTGCGGTTCGATCGCCCCCAGGGCGAGCGGAAGCACCGCGAAGCTGTAGAGCGCGCGCCTGGGCCATTGGGTGACGCGGCACACGATGCCCATCACCAGGCCACCGAGGCCGCCCAGGAGCGCGAACATCGGGATGATGATCACGGCGCAGATCAGCCCTTCGATGTACACGAGCAGCGTGCCCACGACGAAGAGCGAGGTCGACAGCAGGGGCGCGGAAAAGTAGTAGCTCCAACTGCGCCGCTGCGTCCGCTCGGCGACATAGACCGTGACGGCGCCGCACAGCGCGGGCGCCAGGTAGATGAAGGAGCCGAGCATGGCCGAGAAGCGCTGGCCCGGCATGCCGGAGAAAGCCACCCGCAGCACCAGCGCGATGGCCGCGCCGGCGAGCACCGGCCAGAACTTGCTGAAGGGCAGGGTGCGGACCGGCTCGGCTGTCTGCCCGGCTTCGGGCGTGAGTGCGGCGGCGCGCGAAGCGCCATCCTCGTGTTCGGATTGCATCGTCTCTCTTCTCCTCGTCACTTTCTCTTGTTGTTGTGATCAGTTGGCGCGGCGCGTCGCCGTCACCATGCAGTAGTCGAAGTCGCGCCAGAACATGCCCAGCAGCAGTGCGCAGTAGCTGGCCACGATGTGCTTGCGCCGCCAGGAGCTGAGTCGCCCGCGTGCCTTCCAGAGCTCGGCCAGCGTGAAGCGGGTGGCCAGCACCGGGATGTGCAGTGCACTGGGCGCCACGCGCCAGCGCAGCGAACGCACCTGGATGTCCTCGAAACCGCTGGCGGCGAGTGCCTTCACGAAGTCGTCGCGCACCGCGAGCGTCGGCACCGCCCAACTGTCGGCCCAGAGCCGATGCAGCCGTCCGCCGAGGCGGCTGGTCTCGCGGCGAAGCAGGAAGCCGTCCACCACCGCCAGGCGCGCGCCGGGCTTGAGCAGCCGCGCGGCCTCGCGCGCGAAGTCCGCCTTGGCTGTGCCCTGGGCGTAGCAGGCGCTTTCCACTGCCCAGGCGCCATCGGCCTTTGCGGCAGGCAATCCGGTGCGGGTGTAGTCGGCTTCCACATGCGCCATCCGGTCGGCCACGCCGGCCTGCACATCCAGCCGGGCGGCGATGCGGTTCTGCACCGGCACGTTGGTCACCGTCACGGCGTACAGCGAGGCATGGTCGCCGACCAGCGTGCGGGCGGTGGCGCCCGCGCCGCAGCCCAGGTCGATGACGCAGCGCCGGCCCGACTCGCAGTCCGGACGGTCCAGCTGCAGCGCGCGCCCCACCACCCGGTTCATCTCCACGAGCATGCCTTCCCGGCGCAGCGGATTCAGGCCCAGGCGCCAGAAGCCGAAGTGCATGTTGTAGCTGGGGCTCCAGGCGCGGTAGTCCTCGGCCACTTCGGTGAAGTAGTCGCGTGTCTCGGCACGGGTAACCGGCGGGGCGCCTTCTTGGGCAAGCGGGAGGTCGGAACGGAGCACGCTGGGCATCTGGCTCTCCTTTATTTCGATATTTCAGTCAAAACAGAAATTCTCGGTCAAAAAAAAAGCCCACCATTCAGATCATGGGCAGGCCGGATTGATTCGGGTCGGGGCGGTCGTCGGGAGCGCTGCTAGTGCCCCCACGCACGAAGCGCTGGATGCTGGCCCCTAGGCTCAGCACCTTCTCCAGCGTGCCGGGCGACAGCCGCAGCATCTCGTCGGCCCAGGTGGCCAGTCGGGTCATCAGTTCCAGGGTGGAGCGGATTCGGTCCTGGCTGTCGGCCGGCTCCTTCTGGAAGTCGGGGCTGGCCACCAGTTCGCGCAGCAGGCGGATGGTGGGGTCGAACTCGCGCTCCTTGCGCTCGCGCACTACGGTGCGGAACAGCTCCCACACGTCGACGCTGGTCTCGAAGTAGTCGCGGCGGTCGCCCAGCACGTGGGTCACGCGCACCAGGTTCCAGGCCTGCAGATCCTTCAGGCTGTTGCTCACGTTGGAGCGCGCCACGTTCAAGGTCTCGGACAGCTCCTCGGCATGCATGGGCTTGCCGTTGCAAAAGAGCAGGGCGTGGATCTGCGACACCGTGCGGTTGACACCCCACATGGAGCCCATCTCGCCCCAGTGCAGGACGAACTTGCGTTGGATGTCGGTCAGTTCCATGGCTCGGAGTCTAGGCCTTCCGAAATTTCTGTCAAGAAAGAAATAAAAGAAGCGATGCACGCAGTTGCCGGGCGTGATACTGTATGAATTAACAGTCTTTGTGATTCGTCGCCATGCCCACCGAAGTCAAGATCCCCTTGCACGCCATCAAGGGCCGTGGCGCGGCCAGCCATCTGCCGCACCGCTTCTCCAGCGAGGAGCGCGACACCTACGACGACGGCTGGGGCACCCTGGACGACGCCCAGGCCGAGCAGGCCGAAGCCCAGCCGCTGCAAACCGAGGTGCGCTTCGAGGACGCGAAATCGGTGCTGGGCGCCAACGATTCGCCGGACGTGCCTTTCGACCGCTCGCTCAATCCGTACCGCGGCTGCGAGCACGGATGCATCTACTGTTTCGCACGGCCCACACACAGCTACCTCAATCTCTCGCCGGGCCTGGACTTCGAGACCAAGCTCATCGCCAAGCGCAACATCGTCGAAGTGCTGCGCGCCGAGTTGTCCAGGCGCGGCTACCGGCCCAGCCAGATCGCCATCGGCACCGCCACCGATTGCTACCAGCCCATCGAGCGCGAGCTGCGGCTGACGCGATCGGTGATCGAGCTGCTGGCCGAATGCAACCACCCCTTCGCCCTGGTCACCAAGTCCAGCGCGGTGGAGTTGGACCTCGACCTGATCGCCCCCATGGCCGCGAAGAAGCTGGCGGCCGTCTACGTCACGATCACCACGCTGGACGGCGACCTGGCCCGCAGGCTAGAGCCCCGTGCCGCCGCGCCGCACCGGCGGCTGCGCACCATCCGCACGCTGGCCGAAGCGGGCGTGCCGGTGGGCGTAAGCGCCTCGCCGCAGATTCCCTTCATCAACGAGGACATGGAGCAGGTGCTCGAAGCCGCCTGGGAGGCGGGCGCGCGCAGCGCCTTCTACAACGTGGTGCGCCTGCCCTGGGAGGTGGCGCCGCTGTTCAAGGAATGGCTGCAGGTGCACTACCCGCAGCGCGCCGACCGGGTGATGAGCCGCATCCGCGAGATGCGCGGCGGCAAGGACTACGACGCCAGCTTCGAGAGCCGCATGAAGGGCACCGGCACCTGGTCCGAGCTGATCGCACAGCGCTTCGAGAAGGCGACGCGGCGCATCGGCTTCAACCACGAGCGCATCGCGATGGACCTCAGCGCGTTCCGACCACCTGCGGCACAGGGGCAGGGCAGTCTGTTCTAGCGGCGTTGGCGGCGCCGTCGCCGCACCAGTCGCCGCCCAGCGCCTTGATGAGGAAGACCGACACCGCCAGCTGCTGCCCGCGCAGCTGCGCGGATTGCCGCTCGATGTTGAGCAGGGCCTGCTGCGCGGTGATCACGTCCAGGAAGTTGGCCGCGCCGCCTTCGTAGCGGGCCGCCGACATCTCCAGCACGCGGCGCGCCGCCGCCACCGCGTTGAGCGACTGCGCACTCGCGCGGTCCAGCGCGGCCAGTCCGGTGATGCCGTCCTGCGCTTCCTGCATGGCCTGCAGCACCACGCGGCGGTAGTTGGCCACCGTGGCCTCGTAGCCGGCCTGGGTGAAGTCCACGTTGGCGCGGATGCGGCCGCCGTCGAAGAGCACCTGCGTGGCCGACACGCCCAGCGACCACAGCAGGCTGTTGGCATCGAAGATCGCGCCGATGCGGTTGCTGTCCAGGCCCACGGTGGGCAGCAGGGAGATGCTGGGATAGAAGGCCGCGGTCGCCACGCCGATCTGCGCATTGGCCGCGGCCATGGCGCGCTCGGCGGAGGCCACGTCGGGACGGCGCTCCAGCAGGTCCGAGGGCAGGCCCAGCGGAATGGGAGGCGGCGCCAAAGGCGTGATGTCCGCCGCCAGTTCGAAAGCCGGCGCGGGCGTGCCCACCAGCGTGGCGATCGCGTCCTGGTACAGGCCGCGCTGGCGCTTGAGCACATCGACCTGCGTGAGGGTGTTGTCCAGCAGCGCCTGCTGCTGCGCCACGTCCAGGCCCGACACCGCGCCCAGCTCATGCCGCGCGCTCACCAGGTCCAGCGCGCGGCGCTGCAGGGCGATGGAGCGGCTCACCACGTCCAGCTCGATGTCGGTGGCGCGCAATGCGAAGTAGGCGGCCGCCAGGTCGGCGCCGAGGATGAGCCGGGTGTTCTGGTAGTCGGCCTCGGCCTGCTGCGCGGTGGCGTTCGCCGCCTCGACGCTGCGGCGCACGCGGCCGACCAGGTCGATCTCGTAGCTCGCGACGAGCGAGAGCGCGAAGTCGTCCTGCACCGTCGCCTGGTTGGTCACCGCGTAGTTGGTGAGCGGGCGATTGGCCGAGATCTTCAGGCGCGTGGCGCGGCCGCCCGCGGACAGCTGCGGGTACTGCGCGGCGCCAGCGGCATCGAGCGAGGCACGCGCCTGGGCCACACGGGCCGTGGCCACCGCCAGCGTGGCGTTGTTGGCCTGCGCCTGCTGCATGAGGCCGTCCAGCCGCTTGTCGCCGTAGCGCTGCCACCAGGCGCTCTTGTCGTCTGTGTCGCGCGGTGCGCTCTCGCGCCAGGGCGCTTCCAGCTTCCAGCTCACCGGCAGGTCGGCCGGCGGAGCGGGCTTCTGGTAGTCGGGGCCCACGGCGCAGGCGGCCAGCAGGGCGCTCACGCCCAGCGCAACGGCAGCGCGAAGCAGGCGCGCGGCGGCAGGGGTCACGCCGCCTCCTTGGCGATGCTCACCGCGTCGCCGTCGGACAGCGAATCGGGCGGGTTGAGCACCACGCGGTCGCTGGCGGCCAGGCCGTCGACCACTTCCACTGCCTCGCCCAGGTAGCGGCCCAGGGTCACGGGGCGCAGCTTGACCTTGCCTTGGCCATCCACCACCGCGACACGCGTGCCTTCGGCGCGGAAGATCAGCGCATTGCCCGGCACGGTGAGCGTCTGGCTGGCCGCGAGCGGCAGCGACACCTGCACGTAGGCGCCGGGCAGCAGGACGCCTTCGCGGTTGGGCAGGTTCACTTCCACCTGCATCATGCGGGTGGTGGTGTCGATGGCGCCCGAGGTGCGCGCCACCTCGCCCTGGAAGTTCTGGCCGCGCAGTTCGGCCTGCGTCACCACCACCTGCTGGCCGGCCTTGACCAGCTGGGCGTAGGACTGCGGCACGTTGATGTACACGCGCAGCGTATCGGTCTGCGCCAGCTGGAAAAGCGCGCGTCCGCCGCCGCCCGAGCCGGCATCGATCAGGTCGCCCACGTCCACGTTGCGCCGCGTGATCACGCCCGAGAAGGGCGCCACCACGCGCTTGAAGCCTTCGGTCTGCTTGAGGCGCTGCACGTTGGCGTCTGCGGCGGCCAGGTTGGCGGTGGCCGAGGCGACGGCACTGCGGCGTTCGTCCAGTTCCTGCTGCGAGACCACGTCCTTCTTGCGCAGCGCTTCCCAGCGCGCCACGGTGCTCCTGGCCAGCTCCAGCGTGGCGGCGGCCTGGTTGCGCGCCGCCACGGCCTGCGACAGCTGCTCGTCGATTTCCGGCGTCTCGATCTCGGCCAGCAGCTCGCCCTTCTGCACGCGGCTGCCGATGTCCTTGGTCCAGCGCTTGAGGTAGCCGCTGGCGCGCGCCGCGATGGGCGACTGCACGTAGCCCTGCAGCGTGCCGGGCAGCGTCAGCGTCTGGCCGGCCTTGGCGGCCTGGGGCGAGGCCACACGCACGTAGAGCACCGCATGCTCGGCCGAGGCCGCATCGAGGGTGCGCGCGTTGGCCATGCGGGTGACGACGATGCGCGCGCTGCCCAGCGCCAGCACCACCAGCACGACGACGGCGGCGATGCGCGCGCGGCGCAGCACCTGGCGGCGTCGCACCAGGTCTTCGGGCGGCGTTCCGTCCTCGACGTCGACGGCGCCGATGGGATGGATGCCCAAGGCCTCGTGGCGTTGCGACATGGTGATCAACTCTCCTGGGGAAGGGCCGCGGCGGGTCCGCCGGCCGAGGGATGGGTGGAGCGGGCCGCATGGCGGCGCGCCAGGGCACTGTGGATGCCGGCGAAAACAACCGGCACGAACAGCAGCGTGGACACGGTGGCGAGGATCAGGCCGCCGATCACCGCGCGGCCCAGCGGCGCGTTCTGCTCGGCGCCTTCGCCCAGGCCCAGGGCCATGGGAATCATGCCGATGATCATGGCAAGCGCCGTCATCAGCACTGGACGGATGCGGGTGGCGCCGGCTTCCAGCGCGGCCGACAGCGGCGGTGCGCCCGCATGCAGGCGCTCGCGAGCGAAGGACACCAGCAAGATGCTGTTGGCCGTGGCCACGCCCATGGTCATGATCGCGCCGGTGAGCGCCGGCACGCTCAGCGTGGTGCCGGTGAGGAAGAGCATCCAGGCGATGCCCGCCAGCGCTGCCGGCAGCGCGGTGATGATGATGGCCGCGTCCAGCCAGGACTGGAAGGTGACCACGATCAGCAGGTACACCAGCACGATCGCCATCGCCAGGCCCACGCCCAGTCCGATGAAAGAGGACTGCATGGTCTCCACCTGGCCGCGCAGCGTCACGCTGTTGCCGCGTGCGAGCTTGGGCTTGACCGCCTCGATCTCCGCGCGCACCTTCGAGGCCACGCTGGCCAGGTCGGTGCCGTGCACGCTCACGTACACGTCGATCACCGGCTGTATGTTGTAGCGCGACACCACCTGCGGCAGCCGGCCTGCGCCGGCCTCCACCAGGTTGCCCAGCAGCTGCGGCGCCTGCGTGCCGGCCGCCGCGCCGCCGGCACCGACCGGAATGCCCAGCAGTGAATCGAGCGAATCGACGCGGTACTGCGGCGTCTGCACCGCCACGCTGTAGACCACGCCGTTGGCCGGGTTCAGCCAGAAGGCCGGCTGCGTCTGCGAACTGCCCGAGAGCGCGATGAGGACGTTCTGCCCCACGTTCTGCGCCGACAGCCCCAGCTGCTGCAAGCGCGTTCGATCCATGTTGAGGTTGAGCGCAGGACCGTCCAGGCGCTGATGCACGTGCACGTCCACCGCGCCGGGGATCTTGCGGATCGCCTTGGCCAGCTCGGCTGCGCGGGCCGCATTGCCCTGGATGTCGTTGCCGGCGAACTGCACGTCGATGGCGGCCGGCAGGCCGAAGTTGAGGATCTGCGTGACGATGTCCGCCGGCTGGAAGAAGAACTCCACACCCGGGAAGCGCTTGGGCAGCTCGGCCCGCAGCATGGACACCAGCTCCTCGGTCGGCCGGTGGCCGTCCTTGAGCGACATCAGGATCTCGCCGTCCAGCGTGCCGATGGTGCCGGCGTTGCTGTACGAGAGGTTGATGCCGCTGTTGGGCACGCCCAGGTTGTCGAGGATGGTTTCCAGTTCCTCCTTGGGGATCATCTCGCGGATGGCCGCTTCCACCTTGTCCGCCAGGCGCGCGGTCTCCTCGATGCGGGTGCCGGTGGCGGCGCGCATGTGCAGCCGGATCTGGCCCGAATCCACGCTGGGGAAGAAGTCGCGCCCCAGCACCGGGAAGAGCAGGGTGGACAGCAGGCAGAAGCCCAGGAAGAGGGCGATGAAGGGCCCGCGCCGCGCCAGCAGCGCTGACAGCAGCAGGGTGTAGGCACGGCGTACGAGTTCGAAGCGGCGGTCGAAGCTGCGGTAGACGCGCTGCAGCGCACTCGGACGGGCGTTCGGGTCTTCCTTGGCGTGCGGGTCCTTGCGCATGAGCAGCATGACCAGCGTGGGCACCAACGTGCGCGAGAGGATGTAGGAGGCCAGCATCGCGAAGATCACCGCCTCGGCCATGGGCACGAAGAGGAAGCGCGCCACGCCCGAGAGGAAGAGCATGGGCACGAACACGATGCAGATGCACAGCGTGGAGACGAAGGCGGCCGGCCCGATCTCGCCCGCGCCCACCAGGATGGCTTCTTCCAGCGGCGTGCCCATGTGCAGGTGCCGCTCGATGTTCTCGATGGTCACGATGGCCTGGTCCACCAATATGCCCACCGAGAGCGCCAGCCCGCCCAGCGTCATGAGGTTGAGCGTCTCGCCCAGCGAGTAAAGCGCCAGCACCGAGGCCAGGATCGACAACGGGATGGTCAGGCCGATGATCAGCGTGCTGCGCCAATTGCCAAGGAAGAGCAGCACCATCGCCGCGGTAAGCGCGGCGGCGAGGATGGCTTCGAGCACCACGCCCTTCACGGCGGCCTTCACGAACAGCGACTGGTCGAACAGCGGCGTGATCTTGATGTCCGGCGGCATCGACTGCGCCGCGCGCGGCAGCAGATCGAGGATGTTGGAGACGATGTCCAGCGTCGAGGCGCCGCCGTTCTTCAGCACCGAGATCAGCACGCCGCGCACGCCGTCCTGGCGCACGATGTTGGTCTGCGGCGAGAAGCCGTCGCGCACGTAGGCCACGTCGCGCAGGTAGACGGTGGCGCCGTTCACCGTGCGCACCGGCAGGTCGTTCAGGCCGGCCAGCTCGTCGGGCGAGCCGTTCATGCGCACGTTGTATTCCAGCGCGCCCAGCTTGGCCGTGCCCGAGGGCAGGATCAGGTTCTGCGCGTTGATGGCGTTGACCACCTCCGCCGGCGACAGGCCGCGCGCCTGCAGCGCCTGCACGTCCAGGTCCACCGAGATCAGCCGGTTCTTGCCGCCGTAGGGAAAGGGCACCGCCGCGCCAGGCACCGTGATGAGCTGCGGCCGCAGCTGGTTCACCGCCGCGTCGAAGAGCGAGTTCTCCGCCCGCGTCGGGCTGGACAGCGCCAGCTGCACCACCGGGATGCTCGATGCCGAGTACTTGATGACCAGCGGCGGCGTGATGCCCGGCGGCAGTTGGCGCACCTGCGTCTGCATGGAGGCCACCACCTGCGCCAGCGCCGTCTCGATATTCGCATTGGGCTGGAAGAAGACCTTGATGATGCTGATGCCCGCCAGCGACTGCGACTCGATGTGCTCGATGTCGCTCACCGTGGTGGTCAGGCCCCGCTCGGACTGGCCGGAGATGCGCTGCCCCATCTCCTGGGCCGGCAGGCCGCCGTAGTTCCAGATGATGCTGATCACCGGAATGTTGATTTCCGGGAAGATGTCCGTCGCCATCCGCATCAGCACGAAGGGCGTCGCCAGGACGATCAGCATCGCCATGACGATGAAGGTGTACGGGCGCTTCAGCGCCAGCTGAACCATTGACACGAAATGTTACCTTCGGTGAGAGCGCGCCATCATAGGGAGTCTCGAGGCAAGCAAGCCGGGTGCCGGGGTCAGCTTTACTTTTCTTTGTAAACGGTTTCAGCGCAAAGCGCGAAATGTTGCCCGAATCTGGGTCGGCGTGCGCTCTCAGAGGCGCGAGGCCGCGCCTGGGTTCATTCTTTTACGTTTGGCGCGCGAGCTCGCGCGCATGGTGGGCCAGGTGGTCGGCCATGAAGCTCTGGATGAAGTAGTAGCCGTGGTCGTAGCCCTCGTGGCGGCGCAGCGTCAGCGGCTGGCCGACGGCGCGGCAGGCGGCCTCCAACCGATCGGGGTGCAACTGCGCGGCAAGGAACTGGTCGGCCAGGCCCTGGTCGACCAGGATGCCGCCAGGGTAGGGCGCAGCGGTCTGCGACTGCATCAGGGCGCTGGCGTCGTGCGGCAGCCAGTTCGCAGGGTCGGCGCCCAGGTAGTTGGTGAAGGCCTTGACGCCCCAGGGGCACTGGCTGGGCGCGCAGATCGGCGCCAGGGCCGACACCGAGCGGAAGCGGCCGGGGTGCCGCAGCGCGAGGGTGAGGGCGCCGTGGCCGCCCATCGAGTGGCCGAAGATGCCCAGGCGCTTCTCGTCCAGGCTGAACTGCTGCACCAGGCCGGGCAGCAGCTCGCCGACGATCCAGCTTTCCATGCGCCAGTGCGCGGCCCAGGGCGCCTCGGTGGCGTCGAGGTAGAAGCCGGCGCCAATGCCGAAGTCCCAGCTGTCCTTGGCGCCGGGCAGGCTCTCCACGGCCGGGCCGCGCGGGCTGGTGTCCGGGGCGATCAGCGCCAGGCCCAGCTCGGCCGCCAGGCGCTGGGCGCCCGCCTTGACCATGAAGGTCTCTTCGGTGCAGGTCAGGCCTGCGAGGTAGAGCAAGGCCGGCACCGGCTGGCCGGCGTCGGCCTGCGGCGGCATGAACACCGAGAAGCGCATCGGCAGGCCGATCTCGCGCGAGTCGTGCTCGTGGAAGCTCACCGTGCCGCCGAAGCAGCGGTGGGAAGAGAGGGTCTTGAAGTTCTGGAAGCTCATGCGGATCGTCCGGCCACCAGCTCCATCACCGCGTCGGCGAAGAGCTGCGGCTTTTCCTGCGGCAGGTTGTGGCCGGCGCCCGGCACGATCCGATGCGAGCGCGGGCCGGTGAATTTCGCGGCGTGCTGCGAGGCGTCGGCGGGCAGCCGCACGCCATCGTCCTCGCCGTCGAAGGTAATGGTGGGCACGCCGATGGTCGGCTGCCGTACCAGGCAAGCTTCGATCTCGGCATAGGCCGGGTCGCCAGGGACCAGGCCGAAACGATGCCGGTAGGAGTGGATCACTACCTCGACGAAGTCCGGGTGGTCGAAGGCCGCGGCGCTGCGCTGGAATGTGGCCTCGTCGAAGCGCCAGCTGGTGGACCACAGCTGCCACAGCAGCCGCGCGACCGCGCGCCGGTCCTTCTCCAGCGCCGCGCGGCCGCGCTCGCTGTGGAAGTAGTACTGGTACCAGAGGCGCCGCTCGTTCTCCGGCGTGTCCGGCTCCATGGCCCGCGCGATGTTCTGGATGTTGTAGCTGTTGTAGGAGACCAGCCCCGCGCATCGCTGCGGCCACATCGCCGCCACCACGCAGCAGGCGCGGCCGCCCCAGTCGTAGCCGGCCAGCACCGCCTTGTCGATCTCCAGCGCGTCCAGCAGGGCCAGCAGGTCGGCGCCGAAGGCCGCCTGCTCGCCCGAGCGCGGCGTCGCGTCGTCGAGGAAGCGGGTGCCGCCGTAGCCGCGCATGAAGGGCACGATGACGCGGCAGCCCTGGGCCGCCAGCAGCGGCGCCACCTCGGCATAGGCGTGGATGTCGTAGGGAAAGCCATGCATCAGCACCACCGGCGGGCCGTCCGCCGGCCCGGCCTCGTGATAGGCCACCTCGAGCACGCCGGCCTGGATGCGATGCGTGGCTTGCATGTCAGTAGATGACCACGCCGCGGATCGACTCGCCGCGCTTCATCAGGTCGAAGCCCTCGTTGATCTTCTCCAGCGGCATGGTGTGGGTGATCAGGTCGTCGATGTTGATCTTGTTTTCCATGTACCAGTCGACGATCCTGGGCACGTCGGTGCGGCCGCGCGCGCCGCCGAAGGCCGAGCCTTCCCACTTGCGGCCGGTCACCAGCTGGAAGGGGCGGGTGCTGATCTCGGCGCCGGCCTCGGCCACGCCGATGATGATGCTGCGGCCCCAGCCCTTGTGCGTGCATTCCAGCGCCTGGCGCATCACCTGCGTGTTGCCGATGCACTCGAAGCTGTAGTCGGCACCGCCGTCGGTCAGCTGCACGATGGCATCGACCACGTTGGGCACGTCCTTGGGGTTGATGAAGTGCGTCATGCCGAACTTGCGGGCCATGGCCTCGCGCGCCGGGTTCAGGTCGACGCCGATGATCTTGTCGGCGCCCACCATCTTCGCGCCCTGGATCACGTTCAGGCCGATGCCGCCCAGGCCGAACACCACCACGTTGGCGCCGGCCTCCACCTTGGCCGTGAAGATCACGGCGCCGATGCCGGTGGTCACGCCGCAGCCGATGTAGCAGACCTTGTCGAAGGGCGCGTCCTCGCGGATCTTGGCCAGCGAGATCTCCGGCGCCACCGTGTAGTTGCTGAAGGTGGACGTGCCCATGTAGTGGAAGATGGGCTTGCCGTCGATGCTGAAGCGACTGCTGCCGTCGGGCATGAGGCCCTTGCCCTGCGTGCCGCGGATCTTCTGGCACAGGTTGGTCTTGCGCGAGAGGCAGAACTTGCAGGTGCGGCACTCGGGCGTGTAGAGCGGAATGACGTGGTCGCCCTTCTTGAGCGTGGTCACGCCCGGGCCCACGTCCACGACGATGCCGGCGCCCTCGTGGCCCAGGATCGCCGGGAAGATGCCTTCGGGGTCGGCGCCCGAGAGGGTGTAGTAGTCGGTGTGGCAGATGCCGGTGGCCTTCACTTCCACCAGCACTTCGCCCTCGCGCGGGCCCTCCAGGTCGACGGTCTCGATGGTCAGGGGGGCGGCGGATTTCCAGGCGACGGCGGCGCGAGTCTTCATGACGGTGGATTCAAAGGTTGATGAATGTGGCGGGCACTATACGGCGCCAGGGTGGCTTCTTGCGACGGCCCGCTCCAATGGCCCGGCGGCGCCAGGTTGCTAGCGATGCACAACTTTAGTTTCCAAACGTGTCTGATTGCACATAAGATTGGCGACCAGTGATGGCAGGATGCTCTGCTTCCCGCAGACCGCCTCGCTTGTTGACTTTGCCGATGAATACCCTGTCCGACCGTGCCATGCTCGAGCGTGCCCTCATCGCCATCGAACAGGTGATGGGCAAGCGTGACGCGGTCCTGGGCTGGGGCGTGCCTGCCGGCACGCCGGCGCACGAGGCCACCAGCCTGTGCCTGGCCGCCGCATCGGCGCTGGTGGACGTGGCGCAGACGCTGCTTCGCCAGCCCACCGAGTCCTCGCGCGAGGTGCTCAGCGCCGAGTGGCAGGCAGTCATCGCGCACACGAAGAACGCAGGCCGCACGGCGCACCAGGCCGTGCTTCTGCTGGCCACGCAGCAGAACCTGGTTGCCGCGCAGGGCGGCGTGCTCCTCACGGGCAACGGCAAGCCCTGATGGCCATCGTCTGCCCGGCCTGCGGTACGGAGAACCGGTCGATCGCGAAGTTCTGCATCGAGTGCATCGAGCCCCTGCCCACCGGCTTCGCGCGCACCAGGCAGATGCCCGCTGCGCCGTCGGAACCGCCAGAGGATGAAATGCCCTCGGCATTGGCTGCCTTTGCTTCTGCAGGACCACCGTCGCCACTGATGCCGCCGATCAAGCTGCCGACCATGCCCGGCGACTGGCCGCCCGGGTCGCGTCGCAAGGGCCGCGGCAAGGCCATCGGCGCGGCCCTCCTGGCCCTGCTGGTGGTGGGAGCTGTCGGCGTTCTTGCTGTGGGCGAGGACCTGGGCGGCGGCAGGGGGGAGGGCGGCGCCGCGGTGCAGGCCGCCGAGATCACGACGACGCCGCATCGACAGGCGTCGGGTTCGGTGGAAGCACCGGCGTCCGCCGTCCCGGCCGTGGTGATGCCACCGGAAAGGGCACCCACTGCGGCGGAGGCGCTGGCACCTGGCGAATCCATCGTCGCGGACAACTTGCCGGCAGGACGGCTCCAGCCCCTGAAGCCCGCCGCTGCACCGCCGGCAATGGCCGCGGCGACGCCGGTGGCGCGCCCTGCGGTGGCGGCCGTGCAGGCAGCGTCGGCTCCCGCCAGCACGCTCCCCACCATCACCGGCAAGTTGGAGCAGGCCGAGGCCTTGTTCGGCCGCTGCGACCGCCTGAACTTCATCGCCGCGTCCCGCTGCAGGGTGGACCAGTGCGAACAGGCGGCGAACCGACAGCGCAAGGAATGCCAGCCGGTGCTGGCCCAGCAGCGCTTGATCGAAGAAAAGCGCAATCCGACGCTCGCCAACTGAGCACCGTCGCGGGGGTCCGAAGGGCGAACCCGCAAAAGGATCGATCATCGATCAGCTCGGTGCGCTTGGTGTACGGCACCCGTCCCTGAACCTTGGCAGGTGGCGGGTCGGCTTCGTACAGTGAGGCATCTCCTCTTCCGAAGCACCCTCAGCAGAGCGCACCCCCATGATCAGCGGAAAGACCACTCTCATCGCCCATCTGGGCTACCCCACCGAATCCTTCAAGGCGCCGATGATCTACAACCCGTGGTTCGAGCGCCACGGCATCGACGCCGTCGTGATGCCCATGGGCGTGAAACCTGCAGACTACCCCGAGGTGCTCAAGTCGCTGGCGCGGCTCACCAACCTGCGCGGCGCGTTGGTGACCATGCCGCACAAGGTCACGACCATGGGCCTGGTGGACGAAGTGACCACCACCGCGCGCATCGCCGGTGCCTGCAACGCCATCCTCGTGCGGCCTGACGGCACTCTGCTGGGCGACCAGTTCGATGGCGCCGGCTTCGTGCGCGGCGTGGAGCGCAAGGGGCGTGCGCTCAAGGGCACGCGCGTGCTGGTCTCCGGCACGGGCGGGGTGGGCTCTGCCATCGCGGCCTCTCTGGCGGCGGCCGGCGTGGCCGAGCTGGCGCTGTTCGACCTGAACCTGGAATCGGCGGATGCGCTGGCCTCGCGCCTGCGCAGCCATTACCCGCAGCTGAAGGTGGGCACCGGCTCGAAGGACCCGGCTGGCTTCGACGTGGTGGTCAACGCCACGCCCCTGGGCATGAAGGAAGGCGACCCGCTTCCCTTCGACATCTCGAAGATCTCGCCGCAGGCGCTGGTGGGCGAGGTGGTGATGAAGTCCGAATACACGCCGCTGCTGCGCGCCGCCAAGGACAAGGGCTGCATGGTTCAGGTGGGTACCGACATGCTGTTCGAGATGATTCCCGCCTACCTCGAGTTCTTCGGCTTCGGCAGCACCACCCCCGAGGAACTGCGGGCCGTGGCACAGCTACAGTACTAGCCGCACCAGAACTCCACCTGCCTTCGCGGCACTCGCCCATCATGAAGAAGATCCTCGTTCTCAACGGCCCCAATCTCAACCTGCTCGGCACGCGCGAGCCTGCCACCTATGGCCACGAAACCCTGGCCGACGTCGAGGAAATGTGCCGCGAGGCCGGGCAGAAGCTGGGCGTGGAAGTGGACTGCCGCCAATCCAACCACGAAGGCCAGCTGATCGACTGGATCCACGAGGCCGGCCGCGAGATCGCCGCGGGCCGAATGCTGGGCGTGGTGATGAACCCGGGCGCTTATACCCACACCTCGATCGCGCTGCACGACGCCATCAAGGGCGCCAGCGTGACGCTCATCGAGCTGCACATCTCCAACGTGCATGCGCGCGAATCCTTTCGCCACCACTCGTACATCTCGCCTGCGGCGCGCGGCATCATTGTCGGCCTGGGCGTGAAGGGCTATGCGCTCGCCATCGAGGCGCTGGTGCGCGTGACCAGCGCCGACTGAGCAAGGCGAAAGGCTCAGCTGCCCGAGGCGACTGCCTTGTAGCGGGTGACATGCCCGCGGCCGTCCACGCTTTCCAGGTGGACGTCGAAGCCCCAGAGGCGGGCCACGTGCTTGAGCACTTCGTTGGCCTCCTTGTTCAGGGGGCGGTCGTTGTGCTGCGTGTGGCGCAGCGTCAGTGAGCGGTCGCCGCGCAGGTTCACGCTCCAGACCTGGATGTTGGGCTCGCGGTGGTTCAGGTCGTACTGGCGCGACAGTGATTCGCGCAGCTGCCGGTAGCCGCTGTCGTCGTGGATGGCGGACACCTCCAGTTCGGGGTCGTCCTCGTTGTCGCGCACGGCGAACAGGCGGAAATCGCGCATCAGCTTGGGCGAGAGGAACTGGCCGATGAAGCTCTCGTCCTTGAAGTTGCGCATGGCGTAGTCCAGCGAGGTCTGCCAGTTGGTGCCGGCCATGTCGGGGAACCAGCGCTTGTCTTCCTCGGTGGGCTTCTCGCAGATGCGCCGCAGGTCGGTGTACATCGCGAAGCCCAGCGCATAGGGGTTGATGCCGCTGTAGGCGCGGTGGCCGATGGGCGGCTGGAACACCACGTTGGTGTGCGACTGCAGCCACTCGATCATGAAGCCGTCGGCCAGCAGGCCCTCGTCGTACATGGTGTTGAGCAGGGTGTAGTGCCAGAAGGTGGCCCAGCCCTCGTTCATCACCTGCGTCTGGCGCTGCGGGTAGAAGTACTGCGCCACCTTGCGCACGATGCGCACCACCTCGCGCTGCCAGGGCTCCAGCAGGGGCGCGTTCTTCTCGATGAAGTACAGCAGGTTCTCCTGCGGCTCGGCGGGGAAGCGGCGGGAGACCTCCTCGGCCGCGTCGCCGCCGGCCTTTCGGGGCAAGGTGCGCCACAGGTCGTTCACCTGCTGCTGCAGGTAATGCTCGCGGTCCTCGCGGCGGGTCTGCTCCTGCGCCAGCGACAGCTTCTGCGGCCGGCGGTAGCGGTCCACGCCGTGGTTCATCAGCGCATGGCAGGAATCGAGCAGGTCTTCGACCGCCGCCAGCCCATGCTTTTCCTCGCACTCGGCGATGTAGGCGCGCGCATAGACCAGGTAGTCGATGATGGACGAGGCATCCGTCCACATCTTGAAGAGGTAGTTGCCCTTGAAGAAGCTGTTGTGGCCGTAGGCCGCGTGCGCGATCACCAGGGCCTGCATCGCCATGGTGTTCTCTTCCATGAGGTAGGAGATGCAGGGATCGGAATTGATGACGATCTCGTAGGCCAGTCCCATGTGGCCGCGGCGGTAGTTCTTCTCGGTGGAGATGAACTGCTTGCCGTAGGACCAGTGGCGGTAGATGACCGGCATGCCCACCGAGGCATAGGCGTCCATCATCTGCTCTGCCGTGATGATCTCCAGCTGGTTGGCGTAGGTGTCGAGCTTGTAGCCGCGCGCCACCCGGGCGATCTCGCCGTGGTATTGCTCGATGAGCTCGAAGGTCCAGTCCGAAGGGCTGGGCAGCGGCTCGCGCGCCTTGGTCTTGGGCATTTCCAGGTCGACGGTGCTCATGTGGGCGCTCCCTCTTTCTTGAACAGGTCGCGGAACACCGGGTAGATGTCCTGCGCGTCCGATACCTTGCGCATGGCGAAGTTCTTGTGGGACTCGGCCAGTTGCGCGTATTCCTCCCACAGGTTCTGCTCGGCGTCGGCCACCTGCACGTAGGCGTAGTAGCGCACCAGGGGCAGAAGCTGGTCGTCGAGGATCTTGCGGCACTGGCCGCTGTCCTGGTGCCAGTTGTCGCCGTCGCTGGCCTGCGCACCGTAGATGTTCCACTCGTTGCTCGGGTAGCGGGCGCGCACGATTTCGTGCATGAGCTTGAGCGCGCTGGACACCACGGTGCCGCCGGTCTCGGTGGTGTGGAAGAACTCGTCTTCGGTCACCTCGGTGGCCTGCGTGTGGTGGCGGATGAAGACCAGCTCGATCTTGTCGTAGTGCCGCGTGAGGAAGAGGTACAGCAGCATGAAGAAGCGCTTGGACATGTCCTTGCGCGCCTCGTCCATGGAGCCCGACACGTCCATCAGGCAGAACATCACCGCCTTCGCCGAGGGCACCGGGATGCGCACGCGGTTGCGGTAGCGCAGGTCGATGGGGTCGAGGAAGGGGATGCGCTTGGCGCCCTTCTTCATCTCCTCGATCTTCAGCTCGGTTTCCTTGATCTCGCGGATGATGAGTTCGTCTTCCAGCGCGCGCGGATTGCGCTTGAGCTTGAGCAGGAGTTCTTCCAGCGCACGCAGCTCGCGCCGGGGCTCGCCACCCAGCGCGATGCGCCGCGACAGCGCGCCGCGCATGGAGCGCACCACGTGCAGGTTGCTGGGCATGCCGTCGGTGACGAAGCCGGCGCGGTGGCTCTTCCACTCGGGCACCTCGGCCAGCTGCGTGCGCACGAGGTGCGGCAGGGCCAGGTCCTCGAAGAAGACCCGCATGAATTCTTCCTTGGTCAGGCGGAAGACGAAGTCGTCCTCGCCCTCGCCGCTGTCGGCCGCCTGCGAGCCGCCGCTACCGCCGCCGCCGCTCTGGGGTCGCTCGATGCGGTCGCCCTTGATGTACTCGCGGTTGCCGGGGTGCACGTATTCGCGGTTGCCGCCGTCGCCGTGGCCGAACACCGGCTCGGACACGTCATGGCGCGGGAGGATGACGTCCTCGCCCTGCTCGAGGTCGCGGATGCCGCGGCCGCTGACAGCGCGCTTGACCGCCTCGCCGATCTGCTCCCGATAACGACGAAGGAAGCGCTCCCGATTGCCGATCGACTTGTTCTTCCCGGACAACCGGCGGTCGATGATCTGCTGCAGCACGGACAAGGACTCTTCTCCTCAAGGGCGGCGCGCGCAAGGCGCGTCGCCCCCATTCTTCACGAACTCTTGCGAACGCGCAGGTACCACTCGCACAACAGGCGCACCTGCTTGGCGGTATAGCCCTTCTTGACCATGCGGTTGACGAAGTCTTCGTGCTTCTTCATCTCGTCCGCACTGCTCTTGGCGTTGAAGCTGATGACGGGCAGCAGCTCCTCGGTGTTCGAGAACATCTTCTTCTCGATGACCGTGCGCAGCTTCTCGTAGCTGGTCCACAGCGGGTTCTTGCCCGCGTTGCCGGCCCGCGCACGCAGCACGAAGTTGACGATCTCGTTGCGGAAGTCCTTGGGGTTGCTGATGCCCGCGGGCTTCTCGATCTTCTCGAGCTCGGTGTTGAGGGAGCCGCGGTCGAAGACTTCGCCGGTGTCGGGGTCGCGGTACTCCTGGTCCTGGATCCAGTAGTCGGCGTAGGTGACGTAGCGGTCGAAGATGTTCTGGCCGTACTCGGAGTAGCTCTCCAGGTAGGCGGTCTGGATCTCCTTGCCGATGAACTCGGCATAGCGCGGCGCGATCAGCTCCTTGATGTAGCTGAGGTACTTCTGCTCGGTCTCGGGCGGGAACTGCTCGCGCTCGATCTGCTGCTCCAGCACGTACATGAGGTGCACCGGGTTGGCGGCGACTTCCGTGCTGTCGAAGTTGAACACCTTCGAGATGATCTTGAAGGCGAAGCGCGTGGAGATGCCCGCCATGCCTTCGTCCACGCCGGCGTAGTCGCGGTATTCCTGGATGGACTTGGCCTTGGGGTCGGTGTCCTTGAGGTTGTCACCGTCGTACACCAGCATCTTGCTGAAGATGCTGGAGTTCTCGGGCTCCTTCAGGCGCGTGAGCACCGAGAACTGCGACATCATGCGCAGGGTTCCGGGCGCGCAGGGCGCATGCGCCAGCGAGGAGTTGCGCACCAGCTTCTCGTAGATCTTGATCTCTTCGGACACCCGCAGGCAGTAGGGCACCTTCACGATGTAGATGCGGTCCAGGAAGGCTTCGTTGTTCTTGTTGTTGCGGAAGGCCTTCCACTCGCTCTCGTTGCTGTGCGCGAGCACGATGCCGTCGAAGGGAATGGCGCCGAAGCCCTCGGTGCCCTTGTAGTTGCCTTCCTGCGTGGCCGTCAGCAGCGGGTGCAGCACCTTGATGGGCGCCTTGAACATTTCCACGAACTCGAGCAGGCCCTGGTTGGCCAGGCACAAGCCGCCGGAGTAGGCATAGGCGTCCGGGTCGCTCTGCGCATAGGTCTCGAGCTTGCGGATGTCGATCTTGCCGACCAGCGAGGAGATGTCCTGGTTGTTCTCGTCGCCCGGCTCGGTCTTGGCCACCGCCACCTGGCGCAGCACCGAGGGAAAGCGCTTGACGATCTGGAACTGGCGGATGTCCCCGCCATACTCTTCCAGCCGCTTCACGGCCCAGGGCGAGAGGATGCGCTGCAGGTAGCGGCGCGGAATGCCGTATTCCTTCTCGAGGATTTCGCCGTCTTCGTCGGCGTTGAACAGGCCCAGCGGCGACTCGTTGACCGGCGAATCCTTCAGCGAATAGAAGGGCACGTGCTCCATGAGCTGCTTGAGGCGCTCGGCGATCGAGCTCTTGCCACCGCCCACCGGGCCCAGCAGGTAGAGGATCTGCTTCTTCTCTTCGAGGCCCTGCGCCGCGTGGCGGAAGTAGGAGACCACCTGCTCGATGGCGTCCTCCATGCCGTAGAACTCCTTGAAGGCCGGGTAGATCTTGATGACCTTGTTGGAGAAGATCCGGGACAGCCGCGGGTCGTTGCGGGTGTCGACCAGCTCCGGCTCGCCGATGGCCTGCAGCATTCGCTCGGCAGCCGTGGCGTACGCGCTGGCGTCCCGTTTGCAGGCTTCCAGGTATTCCTGGAGTGAAAGAACCTCTTCCCGAGTCCGTTCGTAACGGGCTGCGAAGTTGCTGATGACATCCATGTTCACACCTCCAACGACGATCAAGGGTGGGCGCTGCCCGGACCTTCCGCGCTGCACGCCGCCACTGCTTCCGCAAGAAATGTGCTCAGCGTCGTTTGCATGCCTTCGGAAAATCCCTCTCTTTAGGCCCAATCCTGTTCTGCATCGTAATCAACAAAACGAAACGAGGGAATTGTTTTTCAAATTCAGAACGTGGTTCAGGCGCAAAAGTTCCTCACTGAACGCGGCAGCATTTGCCGCCGATGACAGACATATCGATACAACGTGAACAACTGTGCGGAACGACAAGAAACCATGCTGTCGGATCGGAAAAACAGGGTTTGCCTCAATGGTGCGATGCCACTCGGTCCAGAGGGCAGAGAGGCTCATTTCCACAATCTATAGGTAATAAACGAAACTGAGAAGAAAACTATTTCCTCAACTGTTTCATTTGGAATTAAAGTGGAGGACTGCGTGCATTGGCCGTTGTGCAATGCGCAAAAACAAAGGCAGCCCAAGGGCTGCCTTTTTTCTTGTCTGTCAGCCGATTACTCGACTTTGCCGATTCTCTTGACTGCACTTGTCATGCTGCGGGCATCCTGGTCCCAATAGGCCTGGAAATCCGCGGAATCGAGGTAGGCGATGGGGCTTCCGGCCTTCTCGATGACCTGCACGACCATCGGGTCCACGGCCGCCTTGGCAGCCGCAGCGCGCAGCCGGTTGACCACTTCGTCGGGCGTGCCCGCTGGCACGAACAGGCCCGACCACTGAGCGAACTTCACCGGATGGCCCAACTGCGTGAGGCTGGGCACGTCGGGCAGCGAAGCCAGTGGCTGCTCGCCCCAGTGCGCCAGGGCGCGCAGCCTGCCGGCCTTGATCTGCTGCGCCACGGTGGAGGGGCCGGTTGCCAGCGCATCCACCTGCCCGGCCAGCAGGGCCACGATGGCCGGGCCCGCGCCGGTGTAGGGAATGTGCGTCATGCGGAAGCCCGCTTCGTTCTTCAGCATCTCCATGGGCACGTGCATGGTGCCGTAGTTGCCGGAGCTGCCGTAGTTGAAGGTGCCGGGCCTGGCTTTCACGTCCGCGAGGAAGTCGGCCATGCTCTTCCATGGTGCGTCCGCACGCACCACGAGCACCGTCGGGTCGGCGGTGAAGCGGGCGATCGGCTTGAACTGGTTCATCTGGTAGGCCGGCTTGCGCTCCAGGATGACGTCGGCCTCCGGCAGGATGGAGATCGACGACAGCGACAGCAGCACCGTGTAGCCGTCGGCCGGTGCGCGCGCCACCGCCCCGATGCCTACCGCGCCCCCGGCGCCGGCACGGTTCTCCACCACCACGGTCTGCTTGAGCTCGCGCGAAAGCGATTCGGCCACCGGCCGGGCCACCGTGTCGGCCACGCCCCCGGGCGGGAAGGGCACGACCATGGTGATCGGCCTGGTGGGCCAGGCGCCCTGGGCGAAGGCTGCGGGTGCCCAGGCAGCGCCGGTGGCCACGGCGATGAGGAGTGCGGCATGGCGCAGCAGGCTGCGTCGGTGGCAGGACATGGATCGGTCTCCGTTGTTTCGGGCGAAGGTGCTGGCTGGCCGCTCAGTCGACGAAGCGGTTCTCGATCGCCCCGAGTCCGTCGATCTCGATGCGCACCACGTCGCCTGCCTTCAGGTAGCGCGGCGGCGTGAAGCCCTGGCCCACGCCGGCCGCTGTGCCGGTGGCGATGACGTCGCCCGGGTGCAGCGTGATGCCGCGCGAGCAGGTCTCGATCAGCGTCGGGATGTCGAAGATCAGGTCGGTGGTCTGCGCGTCCTGGCGCAGCTCGCCATTGACCCAGCAGCGCACCCGCGTGTCGGTGCCGTCCAGCTGGTCGGCAGTGACGATCCAGGGCCCCATGGGGCAGAAGGTGTCGAAGCTCTTGCCCAGGTCCCACTGCTGGTGGCGCATCTGCACGTCGCGTGCCGTCACGTCGTCGATGATGGTGTAGCCGAACACGTGCGACATGGCGTCGGCGCGCGCGATGTTGCGCCCGCCCTTGCCGATGACCACTGCCAGTTCCGCCTCGTAATCGATCTGTGCCGAGATGTGGGCGCCCGGCAGCTGCACGTCGTCGTGCGGACCGGTGACCGACTCGGGCACCTTGGTGAACACGATCGGCCAGGCATCTGCCTTGGGCGTGTTGTCCTTGAAGACCGAGGTGGCCAGCTCCTTGGCATGCGCGTGGTAGTTGCGGCCCACGCAGAAGACGTTGCGCCGCGGCAGGGGCAGCGGCGCTTCCAGCCGCAACTGGTCCATGGGCACCGGCGCGCTGCTCAGGGCCAGGCTGTCGTGGCCGTGCACATGGTCCTCGATCAGGGCTTGCGCTCCCCGTCTGGCGCGCGCCTCGGTCCACTGGAAGGGCGTCACGCTCTGCAGGTCGTCCGAGACGATGCCGACCTGACGCCGGCCCTGGTACTGGAAGGTGGCGATGCGCAAGATGGGTCTCCTGTTTGGCACAAATGCTACCAATGCGCTACCAAATGGGCAATAAAATCGGGCGCCCAAAGCCGTCGCGTTCGTTTCGCGACACTCTCCCAGTCCAGCAGCGAGTCAACCAAAAGTGCACAGCGCCCTGACCCTGAGGCAGAACCTCCTCGAGAACCTGCAGGCACGCACCTGGCGCGCCGGCCACCGCCTGCCGACCGAACGCGAGCTGAGCGAGCAGTACGGCCTGAGCCGCTCCACGGTGCGCCGGGTGCTGGCCGACCTCAAGGGCAAGGGGCTGATCACCCAGACCGTCGGCAGCGGCACTTATGTCAGCGAGGAAGTGGGCGTGGCGCTGGCGCAGATCGCCAGCAGTGCCTCGCCGCTGGCCACCAGCCCGGCCGAGCTGATGAGCGCCCGGATGGTGCTGGAGCCCGCCATCGTCGCCATGGTCGTGGGCAATGCCACGGCCGCCGACTTCGAGCGCATGGATGAATGCTGCGAGAAGGGCGAGACCGCCACCTCCATCGAGGACTTCGAGCTGTGGGACGGCAAGCTGCACGAGGCCATTGCCGATGCCGCGCACAACACCTTCATCGCCACCGTGTTCCAGCGCATGAACGAGGTGCGCGCGCAGAGCGAGTGGGGCACGCTCAAGCGCCGCACCGCGACGCCGGAACGGCGCGCCCGCTACGAGCTGGAGCACCGTGCCCTGGTGGCCGCCCTGCGCGACCGTGATGGGGCCCGCGCGGCGGCGCTGTGCCTGGAGCACCTGACGCACGTGCGCCAGAACCTGCTGGGCTACTGAGCTTTCGCAGATCGCGCGGCGCCGGCCGGCACCTGCGGCCGCCGCCGTTGACCTGTCCGTTCGCCCGGGCTATATTGGTTTGGTATTTGGTATTCATTGATACCAAATAGAACCAATAAAAAGATGGAGCCTGACATGCCCGTGGATGGAGACATGATCCTGGACCCCTGGACAAGCACCGGCCGTGCGCAGCGAGACATCGCGCGGGCCATCCCATGAACGTCCTTTGCGCCGGCGCGGCGCAGGGCCTGGTGAAGGCCTTGCAGGGCGTCTTCCTCGAGTTCACCGGGGCTCGCATCCACAGCACCTTCGGCGCGGTCGGCGTCCTTCGCGACGCCTTCCTGGCCGGCGACCCCTGCGACGTGCTGATCGTCACCGCGCCGCTGGTGGCCGAGCTGGAGGCGACGGGCCGGCTGATGCCGGGCTCCGAAGGCATGCTCGGGCGCGTGCGGACCGCGCTGGCCATGCGCGGCGAATCGCCCCGGCCCGACGTGTCCACGCCCGAGTCCCTCAAGGCCACGCTGCTGGCTGCGAGCGTCATCTACTGCCCCGACATCCAGCGATCGACCGCCGGCGCCCATTTCGGCTCGGTGCTACGCGAACTGGGCATCACCGACCTGATCGCCCCGCGCCTGCGCTGCCTGCCCAATGGCACGGACGCGATGCGCGAACTGGCGGCCGACCCCAGCCCGGGCGCCATCGGCTGCGCGCAGGCCACGCAGATCCGCTACACGCCGGGCATCAGCCTGTTGGGCGCGCTGCCGCAGCAGTTCGAGCTGGCCATGGTCTACAGCGCCGCGGTCAGTGCGAATGCGGCGCAGCCGGAGCAGGCCAGGCGCTTCGTCGAACTCATGTCCGGTGCCCGCACCCGCGTGATGCGCACGCAGGTGGGCTTCGAGGCGGTGATGCCGGCGTCGGCGCCCGACACCCATTGCGCCCCGCTCACCGTCGGCGCCGGCTTCGGGCTGGCTCAGGGCGAAGCCGGCGCGCGCACCGCCGGTCTTTTCAGGTAGCGCCGCAACGCAAGCGCGCCGTAGACGGCGAGCAGGGCGGCCAGCGTGCCCAGCTCGGGCAGCACGTCGCGCAGCTGCGCATCCATCTGGTTGATCTTCACCAGTGCCTGCACGCCGGACGTGGAGGGCAGCAGTTGCGCCAGCGCGGCCAGCGGTGCGGGCATGGCGGCGAACGGCCAGGGCACGCCGCTGAGGAAGAAGACCAGGGCGGACGAGGCGGCGAGGAACTGCGCCGAGCGCTCTCCGCGATCGAAGAAGCTGCCGATGAAGAGCGCGAAGGCGACGGTGGCCGCGACGAAGAGCAGCGCGCCGAGCAGCATGGCGCCGAAGCCGCCGGCGCGCGGATAGTCCTGGAACCAGAACACGAAGCCGAAGTAGAAGAGGGCGGTCATCAGGCCGATCAGCACGAAGGCCAGGCCGCTGCCCAGCAGCTCGCCCGCGCTGGCGAAGCGCTGTCCCAGCCGCCGTCGTTCGCCCATCAGCAGCACGATGCCCATGAAAAGCGTCTGGTGCACGATCACCACCGCCACCCCCGGGACCACGTAGCTGCCGTAGCCTTCACGCGTGTTGAAGAGCGGATGCACGATCAGTTGCACAGGCGTGAGCTTGCGGATGCCCAAGGCGCGTGCCGGCGCTTCCAGCGCCTGTGCCACCGCGTCCTGCAGCGCGGCCTGCAGGCCCTCGCCGATGGCGCTCACGCGCACGATGTAGGCGCCGTTCAGGTAGAAGGCCACCGCGTCGGGCCGCGTGCCCGAGAGCACGCCTCGTTCGAAATTGGCGGGGATGAGCACCAGGCCGTCGACCTGGCGCTTCTCCAGCAGCGTGCGGGCGCTTTCGAAATCACCCAGTTGCTCTACCAGCCGAAGCTGCGGCGTGGCGAGCAGCCGCTCGGTGATCTTGCGGCTGGCCGGGCTCTGGTCCAGGTCCACCAATGCGATCGGCAGCCGCGTGGCCACCTGGTGCTGGTAGGCCGCCGGGTAGTAGAAGCCGTAGAGAAAGCCGGCCAGCACCAGGATAATCAGCGCCGGCCGCGTGGTGAACACGGCGTGCAGGGTCTGGCGCAGGCCCTTCAGCACGTCGCTCATGCCGGGCTCGCGCTCATGGGCCGGCGGCTCGCGCGGTGGAGCAGCGCGCCGGACAGCAGGAACATCAGCAGCGCCACGCCGGCCATCAGTGCCAGCCACGGCAGCGATGCCGAAGCCGGCGAGCCCATGAACATCTGCTCCATCTGCAGCTTCACGTAGGCGGAGAAGGGCAGCACGTGGCTCCAGACTTGCGTGAAGAGCGGTGCACCGATCACCGGCAAGGTCGCGTCGGAAAAAGTCAGTGCGGGCCCGCCGTACAGCGCCACGGCCGACAGCGCGGTGTAGGTGTCCTTGACCAGCAGGGCGACGAAGGCGGCGATGGCCGCGTAGCAGGCATACAGCGCAAGCTGGCCCGCCATCAGCAGCCCCAGGCTGCCGTGCACGCCCCAGCCGCGCCATCCGCCCAGCCATGCCGTGCCGGCGAACTGCCAGGCCGTGAAGACCAGCACGTAGGGCGTGAGCTTGGCCGCCAGCGCGGGCAGCACGCCGCCGCCGCTGTGCACCCACTCGTCGACCGTGCCCGCATGAAGCTCGCGGCCCAGCGCCACGACCACCGCGCAGCTGAGCAGCACATGCAGGATCCCCGGCTGCAGCAGCGCCTCGAGGAACCACTCGTAGCTCAGTTGGGGGTTGAACAGGATGGTGGCCTGGATGCGCGGCGCCTCCAGGCGCACCGCCGGCAGGTTGTGGGCCCGCATCAGCTCCGGGCGGATCTGCGTGTTGAGGGCCGCCACCGCATCGCCCACGCCGCGGCTGGCCAGCGCGCCCACCGAGTAGAAGGCCGCGTTGCGGTACATCAGCACTGCGGCGTCCTTGCCCGTGAGCGCATCGCGCTGCAGGCCCTCGGGGACCAGCACCACGGCCCAGACGTCGGTGCGTCGCGCCAGCGTCCAGGCCTCGCTCAGCTGCACGGGCTCGGCCACCACCTCGACCTGGGCCGAGGCGTGCAGGTTGCGCACCAGTTGGCGCGAGAGTGGCGAATGGTCCTGGTCCACCACCGCGATCGGCAGCAGCCGCGCGGTGCTCTGCAGGAACATCAGGCCCAGGATGAGCAGGGTCAGCAGCGGCGCCAGCGTGAGCAGCGCGAGGTCCCAGCGGCTGCGCGCCAGCCAGCGTGCCTCGCGCCGCAGCGCCGCGGCAAAGCTCATGACTGCGGCCAGTCGAAGAGCACGCTCATGCCCGGGCGCAGCTCCTTCACCGGCTCGGCCGGATGCAGCCGCACCTCGAAGCTGCGCACATCGAAGCCGGTGGACTGCCGCGTCGCGCGCCAGGTCGCGAACTCGCCCTGGGCGCTGACGGTGTGCACCTTGAATCGCAGGGTGCGGCCATCGAGCGCCGGCACGCGGCCGCTGAGCTCCCGGCCGGCGGCCAGGCCGTGCAACTGGTTCTCGCGCACGTTGAGCGACACCCACGGATGGTCCACCGCCACCAGCGTCATGATCGGAAAGCCCAGCGCCACCACCTCGCCGGGGCGCACCATGCTGTGCGAGACCTCGGCATCGACGGGCGCCTTCAGCGTGGTCTCGCGCTGCAGGTCTTCCACCGCCTGCAGCCCGGCCCTGGCCACTTCCACCTGTGCCGCCACCGCGTCCTTGTCTTCCTGCGGCACGCCGCGCACCGCGCGCAGGTACTGCTGGTCGGCGGCGCGCGCATTGCCCGCTGCGGCATCCCGGGCGGCACGCGCTTCGTCCAGGCGCTGGGTCGAGACCACGCCCTCGTCGTGCAGGTTGCGGATGCGCACGTAGGTCTTCTCGGCCAGTTGGAGCGCGGCCAGCGCGCTGCCCGACGTGGCGCGAAGCGTCTCGACGTTCTCCGGACGCGATCCGGCCAGGGTGCGGGCCTGCACCGCCTCGGCCCCGGCCAGCACGCCGGCCGCCTGGTCGCGCCGCGCATCCAGCTCGGGGCTGGTGAGCAGCACCAGTTCCTGGCCGGCCTTGACCCGCTGCCCAGCCTCGACGAAGAGCTTTTCCACGCGCGACAGCGGCACCTTGGTCGCGACGGTGAAGCTCTCGGCATCGACCATGCCCTGCAGTTGGTCGGGCACCGGCTTGTAGGCCAGCCACAGGCCGACGCCGATGAACACCACCACGGCAAGGCCCGCGGCGGCGAGCAGCCAGCGCAGCGCGCCGCGCTTGCGCTCGTCCTCGCGCGCGGTTTCTTCTTCGGTGCGCGGATCGCGCCTGGGGTCTGGTGCCTGTTCGCTCATGGTGCGCTCATCCGCTGGTCGGCCCGCGCGACGTGCTGCGCGAATTCGTTCATGCGTCCGCTGGCGGCCAGCAGCTGGGCCAGTGCCAGGTCGTACTCGTAGGCCGCGGCGGCGCGCTGCGTGTTCGCCACGCTCAGCGCCACCTGGGCGTCGATCACCTCGGTGGCATTGGCCTGGCCTTCGCGAAAGCCCAGGGTGTGCACCCGCACGTTCTCGTTGGCGGCCACGATGTTGGTGTTCAGCAGCATGAACTGCCGGCGCGATGTTTCCACGCCCTGGTGGCTGCGGATGATGAGGGTCTCGATGTCGTTGCAGGCCTGGTCCATGGCGGCGCCGGCCTGCTGTTCGCGCGCGCGGGCCGCGCCCTCGGCGCTCTTGCGGTCCACGTTGGAGAACAGCGTGTAGTGCAGCCCCACGCCCACGATCCAGTCCGGATCGGGCAGCACCGCGTTCTTCGAATTGAAGTTGTAGGAACCGAAGCCGTACACCTTGGGCAGCGCCAGCGACTGCGCCGCCTTCACGCCGCTGCGGCTCACGTCGCGCAGGGCGGCCAGGCGCGCCAGCGTCGGCGAGCTGGCGCGGCCCGAATCGATGAAGCCCTGCACCGGCTCCAGCGGCTGCGACTGCGCGAAGAGCGGCGTCAGGGGCTGCACCGCGCCACTTTCCTGCAAGAGGCGGGTGAGCACCGCCTGCGCCGTCTCGTACTCGTTCTGCGCGCGCAGCAGCTGGCGCTCGGCGGCGTTGCGCGCCACCTCCATCTGCAGGCGCTGCGCCTTGGCCAGCACGCCCTGGCGCTCCATCTTCAGTGCGTTGTCGTAGTGCACCTGGAAGCGGTCCAGGTTCTGCCGGCTGGTGGCCACCACCTGCGCCGCCAGTTGCTGGCCGAAGTAGGTCGCCACCAGCTGCAGGCCCAGCGTGTCGGAATACGCCGTCAGCTCCGCCTCGGCCTGGCGTGTCTGCGCCTGGGCCGCATCCTGCGTGGCGGTGGACATGCCGCCGGTGTAGAGCGGCCACAGCATGGTGAGCGTGGGCCGCCAGATGTTGTCCGTGATGGTGCCGGAGACCGAGTCCGGGATCTGCCCCAGCGCGTTGTTCACCGGCCCGCTGACGATGGGCGCCACCGCCTGACCGATGGGCGAGGAGGCCAGGAAGCCGTTGATGGCCTGCTCGACCAGGTTGCGGCCGGCGGCGAGCGAGATCTCGATGGTCTTCTGGTAGCGGAAGTATTGCGCGTCCACCGAGACGATCGGCAGGTTCAGCCCCGACACCGCGTCGGCCGAGCTTCGCGATGCATCGACTCCGGCGCGCGCGGCGGTCATGCCGCTGGAGGTGGCGGCCAGGCGCTCCTGCGCTGCGTCAAAGCTGTAGCTGCGCGGCGCGCCGGTGGGCGCCTGCAGCGCTGCGGGCGGTGGCTGCTGCGCATGCGCCGCCGCCGCGGCGGCCAGGAGTGCAATCAGCACGACCCCCCGCCCGCCTGGCGCCGGCTCCCCGGTCCGGCGCGTCTCGGATTTTCTGCAATTCATGCCCGATTCTTTCCCGGCGATTGCGAAACATGCAACCGCAGAGAACTGATCGGACTTCATTCAGACCCGAGCTCTATTGCCAGCCCCGCACCGCGGAACCGGCTTTGCCGGGCCGCAGGTGGGGTCACCTCCCCGGGAGGTGGCGAACTACACGTAGCGAAGCGCAGTGAGAAGCCGGGAGGCCTCAGTTCAGCTGAAGAACTCCTTGGCCTTGTCGAACCAGCCTTTATCGGTCGGGCTGTGCTTGTGCCCGCCCTTCTTCAGCGACTCGTCGAGTTCCTTCATCAGCTTGCGCTGGTGCTCGGTGAGCTTGACCGGCGTCTCGACCCGCACGTGGCAGTACAGGTCGCCCGGGTAGCTGGAGCGCACGCCCTTGACGCCCTTGCCGCGCAGGCGGAACTGCTTGCCGCTCTGCGTGCCGTCGGGAATATCGATGGCCGCCGCACCCTTGAGCGTGGGCACCTCGATCTCGCCGCCCAGCGCGGCGGTGGTGACGCTGACCGGCACCACGCAGTGCAGGTCGTCGCCGTCGCGCTCGAAGATCTCGTGCTTCTTCAGCCGGATCTCGATGTACAGGTCGCCGGGTGGACCGCCGTTGGTGCCGGGCTCGCCGTTGCCGGTGCTGCGGATGCGCATGCCGTCGTCGATGCCGGCCGGGATCTTCACTTCCAGCGTCTTGTTGTTCTTGATCTTGCCCTGGCCATGGCAGGTGGTGCAGGGCTCGGGAATGATCTTGCCGGTGCCGCGGCACTGCGGGCAGGTCTGCTGCACGCTGAAGAAGCCCTGGCGCATCTGCACCGTGCCCTGCCCGTGGCAGGTGGTGCAGGTGATGGCCTTGGTGCCGGGCTTGGCGCCCGAGCCGTGGCAGGTGCCGCAGTCGTCCCAGCTGGGAATGCGGATCTGCGCGTCCTTGCCATCGGCCGCTTCCTCCAGCGTGATCTCCATGGCGTAGCTGAGGTCGCTGCCGCGGAAGACCTGGCGGCCGCCGCGCCCGCGCGCACCGGCGGCGCCGCCGAACACGTCGCCGAAGATGTCGCCGAAGGCTTCCGCGAAGCCGCCGAAGCCTTCCGCGCCGGGGCCGCGCATGTTGGGGTCCACGCCCGCGTGGCCGTACTGGTCGTAGGCCGCGCGCTTCTGGGCGTCGGACAGCATCTCATAGGCCTCCTTGGCCTCCTTGAACTTGGCTTCCGATTCCTTGGCCCCGTCGCCGTGGTTGCGGTCGGGGTGGTACTTCATCGCCAGCTTGCGATAAGCCTTCTTGAGTTCTTCATCGCTGGCGTTCTTGGGAACGCCGAGGGTTTCGTAGTAGTCGCGTTTGGTGGCCATGGTCGGTCGCGCGTTCTTGGAGTCTTTGATCGGGACAGTCTGAAAACGGAAAAAGGCTGGACCCCCTCAGGAGGTTGTCCAGCCTTGCATGGGCGCCAGCTTCAGCCCTTCTTCACTTCCTTGACTTCGGCATCGACCACGTTGTCGTCGGCGGCCTGCGCACCCTGCTGGTGGCCGGCGCCTGCATCGGCACCACCACCTGCTGCGCCAGCCGCGCCGGCGGCAGCCGCCTGGTCGGCATACATCTTCTCGCCCAGCTTCTGGCTGGCCGACATCAGGGCGTTGGTCTTGTCCTCGATGGCCGACTTGTCCTCGCCCTTGACGACTTCTTCCAGTTCCTTGATGGCCGCCTCGATCTTTTCCTTCTCGCCGGCCTCGAGCTTGTCGCCATGCTCGCCCAGCGACTTCTTCACGCTGTGCACCATGGCTTCGCCCTGGTTGCGGGCCTGGGCCAGCTCGACCTTCTTCTTGTCCTCGGCGGCGTTGAGCTCGGCGTCCTTCACCATCTTCTGGATTTCTTCTTCCGACAGGCCGGTGTTGGCCTTGATGGTGATCTTGTTCTCCTTGCCGGTGCCCTTGTCCTTGGCGCCCACGTGCAGGATGCCGTTGGCGTCGATGTCGAAGCTCACCTCGATCTGCGGCGTGCCGCGCGCGGCCGGCGGGATGCCTTCCAGGTTGAACTCGCCCAAGAGCTTGTTGCCGGCGGCCACTTCACGCTCGCCCTGGAACACCTTGATGGTCACGGCCGGCTGGTTGTCGTCGGCCGTCGAGAAGGTCTGTGCGAACTTGGTCGGGATGGTCGTGTTCTTGGCGATCATCTTGGTCATCACGCCGCCCATGGTCTCGATGCCCAGCGACAGCGGGGTCACGTCCAGCAGCAGCACGTCCTTGCGGTCGCCCGAGAGCACCTGGCCCTGGATGGCGGCGCCGACGGCCACGGCCTCGTCGGGGTTCACGTCCTTGCGCGGGTCCTTGCCGAAGAACTCCTTGACCTTCTCCTGCACCTTGGGCATGCGGGTCATGCCGCCCACCAGGATCACGTCGCTGATGTCGTTCACCGACACGCCGGCGTCCTTGATGGCCGTGCGGCAGGGGGCGATGGTGCGCTCGATCAGCTCGTCGACCAGGCTTTCCAGCTTGGCGCGGGTCAGCTTGATGTTCAGGTGCTTCGGGCCCGAGGCATCGGCCGTGATGTAGGGCAGGTTGATGTCGGTCTGCGTGCTGTTGGACAGCTCGATCTTGGCCTTCTCGGCCGCTTCCTTCAGGCGTTGCAGCGCGAGCACGTCCTTGGACAGGTCCACGCCCTGGTCCTTCTTGAACTCGCTGATGATGTAGTCGATGATGCGCTGGTCGAAGTCCTCGCCGCCCAGGAAGGTGTCGCCGTTGGTGGACAGCACCTCGAACTGCTTCTCGCCGTCGACGTCCGCGATCTCGATGATCGAGATGTCGAAGGTGCCGCCGCCCAGGTCATACACCGCGATCTTGCGGTCGTGCTTGTCCTGCTTGTCCAGGCCGAAGGCCAGGGCCGCCGCGGTGGGCTCGTTGATGATGCGCTTGACGTCCAGGCCGGCGATGCGGCCGGCGTCCTTGGTGGCCTGGCGCTGGCTGTCGTTGAAGTAGGCCGGCACCGTGATCACGGCCTCGGTCACCGGCTCGCCCAGGTAGTCCTCGGCGGTCTTCTTCATCTTGCGCAGGATCTCGGCGCTGATCTGCTGGGCGGCCAGCTTCTTGCCGCGCACTTCGACCCAGGCGTCGCCGTTGTCGGCCTTGACGATGCTGTAGGGCATCAGGTCGATGTCCTTCTGCACTTCCTTTTCGTCGAACTTGCGGCCGATCAGGCGCTTGACGGCGTAGATCGTGTTCTTGGGGTTGGTCACGGCCTGGCGCTTGGCCGAGGCGCCGACCAGCACTTCGCCGTCTTCCTGGTAGGCGACGATGGAAGGCGTGGTGCGCGCACCTTCGGAGTTCTCGATCACGCGGGTCGTGTTGCCCTCCATGATCGCGACGCACGAGTTCGTGGTGCCGAGGTCGATGCCGATGATTTTGGCCATGTTGATTGCTCCTGAATCTGAAGAATTTGTTGTGTCGAACTTGTGGATAACCCCGGCGGATTCAAGGGATGAAGCGGGGATATCTTGTGGGTTGTTGCGCGATTCCTCGCGTCAGCCGGGCGCGCTCACCGTGACCAGTGCCGGACGCAGCACGCGGTCGGCGATGGTGTAGCCCTTCTGCAGGACGCCCACGACGGTGTTGGGCTCCTGGCCGGGCGCCGGCACCATGGAGATCGCCTGGTGCTGGTGCGGGTCGAACTTCGTGCCGGGCGCGGGGGCGATCTCGATCACCTTGTTGCGCTCCAGTGCGCTCTTGAGCTGGCGCAGGGTCGCCTCGGCGCCTTCGCGGATCTGCTCGGGGCTGGCGTCCTGCACGGCCAGGCCGGCTTCCAGGCTGTCGGTTACAGGCAGCAGGCTCTCGGCAAAGGCTTCGACCGCGAACTTGCGGGCCTTGGTGATTTCCTCGTCGGCGCGGCGGCGGGCGTTCTGCACGTCGGCCTGGGCGCGCAGGTACTGGTCGGCCAGATCGGCGTTCTTGGCCTGCAGCGCGGCCATCTCGCCTTGCAGCTGCGCCAGGGCCTGCTGCGCATCGGCCTCGTTCGCTGCCTGCGCGGCTTCGAGCTCTTCCGGGCTCATGTCGTCCTGGGGGTTGAACTGGTCGGATTTGGGTGCTTCAGACATCGTCGGTGGTGGCCGGAATGTCGGCCAAAGAGGAATATGAGAACAATTGCGCCTCAAGTGGGGACGGATCCCGCTTTTTCAAGGGTGCGATCCGGAAATTCTTCAGGCGGTAAAAAAGGCGGCACGCAGCCGCCTTTTGTACTTAGGCGCCAGGGGCGCCGAATTCAATGCTCAGTGCGCGTCGAGCAGCTCGACGTCGAACTTCAGCGTGGCGTTCGGCGGAATCACGCCGCCGGCGCCACGGGCGCCATAGCCCAGTTGCGGCGGGATCACCAGGGTGCGCTTGCCGCCGATCTTCATGCCGGCGACGCCTTCGTCCCAGCCCTTGATGACCTGGCCGGCGCCCAGCGAGAAGGCGAAGGGGTCGTTGCGGTCGCGGCTGGAGTCGAACTTGGCGCCTTGCACGCCGTCGTTGTAGAGCCAGCCGGTGTAGTGCACATGCACGTGCTGGCCCGCCTTGGCTTCGGCGCCGCCGCCCACGGTGGTGTCTTCGTACTGCAGGCCGGAAGGGGTGGTTTGCATGAGCGCTCCTTGATCGAATGTCGTTGCGTTGAGGAAGGGCGCAAGTTTAACGAGGGGGCGGTGACGCCACGGCGGCGGTCTTGCGCACCTGGCCCACCTGCCAGCGGGCGGCGAAGGCCTGCAGGTCGGACAGGCGCTTGAGCAGGTCCTGCCCGCTCTGCGTCAGGCTGTAGCCATCGCCGCCGTGGGCGACGATGCCGGCCTCGCGCAGTTCCTTGATGCGGGTGTTGAGCGTGTTGGGGGTGATGCCGCCCACGCTGTCCTGCAGCAGCCGGAAGGTCTGGGCGTGGCCGTCCCGCAGGGCCCAGAGTACGCGCATCGCATAGCGTGCCTCCAGGAGGGCCAGCAGCTGGCTGATGGCCGCGGTTTCCTTCGTGCTCATCGCGAATCTGTCTCCTGGGCGCAGCGCTGCGGCCATTTCCGGTGAATCGGGCCGGCGACTATAGCGCAAGAAAAAGCGCGGTGCTACGACTTTTGTAGCTGCCAAGGCAGGCAGGCTGCGGCCTGCCGAAGAACTGCTGTCAGGCCGCCGGGTCCAGCGCCATGACTTCGCCCAGGCGGACGGCGCGCCCCGGCGCCCACGCCGGATTGAAGACCAGGCGAGGCGCCGGAAAGAGCATGACGACGGTGGAGCCGAGCAGGAAGCGCCCCATCTCCTCGCCCTTTTTCAGCTCGATGCGCTGGTCGGCGTAGTCCCACGAGCGCAGCTGGCCCAGCCGCGGCGGATTGACCACCCCATGCCAGACAGTGGCCATGCTGCCCACGATGGTGGCGCCCACCAGCACCAGCACGAAGGTGCCGTGCGCCGACTCGAACACGCACACCACCCGCTCGTTGCGCGCGAACAGGCCCGGCACGCCCCGCGCCGTCGTCGGGTTCACCGAGAACAGGTCGCCGGGCACGTAGGTCATGCGCAGCAGGCGCCCGTCGCAGGGCATGTGGATGCGGTGGTAGTCGCGCGGGCTGAGGTAGAGCGTGGCGAAGCTGCCGTTCGCGAAGGTGGCGGCCAGCTGCGCGTCGCCGCCCACCAGTGCGGTGGCGCTGTAGTTGTGGCCCTTGGCCTGGAAGATCTGCTCGCCCTCGATTGGGCCGAACTGGCTGATGGCGCCGTCCACCGGGCACACCACCTGCGCCTGCGCGATCGGGCGCGCGCCCGGCTTCAGCGGGCGGGTGAAGAACTCGTTGAAGCTCGCGTAGCTGGCGATGTCCGGGTTCAGCGCCTCGTCCATGTTCACGCCGTACTTGCGCACGAAGCGATCGATGATCCAGGTGGTGACGGCGCCGCGCTCCTTGCCCGCGACCCAGCCGGCGAAGGAGGTCAGCGCCTGCTTGGGCAGGAGGTACTGCGGGAGGACGGACAGGCGATCGGACGGCAAGAGGGGGCTGCCTTGGAAGGCGCTTCTGGTAATGGAGGAGCGCGATTCTAGCCAGCGCCCCGCACGCGGCCTGTGAGCGTTTTTCCCCAGGCCGCGCCGGTGACCACCACTTACTCGGGCTTGATGCCGGCAGCCTTGATGACCTGCGCCCACTTGTCGACCTCCGCCTTCTGGAAGGCGGCGATCTGCGCGGTGCTCATGTCGGCCGGCTGCATGCCGAAGTTCTTGAGCTTCTCCTGCATCTCGGGCTCGGCCAGGATCTTGCGGATCTCGGCGTGCAGCTTGTCGATCACGGGCGCGGGCGTGCCGGTGGGCACGAAGATCGCCTGCCAGGACAGCACCGAGTAGTCCGAGAGGCCCTGGATGCCGGACTCGGCCACGGTGGGCACGTCGGGCATGGACTCGAGCCGCTTGGCCGAGGTCACGGCGATGGCGCGCAGCTTGCCGCTCTGGATGTGCGGGGCGGCCACGACGGTGGTGTCGAACATCATGTCGACCTGCCCGCCGATCACGTCCTGGATGGCCGGGCCGCTGCCTTTGTACGGCACGTGGTTGAACTTCACGCCCGACTTGAAGGCCAGCAGTTCCAGCGACAGGTGCTGCGAGGTGCCGATACCGGCCGAGGCCGACGCCAGGCCGCCCGGCTTGGCCTTGCTGGCCTCGACGACGTCCTTGAGCGTCTTGTAGGGGCTGTTGGCCGGCACCACCAGCACGGTGGGGTTGGTGCCGATCAGCGTCACTGGCGAGAAGGACTTGATCGGGTCGTAGCCGATCTTGGGATAAAGGCTCACGTTGATGGCGTGCGAGCTCACCGTGCCGCCCAGCAGCGTGTAGCCGTCGGGCGCGGCGCGCGAGGCGATCTCCGAACCCACGCTGCCGCCGGCGCCGCCCTTGTTGTCGACCACCACGGTGGTGCCCAGCGCGGTGCCCAGCTTCTGGCCGATCAGGCGGCCCAGCACGTCGGTGGTGCCGCCGGCCGGGAAGGGCACCATGTAGGTGATGGGCTTGCCGGTGGGCCAGGCCTGCGCGAAGGCGGGCAGGCCCGCAGTGGCAAGGACGGCAGCGGCCAGGGCGCTGTGAACGAGGGTGCGGCGGTGCATGGTCATGTCTCCTTGTATTGATCTTGGATGGTCCAACGGGCGGGCATCAGGGCAGGTCGACGATCTCGATCCAGTTGGGGTTCTTGCCCACGGCCACGCGCTGCGGCGCGCCCAGCGCGCCGGTGGCGGGGTCGATGGCGTGGATCGCCACGTGGTGCGACTCCTGCCCCGAGGAAATCAGGAAGCGGCCGCTGGAATCGATGGCGAAGCCGCGCGGCGTCTTCTCGGTGGGTGTGTGGCCCAGCGGCGTCAGCTGGCCCGTGGAAGCGTCGACCTTGAAGGCGGAAAGGGTGCTGGAGGTGCGTTCGGAGGCATACAGGTAGCGACCGTCCGGCGTCAGGTGCAGGTCGGCCGCCCAGGGCTTGCCGGTGAAGCCGGCGGGCAGGGTGGTGGTGCTCTGCTCCAGCTTCAACGTGCCGCGCGTGGCGTCCCAGGCGTACACGTGCAGGCCGGCATCCAGCTCGTCGATCAGGTAGACGTGGCGCTGACCCTTGTCCCACACGAAGTGGCGCGGGCCGCCCTTGGCCGGCGTCTGCGTGATCGGCGGGTCGTTGGGCGAGAGCAGGCCCTTGTCCGCATCGAAGCGCCAGGCCGAGACCTGGTCGGCGCCCAGGCTGGTGGCCAGCACGTAGCGGTTGCTGGCGTCGGCATGGATGGCGTGCGCGTTCGGCCCGGTCTGGATCAGCTGTTGCACCGCACCGGGCGCGCCGTCCTTGCCGATGGCGTTGACCGAGATCTTGCCGCCGCCGTACGACGCGGCGAACAGCCAGCGGCCGGTGGCGTCCAGGTCGATGTTGGCCATGCTGTCGGCCAGCGGCGCCTCGCCCAGCTTGCTCAATTTGCCGCTGGCCGGGTCGATGCTCAGGCTGGTGACGCGGAAAGGCTGCGAGCGCAGCGCGGCGTAGAGCACGCGCTTGTCCGGGCTCACCACCATGGGCATCACCGTCCCGCCCACCGGCACGGTCTGCACCGGCTCCAGCGTGCCGCGCTGGCGGTCCAGCGACATCACCGAGATCTCCTGGCTGTCGGCGTTGGCCACGTAGACCCAGGTGGCGGCCTGTGCCGAGGCGGCAAGGGCCAGGCTGAGCAGGGCGGCGGCGGTGCCGCGGCGAAGGAAGGACGAAGTGGATGTGTTCATGTCTCTTGCTTTTTCTTGTGGACGAATGAGCCGCTGGCTTGCGGTGCGCCGATCAGAGGCCTGCCATCAGGTCACGGGCGCCGGATTGAACAGCACCAGGGCGTTGTGAAGCTTCCACTGCTCGGCCCAGGTCTTCTTGCGGCCGCTGGCCACCTCCAGCATCAGGCGGAACAGCTCCCAGCCCACGTCCTCGATGCTGGCCTCGCCGTCGGCGATGCGCCCGGCGTTCACGTCCATCAGGTCGTGCCAGCGCCGCGCCAGGTCGCTGCGCGTGGCCACCTTGATCACCGGCACCTGGGCCAG
>NZ_FOUG01000025.1 GCF_900114785.1 Variovorax sp. OV329
CCTGAGCTACTACAACGCCCGAAGGCCGCACTCGGCCTTGGGATACCAGCCGCCAGCCTCCCGCCTTGGCGGGAAGAACCTATTGCAACTCAACACCTAGATGGCGCCTTCGCGCCGCATGAATGCAATGTCGGGGTCCGGCCACCCCAGCTCGCGCAGGATGGCGTCGGTGTGCTCGCCCAGGGCCGGCACCGCATCCATGCGGGGTGCGTAGGCCTGCGTCCTGCCCGGCGGCAGGAGTGCCGGAATGGCGCCCTGCGGCGTGGGCACCTCGGTCCAGCGGCCGCGCGCGCGCAGTTGCGGATGGGCCCACACGTCGTGCATGTCGTTCACGCTCGCGTTGGCGATCTGCGCCTGCTCCAGCCGGGCGACCACCTGCTCCGCCGTCAGGCTGCCGAAGCATTCGACGATCAGCGCGCGCAACTCGTCCCGCTGCGCCACGCGCCTGGAATTGGAGGAGAAGCGCTCCTCTCCCGCCAGACCGGGCCGCTGCATCACCAGCCGGCAGAAGGCCTCCCACTCGCGCTCGTTCTGCACGCCCAGCATCACCGTGCGCCCGTCGCCCGCCGTGAAGGGGCCGTACGGAAAGATGGTGGCGTGCGCCGCACCGGCGCGCGGCGGGGGCGGGGCGCCCTCGAAGGCGTAGTACATCGGGAAGCCCATCCACTCCACCATGCTCTCCAGCATGGAAATGTCGATGCGGCTGCCCTTGCCGGTTCTTCCACGCTGCAGCAGGGCCGCCAGGATGCTGCTGTAGGCATGCATGCCCGCCGAGATGTCCGCGATGGAGCAGCCCGCCTTGGCCGGTTCGTCGGCGGAGCCGGTCACCGACAGGAAGCCCGCCTCGCTCTGGATCAGCAGGTCGTAGGCCTTCTTGTCACGATAGGGACCGTCGTCGCCATAGCCCGAGATGTCGCACACGACGAGGCGCGGGTGCTTCTCGTGCAGCGCCTCGAAGGACAGACCCAGGCGCCCGGCCGCGCCTGGCGCGAGGTTCTGCACCAGCACGTCGGCACCCTCCAGCAGCCGCGCAAGCACCTCGGCTGCCTTGGGATGCTTCACGTTCAGCGTAAGGCTTTCCTTGGAGCGGTTGGTCCAGACGAAATGCGAGGCCATGCCGCGCACCCGCTCGTCGTAGGCGCGCGCGAAGTCGCCCACGCCGGGCCGCTCGACCTTGATGACGCGCGCGCCCAGGTCGGCCAGCTGGCGGGTGCAGAAGGGCGCGGCGATTGCGTGCTCCAGCGTGACCACCGTCACGCCGTCCAGGGGCCGTGTCATCAGCGTGTCTCCCCAACTCAGAACGAGCGCGGCAGCCCGAGGATGTGCTCGGCCACGTAGGAATAGATGAGGTTGGTCGAGATCGGCGCCACCTGGTAGAGGCGCGTCTCGCGGAACTTGCGCTCGATGTCGTATTCCTTGGCGAAACCGAAGCCGCCGTGCGTCTGCAGGCACACGTTGGCCGCCTCCCAGCTGGCCTTGGCCGCCAGGTACTTCGCCATGTTGGCCTGCGCCCCGCAGTTCTGCTGCGCATCGAAACGGCGCGCGGCCTCGAAGCGCATGAGGTTGGCCGCCTCCACCTCGATGAAGGCATCGGCCAGCGGGAACTGCACGCCCTGGTTCTTGCCGATGGGCCGGTCGAACACCACGCGCTCGTTGGCGTAGTTGCGCGCCCGCTCGATGAACCAGTAGCCGTCGCCGATGCACTCGGCCGCGATCAGCGTGCGCTCGGCGTTCAGGCCGTCCAGGATGTACTTGAAGCCCCTCCCTTCCTCGCCGATCAGGTTCTCCTCGGGAATCTCCAGGTTGTCGAAGAACAGTTCGTTGGTCTCGTGGTTGACCAGGTTGGGAATGGGCCGCACCTCCAGCCCCTTGCCGATGGACTGGTGCAGGTCGACGATGAACACCGACATGCCCTCGGACTTCTTCTTCACCTCGGCCAGCGGCGTGGTGCGCGCCAGCAGGATCATCAGGTCGGAGTGCTGCACGCGAGAGATCCAGACCTTCTGTCCGTTGACCACCCAGCGTCCGTCCTTCTTCACCGCCGTGGTCTTGATCCTGGTGGTGTCGGTGCCGGTGGTGGGCTCGGTCACCGCCATCGACTGGATGCGAAGGCGCCCGGCGGCGATCTCGGGCAGGTACTTCTTCTTCTGCGCGGGGCTGCCGCTGCGCAGCAGGGTGCCCATGTTGTACATCTGGCCGTGCACCGCACCGGCGTTGCCGCCGCTGCGGTTGATCTCTTCCATGATGACGCTGGCCGCGGTGAGCCCCAGGCCGGTACCGCCGTATTCCTCGGGAATCATCGCGGCGAGCCAGCCCGCGCTCATCAGCGCATCGACGAAGGCCTCGGGGTAGGCCTCCTTGCGGTCGACCTCGCGGAAGTACTCGTCGGGGTACTGCCTGCACAGCTGGCGGATCGCGTCCCGGATCTCCTGGAACTCGTCGCTTTCGTTGAACATGGATGCTCTCTTTTCTGTCTGGCTTCAATCAATCAATGGTGGCGCTGGCTTCCATGGCCAGTTGGCCATCGGCATTGCGCGCCCACAGGCTGACTGTCTTGCCGTCCTGTGGGCGGCCGCATACCCAGAAGGGCGCGATGTCGAACAGCGGCTTCACCGCCCGGAAGCTGAACGCCTTCACCGTCGCCTGCGGCATTTCGCGGCGCAGCAGGTCCAGCAGCAGCGTGGCGATCAAGGGCCCGTGCACGACCAGGCCTGGGTAGCCCTCGACCTCGGTGACGTAGCGCCGGTCGTAGTGGATGCGGTGGCCGTTGAAGGTGAGCGCGGAATAGCGGAACAGCAGCACGTCGTCCGGGTCGATGCGGCGCGACCACGCCTCGCCTGTCGGCGCCGCCACGGGGGCCGGCGCTGCTTCGCCGGGCGTGGGCAGCTCCCGGTAGACGATGTCGTGCCGCTCCAGGATGGCCCGCTTGCCCTGGGTGCGCACCTCGTGGTCGACGTTGACGAAGACCAGCGGTCCGCTGCGACCCTCCTTGAGGCGCACGTCCGCGATGCGCGACGTGCGCGTCATGCGCTGGCCCGCGCGCAGCGGCGTGAAGAACTGCAGCTGGCTGCCCGCCCACATGCGGCGCGGCAGCGGCACCGGCGGCAGGAAGCCGCCGCGCTTCGGATGCCCGTCGGGGCCGATCTCCGATTGCCGCTGCACCGGCAGGAAGTAGAGCCAGTGCCAGCAGGGCGGCAGCGACGCATCGGGACCGATGGGCGGGTCGTCCCGGTCCAGCGTGGCCGTCATCGCCTGCAGCGGCACGGGCGTGACCACGTCCTCCGCGGTGACGCTCTGGCCGATCCAGCTGCGCAGGTGGTCGATGTCGATGCTCATCGTCGGGCTCCTTGTCTGCCCCCGATTGTGCGAAGACACGGCCTGCGTGTGAAATACATAATCGGGCTATCCGCTAGAGGAAATCCATATACCCTCGCCATGGAACTGAGACAGCTGCGCTACTTCATCGGGGCGGCCGAGGCCGGCAGCCTGCTCAAGGCCTCGGCGCGGCTGCACGTGGCGCAGCCGGCGCTCAGCCAGCAGGTGGCCGCGCTGGAGGCGGAAGTGGGCGCGAAGCTCTTCGACCGCTCCAGCCGCGGCGTCACGCTCACCGACGCCGGCAAGGTCTTCCTGGTGCATGCCCAGGTGGTGCTGGCCGACCTGGAGCGCGCGCGCGACGCGGTGCGCGAAGTCCATTCGGTGCCGCGCGGCGAGGTAGCCGTGGGCCTGCCCACCACCGTCGGCCTCACCGCCACCCTGCCCGTGCTCGGTGCCTGCCGCGCGCAGCTGCCCGAAGTGCGCCTCAAGGTGGTGGAGGCTTACAGCGGCTTCCTGCGTGAATGGCTGCTGTCGGGACGGCTGGACGTGGCGGTGCTCTTCGGCGACGCCCCCGAGCCCGGCCTGTACAAGGAGGTGCTGCTGGACGAATGGCTGGTCTTCGTCACCGGCCCCGAGGGCCCGCGGCTGCCGAAGACGCTGGCGCTGCAGGCCCTGGCGCAGTGGCCGCTGGTGCTGCCGGGCAAGGAGCACGGCCTGCGCCGCATCATCGACGAGGCCTGCGCGCCGCACGGCGTCGAGCTGAACGTCGTGGCCGAGATCGAGTCGCTGCGCAGCGTCAAGCTGGCGGCCCAGCACGGCCTGGGCGCCACCATCCTGCCCATGGCCGCGGTGGCCGAGGAAGTGGCCGCGGGCCAGTTGCGCAGTGCGCGCCTGGACAGCCCCGCCATGACCCGGCGCGTGGTGTGCGCCACCAGCACTTCGCGCCCTTCCACGCTGGCTCGCTCTGCCGTGCATTCGATACTGGTGGGCGTGGTGAAAGACATGGTCCGCTCGGGCGCCTGGCCCGCGCGCCGGCCGGTCGACAAGCCAGGCCGGGGCTGAACGCCGGCTCCTTTCGAGTATGGACGCGGGACTACAGCAGAAGCCGCCGCAGGCCTACAGGGCCGGCCCGTGCATGCGGTAGCTTCGCCAACCGGTTGGAACCCACAATGCGATGAATCAGCTCGAACACCCCGCCGGCACCATGAACGATGCGGACTACCGCCTGATCGTGGAGTCGATGCGGGACTACGCGATCTTCATGCTCGATCCGAGTGGCGTGGTGCTGAGCTGGAACCCGGGGGCAGAACGGCTCAAGGGATACACGACGCCCGAGATCATCGGCCAGCACTTCTCCCGGTTCTACCCGCCCGAACTGCTGGCCAAGGAATGGCCGCGCCACGCGCTGGAAACGGCCCGCGACACGGGCAAGTTCGAGGAGGAAGGCTGGCGCCTGCGCAAGGACGGCACGCGCTTCTGGGCCCACGTGATCCTCACCCGCCTGGACGGGCCCGACGGCCGCCTGCGCGGCTTTTCAAAGTTCACCCGCGACCTCACCGAGCGCCAGCAAGAGCAGGAGAAGCTGCGCGCCAGCGAGGAGCGCTTCCGCCTGATGGTGGAAACCGTCAAGGACTACGCCATCTTCATGCTGGACCCCAGCGGCCACATCGTCAGCTGGAACGCCGGTGCCCGTGCGACCAAGGGCTACGAAGCCACGGAGATCGTGGGCAAGCACTTCTCGATCTTCTACCCGCCCGAGGTCGCCGCCACCGGCTTTCCCGACCACGAGCTGAAGGAGGCCTACCGCACCGGCCGCTTCGAGGACGAGGGCTGGCGCGTTCGCAAGGACGGCAGCCGCTTCTGGGCCAGCGTGGTGATCACCGCGGTGCGCGACGCCTCGGGCCAGCTGCACGGCTACTCCAAGGTGACGCGCGACCTGAGCGACCGCCGCAAGATGTCGCAGCTGCAGGACGAGAACCAGCGCATGAACAACTTCCTGGCCGTGCTGGGCCACGAGCTGCGCAATCCGCTGGCGCCCATCGCCAACGCGGCCGAGGTGCTGAACCGCCGCGAGCAGTCGCCGGCCATCCAGCGGCTCTCGCAGATCATGCTGCGCCAGGTGCGGCAGATCACGCGCCTGGTGGACGACCTGATGGACCTGGGCCGCACCACCGGCGGCAAGATCCGGCTTGAGAGCCGCCCGGTGTCGCTGGCCGACGTGCTGGAAGAAGCCATGGAGTCCGCCCGCCCGGCGGTGCTGGCCAAGTCGCATTCGATCAGCCTGTCGGGCGATGGCTCCCAGCCCTGGATCCAGGGCGACCGCGCGCGCATGGTGCAGGTGGTGGTCAACCTGCTGAACAACGCCGTCAAGTTCACCCCGCCACAGGGCGCCATCTCGGTGTCGCTGGAGAGCGAGGTGGAGGACGCGTTGATCCGCGTGCGCGACAACGGCCCGGGCATCGCGCCCTCCGCCCTGCCCCGCGTCTTCGAGATGTTCCAGCAGGGCGACGAGCGCGCCCGCGCGCTGGGCGGCCTGGGCCTCGGGCTGACGCTGGTGCGCCAGCTGGTGCAGCTGCACGGCGGCGAGGTCACGGCGCACAGCAGTGGCATTGCCGGCGAGGGCAGCGAATTCACCGTGCGGCTGCCACGCATGGCCGCGCCGGTGGTCATCGGCAGCTCGGCGGAGACCCTCAAGCGGGTGCTCATCGTGGACGACGAGGAGGATTCCGCCGAGACGCTGTCACTGCTGGTGGAGGCCATGGGCTACGAGCCCTTCAGCGTGAGCGACGGCTTCCGTGCGCTGGAGGCCATCAAGTCCAGGCACCCGCACGTGGTGCTGCTGGACTTCGGGCTGCCGGGCCTCTCGGGCCTGGAGGTGGCGCGGCGCCTGCGCATGGAGGTGGCCGACCCGCCGCCCCTGGTCGCGGTGACCGGCCACGGGCAGGTGACCGACCGGCAGGCCAGCCTCAATGCCGGCTTCTACGCGCACCTGTCCAAGCCCGTGGACGCGGGCGAGCTGCAGCGCATCCTGGACAAGCTGCTGGGCTGAGGCCCAAAGCACTCGCGCCGCCGCTCCTACCGGAGCGACTACGCACAGTGCGCGCAACGTCCGACGTGCCGTGCGGCCCAGGCTTGCTACGTTGGCACCTTGCCTCCCGCCACCGCATCGTCGCGAAACCCTTGCGGCAGTCCGGGGGCCCGTTGCCTCCCCACGAAAGTCCTCCATGAACACAGACACCACATCGCCCTGCCCCGGCGGCAGCGGCGCGGCAATCACGCGCCGCAACCTGCTCGCGGCAGGCGCGGCGTCGGCCACGGCGGTGGCCGTACCCGCGACGGTTCACGCGCAGTCCCGGCCCCCCGCGACGCGCACGCCCAGCGGCGGCAGCGGCGACGGGGCCATCCCGATGGCGACGGTGACGCTGATCGTCAACGGCACGCGCCACCGCCTCGAACTGGACAACCGCACCTCGCTGCTGGACGCACTGCGCGAGCACCTGCACCTGACCGGCACCAAGAAGGGCTGCGACCACGGCCAGTGCGGCGCCTGCACGGTGATGCTGGACGGCCGCCGCATCAATTCCTGCCTGACGCTGGCGGTGATGCACGAAGGCGCCGCCGTCACCACCATCGAGGGCCTGGGCACGCCCGAGCGCATGCACCCGCTGCAGGCAGCCTTCGTGAAGTACGACGGCTACCAGTGCGGCTACTGCACGCCGGGCCAGATCTGCTCGGCCGTGGGCATGCTGGACGAGCTGCGCGCCGGCGTGCCCAGCCACGTCACCGCCGACCTCAACACACGGCCGCTGCTGTCGGCGGACGAGCTTCGCGAGCGCATGAGCGGCAACATCTGCCGCTGCGGCGCCTATTCCAACATCGTCGAGGCCATCACCGACGTCGCGGGAGGCCGCTCATGATCCCCTTTGCCTACCAGCGGGCGCGCACGCCCGCCGAAGCAGCCGCCGCGGTGGCCCGCAATCCGGACGCGCGCTTCATCGCCGGCGGCACCAACCTGCTGGACCTGATGAAGCTGCAGATCGAGACGCCCACGCAGCTGGTGGACGTGAACGGCCTGGGCCTGGACAAGATCGAGTCCGGCCCGGACGGCGGCCTGCGCATCGGCGCGCTGGTGCGCAACACCGACCTGGCGGCCGACGAACGCGTGCGGCGCGACTACGCCGTGCTGTCGCGCGCGCTGCTGGCCGGCGCATCGGGCCAGCTGCGCAACCGCGCGACCACCGGCGGCAACCTGCTGCAGCGCACCCGCTGCCCCTACTTCTACGACACGCGCCAGCCCTGCAACAAGCGCCAGCCCGGCAGCGGCTGCGGCGCGCTTGCGGGCGTGAGTCGGCAGAACGCAGTGATCGGCGGCACCCAGGCCTGCATCGCCACGCATCCCAGCGACATGGCGGTGGCCATGCGCGCGCTGGACGCGACGGTGGAGACCGTGCAGCCCAGCGGCCAGATGCGCCGCATCCCCATCGCCGACTTCCACAAGCTGCCCGGCAACACGCCGCAGGTGGAGACCACGCTGGCGCACGGCGAATTCATCACCGCGGTGACGCTGCCGCGCCCGGTGGGCGGCGTGCAGCTCTACCAGAAGGTGCGCGACCGGGCTTCCTACGCCTTCGCACTGGTGTCGGTCGCCGCCATCGTGCAGAAGGACGGCAGCGGCCGCGTCGCGCTGGGCGGCGTGGCCCACAAGCCCTGGCGCGACGAGGCGGCGGAAGCCGAGCTGCCGCGCGGCGCCCAGGCCATGGCGGCCCGGCTGCTGCAGGGCGCACAGCCCACGCCCGAGAACGCCTTCAAGGTGCAGCTGGCCGAGCGCACGCTGCAGTCCGTTCTGAACCAGGCCAGGGGACAGGCATGAAATTCGACACCCCCGCCACCACCAACCCGATCGACCGGATGAAGGTCATCGGCCAGCCGACCGACCGCATCGACGGCCCCTTGAAGACCACCGGCACCGCACGCTACGCCTACGAGTACCACGAGGAGGTGCCGGGCGCGCCGGCCTACGGCGTGATCGTGGGCGCGGGCATCGCCAAGGGCCGCGTCGTCTCCATGGACCTCAAGGCCGCGCAGGCCGCGCCCGGCGTGCTGGGCATCGTCACCGCCGAGACCGCCGGCAAGCTGGGCAAGGGCAAGTTCAACACCGCGCGCATGCTCGCCGGCCCCGGCGTGGAGCACTACCACCAGGCCGTGGCGCTGGTGGTGGCGCAGACCTTCGAGCAGGCACGCGCTGCCGCCGAACTGGTGCGCGTCGACTACGAAGTCAGCCGCGGCGCCTTCGACCTGGAGGCAGCCCGGCCCTCGGCCTCGGTGCCGCAGGACGAACAGCCGGCGGACACCCGCGCGGGCGACTTCAGCACCGGCTTCGCATCGGCCCCGGTGCAGTTCGACGCCAGCTACACCACGCCCGACCAGGCCCACGCGATGATGGAACCGCACGCCACCATCGCGGCCTGGGAAGGCGACAAGCTCACCGTCTGGACCGCCAACCAGATGGTCGACTGGAGCACCGGCGACCTCGCCAAGACGCTCAACCTCCAGAAGAACCAGGTGCGCCTGATCTCGCGCTACGTGGGCGGCGGCTTCGGCGGCAAGCTCTTCGTGCGCGCCGACGTGGTGATGGCCGCGCTGGGCGCGCGCGCCGTGCGGCGGCCGGTGAAGGTGGCGCTGGCGCGGCCCATGATCTTCAACAACACCACGCACCGGCCCGCCACCGTGCAGCGCATCCGCATCGGCGCCGGGCGCGACGGCCGCATCGTGGCCATGGCGCACGAGAGCTGGTCTGGCGACCTGCCCGGCGGCAAGCCGGAGATGGCGGTGGCGCAGACGCGGCTGCTGTATGCGGGGCCGCATCGCCTCACTGCCACGCGCCTGGCAGTGCTGGACCTGCCCGAGGGCAACGCGATGCGCGCGCCCGGCGAGGCACCGGGCCTGATGGCGCTGGAGATCGCCATGGACGAGATGGCCGAGAAGCTGGGCCTGGACCCGGTCGAGTTCCGTGTGCGCAACGACACGCAGGTGGACCCCGAGAAACCGCAGCGACCGTTCTCGCAGCGCCAGCTGGTGCAGTGCATGCAGCTGGGCGCCGAGCGCTTCGGCTGGAGCAAGCGGCAGGCGCGGCCGGCCAGCGTGCGCGAAGGCCGCTGGCTGGTGGGCATGGGCATGGCGGCGGCCTTCCGCAACAACCTGCTGACCAAGTCGGCCGCCCGCGTGCGGCTGGATGCGCGCGGCATGGTGATCGTCGAGACCGACATGACCGACATCGGCACCGGCAGCTACACCATCATTGCGCAGACGGCCGCCGAGATGATGGGCGTGCCGCTGGAGCGCGTGCAGGTGCGGCTGGGCGACTCCAGCTTTCCGGTGTCCGCCGGTTCGGGCGGCCAGTGGGGCGCCAACAACTCGACCTCGGGCGTGTACGCGGCCTGCGTGAAGCTGCGCGAGGCCGTGGCCCAGCGCCTGGGCATGAATGCCGCCGAGGCCAACTTCGCCGACGGCAAGGTCAGCGCGGGCGGGCGCGCCGTGCCGCTGGCCGAGGCGGCGGCAGCGGGCGAGCTGGTCGCCGAAGACGCCATCGAATATGGCGAGCTGGACAAGAAGTACCAGCAGTCCACCTTCGGCGCGCACTTCGCCGAGGTGCGGGTGGACAGCTACACCGGCGAGGTGCGGGTGCGCCGCATGCTGGCGGTGTGCGCGGCCGGGCGCATCCTCAACCCCAAGTCGGCGCGCAGCCAGGTGATCGGCGCCATGACCATGGGCGTGGGCGCGGCGCTGATGGAGCACCTGGCCATCGACAAGCGGCGCGGCTTCTTCGTCAACCACGACCTGGCCGGCTACGAGGTGCCGGTGCATGCCGACATCCCGCACCAGGACGTGCTTTTCCTGGACGAGGCCGACCCCATCTCCTCGCCCATGAAAGCCAAGGGCGTGGGCGAGCTGGGCATCTGCGGCGCGGCGGCGGCGGTGGCGAACGCCATCTACAACGCCACCGGCGTGCGCGTGCGCGACTACCCGGTGACGCTGGACAAGCTGATCGGGCGGCTGCCGGACGCGGCCTGAGCCGCAGCCTCAGACGCGGCGCCCGGCGTCCAGCTTCGGATCGGCCTTGCCGAGGAAGAAGCCCATCGCCAGGCGCTGCACCCAGCTGCCGTAGGGCGGATAGAACAGCCCGATGGGGAAGAAGCGGTGCCGCTTGAACACGGTGCGCGCATGCGAGAGCTCGCGGAAGCCCTCCACGCCGTGGTAGCTGCCCATGCCGGAGTTGCCCACGCCGCCGAAGGGCGCGTCGTGGTTGACCACCTGCCAGCCCCAGTCGTTGATGGCCACGCTCCCCGACTGCGTGCGCGAGAGCACCGTGTCGCACTCGGCGCGGTCGCGGCTGAAGCAGTAGAGCGCCAGCGGATGCGGGCCGCGCCCGACGAGGGCGATGGCTTCGTCCAGCGTGTCGTAGGGGATCACCGGCAGGATGGGGCCGAAGAGCTCTTCCTTCATGAGGCGCATGTCTTCCGTCACGCCGGTGACGATGTGCAGCGGCATCTGCCGGCCGGCGCCCGCGGGCATGGGTCCGCAGGGAATCACCTTCGCTCCCTTGCTGCGCGCATCTTCCAGCAGCGCGCGCATGCGCGCGTACTGGCGCTCGTTGACGATGGCGGTGTAGTCCTCGTGGCCATCCACCTTGCCGCCGAAGAAGCCCTGGAAGGTGCCCTGCACGCCTTCGACGAACTGCTCCACGCTCTCACGCGGCACCAGCGCGTAGTCGGGCGCGACGCAGATCTGGCCGGCGTTGGCCGACTTGCCGTGCGCGATGCGGCGGGCCGCATCCGCGACCGGGTAGTTGCGCGTGACCAGCGCGGGCGACTTGCCGCCCAGCTCCAGCGTCACCGGCGTGAGGTTGTCGGCGGCGGTGCGCATCACGATGCGGCCCACGGCCGGCGAGCCGGTGAACACGATGTGGTCGAAGGGCTGCGAGGTGAACACGTTCGGGTCCACGAGCTCTTCGCCCACGAGCGCCACCAGGTCCTCGTCGAAGACCTCGGCCAGCATCGCCTTGAGCACCGCGTTGGTGGCCGGCGTGACCTCCGGCATCTTCACCATCACCCGGTTGCCCGCGGCCAGCGCGGCGGTGAGCGGGCCCAGCGCGAGATAGACCGGGAAGTTCCACGGCACGATCACCCCCACCACGCCCTTGGGCTGGTAGCGTACCTTCACGCTGTTCGTGAGGAAGAGCAGCTCGGTGCTGCGGCGGCTGTCCTTCATCCAGCGACGCAGGTGCGAGATGGCGTGGTTCAGCTCCAGCGTGCTGCCCAGCAGGTCCAGCATCTTCGATTCGGCATGCGAGCGATGTCCGAAGTCCTGGCTCATGGCATCGGCCAGCCGATCCTGGTAGCGCTGCACCTGGCGCTTGAGGGCCCGCAGGCGCGCGCGCCGCGTGGCGGCCGTCGGACAGGCGTCGGCGCCGAAAGCGGCGCGCTGGAGGACGAGCAGGCGCTGTACGCGCTCGTCGGCTTCGTCCATCCCGGTGGTCGGGGTTGCGAGGGTGGTCGTCAGATCCAAGGCAGGTCTCCGTTTTTTCCAGGGCGCACGGCCCCACCCCCGACTCTAGGGTCGGCGCGGATTCGCGCCCAGGTTCCGCTGCGACACATTCGGGGTGCCAAACTGCCACGCACAATCACGCCCTCATGCACGCCACGACCACGCTGACCCGTTACGACGCCGACCTCGACGGCCCGGTGCTGGGCATGCCGGGCGTCACGGCGCTGGTGGAGGTGCTGGCCGAGCGCGGCGTGCAGTTCGAAGACGTGCTGGCCGGCACCGGCATCACGCCCCCGATGCTGCGCGATGCCAGGGCGCGGCTGTCGCACCGGCAGAAGATGGCGCTGTTCACCAACGTGCAGCGCCTGAGCCCGGAGCCCGCCATCGGCCTGGTCGCCGGGCAGCGCCAGCGCATCTCGGATTTCGGCGTGTACGGCTACGGCGTGGTCACCAGCGCCACCTTCGGCGAGGCGGTGGACTTCGGCATGCGCCATGTGCGGCTGGCGGGGCCGGTGTTCGAGAAGCGATTCAGGGTGGAAGGCGGCACCGCCCTGTTCGAGGGCACGCCGATGTTCGAGCTGGGTCCGCTGCTGCCGCTGCTGACCGAGTTCTGGTTCAGCTCCATTTACACGCTGATGGGCAAGGTGCTGGAACGGCCTTTCGAGGCCCGCGCCCTTCTACTGCCGTATCCCGCGCCCGCCCATGCCGCGCGCTATGCCGAAGTGCTGGGCTGCGAGGTGCGCTTCGGCGCGCCGGTGATGCAATGGCAGTTCGACGCTGCCCTGCTGGCGCTGCCCCTGCCCAACGCCAACCCGATGATGGCCGGCGTGTGCGCCGAGTTCTGCGCCCGCATGCTCGAGAGCGTGGAGGCCGAGCCGGAGGTGGTGCGCGCCATCAAGGAAGCCTGTCTGGCGAGCCCCTCCGCGCTGCCCGGGGTGCACGAGATGGCGGCGCGCCTGCACCTGTCGCCGCGCACGCTGCACCGACGGCTGGAAGATGCGGGCACCAGCTACCAGGCGATTGCAGACGGCATCCGCCAGCGGCTGGCGGCGGAACTGCTGGAGCAGACGGACGTCGGCATGGACGAGATCGCCGAGCGTGTCGGATTCTCGGACGTCTCGAATTTTCGCAAGGCCTTCCGCAAGTGGACCGGCCGAACGCCCGCCGAGACGCGGGCCGCGCTGCGCGGCCGAAAGGACTGAACCGCCTTACCAGAAGCGCCAGAAAGGCTTCCTGGGCGGGGTGGGTTCGAGCGTGGCGCTCATGGTGGTCTGGCCGCTGAAGCGGCGACGCACCTCGCGCTCGTGCGCATGCGCCAGGCCGCGCGCGTCGGCGTGGCCGCGCAGCGCGAGCAGCCGCAGCTGGTGCGCGCGCTCCAGGAGGTCTTCGTCGGTCAGCTGGCCTGGCTCGGTCATCATGGTGCGGGAAATTCCTGGCGGCGCCCTGGCGGTGGATAAGCGATGTTCCTCGCCGGCGAGGGCGAGAACAAGGGCCAGGGCCGATTGCGGCTGTCCGTTTGGCCTTTGCGCAACAAACTGTATCTGATCTCCCCCATCGGGAGGAGGCGTGGAGAGCCATTTCCCAGTGTCGCGGGTGGTCAAGTGCGCCCGGGCGGCTTTTCCCCGGGTCAGCGGTGCGAGAACTCGGGCGCGCGTTTGGCCAGGAAGGCCTTCATGCCTTCGTGCGCATCCTCGCTCGCAAAGCGGCCGTAGAGCTGCCTGCGCTCGAAGAGGATGCCTTCGCCCAGCTGGCTCTCGTAGGCGCGGTTCACCGATTCCTTGATGGCGATGAGCGCAGGCAGCGAGTAGGCCGCGATCTCGCGCGCCAGCGCCAGCGCCTCGTCCATCAGCCGCTCGTCGGGCACCACGCGCGAGACCAGGCCATGGCGGTCCGCCTCCTGCGCATCGAGTTGCCGCGCCGACAGGCACATGTCCATGGCCTTGGCCTTGCCGATGGCGCGCGGCAGCCGCTGCGTGCCGCCAGCGCCGGGCAGCATGGCCAGCTTGACCTCGGGCAGCGCGAAGCGCGCGGTCTGGGCCGCGACCACGATGTCGCAGGCCAGCGCCAGCTCACAGCCACCGCCCATGGCGAAGCCGGCCACCGCCGCGATCACCGGCTTGCGCACGCGGCGGATGGTCTCCCAGTTGCGGGTGATGAACTCGCCCTGGCTCACGTCCATGTAGCTCCAGTCGACCATGGCCGCAATGTCCGCGCCGGCCGCGAAGGCCCTGGGCCCGCCGGCCAGCAGGATGGCGCCGATGCCCTCGTCCGCATCCAGCGACAGCAGCGCCTCGCCCAGCGCATCCATCAGCGCGTCGTTCAGCGCGTTGAGCTGCCGTGGCCGGTTGAGCGTGACGATGCCCACGCGGCCACTGCGCTCGACCAGGACGATGGCTTCTTCCACGGCGGTCTCCCTGTTCAGTCCACCGCGACCTTGCGGTCCCGGATCAGGGCGGTCAGCACCTTGCCCTCGTCGTCCAGCAGCTTGCGGAAGGCCACCGAGTCCATGGGGGCGGGCTCCGCGCCCAGGTCGGCGAATCGCTGCCGGATGGCGGGCTGCGCCAGCGTGCGTGCCAGTTCGCGGTTCAGCCGCGCGATGATGTCCGGCGAGATGCCGTTGGGCGCCCACACGCCGAACCAGATGTCCATCTCCGCGCCCTCGATGCCTTGCTCGGCCAGCGTGGGCGCATCGGGGAAAAAGGGCGAACGCTTTGCACTGGCCACGCCCAGCAGCTTCACCTTGCCGGTGCGGATGTGCGGAAAGGCGATCCCCGGGTCGAACACGTAGTCCACCTGCCCGGCCATCACGTCCTGAAGCGCCGGCGCGGCGCCGCGGTAAGGGATGTGCGTGGCGAAGATGCCGGTCTGCTGCTTGAACAGTTCGGCCGCCAGGTGCGGCGGCGTGCCGGTGCCGGCCGAAGCGTAGGAGAGCTTCCCGGGGTTGGCCTTGCCGTAGGCGACCAGGCCCTTCGCGTCCTTCACCTCCAGGCTGTTGCGGGCCACCACGTACATCGCGCTGCGGCCCACCGCGCCCACGGGCGTGAGGTCCTTGGCCGGGTTGAAGCTGGCCTTGAAGAGCGATGGGTTGGCCGTCTCCACCGAGGTGGGTGCCACCAGCAGCGTGTAGCCATCGGGCGTGGCCTTGACCACGTCCTGCGCGGCCAGGTTGCCGCTGGCGCCGGGCTTGTTGTCCACGATCACGCTCTGGCCGAGCGCCTCGGTCAGCACCTGCGACATGGTGCGCGCCATCACGTCGGTGGTGCCGCCGGGCGCGAAGCCCACCACCAGCCGGATCGGCCGGGCCGGCCAGGCGGCCTGCGCCTGCGCGCCCGCATGCACGCTCATCAGGCAAAGCGCGGCCGACGCGGCCGCCAGGGCGCGGGAAAGAAATCCATTCATGTCTTGTCTCCTGTCTTCTCTTCTTGCTGGGGGTGGATGCAGGGCAATGGACGCAGCGCCGGATGCCGCGTCAGATCTGGCCGTCGCGCAGCATGTCGCGCAGCCTGAACTTCTGGATCTTTCCGGAGGGCGTGGCGGGCATGGCCTCGCGCACCACCAGCCGCTCGGGGATGTACTGCAGCGCGACCTTCTGCGACTTGAGGAAGTCCTGCATGGCGCCGAACTCCAGCCCCTGCCCCGGCTTGGGCACGACCACCGCGCAGGCCCGCTCGCCCAGCCGCTCGTCGGCGTAGGCCACGATGGCCACCTGAGCCACCGAGGGATGCTTGTAGAGCAGGGCCTCGATCTCGAACACCGGGATGTTCTCGCCGCCGCGGATGATCACGTCCTTGCTCCGTCCGCTGATGCGGATGTAGCCCTGGGCATCCATGTGCGCCAGGTCGCCGCTGTCGAACCAGCCGTCCGCATCGGTTCCGTTGAGGTGCGGGCGCTTGAGGTAGCCGCCGAAGTTGGAGCAGGCGCGCACCACCAGCTTGCCCACCTCGCCCGTCGGCAGCGTGCTGCCGTCCACGTCGATGATCTTCAGCTCCACGCCCGGCAGCGGGCAGCCGTCGGTGGTGAAGGCGCGCTCGTCGTCGTCGTCCAGGCGGATGAGCGTGACCGCACCGTTCTCCGACATGCCCCAGGCCGAAACGATCTTGGTGCCCAGGGTCTTGCGGGCCTGCTCCACCAGCGCGCCGGGAATGGGCGCCCCGGCACACAGGAAGGTGCGCAGGCTGGGCACTTGCAGGCCGCTTTCCTGCACCGTGCGGGTCAGGTCGGCGAGGAAGGGCGTGGAGGCCATGGTGAAGCTCACGCCCTCGCTGCGCACCAGATCCACCGCGCGGCGCGGCTCCCACACGTCCTGTATCACCGCGCTGGCGCGCAGCATGATGGGCATCATCAGTCCATACATGAAGCCGGTCTGGTGCGCCATCGGCGATGCCATGAGCACCACGTCGTCCTGGTTCAGCCGCAGGCGCTCGGCGTAGGCCACGATGTTGGCCATCAGCGTGTTGGCCGAGTGCATCACGCCCTTGGGCTCGCCGGTGGTGCCCGAGGTGTAGATGAGCTGCGTGATGTCGTCCGGGCCGGGACGGCTGCGGGCGAGGATCTGCTGCGCATCCGGCGCCTTCTCCCATTCGGGCTGCACCAGCAGCGCCTCGAAGTCGTCCTCGCCGCCACCGCCCACCACCAGGATGCGCTGCAGGCTGGGCAGCTCGGACTGCAGGCCGCGCGCCATCGTCTCGTGGTCGAAGCCGCGGAAGACCTTGGGCACCACCAGCAGCTTGGCCTCGCCGTGCCTGAGCATGAAGGACAGCTCGCGCTCGCGGAAGATGTGCATCAGCGGGTTGATCACCGCGCCGATGCGCGAGCAGGCCAGGTACAGCAGCGTGAACTGCCACCAGTTGGGCAGCTGCATGGCCACCACGTCGTTGCGGCCCACGCCCAGCTTCGCGAGGCCCACCGCCATGCGGTCGGCCAGGCGCGCCACCTCGGCATAAGTGAAGCGCTGCGTCTGACCGGCGTCGGCGCGCACCGCGGTGAGCGCGACCTTGTCCGGGTAGCCGGCTGCGCAGGCATCCAGCTCGTCGTTGATGGTGCGCTCATGCCAGTGGCCGAGCTTCACGCTGTGGTCGCGGCGCGGGGGCAGCAGGACGGGATCGAATTCCATGGTCTGTCTCCTTCGTTCGTGTTCGTGGACTCAGGCCGGCACCGCATCGCGCCCCGCGCGGGTGCGGGCGATGATGGTCTTCATGATCTGGGCCGTGCCGTCGCCGATCTGGAAGCCCAGCACGTCGCGCATGCGCTGCTCCATCGGCCCGCGGTCGTAGCCGCCGTGGCCGAACATCAGGAGGCACTGGTGGATCGCGTCGTAGGCCAGCTTGGGCGCCCACCACTTGCACATGGCCGCCTCGCTGCTGTGCGGCGCGTTGCGGTCCTTGAGCCACAGGGCCTGCAGGCATAACAGGCGCGCTGCCGTCACCTGCGTGTCGAAGTCCGCCAGCGGGTGCGACACGCCCTGGAAGGCCGAGAGCGGCTTGCCGAAGGCCTCGCGCTGGGCCACGTATTCCCAGGTCTCTTCCAGCGCCACGCGCGCCACCGCCAGCACCTGCAGGCCGATCAGGGCACGCGAGAAGTCGAAGCCCTGCATCACCTGCACAAAGCCCTGGTTCTCGTCGCCCAGCCGGTGCGAGACCGGCACGCGCACGTTCTCGAAGAAGATGGAGCCGCGGCCGATGGCGCGCTGCCCGTGGCAGTCGAAGCGGTTGCGCGTGACCCCCGGCAGGTCCATGGGCACGAACAGCGCCGTGACGCCACGCGCACCCGACTCCAAGGTGCCGGTGCGGCCGAAGACCACGGTGGCGTCGGCCTGATCGGCGGCCGAGATGGAGGTCTTCTCGCCGTTGATTACGTAGTCGCTTCCCACCCGCTCCACCCGCAGCCGCAGGTTGGCCGCGTCCGAGCCGCCGCGCGGCTCGGTGAGCGCGATGGCCACCAGCGCCTCGCCGCGCGTCAGGCGCTGCAGCCAGGGCGCCACCACCTCGTGCTGGCCGTGGTGCGACAGGATCTGCGCATTCAGCGAGGCCAGCAGGTTGATGTAGGAAAGGCTCAGGTCGGCGCGCGCCACTTCCTCGTGGATCACGCCGGCCGCCAGGCAGCCCAGGCCCTGGCCGCCCATTTCCTCCGGCAGCTCGGGCGCGATGAAGCCCATCCGGCCCATCTCGGCCATGAGGGTGCGGTCGAGCACGCGGGTGCTGTCGCGCTCCAGGAAGCCGGGAGCGATTCGTTCGCTGGCGAAGCGGCGTGCGTGCTCGCCCAGCGTGATCAGGTCGTCGTCGAGGTAGGGGTTCATGGCGGTCTCCGTGATGGGCGCCGGCCCTATTTCGCGTACTTGCGGAAATCGGGCTTGCGCTTTTCCTTCAGGGCGGCCACGCCCTCGCGCGATTCCTCGGTGTCGTAGTAGAGCTTCAGCGCATACATGCCCATGCCCGCGATGCCCGCCTGGTGCGCCGTGTCCATGTTGAAGCTGCGCTTGGCAATCGCGATGGCGGTGGGGCTGCGCTCGCAGATTTCCTCGGCCCACTGCTGCACCGTGTCGTCCAGGCTCTCGGGCGGCACGCAGACGTTGGCCAGGCCCATGGCCACCGCTTCCTGTCCCGAGTAGCGCTTGTTCAGGTACCAGATCTCGCGCGCCTTCTTCTCGCCCACCACGCGGGCGAGGAAAGCGGTGCCGTAGCCGGGATCGACCGAGCCCATCTTGGGCCCGACCTGGCCGAAGACGGCCTTCTCGGAACAGATGGTCAGGTCGCAGATGGTGCACAGCACGTTGCCGCCGCCGATGGCAAAGCCCTGCACGCGGGCGATGACCGGCTTGGGCACGTTGCGGATGGCGTCGTGCAGCTCTTCCATCGGCAGCCCGATGGTGCCGCGGCCGTCGTAGTTGCCGTCGTGCGCCGACTGGTCGCCGCCGGTGCAGAAGGCGCGATCGCCCGCACCGGCCAGCACGATCGCGCCCACGGCGCGGTCGTAGCCGGCCTTGTTCAGCGCGCGGATCAGCTCGTCGCAGGTCTGGCCGCGGAAGGAGTTCATCTTCTCCGGCCGGTTGATGGTGATCCAGGCCACGCCCTTGCGGACCTCGTACAGGATGTCTTCGAAGTTCATGCTCGTTCTCCTTGGGTTTGAGGCGGCTTGTCAGCCGTTCATCGTGAGACCGCCCGAGACGCTCAGCACCTGGCCGGTGACGAAGGCGGCGTCCTCGCTGGCGAAGAAGAGAATGGCGCCCGGCAGGTCGTCGGGCTGGCCGATGCGGCCCAGCGGAATGGAGCGGGTGAAGGCCTCCATCAGCTTCTCGGGGTTGCCCGCGCCTTCCTTGTAATCGGCGAAGAGCGCGGTGTCGGTGGGGCCGGGGCACACCACGTTCACGGTGATGCCGTGGCGCGCATGCTCGCGCGCCACCGTCTTGGAGAAGGCCACCAGCCCGCCTTTGCAGGCCGCGTAGACCGCCTCGCCCGAGGAACCCACGCGAGCGGCATCCGAGGCGATGTTCACGATGCGCCCCGTCTTGCGCGCCGCCATGCCCGGCAGTACCGCGTGGTGCATGTGCAGCGCGCCAGTCAGGTTGATGGCGATCAGTTTTTCCCACTGCGCGGGCTCGGTCTTCGTGAAGGGCTTGAAGACGTCCCAGCCGGCGTTGTTCACCAGCACGTCGACGGGGCCCTGGGTGTCGTGCACCGTGGCCACCGCGTTGTCGACGCTGGCGCGGTCGGTGATGTCGCAGCGGTAGGCCTGCGCAGTGCCGCCATCGGCGCGGATGTCGGCGGCCACGCGCTCGGCGGCCTCCAGGTTCAGGTCGAACACTGCCACCTTGGCACCCTCCTTGGCGAAGCGCCTGCAGGTGGCGCCGCCGATGCCGCCGCCGCCGCCGGTGACGACCACGGTCTTGCCAGCAAATCTCGTCATGATGTTTCCCTTTCTCGGAACTGCCTTGCTATCGTTTCGAACAAGTACCCAGGAAGTCCGGCAAGGCATCGGCGCAATCGGGTAAACATGTTGACGTAATATTAGGACGCGGGCTGCTGCTTGGCAAGCCCTTCTCCACACCGGAAATCCCATGGAAAACCCTAGCAGGAAGACGACAGAAACACGAATGGAGCTGGCCAACCGGCTCTTCTTTCGGCTCTACCAATGCGCCAACATGTTGCATAAAACAGGCTCGCGTGCGGTGGAAGAGGAAGGTCTCACCACGCAGCAGTGGGCGGTGCTGGGCGCGCTGTCGCGCGAGAGCGTGAAGCCGGGCATGAGCATGGGCGACCTGGCGCGCTACCTGATGGTGAGCCGGCAGAACCTGTCGGGCCTGATCAGCCGCATGGAGCGCGACGGTCACGTGAAGATCGAGCCCGACGAGCGCGACCGACGCTCGCGGCTGGTGACCATGACCGACTCGGGCCAGCATGTGTGGCAGGTCCTGGCGCAGCCGAAGATCCGCAACTATTACGAAGACGTGCTGGGCGACTTCTCGGTCAACGACCTGACGCACACACTGCACTACCTGCTGAAGATGCTGGAGAACATGCAGCGCATCGACAAGGAAACTCCGCAGGACGCCGAGAGCGCCGAATAGGCGCCGCACTTCTTCGCTGCAAAGCAGCTTTGCGCAGCACGCCGACCGGCGCGCCACCCTCGCCCTAGAGTGGCGCAAGAAGGAGACGCAAGGCGTGACGACACAGCGATTCGAAGACGACACGGTGGCCCTGGTCAGCGGCGCGAGCCAGGGCATCGGCAAGGCGATCGCGGTCGCCCTGCTGCAAGCGGGTTGCCGCGTGGCCATCACCGACGTGCAGCAGGACAAGGCCGAGGCGGCCGCGCGCGAGACCGGCCTGGGGCCCGGGCGCTGCCGCGCCTATGCGCTGGACGTGCGCGACACGGCGCAGTGCGAAGCCGTGGTCGCGGACCTGCGCGAGCACTGGGGTCCGGTGGGCGTGCTGGTGAACAACGCCGGCATCCCCGGCCGCAGCCCGACGGTGGAATCCAGCGGCCTGGCCGAGGACATCGACCGCGTGATGGCGGTCAACGTCAAGGGCGTGGTCAACCTCACCACCGCCTGCAGCGAGGACCTGAAGCACACGCGCGGCGCGGTGGTGAACATTGCATCCATCACCACGCTGGTGGCAACCCGCGCCCACATCGCCTATGGCGCCTCCAAGGGCGCGGTGGGCCAGCTCACGAAGTTCCTGGCGCGCGACCTGGGCCCGCACGGCGTTCGCGTCAACGCGGTGGCCCCCGGCCTGGTGATGACGCCGCTGACCGACCACATCGCCAACGATGCACAGCGCCTGGGCAACATGGTCGAGCGCACCCTGCTCAAGCGCGTGGCGCAGCCCGAGGACATCGCGGGGCCGGTGGTGTTCCTGGCCTCGCCGCAGGCGCGCTACGTCACCGGCACCATCCTGCCGGTGGACGGCGGCTACACGGCCAACTGAGTTCGATCAGGCGCCTTCGGCCAGCGCCGCCGCGCGTTCCAGTTCGCGGCGGAAGAAGCGCTGGTCCATGGCAACCAGGCCGGGCAGGCGCCTCAGCGCCTGCTCGCGGCAGCGCGCGAAATCGGCACGGCGCGCGGCGCCCGCCAGTTGCCAGCCATGCTCGACCAGGGCCGCGGCCTGCTGCGCCGGCGTGTATTCGGTCCGCGCCGCGAGTGCGCTTTCGGCCAGCATCGCGCTCAGGTCGATCCAGTCGCGCACCTGCCCGGGCGGCCCCAGCAGCGCGGCGGTGACGCCCACCTTCTCGCGCACGCGCGCCAGCGCCAGGGCGGGCGCGCTATCCGCGTCCGGCGTCTGCCCGGCACCCCGTGCCACCCGGCAGACGTTGATGAGGTTCCACGGCGAGCCCGCCGCCAGGCCGTGGCGCTGGCACAGCCATTCGCCCAGCAGGATCCAGCGGATGGCCTCCAGGCGCGTGCCCTGCCGCGCGACCTCGGGCGGTAGCCAGGCCTCGAGCAGCCACAGCGTGTAGCCCAGGTTGGCGGCCACGCTCTCGAGCAGCGTGAAGGCGTCGCTCTCGGTGGCGCAGATGAGGGCCTCGCGCAAATCCGCCAGGACGCCCCGCACCGCCTCGGGCCGCGCCGATACGGGCACGGCGCCTTCCACCAGGCGCGCACGCATCACCAGGGCGCGCAGGTTGTGGAACTCGCAGGCGATGCGCGAGTTCACGCGCCACACGGCGCCGCCGGGGCGCTGCGCCTCCAGGCTCAGTGCGCGCAGGCCAGCTTCGGCGCGCGCCAGCCGGCGCGACTGGTGGTCGCACCACACGAGACCGATGCGGGCCAGCGCCAGCGCCACCTGCTCACGCGGGTCGGCGGGGTGCGCGCCCATCTCGCGCACGAGCGTGCGCAGGCCGCGGCGCGCGGCCTCGACGTCGCCGGCGCGGCGCCCACTGCGGGCGGCATAGAAGCGGCTCCAGGCCCGCGCCAGCCGCTCGTGCGGCGCCAGGCGAAGCTCGGCCAGCGACTGCATGGAGCGCGCATGGCGGGCGCCGCCCTCCTCCTCGCTGCGCTGGCGCGCGTCGAGCAGCGCATACCAGCGGTCGAGGTCGTCGGGCACGCCCGGGTGCGGGATCTCGGCTGCCGCCGACCCGGCGCGCTGCGCCCGGGCCAGGCCGACGAAGCGCTCCAGATCGGCAGGCGTGGCATCCTGCTCCCCCATGCGAAAGCGCAGGCGTGCGAGGCACGCCGCGTCCAGCCAGAAGGGGCCGCGCGAGCGGCCGCGCAGTGCCAGCGTTCCGGGATGCGCGTCGGGGTCGCTGCCCCAGCCCAGCGCCAGGTCCAGCGGCTGCAGGCTGGCGAAGAGGCGCGTGAGCGCCATCGGCAGCGCCGAAGGCGACTGGAGTTGCGCCGCCACTTCGTGCGCGCTGACCAGGCCGCTGCCCTGCCCGCCTTCGCGCGAGCGCCAGGCGATGGCCGCGAGCAGCCACGCGCACACCCTGCCGACCGGCGTGCCGCCCACGGAGAAGGGCCGCTGGAGCTGAACTTCGATGGTGTCGGATCGGGACATGGCAGCAGCTTGTTATGTTCGTGATGACGGTGACGAAAGTTGCATTCTCGCGCCTTGCACCGGCCGCGCGGCGCCCGGATAGTGCCAGCCAGGCGAGCCATTCGCCAGCCCAATCACCGGAAGACTCCACGACACCATGATGAAGAACAATCGCCCCGCTTTCGACACACCCATGCTCTCGCGCCGCGGGTTGCTGCTCACCGCCATGTGCTCCGCCAGCGCGGCCTGGGCCACCGATGTGTCCGCGCGGCGCGCCGGTACTGAAGCGCAGGCCGCCGCGGCCCTGGCCGAGATCGAGCGCCGCAGCGGCGGCAGCCTGGGACTGCATGCCATGGACACCGGCAGCGGCCGCACGCTGAGCCACCGCGGCGAGGAGCGCTTCGCCATGGCCTCCACCTTCAAGCTGCTGCTGGCGGCTGCGGTTCTGCATCGCAACGACCAGGCGGCGGGTGTGCTCGACGAGCGCTTGCCCGTGCGCAAGACGGACCTCATCGCGCATTCGCCCATCACGTCCAAGCATCTGCAGGCCGGCTTCATCACGGCGCGCGAGGCCTGCGAGGCCACGGTGCAGGTGAGCGACAACGCCGCCGCGAACCTGCTGCTCCCGCTGGTGGGCGGGCCCGAGGGCCTGACCACCTTCGTGCGCGAGCGCTGCGGCGACGGCGTGACGCGGTTGGACCGCACCGAGCCGACCCTCAACACCAACCTGCCGGGCGACCTGCGAGACACCACCACCCCCGCCGCGATGGCGCGCACCACCGCTCGCTTGCTTACCGGCGACGTGTTGTCGGGCCCCTCTCGGACGCAGCTGAAATCATGGCTGGAGGGCGCGAGCACCGGCATGGCCAGGCTGCGCGCGGGCCTGCCCAAGGACTGGCGCACCGGCGACAAGACCGGCACGGGCGCCAACGGCGCCGCGAACGACGTGGCCGTCACCTGGGCGCCGGGCCGCGCGCCCATCGTGCTGGCGGTCTACCTGAATGGCTCGACGCAGCCGCCAGCGGTGCTCGACGCCACGCACGCGCAGGCCGCCGCCGTGGTGGCGGCCTTCTTCACGGGCCCGAAGGGCTAGCCCGCGCCCGCCTGCGCCGGTGCGGGTGTGCCGGGTGGCTCGCGCACCGGGATGTTGGGATGGGCGGGCGGATCCTCCACATCAGGATGGTGTGGCAGCGGCTGCGGCGGGACCTGGGGCTCATCCGGCAACTCGATGCCTGGGACGTCGGTTCCAGGCATGGGCGGCACCGGCTCGGGCGGGGGCACATCGCCCGGCTGCAGTACCCACGGCTTTCTCTGGGGTTCGTTGGCTCGCATGGCGTCCTTGCGAAACTTGCGTCGAAGCTCCAGCCTAGAAGCTCCATCGCCTGGCATCTGTCAGACGACGCGCCCGGCCGGCGCGGGCTTGGAGCGACGCTGCTGGCGCAATTGCAGCTTTCGATGCCTTGACCTAGATTGCTCACGGGCACGATGGCGTGCCGAGCCTCTTCCACTTCGAAAAGGAGTCCCCGATGTCCGACGCCCAAGTCACCCCGGAATTCCTGCAAGCCTTTGCGGACGCCTTCAATGCCCACGACGCCGACGCGCTGATGCGCTTCATGACGCCGGACTGCGCCTTCGAGGCCTCCGCCGGCCCGGATGCGTGGGGCACACGTGCAGAGGGTGCCGCGGCGGTGCGGGCCGCCTTCGTCGACGTCTGGACCCAGTTCCCCGATGCGCACTGGGGCGAAGCGCGTCACTTCGCCCTTGGAGACCGAGGTGTGTCGGAATGGACGTTCACCGGCACGCGGCGGGACGGCAGCCGGGTCGAGGTGCACGGCTGCGACCTCTTCACCTTCAGGCACGGGAAGATCGCATTGAAGAACTCGTATCGCAAGAACCGCCCGCCAATGCCAGCGCCGACGGCGGTTGCCCCTTGAAGGACAACAACATCAAGGCCAAGTAGGCCTGCCCCGGCCACGCTTTCAGCGCCGCACCGTCACCTGCCGGATGCTGAAGCGCGCGTTGTCCGGCGTGGGTGCATAGAAGCAGAAGTTGTAGCCGTACAGGCCCACGAAGCGCGCGTCCGGCAAGGTCCAGGTCTTTTCTCGCAGCGAGGTGCCGCGAATGCGGAACCAGCCGCTGTCCACCGCCTTCAGGTTGTTGCCGTCGGTGGCTGCGATCGGCGCGCCCGACTCGTAGACGAGCGTGAAGCCTGGGTCGCCGCTGCCGTGGCCGCGCAGCTGCGCCGTGATGTGCACCGGCCGGGCGGCATAGGCATAGCTCATGAAGACCGGGTCCACCGCGAAGCAGGCGCCGATGCTGCCTTCGACGTCGAATTCCGCCTGCCCGTCGGCCACGGTCACCGCCGGCGGATGAACGATGAAGACGCCGTCGGGCCGCTCGCCGGCCGTGAGCTGCACCGAGGTCGATGCACTGTGGTCGCCGTTCCACGGGAAGGGCTTGCGCAGGTTCGCCGTGGCTTCGGTCAGCCATTGGAGTGCGGTGGCCGAGCCCGCCGGTGCGACCAGGATCGACGGCGCGGCGCCCAGGGTCGGCGTGCGCGTGGTGGTGGCTGCGCCGGTGCGAGGGTCCACCTTCTGCACCTCGGAAGGCAAGGACAGCGTGGCCGATTGCCCGGGCCGCGCCCATGCCGACAGCACCACGCCCTGCGGACCGAGGAAGACGAAGCCGTACCACGCATTGCCGGGCTGCAGCCAGCCGGCAAAGCTCGGCCGCGGCCCCAGATGCGTCGTCATGCTGCGCATGGCGAACCACGCAGGCCGCTTCGCGCCGTCGGCCGTGGTCAGGCCCATGCTCAGGCCTTCGCTGTCGCGCGGGTCGAACCAGTACACACGCGACACGCCCTGGGCAAAGGCCATGGTGTAGATCTTCGCCAGCGAGTCCGCCTGCCCGGCCGCGCCGCCACCAATCCGGCCAGGCGGCGGCGCCGCCGCGGAAGCGCCGATCTCGGTGAACCACACCGGCACGCCCGCCCTGGCGGGGTTGCGCGCCCTGAGCATGCTGCGCACGCGCGGCACGATGGACATGAACTGCCCTTCCCAACCTTCAGGCAGCAGGTCAGCCACTTCATAGGGATGCAATGTGACGAAATCAAACTTGTCCGCTGCTCCCGCCTCGATGGTCTCGGCCAGCCAATTCACATGATTGCTCTTGGCCGCCAGGCCGACCTGAACGCTCGCATCGACCGCCTTGGCCGCGTCGTAGGCGGCCGCCACCACCTGGGCGTACGAGCGAGGGGACTTGTCCTCGGTGAAGTTGGGCGGCTCGTTCCAGACCTCCCAGTACTTCACCTTCCCCTTGTGGCGCCGCACCTCCTGGGTGACGTAGTTGCGCCAGCCCGCCAGGTCATCCACCGGCAGCGCGAATGGCGGATCCTTGCTGCTCCATTGCAGGATGCCCACGGCCGACATGCCGGACGCGAGGATGGGCGCGAGCTGGTCGTCATTGGCCACCGCGTGGAAGTTGCGCACCGAAGTGATGCCTGCCTCGGACATGGCCGGCAGCCACGCCTGCGGATTGCGCGAAAGCGCGGCCGAAGGCGCGGCGCCCCAATGCTCGCCGTCTGCAAGAGCAGCAGCCTGTTGCACATCCGGCGTGATCAGCCCCGCCACGGTATCCGTACTGCGAGATGAAGTCGCGGTCATGTCCGACACGCCTTCGTCCGTACCGCCGCCACAGTTTGAAAGCGGCAACAGCGCGGACACGACAAGCGCCATGGCGACGAATTGGCGGCGCGACACGTGGTGGAGGTCGAGATTCATGACTCGTGGGGCTCCCTTGCGTGCAGTGCCTTGGAGGGCAACTGCGGCTGCAGCGGCAACTGCCAACATCACGTCACCGCTCTTGCAATGGGCCACGTGCGCCGATGCGAAGGATGGTAGGAGATATCACGGAGTCCCTCATCGAAGAGGGCGTTACCAAACGCATCGCGCACGCCATGTCGGCACGGTTTCTGCAGGCCATCTCTGATGACCGTCGCATGACAGCGTGGCGCGTGCACCAACAACTGCTCTTGCCATGAACCGATTTCCGATTGCATCGACAACCGCGACCGACCTGCGACAGCGCCCGGCGCGCGCCGCCGGTCCCGCCAGCGCGCCTGTGGTGCTCGAACAGGAAGAGGCGCCACGTCTGGCCGTGTACAAGGACATCCTGCTGGACCACAAGTGGCTCATCGCAGGCACCCTCGTGGTGGCCCTTGTCCTTGGCCTGCTCTACATCGCCTTGGCTACGCCGGTCTACCGCGCCAACATCCTGGTGCAGATCGAGGACTTCTCGCCCGAGAGCAAGAGCACGCTCAACGAGGCCTCGGGCCTGCTCGATGCAAAGACACCGGCCACCGGTGAGATCCAGGTGCTGGCCTCGCGCCTGGTGCTCAATGCTGCGGCCGAGCAGACCGACATCCAGGTCGACGCGAAGCCACGCCTGCTACCGCTCATCGGCGGCTGGCTCTCGCGCCGCGCGAGGCAGCTGTCGGAGCCGGGCTTTCTCGGCCTGGGCGGCTTCGTGTCCGGCACGGAGCGCATCCGCGTGGCGCGCTTCACCGTGCCCGACTCTCTGGAGGACGGCAAGCCCTTCATCGTGACGGCCAAGGGCGACGGGCACTTCACCGTGCGGCACGAGCTGCTCGATGCACCACTTGAAGGCGTGGTCGGCAAGCCCCTGCGCCACGCGCTGCCCGAGGGTGCGCTGGACATCCAGATCAGCGAACTCACCGGCAAGCCCGGCGCCGACTACACCGTGGCCGTGGCCTCGCGTTTTCGCGCCATCGAGAGCTTGCAGGAACGGTTGCAGCTGGGCGAACAGGGCCGCCAGTCGAACGTGATCGGCGTCAGCCTCGAAGACACCGACCGCGAGCGCCTCGCTCGCACCCTCAACGCCATCGGCGAGCAGTACGTGCGGCAGAACATGGAGCGCCGCGCGGCCGAGGCCGAAAGAACCCTGGCCTTCCTCAACGGGCAGATGCCGCAGTTCCAGAGCCAGTTGCAGGCCTCCGAAGATGCCTTTGCCCGCTTTCGCAACAAGAACGGCACCGTCGACTTCGACGAGGAAGCCGCCGTGTGGCTGAAGAAGACGGCCGAGCTGCAGACCATCCTCATGGAGCTCAAGCAGAAGCGGCGGGAATCCGAGCCCACCTTCACCGACCAGAGCCAGCGCATGCAGACCCTCGACAAGCAGATCGGTGCGGTTCAGGGCGAACTCGATGCGCTCAACGCCAAGGTGTCCGGCATGCCCAACGTGCAGCGCGACGCGCTGCGGCTGGAGCGCGACGTGCGCGTCAACAGCACGCTCTACCAGTCGATGAAGAACAACGCGCTGCAGATGCGGCTGATGAAGGAAGGCAAGATCGGCAACGTGCGCCTGATCGACAAGGCGATGGTGTCCAAGGTGCCTGTCAAGCCCAAGAAGTCGCTGGTGCTGGCACTGGCGCTGGTGCTGGGCTGTTGCGTGGGGCCGGGGCTGGCCATCCTGCGCACGCGCACCAAGGCGGGCGTTCGCAATCCGCAGGAGATCGAGGACCACACCGGCCTGGACGTGTACGCCGTGGTGCCGCAGAGCGAGGAGCAGCTGGTGCTGGACCGGCAAGGCGACAAGACTGCCACCGCGTCGGTGCTGGCCGACGCCAGCCCGCGCAGCGCCGCCATCGAGGCCCTGCGCGCCCTGCGGGTGGGTCTCAAGCCCGCGCTGGCGGAGGCCAGCAACAACCTCATCTTCATCACCGGTGCCACGCCGGGCATCGGCAAGAGCTTCATCGCGCGCAACTTCGCCGCGCTGCTGGCGCAGTCGGGCAAGCGGGTGCTGCTCATCAACGCCGACTTCCGCAAGGGCGAGCCTCTGGGTGCCTTCGGGCTGCCGCAGACGGGTGGCTTGTCCGAGATGCTCGGCGGCCGGCTGAGCGCGGCGCAGGCCATCCATGCGCATGTGCGACCGCACCTGGACGTGCTCACCACCGGTGAGTTGCCCGAACTCGCCGCGGACATGCTGGAATCCGAGAGCTTCAGCCGTGCGCTGGAGGACTTCTCGGCCCGCTATGACCTGGTGGTGATCGACGCGGCCCCGGTGCTGGTGGCGGCCGACGCGGCCGCGGTCGCCCCGGCATGCGGCGTGGTGCTGCTGGTGGCGCGTGCCGACCACAGCGAACTGGGCGAGCTCAACGAAAGCATCCGGCGCCTGAACCAGGCCGGCGCGCGCATCAGCGGCGTGCTGCTCAACGGCATGGACTTCAGCCGCCGCTACAACGGCGCCAACGGCTATCGCATGGGCAGCTACCGCTACTCCGACCTGAAGTCATCCATCTCGCGCCCCGTCCAGGGCTGAGCCGGCAGCGGCCCGCTCAGGAGAAGGTGTTCGAGATGCTGAACACGTTCTCGTTGCGGTAGATGAAGTCGCGGTTCTTCTGCGAGATAGCCTGCAGGAAGTTGTGCGAGGTGGCCTGCTTGGGCAGCATCCAGTCGTGCAGCTCGATGATCAGGAGCGGAAAGGCATCGAGCCACTCGGTGTTCTTCTCGAACAGGTTTTCCTCGAAGCCTTCGATGTCGATCTTGATGATGAAGGGCGTGCAGTCCTGGTACTGCGGATCGCCGAGGATGGAATTGACGCTGATGATCTGCGTCTTGCCCGTGTCGCTGGTTTCGGTGCGGTAGGCCCAGTTGCCCCGCCCCGGGTCCACGATGTCGGCCCATGCGTCGGAGTTGCCGATGCCCGCGAGCAGGAAGCTGACTTCCGTCTCGGGGTTGTTGAGCCTGGCCATGGCCATGTTCTTCTCTTCCGGCTCCACGCAGACGACGGTCGCGCCCGGGTAGGTCTCGGCGAAATACCGGGTGGCCAGGCCGGTGTTGCCGCCGCAGTCGATGATCAGGGGCCTGCGGCCCGACTCGAGGATGCTGTCGTAGAAGCGCTGCAGCGCGGCGGCATGGTCCTGGCTTTCCACCGCGTAGTCCTCCTGCACGAAGATCTGCCGCACCACCGAGACATCGATGTCGTCCCTGGACCTGACGCTGAAGAAGGACCGGTGGTCGCGGTCGTAGATGAGCTGCGTCGAGAACACGCCTGGCGTCACCTTCAGGAAGCGGGGCCGCTTGCCGAACAGGCGGGCTGCATAGAAGTTCGGCAGGCCGAAGGCCCATCTCGCGAGTTCCTTGGCATGCTTCGAATACGACATGTGGACGAACATCGTTGTTGTCTCCTTCTACATTCATTCCATCGAGGGAGGCCGGCACGGCCGGCGCTCAGGATTCGACAACCGCACGCGCCTTGCGCGCCGCGCCGCCACCCAGGCAACGGCCCGCGTAGCCCTCGGCCCGGCCCAGCGCCACGTTCAGGTAGTACGCGGCCCGGTTCAGCTTGCCCTGGAGCAGCGACAGGCCCGCGCCGCCGATGGGCCGTATCAGGTACCTGGCCTTGTAGGCCCAGCCGTAGCCGTGCTTGCGCAGCACATGGCCCATGCCCCTGGCGTAGCGACGCCCCTTGTCCTTCATGGCGTCGTCGGGATTGCGCGTGTCGAGTTCGGGATGGTGGGCGAATATCTCGGGGTCGTACCAGGCCGAGAAGCCGCCGCGCAAGGCGCGGATGGTGAGCTCGGGCCCTTCGCAGGACTGCCAGGGCGTGTCCGCGCCCACGCCGATCGCGTCGTCGTAACCCCCGATCGCCTCGAACACCCGCCGCCTGAAGAACACCACCCATTCGATCTGCGTGGTGAACACGTTCTGCAGATCGACCCGCTGGGCGCGCGCTTCGAAGCGGCCGTTGATCGAGCGGCCGTCGGGCGCCGCCGCCCGTCCGCAGACGATGTCGGCGCCGGTGGCCTCGAAGCACTGCAGCACCTTGGCGATCAGCTCGGGCGGGTAGGTGCAGTCGTCGTCCGGAAAGCAGAGGATCTCGCCGCTGGCCTTCGCCAGTCCCAGGTTCCTGCCCCGGCTCAGGCCCTTGGACATCGGGCTGGCGATGACCTGGAGCGGGAATCCGGGCTCGAGCGCGCTGCAGGCCTTGCGCACGCGGCCGTCGGGGTTCTGGTCCACGATGATCAGCTCGAAGCCGCCTGGCTCCAGCGCCGCCAGTGCATCGATGAAGTGCAGCACCTCGTCGGTCCTGCCGCGGGTCGACATGACCATCGAGAGTTTCATGGGCGCATCCATTCAGGTCCTTTTCTCTCAGAAGCGAAGAATGCGTTCCGGATCCACGCGCCCGCGCATCCAGTCCCACAGGGCCATCACATTGCCTTCCAGGCGCCCTCGCCGGTCGACCCAGGGCTCCGGCCGGAGGCTGTGCACCAGGTTGGCGGCAATGTTCTTCAGGTTGCCGTGCACGGCCTGCAGTGGCGACATGTTTCCCTTTCTCATGATGTAGATGCGGTTGGCAACCTGCGAGTAGCCCAGTTGCTTGCCGGGGCTGCGCCCCGAACGCTTGGTGCCCAGGTGCACGCCCCGCAGCGCGGTCGAATGCACGATGCGCCCGTATGGCGCGAGCTGCCGCGAATAGTCCACGTCCTCCAGCCAGCCATACAGCGGCAGCCGCTCGTCGAAACGGATGAGGTGGCTGCGCGCAGGTGCCAGGCGGATGGCCATGTTGCAGCCGTAGGCGTTGAAGGTGGGCGTGAGCTGGGGCGCCTGCGGATCTTCCCCGGCCAGCGAGAGAAGGCGCAGGCCTTCGTCGTGGCTGAAGCCCGGTCCCAGGATGCCGTCGGCGAGGACCCGCCCGGTGGCCACCACGACGTCGGGCCGGTCGGAGAACAGGCGCTCGGTCTGCACCAGGTAGTCGTCGGCGGCCAGGAAGTCGTCGTCGAAGAACACCACCACGTCCGCATCGGTGGCAGCGATGAGCGCGTTGCGCTGCGCCGGCAGCCCGATGGGCCCGCTGACCACCCGCGTGGGACAGGGGAAGCCTTCGAGGCATCCGAGGTCGATATCGGTGGGCCGGGCGGGGCACACCAGCAGCTCCTCGGCCGCACGGGTCTGCCGCGCCAGGTGGCGGATGGTGTCGCACAGCACCTCGCGACGGCCGGCAGTGGCAATGGCGATGGCGATCTTCAGGCGCATGAAGTCCTCCCCTTCGTCGTCATGAACTCAGCCCGCGCCGCAGCGCCGGCGCCGCCTGCGGCTCGCCGCGCTGCAGCTGCCGCTCGGCCGCGCCCAGCTGCGCCTGCATCAGGCCGGTATCGGCCAGCGAATGGCCCAGCACGGTTTCCAGCAGCCGGCAGGCGGCCCGCCGCCAGGTGAACTGCGCGGCATGCGCCCTGCCCCGCTCCTGCGTCTGGTCGCGCAGCTGCGCGTCGCTGCACAGGCGGCGGATCTGCTGCGCCCACTCCTGCGGATCCTGCGGATGGGCCCACAGCACCGCGTCGCCGCACACCTCGGGCAAGGCACCGCGCGGTGCGACGATGGCCGGGCAGTTGCGCAGCATCGCCTCCAGCGGCGGCAGGCCGAAGCCCTCGGTGGTGGACGGGAATGCCAGCGCGGCCGCCTGCTGCAGCAGTCCGGCCAGTTCCTCGTCGCTCACGAAGCCGAGGAAGCTGACGTTGGACGGCACCTTGTGGCCCTGGCGCTCGAAGTCCTCGCGCGTGGCCGGCCCGAACAGCGCCAGCGTCACGTCCTTGAGCATGGGCGACTGGAAAGCCTTGAGCAGCACCCCCACGTTCTTGTGCGGCTGCGTGTTGGCCAGCGCCAGCACATAGGGCTGGGCCGCCAGGCCGGCAGACTGCACCTTGGCCGGGTCCGGCGCGAGCCGCAGCACATGGTCGACGCCGTTGTGGATCACGCGGATGCGCGCGGCATTGGCCACGCCGAAATGGGCCAGCTGCTTGCGCGAGTACTGCGACACGGTCAGCAGGCTGCGGTTGCTCCTGCCCAGCAGGGGCAGCACCGTCCGGTACCAGGCGCGGAAGGCGCGCGAGTACGAGGCCGGCGAGCTGTAGACCTGTGCGTCGTGCACCAGGGTGAAGGCATTGCGATAGACCACCGGCCCGATGTTGCACAGGCTGACCAGCGTGCTGCCGCGCGCGCGCCACGGCAACACCAGCTGTTCCCACAGCAGGCCGGTCAGGCGCATGAGCCTGGGCCCCATCTCGCGGCGCCGTTGCCGGCGGTCCACCTGGATGCACGACAGGCGCAGCTCGCCCAGGGCGGCCTCCGGCAGCCCGCCCGGCACGAGCAGCCGGCAAGGCATGGCGGCAGCCAGGGCCGGGTTCTCGGCGAGAACCTTGTCCAGGGCCACCAGCATCTCGCGTGCCACCCGGTAGACGCCGGAGCGGCTGGTGGTCGGCTGGAGGAACTTGCCGTTGATGACCAGCCCCGGCGCGGCGCCGCCCTCGGCCATGGGCATCAGATCAGGAAGGTCGTTTGGCATGGGCCTCCATGGCGCCGTCCGGCGCGGTTGCGGTATGGGCATGCACCCGTGCGCCGGCAGTGCGCCGCCGGGCGAAGCGGTTGCGGATGGACTCGACCAGGTGCTGCTCGAGACCGCCGGGGCGGCCGGCGATCTGCCAGGCCAGCAAAAGCGCGGCGGCATAGGCCAGCCCGCTGGCCAGGCCGATCGGCACGGCCAGCGCAAGAAGTTGCGGCACGCCCCGCGCGGCCATCAGCGCGGGCTCGGTGAACCACAGCAGCGCGGCCGCGGGCAGCATGGCCGCCATCGGCCTGAAGAAAGTCATGAGCTGCGCCCCGACGCCCGCGCCGATCAGCCGCCGCACGACGAACAGCGCCGCCACGGTGCCGAAGAAGGTGGACACCAGGCTGCCGGCCACCGCGCCCGCGATGCCCCAGTGCACGGCCCCCAGCCAGACCAGCGGCAGGCGCACCAGCAGCTCGATCATGGTGCGCATCGCCAGCCAGCGGGTGCGGTCCAGCGTCATCGCCAGCGGCGAAAGCAGCAGGCCGGGCAGCGAGCACAGGGCCATCACGCTGATCCAGCGCAGCCACTCGGCCGCCGGCAGCCAGTTGGCACCCAGGGCAACTCGCACCAGCACCTCGGGCCACAGCACGGCCAGGCCCATCACCGGTGCCATCACGGCGGTGATCGCGTGGGCGAGCCTCAGGTAGCGCGAGGCGCGCGCATCGTCCTTCGCCGAGGCCAGCGCGGGCATCGCCGGGCGCACCAGCGGCTGCATCAGCACCTGCAGCGGAATCTCCGCCAGCTGCTTGCCCATGGTGTACTGGCCGAAGGCGGTGGCGGTGGTGAAGCGCGGCAGGATCAAGCGGTCGATCTGCCAGCTGAGCGCCGCGAACAGCTGCGAGATGAAGTTCCAGCCCAGCAGGTCGGAGAAGCGCGACCAGTGCACCAGCGTCAGCCGCGGCTGCAGCGGCGCAATGACGTAGGACAGCAGCGTGGCCACCAGCGGCGCGCTGACCGTGGCCGCCGCGATGGCCCAGTAGCTCTGCGTGCCGACCGCGATGCAGACCGACACCACCAGCGCCACCACCTTGCCCGAGAGCTCCATCACCGCATCGGGCCGAAAGTTGAAGTTGCGCGCGAACTCCACCATGCGCGGATTGACCAGGCCGCGCATGGCCGGCGCCAGCGCCAGCACCGCCAGCAGCGCCACCAGCCGCGGCTCGTGGTTGAAGGCGGCCAGCGGCCAGGCCACGGCCAGCAGCAGCAGCGCCACGGCCAGCCCGCGCAGCAGGCTCAGCGTGAAGGCGGTGTTCAGCATGTCCGGCGTGAGCTCGGGCACACGGATCAGCGCGGCCGCCATCGGCAGGTCGAACAGGGCCTCGATGATCAGCACCGCTGCCATCGCCATGGCCACCAGGCCGAACTCCGCCGGCCCCAGGAATCGCGCCAGGCACAGCAGCAGCACCAGGTCGATCGCCTTGGTGCCCAGGCGCGTGCCGACCGTCCAGGCGCCGGCGCCGAGGGCACGGCTGGCCACGCTGGGGCGCTCAGTGCCGGGCATGGGCCTCCCGATCGAATGGCAGTGCCGCGGATGGCTGCCACTGCGCCGCCAGCTGGCGCTGCCTGAAGACCAGGGGCCGCGTCACTGCGACAGCGAAGCCGTAGAGGAAGGCGTTGAAAAGGCCGAAGTCCGGCGTGGTGGCGATCAGCAGGCTGGTGAAGAAAGGCGGGAGGCAGGACCAGCGGATGGCCGACAGCAGCGCGCGCGCCTGCGGGTCCTGCTGCGGCGGCTTGCGCAGCACCAGGTTCTGCAGCAGGAAGACGCCATAGCAGGCGGTGGCGATCAGGCCCGCATTGCTGGACAGCGCCACGGCGAAGTTGGACGCGCGCGTGCTGCCCAGTCCGACCCCCAGGCCCTGCGTGGCCATCAATGCATGCAGCGAGACCTGGGTCCACATGCCGCGCTCCTCGTAGGAGCTGCTGGCGGACTTCTGCAGCACCATCAGGTCGAAGATCTCGCGCATCGAGGCCAGCACCTGCGGCATGGCCAGGAAGAACAGGCCCAGCGCGGCGGCACCCAGGGCACCCAGCCAGAACTCGGCGGCCAGGCCGCGGCGCAACTGGGGCAGGATCCGGCCCGACACGGCCATCCGCCAGCACCAGTCGCCCGCCACCGCCAGCGCGAACAGCCCCAGGCCCAGGTAGGCGGCCGACGAGGTGGACATCCAGGTCAGCAGCAGCAGCATCACGATCAGCACCGGCACCAGCCGCCCGCGCACGAAGCCGGGCGGCATGGCGCGCCTGAAGAAGTACAGCGAGGCCAGGAAGCCCAGTGCCAGCGTGCCGTAGGAGGAGGCCTCCGGCATCAGGCCAACCAGGCGCTTGACATCCAGCAGCTCCACATCGGTCAACAGCGCGTAGCTGGCAGTGCGGAACAGTTCCAGCGCGGGCCCGATGGGCAGGTACTGCGAGGCCAGGTCGAGCACGCCGGTGAGCACCGTGAGCGCCGCGCCCAGACACAGCGCCCGCATGGCGTGGCGCTGCATCGCTTCCGCGCGCAGCATGTGGGCGAAGCTGAAGACCGCCAGCACCGAGATGCTGACGTACACCAGCTGCGAGATGTTCTGCGTGGTGGGCGCGAGCAGCGCGGTGTCGGCCTGGCCGACCGAGCGCACCGGCACGATCTCGATCACACCAGCCAGCAGGCGCGGAACGAAGGCAGTGGTGACGGCAGCCACCAGCCAGAACAGGAACAGCGGCAGCAACTGCGAGCTCTTCAAGGCCGCGTCCACCGCCGTCCTCACGCCGCCCGGGCTCAGCATCCGGCGGGCGATCAGCAGCATGGCGACGATGGGCGTGGGCGTCAGCGTGAGGCCGCCCGTCACCTCGGTCGGGATCGCGGCGAAGGAGCCGAAAGGCATGGAGGCGAAGAACAGGTACATCAGCGCCTGCTCCTTGCGCTGCAGCAAGGTGACGAGCACGAAGGTCCAGAAGACGGCGATGGGGATCGCTTCCATGGCTGCGCCCTAGGCTGTGGCCCGCCGGCGCACGGCGAGCAGCGACTCGATGAGTTCGGAAAGCCTGGCCCGGAACACGGAGGTGTCGAAGCTCTGTGCATGCGCCTGCATCACCTCGGGGCGGAAGGCATCTTCATGAGCCTCGAAGCGCTGGATCGCCTCGATGAGCGAATCGGCACTCTGCTCCTCGAAGAACAGGCCCGTGCTGCCGTCCATCACCGTCTCCAGCGCGCCGCCCTGCGCGAAGGCGATCACCGGCCGGCCGCTGGCCATGACCTCCAGCGGCACGATGCCGAAGTCCTCCACGCCCGGGAAGACCAGCGCCTTGCAGTGCGAGAAGTGTTGCGCCATGACCGCGTCGTCCACCTTGCCCAGGAACTCGACGGTGGGACCCGCCAGCTTGCGCAGGGCCGGCCCCGCGCCCGCGCCGATGACGACGAGCCGCCGGTTCAGGCGAGTGCAGGCTTCGACCGCGATCTCGATCTTCTTGTAGGGCGTGATCTGCCCCGCGCACAGGTAGTAGTCACCCGGCTCCTGCGCGACAGTGAAGCGAGGCAGGTTCACCGGCGGATGCACCACGTAGGCGCTGCGGCGGTAGTAGCGCTCGATGCGCTGGGCCACGTAGGCCGAATTGGCGATGAAATGGTCGACCCGGTGCGAGGTGCTCACGTCCCACTGGCGCAGCGATGGCGCGGTCAGCGAGAGCACGGCGCGGGCCAGCGGGCCGGCCGACGCGCGGTACTGGGGGTACAGGTCCCAGATGTAGCGCATCGGCGAGTTGCAGTAGCAGATGTGCGTGGCGCCCGGCCCGGGGATGATGCCCTTGGCCGGGCCGGCCTCCACCGAGATGATCAGGTCGTAGCCCGTCAGGTCGAAGGACTCCAGCGCATGGGGCATCAGCGGCAGCATCTTCTTGTAGTGCCGCACGCCACCGATCTTCTGCAGGAAGGAGGTGGTGATGCGATGGCGACGGATCTTCTCCGAGATGGCCTTCTCGTCGCACACCAGGGTGAAGATGTCCGCCTGCGGATAGAGGTCGCAGAGCACCTCCAGGACCTTCTCGCCCCCGCGCATGCCGACCAGCCAGTAGTGAACCAGTGCAACCTTCATGTTCGTGGTGCCGCTCTCAGTAGGCGTTCTTGTCGGAGAAGCCCTTGAACACGGTCAGGGCGATGATCTGCAGGTCAAACTTCAGCGACCAGTTCTCGACGTAGTACATGTCGCACTCGATGCGCTTGGCCAGGTCGGTGGAGCCGCGCCAGCCGTTGACCTGCGCCCAGCCCGTGATGCCGGCCTTGACCATGTGCTTCTTCATGTAGTCGGGGATCTCGTGCTTGAACTGCTCGACGAACACGGGCCGCTCGGGCCGCGGCCCGACGATTGACATGTCGCCCCACAGCACGTTGAAGAACTGCGGCAGCTCGTCCAGGCTGGTCTTGCGCAGGAAGGCGCCCACGCGCGTGGCCCGGTTCTCGCCCGCCTTGGCCCACACCGCACCGGTGCCCTGCTCCGCGTCCACCGGCATGGAGCGGAACTTGAGCATGTAAAAGCGCCGGCCGTTCCAGCTCACCCGCTCCTGCCTGTAGAACACGGGCCCTGGCGAGCTGAGCTTGACCGCGCCCGCGATGGCCAGCATGAGTGGCGAGATCATCGTGAGGATCAGCAGCGACAGGAGCCGGTCTTCCGCTGCCTTGACCAGCCGCGAGGCCCCGTGCAGGGGTGACTGCTGCAGCGTGATCACCGGCAGGCCCGCCACGGTCTCCACCGACTGGTTGAGCAGGTGCAGTCCGAACATGTCGGGCACCAGCTTGATGTCGGCGGTGGAGTACCTGAGCTGGTTGAGCGCGTAGGAGATCTTGCCCTGCTCCCGCATCGGCAGCGCCAGCCAGACCAGGTCGACGTTGCGCGACTCCACGTAGCCATCCAGGTTGTCCAGCCGACCGAGCATGGGCGCCCCCGTGAGCTCGGCGCGGTCCGCATGCGTGGCGAACCAGCCGTTGACCTCGATGCCGCAGTTGGGGTCCTGCTGGATCGCATCGACGAGGCGTTGCGCCTCGGGATTGGCGCCGACCACCACGGAATTGAGCTTGTCCATCTGGCGCGCCAGCCCCCGGCGCGCGCGCACCGCCATGCGCAGCAGCACCGAGCCGCCCAGGCTGAAGACGAGCCAGTTGGCCCACCACAGGCGCGAGGTGTCGTGGCCATCGCGCATGGCCAGCGCGTAGACCGCCATGGAGCAGAAGAGCAGCGTGAAGAGCGTCGAGAGCTTGAGAAGCTCGGCCGCGATGGTGCGGCCGCGCCAGAGGCGATAGAGCGAACTGCTGTTGAGAATGATCAGTGCGAACAGCACCCCGCGACTGATGCCATGCAGGTAGTCGGGCTCCAGCTGCGCATGCCCGAAACGCACCAGGTAGGCCAGCACGCCCGCCACCACGAAGATGGCCACGTCGCCAATCCGCAGGATGAGATCGAGCAGCAGGTTGAGCCGACCCGCCGCAGGCAGGGAGCTCTCACGGACTCCAGTTGCAGGACCAGACAGCATCAAGACGCTCCCTTGAGAACACATCGTCATGTAACCGACCGTAGTCGGACCGCTGCCTCCTAACTCTTTGTTGTGCACATCGAAGTTGCAAAACCGATGCCAGGCAATGAACCGCCCTGCGACTTGCGTGATCAGCCCACGCCCATCACGTGGTCACCACCTCGACTTTTCCCGCACGCAAGTGGATGACCCTGCGCCAGCGACCGCATTCGATGTGATGCTGCAGTCGCACAAAAAGCTTAGCAGTCATCCACGGAAGAAATGCGACCGCGCACGCAAACGAACAAAGCTTGCACCGCGTTGCGACGCATGAATGGATGTTCATAGTGCGGCGCGCTTCGTTCTTGTGCAGCCACAGTGCGCCTTCAGGGCGATGTGCCGCAGGACGCTGGTTGCAATTGCAGACGCCAAGCCTTTGCAGCCATGGCAACCAGACCACAGGTTGTAGGACTGGACCCACGCGATCGTGGCTGCACCTTCGGGGTACCATCCAGAACGCCGTCAACAAGAGCCAGGAAAGACCATGAGCGGTGCAGCTTCCGAACCTTCCGAGGAACAGACCGGGCTTCTGAGCACCGGGGTGCCCGGCCTCGACGACGTGCTGGGAGGAGGGTTGACGCCCAATCGCCTCTATCTGATCGAGGGAACGCCCGGGGCCGGCAAGACGACCATCGCCATCCAGGTGCTGCGCGACGGCGTCGCACACGGGGAATCGGTGCTGTACGTGACCCTGTCGGAAACCGAAGCCGAGCTGGCGGGCGTCGCGCGCTCGCACGGTTGGGACATCCGCGGGATCCATGTGCGCGAGATGCTCCCGAGCCTTGATACGCTCGCGCCGGACGAGCAATACACCATGTTCCACCCCTCCGAGGTGGAACTCAGCGAGACAACCCTGCGGATCCTCGCGGACGTCGATGAAATCAAGCCCACCCGCGTGGTGTTCGACTCGCTGTCGGAGCTGCGGCTGCTGGCGGGCAGTTCCCTGCGCTACAGGCGCCAGATTCTCGCGCTCAAGCAGTTCTTCACCGGGCGCCAGTGCACAGTGCTCCTGCTGGACGACCTGACGGCGACCGAGCAGGACCTGCAGGTCCAGAGCATCGCGCACGCAGTGATTCGGCTGGAGCAGTTGAACCCAGGCTATGGAACGAGCCGCCGGAGACTGATCGTTCCCAAGTACCGGGGAAAGGAGTACCGCGGCGGCTACCACGACTACAAGATCGTGCGCGGCGGGCTTCAGGTCTATCCCCGGCTCATCGCGGCAGAGCACGTCGACCCGCAGCCGCAGACCAAGCTGCCGAGCGACCTCCCGGAGCTGGACGCACTGCTCGGTGGAGGCATCGAAAAGGGCACGAGCACCCTGCTCGTCGGCGCACCTGGAACCGGCAAGTCGAGCATGGCCGTCCAGTTCGCGGTGGCCGCGGCGCGCCGGGGAGAGCACGCGGCCCTGTTCATCTTCGACGAGAGCATCAACACGCTGCGAACCCGCACCGAAAGCATGGGCATCGGCCTGGGCCAGTGCATCGATTCCGGACAGATCCAGGTGCGCCAGGTCGACCCGGCCGAGTTGTCGTTCGTCGACGCCATCCGCACCGCGGTGACCGTGCAGAACGCCTCGGTGATCGTGATCGACAGCCTGAACGGCTATCTCAATGCAATGCCCGATGAACGCTTCCTCACGGTGCAACTGCATGAACTGCTGACCTACCTGGGTCAGCAGGGTGTCGCGACATTGCTGATCGGCGCGCATCACGGCGTGATCGGCACGCAGATGCAGATGCCGGTCGATGCCAGCTATCTGGCGGACGCGGTGGTGCTGCTGCGCTACTACGAACACGCGGGCGAAGTGCTGCAGGCCATCTCGGTGCTCAAGAAGCGCGGCGGCGTGCACGAGCGCACCATCCGCTCCTTCTCCCTGACTTCCAGCGGAATCTGCGTGGGACCGCCCTTGCGCCAGTTCCGCGGCATTCTCACCGGCGTCCCGGTGCCCCTTGGCGGAGAGCGATCCGATTCGTGACCGCGACCGTCTCCGAACTCGACGAGCGCGTGCTCATGCGCGCGGCCACGGCCAAGGACGCGACGATGGCCCGCGCGGTTCTGGAGCGGGCGAATCTCATCGTCCACATCTGCCCTGACATCGAAGACCTCGTTCGCGAGATGGCGCGTGGTGTCGGTGTACTGGTACTCGCCGAAGAGGCCATCGGCGGCGACAAGGTCGAGGCCCTGAAGGCCGGGCTGACAGCGCAGGGCGAATGGTCGGATGTCCCGGTGATCGTCCTGGCCCGGCAAGGCGCCGATTCACGGGCCATCACCCACATCATGGATGAGTTCGCCAACGTGACCGTCATCGAACGACCCATGCGGATGACTTCGTTCGTGAGTGCGATACGAACGGCGCTGCGCGCCCGGCGGCGCCAGTACGAGCTGCGCGGTTTGCTGGCCGGCTTGCGCGAAGCCGACCAGCGCAAGACGGAGTTCCTGGCCACGCTGGCGCACGAGTTGCGCAACCCGCTGGCGCCCATGAGCAGTGCCTTGACGCTTCTCACGCTCAAGAAGCCCACGCCCGAGGACGCCGTCAAGTACTACCAGCTGATGGGTCGCCAGGTCGACCACATGGTGCGGCTGGTGGACGACCTGCTCGAGGTGTCGCGGATCACGCGCGGCAAGATCGAACTGCGCAAGGAGCCTGTCGTGCTCGATGCGGTCATCCAGGATGCCGTCGAGCTGAGCCGCCCGCTCTTCGAGCGCTCGGCTCACACCCTGAAGGTCGATCTGGCAGGCGAGGCCCTCGTCCTTCACGGAGACGCGGTCCGCCTGACACAGGTCTTCTCCAACCTGTTGAACAACGCGGCCAAGTACACGCCGCCTGGCGGACAGGTCAGCATCGTCGCGCGTGCGAGCGGCCGCCAGGTGCTGGTCGAGGTGACCGACAACGGGGCGGGCATCGAAGCGCCCATGCTGGCGTCGATCTTCGAGATGTTCGTTCAGGTCAGCGACACGTCCAGGGCCGCGCAGGGGGGGCTGGGCATTGGCCTCACGCTCGTCAAGGCGCTGGTGGAACTGCACGGCGGACGGGTATCGGCATCCAGCGCGGGCCTCGGCCATGGCGCCACGTTCTCCGTGTGGCTTCCCTTGTCGAACGCTGCCGCCAACGCACAGCGCCGGCCGCTGCCCTACCACGAGGGGGGCAGTCCGTTGCGGGAGCGAGCGATCCTGGTGGTCGACGACAACGTGGACGCGGCCAACGCCCTGGGCGAGCTGCTTTCTTCCCTGGGCGCTTCGGTCTTGATCGCCTATGGTGGAGAAGAAGCCCTTGGAGTCGCCCGCACGAACGATTTCGACGCCGCCGTGCTGGATCTCGGAATGCCCGGCCTGGATGGCTTTGAACTGGCGCGCAGGCTGCGGGCCGAACAGCCCGCACGCAAGCGGACCTTCATCGCCCTGACCGGCTGGAGCCAGCAGGGCTACGGGGAACGCATCTCGAAAGCCGGCTTCGATCACCATCTGCTGAAGCCCGTGAGTCTTGCCGACCTGTTGAGGGTGCTGCAGGGGAACTGAGAGGAGCGTCCTCGAGGGCGCTGTTGGCGTCGACACGGCGCTTGATGACCGTGAGATGCACATCGGGAGTCCGTCCCCCAGCACCGTTGCCGACGAGCGGGTCGACCCCTTGCGCGCGATGGCATCACTGATCCATGCCGCTTCCAGCTGCGTATGCAGTTCGGGGCGCCATGCATGGAGCTGGCGTGCCTCATCAACCATCGGACTGACAGAGGAGTGACCATGATCGTGCGCACATTGAGTCTTCTCGCCGCCGCCACCGGACTTGCAGCATGCTCGGGCATGGGCATGGGTGGCTCGGGCAACACCTACTCGCAGGCCAGCCTGCCCGATGCGGTCAAGGTGCCCTCCGGACACAAGGTCGCCATGGAGACGAAGGGCACCGGCACCATCACCTACGAGTGCCGGGCCAAGGCCAATTCGCCGGGCGACCATGAATGGACCTTCATCGGTCCGGATGCCCGGCTGGCCGATCGCACGGGCCGGCAGGTAGGCAAGTACTACGGCCCGCCCGCAACCTGGGAGAGCGCGGACGGCTCGAAGCTCACCGGCACGCAGGTCTCCACCGCGCCCAACGGCAGCACCAACATCCCCTACCAGCTCGTCAAGGGCAACCCCGCGACGGGCCCGGGCGCGATGCAGGGTGTGACCTACATCCAGCGCGTGGCCACCATGGGCGGCACTGCGCCGGCCATGACTTGCGAGGCCGCCAAGGCTGGGCAGAAGCAGGTGGTGAACTACAGCGCCGACTACATCTTCTACCGCGCGATGTAGCGGCTGCGGCGGAGGTGCTCCGCCTCCGGCAGGTTTCGAAGGGCGCCCGGCGGCATGCCACCGGGCGCCCTTTCCATTGGTGGACGCGCCTTCAGTCTCCGGTCCGGGCAGCGTGGCGCAGCCGATAGAGCCCGACATCCACCCGTCCCGCCCTGAAGCCCGCCTCGCAATAGCACAGGTAGTAGCGCCACAGGCGCCGGAAGGCCTCGTCGAAGCCTTGCGCCTGCAACTGGGGCCAGGCCGCTTCGAAGCGCTCGCGCCATTCGACCAGCGTTCGCGCATAGCTCGCGCCGAAGCGGTCGGTGCATTCGATGCGCAGGCCGGCGCGCGCGGCCTGCTCGCGCAGCGCGGCATTGCTGGGCAGCATTCCGCCGGGAAAGATGTGGCGCTGGATGAAGTCGGCGCCGCGGCGGTAGCCCGCGAAGCTCGCGTCGTCGATCAGGATCACCTGCAGCACGGCGCAGCCATCGGGACTCAGCCGCTCGCGCAAGGTGTCGAAATACCGCGGCCAGTAGGCCTCGCCCACCGCTTCGAGCATCTCGATGGACACGATGCGGTCGAAGCGGCCCTGCACCTCGCGATAGTCCTGCAGGCGCAGTTGCACCGAGGCCTGCATGCCGGCCCTGGCGACTTCGGCCTGCGCATGTTCGAGTTGGCGCTGCGACAAGGTGAGCCCGGTCACCTGCACGCCCTGCTCTCGTGCCAGGTCGACGGCCAGCGCGCCCCAGCCGCAGCCGATCTCCAGCACCTGCTGGCCCGGCTGCAGCGCCAGCAGCCGTGCGATGCGGGCCAGCTTGCGCACCTGAGCTGCCTCCAGCGTGGCATCGCCGGGCGCGTAGAGCGCGCTGGAATAGATCAGCCGCGGATCGAGCCAGGCCGCATAGAAATCGTTGCCGAGGTCGTAATGCGCGGCGATGTTGCGGCGGCTGCCGCTTCGCGTGTTGGCATTCAGCCGGTGACGGACGCGGGCGGCCAGCCGGGCGAGGCGGCTGCCGTCCAGACGGGCACCCCAGGCGGCCTCGTTGCGCAGGCCCAGGTCCAGGAGCGCGGTCAGGTCGGGCGTGGACCAATCGCCATCGGCATAGCTCTCCGCCAGGCCCAGGTCGCCATGGGCCAACAGGCGACGCAGCACCCGCCAGCGGTGCAGTTGCAGCGTGGCCTGCGGCCCTTCGATGCGGCCGCGCTGGCTGATCACCTGCCCGTCGGGAAGCTCGACCCGCAAGCTTCCGCACTGAAGACGTGCCAGCAGTTGCTGCAATTGACGGCGTGCCAGCCAGGCGATGCCGGGCAGGTGCCACGTGGACGGGGTTGCCGAGGACTGCAGGGAGCTTGTGGTGTTCATGGTGTGTCGTGCAGCCGGGTGACGGTCATGGTCCGGTCCGGTGGACCAGGATGGCGGCGCAAAGGCGCGCCCTTCAACAGCATTCGCAGCGCCTCCCAATGGATGCCGGCCAGCACCTTCAGCCCCAGTAGCGGGTGGGTGACGAAGGCGCGCAGCAGGTGGCCGTCGTCCAGTGGCTGCCGGGAGCCGTCGAGTTGCGCGACCAGGACCACCCCGGCCTCGTCGGCGCTCTGGATGCCCAGGTGCAGGCCCTCGCGACCGGGCAGAGGTGGCGTGAGCATGAAGTGGTAGTGCAGGTCCATGTCCATGAAGGGCGACACGTGGAAGCGCTTGGCGCAGCTGTGGCGCAGGACCTGCGCGCGCTCCTCGCCGGGCGCCACCTCGACCACGTAGCGGTGGCGCTCGCCGAAGGTGTTGCGCACCTCGTAGACCAGGGCTGCCAGCCCGCCTCCCGGGTGCTCGCACAGGTAGACCGACAGCGGGTTGAAGGCAAAGCCCAGGATGCGCGGCATGGCCAGCAGGCGGATCGGCCCGCCCGCGGCGATGCCGGCCTCGGCCAGCAGCGCATCGATGTGGTCGCGCAGGCGCAAGCCATCCGGTGCGCCATGGTCGCGCTCATGGAGGCTCAGCAGGTTGAAGCGGTTCAGCGAGAAGAAGCGCAGGCGCTGGTGCAGGCGGGGCAGTTCGTCCAGGTCCAGCAGCAGGAAGAACAGGCGATAGCGCAGCCGGTGGCGCAGCGGCCGCAGGCGCTGGTGCATCACCGCGCCGCAGTACAGGGCGCTGCCGGCGTTGGTCGTCATGCCGGCTGCACCCAGGCATGGGGCAGCACGATGCGGCCCGATTCGTTCGCCACGGTCCAGGGGCGGCGGACCGCGCCCAGCGCTTCGGCCACCGCCAGGCCGGACTGCAGGCCGTCCTCGTGGAAGCCCGAGCCGAAGTAGGCACCGCAGAACCAGGTGCGACGCTGCCCCTGGAGCGACCAGAGTTCCTGCTGGGCACTCAGCGCGCCGACGTCGAGCACCGGGTGCTCGTAGGTCTGCGCATGCAGCAGGTGGCCCGGTGCGGGCTCATGAATCGGGTTGAGCGTGAGCATCAGCGGCGTGGTGGTGGCCAGCGGCTGCAGCCGGTTCATCCAGTAGCTCACGCACAGCGATGCGGGCTCGCCGGCCTCGCCGAGGTAGTTCCAGCTCGACCAGGCGCGCCGGCGGCGCGGCATCAGGCGCGTGTCGGTGTGCAGCAGCGCCAGGTTGCGGCTGTAGCCGAAGGCGCCCAGCACGCTGCGCTCCTGCTCGCTCGGTGCGTCCAGCAGGCGCAGGGCCTGGTCGGCATGCGTGGCCAGCACCACGGCATCGAATCGCCTCGGATGCCAGCCGGCGGCGGTGCGCACCTGCACGCCCTCGGCGCTGCGCCCCAGCGCGAGCGCGGCGCTGTCCAGGCGCAGATGCTCGCCGCCCAGCCGCGCCACCAGGCTTTCCACGTAGTGCCGGCTGCCGCCGGTCACGGTGCGCCAGCGCGGCCGATCTCCCAGGTCCAGCAGTTGGTGGTTGCTGCAGAAGCGGATGAAGGAGCCGGTGGGGTACTGGCCGATGCGTGCCACCGGCGTGGACCAGATCGCCGCGGCCAGTGGGTAGAGATGGTCCTCGCGGAAGGCGCGGCCGTAGCCGCGCGCGTCCAGGTAGTCGTCCAGCGGCACCCGGTCGAATTGCGCGGCATCGCCGGGCGCCTCGCGGTAGAAGCGGACCAGCTCGCGCAGCATGCGCCAGAAGCGCGGAAGCAGCGCGTTGCGCGGCTGGGCCAGCAGGCCCGCGAGGCCGCTGCCCGAGTATTCGAGCCGGCCGCCATCCAGGCTGACGGCAAAGGACATGTCGCTGGGCTGCGTGTTCACGCCCAGGTGGGCGAACAGCGCCGTGAGGTTCGGGTAGGCCGGCTCGTTGTAGACGATGAAGCCGGTGTCCACCGCCACCGCGTCGCGGCCGACCTGCACGTCGACCGTGTGGCTGTGGCCGCCCGGGCGCGGCTCGGATTCGAACACCGTCACCCTGTGGCGCTGCGCGAGGAGCCAGGCCGCCGACAGGCCCGAGATGCCGCTGCCGACGACGGCGATCTGCATCGGCGCGTCGCGCCCGGGCAAGGACGGGCGGGCGATGAAGGGCGGCGTTTCTGTAGGCGGGTGGTACATGCGGTTCTGGCGTGCCATGGATGGCTAGCGGCCTTTACGCAGGCCGCGCCGCCCTGGATCAGTCTGGCATGCTGCCCGGCATGTGATCCAATGGCGAGGCCATTGCGTACAGTCGCCCATGACCACCCTGCGGCAGCCTGCGGCGAGCGACCCCGCCCGGGGACAAGCGCTACCTCCCTACCTGTCCATCGCCATGCCGCCAGACAGTCGCACGACCCTGCCCTCGACCGAACAGCTCAGCGAGCTGTTGGTGGCGGTCGGGCAGCGCGGCGACCGGCAGGCCTTCGCGGCCCTCTTCAAGCACTTCGCGCCACGGATCAAGAGCTACCTGGTGCGCTCGGGCAGCAGCGATGCCCAGGCCGAGGAGTTTGCCCAGGAGGCGATGGTGAACGTCTGGCGCCGGGCCGCCAGCTTCGATCCGGACCAGGCCGCCGCGTCGACCTGGATCTTCGCCGTGGCGCGCAACCTGCGCGTGGACCACTTCCGCCGCCTCGGGCACCGCATGGAGCAGACCGGCCTGGCGGCCGACGAAGGCAGCGGGGCGGAAGAAGCCGACGAGGCGCCCACGCCGGAAGCGCGGCTGTTCGGCCTGCAGTGCGAACGCGGCGTGCGCGCGGCGCTGGCCACCCTGCCGCCCGAGCAGCAGCAGGTGCTGAAGCTGTCTTTCTACGAGGAGCACCCCCACGCGGTGATTGCCGCCGAACTGGGCATTCCGCTGGGCACGGTGAAATCAAGGGTGCGGCTGGCCCTGGGCCAGCTGCGCCGCAAGCTGAACGGACTGGAGCCATGATCCGACACCACCCCGACGACGCCCTGATGCTGGCCCACGCGGCCGGCACGCTGGGCGCCGGCCATCGACTGCTGCTGGACGTGCACCTGGAAGGCTGCGCGCATTGCCGCGAGCGCCTGCAGCGCCTGGACGCACTGGGCGGCGTGCTGCTCGATCAGCTCGCACCGGCCGAGCTGGCGCCCGATGCGCTGGAGCGCACCCTGGCCCGCATCGACGCGCCGCAGCCGCAGGCGGCGGCGCTGGCCCAGGGCGCCAAGCCGCAATTGCCCACCGCCTGGCCGCGCGCCATGGCCGGCTGCAACGTCAGCCGCTGGCGCTGGATGGGTCCGGGCATGTACTGGAACCGCGTCACCCTGCCGGACGCGGACGATGCCAACGTCTTCATGCTGCGCATCGGCGCCGGGCGCATGCTGCCACAGCACACCCACAGCAACAGCGAGCTGACCCAGGTGCTCTACGGTGCCTTCGACGACGGCCGCAGCGCCTTCGCGGAGGGCGACTTCGACGAGACCGATGCCGCCATCCGCCACCAGCCGGTGGTAAACACCGGCGGCGAGTGCATCTGCCTGGCCTCGGTCGAGGGCAAGGTGCTGTTCGAAGGCTGGCTGGCGCGCACCATGGGCGCCATGATCGGCATGTAGTGACTAGCGGCCGTCGCGCCGGGCCGCATGGCGACGGCCGATGGCCAGCGTGGCCTTGCACGCCAGGCCCGCCGCCACTGCGGTCGCTCCGCAGCCCCAGGCCAGGTCGGCCAGTGTCACGCGCCACGGCCACCCTGTGAGCGTGGCCTGGTTGGTGAGGTCGTAGGCGCCGTAGGCCACCAGGCCCAGCAATGCGCCGCGCCAGGCCGCGCCGCCGGGCCTTGCCTGCGCGAGCGCGGGCGCGATCGCCAGCATCACCATCCCGCTGATGTAGAGCAGGTAGAACAGCAGCGCCGCCAGCAGGTCGACGGATTCGCGCATCAGCCCGCCGATCTCCGGGCGGTACAGGCGCGGCGTCATCAGGCTCAGCCAGACGGCGTCCATGGCCAGGAAGAGCGCTGCGGCGAGCAGCCAGGCGATGGCGAGCGAGCGGAGGGTGTTGTGAGGAGGTGGGTTCATTCGGTCAGTCCAGACGGTAGCTCAGTTGGCGGCCGCCCCGCACGGTGGCATCCAGGCCGACCCAGCGGCCGTCCTCGGTCCACCACACGTCCAGCGGCCGGTCGGTGCCCGACAGGCGCCATCGTGTCGCCTGGGTCGTTTGACCGCGCACGGCCACGGATGCGTCATCCAGCCGCTGCCACTGCACCTGCTCGATGCGGCCGGTCTGCACGTTGAGCAGCCGGGCCTGGCGGCGCAGCGACGGGTTCCAGTAGGCGAAGCTCATGAGGCAGCCAGTGGCCACCGATTCGCCCTGCGGCGATTTCAGCTGCAAGCCACCCTCCGCTTCGCGTGCCTGCACCTGGCTGCGCTCGCCGTCGTCATCGGTGTCCGCGTCCAGGCGCTGCAGGCAGTCGCCCCGCCAGCGCTCCTCGGCGAGGTGGCGGTAGCGGTACACCGGCACGCCCAGCAGGCGCACCCGGAAGGTGGCTTCGCTGCGCAGGCTGCGCAGGCCGTTCCCGGCCGGCTGCAGCACGAAGCGGTGCGTGCCGATCGCCTCGCCGTCCAGCCGCACGGTGAAGCTCCATTCCTCGGCATGCGCCGCCAACGCTTGCAGGCAGAGCACGGCGGCTAGAAGGCGGATGGAAGGACTCATCGGCGCCCTCCCCTGCGCGGCCGGCCCGGCACGAAAGCAGGCGTGCGCGCCACGTAGTCGCCATAGGCGCCGTGGCGTTCGGCCATGTCCGCCTCCAGCAGCACCACGCCCGAGACCCTGAGCAGCAACACCGTCATCAGCAGCGGCGACACCAGGCTCCACGCCCCCGCCCACCCGCCGCCCGCGAGCGCGACCAGCCCCAGGCCCCACCACATGCAGGCCTCGCCGAAATAGTTGGGGTGCCGGCTGTAGCGCCACAGGCCCCGGTCCATCACCTGGCCCTGCCGGGCCGCGTCGGCCCGAAAGCGCGACAGCTGCCTGTCCGCGACGCCCTCGAACACCACGCCGAACAGCGCCAGCGCCGCACCCGCCGCGTCGAGCGCATTCAAACTGCGGCCCGCTACCTGCGCCACGCCCAGCGGCGCCGACACGCACCAGGCCAGCACCGCCTGCAGGCCGAACACCAGGTACAGGCTCTTGAGCGCGAAGCCGGGTTCGTTGCGCGCCCGGATGGCCTGGTAGCGGCGGTCCTCCCCGTGACCACGCTTGCGCCAGGCCAGGTGGATGCCCAGGCGCAAGGCCCAGGCCCACGACAGCGCCAGAACCAGCCAGCCGCGCGCACCGGGCGCCGCTGGCAGGCACAGGGCATAGGCCAGGCCCGCGCCGGCGATCATGAAGGGCCAGAAGGGGTCGACGAGGCTGACGTCGCGCAGCCGCAGGCTGATGGCCCAGGCCAGCAGTGCCAGCGTTCCGCTGGCCGCAAGGCCGTAGAGCGCCAGCCCGAAGTGTTCAGTCATGGGGGGCCACTCCGTCCAGCCGCTCGGCCAGTGCGAGCAGCATCGGCATCAGCAGCGCCCAGGCCAACGCCATGCAGCCCAACGCCGCAGGCATGTCGATGAAGGTGGCGGCACCCAGCCTCGCGCCGCCGGCAAAGGCCGCCGGACCGCAGACCGCTGCAAGCAATGCAGCCAGCAGCGGCCGACCGTGAAGCCAGCGCATGCTGAGGTTGAGGGTGGACGCCAGCAGCGCCCACAGCAGCAGGATCCAGGGTGGTGGCCAGAGGGCGCGCTCGGCCAGGCCGGCATAGCGTATGAAGCCCAGCCGCAGTTGCAGCGACTCCACGGCCCATCCGATGAGGCCCGCCACAAGAAGCAGCAGCGCCTCGCGCGCCGGGCGGGCGGCCAGCGCCAGGTGGCAGGCCAGCACCGCGGCAACGACGAGGCAGCCCGCCAGCACATGCCCGTGCGCCGCACCGCTCACGGCGGCGAGCCAGGCCAGCTGGAACAGCACGAAGTTGCCGATCCTGTGCGACAGGCCAGGCGCGCCGGCGCCTTGCGCAGCGGTCCGCGTACGGCCACGCGCTAGGCGCGCGGCTCGAACAGGTAGTGGCCAACCCACCATTGCTGTCCCTCCTGCCAGGCAAACAGCTCTTCCACCGCCATGAAGAACAGGCGCCAGCGCATCCACCACATCTCCGCGGCGCCGCCGTGCCCGGCCTTCACGACCGGCAGCAGTTCGGCGCGATGCGCGTCCATGTTGTCCAGCCAGGCACGCGCGGTGCGAGCGTAGTGCCGGCCGTCCCAGCGCCAGCGCTGCAGCAATCGCAACTCGTCCTGGAAATGCAGCGGCAGGTCGTCGCTGGGCATCATCCCGCCGGTGAAGAAATGCCGGCTCATCCAGTCGCTGGCATCGCGCACCTCGAAGGCATAGGGCGCCTCGCGGTGCGCGAACACATGCAGGAAGAAGCGCCCGCCCGGCCGCAGCCAGCCGGCGACCTGCGCGAAGGCGCGCGGCCAGTTGCGCAGGTGCTCGAACATCTCGACCGACACGACGCGGTCGTAGTGCTTCGCGGGTGCCTCGAAGTCGTTGAAGTCGCAGGTCAGCACACGCAGGTTGGTCAGGCCGCGCGCCTGCGCACGCGCCTCGATGAAAGCGCGCTGCGATGCCGAGTTCGACACCGCCGTGATCCGGCTCGACGGGAAGTGCTCGGCCATCCACAGGCTCAGCGACCCCCAGCCGCAACCCAGCTCCAGCACCTCCTGGCCGTCGGCCAGTTGCGCGCGTTCGCAGGTGGCCGACAGGGCGTGCGCCTCTGCTTCGGCCAGGGTGGCGTCGCCACGGTCCGGCCACAGGCAACAGCTGTACTTCAGGCGCGGGCCCAGGACGCGTTCGAAGAATGCGGCGGGCAGTTCGTAGTGCTGTTCGTTGGCCTGCTCGGGGTGCAGGGCGAGCGGCGCCGTGTGCAGCGCCTGCGCAAAGGCCTGCGTCAGCTCGGCCGTGGCCTGCGCATCGCCACTGCGCAGCTCGGCCAGGCGTTGGCGCAACAGGCGCCGGATGCCCAGGCGTATCACGCGATCGGGCACCAGCCCCTGTTCGACCCAGTGGATGGCAGCTTGCTGCGGCATGGAGGCTCCGGCAGTGGATTGCCATCCTGTACGCAGCACAAGCGAGTTTGGATCTGCGGCAAGGCGCGCCCCCATGCGCAACCGGCGCAGCAGGTGCGAAACGGCCCTACCCGGGCAACTCGTCGCCCTGATCCGCCTGCAGCGACCCGACGTTGAACGCCTTGCTGTGCGGGCCGCCCTCGAAGCCGTCAATCTCCCACACGGCGTCGGAGGCACGCCCTCCCAGCTCGCGCCGGCACACGATGCGCCCTTCTGCCAGGTCCAGCGTGACCGAAAGCGTCCAGCCGCCCTGCAGTTGCGGCTCAACGCGCACCAGCGCATAGCCGTCGCTGGTGCCGGCCGCCGCCGTCACCGCGTGCCCCTCGATCTTGCGGCCGTCGAAGCTCATCGATACCGGTCCGTCCAGCCAGAATTCCTCCGGCCGCGCATTGGCGAAGGGCCATGGGGCATGCAGGCCCGAGGAGACGATGGAGATCACCTCCACCGTGCCGCGCGCACCCTTCATCCACAGGCTGGAAACGCTGGACATGTGTCGATCGCCCGCCAGCAGGATCACCTGCCGTGCCGGTCCGTCGCGCAGGAGTTCGAGCAGATCGAACTGGGACCTCGGGTAGCCGCTCCAATCGTCCAGGCCAATGCGTTCCGGCCCCTGGCCGAACAGCGAACGGCGCGGCAGCGGTAAAAGCGCCACGGAGGACACGAAGAACGCGGGCGAATCCGTGGGCAGGTTCTGCCACAGCCGCGTCATTTCGGTGATGTCGAGCGACTCGTGGATGAGCGCCTCGCGCAGCAGCCGGGCGTCCTTCACAGGACGCAGCACGCGCCGCTCCCGCTGGCTGCGCGTGTCGAGGACCTGGAAGTACCGCCCTGCGGACTTGAAGGCGTAGTTGAAGTCGTCGCCCGGCTTCGTATCCTGGGCCCACTTGTGCTGGTTGCGACGGTAGGCACATCGACCGGCCTTCTCCAGCTCGGGATCGAGCGAACCCGGCTCCCAGTTGTCGCTCACCTCGTGATCGTCGAGGATGGGATAGGTCGGCAGCCGGCGCGTCACGGCGCGCCAGGCGTCCAACCCGAAGGCCTGGAAGTAGGCGTGCTGGACGCCGTCCGTACCGGTGGGCTCGAACAGGCCGGCGGTCGCGTCCACGTAGACCTGGTCGCCCACCAGCAGCAGCAGTTGCGGCCGCTGATCGGTGGGGGTGCCTTCGATGTGCTGCAACAACCTTTCGCAGGAACGCTGCGCGGGCGTGTCATCGAGCAGGCCCGCCGGGTACTGGCAGCTTGCCAGCGCGAAGCTCAGCGCCACAGGCGCGCCCGATGTGTGCAGGGCGGCCCTTGTCCAGGCGGGGTCGATGCGCACGACCGCGGCGTCGATGGCGGGGCTCAGTTGTTCGGCGCACCGCGGCTTGAGCAATTCGATGACCACATCCCTCGCCCTCCCCTTTGGCGCCAGCGCGGGCCGATGGAACAGCGACTCCGTTGGGTCCCATTCCCTGGTGTCGATGGTGGTCGCCAGCGGCAGGTCGTTGTGCACCGTGACAACGGCGAATCCCACATACCGGTCGAGCTTGCTGGCGTACAGCTCGATCTCCAGCGCCTTGCTTTGCAGCTCGTCATTCGAGCTCGTGTGCGCAACCATCTCGTCGAAGTTGAAGCACAGGCCCTCCTTCTTGCGCTCCAGCGGGACATAGACTACGGCCAGGGTGGTTGCGCGCGCCGGCGGCGGCAGCACGGCCAGCCGGCAGCCGAGCACATCATTCCCCGCCGGCCCGACACGCCCCAGCACCGGGCCCTTCCACGGCAGTTCCGCGCGCAGGTCCGGCTCCTCGCTCCCAGGCGTCTCCTGCGGGATATTCCTGTATTCATCGAGAAAGCCGACGACGTGGGGGAACACGTCTCGGTAGGCGTGTTGGCCGATCAGGCAATCCTGGTGACCGTAGGCGTCGAGCACCACGAGTCGTCGCCTCGTGTCCTTGCCGCAGACGATGTCGCCGCCTTGATCCGGAGGCAGGTCGCGCCAGTTCTTCCTGCGCTTGCCGAAGACCGCGCGCAGCAGGACGAAGCTGTCCCACGCACCGCGCCAGTCGAAAACGGCGTTCCGCCGGCCGTGCACGAGCATCACCGGGAAGGCGAAGCGTTCGGACAGATTCGCGTGCGTCACCACCCGGTTCATCCCTTCAGCATCGGTCAGCAGTTGCTCGCGCGCATAGTGACTGACCTGCGCGAGCCCCTTCACCATGACCCAGCCGTAGATGTCGGCGAGCGAGCGCAACAGGTCGTTGCCGATGTTGGCCAGGCGCATGGTCTGGCCGAAGATGCCGTCCGCGCGGTGGCGCACCGCCGCGAACTCGGGCACCTGCCGCACGCGCGATGCCTCGCCGTCGCCATCGGGATAGGGGAAGGTCGCCAGCACCGCATCGGCGAGAAGCACGGCGGGTGTTCGTTCCGGGGGCAGGACGTCGAAGGACTTCACCCCGATGTATTGCTGCAGGTAGCTGGCCACGTAGCCGCGAAAGCGGTTCATCGGGCTGGCGCGCAGCAGGGGGCCGACCTGCGAAAGCACGACCGCGCCGATGGACTTGTACAGGTGCTCGTTTCGCAGCACCTCCACGCAGAACATCGCAGAGCCGATGCAATGGGCCACGATGTCGACCTGCACGGCGCCCGATTGCCTCAGCACCTGGGCGATGGCGTCCGGGATGTCCTGCTGCGCCACGTCCTCGAAGGACCAGTAGCGGCGCTGGTCCAGGCCGATGCTCGTGCGCAGGTCCAGCACCCAGACCTCCCGGCCGGACTTCATGAGCGTGGAGACCAGGTTGCGGGGGATCTTCGGATGCGCGAAGGTCGACCCGCCTGCGCCGTAGCCGTGGACCAGCAGCACCGGCCGTGTTCCGGCGTCGCGGGCCTTGGGAACATAGCGCGACAGCCTGCGCACCGGCGGCGTTTCGCCCCCGGCGAATCTGCGCGAATGGGGATGCTCCACCACCTCCTTCACAGGGTCCACGCCATCCACCACCCCCGGCAGCCGGTCGCCAGGATTGCTCTTCAGGTCCTTGAGCGGCGGCAGGAAGCTGACCAGGTGGATGTTCAGGATGACGCGCAGCGCCCACAGGCCCAGTTCGACCAGGTCGCCCAGTGCGTTGGGTGCATCCTGCTGGCCCGTGATCTTCAGCAGTGGCGTCATCTGCTCCACGAAATAGTCCAGGTCCAGGCACAGCCGCCCGCCGTTGCCCGAGCCCATGTCGAGGCTGCCTTCGCTGAGCTGGCGCCAGGGGTTGCGCCCCTCTTCCAGGGCCAGGCGCTTGTCGAAGCGCAGCACCTGGCCCTTGTGGATGGGCGGCGCATCATGGGTGTCGACCACCGTCCATGCGTAGCGGATCAGCCGCGCCTCGCCAAAATGGGTGCACAGGTTGCCCAGGAGGTATTCCGTGCCCGGGCTGGTGCCGATGTTCAGGTCCGCCACCTTGCGCCGCACGAATCCGAGGACGCGCAGAAGGCGCTCCTGGCGGCCGGAGGCCTCTCGGACGAGGAGCTGGACCTCCCCTCTGCAGGTCGCCGAAGAAGGCTTGCCGTTCGCATCGCTGAACTGCAGCGTCACGCTGGGCTGGTAGAGCGTGCGCGGCAGGCGGCGCAGGTCCTGCGCTGCAACGGGCGCGAACTTCGCCACCGCCTGCAGGGCGAATTTTCTGCCATCGACATCGACGTCGCCATGAAGGCGCTCCTGGATGGCGAAGAGCGTGGGCCTGGGCGTGACCGGATTGCTGCGGTCTCGCCGCACCGGTCGGGGCACCTGCTGCAGCTTGTCGTCCGCACGCAAGTCCAGGTGCCATGCAGAGGCCAGTTCGGGGATGGCACGCTCAGCCAGCGCTGCGATGGTCAGCGCCGGGTTGATGCCCAGGGAAACAGGCACGATGGAACCGTCGAGCACCGCGAGCCCCGGCAACTCTCTGGTCTTGGAGCCTTGCGGCGCAAAGACGCGCCCGTACGGGTCCACCACCCCGCCAGCCACGCTGTCGGCCATGGGGCAGCCGCCCAGCGGATGAACGGTGGTGGCACCGATCTTGATGCCCAGCGGCCCCAAGTCGGGCAGCGGCTGCCAAAGTGGATTGGGCAGCACGGTGCCGCCAATGCCGAAGAGCCGGCCGTGCGCCTTGCGCAGCGCGTCCATCTGAAGCTCGAACACAGGCAGGTCGCCCACGCCGTCCCAGTCGATGCTCACCTGGCCGTCGTGCATCGGCGTGTCCGCCATCACCTCGCCGTCCTGCCACTTGATCGTGCCGTTGGCACCATCGTCGCCCATCATTCCGTACACGGAGGTGTATTCGAGCGCCGTGTCGCTGACGGCCAGCGGGTCCTCCATCGACTCCCGCTCGTCGTGCAAGCTCGAGTCCGCGCGCGCCAGTGCGTGCAGGGCCGCGCTGCTCGTCACCACTTCAGCAAAGGCGCGGCGCAGCGGCGCCGGGATGCCGAACTCCTCGATCACGATCGGGCGCTCACCCCTGCGGCCCTTCTTGCGCAGCAGGCCGGTGATGGTCGGACCGACGTTGCGCCTGTCCGGTGCCTCGCCTTCCCGTGCACAGGCATGGGCGAGCGGTTTCTGGAGGTGTCCGGCGGCGATCAGGTCGCCATTGGTGGAAAAGCATCGCCCCACCTTGCCGCCGACGGGGAGGCCGTCGCGCTGCGAACGCAGCAGGATCTCGGTCGATCCCAGGGCGCCGGCCGCCAGCACGACGCGCCGGGCCCGCACCGTGTAGTAGCGCGCACGATCAGCGCGCGCCTTGTCCGGGTCAGTCAGGAAGAAGTCGACTGCATAGCCGTCGGCCACTGCACTGACCCGATGCACGGTGGCCCCGCAGAACAGCTGCGCTCCATTGGCGCGGGCCTGGGCGAGATAGTTCACGTCCAGCGATTTCTTCGCCCGGAAGTTGCAGCCGGTCACGCAGTCGCCGCACCGGGTGCACGCGCGCATGTCGACACCCGCCGGCGTCTTTGCGTCCTTGAAGGCAACTGCAAGCCAGGCCTTGTCCCCGTCGGCGCCCATGGCGTCGCCCGCCCGCATCAACGAGTCCAGCTTGGGAACGCTGCCAGGCAGCCGTTCGGGCTGCAGCATGCGCCGGACAGCCTTGTAGGGCTCGTCCAAGGCGCCGGGCTTGCGCAGGTCCTTGGGCCAGCGCGCATCGTCGAAGGCATCCTGCGTCGCGGGCTCCATCACGGCCGCGTTGATGAGCGAGCCACCGCCCAGCCCATTGCCCAGGACGACACCCACCTTGCCCAGGCGCAGGTCGAACAGCCCGGCCATGCGCCCGCGCGCCGCGTTGCCGTCCTGCTGGCTGAAACGCACATGTCCGGGCATTTCGGCGAAGGTTCCGGGAAACTCGCCCGGAAGGTATTCGTCTCCGCGCTCGATCACGTACACCTTGACCGCATCCCCGCCCGCCACTGGCCGGGCGCCGGCCAATCGCGCCGCGGCAACCGCGCCGCCGTACCCGCTGCCGACGACCAGCACTTCGCAATGCCACGCATCGGGATCGCGCTCGATCTGCTCGATCAGCGCCTCGGCGCCGGTGGACAACCAGCGGTCGTTGGCTTGCTCGCTCATCGCACCCTCCTTCGTGGGAAGCCTGTCGCTTTTTCTTCCTGTTCACTGCACGGACGCGATGGCCGCGCTGACGGTGCGCCCCAGCGTGGGCGCGTCCACCGGCTTGCGCAACAGGGCCAGCGCATGCTTGCGCGCGGTGCCGACGACCGCGTCGTCCTTGTCGGCACTCACCATCACCATGGGCAGGGAAGGCTCCAGCGCCCGCAGCCGTTCGACGGCCTCCAGTCCGTCGACACCGCCGCCCAGGTGGAAGTCGACCACCGCGGCATCGCACCCGCCGCTCGACAACTGGGCCACCGCATCCTCCAGCGTGGCGGCGGCCAGCGCGTGGCAGCCCATGGCGGCCAGCGCATTGACGTAGGCGCCGCGCACCATCGAGTCATCGTCCAGGACCAGGACGCGTCGGCCCGCCAGACTCCAGGCCGGCACCGCAGCATCGGCCGCGGCCTGCGCCGGGTCCACCAAGGGCAGACGCAGGCGGAAGGCAGCGCCCGCCCCGGGGGCGGACTCCAGCGCGATGGGCACCTTCAGCAGGTCCGCCATGCGGCGAACGATGCCCAGCCCGAGTCCGTGTCCACCCGCCGACGCCGCCTGGCCGGCCCCAAGTCGAACCAGGTCCTCGAAGATGAGGTGATGGTGCTGCGCCGCGATGCCGGGGCCGGTGTCACGCACCGTCAGCTCGGCATCACTCTCGTACGCCACGACCTGCAGTTGAACGCGACCACCGGCGGGCGTGAACTTGATGGCGTTGTCGACCAGGTTGGCGAGCATGCGACGCATCAAGTCCGGGTCGGTGTGCACGGCGAGTTCGGGCGGACAGCTCCAGTCCAGCGCCACCTGGCGGCCCGCCGCCGCCGCGCCGAAGCTCCCCATCACGGCCGCCACCAGGCGCTCGAGCTGCACGCGCCGGGGCTGCGCCACCACCACGCCGGCATCCAGCTTCGAGACGTCCAGAAGCGCGTCGAGCATCGAACACAACTGCCCGAGGCTGCCGTCGACCACTTCGCTGACCTGCCTGGCCTCCTGGCCCATCGGCAGGTGGCGCAGCGCACCGACGTTGAGTGCCATGGCCTGCAGGGGCTGGCGAAGGTCGTGGCTCGCGGCGGCCAGGAAGCGGCTCTTGTCCTGGTTCGCCCTGACCGCGGCATCGCGCGCCACGGCCAGTTGCGCACGCTCGAACTCCAGGCTGGTGGCAAGTTCTTCGTTTTCCTGCCGGATGCGAAAGGACTCCTCGAAGGTCTGCTGGTTGCGCCGGGCGAAGCGGAACTGGACGCCGAAGAACATCAGCACCAGCGCGGCAACACCCACGCCCAGCCAGGTGGCCGACAGCGCCCACATGATTGCGGTGGGCACGAACAGCAGGCTGGCATAAGCAAGGAAGGCGCGCATCACCGTCGCGCTGGTGGACACCGCGCCGGCCCCCCAGGACACGAGGATCATGGTCAGCACCGCGTCGAGCGAAGGGTCGAGCCAGGCCATGAACAGCGCGGCCGATCCGTTGCAGGCGCCGATCAGCACGTTCCAGCGCACGGTCGCGCGCAGGCGCTCGGCGATGGGTCGCTGCCGGTCCGCTGCCATGTGCGCCAATGCAGCGGCACGCAGCTCCCGGCTTCCGATCACTGCCGCGAACCAGGCCAGGACGGCCGCCGGCGGCACCGACTGCCAGACAATCGCCGCGACGATGGTCGCCGTCAGGAGAATCTGCCAGCGCAGGCCCACCGCCTGCTCGGCCACCACCAGCAGCCTGCGCTCGTCGAGTTCGGCGGCTGCGCGTTCGGACAGGGCCGGGGGCGCGGCGGCGGCAGGCGCGATCATTGCAGGTCCAGCGCAGAGGCCGCCTGGGCGTCGAAGACGCGGCACAGCGCATCGGTGCGGTTGCGCGCGCCCAGCGCCCGGTAGACCATGGACAGGTGCACCTTCACCGTGCCTTCGGCAATCGCCAGTTGGCGCGCGATCAGCTTCACCGGCGTGCCACGAATGGCCAGGGCGAGCACCTGGCGCTGGCGCGGCGACAGCTCGGTGCGCAGGAAGCGCGCGAGATCCTCGCGCGGCAGCTCGTCGGGCTCGCGCGAACGGGTCACATCGTCGGTGAGGACGAATTCGGCCGGCAGGTAGATGCGATGGCGCAGCACGACGCGCAGCGCCGCCTCCATGTCGTCGAGCCGGTACGACTTGGGAATGAAGCCGGCCGCGCCTGCCTCGATCACCTCGCGCACGCGCTGCGGCGAGCTCTCGGCCGACTGCATGCACACCGGCGTGGCTTCGAAATGCGCTTTGATGGCATGCAAGGCCGCCAGCCCCGACAGCGTTGGCAGGTGGTAGTCCAGGAGCACCAGGTCGAAATCGCCGGCCTGGTGCTGGCAGGCAGTCTCCACGTCGCGCGTGGCATCGAAGGCGAAGGGCCGGCCAGGCTCGACTTCGGCGGCAAGCTGCTCTATCAGGCGGCGCGTGCCGCTCCAGACGATCTCGTGGTCATCGACAAGCAGTACACGCATGGGCACCTCTTCTTGCGACGCTTGAACGCTGAATCTCCGGCCCGCAGGGTACCCCAAAGCCCCTGCGTCGGCGCCTAAACCAACGGCCTAGTCGCAGCGCGCAGCCGCGGCGCGGGCCAACTAGCCGAAGCGTGCAATTGAAGGCTGGGCCCGGCCCGGACACACTGCATTGCACCGGCGCTCCCCTCGCGCCGCCATCCCCAACAAGAAGGAGCCGAGCATGAACCGCAGCATCGAAGCGCCCTGGGCATGGCCCGAGACAGTCATTTCCAATCGGATGCCCGCCGCCCTCCTCCCTATCGATGAGGGGAACGCACGTGCGAGCATTTCACCGCGGCACTTCGCGCATCTGCTGCAGGAGATCGAGGCCCTGCTCACCTCCGTGCGGCCAACGGACGGCGAAGCGAACGAGGACGATCCCGCCCTGCTCACGCTGATGTTCACGGACATCGTGGATTCGTCCGGGCATGCGCAACGCCTGGGCGACGAAGGCTGGTCGCGGCTGCTGAAGCGCCATCACGCCATCGTCCGCAATCAACTCGCGGTCAGCCACGGCCACGAGATCGACACCGCCGGCGACGGCTTCTTCGCGAGCTTCGAGACGCCTGCACGTGCCGTGCGTTGCGCCCTGGCCATCCGCAACGCGCTGCAGGATCTTGGCGTGGGCATCCGCATCGGGATACACACGGGCGAATGCCAGCGCATTGGCGACAAGGTCGCCGGGCTCGCGGTTCACGTGGCCGCGCGCATTGTGGCCTGCGCGGCCGCTGGAGAGATCGTGGCGTCAGGAACGGTCCGAGACCTGGTCATGGGTTCAGGCCTGCGCTTCTCCGGCGGTGAATGGCATGCGCTCAAAGGCCTGCGCGACGAATGGAGGCTCTACCGAGTCTGCGGCGAGAAGCAAACGCCCGCCAGCGTTGCCACGCAAGCGACTGACCACGACCCGCATCGGGGATTCAGGCCTCACAGCGTACGTACTTTGCAGCGAGAGTCGAAGTTCCTGGGGGGCCATCCAGGATTGGTGCCAAACCGGCAACACGGTGAGCCGCGCTGGATGCCTGACGTCGCGCCGGCGGGCCGCCTAGGATCACGCCGCAAAGCACTTGCCTGGGGTACGAAATCGTTTCGCGAGAAGGGTCGGAAGGCAATGCTTCAGATCAGCAACTTCGATCTCGCGAAGCATGGCGATGTTGCTCAACGCGCCGACGGCGTCCTTGACGGCGCGCACCCGATATGGGTGCTGCCGAGCACTGGGACCATCGCCAGGAAGACGATCACTTTGCGCAGCCCGGCGCGCTCTTCCGCCTCATGCCACCGGATGCGCGGCAGCGGCTGTTCGACAACACCGCGCGCGCCATGGGCAACGCGGATCGCGCCATCAAGGAACGCCATGTGCCGGGCTTCGGCATCTTCAGCACGGGGGTTTCGGCGAGCGTCATCCGGCTGCAGGCGCGCCGCCTGTTCAAGAGCGCTGGCAGGTCAATGCCCAGGCGCGCGCCAAATGGTCATCGCGCAGTGGCAAATTGCAGCTCGACATCCGCTGGCAGCCTGGGTGGCGAATCGATGGCTGATTCGAATCGGCTCTCCAGTCTGTTGCCGGCCGGGTCCTCCAGCGTCCCCCGGACCAAGAGCTTGCTACCGTCGTCGGGCCAAGGCTTGGCGGGCGTAAATGTCCAGACAGTCTCGCCATCCTTCAGCCGCGCCTGGCCGGCCAGACGGCGTCCGCGCCTATCCGCAACTGCCAGGTAACCGGCGCCGTTGCCGTCGATAGGGGCATCGAGTTGCACCACGAGAGCTTGCCGCGAGGCGGCGCGAACCGGGGAGATCTTCCACTTAGATGGGATGGGGCCGTGTTCGTCAACCTGCCCGACACTCCAGCGCTGGATCGGACGGCCATCAAGCATCAGGACCACGCCATCGCCCTGCGACAGGATGGGGCCGAGTTCCTGGCGCGCCAGAAGCCCCCGCTTTACGCGTCCCGGATGAAGCAGCACGGTCAGGACCTTTCCGTCCGGGGACCAGAGCTCCTGTTCGAGAAAGGGCGCATCGATACGGCTGCCGTCCGCACGCAAAAGGGCCAGTCTTGGAAGCACCGGGTCTCCTATCCGCGATGCGAACCGGATGGAAAAGCGAAGCATGTTGGCCGCCACCGTCGGACCCGAGGGCTGCACAAGGACGATACGCGGCGCCGGCGGTTGAGCTTGCGCAAAGGAACACAGGGCCGCGAGCGCTGTCGCGCAAGTCCAGCGGGATAGGCGCCAGTTCATTGGGACGACTTGATCTCATCCGCGAAACCTTCGTGGCGCAAGAGTATGTCCTGCCGCGGCTTGATGTTCGTAAGCTGGAACTGGTCGCCCGCGAAGCGGTACCCCGGGAACGAATACTCAGAGACGAAGTCTGTCAGGCGGAAGCTCAGGTCCTTGCTCACCGTCACGAGTTGCAGCGCATCGTTGACCAGGCGCCGTCGCAGGACGATGAACGACTCGTCGTCCAGATTGTCGAGGCGCATCGCGCCAGCCAGTGGCGCGGCCGTCACATCCACCCCCTGGATCTCCCCGAATGGCACTTGCTTATCCATCCCCGGACGAGTGGTCGCGACTTCCATCTGCGAGACCGGGATGGCACTCCCGCCGCGCTCAAAGCTGAGTAGCATCACGTACTCCTGCACCTTGCCCTGTTCCATCTTGGAATACGAGATCATGTCAGCGGGAGTATTCCCGTAGCCAAGTTCGCCGATCGTCTTGCCGCGTATGTGTGCACCGTCCTTGAGGTCCTCGAGCGGAATCGTCACGATGGGGGTGCACGTGTAGGCGGCGACGAGGTACGGTTTCCCCCCAAAACTCGAGAAGCTCATTGCGCGGATCGGCGCGCGCGTCTCAATGAGGTTGTGGCCGGCGTGATAGATCTCCACGGACGTGATCGACTGCTTCGCGTCGAACGGGTACTTCGCGCGGCGCAGGGTCGACGCGAACTCCTGATTGGACAAGCCGGCGATGAAGAGCTCACCATCGTGCCACTTCATATCGGTCACACTGAAACTGCGTTCGGGAGTGTCTTTCCAGAACCTGTTGTTGGTGGTCGGGGCGTCGCGGAGCGGGATTGACGTGGACGTCGCGGATTTCAGATCGATTCGACGTGCCTGCCGATCGCCCGTCACGACGAAGAGCGCTGGCGTCTTGGCGGCGCCGTAGCTGACCGCGATGTAGACCTGTGCCGTGCCAGGACGCGCAACCATGTCCTCGACAGTGAACTTGGCGCCGCCCAGTCGCGACGAAAGCAGCGGCTCCAGATCGAGAATGTTGAATGCAGTGCCCGCGGGCTTCTGCTCGGCATCGGCAAGCGCGAGGGCATGCACCCGCGCTGTCTTCCAGTCCGCTACGAAGAGGACGTTGCCCGGGCCCGCGGCGAGGCGAGAAATGGACTTGATGTCCGCCGCAAGGGCAGAATTGCCAAGGAGACCTGCGACGGCGCAGGTCGCGGCGGCGACGCATTGAAGGTAAGGGCGCATGATGGTGGACTCAAAGAGGGTGATGCAGTGCGAACAAGATTAGTCTTGTCGATCTCGCCGCACTAGATCGCCGGCGATCACCAGTGAGTTGCCTTTTGCGCACTGATGCCCCGATGAAGGTCCATCGGCGCGCCGTGAGGCTCGCGCCACCCGGCTGTCCACGTGGTACGCAAACCTGACATCTGCGTGCCCGGTCTGTTCGAGCAGTCGACGCGTGGCAGCGAAGCGGCCTTGCCGGTGATGCGCGCTCCCGTCGCACCCAAGGAATGGCCGGTCACGTGGAAAGTGATGGCCTAGCTACCGTGCCGCTGCGACCAGTGAACAGACTGCGGCCGCAACAGCGCTGTCTACTTGATCTTGGCGAGGATCTCGTCCATCTCTCCGGCAGAATATGCGCGCAGCGAGCGGGTGCGAACGTTTCCCTGCATGGCGATTGCAAGGCTGAATGCCGACAGCGACTTTTCATCCTCCGCCTCGAGGATGCAGACCAGGTCGTACTCCCCCATGGTCCAGACGAGTTCGCGCATGTTGACGCCCAGTTGCTTTGCGGCCTCCTTGGCGGCGGCGGCGCGCTTGGTCGTTTCCTTGATCGATTGAATGCCCTTGTCAGTGAAGCTCATCAGTCCGACGTAGGTGACCATAGCGACCTCCTCGTGCTTGGCGTTGGGGGCCAATTGCAGGGATCCTGGACTGACGCGACCCCAAGCGTCGTCCTGGGCAGGTTTGGTATCCAGGCGATCGATAGCCGCAATGTCATGGGTCTACGGTGGTCTCGATGACAAACTGCCCGCGGTCGCTGCTGCGAAACCTGGCCGTGTAGGCCTTGCCTGCGAGCGACGCGGCCGAGCCGGTCGCCGTCGTGTAGGTGCCCTTGGCCGTTCCAGCGAATCCTGTCACCTTGCCGTCGGCCGTGGTGAGGGCGTAGTTGCCGGAAGTCACGGTGTAGAGAACCAGCATGCCGGGCTTCCGGATGACACCTGTACCGACCACCGTCAACCCTGCCCCCTTGTCCAGTTCCCAGTAATTGGTGCCCGATGCCACTGCGCCATCAAGCACGCCTCCCTGCGAAACGCAGCTGTAGGGCGCAACGCTGATGACATGACCTTCGCGATCGCCCACGGGCTCCTGAGCCGGGATTCCGAAGCCTTGGCATGTTGAACGCATTGGTGTTGGGGTCTGAGCAAGGCAGGCGGACGACGAGAGCGTCAACGCCGCGAATGCCGTGACGACGACTGGCGATGTGCGCATGATCCCCTCCTGTCGGGCTGACCTCATGAATGCCCGAAGCACTACTGGACATTGACCGTGAACTGAATCGAAAACGTCACCCCTTCCGGACAGTAGCCTCCAATGGCGACGCACCACGGCGGCAGCGCATCGCCGGTGACGCTGGCGGAGACCTCGATGACGTGGGTGCCCCTCTTCAACGGCCTGACGACGGCTGCAGAGGTCAGGTAGCCGGTACCGCCTCCGTCAGGCAGCGGCGGAACCTTCACCGCCACCACGTAGCGCTCATCGAGATTGAAGTCATGGCCATCGATGGTGATGACCGAGTACTTCAGTCCGAGCTGCCTGTGCGAATAGACGTACCGAAGGACGGACTCCCGGTCAGCCACATTGGGAAAGGTCCCGATCACCGGAGGTGAGCTGTCGCTGAGGAAGACCGGCACATAGAGGAATGTGTTGCGCGACACGTTGAAAGTGTTCGTGGCCGTGGTGAACAGCATCTGGAACTTGGAAGTTCCATCCACGAGCGGGGGCGGCGGACCTGTGTGATCCGTCACGTTGAAGGCTGCCGTCGCCTTGGCAAGCTCTTCGAGCGAGTAGCCGAATGGCTCGGCCCTTGCCGGCAGGATGCCGATCCCTCCGGTGTCGGGCCTGGGGTTGCCAAGGAAGTGCGAGCCCCCGGCGAATGCCGAAACGGACACAACACTCAAGGCAAGGGCGATCTGCCTCGCGCACAAGAGCCAACGGCCCCATGGGTTCTGATAACTTGTCATGAGATTTCCTCCACCGAGTGCGCGACTTCAATTTAGGCGGCGCTCATGCAAGTTTCAACGTCTCGTGTTCGTGACAACTCCGGCTCGCGCTCGCACCGCCTCGCGCCTTTCTCGTCGTACTTGATGATGACTTGCTGATGGGTTGCTGCTACGTTGCACGCGCAGCCACACCCGGTCCAGCATCCCTCGATCGAACCGCTTGCATGCGGCACTGAAGCGACTAATCTTTCAGTCAATGCGCGCTAGTGGCGGCAAGGAGAACGCGAATGGCTCAACTCTCCAGGCGCAATTTCATCGGCACAGCCGGAGCACTTGGCGGCGCGACTGTCGCGGCCCCTGCCCTGGCGCAGGCAATGCCGGAGATCAAATGGCGGCTTGCGGCAAGCTGGCCCAAGTCGCTCGACACGCTCTTCGGCGGTTGCGAGCATTTCAGCAAACGCGTCGCGGAGATCACCGACAACCGGTTCCAGATCCAGGCTTTTGCCGCCGGCGAGATCGTCCCCGGTCTGCAGGTGCTTGATGCCGTGCAAAGCGGCACGGTCGAGATGGGCAACACGGCCCTGTACTACTACTGGGGCAAGGATCCGGCGATGACCTTCGGGACCTCCCTGCCGTTTGGCCTCAACGCGCGGCTGGTGAACTCGTGGCTGCGCTTTGGCGGTGGGCAGGAGCTGCTCAACGACTTGTTGAAGAACTACAACTGCATCGGCTTCTCCGCGGGGAACACAGGGGCCCAGATGGGAGGCTGGTTCCGCAAGGAACTCAAATCGGTCGATGACATGAAGGGCCTCAAGTTCCGCATCGGCGGCTTCGCCGGAACGATCGTCGCCAAGCTCGGCGTGGTGCCGCAGCAGCTTGCCGCCGGCGACATCTACCCGGCCCTGGAGAAGGGAACGCTCGATGCCTGCGAATGGGTCGGCCCCTACGACGACGAGAAGCTCGGCTTCCAGAAGGTGGCGAAGTACTACTACTACCCCGGCTGGTGGGAGGGCGGTGCGCAGGGCCACAACATCATCAACCTGGCCAAGTGGAGCGAGCTTCCCAAGGTCTACCAGGCTGCGATCTCCGCGGCTTCGGGCGACACATGGGGATGGGTGCTCGGCAAGTACGACCAGCTCAATCCGGTCGCCCTCAAACGCCTGATTGCCGGCGGCGCGCTGCTTCGCGCCTTTCCGCAGGACATCATGGAGGCCAGCTACAAGGCCGCCACCGAGATCTACGTGGATCTGTCGAAGACCAACTCGCACTTCAAGAAGATGTACGAGAGCCTGACGGCGTATCGCGGCGACTCCTACCAGTGGATGCAGGTGGCCGAGCTCGGCTTCGACTCGTTCATGATGCGCATGCGCACGCGCACATAGGGTTGCGGCGGCGGGCCGGACCTAGTTGGTGGCGTCGATGGGCGCGGGCATTTCCGGCATGGGGATCTGGATATTGACCCGGGATGGGTCGCCGCCGATTCCCTTGTCGATCCAGTAGGTGACGCTGCCCGGCCAGAAGATCAGCACGACCACCAGGATGAGCTGCAGGAACAGCCAGGGAACGGCGCCCCAGTAGATGTCGGATGTCTTGATGGAACGTGGCGCTATCCCCCGCAGATAGAAGAGCGCGAAGCCGAAGGGGGGATGCATGAAGCTCGTCTGGATGTTGGCGCAGATGAGCACCCCGAACCAGACCAGGTCGATTCCCAGCTTCGCCGCAACCGGTGCGAGCAGCGGAATGATGATGAATGCGATCTCGAAGAAGTCGAGAAAGAACGCAGCGATGAAGATGAAGAGGTTCGCGAAGATCAGGAAGCCCACCTGACCGCCCGGCAAGGCGATGAGCAGGTGCTCGATCCACTCCTTGCCGCCCACGCCCTGGAACACGAGGCTGAACACGCGGGCACCGAAGAGGATGAAGACGACCATGGCAGTCAGGCGCATGGTCGTGCCCATGCCTTGGTAGAGAAGCTTCCAGTTGAGCGTGCCGTAGGTGGCAGCGAGCGCGATGGCACCTACCACGCCCATGGCCCCCGCCTCGGAGGGCGTTGCGAGCCCCATGAAGATCGTGCCGAGTACGAGAAAGATCAGGCCCAGCGAGGGAATCATGCCGCGCAGGCACTTCTTCCACAGCGGCCAGCCACGCAGGGTACGCGCGGCGAGCGGGAGCGCCGGCACGGACGCCGGCCAGATGAGGCTCACGATGCCCACCCAGGCGCAGAACAGGCCGACCTGGATGAGACTGGGCCCGATGGCGCCGGCGTACATGTCGCCCACGGAGCGCCCGAGCACGTCGGCCAGCACGACGAGCACCAGCGAGGGCGGTATCAGCTGCGTGATGGTTCCGGATGCTGCGATGACGCCCATCGTGTGGCGAGTCGAGTAGCCGTACTTGATCATCGGCGTCATCGAGATCACGCCCATCGCGATCACGGAGGCGGCCACCGTACCCGTGATTGCGCCCAGAACGGCGCCCACGAAGATCACCGCATAGGACATGCCACCGCGCAACGGCCCGAAGAGCTGTCCTATCGAGTCGAGGAGGTCCTCGGCGAGGCCGCAGCGCTCGAGGATGGCGCCCATGAAGGTGAAGAAGGGAATGGCCAGCAGCAGGTCATTGGCGATGATCCCGAACAGCTGGTAGGTGATGTTGCCCAGGAAGTCGGGCGTGATCAGCCCCAGTTCGATGCCGACGAAGCCAAAGAACAGGCCGGTCGCTGCCAGGGAGAAGGCCGCCGGATAACCGATCAGCATGAACAGGATCATGCCCGCGAACATCAGGGGCGCCATGTTGTCCCGCAGCGTGTTCATAGCGCCCTCGTGGCTGGTTATCCCTGGGCATGGCCCGCTATTGAAGCGGCTTCTCGTAGTTGAAGCTGTCGCCGTTCAACCGCCCGATGGACGCGATCCGCTTGATGATTTCCGAGATGCCTTGCAAGGCCATCAAGACAAATCCGACCGGCAACAGAAGCTTGACGGGCCATCTGGCAAGCCCTCCCGCGTTCGACGACGCCTCGTTGATGCGCCAGGACTCGAGGAACCACAGCCAGGTGAACCAGCTGAGGATCGCACAGATCGGCAGCAGGAACAGGCACCCGCAGACGATGTCTATCCACTGGCGTGTGCGCTCTGTGACCATGCCGTAGATGAGATCGACGCGCACATGCTCGTTCTTCCTGAGCGTGTAGGGGGCGCCCAGCAGCACCATGCCGCCGAACATGTACCACTGGATCTCGAGCCAGCCATTGGAGCTCACGTTGAACAGGTAGCGGCTCAAGGCGTTCGCTGCGCTGATCAGGCAGGCGAGCAGGACCAGGCCGTTGGCCACCACCCCGAACTGCGCATTCACCCAATCGATCGCCCTGCTCAGTCGCAGGAGGAGGGTCATGAGGCACCCCTTGCTGCAGAAGAAGCGCCGGAGGCGCCACCTTCGATTCAGTGTAGTCGCGGCTCGGCGCGACTTCCATCTGCACGCGGATTTGTCTCCCCCGACCTCACGAAGCGGATTTTGGCCAATGGCGCTTCTTCGGACAGACCTTGCAAGCACTGTCCGATAGGTCTAGCCTGAGCGCTGACCGGCTCCGCCAAGGTCCACCAGGGCGTGCGTTGGAGGGGTTCAGCGAGGGGTAGATCATGACCACGGTGCCCGAAACCCACTACGTAAAGAGCGGAGAGGTCAGCATTGCTTACCAGGTAGTGGGCGGGGGACCGGTGGATCTCGTCCTTGTGCCTGGATGGCTGTCGAATATCGAGTGCTTCTGGGAAGAACCGCATGTCGTGCGATTCCTGAGCGCGCTGGCTTCGTTCACGCGACTGATCATCTTCGACAAGCGCGGAACCGGATTGTCCGACCGCGTAACGCACATGCCGAGCCTCGAAACGCGCATGGACGACCTGCGTGCGGTCATGAGCGCCGCACGTTCGGAGCGCGCCATCGTGTGTGGGTATTCCGAGGGTGGACCTTTGTGTGCGTTGTTCGCGGCCACCTATCCCTCACGCACCGCCGGACTCGTCATGATTGGCAGCTACGCCAGTCGCAAGCGCAGTGCCGAGCAGCCCTGGGGACGAACGCGGGAAGAGCTGGAGGCGTTCTCGAGGCTTTGTGAAACCGGCTGGGGAGGCCCGGTGGGTCTCGACGTGCGCGCACCGAGCCTGGTCAACAACGAGGAGGTTCGGCGCTGGTATTCGCGATTCCTTCGCATGAGCGCAAGTCCATCCGCAGTTGTCTCCCTCAACGAGATGAATTTCGAGATCGACATTCGTCACGTGCTGCCATCGATCCGCGTCCCGACACTTGTGATGCACGCGACAGGCGACCGCACGGTGGATGTGCGCGCCAGTCACTACATGATGAAGCACCTGCCGTCGGCCAAGTATGTAGAACTGCCAAGCAACGATCACCTGCCCTGGGCGGACGACGTTGACACGATCATCCGCGAGATCTGCGCGTTCGCCGCCGACATTGAACAACCCGTCGAGCCCGACCGTGTGCTCGCAACGGTGCTTTTCAGCGATATCGTCGGGTCCACCGAGCGCGCAATCAACGAGGGCGATCGACATTGGCGCGAGTTGCTCGCCAAGCACCATGAGGTGGTTCGGCATGAATTGACACGCCATCGTGGTCACGAGGTAGACACGGCGGGCGACGGCTTCTTTGCTACCTTCGATGGTCCCGCGCGGGCTGTGCGCTGTGCGGCGGGGATTGTTCAGGCGCTGAGGCCGTTGGGACTCGAAATTCGAGCAGGCCTGCACACAGGAGAGTGCGAAACGGTGGGCGAAAAAGTCGCCGGCATTGCGGTCCACATCGGGGCACGCGTAGCCAGCGAGGCGTTGCCGGGAGAAGTGGTCGTATCCAGTACCGTGAAGGACCTCGTGGCAGGCTCGGGCTTGCGTTTCGAGGACCGAGGGGTACACACACTCAAGGGCATTCCCGAGCCCTGGCACCTGTTCGCGGTAGATCAGTCATCGGCACGAGTGTGAGACACAGGCATCGTTTCCCGCACTGCGCAGCGGACCGCCCTGCCCGCCTGTGTTCTCGCTTCCATCAGCCTGGAACAGTCAATGTTCCCCGCTAATACATTCGTAGACACGGCCCAAGGCTCTACACGGCCCGGCAGGGCACCCTTTCGGCGAGCGGCACTCCTAAATTCCTAGACAAGGCCACCCGCGGGCCGATCCACGCCCCGGGAGCGCTAATTCGTAGACGGACGCTTCGGACGCAGTAGAAGTCGCGGCCCCGCCGTGCCCCCGACCTGGTATATCTCGGGACCGGCCTGCCGGCAATTGATCACAAAAGTCCTACATCGGAAGGAGCCTGATCGACAGAGAATCGAGACGGAGGGCTTGGTCAGCGTGACCGAGCTGGGTCCGGAGAACGGGTAATGAACGAGGCCGAAAAATTTGCCGTTGAGGCGCAGCTGCGCGAAACCAGCCGCAGGCTGAGCCAGGTTTCCGAGTTTTATGGGGCGCTGGACCTGGATGGTCAGGTCCGCGACGAGATGCTTGAAGCCATGCAGGGCTACAGCGTAGCCACCCAGCGGATCATGGATCTACTCGTCAGTGCAATCACCCTCGGCCGAGAGCCATCCGTCAACGACGACGCGGAGATCCAGCGCAACCACCGCATGCGCCTGGCGGCCATGGCGAGGCTCATGGGCATCGCCCCGCACCCTTCGATCCACTGATATACCCGTTTGGCGACAGTTGCTCCGCGCCTGCGCACTCGGCGATGCCTGGCGGCTGCTTCGCGCGCCCTTCCGCTCACGGCCAGGAGCCGAAGTTCGTGAAGCGGGGCATGAGTGTCCCCCTTTCCGAACCCATGCAGCCATAGCCCAGTCCAGCTAGACCCGGACGCGAAGAGTCACGGACCGTCTCAGGCCATCGATTGCTCGGAGATTCTGGTGACAGATTGAGCTGCCCTGCCGCCTTGGCACGGACAAGCCAGCGACCAGAAGTAGCAGAAGCCCTCGCGGGGACGCAGATCTCGCTCTTCGCTTTCAAAGCGCCCTGCGATTAGGTGCCTCCACGGTGACAACGACGATTGCGTTGCCTTGCACTCTGACTGCGTTCCCGCACCGCAATCACCTATCGTGACTATGAATTGAGCTCTGTTCCGGCACGCCGCTGAAGACTTCCTGTGAGACGCCGTCCGAGGCACCCAGTGGATCGTGCCCGAGTGGGGTCGCCTGTGGCGCGAGAATCGCAAACGATCGAGTCAAATGCTCGGGCGCTGCGATGACCAAGCTTTGACCTACGGCAATGAGAGCCAACAGGACTGTCGCTGCGGCCATGAGATAGAACAGGCCATTGAGACCGGCGTGCGCCATGATGCCGGTGCCGATGAGCGGGCCGACGACTGAGCCCAGTCCGCCGACAAGGATGAGCTGGCTACTCACGGCGACCACCCGGTCCGCGGGCATCCGGTCATGTGCGTGGGCAGCACAGACCGGATAAAGGGTGGACATGAAGCCGCCCAGCAGGGCCGCGACGGGAAGAACCACCGGCAGTGAATGCGGCAGGTGGACCAGGGCTGCGGCGGAGCCGGCGAAGCCCAGACTGAGCCCGGCCAGCACGATGCGCCGATCGAAGCGGTCCGAGAGACGACCCACCGGGACCTGGAATGCAAGCCCGCCAGCAACAGCCACGAGCATGGAGAGGGCGATGGTCTCACGCACGATGCCCTCGTCCTGCATCCACGCCGGCACAAGCGCGTAGAACGCACTACCGATCAGCCCCTGCACCACACAGCCAGCGACGGCGATCGGCGCCGCACGCAGCAGCTGGCCATAGGGCAGCGCCTCGGTGGGCGCTGTCTGAGGTGGCTCGGCTCGGGTCATGCTCACCATGACGACCGCCACCGCGAAAAGGGCGACGATGGCATTGAATGCTCCTGCGCCTTCGACCTCGATCCAACCGATCAGGAGTTGTCCCGCCGAAAGAGCCACGAAGGTGCCGACCATGTAGATCGAGAAAACCCGACCTCGCTGCGCCGGCCGAGCCTTGGCGTTGAGCCAGCTTTCGGTCGTCACGAGTACGCCGGCTGTTGAGTTCCATGCAATCCTGACCCGGCATTTCCATCCAATATTGACCCACCCTCTTTGCGAGCCTGGTGGCTCACGGTGTGGATAAGTTCTT
>NZ_FOUG01000024.1 GCF_900114785.1 Variovorax sp. OV329
GCTGTTCACCCGGTTGTTCCTTCTGGAAAGTTCTGAAGCGTCGTAACTCCAGTCTCCCAGACTCTTCCGGGTGAACAACCTATTGAGACATCACATCTAGGCAGGCAGTCAAACAGGGAGACAACAATGATCAGGTTCAGGAAAGACGGCACATCATCGAAGAGGGCGGCAGCACTGGCCTGCCTGCTGTGGGCAGGCGCCACGTGGGCGCAGGGCTACCCGGCCAAGCCGATCACGCTCGTGGTGCCGTTTGCGGCCGGCGGGCCCACCGACGTCGTGGCGCGCATCCTGGCCGGGTCGATGACCCGCACGCTGGGCCAGACCGTGGTGGTGGAGAACAAGGTCGGCGCCGGCGGCACGATCGCCGCGGCCTACACCGCGCGCGCCACGCCCGACGGCTACACCTTCCTCATCCACCACAACGGCATGGCGACGGCGCCCGCGCTCTACCGCAAGCTGAGCTACAGGCCGTTGGCCGACTTCGAATACGTCAGCCAGGTGATCGACGTACCGATGACGCTGGTGGGGCGCAAGGACATGCCCGCCAGGGACTTCCGCGAGCTCATGGCCTACGTCAAGGCCAACGGCGACAAGACCAACCTGGCGCATGCGGGCCTGGGGGCCGTGTCGCACCTGTGCGGCGCGCTGCTTCGCCAGGCCATGGGTGCATCGATGACCACCGTCCCCTACCAGGGCACGGGCCCGGCGATGAATGCGTTGCTGGCCGGCCAGGTCGACCTGCTGTGCGACCAGACCACCTCCACCACGCCCTACATCAAGGCGGGTTCGGTCAAGCTCTACGGCGTGACCACGAGCACGCGCCTGAAGACGCTGCCCGACACGCCGACCCTGGCCGAGCAGGGGCTGAACGGATTCCACCTGGTGGTCTGGCATGGCATCTACGCGCCCAAGGGCACGCCCCGCGAGGCCATCGACAAGTTCGGCGCTGCGCTGAGGGCGGCGTTGAAAGACCCGGCGGTCGCGCAGCGCCTGGCGGAACTCGGTGCGGTGATTCCCTCCGACGACAAGCTGACGCCGGCCGGCCTGCAGAGCTGGCTGCAGGAGGAGACGAAGCGCTACGAGCCGGTGATCAAGGCGGCGGGACAGTTCGCCGATTGAGTCGGCCGCCTTGCCCTAGAAGCTCACGCCCAGCGACAGCACCACGACCTGGTCGGCCGATCCCGGATTGAACCAGTAGCCGCCCAGCGTGAACCGCTCCCAGCTCAGCTGGGCGAAGGGCCCGGCCTGGACGTTGCGGTCGCCGCCGTAGGCGCGGGTGCGCTGCACCGCCGCGCCCAGCCGCAGCCAGGGCGCGGCCTTGAAGCCCAGCTCGTTCCAGGCGTAGAGATAGCGGCTGCTGCGGTCGTCGGGGTTCCGCACGTATTCGATCTCGGTGTAGAAGTCCACGCGGCCCCAGGCGAGGCTGCCTTCCAGGCCCGGCACGAAGGCGTCCGTCGTGCCCCAGGCGCCGCCCAGCAGCGGCGTCAGCTCCCAGCTCAGCGGGCCGCTGCTGCCCGAGAAATTCCAGCCCACGAAGGCCGAGCGCGCGCCCACCGATTCATAGTTGTAGCGGGCTTCCAGGTGCAGCGCGCCGCGGTCGGCGGTGACGATGGCGGACGTGTAGCTGTCGCCGTTGCGGATGGAGGTGGGATAGACCGTGGCCGCAAAGCTCCAGGCCGACTCGTCCTTCTGTGCAGCACCGTCGTCTGCGGCCTGCGCAGCGCCTGCTGCAGCAGCCACCAGCAGAAGCAGGATGCCCTTGCGCACGATCGCCCTCATCCGCCCAGCGCGTGAATGGCGCCCACCAGCAGCGTGCCCAGCGCCGCCATCTTGATGCCGGCGCGCCAGCTGCCATAGCCGGCGTAGTGGCCCAGCGTGAAGCCGCCGAAGAAGAGCATGGCCAGTGCAATGATGCGCGACAGCGTCTTGGCCGCGCCTACGTCGTCCATCAGCGCGAAGGGAATCACGACCGGGAAGGTGGCAATGACCACCAGCAGGAACACCGCCAGCGCTGCCAGCAGGTCGCGCCCGTTCAGGCTGGCGCGCGCGGGCACCGAGGGCAGGGAGACGATGCGCAAGCGGATGGCCTCCAGCTCTGCGGTGGAGACCAGGCCGGAGACCACGCGCGTGAGCGAGCGCTCGATCAGGTCCTGGCCGGCCTGCGGACTGGCGCCCGCCGCGCGCACCGCGTTCAACAGCGTGAGCGACTTGCCGCGTTCGGTCGCCGTGCGCACCAGGTACATCACCGCGTCCACCAGCCCCCATGCCAGGTTGCAGCCCACGGCGGCCACGAACAGGGCGCGGATCTCCGCGTGCCCGGCCTCGGCCACCGACACGGCGCCTGTGAAGCTCACGGCCATCAGCAGGCCGAAGATCAGTTCGGAAATCCGGTCCACGGGATTGAGCACCGGCTCGCGTTGGGCACGTGCAGGGACGGCGTCCTGGCTCATGGGCATTTCTCCTCGCAACCCTCTTGGGGCCGGATGATGGCCACACGCAGGCGCCGTGGCAAGTAGACTCGTGCCGGGTGGAAGCTAGGAGGTGGTGATATGGCAACACTGTGGCGGGACATTCGCCAGAGCCCCTTGCTGTGGCTGCTGGTGTTCGTGCCGGTGGTCTTCGTGGCGGCCCGGCTGCGGCCGAGCTCGCACACGCTGCTCTTCGTGCTCTCGGTGCTGGCCATCGTGCCGCTGGCGGCGCTGCTGAGCCACGCCACCGAGTCGGTCGCGGCCAAGACCGGCGACGCCGCCGGCGGGCTGCTCAATGCCACGCTGGGCAACCTCACCGAGCTGGTGATTGCGCTCACCGCGCTGGCGGCGGGGCAGGTGATGCTGGTGAAGGCGTCCATTGCCGGCGCGATCGTCACCAACACGCTGTTCATGCTGGGCGCGTCCTTCCTGCTGGGTGGCCTGAAGCACCATGTGCAGGAGTTCAACCGGCTCAGCGCGCGAGTGCAGTCGGGGCTGCTCTTCCTGGCCACGATTGCGCTGCTGGTCCCCTCGGCCATCACCACCGCCGACCCCGCCGCCAAGGCGGCCTTCACGCAGACGCTGAGCGTGGGACTTGCAGTGCTGCTGATTGCGGCCTACGGGCTGGGCCTGCTGTTCTCGCTGAAGACGCACCGCGAGCTCTTCGCCAGCGCCTCGCATGGGGAGGAGGGCGAGGCACCCTGGCCCATCGGCCTGGCGCTGGCTACGCTGGCTGCCGTCACCGTCCTGGTGGCCCTGGTGAGCGAGGTCTTCGTCGAGTCGGTGCAGGCCGCTGCCGAAGCCTTCGGCATGACGCCGGCGTTCGTGGGCTTCATCGTGGTGTCGCTGGTGGGCGGCGCGGCCGAGATGGCCTCGGCCTTCTCCGGCGCGCGCAAGAACCGGCTGGACCTGAGCGTGGGCATCGCCCTGGGCAGCGCCTCGCAGATCGCGCTGTTCGTGGCGCCGGTGCTGGTGCTGGTGAGCTACTTCATCGGGCCGGCGCCGATGAGCCTGCAGTTCTGGCCCGGCGCGGTGGTGATGATGCTGGTGGCCACGCTCACTGCCGTGTTCGTGACCAACGGCGGACGCTCGGCCTGGTTCGTGGGCGTGCTGCTGCTGATGGTCTACCTGATTTTCGCGATGACGCTTTACCTGATGCCGCCGCGCTGACGCTGTACCTGATGCCGCCGCGCTGACGCGGCGGGCGGCGTGATGGCCAGGGTCTCAGCGGGCAGGCAGTGGTTCCAGTTTCTTGAGCAGCTCTCGATCCGCCGGCATTGGAACCGAGGCCGGGCGAAGCAGCGAGGGGCTTCTGGGTCAGCTACTGATCGGCGGGCGCCCACCAAGAGGCATGTCAAACCCCCCAGTCGCATCTCCCGGGACGCGGCGCCCGCGCGTCAACCACCTTGGCGCAGCGTTCAGCGAAATGACCCACGCCCGCGGTGGAATTTGACCTACGCGCGTGGCGCGCCGCAACGCTCACGGCTTGGGTTCCTTGATATTTACATTGGTGCGACGCAAATTTTCCAGAGCGAACGTCGAAACAGGACTTGCCATGACGAGCCGAAACACAACTTTTCAAACTTCGACTCCCGAGCCAACAGGCGTACCTGGCCTGGACGAGGTATTGACTGGCGGACTGCCCGGTGGCCATCTCTATCTCATCGAAGGAACGCCCGGTGCGGGCAAGACGACTCTCGGCTTGCAGTTTCTTCTTCAAGGTCGAACCCTTGGTCAGAAAGGGCTGTACGTGACCTTGTCAGAAACCTCCGATGAACTGGCTGAAGGCGCCTTCTCGCATGGTTGGGACTTGCAGGACATCGAGATCTTCGATCTCCTGAGCGACGAAGGTCTCAGCGCGGAGGCAGAGCAGAGCATCTTGCAGCCCTCCGATTTTGAACTCGGGGAGACGATTCGCGGGATCATGGCGCTCGTAGAGCGCATCCGGCCGGAGCGCGTGGTCTTCGATAGTCTTTCTGAGCTGCGACTGTTGTCGCAGAATCCGCTGCGCTATCGACGTCAGATACTGGCGCTCAAACGCTTCTTCCATACGCATCAATGCACCGTTCTGATGCTTGACGACATGTCGACTGGTGCAGGAGATATGCATCTGCACAGCATTGCGCACGGCGTGATCCGACTGGAGCAGAACACAGGGACTTATGGGCCCGACAAGCGGCGTCTGCGAGTGGTGAAGTTGAGAGGCGTTCGGTTTCGCGAAGGCGTCCATGACTTCAACCTGGACAAGGGCGGAGTTCAGGTATTCACCCGCCTGGTGGCCAGCGAACACGGACGCGCACATGCGGTCGAGGCCGTCAGTTCCGGCAACGCGCAGCTTGACCAGCTGTTGGGCGGCGGTCTCGTCCCCGGAAGCAATGTGTTGTTTGCGGGCCCTGCGGGCGTCGGAAAGACGACGACGGCTGTGTGTTGCGCGCGGGCGGCAATGGAGCGTGGAGAAAAGGCTGCTCTCTTCCTGTTCGACGAAGGCATCAAGACTCTTCTCATGCGGTCGCGGGCTTTGGGACTTGACGTCGAGCGGTTCCACTCGACAGGGCAGTTGTCCATTCGAACCGTCGATCCCGCCGAGATCTCCGCGGGCCAGTTCTCGCACTATGTTCGCGATGCCATCGAGCAGCAGGGCGTGAGCACGGTGGTCATCGATACGCTGAACGCTTACCTGCTCGCAATGCCTGGCAGCAACTTCCTGCTCCTGCAGATGCACGAGCTATTGACATACCTCAATTTGCAGGGGGTGACGTCCATTCTGGTCCTGTCTCAGCACGGCCTCGCGGGAGACATGCCGAACGATGTTGATCTGAGCTATCTGAGCGATTCGATGCTGCAGTTCCGCTACTTCGAGGCCCGAGGGCAACTCTTGAAGGCAGTGTCCGTGGTCAAGAGTCGCGCCACCGCTCATGCTTCCACCATTCATCAGTTTCGACTCGGTGTGGGTGGATTGGAGATCGGCAATGCGTTGACGGACTTTCAGGGTGTCATGGCGGGCGTTCCGCGCTACCTTGGTCGCACATCGTTGCTGGGCGAAACTGGTCAAGCTTGAGGGCAGCGTGGAAAACCGAATACTCGTGCTCGCCCCCTTCGGTCGCGATGCCCAGGTCATCAGCGAGGTGCTTTGCTCACGGAATCTCAAGGTACAAATCTGTCCGGATGGCGATTCATTGGTTCAAGAGATCCAGAAAGAATCCGCAGCGACCATCTTGACGGAAGAGACTCTTGGCGAGGGTTTGGTGAAGGAACTGCATGCGCTGTTGGAGCGGCAGGCGCCGTGGTCAGACTATCCTTTTGTCGTTCTGGCAGCGAAGCAGACGTTGCGGCGCTCCGAACGTGCGCGGTCAGCGCTGGAAGGCCTCACCAACCTGGTACTGCTCGAACGCCCGGTCAATCCTGACACGCTCGCGAGTGCCGCGCAGTCGGCACTCCGCGCACGCCAACGCCAGTACCTGACACGCAAGCATCTCGCCGAACTCCAGGCGTCGAAAATCAGCGTCGAGCGGCTCAACGACCAACTTGAAACACGAATTGCCGAGCGCACCACTGACCTTGCCAGCGCAAATGATCGACTGATGCGCGAGATACTGGAGCGCGAGCGAGTCGAGAACTCGCTTGTTCAGAATCAGAAGATGGAAGCATTGGGCAGGTTGACAGGGGGCATTGCGCACGACTTCAACAACCTGCTGCATGTCGTCAACTTGAATCTGCAACTGATTCAGCGAGGGGAGGTCGCGGACGGCCGCGTGAGTGAGTGTGCGCGAAGGGCGAAGGAAGCCGTCGATCGGGGATCGAGATTGACGGGCCAGTTGCTCTCGTTCGCTCGCACGCAAAGCCTGGTCCCCAAATTGCACGACGTCAACGCATTGATACGAAACATCGGAGAGCTGGTTTCGATCTCGGTCGGAGCGCACGTCAAGCTGTCACTGGTGCTTTGCTCCGAGCCGGCGTATGTTGTAGTCGACGCGGCGCAATTGGAGATGGCGATTCTCAATCTATGCGTGAATTCGCGCGATGCGATGCCCAAGGGCGGTGATCTTGAGATCGCTACCTCGATCGCGGCCGCGCAGGACGGCCGGGGCTGCCCGGAGCACCATCTTGGCTCACTGTGCGTGTCGGTGCGAGACACCGGCGAAGGAATCGCGGAGAACCTGCTGGGGAAGATCTTCGATCCGTTCTTTACGACGAAGCAGCATGCAGGGACAGGGCTCGGATTGAGTCAAGTCTACGGATTTACTCGTCAAACAGGCGGCACGGTTGAAGTCCAGAGCAAAGTCGGTGCAGGAACGACGGTGACGCTGCGCTTTCCGCTCGCACCCGTGCCGGAAGATGCGATTTCCGAGGGCTCGACAGCTGCGCCCGAGGCAGCAGTGATGTCTGCGGCAGAAATCCTGGTGGTGGAGGACGATCCAGGCGTTCGCAGAAGCATGGTCGAGACCCTGCAGGTTCTGGGCTTCCGGGTTCGCCAGGCAGTGGACGGCGTCGAGGGATTGGTTGAGCTCGAGAAGTCGAGGCCGGACCTTCTGCTGGTCGATTTCCTGATGCCGCGCATGAACGGCGCGGAGCTGATCAGTCACGCGCGCGCGATGTACAGCGACATTCCAATACTGCTGGCCACTGGTTATGCCGACATGAATGCAGTGGAACGCCAGATTGGGCCGCAATCGATACTGGCGAAGCCCTTCGACCTGGACACCCTGGGCAAGGCCGTTTCAGCAGCGCTGCGAGGGAGGCCCCCGGCTTTGGGATAGCGGCCGGCTGGTTGCACGAACGTCTTGCGCCGCGGCCGCCGTATACGCCCCTGATCAGAAAGATCGGCGACGTGGTGATCACCGGCACGCCCGAGGGCCCAGGAAGCCATCAGACCGAGCAGCTGCCAGTGCCGGAGATCCGCGGCTCGACGCTCGGCTAGGCGCGCGCGAGGTACATCCCGCTGAAGCTCGGGAAGGAATGCGCCGGATGCCCCGGCAGGATCAGCGAGCGCTCGTGCACCGCCCACTGGTCCTGCAGCGCGAAGCCGGTGCCTTCGAAGTCCGCGATGAAGTCGGCACGGTTGTGCACATGAAAAGGTGCGTAGCAGCCGTCGCCGATGTTCTGCGCCGTGACGAAGTCCGGCCCGTCGTACAGCGGCAGCTTGTTCAGCAGCACATGGCGGGGCCGCAGGCCGTTGGCCTCGAGCAGTTCGGTCGGCCGCTCGTAGTCGAAGAACTGGAGCGCACCCGCGGACAGGACGATGTCGCAGTCGGGGGCCTGAGCGAGATCGTCGACGAATTCCAGTGCGCTCACGCCGCGCCGGCGGGCTTCCTCGCGGCCGATGCGCGTCATGGCCGGGACCTCGACCACGCACCAGGCCAGATCTTCGGGCATCTCCATGTATCTGGCATAGGCGTAGTAGTGCACGCCCACCGAGCCGCCGAGGTCCAGCACCCGTCGCGCGCCGCTGGCCAAGGCCAGGCGCAGCCACCACAGGATCGGGTAGTCGTAGGAGAAGATCTGGTTCGAGCGGATGTTGATGTATTCATCGGCCAGCGAGTCCTGGTTGAACTCGTTGCTCGCAGGCAGTGCCGCCCGGGCCTGCGCGAAGTTGCTGTACAGGCCGTGGTAGGACCCCGCACCAGCCTCGGAAAGAAAGTACTTGCAGTGCTCGTTGATCCGTGCGGAACGAGCCAGTGGACTGTCTGCGACCTGGCGAACCAGATGGCGCAGGCGTGTGATCGCCATTTCGGGAAACTCCAATCAAGTCTGGGAACATGCCGGCCCACCCTTCGTGGGCTCGGCCGGGATTCGCGGGCCAACTGCATGCAGGCCGATGCCTGGTGCAGATGGCATGCAGCGCGGACCGTGCAGGCACGGCCTCTGGCTGCAGGGCAGATCAGGAAATGAAGCGAGGGGGACGCTCGATGCCGTCGAGAAGAGGTGGGCGCGGAACCGGTACGGCCGGGGTATGCGGGCGCATCGACTGCGTCTGGATCAGCTGGATGTGGTGATCGCCCACCAGGCCCGTGGGTTGGACCTGGTTGTCTTGCGCGATGTACTCGAAGGACTCGGTCGATGCATCCTGCGAGACGGCGCCGTCACGAAGATGGTCCGCCTGTTGCGGCAACTGGAGGGGGGCTGTGCGACCGCGCAGATCTGCCTGGATCATGGCTTGGATGTGCGCAGCGCTGCCCGCAAGAAACACAGCGATCATCATCCAGGCAAACAGGAGTCGGCGGGGCACGCGAGCAGTCTAGCAGGGCCCCTTTCTGCGAAGCGCTTTTCGGGCAGGTGGCTGCGAAGGACGGCGTCCGCGGGTGTTGTAGGCCGCAACTGACGAGCCGGGCGCAGGGACTCAGCGCGCGGTGGCCGCCTCGAAGTGCGCCTTGGCATGGCGCTGGATGCAGGCGACGAACTGCTCTGCGGCCGGCGTGAGTGGGCGCCCGCGCCTTCGCACCACGCACACGCGCATCTCGGGCAGGGGCTCGTCGACGTCCACGCGCACGATGCCGTGGCGCTTGAAGGCCAGGTCTGCCAGGGGTTCGACGAACAGGCCCACCAGGTCCATCTGCCCCACCAGCGCCAGGGCCACGGTGACCGATTGCCCCAGTACCACGCGGGTGGACGGCGGCAGGGCCAGCGGCGCGATCAGCGTGCTCGACATGGCATCGGCCTCCGCACCCCCGTCCCCGGGCAGCACCCATTCCGCGGCGCGCAGGCCTTCCAGCGAGCGAACGTGCCTCAGCGGATGCCGCGTGCGCATGCCCACGACCAGGCGCACCGGGAACAGCTCGGTGCTCTCGAAGTCCGGCCCGAGCGAGCCGGGCTGCACGTGGATCACGGCGAAGTCGATCCGTCCCTCGTGCAGCAGCTTGAGCATCTCCGGCAGCACCGCCTCGTTGAAGTGCACGTCGACCGAAGGCTGGCGCGCATGGAATTCCTTGAACACCGGCGGCAGCAGCGTCAGCGCGAAGGAGGTACTGACGGCCAGCGACACGCGGCCCTGCAGGCCGTCGCGCAGTTGCGCCACCTCGTCACGGGCGCGGCGCATGTCCTCCAGCAGCTGCCGCGCACGGGGCGCGAAGGCGGCGCCGTACTCGGTGAGGCGCACGCCCTTCACGCTGCGCTCGACCAGCGGCACGCCGAGTTCGCGCTCCAGCTCTCGCACGATCTTGGTCACCGCGGGCTGCGACACGCCCAGCTGGCGTGCCGCGCCGCGGATGCTCTGGTGGCTGGCGACAGCGACGAAGGCCTGCAGCTGGTTGGGCTTCATGGTGGGCGGGATGATAACGAGGGGTTATCTCCTGATGCACATTTTTGTCTTTTCGCTGATAGCGCGGCCGCCTACCATGCCGGCGCGACTTCGCCGTGAAAGCAAGTGCCGGCGAGGCCCGAGGCACCTCCAACACCAAAGAGCCCATCCCGATGACCGTTTCTCCCGCACGCCGGCCGGGCAGCCGCCGGCAGACCATCGTCGCCACCACCATCGGCAACGCCCTCGAGTTCTTCGACTTCACCGTCTACGGCTTCCTGGCCGTGCTGATCGGCAAGCTCTTCTTCCCCACCTTCAGCGAGTTCGGCCAATTGCTGGTGGCGGTGGCGACCTTCGGCGTGGGCTTCATCATGCGGCCGCTGGGCGGCATCGTGATCGGCGCCTATGCCGACCGCTCGGGCCGCAAGAAGGCGATGACGCTCACCATCTTCCTCATGGCGCTGGGCTGCGCCATGATCGGCCTGACGCCGACCTACGCGCAGATCGGCGTCGCGGCGCCGATCATCATCGTGCTGGCCCGCCTCATCCAGGGCTTCTCGGCCGGCGGCGAGGTCGGGGCCTCCACCACGCTCCTGGTGGAGCACGCCACGCCTGCCAACCGCGCCTACATGGCCAGCTGGCAGTTCGCCAGCCAGGGCCTGGGCATCCTGATGGGCGCGGTGCTGGTGGGCGCGCTCACCGCGACGCTGGCGCCCGCGTCGATGGAAAGCTGGGGCTGGCGCCTGCCCTTCCTGCTGGGCATGGTGATCGCGCCGGTGGGCATGTACATCCGCCGCCACCTCGAGGAATCGCTGGACGAGGCCTCCAGCGCACCGCGGCCCGAGAAGAGCCGCCTGGCCGAGGTGCTCAGCGAGCACGGCGGCACGGTGCTCGCAGCCATCCTCACCATCAGCGGCGGCACCGTCGCGGCCTACGTGGTGACCTTCTACATGCCCACCTACGCCATTCGCGAGCTCGGCCTGCCGCCGCTGGCGGGATTGATCGGCGCTGTCCTCACCGGCCTGCTGTCTTTCGTGCTGGCGCCCTTCGTGGGCCTGATGGCGGACCGCTGGGGCCGCAAGCGCCTGATCGTGTGGAGCCGCCTGGCGATGGGGGTGCTGATCTATCCCTGCTTCCTGTGGCTGAACGCCGCGCCCTCGCTGGGCGTGCTGTGCACGGTGGTCGTCATCCTCACCATCGGCCTGGTGGTGCAGACCGTGCCGGGCCTGACCATGCTGCCCGAGATGTTCCCCAAGCGCGTGCGCGCCAGCGGCATGTCGCTGGTCTACAGCGTGGGCGTGGCGCTCTTCGGCGGCTTCTCGCCCTTCATCAGCACCTGGCTGGTCAACGCCAGCGGCCACAAGCTGGCGCCGGCCTGGTACCTGCTCATCATGACGCTGCTGTCGCTGGTCGGCCTGATCTGGCTGAAGGACCACACCGGCCGCGACATCGATGCCGTGCCAGCCGCGGCCTGAAATCACCTGGAGCCATCGGAACCCCATGACGAATTCCCAAGCCATTTCGCGTTGCTTCTCCGGCACCTATGCCGAGGCGCGCGGCAAGTTCCTGGATGCGGCCGCTGCTCGTGATGCCCGGGTGCAGAGCTTCGAGCTGCCCGGCCTGCGCGGTGCCCTGGGCGAGACGCTGGCCATGGACGTGGCCCGCCTGGGCCCGGCCGACGCGAAGCGCCTGCTCGTCGTCAGCTCCGGCACGCACGGCCCGGAGGGCTTCTGCGGATCGGGCTGCCAGGTGGCGCTGCTGAACGACGACGAACTGCTGGGCCGCCTGGCCGACGCGAAGCTGGGCCTGCTGCTGATCCACGCGGTGAACCCTCACGGCTTCTCGCACCTGCGCCGCACCAACGAGGACAACATCGACCTCAACCGCAACCACGTGGACTTCGGCAAGGCGCTGCCGCTCAACCCCGCCTATGCCGAGGTCGACCCGCTGGTGCTGCCGGCCACCTGGCCGCCGACGGAGGCCGACAATGCGGCGCTGGCCGCCTACATCGGCAAGCACGGCGAGGCCACCTACCGCGCCAACGTGACCCGCGGGCAGTACGTGGTGCCCGACGGGGTCTTCTACGGCGGCGCGGCGCCCAGCTGGAGCAACCGCACCGTGCGCGCCATCCTGCGCGAGCATGCGGCCGAGGCGACGCACATCGGCTGGATCGACGTGCACACGGGCCTGGGCCCCTACGGCCACGGCGAGAAGATCTACCCCGGCCGCCCCGAGGGCCTGGCACGTGCGCGCGCCTGGTGGGGCGCGGACGTGTTCGCGCCCTTCGAGGGCACCTCCGCATCGGCCGACGTGTCGGGCCCGGTGGTGTCCACCGTGTACGACGAATGCCCGGACGCCGCCGTGGCCCTGATGGGCCTGGAGTTCGGCACGCTGCCCAGCATGGAAGTGCTGCAGCGCCTGCGCGCCGACCATTGGCTGAACCGACACCCCGAGGCATCGCAGGCGCAGCGCCGCGCCATCCGGCAAGGGCTGCGCGAGGCCTTCTATTGCGACGAGGACACCTGGAAGGGCATGATCGTCGGCCAGTCGCGCGTCGTGTTGCTGCAAACCACCCAGGGGCTGCGCGCGGCCTGAGCCCCCGGGGCGGCGCACCACTTCGGCGCCTTCGGAGGGCGCCCGATCGGCACGCACATTGCTTCGACCCTCCGCCCATGGACCCACTGCTCATTCTTGCTGCCGCGCTTCCCGAATGCCGCCTGTCTGCGGGTGAGGCGGTGGTGCGCGAGGGCGAGTCGGGCAGCGGGCTCTGGATCCTTTCATCGGGCGCCCTGAAGGTCGTCAAGGCCGGGACCGAGATCAACACCATCACCCGTCCCGGTGCGGCGGTCGGCGAGATATCGCTCCTGCTCGATGCGCCCTACAGCGCCACCGTGGTGGCCAGCGAGCCCACGGTGCTGCGCTACGCGGCCGACGGGCGCGCCTTCCTGGCCAGCGATCCGCGCATCACGCAGCTCATCGCCGTCGGCCTGGCCGAGCGGCTGCACTTTGTCACCACCTACCTGGCGGACCTCGTCCGCCAGTACCGCGACGCGTCGCCGGGCCTGGCCATGGTCGGCGAGGTGCTCGGCCAGCTGGCGCACCACCAGCGCCCGGCAGCGTGGCCCGGCTCGGTGCGCGAGCCCGATCCCGACTACTGAACCCGTCGCCGCCTGGAGTTGCTCAGAACACGGAGCGCGCCGGTGCGTGCGCTGCATCCAGCGCCACGGACTCCTCTCCCATCATCGAATACCAGGTGGCCGCCCCGGCTGCGAGATCGATCACGATGTGCGCCGGCACCGGCCCGATCTGCCGGCCCGCATTGAAGACCCAGGTGCCGCCGATGCGGTCGGCCCAGGCGCCGGCGGGCTTGAAGGGCGGTTCGTGCACATGGCCGGCCAGGACGAAATCCGGCTGGAATGTTGCGATCCAGCCGGCCAGGTCGGCGTCGCCGTAGTGGCGCCTGCCGTTCCAGCAGGTGGGCGAGCCCATGGGCGGCCAGTGGTAGACCCAGGCCCAGCAGGCCGGTCGGCGGTCTGCGTCGGCGGCCAGCAGGCGCTCGACCTCCTCGCGGCCTGCGGGGCCGTCCCACCAGGGGCAGATGGTGACGAGGGTGTCGTCGCCGGCCTGCGCGTGAAGGTGCAGCGAATCGCCGTCGGTGGCCACGCCCGGCCGGCGGCTGTCGGGCAGCCACAGCGCGGCGCGCTCGCCGTGCCGGTCGCTTCCGGTCAGGTCATGGTTGCCGGACGCCAGCACCAGGGACCGGCCCGGCTTCATCAGCGAGAAGTAGCGCAGCAGCACCAGCGACTGGGTGCCCAGCGGGACGGGCGAGCTCACGTCCAGGTGGTCGCCGGCAATCACCACCAGGTCGAAGGAGGGTGCGCAATGCACCACCCAGTCGAGCTGTGGCAGCGTGTAGTGCAGGTCGGAGACGAGGAGGATGCGCACCCCGAGGACGCAGCAATATCCTTGCCTGCCACCCTTCGCGGGCGGCACCTGCCGGCGCGCTAGCCGTTGTCGCTGCCGGCGTACTCCGCCACCGGCACGCAGGAGCAGAACAGGTTGCGGTCGCCGTACACGTTGTCCACGCGGCCCACCGGCGACCAGTACTTGCCCTGCTTCAGGGCCTGCAGCGGGAAGGCGGCCAGCTCGCGCGAATAGGCGTGGGTCCACTCGGCCGTCATCAGGGTAGCGGCGGTGTGCGGCGCGTTCTTCAGCGGGTTGTCGTCCTTGGACCAGACGCCTTCCTCGACGCGGCGGATCTCGCCGCGGATGGCGATCATGGCGTCGATGAAGCGGTCCAGCTCGGCCAGCGGCTCGCTCTCGGTGGGCTCCACCATCAGCGTGCCGGCCACCGGGAAGCTCAGCGTGGGCGCGTGGAAGCCGTAGTCGATCAGGCGCTTGGCCACGTCTTCGGCGCTCACGCCGCTGCTGTCCTTGAGCGGGCGCAGGTCCAGGATGCACTCGTGCGCCACGTGGCCGTTGGGGCTGGCGTACAGCGTGGGGTAGTGCTCGGCCAGGCGCGCGCTGATGTAGTTGGCGCTGAGGATGGCAACCTCGGTCGCGGACTTCAGGCCCTGCTCGCCCATCATGCGGCAGTACATCCAGCTGATCGGCAGCACGGCCGCGTTGCCCAGCGGCGCCGCCGAGATGGCGCCCACGTGCGGCGCCTCGCCGGCCGTGGCATGGCCGGGCAGGTAGGGCACCAGGTCTTCCACCACGCACACCGGGCCCACGCCGGGACCGCCGCCGCCGTGCGGAATGCAAAAGGTCTTGTGCAGGTTCAGGTGGCTCACGTCGCCGCCGAATTCGCCGGGCGCGGCCACGCCCACCAGGGCGTTCATGTTGGCGCCGTCCACGTACACGCGGCCGCCGTGGGCATGCACGATCTCGCACAGCTCCTTCACGCGGGTCTCGAACACGCCGTGGGTGCTGGGGTAGGTGATCATCACGCAGGCCAGGTCGTCCTTGTGCGCCTCGCAGGCGCGGCGCAGGTCGTCGATGTCCACGTTGCCCTGCGCGTCGCAGGCGGTCACCACCACCTTCATGCCGGCCATCTGCGCGCTGGCCGGGTTGGTGCCGTGCGCGGAGGAGGGGATCAGGCAGACCTTGCGGTGGCCCTGGCCCTGGGCCTCGTGGAAGGCCATGATGGCCAGCAGGCCCGCGTACTCGCCCTGCGAGCCGGCGTTGGGCTGCAGGCTGATGTCGGCATAGCCGGTGGCCTCGCACAGCCAGGCGCGCAGCTGCGCATCGAGCTGCGCATAGCCCAGCAGCTGGTCGGCCGGCGCGAAGGGATGGATGTCGGCGAACTCCGGCCAGGTGATGGGGATCATCTCGCTGGTCGCGTTGAGCTTCATGGTGCAGCTGCCCAGCGGGATCATGCTGCGGTCCAGCGCCAGGTCCTTGTCCGACAGGCTGCGGATGTAGCGCAGCATGGCGGTCTCGCTCTTGTGGGTGTTGAACACCGGGTGCGAGAGGTAGTCGCTGCTGCGGCGCAGCTCGGCGGGGATGCGCGAGGGCGCACTGGCCGCGGCATCGTCGAACGTGGGCGCGCTCTTGCCCGCGGGTGCGAACAGCGACCACAGCGCCTCGACGTCGGCGCGCGTGGTGGTCTCGTCGAAGGACACGCCCAGGTGCTGGCTGAGCTTGCGGCGCAGGTTGATGCCGCGCGCCAGCGCGGCCTGCACGACGCGGTCGGTGTCCTCGCCGGTCTTGACGGTCAGCGTGTCGAAGGAGGTGGCGTTCACCACCTTCAGGCCCATCAGCGCGATGCCCTGGGCGAACACGTCGGCCAGCAGCGCCACACGCTCGCCGATGCGGCGCAGGCCCTGCGGGCCGTGGTAGACGGCGTACATGCTGGCGATGACGGCCGGCAGCACCTGCGCGGTGCAGATGTTGGAGGTGGCCTTCTCGCGGCGGATGTGCTGCTCGCGCGTCTGCAGCGCCAGGCGGTAGGCCGGCTGGCCGTGCACGTCCACGCTCACGCCCACCAGGCGGCCGGGCAGCGAGCGCTTGAACTCGTCGCGGCAGGCCAGGTAGGCGGCGTGCGGGCCGCCGTTGCACAGCGGCATGCCGAAGCGCTGCGTGGTGCCGCAGACGATGTCGGCGTCCCACTCGCCCGGCGGCACGAGCACGGTCAAAGCCAGCAGGTCGGCCGCCACGCACAGGGCGGCGCCCTTGGCATGCGCGATGCCGGCCAGCGGCCGCAGGTCGTGCACGGCGCCGGTGGTGCCGGGGTACTGCGCCAGCGCGCCGAAGAATTCGCCGCCGGCCATCAGCTGCGGCAGGGGTTCGTTGAGGGTGCTCACGCGCACCTCGATGCCCAGCGGCGCGGCGCGCGTCTGCAACACCTCGATGGTCTGCGGGTGGCAGTCGCCAGAGACCAGGAAGACACGGCTCTTGCTCTTCACGCTGCGCATGGCCAGCGTCATGGCTTCGGCGGCGGCGGTGGCCTCGTCGAGCATGGACGCGTTGGCGATCGCCATGCCCGTCAGGTCGGTCACCATGGTCTGGAAGTTGACCAGCGCCTCCATTCGGCCCTGCGAGATCTCGGCCTGGTAGGGCGTGTAGGCGGTGTACCAGGCCGGGTTCTCCAGGATGTTGCGCAGGATCACGCCCGGCGTGTGGGTGCCGTAGTAGCCCTGGCCGATGAAGCTCCTGAACACCTTGTTTTTTCCGGCCAGCGCCTTCAGTTCGGCCAGCGCCTCGGCCTCGCTGGCCGGTGCCGGCAGGCGCATGGGGTGCGAGCGCCGGATGGCCGCGGGCACGATGCCGTCGATGAGCTCGGCGCGCGTCTTCGAGCCCACCACGCGCAGCATGGCGGCCTCGTCTTGCGCGCCGATGCCGATGTGGCGCGCGATGAACTCTTCGTGGTTCTCCAGGTCGCGCAGACGGGACGAGGCGTTTTGGTTGGAGCTATTGGGCGTCAGGGCGGGGGAAGACGACATGGCAGGCAGGCAGGTGTGACAGCAATGGAAAAGGGAGCAGGGGCGGCGCTCAGGCGTCGGCGGAGAATTTCTCGTAGCTGGTGGCGTCCATCAGCGGGTCGAGCTGGCTGGCGTCGGCCAGCTTGATCTTGAAGAACCAGCCGCCGGCCATCGGGTCGCTGTTCGCCAGCGAGGGATCGGCGCGCAGCGCCTCGTTCACCTCTGTGACTTCACCCGCGACGGGCATGTACACGTCGGCGGCGGCCTTCACCGACTCGACCACGCCGGCCACCTCGCCCTGGGCATAGCCCTGGCCGACTTCCGGCAGGTCGACGAAGACCACGTCGCCCAGCGCGTCCTGCGCATGCTGGGTGATGCCCACGGTGGCGATGCCGCCATCGACGGCAACCCATTCGTGGTCCTTGGTGTACTTGAGGCTCATGGTTGGCTCCGTGAAAGAAGTCGAAGTTGAAGAAGATGAAGAAGAGAGAGGGAATCTATCCGCGGTAGTAGCGGGTGGGAACGAAGGGCAGGGTGCTCACTTCCATCGGCACGGGCTTGCCGCGCACGATGGCCTGCACCCGGGTGCCCGGTTCGGAGAATGCCGTGGCGACGTAGCCCATGGCAATGGGCCGATCGGCGGTGGGGCCCAGAAGGCCGCTGGTCACCTGGCCGATGGGCTGGCCTTCGAAGGATTGCAGCTCGCAGCCTTCGCGCACCGGCACGCGGTCCAGCGCGACCAGGCCGACGCGGCGGCGCTTGAGCACCTGCTGGTCGACGTGGCCGGCCAGGTCGGCCGCCACAGCGAGTTGCGCAAGGATGGTGCCCGCGCCCGGGAAGCCGCCTTCGCGCGCACCGCCCTGGCGGCGCACCTTCTGGATCGCCCAGTTGAGCGAGGCTTCCACCGGCGTGGTGCGGGTGTCGATGTCGTTGCCGTACAGGCACAGGCCGGCTTCCAGGCGCAGCGAATTGCGCGCGCCCAGGCCGACGGGCTTGACCTCGGGCTCGGCCAGCAGCAGGCGGGCCAGCGCCTCGGCCTGGTCGGCGGCCACCGAGATCTCGAAGCCGTCTTCTCCGGTGTAGCCGCTGCGGGTGACGAAGGCCGGGATGCCGCCGATCTGCACCGCGCCGCCGGTCATGAACACGAAGCGCTCGATGCCGGGCGACAGTCGGGCCAGCACCGAAGCGGCCTGCGGGCCCTGCAGCGCCAGCAGCGCCTGCTCGGGCAGGGGCACGACCTTGCAGCGCTGGCCGATGCGCTCGCGGATGTAGGCCAGGTCGGCCGCCTTGCAGGCGCCGTTGACGATCACGAAGAGGGAGTCGTTCCCCTCGTTGAAGAACATCAGGTCGTCGAGGATGCCGCCCTCGTCGTCGAGCAGCAGGCCGTAGCGCTGCTTGCCGGGCGCCAGGCCGATCACGTCCACCGGCATGATGCTTTCGAAGGCGGCGGCGGCGTCGGGGCCCTGCAGGCGCAGCTGGCCCATGTGGGAGATGTCGAAGAGGCCGGCGGCCTCGCGGGTGTGCTTGTGCTCGGCCATCAGGCCGGCGGGGTACTGCACCGGCATGGAATAGCCGGCGAAGGGAACCATGCGCCCACCGAGCTCCAGGTGCAGGGCGTGCAGGGGCGTCTTCAGCAGGTCGTCGGATGCGGCGGTCAAGGCGCTTCTCCAAAAGGGGCAGTCGAATTCCATGGCTTGCGCCATGGGCCACCCCTGCTGTCCGCTTTACCTGAGAGATTCGCCCCACGATCGGGGTTTGCTCCTTCGGTGGGTGCCACGCTCACGAAGGGCGCCGCACCTCTCTCCAGCCGGGAAACGCCTTGCAAGAAAGCAGGGCGCCTTGTCAGTCCTTTTGCCTGAGCGTTCGGGCCGCGTGATCGCGGTCCTGCGCCTTCGGCGGCCTCGTCTGGCGAGGCTCTCTCCTGACCGCTGGAGTGTAAGGGATGCACGGGCCGACTATGCTGGCGCCACGGCCACTTCCGCAAAGAGCCCGCCATGGCGCAAGCACCGATCACGGACATGAATCCCACGGTCGCCGAGATGGAGGCGCGCGTCGCGCGTTTCCGTCGGTTGCAGCCGACCGCCGACTACGTGGACGCGGCCTTGCCCGGCTGCGAGCGCAGCACCTACCGGGTGCTGGGCGTGCCGCCCGGCGCGCCGCTGGCGGCCGAGGGCTTCCACCTGAACTTCGTGTGCTGCGGGCCGGGCAAGTCGGCGCCGCTGCACAACCACCTCACGCAGGAAGTCTTCGTGGCGCTCAGCGGCCTGTGGGAGGTGTTCTGGGGCCCCGAGGGCGAGCGCAAGGTGGTGCTGGAGCCCTGGGACACGATCAGCGTGCCGCCGGGCGTCTCGCGCGGTTTTCGCAACGCGGGCACCGAGGTCGCCTGCCTGATGGGCATGGCCAGCGGGCAGGACCCCGGGATGATCAACTGGCCGCCCTCGGTGCGCGAGGCCGCGGCGGCCGCGGGCGTCTCCCTGCCCTAGGCGCGCCGCGCGTCCCCTCAGAACTTCCAGGCCAGGGTGGCCCGAAGGCCGTGGTCCTTCACGCCGCTGCCGACCTGCCCGCTGTAGCTCACGCCCAGGTTCAGGTCGCGGGCCAGCGCCAGGCCAACCCCGGCCTCGATCACCGCGACGTCCTTGGCCAGCGGAACGCCTGCCACCGTGAAGGCGGACTGGCCGGCGAAGGCCAGGGCCGCCGTCGGCGACACGTCGCCGAAGGCATGGCGCCAGCCCACCATGCCGCGCAGCGTGAGCGGCATGCCGGCGGCGTCGACCTGTGTGGCGGCGCGCAGGCCCAGCGTGCTGAAGGTGGTGTTGCTGCTGCTGCTGTCCGCCCTGAGCGCCGCGGCGCCGCCGCTTTCGGTGAAGCCGTCGGTGCGCAGGTTCACGTGGGCCAGGCCAGCGAAAGGCTCCAGCGCCGCGCTGCCGGCATCGATGCGCCAGCCCAGCTCGCCGAAGGCCTGTGCCGTCTGCGCGTGGTAGCTCGCGGCCGGCTGCTCGGCCACGCCGGGAATGTTGACGCTGCGCTGCGTGTCGACGCTGCCATCGGACCAGCTGGCGCCCGCGCGCAGGCCGAGCGCGCCCCACTGGCGTCCGCCGTACACGCCCAGGTGGTAGGCATCGGTGGTGGCCGAGGAAACGGGGGTGTCCAGCTTCACGTCGCTGTGGCTGTAGCCGGCCAATGCGCCGACGCGCCAGTCCTCGGCCACGACGGTGTCGGCGCCGATGAACAGGCCGCTGATCGAGCGGTCGACGTTGGTGGCGTTGCCGTCGCCGTCGATGTCGGCGCGCGAGCCGAAGGCGCGGGCCCACACGCCGCGCGTCGCGGCCACGTCGGCCGGCGCGGCCACCGCACCAAGCGCCTGGCGCACGCGGTCCAGGCCGGCATCGCGCACGAAGCGGCTGTCCTCGATGGCGGTGGTCCTGAGCGAGGCATGCACTTCGCCGGAAAGCTGGTCGAAGGCCGCGCGGCTGGTGGGCGCGTCGAGCTGGACGATGGCGCTGTACAGCGGCTCGCCAGCCTTGTCCACGGCGTCCGCCGCCGCGCGCTGGTTCGGCGTGCCGGCCACCGATTCGAAGCTCACGTCGTTGCGCTGCAGGCGCAGCGCGACGCTCTGCCCGTCGTACGACAGCGTGGGGTCGAGGAAGGCCATGTTGGTCGTGACGCTTCCGAAGCTGCCGCTCACGCCACCGCCCGCCTCGAGGAGGGTGTAGCTGCTGACCGGGTTCCAGTTGCCGCTGGCCAGCACCGACACCGCGCCGCCCTGCAGCGCGACGCTGCCGCTGGCCTGGATCTTGTCGGCCTGGCCGCTGCCCTGCGCCTCCACCTGGTAGGTCGAGCCGGCGGCCAGCGTCAGGTTGCCGGCCACATGCAGCGTGCCGATCGAATTGCCCGGGGCCACGGTGGCGCCGGCCTGCACAAGCGTGTTGCCCACCGTGCCGTTGCCCTTGAGGGTCGTGCCGCCGGCCATGGTCAGCGAGCCGCCCAGCGCGCCGTTGACGGCGAGCGTGCCCTCGGCGACCTGCGTGCTGCCGGTGAAGGCGGCGCTGTTGCCGACGAGGTCGAGCGCGCCGGCGCCGCGCTTCACGAAGATGCCGCTGCCAGACATGGCGTTGGCCATGCTGGCAGTGGCCAGCTGGGTCAGCTCGAGCCTGCCGTTGTTGGCGATCGGGCCAGTGCCCAGGCTGCCGGCCGTGCCTGCCAGCGTGCCGGCGCTGATGACGGTGCCACCGCTGTAGCTGTTGCTGCCGGTGAGCGTGGTGGTGCCGCTGCCCATCTGCTCGACGCTGCCGCTGCCTGAGATCGTGCCCACGAAGGTCACGGCATCGCTGCGGTTGAAGGCGAGCCTGCCGTTGTCGATCACGTCGCCGGTGATGGCGCCGCTGGTGCCGCCGTCGCCGATCTGCAGCGTGCCGCCGGAGATGCGCGTGCCGCCGCTGTAGCTGTTGCTGCCGGTGAGGACCAGGCGGCCCTGGTCGGTCTTCTCCAGCTGCGCGGCACCGGTGAGGGCCGAGGCGATGGTCGCCGTCACGGGCGTGGCACTGCCATCGCCCACGCGGATGATCGACTGCGCCGCCGCGAGTTCGACCGGACCGCCTTGCAGCAGGTAGCCGTCGGTGGCGAACTGCATGCCGGTCACGGCGATCGCGCCCTGCGTGTTGTCGATCGTCACCGTGCCGGCGGCGGCCTGGAAGACCGCGAAGCCCGGCTGGGGCGTCATCGGCGCATTGAGCGCGCCCGAGGCGTCGGTCCAGCTGCCGCCCGTGGCGCTCCAGGTGCCGGTGCCGCCGTCGACGCGGTTGTTGTTGAGGTTCGACACGCTGCCGCCGTCCCAGAAGGCGAGCGCCTGACCGGCGGTGTTGACGAGATTGACCTGGTTGGCAATTGCCGTTTGCACCGTCACGGCGGAGCCGGCCGTCTGGCTGCCCACCTGCAGGCCGTTGTCGGTGAGCGCGCCGGTGTAGTTCATCAGCCGGTAGATGCCGGCGCCATAGCCGCCCATGTCGCTGACGTTCACCTGCCCGTCGAGCGTCAGGGCGCCGTTGACCTGGAAGAGGGCCATGCTGCCCGGCGTGCCGAGCGCGGCCTGGAGGGTCGATCCGCTGGCCAGCGACAGGGCGCCCATCTGCAGCGTCTGTCCCGCGCTGCCTTGCAGTGTGCCGCCGCTAGCCACCGTCACCGCCGCGCCGATCGTGCCCTGGCCGGCGAGCGTGCCGCCGTTGCCGACGCCGACCGCGCTGTTCGCGACGACGCCATCCACCCGCAGGGTGCCGGCCGACACGGTGGTGGCGCCGCTGTAGTTGCTGGTGCCGGCGAGCGTGGTGGTGCCTCCGCCGATCTGCCTCACGCTGCCGGTGCCGGTGATGGCGCCTGCAAAGGCGAGGTTGTCCGAGCGGTCGAAGACCAGGGTGCCGCCGTTGGCTACGTTGCCACTGACGGAGCCCGTGGTGCCGCCGTTGCCGAATTGCAGCGTGCCGGCCGTGATGGTGGTGCCGCCCGCATGGCTGCCGTTGCCCAGGAGCACCGTCGTGCCCGTGCCGGCCTGCACCACGCGGCCCGCGCCACTGATGTCGCCGGCGAAGACGAGTTCGTCGGCGCGGTTGAAGCTGAGCGTGCCGGCGTTGCTGACGTTGCCTGCGAGCGAGCCGCTGGTGCCGCCATTGCCCACTTGCAGCGTGCCTGCAGTGATGTCGATGCCGCCGCCATGGCTGTTGTCGCCCGTGAGGACCAGCGTGTTGGCGCCTTGCTTGATCAGATTGCCGCCGCCGGACACGTTGCCGCCGAAGGTGACGGTGTTGGACCGGTTGAAGGCCAGCGTGCCGTTGTTGACCACGTTGCCGGTGATCGAGCCGGTGGTGCCGCCGCTGCCCAGCTGCAGCGTGCCGGCGGAGATGGTGGTGCCGCCCTGGTAGTTTTCGGTGCCGGTCAGCACCAGCGTGCCTGCACCGGTCTTGCCGAGGGCGCCTGTGCCCGAGAGGTTGCCGCTTTCGGTCAGCGTGGTGCCGCTGTTGGTGTCGATGCTTCCGCCGCCGGCGCCCAGCGTGATGGGCCGGCTGGTGGTGAAGGTGGCCGTCGTTTGAAGCGCGCCGCCATCGAGCGTCAGCGTGCGGCCGCTGGCGCCGAGGTTGGCGTCGCGCGAGATGGCCAGCGTGCCGGCCGTCACTGCGGTGCCGCCGGTGTAGGTGTTGGTGCCGCTGAGTGTCGTGGTGCCGCTGCCGGCCTGGCGCACGCTGCCGGTGCCGGAGATGACGCCGGCAAGCGTCATCGCATTGGAGCGGTTGAAGGCCAGCACGCCGTTGTTCGTGACGTTGCCGGTGATGGAGCCCGCTGTGCCGCCATCGCCCAGTTGCAGCGTGCCGGCGGAGATCGTGGTGCCGCCGCTGTAGGTGTCCGTGCCGGCCAGCACCAGCGTGCCGGCGCCCAGCTTGGTGAGCCGGCCGCTGCCTGAGACCGTACCTCCGAGTGTCAGGCTGGTGCCCGCTGCGGTGTCGAAGCTGCCGCCGCCAGAGCCCAGGCTGACGAGCCGCGTGGCGGTGGTGGTGCCCGTGGTCTGCAGCGTGCTGCCGCCGCTCAGCGTGAGCGTGCCGGCCGAGCCGCCCAGCGCCGCATCCGAGGCGATCGACACCGTGCCCGCCGAGATGTTGGTGCCGCCGGTGTGGCTGTTGCTGCCGGTGATGACGAGGGTGCCCGCGCCCAGCTTGTTCAGCCTGCCGGTGCCCGACACGGTGCCGGCCAGCGCCAGCGTGCTGCCCGCACCGGTGTTGACGCCGCCTGCCGTGCCGGTGAGCGAGACGGCGCGGTTGGCGACGATGGCGCCGCTGGTCAGCAGGGTGCCGCCGTTGAAGGCGAGCGCGCCGGCGCCGTTGCCCAGGTTCGCGTCCGAGCCGATCGACACCGTGCCGGCAGACAACGTGGTGCCGCCCGCGTAGTTGTTGCTGCCATTGAGGACCAGCGTGCCGGTCCCGATCTTGGCCAGGCCGCCCGCGCCCGAGACGGTGCCATCGAGCGTCAGCGTGGTGCCGGTGGCCGTATTGACGCTGCCGTTGCCGGCGCCAAGCGTGACTGCGCGGCTCGATGCAAAGCTGGCCGTATTGAGCAGCGTGCCGCCGCCCAGCGTGAGCGAGCCGGTGCTGGCGCCCAGGCTGGCGTCCGAGGCGACCGACAGGGTGCCGGCCGACACGGTGGTGCCACCTTCGTAGGTCTTCGCTCCCGCCAGCACCAGCGTGCCGGCGCCCGTCTTCTGCAGGCCGCCCAGGCCCTGGACGGTGCCGCCCAGTGTCAGCGTGGTGCCGCTGTTGGTGTTGAGGGTCCCACCGCCGTTGCCGAGCAGCAGGGTGCGGTTGGTCGCGAAGGTGCCCGTGGTCTGCAGTGCAGCGTTGTTGTCGAGCAGGACGCCGCCGTTCCCGTTGCCCAGGTTCGAGTCGCGCGACACGGCCAGCGTGCCGCCCGTGACCGCGGTGCCGCCCACGTAGGTGTTGGCGGCATTGCTCAGGGTGAGCGTGCCTGCGCCCGTCTTGGTCAGCGCCCCGGGGCCCGAGACCACGCCGCTGAGCGTCACGGCGCCGGTGGTGGCATTGATGGTGCCGTTGCCGCTGCCCAGCGAGACGGTGCGGCTGGCGCTGAAGCTGGCGGTGGTCTGCAGCGTGCCGCCGTCGAGCGTGAGGCCGCCGGCGTTGCCGCCCAGGTTCGCGTTGGTGGCGACCGACAGGGTGCCGGCCGTCACCGTGGTGCCGCCGGAGTAGCTGTTGTTGCCCGAGAGCGTGGTGGTGCCGCTGCCGACCTGGCGCACGCTGCCGGTGCCGGAGACGGCACCCGCGACGGTCAGCGCATCGGACCGGTTCATCGCCAGTGCGCCGTTGTTCGTGACGTTGCCGGTGATCGAGCCACTGGTGCCGCCGTCGCCCAATTGCAGCGTGCCGGCGGAGATCGTGGTGCCGCCGGTGTAGGTGTCCGTGCCGGTCAGCACCAGCGTGCCCGTGCCCAGCTTGGTCAGCCGGCCCGCCCCCGACACGGTGCCGCCCAGCGTGAGCGTGGTGCCGGTGGCGGTGCTGAAATTGCCGCCGCCCGTGCCGATGCTCACGTTGCGGGTGGAGCTGGTGCTGGCAGTGGTCAGCAGCGTGCCGCCGCCGCTGATGGCGAGTGCACCCGCCGCGCTGCCCAGGCTCGCATCGGAGGCGATGGACAGGGTGCCGGCCGTGATGGACCAGGGCGTCAGGTCCGCCGTGGTGCCGGTGAGCGTCCAGGTCGAGCTGCCCGACTTCACGAAGCCAGCGAAGTTGCGGTACTGCGCGCCGGCGCCGATGGCACTGGCGTCGAAGTTGCCGGCTGCCGTTCCGCCGAGGATCAGGCGGTCGGTGCCCCCCGCGGTTGCCACCACGTTGCCCGTGATGACCGAGGTGCCTTCCAGCGACAGCGTGTTGGTGCCGCCACCGTTGAACCTGATGGCGTCGCCGGCCGCGCCGGCGCCCGAGTTGCCCGCCGTGATGGTGCCGATGTTGAGCACCGTGGCGCCGCCGCCGGCCACGATGGCCGTGCCGCCCGCGCCCGCTGCGCCGGTCGCCCCGCCTTGCGACGACGCGCCCGCGGCGCCGCCGTTGCCGCCGGCGATCGTGCCGCGGTTCGTGAGCGTGCGCACGCCGGAGAACTGGATGCCCGTGCCGCCATCGCCGCCGTTGCCGCCCGAACCCTGGGTGGCCGTGCCGCCGTTGCCGCCGTCGCCACCGCGCACCGAGGCGCCCGCGTTGACCGTGACGGCGCCGGTGGCGCCCGTCAGGAGCACCCCGATACCGCCCTGGCCGCCACCGCCCGCGCCACCCCAGCCCCAGCCGCCGGGTGAGACCGCCTTGCCTGCGGCACCGCCGTCGCCGCCGCGCCCGCCTGCCACGCTGCTGCCGATGGTGAGCGAGCCGGTGCTCGAACTCGCGATGCCTGCGCCGCCGCCTCCGCCGCCACCGCCACCGCCGTCGATGTAGCCGGCCACGGCGGTGGACGCTTCGGCGCCGGCCACGCCGTTGCCGCCGGTGGTCACTGCCGTGATCGTGGTGTTGCCGCTGGTGATGCGCCGGAATGTCGTGCCCCCCGCACCGCCGGCCGCGGCCGGTGCGGTGCCGCCGCCATTGCCGCCCGCGGCGCCGTCGCCGTTGGCCAGCATGCCGCCGCCACCGCCCCCGCTGCCCAGGGTGTAGCCGTCGAGGGACGCGGTGCTTCCCGTGCCGCCGACCGGCTGCGCGGCCGTGCCGCCGACGCCTGCCACGCCGTTGCCCTGGTAGCCACTGCCGCCCGCACCGCCGTCGGCCCGGGCGCCGGTGGTCCCCAGGGCCGCCAGGGCCGTCAACGCCAGCAGGCAGGCCGTGGCCAGGGCTGATCGCGCCGGCATCGAGGCCACCGCGCTGGCGGAACCGTCCGCGCCGGGCCGCGCCGCGGAAGCCACCTCTGACACGGCCTGGCAGACGCCCTTGGCGCGGTTGAAGACGATGCGGTGGATGCGATTCATTCGTTGCGACCCAATTGAAAACAAAGTGATGACATTGTTAACAATTTAGTTACAACTAAGGCGTGTCCGCCGCAGGATCAACCCGGAGAAAACGAGAAAAAAGCACTCATTTGGGGAAGAGCAACGGGGTGCCGGGGCGCGTTCACCACACCGAGTGCGCACCGCGCACGGCGGCGGTCACGGATTCCGGGACGAATCAGGGCCGGCGGCCGGGCTGGACCTGCCGGTCGAGCTGGGCGCGCACGTAGTCCACGTGCTGGCGCAGCGTGTAGACGCGGTCGGAGATCTCCAGCGGGAACTTGGTCCTGACGATCTCGTTCTCGATGCGGTCCAGCTGCTGGTGAGCGCGGACCAGTTCGTCCGCGCCCATTTGCCGCGAGGCCAGATCCAGTTCCAGGTACTTCAGTTCGCCGTAGCGGCGGTACAGCCGGCTCTGGCGGCGCCAGTTCAGCAGGGCCGGCAGTACGCGCATCAGAGGCACCAGGATGGCCGCCAGCGGCACCAGCCACAGCAGCAGCCGCTGGACGTAGATCGCCACCCAGAAGGGCAGGTAGTTCTGCAGGAAGGGCTGGCCGTGCTTGAAGAAGCGCTCGGCCTGTTCCGACAGCGGGTAGTCGGTGTCGCTCGGGCTGGGGAACTCACCCGGGCGGCGGATCAGGGTGGGCTGCGAATGCACCTGCTTGGCCGCTTCCAGCAGCAGGTAGGCCAGGGCGGGGTGAAGCTCGTCGCGCACCACCAGGTTGGCGGTGGTGGCCAGCAGGTGCACGTCGGCCGGTGGCAGGTTGCGCGCCGGGTCCACCGCGCCGCGGCGCAGCACGATCGACTGGAAGTAGGGATGGCGCTGCGCCAGGCCCTCGACCTGGTCCAGCGAGGCCAGGCGCAGGCGCCCATCGTTGAGCAGCTGCTGCACCGCCGGTGCCTGCGAGGCCGCGATCATGATCACCGCGTCCACCTGGTGCTCCAGCAGCAGCTTGGCCGCGGCCGTGCCGCCTTCCCTGACGAACTGGGTGCCGTCCTTGTCCGCGCGCACGTTGAAGCTGGAGAGCAGTTGCTGGGCCACGCGCTCGTTGCCGCTGCCCGGCACGCCGACGGCGATGCGCTTGCCCGCCAGCGCGCCCAGACCCCTGGACACGTCCAGGGTGTGGGTGAAGATCCAGACCGGCTCGAAGGCCACCGTGGCCAGCGCGCGCAGCGGGGTGGAATCGGGCGTGGCTTCCGGGTCGGTGGCCAGGATGCCCGTGCCGCCCTGCACGAAGCCGACCGACGCGGTGCCGGCATTGAGCCGCTCGATGTTCTCCATGCCGCCGCTGGAAGGCAGCAGCTCCAGCCGGATGCCGCTGGCGCGCAGGATCTCCTGGTAGCGCAGGCCGAAGCGGTGGTAGGCGCCGTCGGTGGCGCCGGTGCTCATGACCAGGGTGCGCGGCGGCGCCGGGCTGACATAGCGCACCGCAAGCCACAGCAGGCCCGCCAGCACGACGATGAGCAAGGCCCACCATGCCAGGCGCCGGCCGGTGGGCAGGTGCAGCTCGGGCAGCGTCATCGGGCGGGAACGGGCCCTGCGCCGGGCTTACATGCCCACGTAGTTGGGGCCGCCGCCGCCCTCGGGCGTGACCCACACGATGTTCTGCGTCGGGTCCTTGATGTCGCAGGTCTTGCAGTGCACGCAGTTCTGCGCGTTGATCTGCAGGCGTTCCTTGCCGGCGTTGGCTTCGTCGGGCACGAACTCGTACACGCCGGCCGGGCAGTAGCGCTGCTCGGGGCCGGCGTACTGCGGCAGGTTGATGCGCGTGGGAACCGTCGGGTCCTTCAGCGTCAGGTGGGCCGGCTGGTTCTCTTCGTGGTTGGTGTTGCTGATGAACACCGAGGAGAGGCGGTCGAAGGTGAGCTTGCCGTCCGGCTTGGGATAGGCAATCTTCTTCGATTCGGCTGCAGGCTTGAGGCGCACGTTGTCGGGCTCGGCGCGGTGGATGGTCCACGGCACGTGGCCGCGCAGCAGGAACTGCTCGATGCCGGTCATGAGCGTGCCTACCGTCAGGCCCTTCTTGAACCACTGCTTGAAGTTGCGCGCCTTGTGCAGCTCCGTGCGCAGCCAGCTCTTCTCGAAGGCCTCGGGGTAGGCGGCGAGCTCGTCGTGCGAGCGGCCGGCCATGACGGCGTCGTAGGCGGCATCGGCGGCCATCATGCCGGTCTTGATGGCGGCATGGCTGCCCTTGATGCGGCTGGCATTGAGGTAGCCGGCGTCGCAGCCCACCAGGGCGCCGCCCGGGAACACCGTCTTGGGCAGCGAGAGCAGGCCGCCGGCCGTGATGGCGCGCGCGCCGTAGCTCAGGCGCTTGGCGGGCTTCAGGCCCTTGTCCTGGCCCTCGAAGTACCAGCGGATGTTGGGGTGCGTCTTGAAGCGCTGGAACTCCTCGAAGGGGCTCAGGTGCGGGTTCTGGTAGTCCAGGCCCACCACGAAGCCGACCACGACCTTGTTGTCTTCCGCGTGATAGAGGAAGGAACCGCCGTAGGTGTCCGAGGGCAGGGGCCAGCCGGAGGTGTGCACCGCCAGGCCGGGCTGGTGGCGCGCGGGGTCGATCTCCCACAGCTCCTTGATGCCGATGCCGTAGCTTTGCGGGTCCTTGCCGTCGGCCAGCTTGAACTTGTCGATCAGCTGGCGGCCCAGGTGGCCGCGGGCGCCCTCGGCGAAGATGGTGTACTTGCCGTGCAGCTCCATGCCGAGCTGGAAGTTCTCGGTGGGCTCGCCGTCCTTGCCGATGCCCATGTTGCCGGTGGCCACGCCCTTGACGGCGCCCTTCTCGTCGTAGAGCACTTCGGCGGCGGCGAAGCCGGGGAAGATCTCCACGCCCAGGCCCTCGGCCTGCTGGGCCAGCCACTTGACCACGTTGCCCAGGCTGACGATGTAGTTGCCCTCGTTGTGGAAGTTGTGGGGCAGCATGAAGTTCGGAACGCGCGTGCCGCCGGTCTCGGACAGCATCAGGAAGGCGTCTTCGGTCACGGGCTGGTTCAGCGGCGCGCCCTGCTCGCGCCAGTCGGGCAGCAGCTCGTTGAGGGCGATCGGGTCCATGATGGCGCCCGACAGGATGTGCGCGCCGGGCTCCGAGCCCTTCTCGAGCACCACCACGGAGATTTCCTTGCCATGGTGCGCGGCCTGCTGCTTGAGGCGGATGGCGGTCGCGAGGCCGCCGGGGCCCCCGCCGACGACAACCACGTCGTATTCCATCGCTTCGCGCGGGCCGAATTGGGCAAGGATCTCTTCTTGTGTCATGGGGTCTGGCTCAGTGTGGTTATCTCGGACGTGCGCCGGCGCACAGCCCACAATTCTATTGCCCCCCGATGGGGGCGGCCCCTACCCATAGAGGGGGCGGCGGTGGCGTGCCACGGGGCGCGCCGCGGGATGCTGTCGCAAATGCGATAGCCTGCCTTTCTACGGGCATCGTGCTGCGCGCGCCTTGCTTCTCTCCTCTACGGACCCTCGAAAGAACTCCCTGGTGCAATCGGCAGACGTCTACTTCTATCTCCTGCTCAACGCGGACTCGGCCTGGCCGCTCTGGTCCATCCGGCTCTTCACCTGGATCGGCGACTGGCTGCCCAAGGCCCTGATGGTGCTGCCTGCACTGCTGGCGCTGGCCCTGCCGGCCTGGCGCCGCACGCTGTGGCTGGCCGTGTGCTGCCTGGCCATCACGTGGCTCATGGTGCGGGTGTTCCGCACCTGGCTGCCGATGCCTCGCCCCGACGCCCTGAACCTGGGCATGCAATGGCTGCCGCAGGGTGCGCGGCCGGGCTTTCCGAGCATGCACGCGGCCGGCAGCTTCGGCGTGGCGGTCGTGATGCTGATGTCGCGCGGCGGCCCGCTGGCCTGGGCCTACCTCCTGGCAGCCGCGCTCATCTCGGCCAGCCGCGTCGTGCTGGGGCTGCACTTTCCGCTGGACATCGTGGTGGGTGCGCTGCTGGGCAGCCTGGTCGCGGTGGGCGTGGTGGGCGCAGCGAACCGCGCCGTGCTCGCGGGCCGGGTCCACTCGCTTCGCCGCCTCCGGGCCGCGCGAGGCCGCGGCACGCGAGGCTAGCGCGGCCTCGGGCGGCCTCAGCTGGCCGGTTGCAGGACGATGCGTGCCTCCAGCCCGCTGTCGGCGCCTGGCGGCGGCGAGTACAGCTCGAGCTGCCCGTCGTGCTTGTCGACGATGGTGTGCACGATGGACAGGCCGAGGCCATAGCCCGCGCGCTCGGCGCTGTGGCGCACGTGGCGCTGGTGCAGCGTCTGCAGCTTCTCCGCGCTCACCCCGGGACCGAAGTCACGCACGGCCAGGGTGCAGGGCGGCAGCACCTCCAGCACCACCGGCTTGCCGTTGCCGTAGTGCAGCGCGTTCTCCACCAGGTTGCGCAGCGCGATGGCCAGCGCGTCCACGTCACCCAGTGCGGGCGGCACCTCGACGGGCGGCACGCGCAGGTCCAGGCGGGCCCGGGCCTCGTCCTCGCGCCAGAATTCCTGCGCGACCAGGGCGGCAAGCCGGACCAGGTCCACTGGCTGGCGCGAGAGCGAGGCGCCCGATTCGGCGCGCGAGAGCTGCAGCAGCTTTTCGGTGCGGTGGCTCAGCGTGCGCAGGGCGCTCAATGCCCCCTCCACGTCCTCGCGGCGCAGGCCATGGTCCAGCGCCGTCTGCAGCCGCAGGCGGGCCGAGGCCAGGGGCGTGCGCATCTCGTGCGCCGCGTTGGCCGCCAGTGCGCGCTCCACGTCCAGCGCCTGTGACAGCCGCCCCAGCAGGCGGTTGACGTCGTCCCCCACGGACTGCAGCTCCTGCGGCAGTTCGGGCAGTGCGACGGGGCGCAGGTCGGAGCCCCCGCGCTGCGCGATCTGTTCGGCCAGCCACTGCAGCGCGCGCAGTTCCTTGCGCGCGATGTTGCGCAGCACCAGGGCCAGCAGGGGCAGCCCCGCGGCCAGCGGGATGATCAGGCCCAGCAGCGTGCTGTTGACGGCTTCGCGACGCTCGTCCAGCGGGTCGGCCACCTGCAGGTACAGCGGCCGCGTCGGGTGCTGCACGGTGTAGATGCGCCAGGGGCCCGAGTTCTTGAACCCGGGGCGAAGCGGCACGTCGAAGGCCTTGCCGTCGATGGCGGCGGTGTGCATGAGCACGCGGCCTTCGCCGTTCTTCACCACGAACATCACCACGTCTTCGCTGAACAGCGGGTCGGAGGCCACCAGGGGCTCCACGCCGGGGCGGGCCTGGATCCCGCGGTCGAGGTCGCGCGCGGCGAAGTCGAACAGGCGGTGCGAGATCTCGGCCAGCTCGTTGTCGAAGTTGTGGTTGATCTCGCTGCTTACGTACCACACCACGCCCATTACGCTGAGCAGCCACACGCCGCCCACCCAGATGATCAGCGTGCGCGTCAGGTGACCGGCGAGCGACTCGCGCTTGCGTGCGCCGCTGCGATCACGCGTGCCCTTGTGTTCGCGCGTGGCCTGTGCCACGCCGTCGGCGGCCTCAGTCTTCATCGTCCGAGGGCGAGAGGCGGTAGCCCAGGCCGCGCAGCGTGACGATGTGGCCGCGCCCGAGCTTGCGGCGCAGGCGGCTGATGAACACCTCCAGCGTGTTGCTGTCGGCTTCCTCGTCCCAGCCGTACAGCGCATCCTGCAGCAGGTCGCGGGTGTGGATGCGCTCGGGCCGCGAAGCCATCACGCGCAGCAGCGCCCATTCCTTCTGCGTGAGCGGCACCTGCCTGCCGTCCTTGCGCACCATGTCGCGTGCCAGGTCGATCTCCAGGCTGCCCAGCTGCAGCACCGGCGTGTTGCTGGCGCTGCGCCGGCGCTCCACCGCGCGCAGCCGTGCCAGCAGTTCGCCCGGGTCGTAGGGCTTGATGATGTAGTCGTCGGCGCCGGCATCCAGGCCGCGGATGCGGTCGGTGACCTGGTCGCGCGCAGTGACCACGATGACGATCGGCCGGTCGGCCAGCGCCCGGATGCTGGGCAGCAGCGACAGGCCCTCGCCGTCGCCCAGGTGCAGGTCCAGCAGCACCGCGGCGTACTGCGGGCCCAGCAGCGCGGCGCGCGCATCGCTCAGGCCGGGCGCCACGTCGACCACGAAGGCCTTCGATTCGAGATAGCTGCAGACGGCACTGGCAAGTGCCTCGTCGTCTTCGACCAGCAGGATGCGCAACAGGGGACTCCTTGAGTGGGCGGGGTGATTATGGAAGAGCGCCAGCTTCAGGGTGCGTTCAGGCTGATTCCCTACGCTTGCGTCCCATGCTCAGAATGCCTTTCAGCCGCGCGCTGGGCTGGACTGCCATTGCCTTCTTGCTCCTGCTCGCATGGGACGCAAGCGGCTTCGATCTTCCAGCTGCCAGACTCTTCGCGACCCCCGCGGGCTTCGCGCTGCGCGACAACGCCTTCCTGGTGCAGGTGATGCACGAGGGCGCGAAGACGTTCAGCTGGGTGCTGGTCATCGCCTTGTTCATCAGCGTCGCCCGGCCCGTGGGCTTCTTGCGCGCGCTGGACAGATTCGAGCGCGCGCAACTGGCGCTGAGTATCGTGGCCGGCGTGCTGGTGATCACTCTCATCAAGCACGGCAGCCGCACCAGCTGCCCCTGGGACCTGGACGCCTTCGGCGGCGTCGCGCACTACGTGTCGCACTGGTCGTGGGGGCAGGGCGATGGCGGGCCGGGGCGCTGCTTCCCGGCCGGGCACGCATCGGCGGCCTTCGCATTCCTCGGTGGCTACTTCGTGCTCGCGCGGCGGCTGCCCAAGGTGGGCCGCTGGTGGCTGGCCGGCGCGCTCGCGGGCGGGCTGGCGCTGGGCCTCGTGCAGCAAGCGCGCGGCGCCCACTACATGAGCCACACCCTGTGGACCGGCTGGCTGTGCTGGACCACCGGACTGCTCATCGATGGCGCTTGCCAGTGGTGGCGTGCGCGTGCCGGCCATGCCGCGGCATTGGCCGCGGCCCATTCCTCAAGAACGCTTCTCTAGTCCTTCACGCCCATGGCGCGCAATCTCTCCTGGCCGCTGGCCCTCTCCGGCACGCCCGACACGGGCGCCTCCTCCCTCGCGCAGGTTGCGACGCAACTGGCCGGCAGCCGCTGGCAAGCCGTGCGCGACTGGCTCGCACGACCGCGTTCGGCACGCACCCTGGTCGTCTGGCTCGGCCTGTATCTCACGCTGGCCTGCAACTGGCCGCTGTGGGGAGAGCTGATGCACATCGGCAACGGCCAGGCCGCCGACTACCTGCCGCACGTGGCGCTCATGGCCCTGCTGGTGGCCTGCGGGAGCATCGCGATGCTGTCGCTGAGCGCGTGGTCGCGCTGGATGAAGCCGCTGTGGATGGCCGTGGTGCTGGTGGCCGCCGTGTCGCAGCACTACATGGCCACCTATGGCGTGGTGATGGATCCGACCATGATGGCCAACGCCACGCAGACCGACATGAGCGAGGTGCGCGACCTGCTCAATTGGCGGCTGCTGTTCAACGTGCTGCTGGTTTCCGCGCTGCCGATGGTGGTGATCTGGCATGCGCGCCTGCGGCGCGAGCGCCTCCTGTCACAGGTCTGGCGCAACGCGGTGCTGCTGCTGGCCGTGGCGGCAGTGGCTCTGGGCGCCGCGCTGGCCATGAACCGCGAACTCGCACCGCTCATGCGCAACCACACCAAGCTGCGCTACATGACCAACCCGCTGGCGCCCGTCTACTCGGCGGTGATGACCGGAAAGCGCGTCATCTTCAAGCACCAGCGCAAGCTGATCCCGGTGTCCGGCGGCGCCGCACTGGGGGCAAGCTATGCGGACCAGGCGAAGCCGCCGCTGTTCGTGGTGGTGGTGGGCGAGACCGCGCGTGCCGACCACTTCGCGCTCAACGGCTACGAGCGCGACACCACGCCCCAGCTGGCCGCACGCAAGGTGCTGAGCTGGAAGAACGTGCACTCCTGCGGCACCAGCACGCTGGCCTCGGTGCCCTGCATGTTCTCGCCGCTGGGCAAGGCCGGCTACGAGTCGGCAAGCGACGACTACGAGAACCTCGCCGACGTGCTGCAGGCCGCAGGCCTGGCCGTGTTCTGGCTGGACAACCAGCCTGGCGGCTGCAAGGGCGTGTGCGACCGCGTTCCCCATGCCTCGGCCTTCGCCGACCTCGATTCCGTGACCAAGACAGCCCTGTGCCCCGGTGGCGACGAGTGCCTGGACGAAGTGATGCTGCGCGGCCTGGATGCCCGCATCGAGGCACTGCCGGCCGAGCGCCGCGCCCGCGGCGTGGTGCTGCTGATGCACCAGATGGGCAGCCATGGCCCGGCCTATTACCAACGCTCCTCACGCAGCACCAAGCGCTTCATGCCGGAGTGCAAGGTGAACGTGCTGTCGGACTGCAGCCACGACGAACTGCTCAACGCCTTCGACAACTCCATCGCCTACACCGACGACTTCCTGGGCAAGACCATCGACTGGCTCAAGGCCCGCTCGGACCGTTACGACACCGCCATGCTCTACCTGAGCGACCACGGCGAGTCGCTGGGCGAGTTCGGCCTGTTCCTGCACGGCATGCCCTACGGCGTGGCGCCCGAGGTGCAGAAGCACGTGCCGTGGGTGATGTGGTTCAGCGACGGCATGCGCGAGCGTGAGAAGCTCTCGCGCAACTGCCTGGAGGGCGAGCTGGACAAGCCGCTGACCCACGACAACCTCTATCACACCGTGCTGGGCACGATGGACGTGCAGTCGCCCACCTACAAGCCCGGCCTGGATGCACTGGGCGAGTGCCGGGGCGATGCGCTGGCCGGCAAGCCTTCACCGAAGGTGACGCGAGCCCTCGGCTAGCACGCGCATCGCGCTGTTTCATGAACCGCCTGTTCCACTTCGATGCGTGGATGTTCGGACTCGTCAACGCGGGTGCCGGCACGCCGATGTGGCGCATCCACGCCGCCACCTTCGTCTCCGACTTCCTGCCCGCCTGCCTGCTGCTGGCGCTGGCCCTGCTGGCACTGGTGCAGCCGGAGCGCCGGCGCACGCTGTGGATGGCGCTGCTGAGCCTTTGCATCACCTGGCTGGTGGTTCGCTTGGTGCGTGAGCAATGGCCGCTGCCCCGGCCGGCGGCGCTGGAACTGGGCATCCAGTGGGTGGTGCACAACGCTCGTGGCGGTTTTCCCAGCCTGCATGCCAGTGGCGCGTTCGCGGTGGCGATGGTGCTGCTGTTCGAGCGCCGCGACCGCTGGGCAGCACTCTTCGTGTCTGCGGCCGCGGCCATCGCCTGGAGCCGTGTGTACCTGGGGCTGCACTTCCCGACCGACGTGCTGACCGGCGCGGCGCTCGGCAGCCTGGTGGCGCTGATGGTGCTGCGCGTTTCCGATCGCCGCCGCCCGCCGGCGCGCCGCGCCCGGCGCGCGCTGCCCTAGGCCTTCTTCTCGCGCGGCAGGCGCCCCATCAGGTAGAACTCGTCGTTGGGCTGCATGCCGCTGAAGCTGGCCATGCGGTTGGACAGGCCGAAGAAGGCGGTGATGGCCGCGATGTCCCAGATGTCCTCGTCCGAGAAGCCGTGGGCATGCAAGGGCGGGAAGTCGGCGTTGTCGATCTCGTGCGAACGCTCGCACACCTTCATGGCGAACTCGAGCATGGCCTTCTGCCGCATCGAGATGTCGGCCTTGCGCCAGTTCACCGCCACCTGGTCGGCCACCATCGGCTTCTTCTCGTAGATGCGCAGCAGCGCGCCGTGCGCCACCACGCAGTACAGGCACTGGTTGGCGGCGCTGGTGACGGTGACGATCATCTCGCGATCGCCCTTGGTGAGCGAGCCTTCTTCCTTGAGCATGAGCGCGTCGTGGTACGCGAAGAAGGCGCGCCACTCGGCCGGCCGCCGAGCCAGTGCGAGGAAGACGTTGGGCACGAAGCCGGCTTTTTCCTGCACCTCCAGGATCTTGTCGCGGATGTCCTCGGGCAGGTGGGCCAGTTCGGCCATGGGGTAGCGGCTGCTGACGGGGGTCATGGGCTTGTCTCCTGATTCGTCTTGGATGCGGGCAGGAGGGCCGCCGCAGGGGCGGCCTCCAGGGTGTCGTTCTCGCTCTCGTCCTTGAGCGCCACGCCGCTGAGCGCGCGGCGCAGCGACTCGCGCATCAGCCAGGCCAGCCTGGCCGCCGCGGCCGCCGGCACCAGGCCTTCGTTGCGCACGTTGGAGATGCAGTTGCGTTCCGCATCCGTGCGTCCGCGCCGCGGGCCGAAGGTGAGGTACAGGCCCAGGCTGTCGGGCGAGCTGAGGCCCGGCCGTTCGCCGATGAGCATGACCGAAAGGCGGGCACCCAGGCGCTCGCCGATGTCGTCGGCCAGCGCGACGCGGGCCTGGCTGGCGAGGACCAGCGGGCCGTAGCGCCAATCCGATGGCAGCAGGGGCTTGAGCGCAGCCAGCAGGGGCGCGGCATGGCGCTCGACCGCCAGGGCCGAGAGCCCGTCGCCCACCACGATGCACACCTCGCAGCCGCCGGGCACCGGCTGCAGCCGCTGCGCATCCGCTTCGTCGAGCAGGCGCCCCAGGTCGGGCCGTCGCAGGTAGGTGATGCGGTCGCTTGCCTGGCTCTTCACGCGCAGCGTGTCCCAGCCCTGGGCCTGCAAGGCGCCCTCCAGCGCGTCGAGGTCGGGCTGGGCGTGGATGGCATCGCGCGCGCTGGCGTGCGCCCAGCCGAAGCGCAGCAGTTCGGCGGTGGGCGCGGCGTCGCCCACGCGGCCGAGGCCGATGCGCGCCGGCGTGCTGCGACGCCAGTGTTCCCAGGCATCGGGCGTGTCGGTCGTGCTGGGCGGCTGGCTCATTGGCGTACCTTCGTGCTTCGCAGCGCAGTGAGAGCTTGCGCGGTGCGGCCCGGCGCTGTGTTCATTCGCGCACCTTCGTGCTGCGCACTGCGGTGCCAGCTTGCTTGGGTCGGTCCGGCTGCGCTCATGCGCTCAGGGCCGCCAGGGCGTCCATGCCGGCCAGGCGCGGCGTGGCGCCGGCTTCGAGCAGGTGGCCGCCCGCGTCGGTGATCTGCATGCGCTGCAGCCAGTCCTCGAACTCGGGCGCGCGCTTCAGGCCCAGGGTGCGGCGCAGGAAGAGGGCGTCGTGGAAGGAGGTGCTCTGGTAGTTCAGCATCACGTCGTCGGCGCCCGGCACGCCCATGAGGAAGTTGAGGCCCGCGCTGCCCAGCAGCACCAGCAGGTTGTCCATGTCGTCCTGGTCCGCCTCGGCATGGTTGGTGTAGCAGATGTCGCAGCCCATGGGCAGGCCCAGCAGCTTGGCGCAGAAGTGGTCCTCCAGCCCGGCGCGGATGATCTGCTTGCCGTCGTAGAGGTACTCGGGCCCGATGAAGCCCACCACCGTGTTCACCAGCAGCGGCTGGTAGCGGCGCGCCAGGCCGTAGGCGCGCGCTTCGCAGGTCTGCTGGTCCACGCCGAAGTTGGCGTTGGCCGACAGGGCGCTGCCCTGGCCCGTCTCGAAGTACATGAGGTTGCGGCCCACCGTGCCGCGCGAGAGCGACTGCGCGGCGTCGTGCGCCTCGTGCAGCAGCTCGGGCGTGATGCCGAAGGAGCGGTTGGTGGCCTCGGTACCGCCGATGGACTGGAACACCAGGTCCACCGGCACGCCCTGCTCGATGAGCTGCAGGGTGTTGGTCACGTGGGTGAGCACGCAGGATTGGGTGGGAATGGCAAAGCGCTGGATGACCTCGTCCATCATGCGCGTGAGCCGGCCCAGCGCGTGGATGCTGTCGGTGACGGGGTTCACGCCGATGACTGCGTCGCCCGCGCCCATCAGCAGGCCGTCGAGCATCGAGGCGGCGATGCCGCGCAGGTCGTCGGTGGGATGGTTGGGCTGCAGCCGCACCGCGATGCGGCCCGGCAGCCCCAGCGTGTTGCGGAAGCGGCTGACCACGCGGCACTTGCGGGCCACCGCGATCAGGTCCTGGTTGCGCATGAGCTTGGAGACTGCCGCCGACATCTCGGGCGTGAGGCCCGGCGCCAGTGCGGCCAGGGTCTCGGAATCGGCCGCCTCGGACAGCAGCCAGTCGCGCAGGCCACCCACCGTGAGGTGCGCGACCGGCGCGAAGGCGGCCGCGTCGTGGGTGTCGATGATCAGACGCGTGATGTTGTCGCTCTCGTAGGGCACCAGCGCCTCGTCGAGGAACTGCGAGAGCGGCACGTCGGCCAGCACGTGGCGCGCCGCCATGCGCTGCTGCGCGCTGGCGGCGGCCACGCCGGCCAGCTCGTCGCCGGAACGCGGCGGGCTGGCCATGGCCATGACCTGGCGCAGGTCGTCGAAGGAGAAGCTCTCCGTGCCGATTCGGGTGCGATAGCGCATCGGACAATAATGAACTGCTTCCCACCAACGCCAAAGGACCTGTTGTGAGATCCCTACTGATTGCCACTGTCATTGCCGGTGCATTGCCCTTCGCCGCCTGGGCCCAGGGCAGCGCCCCGGAGAAGACGTCGAGCGGCCTGATCTTCCAGACGACCAAGGAAGGCACGGGTCCGTCGCCGACGGCCAACGACACGGTGCGGGTGCACTACCGCGGCACCTTCCCCGACAGCGGCAAGGAGTTCGACAGCTCCTACTCGCGCGGCGAGCCGGCCGAGTTTCCGCTGCGCCGCGTCATTCCCTGCTGGACCGAGGGCGTGCAGAAGATGAAGGTGGGCGGCAAGGCCAAGCTCACCTGCCCGGCGGCCATCGCCTACGGCGCGGCCGGGGCGCCGCCTGCCGTGCCGCCCAACGCCACGCTGGTGTTCGAGGTCGAGCTGCTGGCCATCAAGGGCCGCTGATCTTCTTCAATCCGCCGCGGCCCAGCGGCTTTCCGACAGCATGATCTGGTGATGGCCGCAGCCGGCCGGGATCATCGGGAAGCAGTTCTCCTGCGGCAGCACCGCCACGTCGAGCACGAAGGGGCCGGGCGAGGACAGGCAGGCGTCCAGCGCGCCGTCCAGCTCGCCCGGGTGCTCGACCCGCCCGGCTGACCAGCCGAAGGCCCGCGCCAGCGCCACGAAGTCGGGCAGGGCCTCGGTGTAGCTGTGGCTGTAGCGGCCGCCGTGGTGCAGCTGCTGCCACTGGCGCACCATGCCCATGCAGCCGTTGTTGGAGATGATCAGCTTCACCGGGCAGCGATGCTGCGCCGCGGTCGACAGCTCCTGGATGTTCATCAGCACCGAGGCGTCGCCGCTCACGCACAGCACCAGCCTGTCCGGATGCGCGACCTGTGCGCCGATGGCCGCCGGCAGCCCGTAGCCCATGGTGCCCGCGCCGCCCGAGGTGAGCCAGCGGCGTGGCCGCTCGAACTTCAGGTGCTGCGCGGCCCACATCTGGTGCTGGCCCACGTCGGTGGCGACGATGGCGTCCTGGCCCTCGACCTGCCGCGCGATGGCGCTCATGAGCTGCTGCGGAAGGATCACGTCCTCGCGCGGCGTGAAGGACAGCGAGCGCTGGTCCCGCCATGTCCCGATGCGTTGCCACCAGTCGTGGGTGCGCTGGCGGGTCACCGCCTCATTCTCATCGGGCAACGCCTGCAGCAGGGCTTCCAGCAGTTCGGTGGCGTTGCCGGTGAAGGGCAGGTCGGCCTTCACCACCTTGTTGATGGAAGTCGGGTCGATGTCCAGGTGGATCACCTTCGCCTGCGGGCAGAAATCCTGCAGCCGCGCGGTGACGCGGTCGTCGAAGCGCGCACCCACGCACACCACCAGGTCGCTGTGGTGCATGGCCAGGTTGGCCTCCAGCGTGCCGTGCATGCCCAGCATGCCCAGGTACAGCGGATGCGATGCGGGAAAGGCGCCCAGGCCCATCAGCGTGAGGGTGCAGGGGCTGTGCAACTGCTCTGCCAGTTTTCCGAAAAGCTCGCAGGCCCTTTCTCCGGCGTTGACGAGCCCGCCGCCTCCATAGAGCACCGGCCTTTGCGATTCGCGCATCAACGCGGCCGCTTCCCGCAGGCGCTTGGGAGGCGGCAGCGCCGGCGCGGCTTTCGCGCAGGGCGCGGCCGGCCCAGGGGCGGCCTGCGCAAGCACTTCCTCCTTCTGCACGTCCTTGGGCAGGTCGATCAACACCGGCCCCGGCCGGCCTTCGGTGGCCACGCGCAGGGCGCGCCGGGTGACGTCCGCGACCCCGGCCGCACGGCGCACCTGCACGTTCCACTTGGTCACCGGGCGCGAGATGCCCATTGCGTCGCATTCCTGGAAGGCGTCGGTGCCGATGGCGGCGCGCGCCACCTGGCCGCTGACGCACAGCACCGGGATCGAGTCGCTCATCGCATCGAGCAACCCCGAGATGGTGTTGGCCACGCCCGGCCCCGAAGTGACGAAGACCACGCCCACGCGGCCGGTGGAGCGCGCGTAGCCCTCGGCCGCATGGACCGCGGCCTGCTCGTGGCGCACCAGCACGTGGCGGATGCGTGGCTGCGCGTGCAGCGCGTCGTACAGAGGCAGCACCGCGCCGCCGGGGTAGCCGAAGACCGTGTCCACGCCCTGTTCGATGAGGGCTTCGAGCAGGGCGCTCGCGCCGGTGGCTGGCGTCGTGGCGGGATGGGGATTCGAAGCTTGCGTAGGGGCCAGGGCGGAAGTCATGGCCAAGGATCGTATTCAATGAAGCACGGAAAGTGCTTCATAATCTTCCAATCGTGGTGCCTCTGACTTGAAGAATATTCCGTAAATGGCCAAAACGAAGGAAAACAATTACGATTCGATCGACCTGGCGCTGCTGCGCGAGCTGCTCAAGGATTCACGCCGCAGCTTGCAGGAGATCGGCCAGCAGGTCGGCCTGTCCTCCACCGCCTGCTGGAACCGCATCAAGCAGCTGGAGAGCGCGGGCGTCATCGAGGGCTACACCGTCAAGGTGGACCTGGAGCGGCTGGGCTTCCAGAACAGCGTGATCGTGCAGGTCAACCTGGAAAGCCACAGCGACGAGACGCTCTACGAATTCGGCCGCGTGCTGCAGACCATTCCCGAGGTGCTGGAGGCGCACCTCATCTCCGGCGACTACGACTACCTGATCCGCATCGCGGTGAAGGACACGCGCGACTACGAGCGCCTCTTGCGCGAGAAGCTCTACAAGATCCCCGGCATCCGGCACAGCAAGTCCAGCTTCGTGCTGCGCACGCTGAAGAAGTCGGACACGCCGCTGATCTAGCGGCAATCTTCAGTCGCGTCGGATCGCGACCTTGAGCGGCAGCGGCTCGATGGCCGCCTGCAGCGCCTTGTGCAGCGCATCGGCGCGCTCGCCGCCCAGCGAGGTGGCATCGATGCGCACCACCACGCCCTCGGGCTCGCTGGCGCGCACCTGCGGCGCCAGCGCCTCGCCGAGCTTCATCTCGCCGGCCACCTTCGCGACCAGCGCCTGCACCACGGCCTGCGCGGCCATGAGCCGCAGTTCGGGCTTGTAGACCTTGCCGACGTTGGTCATCGGGATCTTGTCGAGGATCACCACCGACTTGGGCCGCGCGGGCGCCTCGTCCACGCCGCGAGCAGCGAAGTCCAGCAGTTCGCCTTCATCCACCGAGACGCCGGGCAGCAGGCTCACATAGGCCACCGGCAGCTCGCCGGCATAGGCATCGGGCGCGCCCACCGCTGCGCAGATCTGCACGGCGGGATGGGCCGAGAGCGCGTCCTCGATGGTCTTGGGGTCGATGTTGTGGCCGCTGCGGATGATCAGGTCCTTGGCGCGGCCGCTCAGGTTCAGGCGCTCGTCGGCGTCGATGAAGCCCAGGTCGCCGGTGATGAGCCAGCCGTCCTCGGTGAAGGCGCCCTCGTTGTCCTTGGGATTCAGGTAGCCCGAGAACAGGTTGGGCGACTTGAACAGCACCATGCCGGCTTCGCCACGCGGCATCTCGCGCTGCGAGGGCTTGCCGCTGGCGTCCAGCGCCACGATGCGCAGTTGCGAATAGGGCAGCCGGAAGCCCACGCAGCCGGCCGGCCCCACCACGCCCGGCGGCGTGATGGTGGAGATGCCGGCCATCTCGGTCATGCCCAGGCTTTCGTGCACGTGGACGCCGAAGAGCCGCTCGAAGCGCGCCGCCAGCTCGGGCGAGAGCACCGATGCGCCGGTGCGGCAGAAGCGCACCGAGGAGATGTCGGCGCCGTCCAGCGGGACGGTGCACAGTGCTGCCAGCACCGTGGGCACGGCGGAAACGGAGGTGGCTCGATACGCCTGCACCAGGCGCCAGTAGTTGGCCAGCACCTCGCGGTTGCGCATCAGCGAGGGCGTTGGGATGACCGTCTCGGCACCGGCAGACAGCGAGGTGAGCGCCGCCGGCAGCACGCCTGCGACGTGGAAGAGCGGATAGCCGTTGATGCCCAGGTCCGTCGGCCCGATGGCCTGCAGCTGCGTGCTGGCCCAGGCGGTGAAGACCTGCGCCCCGTGGCTGTGGCGCGCGAGCTTGGGCGCGCCGGTGGTGCCACCGGTGTGGAAGTAGGCGGCGATGTCGGTGGGCTGGATGCGCCGGCCGCTCACCAGGCGGTCGTCGGCTTCGCCCGCGCGCTCGGCATTGAAGTCCAGCACGCCGGCGGGCAGGTCGACGGGCGGCGTGGCCTCGTCATGCGGCGCCACGCGCAGCAGGTACTTGAGCGTGGGCACGTCGCCGCGGATGCGCAGGGCCTTGGACCACATGCCCGATTCCTCGTCCGATCCGTAGGCGATCAGCACGCGCGCCCCGGCGGTGCGCATCAGCGAGACGAGCTTCTCGTCGGTGAGCAGCGGATTGAGCGGCTGCACGATAGCGGCTGCCTCGCCGCCCCAAAGGGCCAGGTGGTAGTCCAGGCAGCCGGGCAGCAGCACCGCCACCGCGTCGCTGGGCTGCACGCCCAGGCGGTGCAGCAGGTTCGCGGTCTGGTGGATGCCCTGGAGCAGCTTCGCGTAGCTCCAGCGGATCGGTTCGTCCTCGGGCTTGCCGGTGCGCAGGAAAGTCAGCGCGGTCTTGTCGCCGAAGGCCCGCGCCGAGTTGCGGAAGATCTCGTAGGTGCTGGCCACCGGCAGCGCCTCTGCGATGGGCGTGCGCTCCAGCCGCTGCACGTCCTCGATGCTGCGGATGGGAAAGGCGGCTGCGAAAGGCGCGGCGAAGCCGTCGTGGGCGGCAGCGGTCATGGCGGTCTCCTGGACGAGGCGGGCGACGAGGAACGGCGGCTCAGTCGAGGCTGGCGCCGGTGTCTTTCACCACACGTTGCCACACCGGCAGCTCGCGTGCATAGAGGGCGGCGAACTGCTCGGGCCCGTAGGCGGTGGGTTCGCTGCCCAGCAGCGCGAGCATGCGCGTGCGCACCTCCGGCAATTCGCAGGCCTTGCGGATCTCCTCGGCCAGCTTGTCGATGACCGGCTTGGGCGTGGCGGCGGGCGCGGCCACGGCGGCCCAGCCGGTGATGCGGAAAATGTCGTCCTTCCAGCCCTGCTCCAGCAGGGTAGGCGAATTGGGCAGGGCGCCGCTGCGCTTCTCGCCGGTGACGCCCACGATCTTCAGCTTGCCTGCCTCGGCGAAGGTCTTGGCCTGCAGCGTGCTGGCAAAGGCCATCTGGATCTGGCCGCCGACCAGGTCCTGCAGCATCGGCGCCTCGCCCTTGTAGGCCACGTGCGTCATGTCGGCGCCGAACTTCTGGCTCATCTCGGCCAGCGAGAGGTGGCCGGCCGAGCCCACGCCCCACGAACCGTAGGAGATCTTGCCCTTGTTGGCGCTGATGTACTTCGCCAGCTCGACGGCGTTGCTGGCCGGCAGGCTGGGATGCACCAGCAGCGCGATGGGCGCGTTCACCACATGGCTGACCAGCGCGAGGTCCTTCTGCGGGTTGTAGGGCAGCTTCTTGTAGAGGAACTGGTTGATCAGCAGCGAGGTGCTCAGCGAGAACACCACCGTGTGCCCGTCGGCCGGTGCCCGGGCGACGAAGTCGGTGCCCAGGATGCCCGAGGCGCCGGGCTTGTTGTCCACCAGCACCGGCTGGCCCAGCTGGACGCGCAGCTTGTCGGCGATCAGGCGCGCCGCGCCGTCGGTCGCGCCGCCGGCGGGGAAGGGCACGACCATCGTGATCGGCTTGCTGGGAAAGCCGGCGGCGTTGGCGCCCTGCGCATGCGCGTCGCGCGTGGCGGCGGCGACAGCGGTCGAGGCGAGGGCGAGGCCCAGAAAATCGCGGCGGCGGACGGTGGCAGCTTGCAAACGAGTCTCCTGAAATTTGTATGTGACGGCGGATCGGGGCGTCCGTTGCGGCGCCAGCCTGAATTCTTGATTCGGCGGGCCTTCTTGACAATCAGAAGGCTGGTTGACAGACTGTCAAAAACTATTTGACACCCCGCAGTCCGTGGAGCCCGGCGCACTCACCCTCCTGGTCGACATCATCGACGCCGGCAACCTCAGCGAAGCCGCGCGCCGCCTGAAGATGACCCGGGCCAACGTCAGCTACCACCTGGGCCAGCTGGAGCGTGCCGTGGGCCTGCAACTGGTGCGCCGCACCACCCGCCGCCTGGAGCCCACCGAGGCCGGCCTGCGCCTGTACCAGCATGGCCTGGGCATCCAGAACGAGCTGGCCGCCGCGCGCGAGTCGGTCACCGCCCTGGGCCAGACCCTGCAGGGGAGGGTGCGCCTGAACGCGCCCAGCGGCTACGGGCAGGTGGTGCTGGCACCCTGGCTCATCGAGTTCAAGCTGCGCTATCCCGGCATCGTGCTGGACGTGATGTTCGAGAACCGGGTGGAAGACCTGCTGAGCGACGAGGTGGACATCGCCATCCGCATCATGTCCGAGCCGCCGCCGCACCTGGTGGCGCGCGAGATGGGGCCGGTGCGATACGTCGCCTGCGCCTCGCGTGCCTTTGCGGACCAGCACGCCATGCCGACGCAGGTGGAAGACCTGCGCAGCATGCCGCTCTTGACCTCCGGCGTGGTCAGCCGGCAGTTGCGCCTCTCGGCCTACCGCGACGAGCAGCGCCAGGTGCTGATGCTGGAGCCCACGCTGACCTCGGAGAACTTCAACTTTTTGCGCCAGGCGGTGCTGGCCGGCATCGGCGTGGGCATCGTGCCCGACTACGTGATGGCCGACGACGTGGCCTGCGGCGACGCCGTCACCGTGCTGGACGACTGGCGCCTGAGCATCTTCGGTGACCGCATGTTCATGCTGTACATGCCCAACCGGCATCACACGCGGGCGACGGCGACCTTCATCGAGCACGTGCTGGCGCGGGCGAGGGCGGCGCCCGCCTAGTGGTCGGTGTCGAGCTTCACCACGCGGGCAGCATCGGCGGACACGGATGCATCCGGGCCATCGCGATGGCGTCGACGTATTGGCCGTTGCGCAAGGCGTATGCGAGATGCCGGCCTTCGTGCATGAAGCCCAGGCGCGAGTAGAGCGCGATCGCCCGTTCGTTGTCGGCATTGACCGTGAGCTCGATTCGAAGCACCGCGCCCCATCCGTCGGCCCAGCGCAGCAGGCGCTCCATCAACGCGCGGCCCAACCCTTGGCCTTGATGCGACGAGGCGATCGCGATGCCCAGGCCGCGCACGTGCTGCCTTCGAATACTGTTCTGCGTCTTGTGCAGTCCCGCATGAGCGACGACTCGGTCGCCATCGAGGGCGACCAGGCGGCAGATTTGCGCATCCGTGACCCTCAGCGTCTCAATGCGCGAAGCCACTGGCACGTCTGGCATCTGAAGCAACTGTTCGAAGACGCCGCTACTGCCCATCAATTCAGAAATGCGTTCCGCGTCCGCCGGTTCGGCGCTGCGGATGACGATCGAATCGCCCATTGCCTGTCCTCCCTTTTTTGGAAGGATCGTAACCGCTCAGGAAGAGCGAACTTCAACCCGCGATCAGCTTCTGCACCAGCTCCGCCGTCGTCGCCGCCGCGTACTTGCGCATCAGCCGCGCGCGGTGGATCTCCACCGTGCGGTGGCTGATGGCCAGGGCCTTGCCGATCTCCTTCGACGTGAGGCCGCGCATCACCTGCGCCGCCACTTCGCGCTCGCGCGGCGTGAGCTGCTCCTTGCCCGTCAGGCGGCGGGCGCCCAGGTCCTCGAAGGTCCAGATGCCGGCCTCGTGCGGGGCCTCCCGGTTCATGGCGCGGCCGGTGACGTGGCACCAGAAGGATTCACCCGCGTTGCCGCCGCCCACGCGCTTCATCATCCGGTTGTCGGCGTAGTGGCCGCTGGCGTTGAGGATGGGCTCCATGCGCTTGCCGATGCGCTCGAACTCGGCAACGCTGGGGTAAAGCACGCTGAAGGATTGCCCCACCAGCGCCTCGGCCGGCGAGCCGAACATCTCGCACAACTCCTCGTTGCATGCGACGATGGCGCGGTTGCGCGAAACGACCATCCCCACCGGCGCATGTTCGAAGGCCAGCCTGTAATCGATCTGCTGCAGCATCGGGTCTCACCATTACGAATTACTACGTATGCGAATACGTAGTATCGTCCAATCCTTCCCAGATTCCTTCATCCATCGAGAGGAGCACGCGTGAACAAGCTTTTTCCCTCCGCCGACGCTGCGCTCAAGGGCGTGGTGGCCGACGGCCAGACACTTGCCGTCGGTGGCTTCGGCCTGTGCGGCATTCCTGAGGCCCTGATCGAGGCGCTCAAGGAAAGCGGCGTCAAGAACCTGACCTGCATCTCCAACAACGCCGGCGTCGATGGCTTCGGCCTCGGCAAGCTGCTGGAGACACGCCAGATCAAGAAGATGATCGCCAGCTACGTGGGCGAGAACAAGGAGTTCGAGCGCCAGTACCTGGCCGGCGAACTCGAGCTCGAGTTCACGCCCCAGGGCACGCTGGCCGAGAAGCTGCGCGCCGGCGGGGCCGGCATCCCGGCCTTCTTCACCAAGACCGGCGTGGGCACCCAGGTGGCCGAGGGCAAGGAGCTGCGCGAGTTCGATGGCCAGACCTACGTCATGGAGCGCTCGCTGGTGCCCGACGTGGCGCTGGTCAAGGCCGACGTGGCCGACCGCTCGGGCAACCTGCGCTTCCGCCTGACGGCGCGCAACTTCAACCCGGCCGCCGCCATGGCTGGCAAGATCTGCATCGTCGAGGTGGAGAAGCTGGTCGAGGTGGGCGAACTGGCCCCCGACGACATCCACCTGCCGGGCATCTACGTGCACCGCATCGTGGTCAACAGCAATCCCGAGAAGCGCATCGAGAAGCGCACCATCAGCGCCGCTGCGCCCACCGATGTCGTCGCCGCCAAGGTCGAGGCGCAGGCCGTCATCGCGCAAGCCGCTGCCGGCAGCGAAGTGCCTGCCCCCGTCAAGAACACCAAAGGAGCCTGAGATGGCCTGGACCCAAGACCAGATGGCCGCACGCGCGGCGCAGGAGCTGGAAGACGGCTTCTATGTGAACCTCGGCATCGGCATCCCCACGCTGGTGGCCAACTTCGTGCCTTCCAACAAGGAAGTCTGGCTGCAGAGCGAGAACGGCATGCTGGGCATCGGCCCCTTCCCGACCGAGGACGAGGTCGACGCCGACCTCATCAACGCCGGCAAGCAGACCGTGACCACGCTGCCGGGAAGCGCCATCTTCGGCAGCCACGACAGCTTCGCGATGATCCGCGGCGGCAAGATCAACCTGTCGATCCTGGGCGCCATGCAGGTCAGCGAGAAGGGCGACCTGGCCAACTGGATGATCCCCGGCAAGATGGTCAAGGGCATGGGCGGCGCCATGGACCTGGTGGCCGGCGTGCCGCGCGTGATCGTGCTCATGGAGCACGTGGCGCGCAAGAAGGACGGCACCACCGACATGAAGATCCTGCCCGAGTGCACCCTGCCGCTGACCGGCGTGGGCGTGGTCGACCGCATCATCACCGACCTGGCCGTGATGGACGTGACGCCCAAGGGGCTGAAGGTGGTGGAGCTGGCCGACGGCGTCAGCTTCGACGAGCTGCAGGCGAAGACGGGGGTGAAGCTGGTGGAGTGATGCGAAGCTGCGCTTTGCATTTGCCCAGCGGGCCGGCTCATGCCGGCCCGTTTGCTTTCTGCGGCCCGCCTCGTCTTTCAGTCCACCTCTTGCGTCGAACGTATTGCGCTTTATCGCAGACAGCCAAGCTAGTGTGCGGCGCGATCGGGATGATGTCTGCTCTCCAACTTGACGAGTGACCGCAAAGGAGCACCATGCCGAAGCGCGTGCACACCCATTCGCCATACGGCAGGATGCGGCCCACAAGCGGTCCTTCGTTGTCCGGCCACCCGGCGCCAGATCCGGAAGGTATGGGAAAGCCGTCAGAACACGTGCCGGATCCCGACGTCGTATCCGGCTGACGAGCTCGGGACCGGCACCGAGCCATTGACGGCCTTGGTGTAGAAGGCCGGACCCCCCACCGTCAGGTCGGCACCATTCGTGTTGTTGATTCGCGCGACGGTGCCGTAGAGGGCGGTGCGCTTCGACAGGTTGTGCACGTAGCCCACGGCGTACTTTTCCGACTTCGGGTCCGGTGCCAGGCCGGGAATGACCTGGCTCAACGCGGCGACTTTGTTGTACTTCACCTGGGTGTAGACGAGGCGAATCAAGCCGGGTCCGACCGGCACGGTTGCGCCTACCAATGCGCCATTCGCACCGGGGCTGGTAAAGCCGAGTGAGTTGGGCAGGGGCGGGGTGCCGGAGAAGAAGGTTTTCGTCTTGTTGTTCGAGTATTCGGCGAACAGCTTGACGACATCGAAGTTGTAGGTGACCGCTACGTTCCAGATGTCGAGGACACTCGTCGCGCCCGCGAAGAACTGGTCTCCGATGGTGCTTCGGCCCATGGCCGCAGCGACATCCAACGGCCCACTGGTGTAGCCGAAGCGACCGCCGACGTAGCGCCCGGCTCGCTGGCTGTTCGGAACATTCGGTGTCAGCGTACCTGGGTCGTACTTGTTCGCTTCATTGAACGCGTACATGACTTGTCCGTAGAAGCCTCCGAGGTTGGACGGCAGGAAATAGCCCACCGAGTTGGAAGCGCGTAGGTAGTTGGGGTTGCCTTGAAAACCGTTCGCCACCTGGCCCGGGGAGTTGAAGCCGCTCGCAGTGGCGATCAGGTTGATGCCCACGCCGTTGGAAGTAAATGGATCGGCCACGGCGTCGTTCCAGAAAGTGGGCGTGTAGTCCCTGCCCAGGCGAATTTCGCCCAACGCGCCCGACAGGCTGACTGTCGAGCGACGGTTGAAGGCAAGCCCTCCGCCGGCGCCCAGGCCGGCGCCGGAGTCGTTGAGCAATCCCGCTTCGAGCCAAAAGCCCGCTGAAGCGCCCCCACCGAGATCCTCCGTGCCCCGAAACCCAAGGCGACTGCTGGCATAGCCTCCGCTGTTCTGCCCCGTGCTGCTGGTGGTGACTGCCACACCAAGCGGTGTCTCAGACCTGTTCGAGTAGTGACTGACCGTGGCGTCCACCACGCCGAACACGATGACGGAGGATTGCGCCGACGCGGCGCCGCTGGCGGCGAGGACGGTCATGGCGAGCACGCCTTTGTTCATGGCTATTACTTCTGTTGAGGAGACGATGTGAGAGCGAGTGCTGGCACGTCACAGCGAGTCGCTTGCCGTGCGCCTGAGGTTCTGGTCGACTCGCTTGCGTAAGGGGAGGCAGGTCAAGGAACAAGAACGGTCGAGCCAATCGTCCGGCGTCCCTCGAGCGCCCGGTGTGCCTCGGCTGCATCGGCCAAGGCAAAGCTTTGCCTCGGCTCGCTGACAATCCGTCCGGCGAGTACATGGTCGAACAGCTCTCTGGCCATGTCGAGCATGTGAGAGCGTGGTTCGATGTAATGCCTCATGGCCGGACGGGTGAACCAGATGGACCCTTTTGTCGCCAGCCGCCCGGTGTCGAAGATCACCGGGCCCGAGGCTGTGCCGTTGCTCACCATCGTTCCGCGAACCTGCAAGCTGTCGAGTGAAGCCTCGAGCGTTTCCTTGCCAACGGAGTCGTAGACGACCGGAACGCCCTTTCCGTCTGTGATCTCGCGCACGCGCCTGGCAATGTCCTCGCGGGAGGTCACGATGGTGTGGGCGCAACCATTTGCCTTCGCGATTTCGGCCTTCTCGTCGGTGCTGACGGTGCCGATCATGGTCACGCCGATGGCGCGCGCCCACTGGCAGGCGATGAGACCGACGCCACCGGCCGCGGCGTGGTAGAGGATCGTCTCGCCGCCCTTGAGCGGGTAGACCTGGCGGAACAGGTACTGGGTCGTCATGCCTTTCATGACGAGTGACGCCGCCGTGCGATCCGTGACGCCGTCCGGCAGGGGGATCAACACATTGGCGGGCATCACGCGAGCTTGTGAATAGGCGCCTTGCGGGCCCACCAGATAACCCACGCGGTCGCCCACATTGATGTCCGTCACGCCAGGGCCGATGGCCTCGACCACACCTACCGCATCGGTGCCCAGACCGTTGGGCAACTCGAGCGGATAGCGGCCAATGCGGAAGTAGATGTCGGCAAAGTTGACCGCTATGTAGCTGTGACGTATGCGTGCCTCGCCGGGCCCGGGTTCCCCGACCTCGACGTCTTGCAGTTTCATGACGTCTGCGCCGCCTGTTTCGTAAACGCGAATGGCCTTGGTCATCTGAGTCTCCTGTGATTGCGGTTGGGACGCGATTCTTGCGGCGCAACCTGGAGACTGAAAGCTCGTCGTCAGCTCTGTCCCACTTCATCAAGTTCGTGTCTCACTTGGACAAGTTCACCGGGCCGGGCCGGCAGATACTGCAAGCGCTGGTGACCTCGACTTCGCATGGACATAGGAGACAAACATGAAACTTCAGCGACTTGTACGCTCCGCGCTGCTTCTGGTGAGCTGCTCGCTCGCTCTCAGCGCATGGGCAATGGGCGAGAAGCCTCTCAAGCTGATCGTCCCGGCCCCGCCGGGGGGGACGATGGACATCGCGGCGCGTGTCGTCGGGCAGCAGATGTCCTTGGACTTGGGCCGACCGGTCATCGTGGAGAACCGCGCAGGTGCGAGCGGGTCCATCGGGCTGAGCGCCATGCTGAAGTCAGAGGCCGACGGCAACACGATTGCAGTGGGCGCGAGCAATCTGCTGGTGGAGTCGCCGCTGGTGATGAAGGTCCCTTACGACCCTCTGAAGGACATCACGACGGTCGCAAGAGTGGCCTTCTCGAGCTACGTGCTGGTGACGGGCTCGAACTACCCGGCCAAGGACTTCCAGAGCCTCGTTGCCCATCTGCAGACGCGCAAGGGCAAGTCCAGCTTCGCGAGCTATGGCACGGGTACCGTGTCTCACTATTCCGGCTTGATCCTCAGCAGTCAGGCCGATCTCGGCATGCAGCACGTTGGCTATCCCGGATCGCCTCCCGCACTTCAAGACGTCATCGGTGGCCAGGTGGACATCATGTTCGACGGCATGGTGACTTCATTGCCGCTGATCAAGAGCGCAATGCTGCGGGCCTACGCCGTCTCCGGCACGAAGAGGTCCCGGTATCTCCCCGACGTGCCCACCATGCCCGAACTCGGCTACCCGGAGCTGCAGTTCCAGGGACAGATCTGCTTCTATGGCTCGAGCAAGCTGCCGCCTGACGTACTGGCGAAGCTCCAGGCGAGCATCAAGAAGGCGGCGCAAACACCTTCGGTGCAGCAGAAGCTGAGTGACATCGGCCTGGAGCCGGACGTGAGCATCGATACGCCCGCCCTGCTCGCAGAAAACAAGGCTCTGTCCAAACGCTACGCCGCCATCGTCAAGAAGTTCGACATCCAGCCCAACTGAGCGACGTCATGCATTTCCCATGGAGACGGTGATGAAGATCAGACAAATCACGCCCAGCATCGGCGCGCAAGTTTCAGAAGTCCACCTCGGCGAGGCGGCACGCTCGCCCGAACTCTTCGCATCGATCAAGTCCGCCTTGCTCAGGCACAAGGTGCTCTTCTTTCGCAGTCAGGAGATCACGCGTGGCGACCACGTCGCATTCGCTCGATGCTTCGGCGATCTCGAAGATCACCCGGTCCTCGACAGCGATCCTCAGTACCCCGGACTGGGTCTCATCTATCGCAGTGAAAGCAGACACAGCTACGAGAACGTGTATCACTCCGACGGTCTATGGCGACCCAAGCCGCCGATGGGGGCCGTCTTGCGCTGCATCGAATGCCCGGAGGTCGGTGGCGACACCATCTGGGTCAACATGGTGCAGGCGCATGAAGAGCTTCCCGAAGACATCAGGAAGAAGATCCAGAACCTGCGTGCCAAGTCGAGCATCGAGCCGTCGTTCGGCGCCGTGATGTCGCAGGAGCAGCGGCAAAAGCTGGATCGGGAGAACCCGCCAGCAGAGCACCCCGTCGTCCGCACGCATCCGGAAACTGGCGAAAAGGTCCTGTTCGTCGGCAGCTTCACGACGCACTTCGTCAATCACAACACGCCCGAGAACATCCGCCATGGGATCGACAAGACGCCGGGCGCATCGCTTCTGCTGAACTACCTGCTGAGCCGCGCCAGTATTCCCGAGTACCAGGTGCGCTGGTCCTGGCAGCCCGGAGATGTGGCTGTCTGGGACAACCGAAGCACACAGCACTATGCAGTGAACGACTACTGGCCGGCACCTCGCAAGATGGAGCGCGCCGCCATCCTCGGAGACGCTCCGTACTGAGCATCCGTCTTCTCATTTTTCATCTTGCAACGCAACCCCTTGGGCAATCATCATGAACTTCCTTGACGGCCATCTTTATCCCGAGAACCAACAGCCTTTGATCATCACGGCCGCACCTTATGCGCCGGGCTGGATTCCCTCCGATTTTCCGGAAGACATTCCGGTCACCATGGAGGACCAGATCCAGAAGGCCGTGGATTGCTATGAAGCCGGCGCCCGGGTGCTGCACCTGCATGTGCGGGAAGAAGACGGCAAGGGCAGCAAGCGCCTGTCGCGGTTCAACGAGCTGATTGCCGGCGTGCGAGAGCGGGTGCCGGAGATGATCATCCAGGTGGGCGGCTCCATCAGCTTCGCGCCTGAAGAAGGACAGCCGGCCAAATGGTTGAGCGACGACACGCGGCACATGCTGGCCGAACTCAAGCCGACGCCCGACCAGGTGACGGTGACCGTCAACACCTCGCAGATGAACGTGACGGAGCACGCCGGCGTCGATGACTTCCGCGGCGTCTCGCGCGGCTTCCCGAACCTGTACTCGACCTACAAGGACATGGTCGTCCCCTCCAACCCCAGCTGGTACGAGGAGCACATCCGTCGTCTGACGGCCGCCGGGATCCAGAGCGAGTTCCAGGTCTACAACATGAGCAGCTACGAGACGATCGAGCGTCTGATCCGCCGCGGCGTCTACAAGGGCCCCCTGGTGATGAACTGGGTGGCCATCAGCGGCGGCATGGACCAGGCGAGCATCTACAACCTTGCCCATATGCTGCGCGCCGTGCCCGACGGCGCGGTGGTGACGGTGGAAAGCTCGGTGCTCAACGTGCTGCCCATCAACACCATCGGAATCGCGCTGGGCCTGCATGTGCGCTGCGGCACCGAAGACGTGCTCTGGAACCCCACGCGCACGGGCAAGATGAGCTCGGTGGAACAGATCAGGCAGCTGGTGCGGATCTCCGGCGAACTGGGCCGCCCCATCGCAACGGCGCAGCAGGCGCGGGAGATCATGCAGATCGGCGTCTTCTACAAGACGGTGGAAGAGACACTCGAGAAGAACGGCTTCGCGCCGAACCGCAAGGGCGCGCACCAGGGATTCCTGCGCAAGCAGGAATGCATGTAGGGAAAGAGGACTGCGGCGCTCAGGTAGAAATATCCGCCTTGAGCGCCTTCTTGCTCCACTGCGAGGCGCTGCAGCCGAACGACTTCTGGAACCAATGGCTGAAGCTGCTCTGGCTTGAAAAGCCCAGCAACTCGCCAATCTCGGCCAGGCGCAGGTCACTTCCCTGCAAATGTTGCGTCGCCAATTCAGCGCGCACGTGATCGAGCAAGCCGATGAAGGTGAGACCTTCCGCTTCCAGTCGACGATGCAGGGTGCGGCGATCGACTCGCAAGTGCCTTGCAACCTCTGCCGCCGTGCAAGCGCCTCCCGGAAGCAGCGCCAGGATGAGCTGGCGGCAGGCTTCTTGCGCGCTTTCAGTGCGACTGCCTAGAGCGGCCTCCAGATACTTCCGGGCAAACCCGGCCGCCACGTGGTCCACCGACTTCCGCGGCTTGGACAAGTCACTCGCCCTGCACACCAGGCCATTGAATTCCTGATTGAACTTGGCGCTTCGCCTGAAGAACGCCCGATAGGGGGAGAGATCCTTTGGCGGACGATGTGTGAAGCAGACTTCCATCGGTTGCCAGTCTTCCCCGATCAGTTCGCCGAGTATCTGGAACATGGTGCCGACCGCCAACTCGACGGACTGTCGCATTTGCAGCCCGGGGCTCGGGAGCAGGTCTTCCCGAATGACGACAACGCTGCCGGCATCTTCGACACGAATCATCAGCGAGGCATTGACGAGCTTGAGATACCGACACAGCGTGTCCAGGCCATCCCTGGGTGTCGTCTCCTCTTTCAAGACGAGGCTGATAGGTCCGAGCGAGGAGAGCTTGCGTTGTGACGCAAGACGCAGCGCGAAATCCTCCGTTTGCGTGGCGCGGGCCGTAATCTCCAGGAGCTCGCGGGCTGCATCTCTGGGGATCAGCATCTCCGGGTCCTTGAGGAACTCCGCCTTGAGCCCCACGGTGCGCAGGAATGCATGGGGACTTCGACCCAGTGAAGTCACCAACTCGACGTATCCGTTCAAGCTGGCGCTTCGTATCAGCCGCGCAATGTGCCTCATGGACCGTCATTCTGCCGAGTCGTGAGTCCTGGAGGTAGGGTCGCATGCCCAAGCCGATCACAGCTGGTGCGCAAGCGCCTGGTTGACGGCATTCGCGCCGCGCGAGCAGCGGCTTTGGCAATCGACACCCTTGGGGGCAGGGCGGCCTGACTGCTATCGGCTGGCGGCGGCGGGTGCCGACGCAGGAGCAGGCGCAGGCGTAGTAGCCTGCGCCGCCTGCTGCGGATGCGGCGGAATCTGGAAGCTCCAGGTCTCGCTGATCGCCTTGCCGCCCTGGGCCAGCGCGGCGCGCAGTTCGGTGGGCTGGGCCGGGTCCTTCACCTTCACGCGCAGCGTCAGGCGCCAGCCCTGGGTCACCGGATTGGGCTGCAGGGCGGTCTCCAGCAACTCGGCGTTGGGGCTCACGCTCACCTGCGTCTCGGGCTGGGTGCCCGGCGGCAACTTGGCGAGCGCGCCGCCCACGAAGTCGACCATCAGGGCGGTGCTGCCGTCGGTCTGGCGGATCAGGTTGGGCTGGTACTGCTCGCTCTCCGTCTGGAAGGTCTGGCGCACCCAGGCGTTCTCGGCCGCGTGCAGCGCGCGCTCGTCGGTGGTCCAGTGCATGCGGTAGGCGAACTGCATCATCTTGCCCTTGGTGGCCGGCTCGTCCGGCGTCCAGAAGGCGACGATGTTGTCGTTGGTCTCGTCCGCCGTCGGAATCTCCATCAGCGTGACCTTGCCCTTGCCCCAGTTGCCCCGCGGCTCGATCCAGGCGCTGGGCCGAAGGTCGTAGCGGTCCTTCAGGTCTTCGTAGGCGCGGAAGTCCCGCCCGCGCTGCAGCAGGCCGAAGCCGCGCGGGTTCTCCACCTGGAAGCTGCTGATGGCCACGGCGCGCGGGTTGTTCAGCGGGCGCCAGATCCACTCGCCGTTGCCGGTGAGGATGGCCAGCCCGTTCGAGTCGTGGATGGCCGGGCGGTAGTTGCGCAGGTGCTCGGGCCAGCGCTGGTTGGGCCCGTACAGGAACATGCTGGTCAGCGGCGCGATGCCCGGCATCGGCACGCTGTCGCGAAAGACGATGTTGGCCTGCACGTCCAGCGTGGTGTCGCCACCGGGCGTGAGGATGAACTGGTAGGCCCCGGTGGCGCGCGGCGAGTCGAGCAGGGCGTAGATCACCAGCTCCTTGTCCTGCGGCGCGGGGCGGCGGATCCAGAACTCGCGAAAGCGCGGGAACTCCTCGGCGCCGGGCGGCGCCGTGTCCAGCGCCAGGCCGCGGCCCGAGAGGCCGTACACCTGGCCCTTGCCGATCACGCGGAAGTAGCTGGCGCCCAGCAGGCTCATGACCTCGTCGTACTTGCCCGCCTGGTTGATCGGGTAGAGCACGCGAAAGCCCGCATAGCCCAGCTTGCTGGTGGCCTGCTTGTCGAAGCTGAGGTTGCCGAAGTCGAAGCGCTCGGGTTCGTAGTTGAGCTCGCGCACCTCGCTGCCGACGATCTCGTTGATGCGCACCGGGGCGTTGAACTGCATGCCCTGGTGATAGAAGTTGAGGCGGAAGGGCGTGCCTTCGTCGCGCCACTCGAAGCGGTCCTGCCGGGGCTGGATCTTCATGTAGTCGGCGAACTGCATGTTGGCGAACACCGGCGGCAGGTTGCTGGCCGGTGCCTCGTAGGGCTTGGCGGCCAGCGCGCGGGCGCGCTCGGTCACGTCGTCGAGCGAGAAGGCGCGCGAAGGGGATGAGAACCACTGGGCCTGGGCGCTGAAGGGCAGAACCAACAGCAGGCCAAGCAGGGGGGCGATGAAGCGGCCGGCGCGCGATGCGTCCTGGCCAGGTCGTGCGAGGCGGAAGAGCATGGAGCGGCAAAGCTTAGCATTGCCCGGCGCGCTCTCCGGCCATTGCCCGGTGCGCTGCGGGGCCAACGGTAAGATCAACCGCCCCGTGCCTGCCGCGGGCGCCCCTTTCCCCCTAGGAGTCCTTACTTGTCGTCGTTCAAGTTGTCGTCCGTGACGGCGGCCGCCCTGGCCGCCGTGCTGGCCTCTCCGGCCCTCGCACAGCCCAATCCTTCCCTGTTGAACAACAAGCAGGCCTTCATCGCCGACCTCATGCGTCAGATGACGCTGGAAGAAAAGGTAGGACAGCTCCGACTCATCAGCATCGGCCCCGAAATGCCCGCGCCGCAGCTGGCGCGCGAGGTCGCGGCGGGCAAGGTGGGCGGCACCTTCAACTCGGTCAACCGCAAGGAGCAGCGCCCGCTGCAAGAGGCCGCGGTGAAGCAGAGCCGCATGAGGATCCCCATGTTCTTCGCCTACGACGTGGTGCACGGCCATCGCACGTCCTTCCCCATCGGCCTGGGGCTGGCATCGAGCTGGGACATGGACTCGGTGCGCCGGGTGGCGCGCATCTCGGCCATCGAGGCGGCTGCCGACGGCATCGACATCACCTGGTCGCCCACGGTGGACATCGCCCGCGACCCGCGCTGGGGCCGCAGCTCCGAGGGCTTCGGCGAAGACCCGTACCTGGTCTCGCAGCTGGCGCGCGCCATGGTGACGGGCTTCCAGAACGGCTCGCCCGCCAAGGCCGACAGCATCATGTCCTCGGTGAAGCACTTCGCGCTGTACGGCGCGGTGGAAGGCGGGCGCGACTACAACGTCGTCGACATGAGCCCCATGCGCATGTACAACGATTACCTCCCGCCCTACAAGGCGGCCATCGACGCGGGGGCGGGCGGCGTGATGATCGCGCTCAACACCGTCAACGGCGTGCCGGCCTCGGCCAACAAGTGGCTGCTGCAGGACCTGCTGCGCAAGCAGTGGGGCTTCAAGGGCCTGACGGTGAGCGACCACGGCGCCATCACCGAGCTCATGCGCCACGGCGTGGCGCGCGACGAGAAGGAAGCCGCCAGGCTGGCCATCGAGGCCGGCGTGGACATGAGCATGGCCGACCAGGTCTACACCGCCGAGCTGCCGGGCCTGGTGCGATCGGGCCAGGTCAAGCAGCGCGACGTCGACAACGCGGTGCGCGAGGTGCTGGGCGCCAAATACGACATGGGGCTGTTCCACGATCCCTTCCTGCGCATCGGCAAGGCCGAGGACGATCCGGTCGACCCCAAGGCCGACAGCCGCCTGCACCGCGCCCCGGCACGCGAGGTGGCGCGCAACGGCCTCGTGCTGCTGGAGAACCGGAACAAGACGCTGCCGCTGAAGAAGGGCGCGACCATCGCGCTGGTGGGCCCGCTGGCCGACGCGCAGGTGGACATGATGGGCGTGTGGTCCGGCCAGGCCGTCACCGCGCAGACCGTGACGCTGCGCCAGGGCATGGGCAATGCGCTCTCGGGCCAGAGCGGCAAGCTGCTCTATGCGCGCGGCGCCAACGTCACCAACGACCCGGCGCTGGTCGAGTACCTCAACTTCCTGAACTGGGATTCGCCGGAGGTCACGCAGGACCGCCGCTCGCCGCAGGCCATGATCGACGAGGCCGTCGCCACCGCGAGGCAGGCCGACGTGGTCGTGGCCGCCGTGGGCGAGGCGCGCGGCATGTCGCACGAGTCCTCCAGCCGCACGCGCCTGGACCTGCCCGAGAGCCAGCAGGCGCTGCTCAAGGCGCTCAAGGCCACCGGCAAGCCGCTGGTGCTGGTGCTGCTCAACGGCCGCCCGCTGGCGCTCAATTGGGAGCGCGAGAACGCCGATGCGATGCTGGAGACCTGGTTCGCCGGCACCGAAGGCGGCAACGCCATCGCCGATGCGCTCTTCGGCGATGCCAACCCCTCGGGCAAGCTGCCCGTGTCGCTGCCGCGCTCGGTGGGCCAGGTGCCCACCTACTACAACTACCCGCGCATCGGCCGGCCCTTCACGCCGGGCAAGCCAGGCAACTACACCTCGCAGTACTTCGACGAACCGCAAGGCGCGCTCTATCCCTTCGGCTACGGCCTGAGCTACACCGAGTTCCAGCTGGGCGAACTCACGCTGTCCAACCGCAGCATGCCGCGCGGCGGCAAGGTGGAAGCCAGCATCACCGTCACCAACACCGGCGATCGCGCCGGCGAGACGGTAGTGCAGCTCTACATCCAGGACCTGGCCGCCTCGGTGGTGCGCCCGGTGAAGGAGTTGAAGGACTTCCAGAAGGTGATGCTCAAGCCCGGCGAGAAGAAGACGCTGCGCTTCGACGTCACCGAGGACAAGCTCAAGTTCTACAACGCCAGGCTGGAGTACGGCGCCGAGGCCGGGGACTTCAACGTGCAGGTGGGCCTGGACTCGCAGACGGTCAAGGAAGCGGTGTTCGAGCTGAAGTGAAGCAGGGCGGGCAGGGCGCTTCGCCCGTCCGCCAATTCCTCGCCATCCATCGCACGCCTACGACAGCGATGGCAAGGCGCCGACAGGCCGCGGCAAGGGCGCACCCTACATTGGGCTCGTTCCAATGAAAGGCCCGTCCCATGCTCGGCATCGTGATCCCCGCGCACAACGAAGAAGAGTGCATTGCGGCTGCGGTGGAAGCGGCCGCTTCGGCGGCGCGGCATCCGCGATTGCAGGGGGAGGCGGTCGAGATCCTGGTGGTGCTCGACAGCTGCGATGACCTGACCGCGGTTCGCGCCTGCCAGCACGGCGCCCGCACCCTGAGCCTGCGCGGCCGCAACGTGGGCTATGCCCGCGCCGCCGGCGCCACCGCGCTGCTGGCCATTCGCGCACGCTGGCTGGCCTTCAGCGATGCCGACTCGCGTGTTTCCGACGCGTGGCTGGCCGAGCAGATATCCCTGGACGCCGACGCGGTGTGCGGCACCGTGAGCGTGGACGACTGGTCTTCCCACGGCGATGCGGCGCCCATGCTGCGCGAGCACTTCCGCAAAACCTACCGTGATGCCGACGGGCATTCGCATGTGCATGGCGCCAACCTGGGCGTCTCCGCCTCTGCCTACCGCCGTGTCGGTGGCTTCAGGCACCTGGCTTGCTGCGAGGACCGGCACCTGGTGGATGCGCTGTCTGCCGGCGGCGCGCGCATCGCCTGGAGCGCCCGCCCCCGCGTGGTGACCAGCGCGCGGCGCGACACCCGCGCGCACGGCGGCTTCGGCAGCCACCTCGCGGACATCGCCGCGGCGCGCGTGCCGGGCTACGCCGGGGCCCGGGCCTGAGATGCTGGAGCTGCTGCAGTGGCCCGCCTTTGCAGCCTCCCTCGCGGCCGCGTGGCTGGTGGCATCCAAGTCGATCCATCGGCGCAACATCGGCTTCTGGGTGTTCCTGCTGAGCAATGCGCTGTGGATCGGCTGGGGCTGGCAGGCGAAGGCCTGGGCGCTGATCGCCCTGCAGGTGGGATTGGCGCTGTTGAACCTGCGCGGCCTGCGCAAGACGGAGGACGCGTGAACGAAACGATGGCCCGGCTGCATGCGCTGGCCGATGCGAGCGGATCGCGGCCCGGCCTGCGGGAGCTTGCCTCCGCCGGCCTCGACCAGTTGCCACTGCCGGGCGCTGGCCAGACGCTGCTGCGCTGGCGCATGCTCGCGGAAGTGGCTGCGCTGGACCTGTCCCTTGCCAAGCTCTACGAAGGCCACACCGATGCGATGGCGATCCTCGCCGAGCTGTCGGGGCCCTCGCCTGAAGCCGGCAGCCTGTGGGGCACCTGGTGCGCCGAACCGCCGGATGCGCGCGTGCAGATCCGCGGCGCGGGCACCGGCGCCGTGCGCCTGAACGGGCGCAAGTCATGGTGCTCGGGCGCGGCGGAAGTCAGCCACGCGCTGGTCAGCGGCTGGACAGAGGACGGCAAACCCTGGCTGGCCGCGGTCGCGCTGCGGCAGGCGGGCGTCAGGGTCACGCGCGAGGGCTGGCCCGCGGTCGGCATGGCCGCGAGCGGCAGCGTGGACGTGGTGTTCGAGGACGCCGAGGCCACGGCCGTCGGCGCGCCTGGCGACTACCTGTCGCGTCCTGGCTTCTGGCAAGGCGGTGGCGGCATTGCGGCCTGCTGGTTCGGGGGTGCAGCGGGCATCGCAAGAACCCTGCGTGCGCGCTGCGCGAACTCGTCGGACGCGCATCGGCTGGCGCACCTGGGCGCGGTCGAAGCAGCGCTGCGCCCTGCGCTGGCCCTCCTGCGCGAGACGGCGGCCTGGATCGATGCGCATCCGCAGGACAGTGCGCAGACACCGGCGCTTACGCTGCGCCTGGCTGTCGAGGCGGCCGCGCAGCAGGTGCTGCAGCACGCCTCCCGCGCGCTGGGCGCCGGGCCGCTGTGCCGCGACGAGCGCCTGGCCCGCGCGGTGGCGGACCTGCCCATCTACCTGCGCCAGAGCCATGCCGAACGCGATCTCGAAAGCCTGGGCCGCCAGCTTGCCGAGGCGAATGACAAGGAGTGGCTGCAGCCATGACCCAGGAAGACAGATTGATTGGCCCCGGCGATGGCACGCCCGAGGCGCAGTGGCTCGGATGGCTCTCGGATCACGCCATGCAGGACGCGGCCCTGGACGAACTCCTGTGCGGCAGCCAGCGCGTGCTGCTGGTGGCGCCGCATCCGGACGATGAGGTGCTGGCGGCCGGCGGCCTGCTGGCCATGCTCGCGGCGCACAGGCACGATCCGCTGGTGATTGCGGTCACCGACGGCACCGCCAGCCATCCGGGCTCCACCGAGTGGCCGGCCGAGCGCCTGAAGCGCGAGCGGCCACTCGAGAGCCTGGAGGCACTGACCTGCCTTGGACTGGCCGGCGTGAACCTGCGCATGCAATTGCCCGACGGCGGGCTGCAAGCGGCCGAGGAAACCCTGTCGCGCCGCCTCGAGGAGTACCTTCACAGCGGCGATATGGTGGTCACCACCTGGCGGCACGATGGTCACCCCGACCACGAGGCCACGGGCCGTGCCTGCGCACGCGCCTGCGAACGCTGCGGCGCGCGGCTGCTGGAAGCGCCGGTGTGGGCCTGGCATTGGGCGCAGGTGAACGACGAGCGCCTGCCGTGGGAGCGCGCGCGCAGGCTGCACCTCGATGCGCGCGCCCAGGCCGGCAAGCGCGACGCCGTGCGCGCGTTCGCCAGCCAGCTCGCGCCCGATCCGTCGACCGGTGCAGGGCCCGTGCTGCGCAACAGCACGGTGGCGCGAGCCATGCGCCCCTTCGAGGTCTATTTCGTTTGAGGGGCTTCTCATGAATCGCGTCGGCTTCGAGCGCCTCTACCGCGACGCGGCGGACCCTTATGGACTGCGCACCCGCTGGTACGAAATGCGCAAGCGCGCACTGCTGCTCGCAGCCCTGCCGGACGCGCGCTACCGCAGCGCCTTCGAGCCCGCCTGCGGCAGCGGCGAACTCACGCGCGAACTCGCACCGCGCTGCGCGAAGCTTCTGGCCAGCGACTTCGCCAGCCACGCGGTAGACCAGGCGCGCGCGCGCGTGCGCGACTTCGCGCATGTGCGCGTCGAACAGCAAGGGGTGCCGCAGGACTGGCCGCGGCCGGCCGGCGGCTTCGACCTGATCGTGCTGGGCGAGCTGGGCTACTTTCTCGACGCGGCGCAGATGCGGGGCGTCGCGCAATGCTGCCGGGAGACGCTGGCCGTGCAGGGCACCCTGCTGGCCTGCCACTGGCTGCCGCCCTTCGAGGGGCGCACCCTTCCCACCAAGGAAGTCCACGAGATGCTGGATGCGCTGGGCCTGCCCTGCATCGCGCGCTACAGCGATGCGGACTTCGCCATGGCCGTGTGGCGCCGCGAGCCGGAGTCGGTGGCGCAGCGCGAAGGCATCCGCCCCTGAGAAGCGGGACCTGCGCGCGCAAGAAGGCGCTTGCTTGTCCCACACCATCGCGGCCGGCACGGGTCGAGCATGGAGGGCTGTTGCATCAGGAGCAGACCATGTCGATGAACGTCAGCGAGTTCGTGTGGAAGCGCTTGCAGGAGTGGGGTCTCCACCGCGTCTACGGCTACCCCGGCGACGGCGTCGGCGGGCTGGACGTGGCGCTGGAGAAGGACAAGGGCATGCATTACGTACAGGTGCGCCACGAGGAGATGGCCGCCTTCATGGCTGCGGGCCATGCCAAGTTCACCGGCGAGGTGGGGCTCTGCTATGCCACCTCGGGCCCCGGGGCCATCCACCTGCTCAATGGCCTGTACGACGCCCGCATGGACCACGTGCCCGTGGTCGCCATCGTCGGCCAGCAGGCGCGCAGCGCGATCGGTTCCAGCTACCAGCAGGAAGTGGACCTGCAGTGCCTCTTCAAGGACGTGGCCAGCGAATTTGTCGCCACAGCCAGCGTGCCGGCCCAGGTTCGGCACCTGGTGGACCGCGCGGTGCGCATCGCCGCAAGCCGCCGCACCGTGACCTGCATCATCCTGCCGCAGGACCTGCAGCAGCTGGACTACGAAGACCCGCCGATGGCGCACGGCGCCACGCACACCGGCACCGGCTATGCCGACCCAGCGCCAGTGCCCGCGCAGGCGCAGCTGCAGCGGGCGGCCGAGGTGCTCAATGCCGGGCGCAAGGTCGCGATGCTGGTGGGCGCGGGCGTCCTGGGCGCCACCGACCCGGCGATCCTGGTGGCCGACCGGCTGCAGGCCGGCGCCGCCAAGGCGCTGCTGGGCAAGGCGGCGCTGCCGGACGAGCTGCCGTGGGTCACCGGGTGCATCGGCCTGCTGGGCACCGAGCCGAGCTGGCACCTCATGCAGGAATGCGACACGCTGCTGATGGTGGGCTCGGCCTTTCCGTACAGCGAGTTCCTGCCCAAGCCGGGCAAGGCGCGCGGCGTCCAGATCGACATCGACCCGGCCCGGCTCAGCCTGCGCTACCCGATGGAGGTGAACCTGGTGGGCGACAGTGCGAGCACGCTGCTGGCGCTGCTTCCCCTGCTCGAGCAGAAGTCGGGGGAATGGCGCGAGGACATCCAGGGTCGCGTCGCCAAATGGTGGAAGCTGCTGGAAGAGCGTGCCATGCAACCGGCCGAGCCGATCAATCCGCAGCGCGTGTTCTGGGAGCTCTCCAGCCGCCTGCCGGAAGACTGCATCTTCACCGGCGACGCCGGCACGGTGGCCAACTGGTATGCGCGCGACATCCGCATGCGCCGCGGCATGATGGGCTCGCTCTCCGGCGGACTGGCGTCGCTGGGCTCGGCCACGCCCTATGCACTGGCGGCCAAGATGGCGCACCCCGGGCGGCCGGTGATCGCCTTCATCGGCGACGGTGCGATGCAGATGAACGGCCTGAACGTGATGATCACCATCGCCAAGTACTGGCGGCAGTGGAAGGACCCGCGGCTGGTCGTCATGGTCCTCAACAACCGCGACCTGTCGCAGGTGACCTGGGAAGAGCGGGTGCAGATGGGCGAGGGCAAGACCGAGTCCACGCAGGCGCTGCCGGACTTTCCCTATCACCGCTATGCGGAGCTGCTCGGCCTCAAGGGCATCCGCGTGGACAAGCCAGAGGCGTTGGGCGCCGCCTGGGACGAGGCACTGTCGGCCGACCGCCCGGTGCTGCTCGAATGCGTGACCGACCCGAACGTTCCGCCGCTGCCGCCGCACATCAGTGCCAAGGAGGCGCTCGGCTTCATGGGAATGACACGCAGCGAGCCGGAACTGGGCAGCGTGCTGGTGAACACCGCGCGCCAGGTGCTGGCCCGCGTCCTTCCGGGCCACAAGGGCTGAGCCGGCTGCTCAGTAGCGCAGGTCGTACATGACCAGCAGCGCAAAGACCAGCAGCAGGACGAATGCAATGATGATGGCGACCCTCATCGCTTGATGCTCCTTTGTTGGTGTCGTGATCATGCGGGGCCGGGGCGTCGGGCAATCCCATTATGGAAGCGGCGCTGCCCGCGCGAAAGCCGACGCGTCCCACAAGCCGGCACGCAGGCTTCCTACGCAGGGCCTGAGAAAGCCGCATCGAGCATGGCCCGATGAACCGCCCAAGTCGCCGCAGGAGGCCGGTCCGCCCGGCCGCTGAGTGCGCGGCGGCCTTGCGCCGCCGGTCGCTTATGCTCGGTCCGCATCGCGAACCTCGCGTCAGGAACTCCGGACCATGCATGCCGACACGAACAGCCGCACCGACATCCTCCAGTCCCTGCTCGACGAGCGTCATAGCTGCCGCGCCTTCCTGCCCCAGCCCTTGCCGCGCGAGACCATCGAGCGCGTGATCTCGCTGGCGCAAAAGAGCGCCTCGTGGTGCAACGCGCAACCCTGGCAGGTGCACGTGCTCTCTGCCGAGGCCACCGAGCGGGCGCGGCACGACCTGCTGGCCCACGTGCAGACGCAACCGCCGCAGCCGGACATCGCCTTTCCCGAGGCCTACCGCGGCGTGTATGCCGAGCGCCGGCGCGAGTGCGCATGGCGGCTCTACGAGGCCGTGGGCGTGACCTGGGGCGACCGGGTGGCGTCGGCGAAGCAGACCGGCGAGAACTTCCGCTTTTTCGGTGCGCCGCACCTGGCCATCGTGAGCAGCGATGCCAGCCTGGGCAGCTATGGCGCGGTGGACTGCGGCGCCTTCGTCGGCAACTTCATGCTGGCGGCCCAATCGATGGGCGTGGCGAGCATCGCGCAGGCGGCGCTCGCGGCCTACTCGCCCTTCTGGCACGCGTGGCTGGGCATGGGTGCGGACCGCCAGGTGGTGTGCGGCATCTCCTTCGGCCACGAGGACAGCGCGCATCCTTCCAATGCCTTCCGCACCAGCCGCGCAGCCCTGGGCGAGGCGCTGACCTGGGTCGACTAGCCGCGGCGCGGCGGCCGGCTCATTCGCCGGGCGAGCACAGCCAGTGCCAGCGCACGATGCGCTGGTCGCAGTACTTCGCCACCACGCGGTCCGCCTGCTCGGCGGTGCCGGTGTGTTCCCACTGCGTGTCGATCCAGATCAGGGCTTCGTAGAGGTCGTCTGAACTGCCGCGCTGGTCGTAGCGGTCGAGCAGGGCGCGCACCAGTTCGCCGTTGGCCCATTCGTCGCCCAGCGTGGCCTCGTCGCGCAGCAGGTCCAGCCGGCCCTTGTCGCGGCCGTGCGGATCGGGCACTGGCTGCAAGGCAGGCGCGGGCGGCTGTTGCGAGTGTCGCCTGGACGAGCCGTGCGCCAGGAAGGCGGCGGGCGCCGCTAGGGCCAATGCAAGAACCGACAGGGCCGCCGCCCGGTGGACCCGCCGGATTCCGGAATTGAAGATCGGCATGGCGCGCTCCGAAGTGATCGCTGGCGCAAGGTTAGAGCCAAGGCGGCCGTTGCGCGTCATCCAGAACGACGATGCAGCGCAGCCGTTGCGCCCGGGCGTATCCTTTTGCGCCCGCCGTCCGTCCTGAAGGGGGTCGTCATTCGCTTTCAGGAAAACGAAAGGAACCAGCTCCATGACCACTTCCGCACCGGCATACGGCGTCGACCGCAACTGGCCCCTGGTCGCCGCCGGCGCCCTCATGAGCTGCGTCGCCATCGGCGTCGTGTTTTCGCTTGCCGTGTTCCTCGACCCCATGGGCGCAGACACCGGCTGGACGCGCACCGGCATCTCCAGCGCGATGACGCTGGCCTTCGTCAGCATGGGCTTCGCCGGCTTCGGCTGGGGCGCGCTGAGCGACAGGTACGGGCCCCGCCCCGTGGTGCTGGCGGGCATCGTGCTGCTGGGGCTGGCGAGCGTGCTGTCCAGCCGCGCGCAGAGCCTGCTCGGATTCCAGCTGTGCTTCGGCGTGCTGACCGGCATCGCGGCCGGTGCCTTCTTCGCGCCCATCATGGCCGCCACCGCAGCTTCCTTCGAGAAGCACCGCGGCCTGGCGGTCTCGCTGGTGTCGGCAGGCATGGGCGTGGCGCCCATGACCATCGCGCCCTTCGCGGCCTGGCTCGTGTCGCAGCATGGCTGGCGCAGCGCGCAGCTGACCATCGGCATCGCTGCATGGGTCGTGCTGCTGCCGGCGGTGTGGTTCGTGCGCGTGTCGAAGTTCGATCCCGGCGCGCAGGGCGGGCCGGCGGGCGCGGCGGCCGGCGCGATGACGGCCGGGCAGGCGCTGAAGTCGCGCGCCTTCATCGTCCTGGGGCTGGCCTTTTTCGCCTGCTGCGCCGCGCATTCGGGGCCCATCTTCCACACGGTGAGCTACGCGATCGGCTGCGGACTGCCGGTGGTGACGGCAGTCACCATCTACAGCATGGAAGGGCTTGCGGGCCTGGGTGGGCGCCTGCTCTTCGGCGTGGCGGCGGACCGGCTGGGCGCCAAGCGCGTGCTGATCGCGGGCTTGCTGATCCAGGCCTTCGCGGCGGCATCGTATCTGCTCGTTCGGCAGCTCGAAGGCTTTTATGCGGTGGCGGTGGTCTTCGGCGCCGCCTATGGCGGCGTGATGCCGCTGTACGCTGCGCTGGCGCGCGAAGCCTTCGGACCGCGCATCCTGGGCACGGTGCTTGGCGCGGCGACCATGCTCTCTGGCACCGGCATGGCGCTGGGGCCGCTGGCTGGCGGCTGGCTGTACGACCGCTTCGGCAGCTACACCTGGCTGTACCTGGGCTCGCTGGCCATCGGGCTGGCGGCGGCGGGCATCGCCTGGGCTTTCCCGCGGGCACCCGCGGCCGGCCCGCGGCTCACGCCGGTGGCGGCCTGATCGGAAGCAGCGCCTCGACCACATAGCGCGCGTAGCGGAAGTCGAGGATGTGCACGAGCTGCCCCCCACGCCACGCCAGCAGCACGGCGTAGGCGGGACTGGCGGCTTCACCACCTTCATACATCCACAGGCCGGGCCGGCCTTCGATCACGCCCGGCTCGGCCCGCACGTCATGCACCCTGGCGTAGTTGCCGAAGTAGTTGCCGACCTGCGCCTTGCCCCGCGCCTCGGTCCTGGCGGGCAGGTTCAGCCGGACTTCGTCGGCGAGCAGGTCGCGCAAGCCGTCGAAGTCGCGGGCATTGAAGCGGTCCGCGTAGAGCTGCAACTGGTCGTGCTGCCCGGGCGCGAGTTCGGTGGCCCGCGGTGCCTCGACGGAAGCCTGGCGACCCAGCTCGCGCAGCCGCGTGCGGCCACGATGCAGGGCGGCCTTCACCGCGGGCACGTTGGTGTCGAGCAGCTGCGCAGTCTCGTCGAGCGCATGGCCCAGCACGTCGAACAGGATCACGGCGCTGCGCTGGCGCGTGGGCAACTGCATGAAGGTGGCCAGCGCGGCCGTTGCTGCCTGGGCGCGTTCCAGCGCATCGCCGGCACCGGTGGTGTCCACGGGCGCCAGGGCTTCGATCTCGTCGTCGTCCTGCAGGTCGACGAAAAGGCCGCGCTCCAGCGCGCGGTGGCGCAGGAAGTCCAGGGCCGCGTTGTGCGCGATGCGGAAGAGCCAGGCGTCGGGTTGCCGCACGGTGGCCGGGTCGTAGCGGGTTGCGGCCTTGGCCAGGGCCTCCTGCACGATGTCCTCGCCATCGAGCGAAGAGCCGGCCATGCGCGCCACGTAGCGGTGCAGGCGCGGGCGCAGCCGCGCCGACAGTTGCGCCAGGTCGTCGGGGGCGGGTGGGGTGTCCGCGGCCATGCGGTCCATTGTGAGGGAGGTGTTCATGCGCTGCATGACGAACGGGAGGGACCAAAGGATGCGCGCATCCTTTGCCTTGCCGCGAACGTCTTGCAGTGCATGGCCATGCCGGCCCGCAGGAAAGGTTTGCCATGGGAAAGACCACGATGGTCCGCTACAAGACCCACCCGGGGCATGCGGCGCGCAATGCAGAGCTGATCGCGCAGGTGTTTGCCGCGCTTGCGCGCGATCGCCCTGCGGGCATTCGCTACCTGGTGCTGCGCGCGGAGGACGGCCTGAGCTTCACCCACGTGGCGACGCTGGAGGACGGGCTGCCCGTCCATCCGCTCACGTCGCTGCCCGAGTTCCAGGCCTTCGTCGCCGACATCCGCACGCGCTGCGAGGTGCCGCCCGAGCAGACAGGCGCCGAGGTGCTGGGGCGCTACCCCGCCTAGGCGCGGCCGCCGCCGCGCACCATCGACAGGATCTTGCCGGTGTCGAGGGTGCGCGCCATCTCCTGCATCTGCGGCAGGTAGCGCGTCTGCAGCTGCTGGCCGTCGGCCATCACGTGCTGGTAGGCATCGCGCAGCATCTGCGTGCCCAGGGTGCGGCCGCCGGCGTAGTACTGGTTGGCCACGTGGCCCAGCGCGTAGGTGGAAGCGAAGCTCATGCCGCTGCTCACCGCCTGGCGGCCCAGGCCGCCCAGCAGGCCCTTGCCGGCCTTGCCCAGCAGGCCGCTGAGCAGCTTGCGCCCCGCCTGCTCCAGGTACTGCGAGGTGAGGCCCACGCCCAGCGTGGCCAGCAGGTCCTTCACGTGGCCGGCGTCCAGCTGGTAGCCGTAGCTTTCGCCGACCTGGTAGACCAGGCGCATCTGCAGCGGAATGATCGCCAGGGTCGAGAGGTTTTCGGGCAGCAGTTCGATGGCGCCGTTGAGCAGGGCGGCATTGAGGATCTTGCGGTCCATGTCCTGCGTGCTGAGCGTGCCGGGACGGCGCTGTGCGGCGTCGGTGGCCGGCAGGGCGTCCACGGCGGCGGGATGCGGTGCGCTCTGAGTCGCAGCCACCACGATGGGCAAGGGTGTGGCCTGTGCGGGTGCCTGCAGCGGGGCCGTGCCCAGCGCTTCAGCCTGGTCGGCAAAGCCGGCGCCGGCGTGGTTTCCCAAAGCCTCGCGTAGCTGCACCAGGAACGCGGCTTCCTGCGCGCTGGTCTGGCCATCGGCATCGCACACGCACACCGCCATCTCGTAGGCCAGCTGACGTGATTCGGGGCTGGCTAGCCGGGGCAACACGTCAGCAAGCTTCACCCTGCGCAACAGAACATCCTGATACAGGCCCGGCAGGTTGATCTGCTCGTCCTGCACCAGGCCCTGGGCCACCTGCCGGATCTGGTCGCGTTCGCGGTCGTGCTTGTCGCCGTCGGCGTAGGCGGCCAGCAGGCAGATGGTGAGGATGGCGCGGGTTTCTTCAGGGGTCATCAAGGCTCCTTTTCGTCGATGGACTGCGTGTTCAGTGTCGATGGAGCCTGCTTGACCGTCGGTGGTTCCCCGGCCCGTGCGGCCAGGCAGCCCGCGGCGGCGACCAGTTGCGCCGCGTCCGGAAAGCTGCACAGCTCATCGGGGGATTCGGGCGCCTCGATGCGGGCCCAGCCGACGATACCCGCCGCGTCCACCATGAAGTGGCCGACGAGCTGAGTGCCGTGCTGCTCGAAGATCGCCTGGTCGACGCCATCGGGCTGGAAGCCGTCTTTCGCATTGAGTACCGCGTTGGCCTGCATGGGGTGCATGGCAGCGGGCAACTCGCCGCCGGGGTTGATGCGCGCGGCCTCGAACCGGGCGAGGCTGGTGCGATGTGGCCACTCGGGCGGCCCGCCCCCGCCGTCGTCGGGCACGAACTGCGCGTGCGGCACGCCGAAGGCGTGGTGAGAGAGGCACTCGGGGTCGCAAAGCAGCATGACCTGCGTCGGCCGGTAGCGAAAGTACATCCGCGCACGCTCGGCGGGCGTGTTGATCACGGCGATGGTCTTGACGCCCAGGCGCCACAGTGCCGGCTGCACGCCCGCCAGCTGGAGAAGCTGGCGACGGCAGAAGGGGCAATGCAGCCCGCGGTAGAAGCCGATCAGGAAGGGGCGGCCGCGCAGGGTGGCCAACGAGACCGGGCCCTGCGCGTTTGCCGCGGGCAGCGAGAACGCGGGAGCCGCATCACCCGGCCGCAGGGCTGGCTGGCGTGCCTGCTGCATGGCGTGGCTTCCGCATGCGCGCAGGCTAGCGCTTGACGACCACCACTTCCAGGTACTCGCTGGGCACCACCATCGTGCCGTCGCCCGAGCGATTGAAGCGGCCCACCAGCGCAATGATCTCCGCCGCGAGCTTCTCCTTGCCTGCACCGTCCAACGCCGCGAAGGCCTTGAGCGTGGGGCCGTACATGTTGCGGAACACCTCCAGGAAATGCTCGGCCGAGCGATAGCGGAACACGAAGTGGCGCTCCTGCAGCTCGATGGCCGCGGCCTGCGGCTCGAACCGCTCGCGGATGAACTCCGGCGTGCCCCAGCGGGCCGGCGACATCACCCCCGGAGGCGGCGGCAGGTGGCTGCCGATGGTGCGGAACAGCTGGCCGATGAAACCCTGCGGCGTCCAGTTGGCCATGCCGATCTTGCCGCCCGGCCGGCATACGCGCATCAGCTCGGCAGCGGCCTGCGGCTGGTTGGGCGTGAACATCACGCCGAAGGTGGAGACCACGGCGTCGAAGCTGGCATCTTCGAAGGGGAGGTCTTCCGCGTCGGCCACGCGGGTGGCCAGCGGCAGGCGCTCGGCGGCGGCGCGTTCGGCGGCGCGATCCAGCAGTGCGGCCACGTAGTCGGTGGCCAGCACGTCGCAGCCGCGCCGCGCCGCGGCCAGCGAGACGTTGCCGTTGCCGGCGGCCACGTCGAGCACCTTCTGGCCCGCACGAACATCCAGCGCCTCGCAAAGGCTTTCGCCCACGATTTGCAGTGTGGTGCCGACGACGGCATAGTCGCCCGAGGACCAGGCGGCGTGCTGGCGTGCCTTGGCGGCGGCGAGATCAACGGTGGGCGCGGTAACGGACATGGCAGCGATCCTCAAATGTGTGGATGACGGAGCCCTCGTGCGGCGTGCCGGTGGCGCGCTGCCGGGCTCTGGGCTGCATCGTCGAGGCCCGGCGTGGTAGCGCCCGTGGATGGCGGCATGGATTCGGCGCAAGGGGCGGCATCCACGCCCCTGGTGCTGCGGCTGCTGGGGCCCGTGGAAGTGCTGCGCCAGGGCCGGCCGCAGGCCTTGCCGGCCTCGCGCAAGGTGCGCGCCCTCATGGCCTACCTGGCGCTCGCACCGGCGCCTGTGCTGCGCGAACGGCTTTGCGAGCTGCTGTGGCCGATGCCCGACGATCCGCGCGCGGAGCTGCGTGGCAGCCTCTCCAAGCTGCGCCCACTGCTCGACAGCGCCGGGCACCCGCGACTGCTGGCCGAGGGCGATGCGGTGCGGCTGGACCTGGAGGGCGTGAGCGTCGATGCGCGCGAGGTGGAGCGCGCGGTGCAGGGCGGCCTTCAGGGTGTGCCGACCGCGCGGCTGCGCGAGCTGATCGCCTTCCTGCGCGGCGACTTCCTGCAGGGCCTGGAGATCGACAACTGCCCGCAGTTCAGCGCATGGCAGGTTGCGCAGCGAAGGCGCTTCCGGGCTTCACACCTGGCGCTCCTCGAGGCCCTGGTCGAGCGTCTTCCTCCTGAAGACGACGAGACGCTGTCCGTGCTGGCCGGCTGGCTGCAGATCTCCCCCTTCGACCGCCATGCCCACATGCGCACGCTGGCGGCGCTGGCACGCCGCGGCGCCTTGCGCGATGGCGAGGAGCACCTGGCGATCGCGGTGCGCACCTTCGAGGCCGAGGGCCTGGACCCGGGCCTGCTCGTCGATGCCTGGCGGCGCGCGCGCGAAGACGCGGCGAGCCCGCCATCCGTGGCCGCCGTGCAGGCCGGGCCCACCGCGGCCGCGCAATCGATGGCGGCGGCTCCGCCTGCCGCGCCCTCATCGGCGAGCGCGCCTGCGGAGCACGGCGCGCCCGGCCTGCCGCCGCGCGCCTCCATCGCCGTCATGCCCTTCGATGCCAGCGGCGCCGACGCGCCAGGGCAGGGCGGACTGGCCGATGCGCTGGTGCACGATGTGATCGTCGGCCTGGCCAGGCTGCGCGCGCTCTTCGTCATCGCGCAGGGCACGGTGTTCGCGCTGGGCGGACGCGGCATGGGGCCGGAGGAGGCCGGCCGCCTGCTGCATGTGGACTACGTGGCCAATGGCCGCCTGCGCCGCACGCCAGGCCGGCTCTCGGTGTGGGTGGAACTGGTGGAGGTGCGCAGCGCCCGCGTGGTGTGGAGCGAGGATTTCGACGAGCCGCTGGACGACGCCTTCATGGTGCTCGACACCATCGGCCAGCGCATCGTCTCAGCCATCGACGGCGAAGTGGAACTGGCCGAGCGCCAGCGTGCGCTGCTCAAGCCGCCGGGCTCGCTGGACGCCTGGGAGTCCTATCACCGTGGCCTGTGGCACATGTACCGCTTCCGCCAGGACGACAACGAGTGCGCGCGCCGGCTCTTCGAGCGCGCGCTGAAGATGGACCCGACCTTCGCGCGTGCGCATGCGGCGCTGTCCTTCACGCACTTCCAGGACGCCTTCCAGAACTGGAGCGATCGCGCACGGGCGGTGCGCCAGGCGCTGGACTCGGCGGGCCGCAGCATCATCACCGACGAGCGCGACCCGGCCGCGCACTGGGCCATGGGCCGTGCGCTGTGGCTGCACGGCGATGCGGCGCCGTCGCTGGACGAACTCGAATCGGCCGTGCGCCTGAGTCCCAACTTCGCCATGGGCCACTACTCGCTGGCTTTCGTGCACAGCCAGTCGGGTGACCCCGGCAAGGCGCTGCGCGCCTCGGACCAGTCGCGGCACCTCAGCCCCTTCGATCCGATGATGTTCGCGATGATGGGCGCGCGGGCCCTGGCCCTGGTGCGCCTGGGCCGCTACGAGGAAGCGGCCGAGTGGTCGCTGAAGGCCGCGGCGCGGCCCAACGCGCATGTGCACATCCTGGGCATCGCGGCGCATTGCCTGGCGCTGGCCGGGCGCCTGGCGGAGGCGCGCGGCTTCGTGCAGGCCATCCGGCGCCAGCAGCCGGGCTATGGGCGCGAATCCTTCTTCGCGGCTTTCAGGTTCGACGACGATGCCGCAGCCGCCTTCGGGCAGGCCGCAAAGACGCTGGACTGGTGAACCCCGTCACCAGTGTCCCAGCACCTTCCACCACGCGAGCCCGACGGTGGCGAACACGAGCAGGTGCATCAGGGCCATGACCAACCCGACGCTCCACCACTTGCCCATGGTCACGTAGCCGCTGCCGAAGATGATGGGCGATGTGCCGGTGGCGTAGTGGGTCAGCGTCATCATGATGCTGGAGGCCGCCACCATCATCAGTAGGAAGGGGATGAGGTAGGCGGCCGGCACCAGGTGCGCGCCCACCGTGAGGAAGGCCAGCATCATCGCGCTGATGTGCGCCGTGGTGCTGGCGAAGAAGTAGTGCGAGAACAGGAACACCAGCACCAGCACGGCCGCTGCCATCGGCCAGGCCATGCCGCTGGCCTCGATGCTGCCCTGAAGGCCCTTGGAGAACCAGGTGATCACGCCGGCCTTGTTCAGCTCGCCGGCCAGCATCACCAGCGAGCCGAACCAGATCAGCGTGTCCCACGCGCTCTTCTCGGACAGCACGTCGTCCCAGCTGATGGTGCCGGTGATCAGCAGCACGAACAGGCCCAGCATGGCCACCACCGTCGGGTCCATGCTGAAGCCCCGACCGAAGATCATCGCCGGCACGTCGGCCCACAGCACCAGCAGCATCGCGAAGGTGCCCACCATCACGCGCTCCTTCGGGCTGAGCGCGCCCATCTTCTTCAGCTCCTGGTGCGCGTAGGTCACGGCGTCGGGCGTCTTCCTGATCTCGGGCGGCGAGAGCAGGTAGATGGCCAGCGGCATCAGCAGCAGGCACACCAGGCCCGGCAGCAGCATCGCCAGCGCCCAGGTGCCCCAGCTCAGGTGGAAGCTCTGGTTGGTCACCTTGGCCACGTAGTCCACCACCAGCGGATTGGGCGCGGTGGCGGTGACGAACATCGCCGAGGTGATCGGGTTGGCGTGGTAGTTGACCAGGGCCAGGTAGGTGCCCACCTTGCCCTCGGTTTTCTTCTCCGGATCGGAGTCGAAGGCACCGGCGATGGAACGCATGATCGGGTGCACGATGCCACCGCCGCGCGCCGTGTTGCTGGGGGTGAAGGGCGCGAGGATCAGCTCGCACACCGCCAGCCCGTAGCCGATGCCCACCGTGCTCTTGCCCAGCAGCGAGATGAAGTACAGGCCGATGCGGTGCCCCAGGCCCGTCTTCTTCAACCCGCGCGAGATCAGTACCGACACCACGATCAGCCAGATGAGCGGGTTGGCGTAGCTCGCCAGCGCATCGGCGATGGCCTCCTTGGAGGAGTCGGCCGTGACCTGCGAGAGCGCGACGATCATCACCGCCATGAGCGCCATCACGCCGATGGGCATCACCTTCAGGATGATGGCCACGATGGTGGTCAGGAAGATGGCCACCAGGGCCCAGGCGTCGGGCTTGAGGCCCTCGGGCGTAGGCATCAGCAGAAGCACGACCAGCACCAGCGTGGTGATGATCGCCGGCACGATGCGAAAGGGCACGGCATCGCGGAAGTAGCGTGCGGCGCGAAGGAAGGACTGCGGCATGTTGGAGTTTCCTTGTTTCCGAGCGCACGCCGCACTCCTGTCGCGGCGTAGCGGGCGCATTGTGCGCGACAAGGATGGCGGGAAGCCGGCAGTCCGGGTGGATCACTGCGGAAACTGCACAAAGGGGCCGGCCGGCGCTTGCCCAGGGGGAACGTAGGCCGGCGCGGGCGAGCCGGCCGGGCCCAACGCGACCACGTAGAGGTAGATTGCGCGCAGGTCCGTGTCGCTCATCGCGCGAACATTGAACCAGGGCATGGGCGGCCGGGGCTCGAAGTGGCGGGCCACGTCCAGCCACTGCGCCTCGCTCATCTGGCCGATGTAGATGCGCAGGTTGCTCGGATAGGTGGTGCCCCAGGGGCCGCGCCAGCCCAGGACATCGCCGGTGAGCCAGAGCTTCTCGGGCACCTTGCCATTGTCCTGGCCATAGCCGGGCGTGTGGCAGTCGTTGCAGCCGGCCACCTGCACCAGGTAGCGGCCGCGCTCGATCATCCGGCCGCGCTCGGCGGCGGAAGCCGGCGCAGGCGGGTGCGACACCCCCTGCGCCCAGGTGCAGGAGGCGGCCAGCGAAAGGACCAGGGGTGCGAACCGCGCCGAAAGCAGGCTCTTCATGGGAACTTGTATGGATGCCTCCCGGCTATGAGGAGTAACCCGCATCGGTGTTGTGAAGAAGTCGGCTGCTGCCTTGTATCCGGCCTGTTGTGTGAGGAGC
>NZ_FOUG01000026.1 GCF_900114785.1 Variovorax sp. OV329
AAGAACTTATCCACACCGTGAGCCACCAGGCTCGCAAAGAGGGTGGGTCAATATTGGATGGAAATGCCGGGTCAGGATTGCATGGAACTCAACAGCTTGCGCTCCCTGCGCAGCCAACGCCAACGCCGAGAGCTGCATGACCGGGAGCATCAGATTCCCGCGGCGCCGTTCTCCTCGATCGCACGCACCGGGCGCGCCGTACAGATGAGGCATGTTGACCCCTCCTGACTCGTTCGCACGAAGTCTTTCGCTTGGCAAGGCCCCCCGTCACAGAGCCGGGAAGGTCGAAGGGCCAAAGATTGGCTCAAATTGGGCAACGACACAAGACCCGATGCCGCATGGGAGGACGGCACTCGATCCCCGAAGAATTCAACCGCCCACGTACATCCTGTTGATCAGCTCGGCGTACTTCGTCTGCACGAAGCTGCGCTTGAGCTTCATCGTCGGCGTCAGTTCCTCGTCCTCTGCGCCCAGCTGCGTCTCCAGCAGGCGGAAAGCCCTCACCTGCTCGACGCGCGCAAACTTGCCATTTGCCTTGTCGACTTCGCGCTGGATCAACGCCTGCACTTCCTTGGCGCGCGTCAGGCTCTGGTAGTTCGAGAAGGGCACGTCGTGGTCCTGCGCGTACTTCTCGACGTTCTCGTGGTCGATCATGATCAGCGCCGACAGGAACGGCCGCTTGTCGCCGATCACTACCGCGTCGGTGATGTAGGGCGAAAACTTCAACTCGTTCTCGATCTCGCTGGGCGTCACGTTCTTGCCGCCGGCGGTGATGATGATGTCCTTCATGCGGTCGGTGATGCGGAAAAATCCATCTGCGTCCACCGTGCCCACGTCGCCGGTGTGCAGCCAGCCCTCGGGCCCGATGGTCTCGGCCGTCTTCTCGGGCTGGTTCAGATAACCCATGAAGACATTCGGCCCGCGCACCAGCAGTTCGCCGGTGGCAGGGTCGAGCTTGACCTCGTTGTGCGGGCCGGCGCGGCCGATCGAGCCGGGCCGGATGTTGCCAGCCGGCATCGCCGTCGCGGCGCAGCCCGATTCGGTCTGGCCCCAGACTTCCATCATCGGTACGCCGAGCGCGAGGTACCAGCGCACCAGGTCGGGCGAGATGGGCGCCGCTCCGGTGACGAGAAAGCGCGCGCGGTGGATGCCTATCAGCCGGCGCACGTTGTCCAGCACCAGCCAGCGCGCCAGCGCGAAGCGCGCCTTCAGCAACAACCCCGCGCCCTGCCCGGCCAGCACCCGCTGCGCCACCTGCTCGCCGATACCCAGGGCCCGGCGATAGGCCCAGCGCTGCACCGCGCCGGCCTCCGAAACCGCGAGGCTCACGGCCGAGTAGAACTTCTCCCACACGCGCGGCACGGCCAGGAACACCGTCGGCGCAATCTCGCGCACGTTCTCGGGCACGGTCTCCGGGTTCTCGACGAAGTTGAGCACCGAGCCCGCGCAGATGGCGACGTATTCGCCGGCCATGCGCTCGGCGATGTGGCACAGCGGCAGGAAGCAGATGCGCTGGTCGCCTTCGCGCTGCGGCATCATGGCGTGGGTGGCCCGCGTCCCATAGAGCAGCCCTGCGTGGCTGTGCATCGCGCCCTTGGGCTTGCCGGTGGTGCCGGAGGTGTAGACGAGGATGGCGAGGTCGCCCGGCCGGCGGCAGCCGCGGCGCTGGTCGAACAGGCCGGGATGCGCCGCATCCCACGCGGCACCGCGCGTGCGCAGCGCCGCGAGGCTCATCACCATCGGGTCCTCGTAGCGCTGCAGGCCCTTGGTATCGAACACGACGATGTGGCGCAGGAGCGGCAGCGAGGCGCGCACCTCGAGCGCCTTGTCGAGCTGTTCCTCGTCCTCGACGAAGAGCACCGTGGTGCGCGAATCGGCGCACAGGTACGCCACCTGGCCGGCTGCATCGGTCGGATAGATGCCGTTGGAGACGCCGCCTGCGCTCAACACCGCCAGGTCGACCAGCACCCATTCGACCACCGTGTTGGCGAGGATCGATGCGCACTCGCCCGGGGCGAAGTCGAGCGAGACCAGGCCCATCGCCAGTTCGCGCGCCGCCTGGCCCGTCTCGTTCCAGCTCCAGCGGCGCCAGACGCCCAGCTCCTTCTCGCGCATGAAATCGCGGTCGCCGCGCTGCGCGACGGCGTTCCAGAACAACTCGGTCATCGTCTCGCCGGGAACCAGGGGTACGGTCGCGTCCAGTGCCGGCGCGCTCTTGTCTCTTGAATTTGTCATAGCTTCGCCTCTTTCCTCAGCGCCAGTTCTTCTTGGTTTTCCAACGGCGCTCTGCGCGCACCCCCGCCTGCTTCATGCCCAGGTAGAACTCCTTGATGTCGTCCTTCTCGCGCAGCACCTCGCAGCGGTCTTCCATGACGATGCGGCCGTTCTCAAGCACGTAGCCGTGGTCGGCCGCGTTGAGCGCCATCTGCGCGTTCTGCTCGACCAGAAGGATGGTGGTGCCGCGCTCGCGGTTGATGCGCACCACGATCTCGAAGATCTCCTTGGTGAGCTTAGGCGACAGGCCCAGGCTCGGCTCGTCGAGCAGGATCAGGCGCGGATCCGCCATCAGCGCGCGGCTGATGGCCAGCATCTGCTGTTGTCCGCCCGAGAGCAGCCCGGCTGGCTGGCGCGCGCGCTCCTTCAGGATGGGGAAGTAGCCCAGTACCGTTTCCAGGTCGCGTGCCACTCCGTCGCGGTCGGCGCGGGTGTAGGCGCCCATCATCAGGTTGTCGTGTACCGACAGCAGCGGGAACACCTCGCGGCCCTCGGGCACGTGGCACAGCCGCAGGCGCACGATGTGGGCCGGGTCGCGCGCGGTGATGTCGTGGCCGTCGAACGCGATGCGGCCCTTGCGCGGGTCGAGGATGCCGGAGACGGTCTTGAGGATGGTCGACTTGCCGGCGCCGTTGGCACCGAGCACGGTGGCGATCTCGCCCTTGCGCACCTGCAGGCTGACGCCGCGGATGGCCTTCACGGGGCCGTAGGCGCTCTCTACATTCGAGAGGGTGAGGATGGCATCGCTCATCGCGCGAACTCCAGGATGCCCTTGGTGGGGGCGATCGCCCTGCCCTCGGGCTGAGCCTGCTGCGGTTTCAGCGGCTTGGGCCGGCGCAGCGATTCCGCCTCGCCGGCCGTGCCGAGGTAGGCCTCGATCACCGCGAGGTTCGCCTGCACCTCGCCGGGCGTGCCCAGCGCCAGCACCTTGCCTTGCGCCATCGCCAGCACGCGGTCGGAGACCTTCGAGACCAGCGCCATGTCGTGCTCGACCATCAGCACCGTGATGCCCAGCTCGCTGCGGATGTCCTGGATCCAGAAGGCCATGTCGCTGGTCTCCTCGACGTTCAGGCCCGAGGAGGGCTCGTCCAGCAGGAGCAGCCGGGGCTCGGTGGCCAGCGCGCGCGCCAGCTCGACCACCTTGCGCACGCCGTAAGGCAGGCCGGCAACCAGGGTGTCGCGGTAGTGCTGCAGGTCGAGGAACTCGATCACCTCCTCCACCTTGCGGCGCGTCTCGCGCTCCGCCTGCCGCAGCGACGGGGTGAACACCAGTTGGCTCCAGAAGCCATGGCGCTGGTGCACGTGGCGCCCGATCAGCAGGTTCTGCAGCACGGTGGCGTGCTCGAACAGCTCGATGTTCTGGAAGGTGCGCGCAATGCCCCGGACGGCCACCGCATGCGGCGCGACCGCGCCGAGCGCCCGGCCCTCGAACTCGATGCTGCCCAGGCTCGCCCGGTAGATGCGACTGATAAGGTTGAACACCGTGGTCTTGCCGGCGCCGTTGGGGCCGATCAGGGTGAACACCTCGCCGCGCTGCACGTCGAAGCTGACGCCGTCGACGGCGCGCACGCCGCCGAACTGCACGCACAGGTCCCGCACGCAGAGCAGCGGGGCGCTGGAAGAATGGCCGGCGCTCATCGCACGCGCTCCGATTTCTGGAAGGATTTCTGGCGGCTGAACATGCCGCGGCGGTAGAAGGGGAAGAGCTGCAGCCAGGTGCGCACCTTGACCCAGCGCCCGTTCAGGCCCATCGGCTCGAAGAGCACGAAGCCGACCAGGACCGCGCCGTAGACGAAGGCCTGCAGTCCCGGCGCCTGGGCCAGGGCCGCAGGCAGCAGGTCCTTGGCGGCCGAGATCGCCTGCGGCATGGCGATCAGGAACACCGCGCCCAGGAAGGCGCCGTGGATCGAGCCCAGTCCGCCGATCACCACCAGGAGCAGCAGGTCGATCGACTGCGAGATGCCGAACTGGTCGGGCGAGAGAAAGCGGATCTGGTGCGCGTAGAGCGCGCCGCCCAGCCCTGCCAGTGCTGCGGACACGGCGAAAGCCAGCGTCTTGTACTGCGCCAGCCGGATGCCCATGCTCTGCGCCGAGATCTCCGAATCGCGGATCGCGACGAAGGCCCGGCCGATCGGCGAGCGCAGCAGGTTCAGCACGCCCAGGGTCGCGAGCACGCAGCAGACCAGGCAGACGAAGTAGAACTCGGCTCCCGTATCGGCCTTCCAGCCGAAGGCCTGCAGCGTGGTCACTGTCATGCCGGCGTTGCCCCCGGTCATGCTTTCCCAGCGCGCGAACACCTCCTCGACGATCACGCCGAAGGCGAGCGTCGCGATGCCCAGGTAGATGCCCTTGATGCGCAGCGCGGGCAGCCCCACCACCACGCCTGCGCCCGCCGAGAGCAAAGCCGCGGCCGCCGCCGAAGCCGGAAAGGGCCAGCCCATTGCGGAAAGCTTGGCCTCGATGTACGCACCCACGCCCAAAAAGGCTGCGTGGCCCATCGAGAACAGGCCCGTGTAGCCGGCCAGCAGCATCAGGCCCAGGCCCACGATGGAATAGATCAGTACGAAGCTGAGTTGCGTCAGGCCGTAGGGGCCGAGCCACCATGGCGCTGCAAGCAAGGCCATGAGCAGCGCCCCGTACCAGAAGACGTGCCCGCCGTGCTTGGCCAGGTTGATGTCCTGGTCGTAGTCGGTCTTGAAGATAAAGCGCACGGTCAGACTTTCTTGAGGGACGTTTCGCCGAACAGCCCGTTGGGCTTGAGGATCAGCATCAGCAGCACCACGACGTAGGCCGCGACATCCTTCAGGCCCTCGGGCAGGTAGAAGCCGGCAAAGGCCTCGACCACGCCCACCAGCAGGCCACCGACGATGGCGCCCGGCAGGCTGCCGAAGCCGCCGACTACCGCGGCCGGGAAGGCCTTCAGGCCGATGAAGCCCATGTTGGCGTGCACGAAGGTGATGGGCGCCAGCAGCAGGCCGGCCACCGCCGCCACCGCCGCGGCCAGGCCCCAGACCAGGCCGTTGAGGTGCTTGACCGGGATGCCCATGTAGTAGGCCGCTAGCTGATTCTGCGAGCTGGCCTGCATCGCGGTGCCGATGCGGCTGCGGCTGAACATCAGGTACAGGCCGAGGCACAGCAGTGCGGTAGCGCCGATCACCATGAGGTGCTCGGCCGCAAAGGTCATGCCGCCCAGGCGCAGAACTGCGCCCTTGTAGGGCACCGCGAGCGGGTGGGTGTCGGTGCCGATGGACGGCAGCATCGTGATCGCGCCACGCGCCATGTAGCCCAGGCCGATGGTGAGCATCACGATCGAGAAGGCGGGCTGGCCCAGCACCGGGCGGATCGCCACGCGCTCGATGGCGATGCCGAAGCCCGCCATGGCCACCACTACCGCTGGCAGCGCCAGCCAGAAGGGCAGCCCGAAAGCAGTGGTAAGCGCTAGGCCCGCGAAGGCGCCGAGCATCATCAGCTCGCCCTGAGCGAAGCTCACGGTCTCGGTGGCCTTGTAGATCAGCACGAAGCCCAGGGCGATCAATCCGTAGATGCAGCCCTGCGCGATCCCGCTGACCAGGATCTGGAGTGAGAGCATGGCTGTCCGATCAGCGCGCGGGCTTGACGTAGTCGGACACCACCTTCCAGCGGCCGTCCTGCAACTGCGACAGGCGCGCGGAATCGCTACCCAGGCGCTTGGTCGGCGAGAAGCTCAGCGTGTCGGTGCCGAAGATGTCCGGCGGCACGCTCAGGCTGTCCATCGCCTTCACCAGCGTCTCGGTGCTCAGGTCCGGGCCCGCCTTCTGCGCGCCCTTCACGAACAGGTCCATCGCGATGTAGCCGTAGGCAGAGGTCACGGCGGGATCCTCGTGGTAGCTGGCTTGGTACTTGGTGGCCCAGGCACGCAATGCCGGCGAGCTGTCGTCCACGTACGGGTTCTGCGAAGCCATGCCGGCATAGAGCCCGTCCACCGCCTTGCCGCCCAGCTTGGGGATCAGGTCGCTGTACGCAGCCACCGACGCCAGGAAGGTCGGGTTGAAGTCATTCTTGCGTGCCTCGGCCATCGCGCCGACGGTCTCGCGGATGATGGTACCGAGCACCACGAAGTCGCAGTTCGCTGCCTTCATGCGTGCCACCTGCGAAGAGAAATCGGTGGCGCCGCGCTTGTAGGTTGTCTTCTCCGCGAACTGCATGCCGATGCTCTTGAGACCCGCTTCGGCGCCGCGGAACATCTCCAGGCCGGCATCGTCGTCCTGGTACATCGTGCAGACCTGCTTGGCCTGCTTTTCCTTGACCAGCTTGGGAACGACCACGGAAAGCTGGTCGTAGTACGACTGCTGCATGGCGTACTTCAGCTTGTGCGCCGGTTCGTACATCTCGCGCGCGCCGGTCAGCGGCATGAAGTTCACGATGTTCTTTTCGAGCAGCAGTGGCATCACGGCCACGTTGCCTGCGGTGCCGAAGTGCCCGGCCATCACGAAGATGCCGTCCTGATTGACCAGCTTCTGTGCCGCCAGCACCGCCTTGCGCGGATCGTAGGCAGAGTCCTCCACCAAGAGGCGGATCTTGCGGCCGTGGATGCCGCCCTGCTCGTTGATCTCGTCCACGCGCATCTGCATGCCAAAGCGCGCCTGCTTGCCCAGGCCCGCCGCCGGGCCGGACAGGTCCTGGATCGTTCCGACCACGATCTCGTTCTTGGTGACGCCCTGGGGCTGGGCCAGCGCAGCGGGCAGGGCCAGGGCCAGGCCCAGCGTTGCAAGGATGCTCTTCATGTCTGTCTCCGTTATGTACCGGCCGGACGGTCCGGCGCGAGACAGCAACGGTACGGATTCGACAGACTTGCGACCACCACCCACGGTGAGGGGCGGCGGGGGGCTCCTCAGGCAACGGCCGCGCGGCGATGACTCCGCCGGCCGACCATCAGCCGCCGGCGCCCTTGCTGCCCGCCTGGATGGTCTGCAGTGCCCGTTCGATGCCCGTGGTGGCGGACAGCTGGCTGGGCGGAAACTCCTTGAACGTCGCCAGGAACTCGCCGACGATGACGCCGCTGGGAATCAGCGTCCAAAGCTTGTCACCCCACCAGCGCCCATACGACAGCGATTGCTCCTGGTAGCGTTCCCATGGATCCTGCCGCAGGTTGGTCACCCACGGAACGTTGGTCGACTCGACGCTGCCGGTGAGCAGATTGCCCTTGATGGTCTTGAAGGTGATCTTCCAGTCGTCATAGCGCACGGCGTTCAGATCGCCGTTGTCGGTGAAGTAGAACATCTCGTGGCGCGGACCTTTGTCGACTTCGCCCTTGAAGTAGGGCATGAAGTTGTAGCCGTCCAGATGGTTCTTGAAGCTCTTGCTACCCACCTTGATGCCCTTGAGAAGCTTCTCTTTCACGTCCGGTTCGCCTGCGGCGGCCAGCAGCGTCGGCATCCAGTCCTCGCCAGCCATGATCTCGTTGACGACCAGCCCCGGCTTGACGGTGCCCGGCCAGCGCACCACCATCGGCACCCGAAATCCTCCTTCGAAAGTCGTTCCCTTCTCGCCACGGAACGGCGTGTTCCCGCCGTCCGGCCAGGAGAAGGTCTCGGCGCCGTTGTCGCTGGTGAACACCACGATCGTGTTGTCGGCGATGCCCAGCGCGTCGATTTTCTTTAGCAGCGAACCGACGATGTCGTCCAGTTGCGCCATGCCGTCCGCGTAGAGCCCGTAGCCGCTCTTGTTCTCCCACTTGGGCGAGAGATGGGTGAAGGAGTGCATGCGCGTGCTGTTGTGCCACAAGAAGAAGGGTTTGCCGGCCTTGACCGAACGGTCCATGAAGTCGAGCGAGCGCTGCACCAGCACGTCGTCGACGTCCTGCATGTTGGTCTTGGCCGCGGCATCCATATTCGGCCCCGGTGGCAGCGGTCCGCCATCGGCGATGGTCTGCCGGCCCACCCGGCCCCAGCGTGGGTCGGTGCTCGCGTCGTCGGTCGTGCTCGCCTTGGAATCGACGATGTTGCGCGGCCCGAACATGGCCCTGAATTTCGCGTCCTTCGGATAATCCGCCTGGTAGGGCTCTTCCATCGCGTTGAGGTGATAGAGGATGCCGTAGAACTCGTCGAAGCCATGCACCGTCGGCAGGTACTCGTTGCGGTCGCCCAAATGGTTCTTGCCGATCTGGGCGGTGGCATAGCCGTGGGGCTTGAGCAACTCGGCGATGGTCGGGTCCTTGTCCTGCAGGCCTTGCTTGGCCGCCGGCAGCCCGACCTTCAGCAGCCCGGTTCGAAAGGGCGTCTGGCCAAGAATGAATGCGGCACGGCCTGCAGTGCAGGACTGCTGGCCGTAGTAGTCGGTGAACCTTGCGCCCTCCTTGCCGATGCGGTCGATGTTGGGCGTGCGGCCGCCCATCATTCCCTGGTGGTAGGCGCTGACGTTCCACACGCCGACGTCGTCGGCCATGATGACGACGATGTTGGGTTTCTTGCCCGGCGTCTGTGCCTGCGCGGTCGACTCCGCGAACGCTCCGAGACCCAGCGCGACGAGCGCCGCCCCGATCACCCTCAGGATTCGCCCTGCTGGCGTGCTCTTACTCCGGCCATTCGACAGTTCCATAGGGCGCTCCTTCGATGCGGGTTCCTAAATACCGGAAAATGATAGAGGAACCCGCAGGTTTGCGCAGGTTCTCTCCCTCTTCTCAGTGCGCGGCATAGTAAACCGCCGTCGAGCCGAGGTTTTCGCGTGCCTTCGACAACTCCGCGCGCGCCACTGTGCGCAGGTGGACTTCGTCGGGCCCGTCGAAGAAGCGCATGGCCCGGCCCCAGGACCACAGGTAGGACAGGGGTGTGTCGGGTGTGATGCCCATGGCGCCGAACACCTGCATGGCCCGGTCGACCACGCGGGTCTGCAGTTGTGCGGCCACCAGCTTGATGGCCGAGACGTCCACATGGGCCGCCTTGTTGCCATGAGTGTCCATCTTCCAAGCCGCCTGCAGCACGAGCAAACGCGCCTGGTCGATCTCGACGCGGGAATGTCCGATCCAGTCCTGCACGTTCGAGAAGTCCCCCAGGTGCTTGCCGAAGGCGCGGCGCGTCAGCGCGCGTTCGCACATCAGCTCCATCGCCAGCTCGCACTGGCCGATGGTGCGCATGCAGTGGTGCACCCGGCCCGGCCCCAGGCGCGCCTGCGCCAGCGCGAAGCCGGCGCCCTCTTCGCCCAGCAGGTTGGCCACCGGCACGCGCACGTTGGTGTAGCTCACTTCGCAATGCCCTTCGGGCGCGTGGTGATGCATGATGGGCACGTCGCGCACCATGCGAAAGCCAGGAGTGTCCAGTGGCACGATGACCATCGAATGGCGGGCATGCCGCGGTGCATCGGGCTGGTCGTTGGTCACGCCCATGACGATGGCGAATTTGCAATTCGGGTGCAGCGCGCCGGTCGTGAACCACTTGCGGCCGTTGATGACGTACTCGTCGCCCTCGCGCCTGATGCTGGTCTCGATGTTGGTGGCATCGGACGAGCACACGTCGGGCTCGGTCATGGAGAAGCAGGATCGGATTTCGCCATCGAGCAACGGCACGAGCCAGCGCTTGCGCTGCTCGGTCGTCGCGAACAGGTGTAGCAGTTCCATGTTGCCGGTGTCGGGCGCGCTGCAATTGAACACCTCGGACGCCCAGGGGATGCGCCCCATGATCTCGGCTAGCGGCGCGTATTCCATGTTGCCAAGCCGTGTGCCCGGCTCGTCCTCGCGCAGCCCCGGCAGGAACAGGTTCCACAGACCCGCCTCGCGCGCCGAGGTCTTCAGCGGCTCGACGACGGCCGTCGGATAGGCCCTGGTGGCCGCGACCCGCTCGAACTCGGCATGGCGCGGTAGCACGTGGCGCTCCATGAACTGTCGCACGGTGCGCTGCATCTGCAGGCTGTCTTCGCTGTACTGGAATTCCAAGATCGTCTCCCGTCGGCAAGTTTCAGAAATGGGGAGCCGGGGTACGGATGGCCTCGAGCCCGCGCTGAGCCAGCGCGCGCGCCATCTGCCCCACCTCGGCCGCGTTCTCGGCCACGGCGTTGCCGCGCGCGGCGCGTGCCGCGATGCCCTCGAACATCACGGCCCAGCGCATCAGGGCAAAGGCCCAGTGGAAAGGCGTGGCCTGGCGGGCCGCGTCGCGGCCGGCGCGGCGGTAGTAGTGGGCCAGATACTCGTGCTCCGATGGAATGCCCAGCGCCGCCAGGTCCAGCCCGCGGATGCCGCCGAACTCGCTGGGCAGCGTGCGCCAGGCCACCGTATTGAAGGCCACATCGGCCAGCGGATGGCCCAGGGTCGAGAGTTCCCAGTCGAGCACTGCCACCACGCGCGGCTCCGTCGGATGGAACAGCAGGTTGTTGAGCTTGAAATCGCCATGCGTGAGTGTGGTCTCGTCATCGGCGGGCAGGTGCTCGCCCAACCAGGCCAGCAGCTCGTCGATGGCCGGGTTCTCGCGCGTCTTGGACAGCGCCCACTGCTGCTGCCAGCGGCGCAACTGGCGTGCGAAGAAGCCGCCCTCGCGGCCGAAGTCCCCAAGGCCCGCGGCGCGCCAGTCCACTCCGTGCAGCATCGCGAGCGTATCGGCCATGGCCAGGTAGATGGCGCGGCGCCCGTCGGGCGACATGCCCGGCAGTCGGCTGTCCTGGAAGACGCGGCCCTCGACGCGCTCCATGAGGTAGAACGGGGTGCCCACGATGTCGGGCTCCGCGTGGTAGAGCACCACAGGCGGCACCGGCAGCGGCGTGGACGCGAGCGCCTGCATGACCCGGTATTCGCGGTCCACCGCGTGGGCCGAAGGCAGGACATCACCTGCAGGCTTCTTGCGTAGCACCATGCGGCGATTGTCGAAGCAGAGGAAGTAGGTGGGATTGGATTGCCCACCGCCGATGGCTTCGATGCGCATGCGGCCGCGCAGGCCCGGCAGTTGCCGATGCAGGAAGGGCTCGAGCCGATCGACCGCCAGCCCGGCGGCCGGTACGGGGTCGCTCTTTTCCAGGCCGCCGACTTGCGGAGGGCTTTGGTTGAGCATGGCCGAGCCCTACTGCAGCTCGATGCCGTTGGCCGCCACGATCCGCTTCCAGCGCTGGATTTCCTCGCGCTGGAAGTTGCGCATCTGCTCGGGGCCGCCGGCCATCGGCGACGCATCCTGCTTCTGCAGGAAGTCGAGCGAGGCCTGCGACCTTGCCGCCTTCAGTACGGCGGCTTCCAGTTGGCGCACGATGGGTTGCGGCGTCTTGGTCGAGACGCCCAGCGCGGTCCAGACGAAGGCCTGGAACTCGGGCACGCCGGCCTCGGCCATGGTCGGCACCTCAGGCAGCGAGGGCATGCGCTTGGGGCCACTCACGGCCAGGGCGCGCAGCTTGCCGGACCGGATCATCTCCAGGCCGATGACCGCCACCGCATAGTCCACCTGCTTGCCCAGCAGTGCGCTGACCACTTCCCCGGCGCCCTTGTACTGGATGTTGACCGTCTTGATGCCCGCGAGTTCGTTGAGCCAGGTGGACCACAGGTTGTAGCCCGGCGATCCCGCGCCGTTGTTCAGCGCGCCCGGGCGCTTGCGCGCATCGGCGATCAGGTCGGCCATCGTCTTGTAGGGCGAATCGGCCGGCACCAGCACCATGCAGTACTGGCTGCTGATTAGGCTCAGGGGCGTGAAGTCGGCGATCGGGTCGTAGGGCATGTTGCGGATCAGCGCGGCGTTGATCGCAAAGGTCGAGTTGCTGCCGAAGAGCACGGTGTAGCCGTCGGCCGGCGCGTTGAGCACCGTCTGCACCGCGACGATGCCGTTGGCGCCCGCCTTGTTGTCGACCACCACCGGTTGTCCGATGCTCTCGCTGAGCACCTGCGCAATGACGCGCGCTTGCGTGTCCGAGCCGCTGCCCGGATTGAAGGCCACCACCATGCGGATCGGGCGCGACGGGAAATTGTTCTGTGCGCGGGCGGCGAAGGGCAAGGTTCCGGCCAGGGAGCCCAGGCCGCCACCGGCGATGCTGCAAAGCAGTCGGCGGCGCGAAAGATCGGTCGGGTGGTGCATGTCTTTGTCTCCTGTTTGCACCCAGTATTCGCCCAAGGTCGCGGCGCTTCCACAGCCCAATTTCGGTGATCGAAATTGTCGTTTGTCGTTGCGCCTGCGCTCAGGCCACCCCGGCGGGCACCTGCACCCGGGCCATCTCATCCCACGCGCGCTGCACATCGTCCACCAGCTTGCGCAGCACCGGTGCACAGCGCTGCACCAGCGCTTCGTTGTCACCGTCCTTGGCCGAGAGGCTGAAGTTGATGGCGTAGAAGGTGCGGTCCGGCGCGCGCAGGCCGGCTGCGATGGCCGACATGCCGGGGATGGCGTCCGAGCGGCAATAGCCCAAGCTAACTTGGCAGGCCAGCGACTTGTCGATCGCCTTGCGCAATGCGGGCCAGCGCGCGCCGTACTGAGCCCCGAGCGCTTTCAGGATGCGTTGGCGCGAGCGTGCGTCGAGCGCGGCCAGGTAAGCATGGCCTGGCGAATTCGACTCGATCGCCAGCCGGATGCCCGCCGTCACCTGCCGCTGCACCGGCCCGCGGCTCTCGCGCAATGTCTCCAGGTACACCATCCACAGCCCGTCGGGTGTGGAAAGGCCAACATTGATCTTCTCGGCCACGGCGACCTTGCGCATCAGTGGCAGGGCCAGCCCCAGTTCCGACTTGGTCTGCCGAAAGGCCACGCCCAGGCTCAGGTGCACGGGGGCGAGCCGGTAGGCGCCGGTCTGCGCCTCATGCACCAGGAAGCCCGCTCCCACCAGCGAGTTCGTCAGCCGGCTGACGGTGGACCGCGGCAGGCCGGTGCGCTCGGCCAGTTCCGCATTGCTGAGCGCCGGCACGCTCGGCAGGAAGGCGCGCAGCAGCGCGAGGCCGCGCACCAGCGACTGGCTGCCGGCGGTCGAACGCGTGAAGGTACCGCTCTGCCGGGTCAGGGTGCGCGTCGAAGCCTGGGTCGAAGCGTTTGAAGAGGCCATGCGCTGCTCGCTCGCAATTTCGAAAAGCGAAATTTGACCATGGCGAGAAGACCTTCGCCACACCAAACTTTGCGCACCCAAGACCCCCAGGCGGCGCTGCACGAGAAGGCCCTGCCGACACTGAGACAACCCTAATGACCAGCACCCCCGACCTTTGCCTGACCCGAACCGGCCACGTCGCCAGCATCGAGATGCGGCGCCAGGCCCCGGGCTACATCGACATCGACTTCGTCACCCGCCTGGCCGACCAGCTCGAGGCACTGGATGCCGACGACGACTGCCGCGCCATCGTGCTGTGGTCAGCCGGCAAGACTTTCTGCGCGGGCGCCAACTTCGGCGGCGCCGCGCAGGGCACGCCCGACCCCGCCCCCTTCTACGAACAGGCCATGCGCCTCTTTCGCACGCGCAAGCCCATCGTGGCGGCCGTACGGGGCGCGGCGATCGGCGCCGGGCTGGGCCTGGCGGTGGTGGCCGACTTTCGCGTGGTGGGCCCGTCCGCGCGCCTCGCCGCCAATTTCAACCGCCTGGGCATCCATCCCGGCTTCGGCCTCACGCTCACGCTGCCGCGGCTGGTCGGCGAGCAGCAGGCCGCCCTGCTCTTTTTCACGGGCCGCCGCATCGACGGCGTCGAAGCGCAGCGCATCGGCCTGGCCGACGACCTGGTGGCCGACGCCGAAGTGCTCGCACGCGCCCTGGCACTGGCCGCCGAGATCGCCGAGTCCAGCCCGACGGCCGTCGAAAGCACGCGCGCCTCGCTGCGCCTGGGCTTGGCCGAGCGCATCGCCGAGGTGAACCGGCGCGAGCGCGAGATCCAGGTCGGACAGATGGGCAGCGCGGACTTCCGCGAAGGCGTGGCCGCCATGGCCGAGCGCCGCCCGGCCAACTTCACCCGGAGCTGATGCCATGAGCGAACACACACTCGCCGGACCGCTCGACGGCATCCGCGTCATCGACCTGACGGCCGTGGTGCTCGGCCCGCTGGCCACGCAGACGCTCGCCGACTTCGGCGCCGACGTGATCAAGGTCGAGCCGCCGGAAGGCGACTTGATGCGCGCCAACGGCGTGTCGCTGCACCCGGGCATGAGCTCGATCTACCTGGCGCTCAACCGCAACAAGCGCTCGGTGGTGCTCGACCTCAAGCAGGAAGACGATGCCGCCGCCCTGCGCACGCTGATCGCGGGCGCCGACGTGGTAGTGCACAACATGCGCGTGGCCGCCATCGAACGCCTGGGCTTCGGCTACGAGGCGGTGGCCGCCCTCAACCCGAAGATCGTCTACTGCGTCGCCACCGGCTTCGGCCAGGGCGGCCCCTGGCGCGACCGCCCCGCCTTCGACGACATCATCCAGGCGGCCTGCGGCATGGTGGGCCTCGGCGCCGTCGACGGCGACGCACCCCGCTACCTGCCCAGCCTGATCGCCGACAAGGTTTGCGGGCTGGCACTGGCCAACGCTGTGATGGCTGCCCTGCTCCACCGCGAGCGCGGCGGCGAGGGCCAATACGTCGAGGTGCCGATGCTCGAGACCATGGCCGCCTTCGTGTTGGCCGAGCACATGGGTGGCATCAGCTTCCCCGGCTCGACTGCCCCGGCGGGCTATGCGCGCCTGCTCGGCGGCGGCCGCCGCCCCGTGCCCACGGCCGACGGCTGGATCAGCCTGCTGCCCTACACCGGCCGCCATTGGAGCGCCTTCTTCGATGCCGTGGGGCGCGAGGACATCGCCCGCGCCTACGACCTGTCCAGCCGCGAGCAGCTCAACAGGCACATCCGCCAGCTCTACGCCTGCCTGGCCGAGCTCACGCCCACGCGACCCAGCGCCGACTGGCTGGCGCTGTGCGAGCGGCTCGACATCCCCGCCACCGAGATCTGCCGACTCGACGACCTGCTGCGGCACCCGCAGCTCGAAGCAGTCGGCCTGTTCCAGCCCACGGTGCATCCGAGCGAAGGCGCGATCCGCGAGCTGCGTCCCGCCACCCTGTTCCACAAGACCCCCGCCACGCTTCGCCGCCATGCGCCGACGCTCGGCGAGCACACCCAGGAGGTGCTGCGCGAAGCCGGCATCGCGATGCCGCGCACCCTCCCCCACCGCTAAGACTGAAAAGAGACACACCATGAACTTCGAACTCGACGAAGACCACCAGATGCTCAAGGACCTTGTCGCCCGCTTCGTGCGCGACGAGCTGCTGCCCCTGGAAGCGGGCGCCATGGCCCGCGAAGCCGCCACCGGTCAGTTCGCCCTGCTGCCGGAGGAACACCAGCGGCTCGACGCGCTCTCGAAGGAACTGGGCCTGTGGGGTCTGGATGCCCCCACCGAGATGGGTGGTGCCGACATGCCCGTCACGGCGATGGTGGGCGTCAACGAGGAGTTCGGCAAGACCATCACGCCCTACGAGCTGCCGCCCGATTCGCCCAACCTGCGCATGCTGATGCTCAGCGCCAACGACGACCAGCGCTCGCGCTACCTGGCGCCTTACGCCCGCGGCGAGACTGTCTCGGCCATGGCCATCTCCGAGCCTGGCGCCGGCGCCGACCCTGCCGGCATGAAGACCCGAGCCGAGCGCGACGGCGACGGCTGGGTGCTCAACGGCCGCAAGATCTGGATCACCCGCGCCGACCGCGCCGACTGGTCCATCGTGCTGGCCGTCACCGACAAGGCCAAAGGCGCGCGCGGCGGCATCTCTGCCTTCATTGTGGACAAGGGCACGCCCGGCTTCACCGTCGAGCGGCGCATCCCGATGATCGGCGGCCACTCGACCTTCGAGGTGAGCTTCGACAACTGCCGCATCGGTGGCGGCCAGTTGCTGGGCAAGGAGGGCTCGGGCTTCGCACCGATGCAGGCGCGCCTGAGCAGCCGCCGCGTGCAGATGGCCGCCTGGTGCATCGGCCGCGCGCAGCGCGCGCTGGACATGCTGTGCGAATACGCGCCCCAGCGCAGCACCTTCGGCGCGCCATTGGCCGAACGCCAGGCCATCCAGTGGTGGATCGCCGACGCGGCCACCCGCATCCACGCCTGCCGCCTCATGACCTACGAGGCCGCCGCCCGCATCGACCGTGGCGAGGAAGCGCGCAGCCAGGTCTCGATGATCAAGGTCTACGCCACCGAGATGGCCTGGGAAATCATCGACCACGTGATGCAGGCCTTTGGCGCCATGGGCATGACCAAGGAACTGCCGCTGCAGCAGATGGCCAACGAGACGCGCCTGATGCGCATCTACGAAGGGCCCAGCGAGGTGCACCGTTGGGTGGTGGCCCGTGAACTGCTGGGCCTGCGCCGCTGACGGGCTCTTCCACTCCACGGGAGTGGTGACCGGCCCCGGGCCTCGCGCGACCATGACATGCATGCCGGCCGCCTGCGCAAATGACGCCATGCCGCCGTGACACCACATCTGCCAAGAGGATTCCATGGAAATTCAACGCAAGGTCTACCGCGAGGACCACGAGCAGTTTCGCGACACGGCACAGCGCTTCTTCGAGCGTGAATGCCTCCCGCGCCAAGCCGACTGGGACCGTGCCGGCCGCGTGGACCGCGAGACCTGGCGCAAGGCCGGCCGCGAGGGCCTGCTGTGCACCAGCATCCCGGTCGAGTACGGCGGCGGCGGCGGCGACTTCGGCCATGCGGCCGTGCTGGCGGAGGCCCAGTCCAGCTGCGGCGTCTCGGGCCTGGGCTTCGGCCTGCACTCCGAGATCATCGCGCCCTACATCCTGCGCCTGGGCACCGAGGAACAGAAGCGCAAGTGGCTGCCTGCAATCTGCGCCGGCGAATCCATCCTGGCGATCGCCATGTCGGAGCCCAGTGGCGGCAGCGATCTCAAGGCGATGCGCACCAGCGCCAGGCGCGAAGGTGACGAATACGTCATCAACGGCGCCAAGACCTTCATCAGCAACGGCCTGAACTGCGACCTGATCCTGCTGGCCTGCAAGACCGACCCGCAGGCCGGCGCCAAGGGCGTGAGCCTGATCCTGGTCGAGGCCGAGCGCGCGGGCTTTCGCCGCGGACGCAAGCTCGAGAAGGTTGGCCTGCACGCGGCCGACACCGCCGAACTCTTCTTCGACGATGTGCGCGTGCCCGTCGGCAACTTGCTGGGCGAGGAAAATCAGGGCTTCAAGTACCTCATGCAGGAACTGGCCCAGGAGCGCCTGCTCATGGCAGTCGCCGCGGCCAGCAAGCTCGAATGGCTGCTGGGCCTGACCATCGAGTACGTGAAGCAGCGCAAGGCCTTCGACCAGACGGTGTGGGACTTCCAGAACACCAAGTTCAAGTTGGCCGACATCAAGGCGCAGGCCGTCGCCACGCGCCTGTTGGTCGACCACTACATCGGCGAGCACATGGCGCGCAAGCTGACGCTGCAGGAAGCGGCAATCGCCAAGCTCTATTCCACCGAGGCGATGTGGAAGGCCGTGGACGACATGGTGCAGATGCACGGCGGCTACGGCTACATGGTCGAGTACCCGATCGCCCGGGCGTTCATCGACCTGCGCTACCAGCGCATTGCCGGCGGCGCCAGCGAAGTGATGCGCGAGCTGATCGCAAGGAAGCTTTGACTCTCCCCCAGGTTGGCCTCACTGCGTGTAGGCCGCCCACCCCCCACCGGGGGCAACACCAGCGGCCCGGCGGAGCCGGTTCCGCGGTGTTCCACCTAAATACAGCGTTCAACAGGAGTTAGAGATATGACAAACAAGGTTCTTGTGGCCGGCGTCGGCATGATTCCCTTCAGCAAGCCCGGCGCGAGCCCGAGCTACACGCAGATGGGTGCCGAGGCCCTGCGCCTGGCGCTGGCCGATGCCGCCATCAGCTACGACAAGGTGCAGATGGCCTTCGCCGGCTACGTCTTCGGCGACTCCACCAGCGGCCAGACCGCGATCTACGAGGTGGGCCAGACCAGCATCCCCATCGTCAACGTGAACAACAACTGCTCGACCGGCTCCACCGCCCTCTTCCTGGCGCGTGCCGCGGTCGAAAGCGGCCAGGTCGACTGCGCGCTGGCGCTGGGCTTCGAGCAGATGCAGGCCGGCGCGCTCAAGTCGCCCTACGACGACCGCCCGCCCACGCGCGAACGCTTTCTGCCGGTGCTGTTCGGCCTGACCTCGGACATCGAGATTCCACAGGCGCTGCGCGGCTTCGGCGGCGCCGGCCGCGAGCACATGCAGAAGTACGGCACCACGATGGAGACCTTTGCAGCGATCCGCGCCAAGGCCAGCCGCCATGCCGCCAACAACCCGCTGGCCCTGTTCAAGAAGATCGTCACCACCGAGGAAGTGATGGCCGACAAGGTCATGTGGCCCGGCGTGATGACCCGCCTGATGGCCTGCCCGCCCACCTGCGGCGCCGCGGCCGCCATCATCGTGTCCGAGAAGTTCGCGAGGAAGCACGGCCTTCGCACCGACGTGCAGATCCTGGCGCAGGCCATGACCACCGACCCGGTCGAATCCTTCGACCCGCCGTCGCTCATCAGCTACGTGGGCGACCACATGACGCGCGCCGCCGCCCAGCAGGTCTACGAGAAGGCCGGCATCGGCCCCGAGGACATCCGTGTGTGCGAGCTGCACGACTGCTTCGCGCAGAACGAACTGCTCTCCTACGAGAGCCTGGGCTTCTGCGCCACCGGCGAAGGCATGAAGTTCGTGCTGGACGGCAACAACACCTACGGCGGCCAGGTGGTGACCAACCCGTCCGGCGGCCTCTTGTCCAAGGGCCACCCGCTGGGGGCCACCGGCCTGGCCCAGTGCTACGAGCTCACCCACCAGCTGCGCGGCACCGCGGACAAGCGCCAGGTCGAAGGCGCGAGCATCGGCCTGCAGCACAACATCGGCCTGGGCGGCGCCTGCGTGGTGACGCTGTACGGCAAGAACTGAGCGGCCGGCAGACACCCATGATCGACAAGTCCTTCATCGGCGCCGACCTCGGCCGGCGCACCCTCGTCATCGAGGAAGGCGCGGTGCGCCTCTACGCCAAGGCGATCGGCGAGACCGACCCCATCTACTCCGACGTCGACGCCGCCCGGTCGGCCGGCCTGCGCTCGCTGCGCGTGCCGCCGACCTACATGTCGTGCCTGGAAACGCAGGCCTTCCCCTCGCGCGACGTGCTCAAGCTGGTGGGCATGGAGCTCAAGCGCATCCTGCACGCCGAGCAGGCCTACACCTACCACGCGCCGGTGTGCGCGGGAGAGTCGCTCACCTTCGAATCGCGCATCGCCGACATCTACGAGAAGAAGGGCGGCGCGCTGGAATTCCTCATCAAGGAAACCCGCGTCACCAACCAGGACGGCGTGCACGTGGCCGATCTGCGCTCCACCGTCGTGCAGCGCCAACTGGGAAAGGCAAGCTGATGGCCATCGACCTCCAACAACTCCAGGCCCTGCAGGTGGGCGACAGCACGACCACCCTGCAGGTGCCCGCGATCTCCCGCACTACGCTCGCGCTGTACGCCGGCGCCTCGGGCGACCACAACCCCATGCACATCGACATCGACTTCGCGCGCGCGGCCGGCGTGGACGACGTGTTCGCGCACGGCATGCTCTCGGCTGCCTACCTGGGCCGCATGGTCACCGACTGGGCCGGCCAGGAGCGCGTGCGCTCCCTGACCGTGCGCTTCACCGGCATCACCGCCGTCCATGACGCGCCCACCTGCACCGGCGTCGTCGCCGAGCGCTTCGAAGAGGACGGCGAGACGCGTCTGCGCATAGACATGCAGGTCGCCAACCAGCAGGGCGACGTGAAGATCACCGGGCAGGCCGTGGTCGCCGTCGACTGAGTCCCATCCCACCCAACACATTGAGCAAGAGACACCTCAAATGAACAGAAAACTCGAAGGCAAGGTCGCCATCATCACCGGCTCGGGCCGCGGCATCGGCCGCGGCGTGGCCCTGAAGCTCGCCAGTGAAGGCGCGCGCATCGTCATCAACGACCTCGACGCCGGACCGGCCGAGGAAGTGGTGGCCGAGATCAAGCAGGCTGGCGGCGAGGCGGTGGCCTGCGTCGGCAACGTGACCGCTGCCGACTTCGGCGACCGCGTCGTCAAGACCGCGCTGGACAGCTTCGGCGGGCTCGACATCATCGTGAACAACGCCGGCTACACCTGGGACAACGTCATCCAGAAGATGAGCGACGAGCAGTGGGATGCCATCCTCGATTGCCACCTGAAGGCGCCCTTCCGCGTGCTGCGCGCCGCCCAGCCGCACTTCCGCGAAGCCAGCAAGGCCGAGGCCGAAGCGGGCAAGGAAGTGTTCCGCAAGGTGGTCAACATCTCGTCGACCTCGGGCACCGGCGGCACCGCGGGCCAGGTCAACTACTCGTCGGCCAAGTCCGGCGTGATGGGCATGACCAAGGCGCTGGCCAAGGAATGGGGCCGCATGAAGGTCAACGTCAACTGCGTCGCCTTCGGTGCGGTCGAGACTCGCCTGACGCAAGCCGTCACCCAGGAAACGACCGTGAATGTCGACGGTCGCGACGTCCGCGTGGGCATTCCCGCAGACAAGATCGCACTCGCCGCCAAGGAAATTCCGCTCGGCCGCATGGGCACCGTCGAGGAAGCGGCCGGCGCGGTCTACATCCTGTGCCTGCCCGAGTCGAACTACGTGACGGGCCAGACGCTGATCTGCGGTGGTGGCCGCGGCGGCTTCTGATCTGCCATACGCAACGGCAGCTGACTCAAGGATTCCCCATGCCACAGTTGACTAGGCACCACGCCCATTGGCCCGCCGGCGTTCCGCACACCCTGGACGTGCCCGAGCGCAACATCTTCGACCACCTGCCGCAGCGGGCGGAGCTCCACCCGGAGCGCACGGCCATCGACTATTACGGGCGCCACACCACCTACCGCACGCTGCACGATGGCGCCGTGGCGCTGGCCGGCTACCTGCAGCAGCACCTGGAGGTTCGCCGCGGCGACCGGGTGCTGCTAGTCATGCAGCCCTGCCCGCAGTTTGTGATGGCCTATTACGCCATCCTGCGCTGCGATGCAGCGGTGGTGGCGCTCAGCCCGATGAGCACCGATGCCGAGTTGCGCTACTACGCCAGCGACTCCGGCGCGCGGGTGGCCGTCACCATGCAGGACTTCCTGCCCCGCCTTCAGCCGCTGCTGGACGACGGTGCCCTCGAAGGCGTGGTGGTCGGTGCCTATAGCGAGCTGGCCGGCCGACCGCAAGACGTCCCCTTCATGACGATCCCCGACTTCGTGCTGGCGCCGCGCGAGCCGGGCAACCATCCGCTGGTGCACGACTTCATGGGTGCGCTGGCGGCCGACATCGCACCCCTGCCCTCCAGCGCGCGCGGCGCGGATCTCGCCGTGATCGCCTACACCTCGGGCACCACCGGCAAGGCCAAGGGCGCCATGATGTCGCACCGGGCCTTCGTGCAGACGCTCAATCAGCGCATCGCGTGGATGGGCTTTGGCGAGGACGACACCGAGCTGACCTGCATGCCCCTGAACCACATGGGCGGCATGGCGATGATGAACGTGCTGCTCGCGGGCGGACGCACCCAGGTGCAGCTCTCGCGCTGGGACGCCGGTGCCGCCGTCGAGCTGCTCGAGCGGCGCCGCGTGCGCGTCTGGGGCGGCGTGACGCCGATGATCGTGGAGGTGCTCGCCCACCTGGCCGAGAAGCCGCGCGACCTGTCCTCCCTGCGCTACGTCCTGGGGGGGGCGACGCCCATCCCGCAAGCCGTCGCCGACGAGATCAAGCAGCGCTTCGGCCTGACGCTGATCGAGAGCTATGGCATGACGGAAACCTGCAGCGCCTCGCACGTCAATCCGCCCCACGCGCCGCGGCGCCAGTGCGCGGGCGTTCCGTGGATTGACAGCGATGCGCGCGTGATCGACCCGGTGAGCGGTGCCGAACTCGGCCCCCGCGAGCATGGCGAGATCATCCTTCACACGAAAACGCTGTTCGACGGCTACTGGAACATGCCGCACGCCACCGCCGAAGCCTTCATCGAGATCGACGGAAAGCGGTTCCTGCGCAGCGGCGACATCGGCTACCACGACGAGGACGGCTACTTCTACGTGGTCGACCGGCTCAAGCGGATGATCAACGCCTCGGGGCTCAAGGTCTGGCCCAGTGAAGTCGAATCGTGGATGTACGGCCACCCTGCCGTGCAGGAGGCGTGCGTCATTGCCGCTGCCGACTCGCGCCGCGGCGAGACCGTCAAGGCCTTCGTCGTCCTGCGGCCCGAGGCGCGCGCGACGGTGACGCCCGAGCAGCTGATCGAGTGGGCCCGCGACACCATGGCGGCCTACAAGGCGCCACGGCTGGTGGAGATCGTGGACAGCCTGCCCAAGACGCCCACCGGCAAGGTGCTTTGGCGCGTGCTGCAGCAGGCGCAGAACGAGCAGGATCAGGCGCTCGCGCGAACCGCCTGAAGCGTTCAGCCCGCGGGCGATGCCGCCTTGCGGGCCTGCACCTCGCGCATGCGCGCAACCGCTTCGTCGCGGCTGCTCACGCCGAGCTTCGTGAAGATGTTCTTCAGGTGCCACTTGATGGTCTGCGTCGACAGGCCGAGCGCGCGGGCAATCTTCTTGTTGGGCAGGGCCTGGGCCAGCAGTTCCAGGATCTCGACCTCCCGCTCCTTCAGCGGCTCGGCGCCCTCGGTCGCCGCGACCGTAGCGGGCGCCAGGATCGCAGCGCTTGCCGCATCGAGGAGCTGGCGCACGTAGAACGCGCGCACCGGATCGAAGTCGTCCTCGCGCAACAGCGCGGCAATCAGGTCCGCGAACTCGGGGGCGGCGTCGAGCAGGCGCCGTACCAGACCGAGCCGGCGTCCGACTACCAGCGCTTCGACCAGGTCCGCGCGTGCGCGCTCGGTCTTCCCCAGCCGCCAGTTCGCATAGGCCCGCTTCAGACTGTTCTGTGCGATGGCGCGTGCTCGGCCGGCCTTCTCGGCGCGCCCGAGCATCGCATCCAGCGTGCCGAGCGCAGCATGGAAGTCGCCCAGCTGCAAGGCCAAGGCCACGCGCGCGCTCGCGGCGCACCATTCGATCTCGCTCTGTATGGGCGGAGGCGTGTCCGCGTACTCTGCCGCCAGTGCCTCGAGGCGGGCCACCCCGGCCTTTGCGGCGTCGGACTTTCCCTGCTGCAGATTCCAGCCGGTCCGCAGGCGCAGCGCATGGGCGTGCAGGCGGTCCAGGCCGCGCACGTCGGCAAAGTCTTCCAGGCGGTCCAACGCATCGAAGGCTTCCAGCCGTCGGCCTTGCTGCCAGTGCGCCATGGCCAGCACCACGTAGGCACGCAGCACCGCATCGGGAATGGTGACGCGTTCGATCAGCTCGATGCGGGATTCCAGCAAGCGGCAGGCAGCTTCAACCTCTCCCAGTTCGTACAGCACGTCGCCAAGGAGTGCTGCAGCCGTGCAGGCCACGCCGGCAAAGGCCGGTCCGCCATGCGCGGCCTCGTCGTAGACCTCGCGCAGTACCCGCTCGGCCTCGACGACCCTGCCCTCCATCATGTGGCTCAGGGCCCCCAGGCTGCGCGCAATCAGCACCTGGCGGGCGCTGCCGGCTGCGCCGGCGGCCAGGACGTCGCGGGCCTGCTCGAAGCGGCCCAGGTGGATGTACGCCCAGCCCTGGATCGTGCTGCTGCCCGCCAGCGCAAGATCGTCCGCCCCATCGGGAACGCGCCCCATGGCGGGCAGCATGGCCTGCAGGGCCGCGGTGTCGTCCAGGTGCAGAGCCAGGCAGGCGCGCAGCAGCAGGAGTTCGTAGCTTTGCAATTGGTCCAGCAGCAGCTCACCGGCCTGACTGTCGGCATCGATCTGCGCGATGGTCTGCGACAGCGGACGCAGGTCGCGCGCGAACACCTGAAGGTTGGCTTGCGCAAGGCGCAGGCTGCCGCGCATGCGCAGCTCTTGCGACGGTATCTGGCGCAAAAGAACAGACAGGCGGCCCAGCTCGCCGCAGGCGAGCAGCTCGCGCACCACGGCCTCCACCATGTCCGCCGCCGCCTTCGCCTCGTTCACCCGCAGCGCGTGTCGGACCGCTTCGTCGACCGGCCCGTTCTCCTCGAACCAGTGCCAGGCCAGGGCATGCAGCGCGCGTACCTCCTCGGCCGGTTCGCGCGCCAGGCGCGCGAGTAGAACCTCGCGCAGCAGCGGATGGAGCCGATACCAAGCTTCGCGGTCGCGTCCCTCGATGCGGACGATGAAGAAGTTGTCGCTGTCCAATTGCGTGAGCCGCGCCATCAGCCGGGGCACGGCGTGGGGCTGCACCAGCAGCGCCGCGCACAGGGGAGCACAGAAGCGCTGGCACACCGCCATGCGCGTGAGCAGGTGCAGGTCTTCCGGCGTGAGCTGGTCCAGCACCTCGCGTTCGCAGTAGGCGGCAAAGGCCCGTGGGTTCGACAAGGGCACCGGCGAGCGAGATGACCCGCGCTTTCCCTTCAGATCCATCGCATACAACTGCAGGCCGGCCACCCAGCCGTCCGTCATCTCATGCAGGGCGCGTGCCTCGCGCGTCTCGATCGGCCCCAGGTGCTCGCGCAGGAAGTTCTCCGATTCATCGGCAGAGAACTTTAGGTCGCGCAGGTCGAAGGTGGACAGCTGGCCCTGCGCGCGCAGCCGCGCCAGCGACAGGGGCAGCGCGCTGCGCGAGGCGAGCGCCAGATGCAATTGCGGCGGAGCATGGTCGAGCAGCCACTGAATCGTCTGGAAGATGCGCGGGTCGTCGAGCCAGTGCAGGTCGTCGAGCATCAGCATCAGCGAGCGCCGGCGCGACGCGATGGCCTGCACCAGGGAGATGACGCAGTGCTCGACGGCCGCCTCGTCCACATCGGTGTCGACCAGCAGCGAGGCCTCGCCCACCAGGTCGACGTCCACCTCCGCGATGCTGGCAAGGAGGCAGCGCAGAAAGCGCGGCAGGTCGTTGTCCTCGGGAGCGATCGACAGCCAGGCCACGTCGACATCGAAGGGCACCAGCGCCTGCAGCCATGCGACCAGCGAGCTGGTCTTGCCGCTTCCTGCAGGCGCCTGGATGACCACGCAGCGCTGGTTGCGCGCCCCGACCAGGCGCGCCAGCAACCCTTCGCGCGGCACGAGCCGCCGAGCCGCGCGAGGCGCTGTCACTTTGGTGCTGGCGATGGCGCCCGGCCACTCGAGGGTCATGTTTGGTCTCCTGGGGCGAGTATTGACCCGGAGGCGCTCGACCGGAAGACCGCAATTTCGCCGATTGAAATGAAGCAGCATGCGCCCGGGGAAAACCCTTTGGAAGACGGCCGCTGGCCGGTTAGTCCTGTCTGGACACACGCCGCAGGGATGCCGCCTCCAGCGTCACGCACCTTTCCCATGGACTGCCGTCACGCGCCGGCACCGGCGGACATGGCCACGTCGAGCCAGTCGGCGCCTGCAATGGCGAGCGCTCAGCACGTGCCTCAGCGGCCGCCCTCAGCTCCAGCAGGCATTGGCGAAGGAGTGCCATGTCCGGCCCCCTCCCTCAGATGGCGGCCGCCAGTTCAGGCACGGCCGCAAACAGATCGGCTTCCAGGCCGTAGTCGGCCACCGAGAAGATCGGTGCTTCCGGATCCTTGTTGATCGCCACGATCACCTTCGAATCCTTCATGCCGGCCAAGTGCTGGATCGCACCCGAGATGCCCGCGGCGATGTACAGCTGCGGTGCCACGATCTTGCCCGTCTGGCCCACTTGCCAGTCGTTGGGGGCGTAGCCCGCATCGACGGCGGCGCGGCTGGCACCCAGGCCGGCGCCCAGCTTGTCGGCCAGCGGGGCCATGACTTCCTGGAACTTCTCGGCGCTGCCCAGGGCACGGCCACCCGAGACGATGATCTTGGCGGCCGTCAGCTCGGGGCGCTCGCTCTTGGTGACTTCGCGGCCCACGAAGGAGGACTTGCCCGAATCGGCCACGCCCGCGGCGTTCTCGACCGAGGCGCTGCCGCCTTCCTTGGCCGCGGCATCAAAGCCGGTGGTGCGCACGGTGATCACCTTGGTGGCATCGCAGCTCTGCACCGTGGCAATCGCGTTGCCCGCGTAGATGGGGCGCTCGAAGGTGTCGGCGGAGACCACCTTGGTGATGTCGCTGATCTGCGCAACATCGAGCTTGGCGGCCACGCGCGGGGCCACGTTCTTGCCGTCGGCGGTGGCGGGGAACAGGATGTGGCTGTAGTTCGAGGCGATCGCCAGCACTTGCGCAGCGACGTTCTCGGCCAGGTTCTCGGCCAGGCTGGGGCTGTCGGCGGCGATCACCTTGGCCACGCCGGCGATCTTGGCGGCAGCGGCTGCGGCTTCGGCGGCATTGGCGCCGGCCACCAGCACGTGCACGTCACCACCGCAGGCGATGGCGGCGGTCACGGTGTTGAGGGTAGCCGGCTTGACGGTGGCGTGGTCGTGTTCGGCAATAACGAGGACGGTCATTTCTATTCTTCCTTCCCTGACTTAGATCACTTTGGCTTCGTTCTTGAGCTTGTCCACCAAGGTCGCCACGTCAGGCACCTTGATGCCGGCGCCGCGCTTGGCAGGCTCGACCACCTTAAGGGTCTTCAGGCGCGGGGCCACGTCCACGCCCAGGTCGGCGGGGGTCATGGTGTCCAGCTGCTTCTTCTTGGCCTTCATGATGTTGGGCAAGGTGACGTAGCGCGGCTCATTGAGGCGCAGGTCGGTGGTGATCACCGCGGGCAGCGTGAGAGAGATGGTCTCCAGGCCGCCGTCCACTTCGCGCGTGACGTTGACCTTGTCGCCCGCCACTTCGACCTTGGAGGCGAAGGTGCCTTGGGGCAGGTCGGCCAGGGCCGCCAGCATCTGGCCGGTCTGGTTGTTGTCGTCATCAATGGCCTGCTTGCCCAGGATGATGAGTTGGGGCTGTTCCTTGTCGATCAGGGCCTTCAGCAGCTTGGCCACCACCAGTGGCTGAAGCTCTTCGGACGTCTCCACCAGGATGCCGCGGTCCGCGCCGATGGCCATGGCGGTGCGCAGGGTCTCCTGGCACTTCGCTTCGCCGCACGAGACGGCGATGATCTCGGTGACCACGCCCTTTTCCTTCAGGCGAACCGCTTCTTCGACGGCGATCTCGTCGAAGGGGTTCATGCTCATCTTGACGTTGGCCAACTCGATGCCCGAGCCATTCGACTTGACCTGTGCCTTGACGTTTGCGTCGATGACGCGCTTGACGGCGACGAGTGCTTTCATGCTTGACTTGAATCGGTTGAGTGAGTTGCTTCTGCGTCATCCGCCAGCGGCAGGAAGCGCGGCGCGCCAGCTACTTCCAGGCCGCCACTGGCACTCAGGCTGTAGATTCCGCGTGCCACGTTGTGAGGATGTTCGGTCGCTTCCTGGATGCTCAGCACCGGCGCAAAGCAGACGTCGGTGCCTTCCAGCAGCGCGCACCAATGCGCACGCGGCTGACTGGCAATGAGCTGCTCCAACCGCCCCTTCAGCGCCGGCCAGGCCGCCTTGTCGTATTGCGATGCCGGATCCACGTCGTGCAGCCCGAGCTTTTCAAGCATCAGCGCATAGAACTTGGGCTCCAGCGCACCGATGGTGACGAAGCCGCCATCCGCGCACGCAAACACGTCGTAGAACGCAGAGTCATGAAAAGGGCTCGGCTCGGGGCTGTCGAGCTGCCCGTTGGCGCGCGCCCAGTGCGCGATGGTGCCCAACATGGCCACGATGTCGACGATGGCGGCATCCACCACGCGGCCCTGCCCGCTGGCACGGGCATCGACAAGCGCGCAGGCAATGCCAAAGACCAGGCCGAGAGCGCCGCCGGCATCGCCGACGACAGTTGGCGGCAGGATGGGGCGCTCGCCGCGGTGCGCCGACAGCGACAGCAGGCCCGTCAGCGCCACGTAGTTCAGGTCGTGTCCGGCAAGCGGCGCCAACGGGCCGCTCTGGCCCCAGCCGGTCATGCGGCCGTAAACCAGGCGCGGGTTGCGCGTGGCGCACTGCGCGGGCCCCAGGCCCAGGCGCTCCATTACGCCGGGGCGGTTGCCCTCGATCAGCACATCGGCCGCGTCGACCAGTGCCATGGCTTTTGCGTTGTCCTCGGGCCTCTTGAGGTCCAGCGGAACGATCGTCTTGCCGCGCCGCAGCGGGCTCACCAGTTCGCCGCCCAGGGTCGTGGCCACCGAGCCCCGGCGCGGCGGCGCCACCACGGTCACCTCGGCGCCCATGTCGGCCAGCATGCGGCCGGCCAGCGGCCCCGGTCCGATGCCCTCGAACTCGACGACCTTCACCCCGGTCAATGGCGGCTTCATGCTCCCAACCTCCGTGCAATGAGATCTTTCATGATCTCGCTGGTGCCGCCGTAGATGCGCTGGATGCGCGCGTCGGCGTAAAGGCGCGCAATGGGGTACTCGACCATGTAGCCGTAGCCGCCAAAGAGCTGCAGGCACTCGTCGACCACCTTGCCCTGCTGCTCCGTGCAATAAAGCTTGGCCATGTAGGCCGCCTCGGGTTCGAGCTTGCCATCGACCAGACGCTGCACGCAGTCGTTGACGAAGCTGCGCACCACGTGCGCAATGGTCGCGCATTCGGCCAGCTTGAAGCGCGTGTTCTGGAAGTCGAACACGGGCTGGCCGAAGGCCTTGCGTTGCCGCGTGTACTCGACCGTGAGCTCGACCGCCAGCTCGATGACCGCGGCCGCCGGCACGCACAGGAGCATGCGCTCATAGGGCAGCTGGCTCATGAGCTGGGCAAAGCCCTCGCCTTCCTTGCCCAGCAGGTGGTCAGCCGGCACGCGCATGCCGTCGAAGAAGAGCTCTGCCGTGTCGGAGGCGTGCTGCCCCAGCTTCTCCAGCCGGCGCCCGACTCGAAAGCCCGGCAAGTCCTCCGTCTCCACCACGATCAGCGAAACGCCGCGACTGCCGGCGTCGCCCGTGCGCACCGCCATCACAAGAAGGTTGGCCGAGAAGCCGTTGGTGATGAAGGTCTTGGCGCCGTCCACCACGTAGTGGTCGCCGTCGGGGCGTGCGCGGGTACGCAGTGCCTTCAGGTCCGAGCCGGCGCCCGGCTCGGTGAGGGCAATGCCGGCCAGCAGCTCGCCGCTTGCCAGGCGCGGCAGCCAGCGGCGCTTCTGCGCTTCGGTGCCGTAGTCGACGATGTAGTGCGCCGCCAAGTTGTGCACCGCGATGTTTCCAGGAAACTCGGCCCGGGCCAGTTCGTCCTGCACTACCAGCTGGTAGGCCATCGAGGCGCCGGCGCCGCCGTAGTCCTCGTCCAGTTCCGGCAGCAGGAAGCCCATCTCCCCGAACGGGCGCCAGGCCTCGCGCGGAATGTAGCCCTGGCGGCGCCAGCCTTCCAGCTGCGGCGACAGCTCGTTCTGGATGAAGCGACGCACCTGGTCGCGAAAAGTCTCGACGTCTTCGTCCATCCACGGATGGCGAAGCAACTGGGGTAGTCCGGTCACTTGGAAATCTCTGTACTTGGGGGGGGTAGGGCCCTATGCACGCACCTTAGCGCGCGACGCCACGCGCGTAACCCCCCCGCGGCGAGGGGGTCGATACCTTCCCCATCGTGGGGGGGCGACATCGCGGCACCGAAATTCTCCAATGCATCCCAGTCGGCAACAGGACCACGCATGCAATTCACCACACCCAGCGAAGAGCAGCGGCTCGCCGTCGAAGTCTTTCGGACCTTCGCACAGCGCGAGGTCGATCCGGTCGCCAGCAAATATCGGCACCGCGTCATGCCGTGGGCGGCGGCGCACGAGGTGCAGCAGATGGTGGCCGAGTTCGGCCTGCCCGGCGCCGCCATTCCAAAGGCGAATGGCGGGCTCGGACTGTCGTGCGCCACGCAGGGCCTGCTCTTCGAGCAGTTCATCCAGGCCGGCGGTGCAGCCCTCCCGGGCGTGCAGGACGGCATCGTGGTGGCGCGGCTGCTGCTCGCCGCGCCGCCGGCCATCCGCGAACGCTACCTGCCGGACGTGATCGCGGGCCGGAAGATCGGCGCGCTGGCCGCGATGGAGCCGGCGCAGTCCCTCGCACAGGCTCGCCTCGAAGAAGGCTACTGCCTGGTGACGGCGGATGAGATCCGCGTCGCCAACGGCATCAATTCCGACTTCGTGATCTGTCCGGCACGCACCGCGGCGGGGCCACTGGCGCTGGTGGTGCTCGACCGCGAGGCGCACCGCTACGAAGTGCGCCTGGACCCTGCGGCCGGCCGGTTCGACGCAGGCGCCACGGAAGTGTTCTCGACCCGCGCCCGTGTCGCGCCGGACCATCTGCTGGCTCACGGCGACGAAGCACAAGGGCTGCTCGCCGCCGTTCGCACGCAGCAGTGGATCCATGGCGGCCTGTCCAGCGTGGGCCTGATGCAGCTGGAGCTAGACGAGGCGATTGCCCACGCCCGGGTCCACGAGGAGTTCGGGCGACCCATGGCGGCGCATCGCCTCGTGGCGGCACGCATCGCGGAGATGGCGACACGGGTCGAGTCGGCTCGCCTCCTGTGCGAGCGCTGCCTGGCCTTGGTCGACGCCGGCAAGGACTGCGAGACCGAGGCTGGCATGGCGCGCTGGTTTGCCGCCGAGGCCGCCATCGGCTTGCAGCACCAAGCCCGGCAATTGCGTGGCGTTGACGCGCCGGAGTGGGTCATTCCCCGCCGCGCCTTCGGCGACCGCGCCATCGAGACCCAGAAGCTGGCCGCCGCACAGATGCTGACCGGCATTTCGGCCTTGAGCTAGCAAAGGAGACGCCTAGCGACCCGCACGCCCACAACGGCTGGCGCCAATGCCAGCCGCGACAAGAGAAAACTCACTCAGATTTCCTACAACAAGAGACAGCTACCCATGAACAAGACCCTTATCGCGCTGGCCGCTTTGGCCGCCATCGGCCCGGCTTGGGCGCAATCGAGCGTGACCGCTTTCGGAGTCCTCGACATCGGCGCCAGCTACTACGAAACCGTCAGCAAGTACCAGGACAACGGTGTCGCACCCTCGACGCCGAAGCCGGACCTGCGGCAGAGCCAAACGGTCTTGTCCAATGGCGGAAATGCAGGCGGGCGCTTGGGCTTTCGTGGGCAGGAAGACCTCGGCGGAGGCCTGGCCGCGAGCTTCTGGCTGGAAGCCTCGCTCTGGGGCGACATCGGAACGCTCGGCCGTAATGCCCTTTTCTTCGATAGGCGCTCGACCGTGAGCCTGAGCGGCCGCTTTGGCGAGGTGCGGCTTGGTCGTGACTACAGCCCGACCTTCTGGAACGACGGGGTCTTCGATCCCTTCGGCAATGCAGGTTCGGGCAGCAGCCTGATCGTGCAGACGATGGGCAGCGCGTTCCCGACCCTTCAGCTGAATCGGGGCTTCTACGCCCGCAAGGCCAACTCCGTGGGCTATTTCCTGCCGGCCAGCCTGGGTGGCTTCTACGGTCAGGTGATGTATGCGTTCAACGAGGTCGTCAATTCGGACGCACTGAACGATCCTGCGGTCGCGAACAACGCACGTTTAGGCCGCTATGCGGGCGGCCGCGCCGGCTACGCCAATGGCCCGTTCGACGTGGCACTGGCCTACGGCCAGAGCACGGTCGCTGACAACTACTTCTTCGGCTCGACCACGAACGTGAACACCTTCAACGCCGGTGCCTCGTACGACTTCGGTCCGGTGAAGCTCTTTGGCGAGTACTCGAAGGTCGACGTCAAGACCGACTTTGCGAACATTGCCAACTTCCCGCTGACGCCCGCGCTGAGCCCGCCGTCCGACCTGGACACCAACAACTTTCTCGTCGGCCTGACGATTCCAGTCGGAGTGGGCCAGATCAGAGCCTCGTATGCGCAGGTGAAGGGAGAGTTCTCGAACTTCACGCGCAACGGGGCGGTGCCCGCGACGACACCACCCCCGAAGGCGCAGAAGTACGCCGTCGGCTACGTGCACAACCTGTCCAAGCGCACGGCGCTGTACGCGACCTTCGCGGTGACGGAAAACGAGGACGGCGCGGCCATCTCGCCAGTCAGCGTCACCTCGGCCGACACGGGGCCGGGCTACACGAACACGCCCAACTCCTCGGCAGCCAGCTATCGGGCAGCGCGTGGCTACGGCTACGACGTAGGCATCCGGCACGCGTTCTGACCAGGGAAACGCGGCCACCATGACGAAAACGCCAAGGCAGCCGCGCAGGCTCGACGCTGTTCGAGGGACCGCCCTCGCGCCCCATCCGGTGCCGCCGCGTCAGGGCCCCGCAATCGGCATGCCGCAGGCCCTGCGCAGCATCCGGCCGGACCGGGCGACGCGCGCCTTCCTGCGCCTGCTCAACCTCGTCCAGTCGCTCGTTTCGGCCGCATGGATGAGCGCCCTGGCACACGGACGCATGCGCAGCCTGGTGGCCTTTGAAGGCGACGCGCTGGTCGGCTGCACCGCCATCGTCATCGATCCGCTGTCCTGGTCAGCGCACGTGGGCGAGCTGCGCGTGCTGGTCGATCCTTCATGGCGCGGCCGAGGCCTGGGCCGCGTGCTGGTGCAGGAGAGCTTCGCACTGGCACTGGGCTTGGGCCTCGACAAGCTCGTCGTGCGCATGACGGTGGACCAGCACGGCGCCATCGCGCTGTTCGAGGAACTGGGCTTTCGGGCCGAGGCGGTGCTGCGCAACCAGGTCAAGGACCGCGAAGGCCGGCTGCGCGACCTGGCGCTGCTCGGCCACGACATCGACGCGGTGAACGCGCGCATGCAGGTGATGGGCCTGGACCGGGCCTTGAACGCCTGACTTTTTTATATCAACGGAGACTGACTTCATGCAAAGCAACAGTAGATTTTCAATTCGCGGTGTCGCCCTTGCAGGCATGGCATTGCTGCTGGCCGCCACCGCCGCAACGGCTTCGGCGGCTTCGTCCACGCTGCCCAAGTACAACCCGTACCTCGCGCAGTCGTACAACAACCAGGGTCACTGGAACGACGCGGCCACCGACAGCACCGACATCGCCGTGCCGCGCGGCGCGTACGAAGTGGCGCCGGGCTCATTTGACATCGTCCCCAATGAATCGGCGAGCCTGCCGCACTACAGCGACAAGGTCGGCGGCAAGGAAATCTACTGGTGGTGGTCCGGCTTCTCGCTGCGCAAGCTGCGCATCGAGAACGGCAAGTTCGTCGAGATCGACCGGATGAAGATCCCGCTGACGCTGCCAGACTACAAGGAAGCCACGTCCGAGGAGCGAATGGAGCAGGCAGCCGCCGTGCAGAAGTTCCTGCAGGCCAAGGACGAGCAGGGGCTGCTCGACTACATGAAGGCGCAACCCAACCGCATGCTCACCGCGGTCGAAGACCAGGTGCGCACCGGCGCCATCTATTCCTTGTTGACGCGCGACGATACCTTCGTGGGTGCCAGCGGCCGCCGCCTGTTCACGATCGCCCAGTCCGATCCGAAAGATCCGGAGTCTCGCCTGTTGGCGCCCAAGGAAAAGGTGTTGCCCGAGGAACTGTTCGACAACGAGAAGGCCAAGCGCGGCACGCGCTACCCGGTCGATGCCATGTTCGGTGTCGGTATGACCTACAACGGCTACCTCTTGATCAATACCGTGGGCGGCAAGATCATCACGCTTGACCGCAAGACCCTGGACGTCGTCGACGTGTACACGGTCAAGGGCAGCGACGAGCTGTTCCTGAACGGATTCGCCACCGGCCAGGAGGCGGGCGGCGGAGCCGTGTACGTGGCGTCCAACACGACCATGTATCGCTTCGTGGTCGACGCCAAGGGCAAGATCCACGACGACGAGAAGAGCGGCGCGTGGCACGAGCCCTATGAGCGCGGCGCCAAGTTCACTAGCATCAAGATCGCCGACGGCACGGGTGCGACCCCGACGCTGATGGGCTTTGGACCGAAGGACGACAAGCTGGTCGTCTTCACCGATGGCGCGAACAAGATGCGCCTGGTGGCGATGTGGCGCGACACGATTCCTGCCGGCTGGAAGCAGAAGCCTGGCACGCTATCTCGGCGCATCGCCGACCAGCGGGAAGTCGACCTGGGCCCGGAGATCGACACGGTGCAATCGGAGCAATCAGTAGCCGTGCATGGTGACTATGCATTCGTGATCAACAACATCCCGACCAAGCAGGCGCCGCACCTGAGCAACCAATCGTATTTCGCGTCCATGATCAACGGCGCGACCCGACCCAGCCCACGAGGCGCCGCGATGATGAAGTGGGACTCGGCCAAGCATGAATGGAAAACTCAGTGGGCCCGCACCGACGTGGGCTCGGTGTCAATCGTGCCGATGATCAGCGGCGGCAGCCGGATGGCCATCATCGACGGCTACTTCGCGGACCGCATGAACGACCGTCATCTGATCGGCATGGACCTTGATACCGGCAAGACCGTGCTGCGGATCCGTACTGGCACCGATCCGCGCTTCAACGGCATGTTTGCGCCGATCAAGTGCGACCCGGAGGGGAACATCCTGTTTGGGATGGCGTTCGGGCTGGTGCGGATGGACACCTCGAAGATGAAGCGGCTGGACGACTGAAACCACCAGTCGCCTCGTCCCTGTGGGGGTTGGCGCCTCACCACGTGTACTTCGCTCCGACACGAGCCGTCACGTTGCGGTAGTTCTGATTGCCCCACTGGTAGCCGAGATTCGTCCAACCGGTCCAACCCCTGTCGAATTGCGCATTGACGCCCAGCTTCAGCTCGTAGCGGTTGCTGGGGTACAGGTCGCCCAACTGCAACTGGTTCAAGCGCACCGCGTTGTCGACGTTGTCGTGCCACCAGTTGATCGTGAAGTACGGCTGCGTGCGTCGACCGTCCTCGTGAATCCAGGTCCGGTGCATGCGCACGCCCAGGCGGGAAACCCAGCCACCGCCCTCGCTGCCGTTGATTGCCGTGCCGTTGGGCTCGGTGATGTCGTCCTCGTCGTAGTGGATGTAGATGAGCTGGGCTTGCGGTTCGACAATCCAGTCGCTGTCCTCACGGATGCGCCTGGCGTAGCCCGTCTCCGCCGAAAGCGCCAGAGAATTGGAGTCGTATCGCACCTGCGGCAAGAGGTCGCCCTGGACCGTGTTCCTGTACCAGCCGTAGTTGCCCCACACGTCGACGTACCAGCCGAGCTTCTTGGGATCCTCGTCGTTTTGGAACCAGGTCGCATAGGCGCCGGCGCTCCAACCTTCGGTCGTGCCCTCGGCGCGCGCCGGGTTCGCGTAGGCGCTGGCGTCGCTGGTGGCGCTGCCATAGCCCAGCATCAGGCCCAGGTGGAGGCGATCGGGTGGGGTCTCGTCTTGATCCTTGAGCACGGACCAGCGCGCAACGTCGCCACCGCCCTGGATCAGCCAGCTGCGGGTATCGACATCGAAGTTGCCGTCACTGCTGCTCGTCTTTCCGTCCTTGCCCACCACACGCAGCCAGCCGGAGCGCCGCTTGTCATCAGGCTCGTCGAATTTCTGCGTTTCGACCCATTGGGGCTCGCCCAAGCGGTCATGCATGCTGTGCAAGAACATCCCCGCGGCCTGCCGCTGATTGGAAAGATAGGCGCCGACCTCAGGCCGGTAGAGAGGCCGCGGCGCGGGCGTCGGCGCAGGCACCGGGTCGTCCGACGGCACGGGTGGCACCGGTGGCACGGGTGGCCCGGGTGGCCCGGGTGGCCCGGGTGGCCCGGGTGGCGCAGGCGCTTCGGAACGAAGGTACCAGGCGTTGGCGTTCGATGCGTCGATGCTGCTTCGATAGAGGCGGTATTCGTAGGGGCCGGCGACCGCGCGACCGGAAAGTGCAAACGCCGTAGCTGCGGTCGTGCCGCCATTGACCGCATCGACCACCTGGATGCCACTGGCCTGGGTGACCGCGCCAGACCCGCCTGCGTTCGTGATGCGCAGCAGCGTCCTCCCGGTGACCGCGCCAGCGTCGACGGCCAGTTTGTCCGAGGGCGCGCCGTCGCCAGCGAGGACAGTATTCAGACCAATCAAGGCACCGTTGCTGCCCACGTGGCTCTTGACAGTGAGCGTCTTGAAACCGGCGCCACCTGGCGGCGAAAAGAGAATCTGGCTCGCATCGTGCGTGAGGTTCGTGACGTTCGAGCTGCCGGTCAGGTTCCATACCGTGCCGTTTTGCAAGCTGAGGTTTGACGTGCTGCCAGCGGCCGTGAACGCTGATCCCGTCAAGGTGGAGGCGCTCGCGACGATGCTTGCGTCGCCTTGAGACACGGAAATCGGCGCCTGCAGAGTCGGTCGCGACTTCTGGGCGCCGGCCGGTGGATCCGGCGGCAGCGGATCGGCGGGCGGAAACTCGCCGACCCCGCCAATGGGCGGCTCTGGTTCTGCCAGCAAAGGGAAATCCGCCACTGTTGCGACCCGCAGCCACTCGCCGCTTTCCGATCCCACGTGCGTGCTCACCAGGCCTACGCTTGCCGGCCCACCGATCGCAATGGCCGGCGCAGATCGGCTGCCAAGGGTGCTGCCCGAGAAGGTGGCAATGGAGACCTTGCCCGTCGCGCCGGCGGCGTAGAGCGCCGATGCGTTGGCCCCCGTCGCAGTCACCGTCGCGTTCTCGCCAATGATCCGCCCGCCGGTCTCGGCGACCGCACCGTGGGCATTGCTGCCCGTCGAGAAAATCGAGCTTTGCCGAATGCTGACCGCGCTGGGGTTGTCACGCGCCAGCATGCCGTGGGAGATCAGGCCTTCCGTGCGTACAGTCGTGCCCGTGGCGTCGACAGCGCCGCCGCCGATGGCGCGCAATCCGACAGAGTTGTCGCCGTGGGTCGTGATGGAATTCTGGCCGGTCAGCGCGATCGTGGCTGGCGCCTCCAGGAAGCTGCGCGATGCCAGGGCGCCGTGCGCGTTGAGCCCGAGGGTCTCCACCGAGATGTTGGTGCCATTGATGGCGGCGGCGAACTTTGGCCCGGCCTGCTCTACCACCGAGAACAGGCCAATCCCGCCAAGCCCTTCGGTGCGAATCGTGTTGCCACGGAGGTTGGTGGTGCCGCCGTCATCTGCAACGGCCCCCATGCCTCCTTTCCCCGCTACGCGGACCGCCGTGTTGGTGGACGTCAACGTGCCTCCTGGGTTGCGCGAAGCAAGCCCATGCGGGCGGGCGCCTGCGCGTGCCTCGCTGCCGCTGGTTGTGACGGACCCGCCGATGAGATCGATTCGGCCGCCGAGATCGGCCAGCACTCCCATGGAGTTGTCGGGCCCCGTGGTGTTGATCACCACGTTCGTTGCCGTGATCGCCGCATTGGAAGCGCCCAACGCCGTGCCGTTCTTGGCATGGGTGGTGATGGAGCCGCCGTCGAGCGTCACCGCGGCGCCAGTCGTGGCCTGTACCCCTGATGAAAGGCTGTCGCTCGTCGGCGCGCCAAGCACGATGGTGTTCGTGAATTCTGCCGTGGAGCCGGCGCCCTCCACCAACACGGCGCTTCCGCCTTGCGCTCCGCCCGACGAACTGGTCACGGTGCTGTCTTTCATGGCCAGCGCTGCGCCGCCGGCCACATTGACTGCGAGGCTGCGGTTGCCGGTGGCCGTGAACTGGGAACTCTCGACTGCGGCCGTCGAGCCCGCGCCTTGGATGTGCAGCGCGTAGCCGGTCTGACCCTCAGCCAGCGCCTTGACGCGCGTCAAGGCGAGCTGACCGCCCGACAGCGCCGCTGCCGCGGCCGCAACTGTCACCGCATTGCCGGCGCCGCTTGCAGTCAAGGTGCTGTCGGCGAGCTGGATCACTCCGCCGAGCTCTGCGCGGGCTGCACTGCCCAAGGTAGCCGTGGTCGTCGATGAAATGCCGGCACCAGCGACGACTGACCCGGCGCCGGTGGCCAGTAGTGCCAGGGAAGGCAGCGGGTTGGTGCCGGTCGTTTGGAGGCCGCTGGTCGTGACGTTGAAGCCATTGCTCAAATCGACCCTGCCACCGCTCTCCGCAGAAACGCCGATCCCCGCGCGCCCGCCGGCGGTGACCGCGCCGCCGGAGAAGGCGATGCGACTGCCCTCGCCGACCGCACGAGCGCCGACGATACCCGTGCCGTTGGTGCCGGTGTTCATGGAGACTGCGCTGTTGGTCAAGGTCAGGACCCCGCCGGCCTCCGCCGATACCCCCACCAGGTTGATCCCGGTCGTGGTGCCGAGCCCCATGATGATGGAGGCAGCGCTGGCCCCAATCGAGCCACCGTCGGTGGCTCGCAGGCCGATACGGCCGGCGGCGTTGCCCAGCGCCCCAGAGGTCGCGCTCAGAATCCCGCGATCGAAGCTGATTGCCGCGCCCTGCTCGGCAAGAGCACCGGTCGTACCCAAGGTCAGGAGGTTGACCAGCGCTTCGTTGGCCGTGATGAGGCCGCTTGCGCCGGTAGCCCGCAGTCCGATGGCATTGGCAGTTGGGACATTGACGGAACTGCCAGGGGGCACGGTGCATGCCGTGTTGTTAACGACGACAGGTGCAGGACATGTCTGGGCCCAAACCTGCCCCGCGAGAGTCGCGACAAGCAAGAAAGCCGCGGCGCTGGTCGATCGGATGACCCAGCGTGAGGCGCTCGCGCAATCAGGGTGCGCCCTGCGCAACTGGGCGTTGCGGAAGGTGCCGGGGCCACGTGCCTTCTTGTTCATTGCCCGCCTCCTGGCGAATGCAGCCTCCGAACCGGCCTGGCCAGAGCAGGCTCGCATGTGGCCTAGAGACTCGATCGGCTCCCTGAACTCTGCGCGATGGTGGCGGAGGCCGACGGCAATGTCCAGCACATGGGGCAAACGGCCAACCGAAGTCCGCGCGCTTTCTCAGTCGATCCGGGCGATAGCGGCATCGGCCCGATCGGCGTAGAGCACGTCGATCAGGTGCGCACGTCGCTGCCGCGTGATGGCCTGGTTCACATAGCCTTTGTCGGCGATCTCGTAGGCATCCGGCGACGGCGCCTCGGCCATCAGCATCACTCGGTACACCTGCTGGCTGCCGGGGCCGGTCTGCGTACGCAGCATGGCGCGCAAGGCACCGATCACCAGCGGATGCCGGATCAGCGTCTCGACCGGCGCTTCTGCCAGCTCGGGCGCCAGGCTGCGGCATTGCGCGACGTTCGGCCACGCCAGCGCGGCCACCTTGTCGCGGTCGTGGCCGCAGATCACCGCGTCGGCCAGCAGCGGCGCGCAGGACTCGACCAGGCCCAGGCGAACCGCGCCGGTGCGCACCCAGGTGCCGCTGCCCAACTTGAAATCCTCGACGCAGCGGCCGGCATAGCGCAGGCCCGCCTCCGGGGCTTGCGGATCGGCCAGCCGGACCGCGTCGCCCAGGCAGTAGTAGCCCTCGTCGTCGAAGGCGGCTGTGCTCAGGTCCGGGCGTTTGAGGTAGCCGGGGAAGACGTGGGGACCGCGCGTGCGGATCTCGTAGCGGCCCTCCTCGCCTTCCAGCGGGACCAGCTTGAGTTCGACGCCCGGACCGGGCAGGCCGATGTTGTCCACCTCTTCCCCCGGCATCGTAAAACCCGACCCAAGGCCGGTGGTCTCAGTCGCACCGAAGCCGGAGGCGAAGACGATGCGCTGGCCCACGGTGCGCACCGCCACGTCCTGGAAGCGCTTCCAGACGTCGCGCGCCAGGCTGGCCCCGCCATAGCCGGCGAAGTTCAGGCGCGAGAAGAAGGAGTGGGCCAGTGCCTCGTCGCGCTCCAGTTCGGCGCTCAGCATGGCCCAGGCCGCCGGCACGTTGGCGTAGAACGAGGGCGAGACTTCGCGCAGGTTCTGCACCGTGCGCCCGAACAGCGCAGGCAGGGGCCGGCCGTCGTCGATGTAGAAGGAGCCACCTGTGACGAACAGGCGGCCCAGGTTGGCCACGGCGCCGAAAGCGTGGCTCCAGGGCAGCCAATCCAGCATCACCACTGTCTCGGCGAGCATGGGGCGGTGCATGTAGCGAATCTGTCCGATCATGGCCGCGGCATTGCGGTAGTGCAGCGGCACGCCCTTGGGAACGCCGGTCGAGCCCGAGGTGAAGAAGATGCGCGCCACGTCGCGCTCGGCATCGATGGCCTGGTGCGCGGCCTGCACGGCGGCCCGCCTCTGGGGCGTCATGGGCGTCTCGATGAGCGATTGCCACGTGATCTGGCCCGCGGTGCTGCCCTGGACCGCGATAATCTCGGCGGCCGGGGTTCCCAGCACTTCCAACGCCTTGGCGAAGGGCCCGAGCGACTGCACGAAGACCGCGGCCGGCTCGACCAGCGCGTGCATGTCGATCAGGCGCGTGAACTCTTGGCTCATCAGCGCGGCGGCCGGGGTGACCGGCGCCGTCGGGATGCCGACGTAGTCGGCCGCCATGGTGAGCACGGCCAGCTCGATCGAGTTGCCTGACAGGATCATCAGCGGCCGCGTCTGCGACAGGCCCAGCTCAAGCAGTGCGGCAGCGACCGAGAGCATCTGGCGGTGGAACGCCGCCCAGTCGACGGTGCGCCAGCTGTCGGGCCCGTTGCGCTCGGCCAGCGCCACCTGAGCGCCGCGAGATTGCGCCCATTGGGCAACGAATTCGCTGAAGCTGGACTCGGCGATCACGCCCGGCTCGTCCAGGGACTTCATCAACAGGGTGCCGTCAGCGAGACGCTGGTGCGATGCAGCCGAGTTCAGCAGCTTCGAGTCGCGATAGCTCGCCTGGGCCGAGCCTTGTGGTGCATAGGACATGGCGTTCTCACTGCTTACTGTTCGAACACGATGACCGAACGGGCCAGTTCGCCGCGGCGCAGTTCGTCGAAGGCCTCGTTGATCTGGTCGAGCCGCAGGCGGCGCGAGATCATCGGGTCCAGGTGCAGCTTGCCGGCCATGTAGAAGTCGACCAGGCGCGGCATGTCCACCGGAAAGCGGTTCGATCCCATCACCGAGCCCTGGATGCGCCGCTCGTGCAGCAGGTGGTTCGGGTCCAGTTCCAGCTTCACACCGGGCTTGATCATGCCGATCACAGTCGCAGTGCCGCCGCGGCGCAGCATCGCAAAGGACTGTTCGGCGGTCGCCTTCAAGCCGATGCATTCGAAGGAGTAGTGCACGCCGCCGTTGGTGAGATCGCGCACGGCCTTCACCACGTCGCCGTCGGCGGCGTTGATCACGTCGGTGGCGCCGAACAGCTTGGCCAGGTCGAGCTTGCCGGGGAGCATGTCGATCGCGATGATGCGGCCGGCGCCGGCCAGCGCCGCGCCGTTGATCGCCGCCAGCCCGATGCCGCCGCAGCCGATGACCGCCACCGTCTCGCCCGGCCGCACGCCCGCCGTGTTGAACACCGCGCCCGCGCCGGTAGTGATGGCGCAGCCGATGAGGGCTGCGCGGTCCAGTGGCATGTCGCGCCGAATGGCGACGCAGGCGTGCTCATGCACCAGCATCTGCTCGGCGAAGGCCGACAGGTTGCCGAACTGGGGCATGGGCTTGTGCTGGTAGGACAGGCGCTGCTCTTCCCCCTTGCCGCGCCGGGTGTCGGGCGAGACGCACAGCGAGAGGTGGCCGGTAAGGCAATGGTCGCAATGCCCGCAGTAGGCCGACAGGCAGGTCACCACGTGATCGCCGGGCTTGACGGTGCGCACCAGCGCGCCGACCTGCTCGACAACCCCGGCTGCTTCATGACCGAGCACCACAGGCGCCGGGTGCGGCAGCATGCCGTCAACAAAGTGCAGGTCGGAGTGGCACACACCGGCCGCGACGGTGCGGATCAGCACCTCATGCGGACCGGGCTTGTCGATGGAAATGTCCTCGATGAGGAGTGGCGTGCCGGGGCTGTGGAAAACGGCTGCTTTCATTGTCTCTATCTCTTTCAAGTTGCTGAAGCTGACGGGGTGGCGCGAGGTTAGAGCGCACCCGCGAGCGATTCACCACTCCGGTGGAGTGGCGCGCGGGCCCTCGCCACTCCACCGGAGTGGTGCGCGCCACCCCCGCCTCTGCAATCCTTTGCCGCGAGTGAACTTCAATCCCCAATGACGACCGAGACGACGCCATGACCACCAACCTGACCATCGAGCAACAAGCCTCGGCCCTGGCCGCCGGCTTCCTGGCGCAGCCGCTGCAGAACTTCATCGGGGGCAAATGGATGCCCGCCCAGTCGGGCGAGATCCTGGGCGTGGTGGATCCCGCGACCCATCACTTGCTGGGCCAGGCCGCTGCCGGTGGCGCCGCCGACATCGACATGGCCGTGAAGGCCGCGCGCCAGGCTTTCGACGCCGGCCCCTGGGCGCGTATGCCGCCCGCGGGCCGCTCGCGGCTGATGCACCGGCTGGCCGACGCGATCGATGCCCACGCCGACGAACTGGCGCTGCTCGAATCACTGGACAACGGCAAGCCGCTGAAGATCGCCCGCATCGGCGACGTGGCGCTGGCCTCGGAGTGCCTGCGCTACATGGCAGGCTGGGCCACCAAGCTCAACGGCGAGACGATCTCGTCGTCGATGCCTGGGCAATGGCACGCCTACACGCTGCGCGAGCCGATCGGCGTGGTCGGTGCCATCGTGCCGTGGAACTACCCGCTGATGATGGCCGTGACCAAGATTGCGTCCGCTCTGGCCGCGGGCTGCACCATCGTGCTCAAGCCGTCTGAGCAGACGCCGCTGACGGCCGTGCGCCTGGCGCAGCTCGTAGAGGGCGCGGGCTTTCCGCCCGGCGTCGTCAACGTCGTCACCGGCCTGGGCACGGTAGCGGGGCAGGCGCTGGTCGCGCATCCGCTGGTGGACAAGATCACCTTCACCGGGTCGACGGCCGTGGGCAAGGCCATCGTGCAGGAGTCCGTGCGCACCATGAAGCGCGTGACCCTGGAGCTGGGCGGCAAGTCGCCCTTCATCGTGTTTCCCGATGCCAACCTGGAACAGGCCGTCACGGCAGCCGTGCACAGCATCTTCGGCAACACCGGCCAGATGTGCATCGCCGGCTCGCGCCTGTATGTCCACCGGAAGGTGTACGACGACGTGGTCGGTGCCATCGCCGGCGCCGCGGGCAAACTGCGCGTGGGCTCGGGCCTGGACCCGCGCACCGAGATCGGCCCGCTCGTGACCCCCGAGCACCTCAAGCGCGTTACCGGCTACATCGAGGCAGGCCGGCAGGCGGGCGCACAGGTCATCGCAGGCGGCGGCGTCATCGAGGGCGCCGGCAACTTCGTGCAGCCGACGGTGCTGACCGGCACGCTGCCCGACATGTCGGTGATGCGCGAGGAGATCTTCGGCCCTGTACTGTGCGCCATGCCCTTCGAGGACGAGGACCTGGACACCATCGCGCGCCTGGCCAACGACACCCACTACGGCCTGTCGTCGAACATCTGGACGCGCGACATCAGCGTGGCCCACAAGCTGGCCCGCAAGATCAAGGCAGGCACCGTGCGGGTCAACGCGCCGGCCGGGCTGGACCTGGCGCTTCCCTTCGGCGGCTACAAGGAGTCCGGCGTCGGGCGCGAATTGGGCCGCGAAGGCGTCGACGCATACACCGAGCTCAAGTCGGTGGCCATCGCGCTCTGATGCAACCTGCCGGCAGGCGCACGACTATGCAAGGCGCCAGGCTGCTGCCCAGCACCAAGTTCTCGCCACCAAGGACGGGTGCCCGGTCGGTGCTGCGACAACACCTGCTGTACCGGCTGCAGCAGAGCCGCCAGTGCCGGCTGGTCCTCGTCACCGGCGGGGCGGGCTACGGCAAGACAACCTTGCTCGCGCAGCGGCGCAAGGAACTGCTGAAGGCCGGCGAACAGGTCGCGTGGCTGTCGCTGGTGGCCGAGGACGGGCAGCTCGTGCCCTTCTGCGCGAGCCTCATCGGCGCATTGCGGAAAGCGGGCGTGCCGATCGAGCAGGAGCTTCCCTACCCGGCCGGCGCCGACCGCGGCAGCTCGCCCGAGCCCGTGGCGTGGGCGATGGTCAATGCGCTGGCCAAGGTCCAGCAAGACGTGCACCTGATGATCGACGACTTCCACCACGTCGACGATTCGCAGGTCAACAAGCTGCTGCAGACGCTGGTCGACTGCGCCCCGGACCGGCTCTACTTGGTTCTGGCGTCGCGCGCCACGCCCGGCCTTCTGCTGGGGCGGCTGCGCGCGAGCGGCGAGCTGGCCGAGATCGACTGCGCGGACCTGAGTTTCGACTTCCACGAGAGCCTGTCCTTCCTCAAGGAGAACCTCGACGCGGCGATCGACGCCGATGGCGCGCACTGGATGCACGCGCTCACCGATGGCTGGCCAATTGGGCTGCAACTGATGACGATCGCGTTCAAGGCGGATCCGAACGCACGCACGCGGCTGCGCCGGTTGATGCCCCGGACAGCCGACCTGCGCGCCTACCTGCTGGAAGACGTCATCGCCCACCTGCCTTCCGAGCTGCTGGGCTTCCTGGAACGCATCTCGATCCTGCGCAGGTTCAATGCCGACCTGGCCGCCATGGTCACCGAAACGCCCGACGCGGCCGCGCTGATCGCGCAGGCCGAGCGCCGGAACTTGTTCGTCTTTGCCGTCGATTCTGACGACGGCTACTCATGGTTCCGCCTTCACCCGCTGTTCGCCGAGTTCCTCTGCGAACGCCTGGCGCCTCGCGAGTCAGCCCGCCTCTCCCTTCGCGCCAGCGCCTGGTTCGCCGAGCGCGAGTTGCTGGCCGAAGGCATCCGCTACGCCCTGCTGGGCGAGGAACCGGAGGGCGCGCTCAGGCTCATCGAGCGCAGCGCACCCCGGACGCTCGACCTGAGCCACCTGGGCGCCTTCCTGCGCTGCTTCGATCGCCTGCCGGCCGGCACCGCACTGCGGCACCCTGGCGTGCTGGTGACCGCCTGCTGCACCTTCGTGCTGGGCGGCCGCTACGACGACGCGCAGCGTTGGCTCGACCAGATTCCACCGGGGCAGGCCGATGCGCAGATGCAGGCACAGATCGGCGTGCTGAGAGCCATGATCGCCAGCAGCCGGGAAGACACCGAGGAGATGTGGAAGTGGATCGCACCATGGGCCGACTACCCCTTCTCGGATCCATTCTTCTCGCACGTGCGTACCGCGATGATCGTCGCCTGCCATGGTGTCGCCGGCCGGCACCTGGAGGCCCGGCGCCACTACGAATCGGCGGTGGCACGAATCACGCGCACCAGCGACGACGAAATGGCCATCCTGGCCACGCTGCACCTGGCACATTCCGCGCTCCGTCAGGGCGACATACCGCGGGCGCAACAGACTGCGGCCGAATGCCTCGCGCGCGCCGAGCAGCGATTCGGACGGCGCTCGATCAGCGCTAACGGCTGCGCCGCGGTGCTGGCCGACGTGCTCTACGAGTCCAACCGCGTCGACCAGGCGCGCGAGGCCCTGGCCAACCGGCTCGACATGCTGCAATCCGCGTCGCGCCATGCGGCCGCGCACGCGATGCTCTGCCATGCCAAGCTCCTGGAGGTCGAAGACAGCCCGCAGGCCGCGCTCCTGGCCCTGGCGCAGGAAGAGGCACGCATCCGCCAGGCAGGCACCGACCGGGCACTCGCCAACGTATTGGCCGAGCATGCGCGCATCGGGCTCGCTCAGGGCGACGTGGACCGCGCGATCCAGCTGGCGACCGAGCTCGACGAGCTCGCGGCGAAGCATCGGGATGCCAGCGGCTTGCTCTCGCAAGTTCCGGTCATGGCCGCACTGGTGCATGCGAGGATCGCCCTGGCCACCGGCAAGCCAGTGCTCGCGCTGGGAGAGCTCGAACGGGTCGCCCGCCACGCAACAGCGCACGGATGCTCGCGTCTCCTGGTTACCGCCGAACTGCTCGCCGCACTGGCACTCGACGCCCTGGGGCGTGCCGACGAATCCCTGCCGCGCTGGCACGCCGCGTTGGCGCTTTCGCAGCGGCGCGGCCTGCTGCGGACGGTGATCGACGAAGGCGCCGAGGTAGGCGCTGCGCTGGTCCGTCTCGAGCCGCCGGCGGATGAGAGGTTGTGCGAGTACCTCGTGCAGCTGAGCGATGCCTTCGCCGTGCGCGAGCAGGCGAATGACGACCCGCGCAGCCCCCCGGAGGGCACGAAGCTGACGCGGCGCGAGGGCGAGATCCTGGAGTTGCTCGCACAGATGATGTCAAACAAGCGGATCGCACTCACGCTGGACATCACCTACGAGTCCGTCAAGTGGAACCTGAAGAACATCTTTCGCAAGCTCGGCGTATCTACCCGCTACGACGCGGTCACGCGGGCGCGCAGGCTGCAGGCCTGACCCGCCTGCAGCCTCCCTCTTCCCTTTTCATTGAATCCCACAGGAGATAGACCCATGACACAAGCAGTCGTCGTTGCCGGAGTCGGCATGATCAGCTTCAGGAAGCCTGGCGCCAGTGCCAGTTACATCGAGATGGGGGCGCAGGCCGCCCGCCTCGCGCTCGACGATGCGGGCATCGGCTACGACCTGGTCCAACAGGCCTATGTCGGTTACGTGTACGGCGATTCAACCAGCGGCCAGTCAGCCCTGTACGAAGTGGGCCTGTCGGGCATACCGATCGTCAACGTCAACAACAACTGCTCGACAGGCTCGACGGCGTTGTTCCTGGCACGCCAGGCGGTGCAAAGCGGCGCAGTCGACTGTGCGCTGGCACTGGGCTTCGAGCAGATGCAGCCGGGTGCGCTCGGCAACATGTACAACGACCGCCCCGCCGCCATGGGCAACTGCTTTGGAGTCGCGGACATCCTCGCCCACGACGTGCCGGACATGCCCATGGCGATCCGCATGTTCGGCGGCGCCGGCCGCGAACACATGCAGAAGTACGGCACCCAGCTGGAGACCTTTGCCGCCATCCGTGCGAAGGCCAGCCGGCACGCTGCCAACAACCCGCTGGCCCTCTTTCGCAAGGAAGTCACGGTGGATGACGTGATGAACGACGTGCAGATCTGGCCCGACGTGATGACGCGCCTGATGGCTTGCCCTCCGACCTGCGGAGGAGCGGCCGCCATCATCGTCTCGGAACGCTTCGCCAAGAAGCATGGCCTGCGCACCGACGTGTGCATCCTGGGCCAGGCCATGACCACCGACGCCGTGAGTTCCTTCGAGCCACCCTCGATGATCAGGATGGTGGGCTTCGACATGGCGAAGGCGGCCGCGCAACAGGTGTATGAGCAGGCCGGCGTCGGCCCCGTGGACATCCGCGTGTGCGAGCTGCACGACTGCTTCGCGCACAACGAGCTGCTCACCTACGAAGCGCTGGGCTTCTGCCCCGAAGGCGGCGCCGAGCAGTTCGTCATGGATGGCGACAACACCTATGGCGGCCAGGTCGTGACCAATCCCTCGGGCGGCCTCTTGTCCAAGGGCCACCCGCTGGGAGCCACCGGCCTGGCTCAGTGCTACGAACTGACCCATCAGTTGCGTGGCACGGCCGAAGCGCGGCAAGTGAAAGGCGCCGAGCTGGCCCTCCAGCACAACCTGGGCCTGGGCGGCGCCTGCGTGGTCACGCTGTACGGCCGCGCGTGATCCCCCTCCTTTTCTCTTTTTCCATTCCCAATACAAGCACATGACCAAGCTCACTGGAAAGACCGCACTCGTCACCGGCTCTGGCCGAGGCATCGGCCGCGCTCTGGCCCTCAAGCTCGCCGCCGAAGGCGCGCGAGTCGTCGTCAACGACCTGGACGCCGAACCGGCCCACGCAGTGGTCGAGACCATCCGCGGCCAAGGCGGCGAAGCCGTCGCCTGCCCCGGCAGCGTGACCGCACCCGACTTTGCCGAGCGCTTCGTCAAGACCGCCGTCGACCGCTTCCAGGGCATCGACATCGTCGTCAACAACGCCGGCTACACCTGGGACAACGTGATCCAGAAGATGAGCGACGAGCAGTGGGACGCCATCCTCGATTGCCACCTGAAGGCGCCCTTCCGCATCCTGCGTGCCGCCTATCCGGTGATCAGCGCCGCGGCCAAGGCCGAGGCGGCGCAGGGCAAGGAAGTATTCCGCAAGGTGGTCAACATCTCGTCGATTGCCGCCGGCGGCAACGTGGGCCAGGCCAACTACTCGTCGGCAAAGGCGGGCCTGATGGGCATGACCAAGACGCTGTCGCGCGAATGGGGGCGCCTGAAGATCAATGTGAACGCTGTCGCCTTCGGCCACATCGAGACGCGCCTGACTCAGGCCCTGGCCGGCACGGACAGCAAGACGGTGAGCATCGAGGGCCGCGAGATCAAGGTGGGCATCCAGCAGTCCATGATCGACGCCAGCAAACACACGATCCCGCTGGGCCGCCCGGGCACACCGGAAGAAGCAGCTGATGCGGTCTACCTGTTCTGCGCGCCCGAATCCAACTACGTGTCGGGCCAAGTCCTCGTTTGTGGCGGTGGTTTCGGAAACGTCTGAGTGGCGAAGCGAAGGGCCGGATCAGACTGGTAGCAGCCAGTCGATTTCCGCCGGCGAGCGTCGGAGGCCGCGGATAGCTGACGTTCGCGCTTTTATGCGCGACCGGCTGGTCTACTTGGAAACTTGACCTTCGCTGTCCAGTGCTGCCAACGACCAGGGCCACGACGTTTTGAATGGCTGTTTCCCAACGTCGCGAAATGGCGTTCAGGGCCCGTTGCTGTCCCTCATGCTCAAGAGCCGTTCGACCGGTGTGCCTCTTAGAACAGACTTTCGTCGCATGCCGTCGGATGTGACCTTTGCAACCGAGGGCCGAAAGGCGACGGCACTACTGCGCATCCAGGCCATGGAGCCCGATCAAACAAGCAGCGTCACTTTTCTTGTTCGCTCGCGAGTAAGGAAATACCGTCTTGACCGAGGGTGACGTCGCGCACGACCCCGTACAGATCGCCAGGTTGCGACGCCGCTTGGCCGGACGCGCTCACTCGCACCTCCACGATCACTGACGAGAAGCGTGACAAGGGCCGTTCTGGCGTCATCGCCACGCTGTCGTCGAGAACGAAGCGCGCTGGAAGGTCCTTGGCCGAAAGGCGCAGCACTGCCACTGGCATGGGCCCGGCCGATGTCGCCCGCGCCAGGACGAAAACGGTGGCCTGCGGCGCAACCCGGTTGCGCAGTTCCGGCGCAATCGATACGGTGCCACTGATGTGCGCCGCGGGGCTGGGTCGGCTCGGCGCCGGTGGTGCGTCCAGGTGCGCCAGGTTGGCCTCGATGCTGCGCCGCGCTTCGGAGTCTGGCGGCATCAACTCGCGCACGGCTTGCCAGCGGGCGCGCGCCAAGGCCGCATCGCCGCGCTGATAGGCCGCCATTCCGGCCAAGGCCAGTGCCTTGGGATGTTGGGAGTCGACGGCCAGTGCGGCGTCGATGGCCTCCTGCGCCGGCCCACCCAGGTCGCCCTTGCGGGCCGAGCCAAGCGCATCCGCGTAGTCGGCAAGCAGTTGCGGCTGGCCTGGCGCCAGCTCAATCGCCTTGCGGTAGGCCAGTACTGCATCGTCGTAGCGTTGCAGGACCTCGTAGGAGCGCGCCAGCATGGTCCAGCCTTCCACGTCGGCAGGCTGCGCCTGCAGGCGCGCGGCCAGCGCCGCCACCAGCTGTTGCAGATCCTGGCCCGCGCGCTCATGCGAGCCGGCCGGGGCGGCCGCCAGTGCAGCCGCAGCCCGCGGATCACCCACCTGTTGATAGAGCAGCAGCGCCGCCGCCGGCAGCGCGAGGCTCAAGACAAGGGCCACGCCCCAGCCCATCCAGGGCTTTTCCGGCCTTGTGGGAGCCGAAGGCCGAGACGCTTCATCGAGCAACTGGCGCTGCAGGTCATCGACGGCCTGCGCCCGGTCTGCGGGGTCCAAGGCCTGCGCATCCTGGTCGTGCGCGAGTTGCGCCAACTGTTCGGCGTAGACGCGGCGCGCGAGCGCCTGTTGCGTCGTGCCGATCGCGTCGTGGGCTTTGAAGAGCGGCGCCAGCACCAGCGCGAGCGCCAGCGCGATGAGTACAACGACCGTTAGCCACAGGGCAGTCACGGCGAGTCGCCCTTCAGCAAGGCCGCGGCGCGCGAACGCTCGGCGGGTGTCAAGGGCTGAGGCGCTGCGCGTTGACGCCGCCGCACGATGCGAGCGAGCACGGCCAGGCCCAGCAGCAAGAGCGCGAAGGGCCCGAGCCACAACAGCCAAGTCGAGGGCCTGAAGGGCGGGTCGTAGCGCACGAAGGCGCCATAGCGCTCCTCGAAGTAGTCGCGGATCTGGGCCTCGCTGCGCCCGGCGGCCAGCTGCTCGTGAATCTGCCTGCGCATGTCGAGCGCCAGCGGCGCGTTCGATTCGGCCAGGGTCTGGTTCTGGCAGACCATGCAGCGCAGGCTGGTGGCCAGCGCGACCTCGCGTTCTTCCAGCCCCGGTGCGGCCTGCACCCGCCCCAATGCCGCGAGCAAGGCCAGCAGCAGGAGCCAGCGGTGCGTCATTGCAGGCTCCGAACCAGCGGCAGCAGCTCGCTCTGCCAGATCGCTGCTGTCACCGGCCCGGGATGGCGCAAGCGGATGAGGCCCTCGCGATCGATCACGAAAGTCTCGGGCACGCCGTAGACGCCGTAGTCGATGCCGACGCGACCGTCGTTATCGACGGCCGAAGCGCGGTAGGGATTGCCGTGCCGGCGCAGCATGCTGCGTGCGGCTTCGTCCTGGTCCTTGTAGTTCAGGCCGTACAGCGCGACGCCGTCGCGGCGCGCGGCGTCCTGCAGCACCGGCAGTTCCTCGCGGCAGGGCGCGCACCAGGAGGCCCACACGTTGAGCAGCCAAACCTGCCCGCGCAACGCGTCGGTCTGCAGGTGCCGCTGCGGGTCTTCCAGCAGTGGCAGGTCGATGGCGGGGGCCGGCTTGCCGACCAGCGCCGAGGGCAGCCGACGCGGATCCCGGCTCAGCCCGGCCGCCAGCAGGATGGCCAGCACCAGGAAGATCGCCAGCGGCAGCTTGAAGCGCATCAGGTGCCCTCCCGCGGCATCGCTTGCAATGCAGCGGCCGGCCCGGACGCGGCGCGTGGCGCGCGCGACAGCCGATAGCGGCGATCGGTGGCGGCCAGCATGCCACCCAGCGCCATCAGGAGGCAGCCGGCCCAGATCCAGGCCATGTACGGCTTCACATGCAGGCGCATGGTCCAGGCACCATCGCCCGCAGGCTCGCCCAGCGCGACGAAGAGATCGCGCGTTACGCTCACGTCGATCGCGGCCTGCGTGAGTGGCATCTGCTGGGCCCGGTAGCTACGCTTTTCCGGATGCAGCGTCACGACCTCGCGCCCGGCCCGGCTCACCACCACGCTGGCGCGCTGGGCGTCGTAGTTCGGGCCGCGAACCGGCCCGATGCTCGCAAAGCGGAAGTCATGGCCGGCCAGGGACACCGTCTCGCCCACGCGCACGCTCAGCTCGCGCTTGCTCTCGAAGCCGTCGGCCAGCGTCGCGCCGAAGATGAACACGCCGACGCCGGCGTGGGCAAGCAGCATGCCCCACCAGCCGCGTGGCTGGCGGCGCGCCCTGGTGCGCCAGTCGCCCGGGCCCTCGCGCAGGCGCTGCCAGGCGTGCAGGCCAGCACTGCCGAGCGCCCAGCCGGCCAGCAGCAGGGCGAAGGTAGAGACCGGCGACCAGGCACGCTGCTCGGCCGGCAGGGCGAAGGGCCACAGCACGGCGGCCCCGCCCGCCACCGCCAGCGCCCAGCGCAGGCGCCGGGCCAGTTCGGGAAGCTGGGCGTTCTTCCATCGCGCCATGGGCCCCACGCCCATGAGGAAAATGGCGGGCGCCATCAGCGGCACGAACACGGCTTCGAAGTACGGCGGCCCGACCGAGATCTTCTCGCCGCGCAACACATCCAGCGCGAGTGGGTAGAGGGTGCCGAGCAGCACCGACATGGCCGCGGCGGTGAGCACCACGTTGTTGGCCAGGAGCAGCGATTCGCGCGAAAGCAGGCCGAAGCTGCCGCCCAGCCCGATGCGCGGCGCGCGCCAGCCGAAGAGCAGCAGCGAGCCGCCCACCACCGCCACCATGAAGGCCAGGATAAACAGGCCCCGGCCCGGATCGACCGCGAAGGCGTGCACCGAGGTCAGCACGCCCGAGCGGACCAGGAAGGTGCCAAGCAGGCTTAGCGAAAAGGTAAGGATGGCCAGCAGCACTGACCAGCTGCGAAAAGCACCGCGCTTCTCGGTGACGGCCAGGGAATGCAGCAGCGCGGTGCCGGCCAGCCAGGGCATGAAGGAGGCGTTCTCCACCGGGTCCCAGAACCACCAGCCGCCCCAGCCGAGCACGTAGTAGGCCCAGGCGCTGCCCAGCAGGATGCCCAGCGTCAGGAACGTCCAGGCAGCCGCCGTCCACGGGCGCGACCAGCGCGCCCAGGCGGCATTCAGCTCGCCCGAGAGCAGCGCCGCGATGGCAAAGGCAAAGGCCACCGAGAAGCCCACGTAGCCCATGTAGAGCATGGGCGGATGGATCACCATGCCCGGGTCCTGCAGCAGCGGGTTGAGGTCGCGCCCTTCCAGTGCCGGGGGCATCAGGCGCGCGAAGGGGTTCGACAGGAACAGGATGAAGAGCAGGAAGCCCACGCTGAGCCATCCCATCACCGCCAGCACCCGCGCCACGAAGGCCGGCGGCAGTTGCCGGCTGAATCGCGCCACCGCCAGCGTCCAGCCCGACAGCATGCACAGCCACAGCAGCATGGAGCCTTCGTGCCCGCCCCACACCGCCGCAAAGCGGTAGGCGGTGGGCAGCTCGGTGTGCGAGTTGGAGGCCACGTAGAGCACCGAGAAGTCGTTTTGCAGGAAAGACGTCGCCAGGCAGGCGAAGGCCAGCAGGGCCATGGCGAACTGGCCGATGGCGGCCGGGCGCGCCACCGCCATCCAGCCGGCCACGCCCCAGTGCGCACCGGCCAGCGGCAGGCTGCCCTGCACCAGCGCCAGCAGCAGCGCCAGCACCAGCGCGAACACGCCCAGCTCCGGGATCATTGCGGACCCCCCGGTGCGGACGGACGGGCCTGTTCCAGCGCCGCTGCGGCCTCGGGCGGCATGTAGTTCTCGTCGTGCTTGGCCAGCACCTGGCTGGCCATGAAACTGCCGTCGTCCTGCAGGCGGCCCGATACCACCACGCCCTTGCCTTCGCGAAACAGGTCGGGCAGCAGGCCGCGGTAGTGCACCGGCACCCGCTGCGCCCGGTCGGTCACCACGAAGCTCAGCGCCAGGCCGTCCGCGGCCTTGTGCAACGACCCTTCCTCCACCAGCCCGCCCAGCCGGAAGGCGCCGGCACGTGGCGCGGCATGGCCCACCACCTGGGTCGGCGTGAAGAAGAACACCAGATTCGACTGCAGTGCATCGAGCACCAGCCAGGTCGCGGCGCCCAGCGCCATCAATCCTGCGGCGACGAAGGCCAAGCGGCGGTTCCTAGGCTTCATCCGCAAGCTCCTGCGGTGGCAGCTGCCGGCTGCGCCGTGCCAGGTGCCAGACCTCGACGGCCAGCAGCAGCACCGGCACGGCGTAGGCCGCGACGATGAAGAAGACATGGGCGCCAGCCTGGCTCATGCACCCCTCGCCAGCGCGTCGCGTTCGGCAATCAGGCAGCGCACCCGTGCCAGGGCGGCCGCCACCGAATAGGCCCAGCACGCGAGCGCCATCAGCAACAGGCCAAGGACCATCGTGCGGGCCATCGTCGGCGCCGCGGTGAAGCTGATCGAGGCGCCCTGGTGCAGCGTGCTCCACCACTGCACCGAGAAATAGATGATCGGGACGTTGACGACGCCGGCCAGGAGCAGGATCGCCCCGGCCCGGTCGGCACGCCGCGGATCGTCGATGGCAGAGACCAGTCCCAGGTACCCCAAGTACAGGAAGAGCAGGATCAGCTCGGAGGTCAGGCGCGCGTCCCACACCCACCAAGTGCCCCAGGTCGGCTTGCCCCAGGCCATGCCGGTCCACAGGGCGATGACGGTGAAGAGCGCGCCGGTCGGCGCCAGGGCGCGCGCCATCAGCGGCGACAGGCGGGTATGGAAGACCAGGCCCAGGCCCGCATGCAGCGCGGCCACTAGGTAGATGAACATCGACATCCAGGCTGCCGGCACATGGATGAAGATGATGCGGTAGACCTCGCCCTGCTGGTGGTCGGTGGGTGCCACGACGAAGCCGACGAACAGCCCGGCCGCCGCGAGCACGCCCGCGAGCGCCGCGAACCAGGGCAGCGCCCGCCCGGCCCAGTGATGGAACACCGGCGGCGAGGCCAGGCGCCGCCAACGGGCGCGTGGCGCGCCGCCTGACACGCGCTGCAGGGCGGGATCGAGGGGGCGCAGGCCATCCATCGCGGGGCCCTTCATTCCAGCGCGAGCCGCAGCGCGGCCGAGATCGCCCAGGGGCACAGCACGGCGGCCAGCAGCAGCCAAGCTCCCAGGATCGACAGGTGCGGGCCGACCGGCATGCTCTGCTGGCTGGCGCCGACCGCGCCGCTGCCGAACACCAGCACCGGCACGCACAGCGGCAGCACGATGAGCGCGAGCAAGGCATTGCCGCGCAGGCCAAGGGTGAGCGCGGCGCCGAGCGCCCCGAGCAGCGACAGCGTCGGCGTGCCCAGCAGCAAAGAGGCGAGCAGGACGGCGATCGACGCCGTGGACAGGTCGAACTGCAGGCCCAGCAGGGGCGCCACCAGCAGCAGCGGCAGGCAGGTCACGAGCCAGTGGGCCGCGACCTTGGCCCAGACCAGCGCGAGCAGGGAACGTGGGGACAGTAGCAGCTGTTCCAGCACGCCGTCTTCCAGTTCGGGCAGGAAGAGCCGGTGCAGCGAGACCAGCAAGGCGAGCAGCGCCGCGACCCAGACCACGCCCGGACCGATGGTGCGCAGCAGTACCGGATCGGGCCCCGCGGCCAGCGCGAACAGGGTGCCCACCACCACGAAGAACAGCAGCGCACCGAGTGCATCCATCGGCCGCCGCGCCGCCGTGCGCAGTTCACGCTCGACGATCGGGATCACGGCGAGGAGCATCGTTGAATTCGTCCATGTCCAGGGCATCGCCGCTGCCAGCCCGGTGTGTCGCGACCACCGCCAGGCCGCCGCCTTGCGTGTGTTCGGCCAGGCACGCTTCGAGTATCGCTTCGCCACCCGTGTCCAGCCCGGCATGCGGCTCGTCCAGCAGCCACAGCGGTCGCCGGCTCAGCAGGACGCGCGCCAGTCCGAGGCGGCGGCGCTGGCCCTGCGACAGCAGGCGCACCGGATCGTTCTCGCGACCGGCCAGCTGCAGGCGTTCGAGCACCGTACGACTGACCGCCGCATCCGGCCGCTGCCCGGCGATGTGCAGCGAGAAATCGAGGTTCTCGCGCAGCGTGAGTTCGCCGCGCCATCCGTCGGCGTGGCCCAGGTAGGCCAGTTGCGCGCTGAAGTGCGCACCCCGCGCCGCGATCGGCCGGCCCCGCCAGTGGACTTCGCCGCGCGCGGGTTGCAGCAGACCGCACAGCAGGCGCAGCAGGCTGCTCTTGCCGCTGCCGTTGGCGCCGCGGACCTGCAAGGTCGCGCCGGCCTGTGCCGAGAACGTGAGCCCGGAAAAAACCAGGCGCCCGGCGCGCGTGCATGCCAGGTCACAAACGGCCAGCATGGGTTGCAAGACCTCAGCCACCCTTCTTTGCGGCCCCGGGCTCGGCGGTGGGCGCCAGCGCCTCGCCGCCTTCCTTGGGCACCACTTGCCCTGGCGAGTCCGAGGGCCCCTGGCCCGGCGGGATGTGCGGCAGGTGGTGCGCGATGCCCTTGTGGCAATCGATGCAGGTCTTCTCCTTGTTGGCCAGGTAGGTCGTGTGCATGTTCTGCGCGCGCGCACTCTGGCGCGTGAAGTCCATGTACTCGTAGTCATGGCAGTTGCGACACTCGAGCGAGTCGTTCGCCTTGAAGCGGGCCCACTCGTGCTGCGCCAGCTCGAGCCGCTTGTCGACAAACTTCTCGCGCGTGGCGATGGTGCCGAAGATCTTTCCCCAGACTTCCTTGGAGGCCTGCATCTTGCGCGCGATCTTGTCGGTCCAGTCGTGCGGCACGTGACAGTTAGAGCACATCGCGCGCACGCCGGAGCGGTTGGTGTAATGGATGGTCGTCTTCAGTTCGGCAAACACGTTGTCGCGCATCTCGTGGCAACCAGTGCAGAACTTCTCGGTGTTGGTCAGCTCCATCGCGGTGTTGAAGGCGCCCCAGAAGATGATCCCGCCAATGAAGCCGCCCAACGTCAGGAAGCCCAGGCTGTAGTGCACGCTGGGCCGGCGGATGATGGTCCAGTAGCGCTTGAGGCGTTCGATCATGCTGGGCTGCCTCTCATTTGCCGCTTGGCGCCGGGACGCCTTCAAACGCGTTGCCGACGATCGGCAGCACCGGCTCCTGTGTCACGTGGCACTGCATGCAGAAGTAGCGCCGCGTCGAGACCTGCGGCAACACCTTGCCGGCGCGGTCCAGGTAGTGCGTGGGGCTGATCGGGATCGCCAGGGAGAACTCCGTCTTGGCCCGCGCGTGGCAGTCCAGGCACTTGTTGAAGTTCTTGTCGATCTGGTAGCCGTCCACCCGGTGCGGGATGGTGGGCGGCTGCATGTCGTAGTTGCGCGGGCGGCGCACGTCGTCGTTGACCGCGTTGGTCAGGCGCGGCGGGTCGGTCGGCTGGTTCACCGCCACCGGGCCGCGCGCCGCGTCCACCAGGCCGGTGTCCGGTTGGGCACTGGCCACGAGCGCCACCAGGCCCAGCAGGAGAAGGAGATGGCGCAGCTTCATGGCGGGCTCGTTCGCGTCAGACCTTGGTGATTTTTACGGCGCACTTCTTGAAGTCCGTCTGGAAGGAGATCGGATCGGTGGCGTCGAGCGTGACCTTGTTGATCAGCTGGCTGGCGTCGAACCAGGGCACGAACACCAGGCCCTGCGGCGGCTTGTTGCGCCCGCGCGTCTCGACGCGGGTGCGCATGCTGCCGCGCCGCGAGGAAATCTCCACCTCGATGCCGCGCCGGATGCCCAGCGCCTTGGCGTCCTCGGGGTGCATGTAGCAGACGGCGTTGGGCACCGCCTTGTGCAGTTCGGGAACGCGCCGCGTCATCGAGCCCGAATGCCAGTGCTCCAGCACGCGGCCGGTCGACAGCCAGAAGGGGAATTCCTTGTCGGGCATCTCCGGCGGCGGCTCGTAGGGCAGCGCGAAGATCAGCGCCTTGCCGTCCGGGTAGCCATAGAACTGGTAGCCGGTGCCGGCCTTCACATAGGGGTCGAGGCCCTCCTTGTAGCGCCAGCGGGTTTCCTTGCCGTCGACCACCGGCCAGCGCAGGCCGCGCACCTGGTGATAGGTGTCGAAGGGCGCCAGGTCGTGGCCATGGCCGCGGCCGAAGCTCGCGTATTCCTCGAACAGGCCCTTCTGCACATAGAAGCCGCATTCCTTGGCCTCGGCGTTCTCGTAGCCGGCCTCGATCTGCGCGTTGGGGAACTTGTCGACCTGGCCGTTGCGAAACAGCACCTCGTACACGGTCTTGCCGCGCAGCTCGGGCTTCTTGGCGAGCAGTTCCTCGGGCCAGACTTCCTCGATCTTGAAGCGCTTGGAAAACTCCATCAGTTGCCACAGGTCCGACTTCGCCTCGCCCGGCGCGTTCACGAGCTGGTGCCACATGTGGGTGCGGCGCTCGGCGTTGCCGTAGCAGCCTTCCTTTTCCACCCACATGGCCGCCGGCAGGATCAAGTCCGCCGTGAGCGCGGTCACGGTGGGATAGACATCGGACACGACGACGAAGTTCTCCGGGTTGCGGTAGCCCGGATAGCCCTCGTTCATCAGGTTGGCGCCGGCCTGCATGTTGTTGTTGACCATGACCCAGTAGGCATTGAGCTTGCCGTCCTTGAGCATCCGGTTCTGCAGCACCGCGTGATAACCCGGCTTGTCGGGGATGGTGCCGTGCGGAATCTTCCAGATCTCTTCGGCATGCTCGCGGTGCTTCGGGTTGGTCACCACCATGTCGGCCGGCAGCCGGTGCGCGAAGGTGCCCACTTCGCGCGCCGTGCCGCAGGCTGAGGGCTGGCCGGTGAGCGAGAAGGGGCTGTTGCCGGGCGTGGAGATCTTGCCGGTCAGCAGATGGATGTTGTAGACCATGTTGTTGGCCCACACCCCCCGCGTGTGCTGGTTGAAGCCCATGGTCCAGAAGGACATGACCTTGATCTTCGGGTCCGCGTACAGCTCGGCCAGCGCTTCCAGCCGGTTCTTGGGCACGCCGCTGAGCTTGGCGGTGTACTCCAGGTCGTAGGTCGAGACGAACTTGGCGAAGTCGTCGAAGGTGATGGGCTTGGCGCCGCCGGCGTCGCCCGCGTTCTTGGCGGCCTTCTGCAGCGGATGCTCAGGCCGCAGGCCGTAGCCGATGTCCGCGTTGCCCAGCCGGAAGGAGGTGTGCTTGTCGACGAACTCGCGGTTCACGCGATTGGTCTTGATAATGTAGTGGGCGATGTAGTTGAGGATCGCCAGGTCGCTCTGCGGCGTGAAGGTCAGCTCGATGTCGGCCAGTTCGTAGCTGCGGTGCTCGAAGGTCGAGAGCACCGCCACCTTCACGTCCGGTTTGGACAGGCGGCGGTCCGTCACCCGCGTCCAAAGGATCGGGTGCATCTCGGCCATGTTGGAGCCCCACAGCACGAAGGCATCGGCCGCCTCGATGTCGTCGTAGCAGCCCATCGGCTCGTCCATGCCGAAGGTGCGCATGAAGCCGACGGCAGCCGAGGCCATGCAGTGGCGCGCGTTGGGGTCCAGGTTGTTGGACCGAAAGCCTGCTTTCATCAGCTTGAGCGCGGCGTAGCCTTCCCACACCGTCCATTGGCCGGAGCCGAACATGCCCACTGCCGTCGGGCCCTTTTCCTTGAGCACGCGTTTGAACTGCTCGGCCATCACGTCGAAGGCCTGGTCCCATGAGACGGTGGTGAACTCGCCGTCTTTGGCGTACTTGCCGTTCTTCATGCGAAGCAAGGGCTTGAGCAGCCGGTCGTCGCCATACATGATCTTCGAGAGGAAGTAGCCCTTGACGCAGTTCAGGCCGCGGTTGACTTCCGCCTCGGGGTCGCCATGGGTGGCAACCACGCGGTTGTCCTTCACGCCGACCGTGACGCCGCAGCCGGTGCCGCAAAACCGACACGGTGCCTTGGACCACTTGATGCCGGGCGGATGCGGGTCCATGGTGGCCGCCGGCTGGGCGATGCCAGCGATCGGGATGCCCGCAACCGCGCCTGCGGTCGCTGCTGCCGTCTGGCGGATGAAGTCGCGCCGGTCAATGGACATCGGGGAGTTCCTCGTTCATTGCTTCCTCGGTGTCGGCGTACTGGTAGACCAGCGTGGCAGCCAGCACGCCCTCGGTGCGCTGGATGTCGGCCACGCGGCCATGCATCTGGTCGGCGCTATCGGCGTCCAATGTGATGACCAGCTTGCCGGCGGGGGAACTGCCGTGCACGCGCGCTCCGGGCATCCCGGCAATCGCCTCGGCCACGCTTTGCATGCGTCGTGGTGTCGAATGCACGACGAGGCTGCTGATGTGGACTTCGGCTGGCATGGTGGCTTCCCGTTTGAAGGGTGGCTGTGGCTTAGGCGCTCAACTGCCCGGCGGGCCGGTGAACATCTGGAAGATCCAGACCAGGAAGCCGTAGCCCCCCACGATCATGACGGCCAGCACCGGTGCCATGACCACCGACAGGAACAGGAAGCTGCGCAGCTCCTGTCCCTTGGTGAAAGCCTCGCTCGTCGAATCGACCGAACTCTTCACTGGCCCCTCCGTGAGTGCTTGATGCGCCTGTTTGAAATGCGTCGCACCACAAATGTGCGTGGATTCTTTATAGATCATTGCCGCGTGTCAACTAACAGGAAATCGTCGTCCTGCGAGCTAACGCGGCTGCGCTGCCACTGCCGCCTTCTCGCGCTCGACGCGTTCGGTTGCATCCCGCGCCACTGCCACCGACCCGAGCGGCGCACCGCTGGCGTCCGTAACCAGCGCAAAGCTCATCTCGACATAGAGCTTCTGCCCCGTCTTATGCTGTCCCCGCGTCAGGGTGGGTCGGCCACCCAGTCGGGTCTTGCCGTTCTCCATTGCCGCGTCGAAGCCTCGCCAGTGCGCCTTGCGCAGATGCTCTGGAATTACCAGGTCCAGATGCTGCCCCAATGCTTCGGAGGCCGTGAAGCCGAACATCGCGACCGCGGCGGCGTTCCATCGCTCGATCACGCCTGCCTTGTTAGCATAGATGACGGCTTCCGCCGCCTGCTCCAGGATCAGTCCATCTACTGGGTCGTGGGACATTCTTCTTCCTTTGCGATTCGCGCATGGCCTGGGCTTCGTTCCAGCCCGGCGGCGTAAGATATATAGCAGATCAATCTTCGTGTGCACAAGAGGAACTTCGTTCGCGCACACGACCTCGGAGAGTGCCGATGCGCCTTACCGCGATGACCGACTACGCGTTGCGCTTGATGATGTACGTCGCCCAACGTCCGGAACGCCTGTGCACGATCGCCGAGATCGCTCAGGTCCATGGCATTTCGGAAGCTCATCTTATGAAGGTCACCCACCAGCTTGGTCTGCAAGGGTGGATCGAAACCGTGCGCGGTAAAGGTGGCGGCATGCGACTTTCGCGCTTGCCCCAAGACGTCAATCTCGGAGAGTTGGTGAGGGGAGTTGAGCCGAACTTCCGCCTCGTTGAATGCTTCGGCACTGGCAGCACTTGCCCGCTGACCGGGCGCTGCGGGCTGGCCGGCATTCTGGACGGTGCGCTCCAGCGCTTTCTAGCGCATCTGGACGGCTTTACGCTGGCAGATGCCCTAGAGGCGACAGGCGCCACTCTTGGCGGCTCCCTGCCTGTAAGAGTGCATCGCCGAGCATTGGCATAGGCCCTCCCTGGCCGCTCGGCCGAGGGAGGACTCGGACAGGACTGGCGGCGCCACCGCCTCCGGTGTCGAATGCGAGGGCGGATCGGGAACAAGACTCGAGGCTAAGCGGCTCGATGCACGCCCGATGTTAGAAATCGATGAGGTGCTCACCCGCGGCCTACTCGCAGTCCTCTCCCGAAACTGCGACCGCTTTGCGCGGGAGAGCAGACGGACCGCTCAGCCACTTCGCCGACCGCTCCTGGCCGGGACCGGGGCTAGCCCTCAGCTCCAGAAAGCTGCCCCCGACGTGAGCATGCAACCCCTTGGCAGGGTCTTTCATCTCACCAGCATCAAACGCTTAGATGGCGCGTGGCGCATCGTTGAACTCCCTCAATTTGATGGGAGTCCATCATGGAAACCGTCTCCAACGCTGCTCACCGCGAGCCATGGAACAAGGGCAAGATCGTCGGGCAAAAAGCAAGTTCAAGGGTCAAGGACATCTGGGCACTTCGAGTCCGCCTCCAAATGGAAAACCGCGTGCGCGAGCTTGCGCTCTTCAACCTGGGGATTGACAGCAAGCTCCGCGGCTGCGACCTCGTCAGCCTTAAAGTCCGAGACATTTGCCATGGCGACCAGGTTGCGGCTCGCGCCGTCGTGATGCAACACAAGACCCAACGTCCAGTGCAGTTCGAGCTGACCCAAGTAACCCGGGACGCCCTGCAAAAGTGGATCAATCAAGCAGGATTGAAGTCAGAGAATTTTCTGTTTCCGAGCCGTGTCCATGACTCGCCGCACCTGGGGACTCGGCAGTACGCTCGAATCCTGGAGGGATGGGTCGAGGAGCTCGGCCTTGATCGCTCGGAATACGGCACGCACTCGATGAGGCGAACGAAGGCAACCTTGATCTATCGACGTACCAAAAACCTGCGAGCGGTTCAGTTGTTGCTTGGGCACGTCAAACTTGAGTCAACGGTACGCTACCTCGGCATCGAGGTCGACGACGCATTGGAGATCTCCGAGCAAACTGAGATCTGAACAACCGGGAGACTGCTTCCGGGCAGGGCTTCGGAGGCACAGTCCCGGCCAGGAGCGGTCTTACGTCGACGACGCCCAATTTTCCCCAATAGCAGACCTTGAGTCGGCCTCTCCCCAGTTTTGAGGAGCTTTCAGCGACGGTGACGCGCTGCCCAGCCAGACCTTGATGGTCACGGTAGCTGATGTGGCAGGATGCGGCCAGCGAACAAGGAGCACTGTGGCCAGCGACAACGACGATTCCGTGATAAAGGTGACGATTGCCGTGAATGCCATCAAGGAGGGGAAGATTGGAGTCCCCGACGAGCCTTGGGTTCAGGAACTGCTGGCAGCGCCCCGCGGCCCCACCGGAAGCGTAGTGTTGAAGGGTTTGTCACAAGGGGCGATTTCCAGAGCTCGAGCCGTATCCATGGCGGTCAGGTTCATGCAGCAGCAAGCTCGCGAGCCTAACTCGGAGCCTGTTGTCAAGCTCGACAAGGCTGAAGCGCAGGCAGAACTCTTTCGGCTCTTTGCGATTCTCTTCGCGGCCTTGGTTGGCGTGTCAGCCCAGGACATTTCGTATTCAGAAATCCAGGGACGGCTGTTGGCGAGGCTGAAGGACGACGGCGCCGCGGTCTCCAAGAGGGTGAACGCTGCGACCGATGAGCTGCATGCCTTCTACAAAAAGAATGCTCACCCGCTGTTCCGGGCAGCCAAAGAATTCGGGGGCATGAAAGCCGTTCTTGGCGGGCAGCGCCGCTTTACTGAAACGACGCTCAATGGAGTTCGGGTCTCCGGCCTGTACCTGGACACCCAACTGATTCCGGACCCAATCTTCTCCTTCATCACAAGCTCGATTGCGAAGGACATGAATGCTGCGCCGCTCCAGCTGGCGCACACCCTCTTTTACCTGCTGCAGCTCGAACCACTCGTACATGCGCACTTGGCCACCCCGCTAGTGGACTGTAACGGTTAAATAGGAAGTATCATTGTGCCTCCGGAGGGCGCAATGGAACTGACGAAAACTGAAGTCTTGGAACTGCAGCGACA
>NZ_FOUG01000046.1 GCF_900114785.1 Variovorax sp. OV329
GAGACCCGTGTGGCCGTCACCCCCGAGACGGCCAAGAAGCTCGTTGCCTTGGGGCATACGGTGCGCGTTCAATCCGGCGCGGGCATCACCGCTGCGGCTCCCGATGCGGCCTACCAGGCCGTGGGCGCGGAGATCTCCGATGCCGCGGGCGTGTACGCCAGCGAGATCGTGCTGAAGGTGCGCTCGCCCTTCGACAACGAGATCGCGCAGATGAAGCCCGGCACGGTGGTGGTGGGCATGCTCAACCCCTTCGATGCCGAAGGCCTTGCTCGCCTGGCCGCGGCCAACCTCACTGCCTTTGCTTTGGAGGCCGCCCCGCGCACCACGCGCGCCCAGAGCATGGACGTGCTGTCTTCGCAAGCCAACATCGCCGGCTACAAGGCCGTGATGACGGCTGCGGACAAGTACCAGCGCTTCTTCCCCATGCTCATGACGGCAGCGGGCACGGTCAAGGCCGCCCGCGTGGTGATCCTGGGCGTGGGCGTGGCCGGTCTGCAGGCCATCGCCACGGCCAAGCGCCTGGGCGCGGTCATCGAGGCCTCGGACGTGCGACCCAGCGTCAAGGAGCAGATCGAATCGCTGGGCGGCAAGTTCATCGACGTGCCCTACGAGACCCAGGAAGAGAAGGACGCGGCCGAAGGCGTGGGCGGCTATGCCCGCCCCATGCCCCCGAGTTGGCTCGCGCGCCAGCAAGTGGAAGTGGCCAAGCGCGTGGCGCTGGCCGACGTGGTGATCAGCACCGCGCTCATCCCCGGCCGTGCCGCGCCCACCCTCATCACCGAGGACATGGTCAAGTCCATGAAGCCGGGCTCGGTCATCGTGGACATCGCTGCCGGCCGAGGGGCCGACGGCGTGGGTGGCAACTGCACGATTTCCGAAGCGGACAAGACCGTGCTCAAGCACGGCGTGACCATCGTGGGCGAGACCAACCTGCCCGCCCTGGTGGCCGCCGATGCGTCGTCCCTGTATGCGCGCAACGTGCTGGACTTCCTCAAGCTGGTGCTGCCCAAGGAGGGCGGCTTCAAGATCGACATGGAAGACGACATCGTCGCGGCCTGCCTGGTGGCGCATGACGGCCAGGTCACCCGCAAATAAGGCAAGCAGCCACCGCAGGCAGCGACATCGAGCTGCTCACTGAATTCAAGTTCAAGCGCGAGGAGAAGAGAGCCATGGATCCCGTCAGCCATACCGTCATCAACCTGATCATCTTCGTGCTGGCCATCTACGTGGGCTACCACGTGGTGTGGACCGTCACGCCGGCCTTGCACACGCCGCTCATGGCCGTGACCAACGCCATCTCGGCCATCGTGATCGTGGGGGCCATGCTGGCCGCCGCGCTCACCGAGACCTGGCTGGGCAAGTCCATGGGCGTGCTGGCCGTGGCGCTGGCGGCCGTGAACGTCTTCGGCGGCTTCCTGGTCACGCGCCGGATGCTGGAGATGTTCAAGAAGAAGGACAAGAAGGCCGCCGCACCCGCCGCTGCCAAGGCGGAGGGCCACTGACATGTCGATGAACCTCGTCACCCTGCTGTACCTGGTCGCCAGCGTCTGCTTCATCCAGGCTTTGAAGGGCCTGAGCCACCCCACCACCTCCATCCGGGGCAACGTCTTCGGCATGGTCGGCATGGCCATCGCCATCCTGACCACCGCGGCGCTGATCGTCCAACTGGCCGGGGGCAAGGCCGCGGGCATGGCCTGGGTGCTCCTGGGCCTGGTGGTGGGCGGGGGCTACGGTGCCTACCGCGCCAAGACGGTCGAGATGACCCAGATGCCCGAGCTGGTGGCCTTCTTCCACAGCATGATCGGCCTGGCGGCCGTGTTCATCGGGGTGGCCGCTGTCGTGGAGCCCTGGGCCTTCGGCATCACCCCGGCGCCGGTGCTGGCGGCCGTGGGCGTGAACACCCCCGAGGGCACTTACATCCTGGATGGCTTCGTGCGCTATGCGATTCCCGCGGGCAACCGGCTCGAACTGTTCCTGGGTGCAGCGATCGGTGCCATCACCTTCTCGGGTTCGGTGATCGCCTTCGGCAAGCTCTCGGGCAAGTACAAGTTTCGCCTGTTCCAGGGCGCGCCGGTGCAGTTCAAGGGCCAGCACATGCTGAACCTGGTGCTGGGCCTGCTGACCATCGCGCTGGGCCTGGTGTTCGTGTTCACCGAGAGCTGGATCGCCTTCTTCGCGATGCTGGCGCTGTCCTTCGTGATGGGCGTGCTGATCATCATCCCCATCGGCGGGGCGGACATGCCGGTGGTGGTGTCCATGCTCAACAGCTACTCGGGCTGGGCAGCGGCGGGCATCGGCTTCTCGCTGAACAACGCGATGCTGATCGTGGCGGGCTCGCTGGTGGGGTCTTCCGGCGCGATCCTGAGCTACATCATGTGCAAGGCCATGAACCGCTCCTTCTTCAACGTGATCCTGGGCGGCTTCGGGGGCGAGGCGGCCACGGCGGGCGCGGGTGCGAAGGAGCAGCGGCCGGTCAAGAGCGGCAGCGCGGACGACGCGGCCTACATGCTCAGCAATGCCGAGACCGTGATCATCGTGCCGGGCTACGGCCTGGCGGTGGCGCGGGCGCAGCACGCCGTGAACGAGTTGGCCAAGAAGCTCACCGAGAAGGGCGTGACGGTGAAGTACGCCATCCACCCGGTGGCCGGGCGCATGCCGGGGCACATGAACGTTCTCTTGGCCGAGGCCGAGGTGCCCTACGACCAGGTCTTCGAGATGGAGGACATCAACGGCGAGTTCGCGCAAGCGGACGTGGCCATCATCCTGGGGGCCAACGACGTGGTGAACCCCGCGGCGCTGACCAAGGGCACGCCGATCTACGGCATGCCCATCCTGGAGGCCTACAAGGCCAAGACGGTGATCGTGAACAAGCGCAGCATGGCCGCGGGCTACGCGGGTCTGGACAACGAGTTGTTCTACATGGACAAGACCATGATGGTCTTCGGGGACGCCAAGAAGGTGGTCGAGGACATGGGCAAGGC
>NZ_FOUG01000050.1 GCF_900114785.1 Variovorax sp. OV329
CGCAGGTAGCTGTCCTTGGGGGCGCTGCCGCCCAGATGGATGGCCTCGTCGCAGGCGCGCACGTGGTTGGCATGCGCATCGGCGTCGGAATAGACGGCCACGGTCTGGATGGCCATGCGGCTCGCCGTGGCTGCGACCCGGCAGGCGATCTCTCCACGATTGGCAATCAGGATCTTCTTGAACATCTTGGATTCACTCGCCCTGCGGCGAGTCCTTCTTCTTCAATTGAAATGCCGGCGTCACGCCGGGGTCGGGCTTGCCGCTGAAGATGCGCGCAAGGCGCCCGAACAGCATCTTGAGAAAGCGCCAGCTCTTGCGGATGAGCCACACGCTGAGCACCAGCACCAGGACCAGCACCACGCCGAACGCCAGGGGATGCGCCACCGCCAGCCACAGGCTGGCCGGCACCGCGCTGTCTTCCACCAGCGAGGCGCCCACGTTGGTGAAAGGCTCAGGAGAGGTGTTGATCGCCGCGCGCGTCGTCGCCTTGGCAGTGTGCGCGGTGGCGGCGAGGCCGCCGCCGACGAGCGCCGCCACGAGGGCCATCGCGCCATGGTCCGCGCCGAACACGGCCGCCGCGAGGGCGGCGCCGGCCGGCACCCGGATCACCGTGTGCACGATGTCCCACAGCGAATCCAGCCCCGGGATCTTGTCGGCGAAGAACTCGACGAAGACCATGAAGCCGCTGGCGATCAGCACCGCCGGATGCGCCAGCAGCTGCAGGCCGGCGGGCAGCGGAATCCAGCCCAGGTAGCCGGCCAGCCCGGTGAGGAACACCACCAGGTACAGTCGCACGCCGCTGGCCCAGCCGAGGGCACCGGCCAGGGCGATCAGTTCGGGTGTGGTCAGGGATTCCATGGCGCGTGGCTCTTGTCGATCAGACCAGCCAGTTCGGCTTGCGCTTCTGGAGGAAGGACTGCACGCCCTCGCGTCCTTCGTCGCTCGCGCGGATGTCCGCGATGCCCTGCACCGTCTGCGCCACTAGCGCGTCGTCGATCTCGCGGCCGGCCACGTCGGCGATCAGCTTCTTGCAGGCGCGCACGGCCGCCGGGCTGGCGTTGCACAGGGCCTTGGCCAGGACATCCACCCTGGCATCCAGCTCCTCGGCCGTGGCCACTTCATGCACGAAGCCGATGCGATGCGCCTCGGCGGCGGAGAAGCGCTCGGCCGTCAGGAAGTAGCGCTGCGCTGCGCGCACGCCCATGGCTTGCAGCACGTAGGGGCTGATGGTCGCGGGGATCAGGCCGATCTTCACTTCGCTCAAGCAGAAGTTGGCCGTGTCCGCCGCCACCGCCATGTCGCAGGCGGCCACCAGGCCCATGCCGCCGGCATAGGCATCGCCCTGCACGCGGGCGATCACCGGCTTGGGGCTTTCGTGGATGGTGCGCAGCATGGCGGCCAGGCCGGCGGCGTCCTGCGTGTTCTGCTCGCGCGTGAAGTCGGCGGCGCGGCGCATCCAGTTGAGGTTGGCGCCGGCGCAGAAGGCCGGGCCCCGTGCGCCCAGCACGATCACCCGCACCTCGGCCTTGCCGCTCACGTGGGCGAAGGCGTGGCTCAGCTCGCCGATGACCTCGTCGTCGAAGGCGTTGCGCAGCTCCGGACGGTTGAGCCAGATGCGGGCCACCGGGCCCTCGGCTTCCAGTTCCAGCGTGCTGAAGTTCGGGGTGGTGTCGGTGCTCATTGGCTGCGCGCCTCCTTTTGAAGCAGGTAGACCCAGTCCAGCTCGGGCGCGGGCCGGTCCATGCCGGTAAGCGCCGCCGAGATCTGGCCGCGGTGGTGGGTGGGGTGGTTGAAGGCATGGCCCAGCGCGAGCGCGAAGGGCACGCAGACGCTCTCGCCGTTGTTGCGCGTGTAGACCAGTTCGCCGTCGAAGCGCGAAGCGTCCAGCTCCGCCAGCCACGGCGACCAGCGGCGCACCGCCGTGCCCAGCGCAGCCGCCAGCGGATCACGCTCGTGGTAGAGCTCGGTGTCCAGCGGCATGCGCGGCGAGATGCCCTCGGCCAGCCGCGCGAACCAGATGTTGTCGGTGACCAGCAGGTGGTTCACCGTGCGATGCACCGAGCCGAAGTAGAGCTTGCAATCCTGATGCCACTGGGCATTGCTCAGGTGCGCCAGGTGCTCGTCCAGCAGCAGGGCCGTGGCCCAGGCGTGGTAGCGGGCCAGGCGGCTGAAATACGCACCGATCTGCATTGCAGGCTCCTTGTCTCGCCCAGGCTCACATGCGGAAGATGCCGAACCTCGGCTCGGGCACCGGCGCATTGCGCGTGGCCGCCAGGCCCAGCGCCAGCACGCGGCGCGTGTCGGCCGGGTCGATGATGCCGTCGTCCCACAGCCGCGCTGTGGCGTAGTAGGGATGGCCCTGCCGCTCGTACTGCTCGCGGATGGGCGACTTGAAGCCCTCTTCCTCTTGCGCGCTCCACTGCCCGCCCTTGGCCTCGATGCCGTCGCGCTTGACCGT
>NZ_FOUG01000005.1 GCF_900114785.1 Variovorax sp. OV329
CAGGCAAGCCAGCCGCCCAGAACAGCCAAGCTGCTCATCTCCGTGCTCCTGCTCTTGCTGTCCCCGTAGGGAGGGAGGCATCCATTACATCTCCTGGGATGGCTTTTCGCGAGTATCTTCGGCAAATTCGGCAGCCGCCGTCACCGACAGGACCCACGACAACATGGCCATTCGAATCGTCCGCCTCGGAACGCCGCGCGCCGCAGGCGAAGGCCTGCGCATCGGCACCGTGCGCCGCCCGCCGCGCGGCGTGCCCAAGGAACAGTTCGCCAAGCAGGACTGGTACGACGTCTGGTATCCCAATCTTGCGCCTTCTGTCGACACCATGAAGCAGGCGCAGGAAGCGACGACGCCGGCCGAATGGAAGGCCTTCATCCGCAAGTTCCGCAGCGAGATGAACGAGCCCGACGCCAGCCGCAGCCTGGACCTGCTGGCCGCCCTCTCGCACCACAGCCACCTCTCGGTGGGCTGCTATTGCGAGGACGAATCGCATTGCCACCGCTCGGTGCTGCGCGCCCTGCTCGCCGAGCGCGGCGCCGACATCGTGGGCAACAGCCCCGACGACAAGGCTTCCTGAATGACCACTTCCGCTTCCGACAAGACCCTGGCTGGCGTTCGCGTGCTCAGCCTGGCGCTGAACCTGCCCGGACCGGCGGCGCTGATGCGCTGCCGCCGAATGGGCGCCACCTGCATCAAGCTCGAGCCTCCGCCGCCGGCGGGCATGGCCTCCGCCGACCCGATGGGCGCCTACAACCCGCCCGCCTACGCGGCACTGCACGACGGGGTGGAAGTCGTCCACGCCAACCTGAAGACGCCCGAGGGCCAGACCGCCCTGCATGCGCTGCTGGCGCAGACGGACGTGCTGCTCACCTCCTTCCGCCCTTCAGCATCGGCCAAGCTGGGCGTGGACTGGGCCAGCCTGCATGCGCGCCATCCGCAACTCTCGCTGGTGGAGATCGTCGGCGCGCCGGGCGCGCGGGCCGATGAACCCGGCCACGACCTCACCTACCTGGCCGAAAGCGGCCTGGTCACCGGCCTGGATCTGCCACCCACGCTCTACGCCGACATGGCCGGCTCGGTGATGGCCAGCGAGGCGGTGCTGCAGGCCCTGCTGCGGCGCGCAGTCGGCGGCAAGGGCGTGCACGTCGAGGTGGCGCTGTCGGCCGCAGCCGACTACCTCGCGCTGCCGCGCCGCTGGGGCCTGACGCAGCGCACCGGCGCGGTGGGCGGTGCGCACGCGGGCTACCGCGTCTATCCCTGCGCCGACGGCCGGGTGGCGGTGGCGGCGCTGGAGCCGCACTTCGCCAGGAGCCTGTGCGCCGCGGCCGGCCTGCAGGCCGAGGGCGACGGGCATGGCGTGATGTTCCGCTCGGCCACGCACGCGGCGGTGGCATCGTTCCTGCTGCAGCGCAGCTGCGCCGAACTGGACGCGCTGGCCCGCGACGAGGACATTCCGCTCTTCACCATGCCCACCGAAGACACCGACTCCGCACCATGACCGAACCGGCCGCCCCCGCAGCCCGCCCGCTCCTCGGCCCGGAGCACGTGGCGATGATCGACCGGGGCGTGTCGGCCATCGTCGCGTCGCGCGATGCGGCGCTGCGGCCCAGCCTGATGCGCGCCGTGGGCAGCACCATCACGCCGGACGGCAGCGAGATCACCGTCTTCCTGGCGCGCAGCCAGTCGCGCCAGCTGCTGCAGGACCTTGCGGCCACCGGGCAGATCGCGGTGGTGTTCAGCCGGCCCACCACGCACCGCACGGTGCAGGTCAAGGGCCGCGGCATCAACGGCCGCCCCGCCAGCGCGGACGACCTGCCGGCGCTGCAGCGCTACCTGGAGGCCATGGAGTACGAGATCTGCAGCATCGGCCACACCGCGGCCATCGTGCGCGCCATGCTCGCCTTCGACCTGCAGGACCTGGTGGCCATCAGCTTCACGCCGGTCGAGGCCTTCGACCAGACGCCGGGCCCCAAGGCCGGCAGCGCCCTGCCGGCTGCCGAGGCCGCGCCATGAGCCCGCCCGGCTTCGCGGTCGCGCTCAACACCATCCGCGCCTGCTTCGACGGCGCCATCCCGGCCATGATGGCCACCTGCACTGCCGAGGGCGTGCCCAACGTGGCCTACCTCTCGCAGGTCTACTACGTGGACGAGCGGCACGTCGCGCTGTCCTTCCAGTTCTTCAACACCACGCGGCGCAACATCCTCGCCAACCCCTACGGCACGCTGCTGGTGATGCATCCGCACAGCGGCGGCTTCTACCGGCTGCACCTGCGCTACCTGCGCACCGAGACCGGCGGTGCGCTCTTCGAGGGCATGAAGGCGCAGCTGGCGGGCATCGCCTCGCACAGCGGCATGGCGGACGTGTTCGTGCTGCGCGGCTCCGACGTGTACGAGGTGCAGGGCCTGGACGACGTCGGGGGCAGCCGCCTGCCCGAGCTGCCGCCGCGCCCTGCCGTGCTGGCAGGGCTGCGCCATTTCGCCCAGCGCGTGTCAGCCTGCACGGCCACCGACGAACTGCTGCAGGCCGCGCTGGACGCCCTTGCCGACCACTTCGACGTGCGCCACGCCATGGTGCTGATGCTCGATGCCGGCGCCCAGCGCCTGTACACCGTTGCAAGCTGTGGCTACGCCCGCTCGGGGGTGGGCTCGGAGATCGAGATCGGCCACGGCGTGATCGGCGTGGCGGCGCGCGAATGCACGCCGGTGCGCATCAGCCACATGACCCACGCAGCGAGCTACAGCCACGCGATGCGCGCCAGCATGCTGGAACAGGAACCCGGCCTCTTGCCCGGAACCGACATTCCGTATCCGGGGCTGGCGGAACCGCACAGCCAGCTGGCAGCGCCCATCGTGTCGGCAGGACGGGTACTGGGCGTGCTCTTCGTCGAGAGTCCGCAGGACATGCGCTTCGGCTTCGAGGACGAGGATGCGCTGGTGGCCATGGCCAGCCACCTGGGCACCGCGCTGGACCTGCTGCAGGCCGCGGCCGAGCCGGCGGCGGCGCCGACCGAGGAACGCAATCCAGCGCCCGAACCTGCACCGGCGGCAAGCGCCGCGGCCGCGACCGCGACCGCGCCCGCGCCGGACACCGGCGCCGGCGCCGGCGCCCTGCTGGTGCGCCACTACGCCGCCAACGACAGCGTCTTCATCGACGAGAACTATTTAATTAAAGGCGTGGCTGGCGCAATTCTCTGGAAGCTGCTGCGCGAATACACGCAGGACGGCCGCTGCGAATTCAACAACCGCGAATTGCGCCTTGACCCGGCCCTCGGACTTCCCGATGTGGCCGACAACCTGGAAGCCCGCCTGGTGCTTCTGCAGCGTCGCCTGCAGGAGAGCCAAAGTGGTATTCACCTCGAGAAAACGGGGCGCGGCCGCTTCCGGCTGTGTGTCGCGCGACCCCTTCGCCTGGCCGAGATCGGGGCCTGAGCAACGCCGTTGCAACACCCTTCGCAATTTCCCTACAAACGAAGGATTTAAGTTCGGCCGCCCTATTGCAATTTCTTTGGCGAAGTCATTGAACTGACGTGCAGTTACTCTTTTAAACATTCATACTCGAGCCTGAACAAGGGGAATATTCACCATGACTTCACCGCGAGATGAATACGTTCAGGCCTACCGCACCCTGGAGTCCGCCTATCTCGCCGACAAGCTGGCCTACGTGGGCCTGAACCGGCGCAGCAAGGACTTCTGGGCCTTGCAGCCGCCCAAGTCATGGCCCACCACCGCCGACTTCGCGCCCTGGCTGCACGCCCGCCAGCGCCTGCTCGCCGCCGAAGCCCGTGTCCTCGAACTGCTGCGCAAGCGCTGCGCCGACATCAACGCCCGCCGCCAGCGCCGCCAGGCCATGCGCAAGCTGGCGTGCAGCCCCTACATGGAGCAGATGTCCGAAACCGTGCCGGACGATCTCAGCATCAGCAACTTCCTGGCGCTCAAGCGCTTCGACCCGCCGGCGCTCGCACCTTTCCTCCGCGTGCACTGAGACAGTCCCCCACAGAAGAAGGGCGCCATCGGCGCCCTTCTTCGTTTGTGGCCTTCAGCCTTCCAGGGGCATCCCCAGGCTGGCCATCAGCTTCTCCCATTCCCTTGCGCCCAGGTGCGGCCTGACCATGGCCAACACCGCCGCGAAGGCCGGCGCGGGGGCATTGGCGCGCATGTCCGACAGCATGCCGGCGCGCTCCTGCGGGTTCATGAAGGGCACCATCCAGCGCATGGCGAACATCATCTCCTCGGGCGGGATGGAGGCCACCAGGGCGTTGTGCAGCGCGATGAGTTCCTCGTCGGTGTAGCGGGCCCAGAGCACCGCGTTGTGCGCCGTCTCTTCCACGTGCATGTGCTCGTAGTTGTGCGCGACGAAGAGCGACAGTCGGCGGTACAGCGCCAGCACCGCGGCGGGCCGCTCGGCGGGCTGCAGGACAAGCAGCGCACTGGTGTCGGTGGCCAGGGCGGCGATCTCGGCCTCGTGCTCCTCGTGCTCGTTCGCGATCACGCCGCTGGCGCCGGGCGCGCGGGCTTCCAGCGCCGGATGGATGAACTCGTTCTCGTGCCGCAGATGAGAGCGCATGAAATCGAGCAGCTGCAGCACGCGCTGGGTGGTCTGCGCCAGCTCCAGCGCATCGTCGCAATCCATGCGGCCCACGGCCACCAAAGTGTCGGCCAGCAGGGCACGCAGCGCCTTGTGGATGCCGGCGTAGAGGTCCACGCGCGGCGCTTGAATTGCCGCGCTCGCGGCTGCGCTTTCGACCTGCTGCAACTCGCGGGAATCGTTCTTCATGATGTGTCCACTTCCTCGGTTGATCGCCGGGTCTCTCTTCGTGCGCCCCATGCGCTCGGCGGCCCGGTGAAGGAAGTCTAGGAAGCGCAACCCCGCCGCGCCTTTAAGAAATGCTTAGGCGTTTACTAACAATTCCTTAAACGGTGGCGCGCTTGCAATGCGCTGTTTCAGCTCTCCCTCGCGTGGGGGAGAAATGCGCCCTGCCCGCTCAGGGAGCGGCTTGCGCGCGGGCCCGGTCGCTGCGCTTGAGCGCCATGTACGTGGCCCGGTCGAACTCCATCAGCTGCCGCGGATAGCGTTCGCTGGCGGCATACCAGTAGGCCGCCCGACGCTCGGCCCGCTGCGCAGGCGGCGCGTCCATGGCGTCGAGGAAGGCATCGACGGTGAGGAAGTAGCGCACCGCGTTGCGCTCCACCAGTCCGCGCAGGCCGCGGATGTACTCGGGGCCGTTCGCGCCCTGCCCCGTTTCGGTGAAGCCCACCTTGTGCCGGCCGAAGGTGGCCAGGTAGGCCTGCGAGGCCAGGCGCGCCAGCGTGTTGTGCTGGTACGAGTAGCTGAAGTGAAGGAAGGTCTTGCCCGCCGACGGCAGGGGCACGGCTTCCACCTGCACGCGGTGCTGGCTGGTGCCCAGGGGCCCGTTCTCCGAGCCCAGTTCCACCAGCAGGTAGTCGGGCGCGCTGGCGTCGATGCGCAGCGCCATCTGCAGGATGAAGGCCGATTCCACCGCCATGTCGTAGCGTCGCACCACGGCAAGCTCCACCGCCTTGCCGCCGCCCTCGCCCTCCACCAGCCGGCAGCGTCGGTTGTTGACGTGCAGCAGGAGCATGTCGCACCAGTTGCCGGGCTTGGAGAGGGCCTGCACCACCTGGGCGAAGGGCTGGTCGATCAGGGCGAAGACCTCGCCCTGCAGGCCGCCGTCCAGTTCCTCGGATTGCACCAGCAGCGGCCGGCCCATGGGGCTCGCCGCCAAGGGCGCCTGCATGGCGGCGTAGCGCGCCAGCAGGCCTTCGGCACGCGGGCCCGGCTGGGCCTGCAGAGGCATCCCCGGCGCGCTCAGGAGCAGGAAGGAAAGAATGAACGCCAGATGCCGGCGCCAGCAGCGAAATCCGATGAAGTCCTCGAACCGCTGGCTGCCCACGTCCGGCCTAGCTGCGACCCTTGCGCGTGGCGGCGCGGGCGGAAGGCTTGGCAGCAGCACGGCCGCCGCCGCCGTTGTCGCGCGGTGGCAGCCCGGTGTGCTGCGTCAGGATGCGGCCCTGGGGCGGCGTGCTGCTGCCGCGCTTGGCCGGTGCCACCGTGTCCGCCGCGGCGCTGGAGTTCTTGCGCCGCGCGCTCTGGTAGCTGCCGTCGGTCAGCGGCTGCCAGCTCGGGATGAGGTGCTGCTTGCCGTTGCCGATGAGGTCGGCCCGGCCCATGGCCTTGAGCGCATCGCGCAGCAGCGGCCAGTTGTTGGCGTCGTGGTAGCGCAGGAAGGCCTTGTGCAGGCGCCTGCGCTTGTCGCCGCGCACGATGTCCACCGACTCGCTCTCGCGCGTGATCTTGCGCAGCGGGTTGCGGTTGCTGTGGTACATCGTGGTGGCCGTGGCCATGGGGCTCGGGTAGAAGGTCTGCACCTGATCGGCGCGAAAACCGTTCTTCTTGAGCCAGATGGCGAGGTTCATCATGTCCTCGTCGCTGGTGCCCGGATGCGCGGCAATGAAGTACGGGATCAGGTACTGCTTCTTGCCCGCCTCGGCCGAGTACTTCTCGAACATCTGCTTGAAGCGGTCGTAGCTGCCGATGCCCGGCTTCATCATCTTCGACAGCGGGCCCTGCTCGGTGTGCTCGGGCGCGATCTTCAGGTAGCCGCCCACGTGGTGCTGCACCAGTTCCTTCACGTACTCGGGCGACTGCACCGCCAGGTCGTAGCGAAGGCCCGAGCCGATCAGGATCTTCTTGATGCCCTTGAGCGCGCGCGCCCGGCGGTAGATCTTGATGAGCGGGTCGTGATTCGTGTTGAGGTTCTGGCAGATGCCCGGATACACGCAGCTGGGCTTGCGGCAGGCGGCCTCGATCTCGGGGCTCTTGCAGCCGATGCGGTACATGTTGGCCGTGGGCCCGCCCAGGTCGGAGATGGTGCCGGTGAAGCCCTTGACCGAATCGCGGATGGCCTCGACCTCCTTGATGATCGAGTCTTCCGAGCGGCTCTGGATGATGCGACCCTCGTGCTCCGTGATGGAGCAGAAGGTGCAGCCGCCGAAGCAGCCGCGCATGATGTTCACGCTGAAGCGGATCATCTCCCAGGCGGGGATCTTGGTCGCGCCGTCGTGGCTGCCGTTCTCGTCGGCATAGCGCGGATGCGGGCTGCGGGCGTACGGCAGGTCGAACACGTGGTCCATCTCGGCCGTGGTGAGCGGGATGGGCGGCGGGTTGATCCAGACGTCGCGCGCGGTGGTGCCCTCGCCGTGCGCCTGCACCAGCGCGCGTGCGTTGCCGGGGTTGGTCTCCAGGTGCAGCACGCGGTTGGCGTGCGCATACAGCACCGGGTCGGCGCGCACCTGCTCGTAGGAAGGCAGGCGGATCACGGTGCGGTCGCGCGGCGGCACCTTGTGCGTGCCCTTGCCCCTGAGCGCGGGGTTCGGCACGAACGAAATGGGCTTGATGGCCGGATTGGCGACGTTGGCGGCGTCGGCCACGGCCTGTGCCTCGTCCTCGCGGGCGCAGCTGGCGCCCTGCGCCTTGGCCTGCTCCGACACCATCAGGTAGGGGTTCACGTGGGCCTCGACACGGCCGGGCTCGTCCACGCTGGTGGAGTCGATGGCGAACCAGTCCTCGGGCGTGTCACGCCGCACGAAGGCCGTGCCGCGCACGTCGGTGATGCTGTGCACCGGCTCGCGCGCGGCCAGGCGGTGCGCTACCTCGACGATGGCGCGCTCGGCGTTGCCGTACAGCAGCAGGTCGCACTTGGCGTCCACCACGATGGAGCGGCGCACCTTGTCCTGCCAGTAGTCGTAGTGCGCGATGCGGCGCAGGCTGCCTTCGATGCCGCCGAGCACGATGGGCACGTCGTTCCAGGCCTCGCGGCAGCGCTGCGAGTAGACGACGGCCGCGCGGTCGGGCCGTGCGCCGCCCACGTCGCCGGGCGTGTAGGCATCGTCGCTGCGGATCTTCCGGTCGGCGGTGTACCGGTTGATCATCGAATCCATGTTGCCCGCGGTCACGCCGAAGAACAGGTTCGGCTTGCCCAGCACCTTGAAGGGCTCGGCGCTCTGCCAGTCGGGCTGGGCGATGATGCCCACGCGGAAGCCCTGCGCCTCCAGCATGCGGCCGATCACGGCCATGCCGAAGCTGGGGTGGTCGACGTAGGCGTCGCCGGTGACCACGATGATGTCGCAACTGTCCCAGCCGAGCGCATCCATCTCCGCCCGCGAGGTGGGCAGGAACTTGGCCGTGCCGAAGCGCTGCGCCCAGTACTTGCGGTAGCTGGTCAGCGGCTTCGCGGCGCGCGTGAAGAAGGAAACGTCGACGGGGGCGTTCATGTGGGGAGTGTGGTGCGTGCTCTGCGACACGCCTTGGCGGGCAACCCTCGATTTTAGGGTTTTCCACAGGTTTTGTCCTGCAAGCCCTCAATGGCCGGACGGCATCCCGGAAAGCCAACTGCTTGCCTCAGTCAACCAGATTGATGACAATGGCAAGCATGAACCTCGCCGACAGTCCCCTGCCCGACACCGCCGCCGTCAAGGCCGTGCGCCAGTTCAACCGCTTCTACACCAAGGAAATCGGCGCGCTGGACCCCTACCTGGGCGGGCCCATGCCGCTGACCGAGGTGCGCGTGCTCTACGAACTGGCCCACCGCGAGAAGCTGGTGGCCAGCGAACTGGCGCGCGACCTGGGCCTGGACGGGGGCTACCTGAGCCGCATCCTGCGCCGCTTCGAGTCCCAGGGCTGGCTCAGCCGCGCGCCGCACGCGGAAGACGGCCGCCAGAGCGTGCTGAGCCTGACGCCCGCCGGCCACGAGGCCTTCGCGCCGCTGCAGCAGAAGTCGCGCGACGAGGCGGCCGCCCTGCTCGCGCGGCTCGTGCCGGCGGACCAGCAGCGGCTCATCCACGCCATGCAGACGCTTCAATCCCTCCTGGCGCCCCCCGGAGGCGGCGGCACCGCCGCCGGCAAGCCGCGCACCGTCATCCTGCGCGACCCCCAGCCGGGCGACATCGGCTGGGTGGTGCAGCAGCACGGCGAGATCTACGCGCGCGAGTACGGTTGGAACAGCGAGTTCGAGGCCCTGGTGGCCGACATCGCCGCCAAGTTCCTGCGCAGTTTCCAGCCCGAGTGGGAGAAGTGCTGGATCGCCGAACTGGACGGCGAGCGCGTGGGCGCCGTCTTCCTGGTGCGCAAGTCGGCAACCACCGCGCAGCTGCGCATGCTGCTGCTGGCGCCGCGTGCCCGCGGCATGGGCCTGGGCGGACGCCTCACCGACGAATGCATCGCCTTCGCCCGCGCCAAGGGCTACCGGAAAATGGTGCTGTGGACCAACAGCTGCCTGAGCGCCGCCCGCGGCATCTACGCGGCGCGCGGCTTCAAGCTGGACAAGTCTGAAGCCTACGAGGGCTTCGGCCAGCAACTGGTGGGCGAGACGTGGTCGCTCAGGCTGTAGCTGATGGGCGGCCGCTGCGGCGGCCCGCGCTCACGGTGACCGTCGGGTCCACCATGGGATGCTTCACGCGCGGCGGCGTGCCCTCCTCGCACAGGTCGTAGGTGGTCACGCCGTTCATCGCCGGCGAGCCCAGCAGCAGTTCCGGGTGCGCCAGGGTGCGGCGCATGTCGCGCATGCCGGCTTCCCAGTGCTCGTCGACCGCGGCGCGCGAGAACTCGTAGTCCTTCGATTCCAGTTCGTAGGGCTTGTCGCGGTAGATGAGGTGGTAAACGTCGATGGGCTGGTGCGTGAGCATGGCCTGCACCTGTGCCACGCTGGGGTCCAGGCGCATCTGCGGCGGCAGCTTGGTGATGAGGTCGGCGATGGCCTGCTGCAGGTTCATGTTGGCCGCCATCACGTCGGTGTTCATGCGGGTGCGGCTGGAATAGGTGATGTCCTTCTGCCGCTCCATCACCTCCGACAGGCTGGCGGGCATCAGGCCGCGTGCGCTGAACAGGTCCACCTGCAGCACCACCAGCGGCTCGGTGCGCGGATGCAGGTCCAGCACGTACTGCAGCGGCGTGTTGGAGACGATGCCGCCGTCCCAGTAGTCCTCGCCGTCGATGGTCACCGGCGGGAAGCCCGGCGGCAGCGCGCCCGAGGCCATGATGTGCTCGGGCCCGAGGCGCCCGCTGTGGTTGTCGAAGTAGACCGAGTTGCCGGTGCGCACGTTGACCGCGCCCACGCTCATGCGGATGCCGTCGTCGTTGAGGCGGTCGAAGTCCACCAGGCGCTCCAGCGTGCTCTTGAGCGGCGCCGTGTCGTAGATGCTGGTGAGCGGCGCCGCGCCCCCCAGCAGCAGCGCAGGCGTGCGCCGCGGCTCGAAGAAGCCGGGCACGCCCACCAGCGCGGCCATGCTGGCGCTCCACTGGTTGAGCATCTCGCGCGTGGCCAGCCAGGGCGGCAGGCGCTGCGCCGGGCCGGAGGAGACCAGTTCCCAGAACTCGCGCAGGCGCTCCACCCGCTTCTCCTGCGGATTGCCGGCGATCAGCGCGGCATTGATGGCGCCGATGGAGACACCGGCGATCCAGTCCGGCGGCCGCTCGGTCTCGCACAGGGCCGCGTAGACCCCCGCCTGGTAGGCACCCAGCGCGCCGCCGCCCTGCAGAACCAAGGCGCGGTGCGCGCGGCGCATGGCGGCGCGGCGCTGTTCACTGGGTCCGTTGGCGCCGGAAGTGCTGCGTTTGCTCATGGCTGCCATTGGACCATCAAGCCGCGACGCATCTCAGGACTCGCCGTCCGCCAGCATCAGCCGATGGATCACCGCGCCCAGGATCGCGCCGATGAGGGGCGCCACCCAGAACAGCCACAGCTGGTCCAGCGCAGCGGTCTCGGCGAACAGCGCCGGGCCGGTGCTGCGCGCCGGGTTCACCGAGGTGTTGGTCACCGGAATGGACACCAGGTGGATCAGCGTCTGGCACAGGCCGATGCTCAGCCCCGCGAAGCCGCCGGCCGCGCGCGTGGAGGTGGCCCCGAGGATGACGAGCAGGAAAATCGCGGTCAGCACCACTTCGCACAGCATGGCCGCCTGCACGCCGTAGCCGCCTGGCGACAGTTCGCCGAAGCCGTTGCTCGCGAAGCCGCCTGCCTCGAAGCCTGGCTTGCCGCTTGCGATGAGATAGAGCACCGCCGCTGCCAGCACCGCCCCCAGGACCTGCGCGATCACGTAGCCGGCAAGCTCGGACCAGCGGAAGCGCCCCGCCACCGCCAGCCCCACCGACACCGCCGGATTGAAATGCCCGCCCGAGACCGGCCCGAAGGCGTAGGCACCCGTGAGCACCGTGAGCCCGAAGGCCAGCGACACGCCCGCGAAGCCGATGCCCAGGTCTGGAAAAGCGGCCGCCAGGACGGCCGCGCCGCAGCCGCCGAAGGTGAGCCAGAAGGTACCGGCGAATTCGGCCGACCACTTCCTGAAAGTGTTGTTCATCCCTGATTTCCTTTTTATGTTGACGAAGCGCCGCCGCGCCCGGATGGCGGGGCGGCGCGCGATTCTAGGAAGGGGATGGACACGGTCCGGCGGACTGCCGGGACCTTGGCTTCGCCCGGCCGCGAAGCTCTTCACGGAAGCGGCGCCTTTTGCGCCTTTTGCGCCTTTCGCGCTTGCGGGGCCAGCTCAGCCGCGCATCGGCACCGCCGGCTCGGGGCGCTTCTCTCCCTTGAGCGAACCGTGCTCATGCGCATAGACCCAGGTGAATTCGGCGCCCAGCAGGAAGATCTGCGCAGAGTAGTACACCCACACCAGCACCACCACCAGCGAGCCTGCCGCGCCGAAGCCGGAGCTCACGCTGCTCTTGCCGATGTACAGGCCGATGAGGTGCTTGCCGACGGAAAACAGCAGCGCCGTCACGGCCGCGCCGATCCACACGTCACGCCACTGCACCTGCGCGCGGGGCATCAGCTTGTAGATCATGGCGAAACCCACCACCGTGACCGCGAAGCCGAACACGAAGTTGATGGTCTGCCCCACCACGGCCCAGCCGCCGAACATGGGCGCCCACCACTTGCCCAGCGCCGCGAAGGCGGCACTGGCCACCAGCGATACCATGAGCAGGAAGCCGATGCCCATGATCAGCCCGAAGGACAGCAGGCGCGTGCGCACCATCTTCCATGCGCCGCCCATGGGCTGCGCGGGCGCGCGCCAGATGCGGTCCAGCGCGTCCTGCAATTCGCGGAACACAGTGGTGGCGCCCAGGATGAGCAGCGCGACGCCGGTGACCGTGGCCACGATGCCCTCTGCCGGCTTGTTCACCGAGTTCAGCAGCCCCTGCACCGCCAGGGCACCCTGCTCCCCCATCAGCCCGGAGAGCTGCTCGAAGATGGCGCCGCGCGCGGCCGCTTCGCCGAACACCAGGCCAGCCACCGAGATCACGATGAGCAGCAGCGGCGCGATCGAGAACACCGTGTAGTAGGCCAGCGCCGCGCCCATGCTGGGCGCGTAATCCGCCAGCCAGGACATCACGGCTTTCTTGCAGAGATCGACGAGTGACAACAGCTTCATGCCGCGAGTCTCGCGCAAGAGCGCCGCGCCTGCACCCCGCGCGAGGCGGCGACCTATGATCGGACGATGCCACCGGATTCCGTCGTCCCCCGTCCCCTGAGCGAAAGACCCCGTCCCCAATCCCTTGCGGAAGTCTTCTGGACCTTCAACGGCCTCGCGATGCAGGGATTCGGCGGGGTGCTGGCGGTGGTCCAGCGCGGCATCGTCGAGCAGAAGGGCTGGCTCACGCCGGAAGAATTCGTCGAGGAATGGGCCGTGGCGCAGGTGCTGCCCGGACCCAACGTGATCAACCTGGCGCTGATGCTGGGCGACCGCTACTTCGGGCTTCGCGGCGCCGCGACGGCGGTGGCGGGCATGCTGGCCCTGCCCACGCTGCTGATCATCGTGCTGGCGCTGGTCTACGCCCAGTACGCCGGCCATCCGCAGGTGGCGGGCGCGCTGCGGGGCATGGGGGCGGTGGCCGCCGGGCTGATCGCCGCCACCGGCATCAAGCTGCTGCCCACGCTGCGGCGGCATCCGCTGGGCCTGCGCACGGCGGCGGTCTTCGTGGCGCTCGTGTTCTGCGCGGTCGCGATATTGCGCTGGCCGCTGATCGCGGTGCTGGTCCTCTTCGGCGGCGTGGCCTGCGTGTGGACCTGGCGGAGGATCGCCCCGTGAGCATCCACATGGCCTGGGGCGACTGGCTGGCGCTGTTCCTGCAGTACATGTTCCTCTCGCTGATCTCCATCAGCGGCGCCATCACCACCGTGCCGGACATGCACCGCTACCTGGTCACGCAGCAGAACTGGCTGACCGACGCGCAGTTCAGCTCCTCGGTGGCGATCGCGCAGGCGGCGCCGGGGCCCAACGTGCTGTTCGTGGCGCTGATGGGCTGGAACGTGGGCATCAACGCCGCGGGCGGCGTCCAGGCAGGCATCCACGCCTGGCCGCTGGGCCTGTTCGGCCTGCTGGTGACCCTGGTGGGCATCATGTTGCCCAGCACCACCCTCACCTATTTCGCCACCCGCTGGGGCCACCGCAACCGCGAGCGGCGCGGCGTGCGCGCCTTCAAGCAGGGCATGGCCCCGGTCGTGATCGGCCTGCTGACGGCCACCGGCTGGGTGCTGGCAGCCGGCAACGGCGCCGCCAGCGCGACGCCCTGGCACCTGTGGCTGCTGACCGCCGTGGCCGCGGTGATCGTGTGGCGCACCCGCATCCACCTGCTGTGGCTGCTGGGCGCCGGTGCGGTCTTGGGCGCACTGGGCATCGTCTGAGGCGGAAATGGAAGAAACTCGAGAGCAAGCAAGGAGCAACTGACTCATGGACATGCGACCCCTGGGCCGATCCGGCCTCCAAGTCTCGCCGCTGTGCTTTGGCGGCAATGTGTTCGGCTGGACCGTCGACGAGGCCACCAGCTTTCGCCTGCTCGACGCCTGGGTCGACGCCGGCTTCAACTTCGTCGACACCGCCGACGTGTACTCGCGCTGGGCGCCAGGGCACACCGGTGGCGAGTCGGAGACCATCATCGGCAAGTGGCTGCGTCAGAGCGGCAAGCGCAAGCGCGTGGTGCTGGCCACCAAGGTGGGCAAGCCCATGGGCGAGCGCAAGGTGGGGCTGTCGCCCGAGTACATCCGCGAGGCGGTCGACGCCTCGCTGCGGCGGCTGAAGGTGGACTACATCGACCTCTACCAGGCGCATGACGACGACGCCAGCGTGCCGCTGGAAGACACGCTTGGCGCCTTCGGCGAACTGATCAAGGTCGGCAAGGTGCGGGCCATCGGCGCCTCGAACTACAGCGCGCCGCGGCTGGCGCAGGCGCTGGCGGTGTCCAGGCGCGAGGGCCTGCCCCGCTACGAATGCCTGCAGCCGCTGTACAACCTGTACGACCGCGCCGTGTACGAGGCCGAGCTGGAGCCGCTGTGCGAGCGCGAGGACGTGGGCGTCATCAGCTTCTACGCCCTGGCCTCGGGCTTCCTCACCGGCAAGTACCGCAGCGCGGCCGATGCGGCCAAGAGCCCGCGCGGCAGCGGCGTGACCGAGAAGTACCTCAACCCGCGCGGCCTGCGCATCCTGGACGCGCTGGACAAGGCCGCCAAGCAGTACGGCTGCACGCCGGGACAGATCGCCATCGCCTGGCAGGTGGCGAGGCCCTCGATCACGGCGCCCATCGCCAGCGCCACCTCGATGGGGCAGCTCAACGAATTGATGGCCGCCGCCCAGCTGAAGCTGGACGCAGGCACGCTCGCCGCGCTGGATGCGGCCAGCGAAGAAACCAAAGCAGCCTGAAGGCATGAGCGCCGCGCCGGACCGCCCCAGGCAAGCTCGCACCGCAGTGCGAAGCACGAAGGTACGCCGATGAGCGCGCCGGACCCGCTCGCCCCGCCCCGGCTGGAATACTTCGCCGACCTGCAGGTCGAGGTGGGCACGCCGCAGGTGCTGGGCCAGGGCCCGCGGGGCCTGCGCCGCGTGGTGCCCATCCTGGGTGGCAGCGCGCAGGGCACGGGCTGGACCGCCCGCGTGATGCCCGGCGGCAGCGACTTCCAGCTGATCCTCTCCGACACCCTCTCGCACCTGGATGCCCGCTACGGCCTGGAGACGGACGCCGGTGACCTCATCTACGTGCAGAACCGCGCGGTGCGAGCCGCGCCGGCCGAGGTCATGGCCAGGCTGCTGCGCGGCGAGCCGGTGGACCCGGCCAGCATCTACTTCCGCTGCAGCCCCAGCCTGGAGACCTCCAGCGCCGCGCTGAAGTGGGTGAACGAGCGCATCTTCGTCGGCGCCGGCGTGCGGCATCCGGCGCAGGTGGTGATGCGCTTCTTCACCCTGCTTTGACGACGGCCGTGCGCTGGCGCAGCGCCTCGTAGAGGCACACGCCGCTGGCCACCGAGACGTTGAGGCTTTCCACCGCACCGGCCATCGGGATGCTGACCAGCTCGTCGCAGCGCTTGCGCGTGAGCTGGCGCATGCCGTCGCCCTCGGCGCCCAGCACCAGCGCCACCGGGCGCTTCAGGTCGGTCTGGTAGATCGTGCCGGGCGCGTCGTCGCTGGTGCCCACGCACCAGATGTTGCGCTCCTGCAGTTCGCCCATGGTGCGCGCCAGGTTGGTCACCATGAAGTACGGCACCGTCTCGGCCGCGCCGCTGGCCACCTTGGCCACGGTGGCGTTGATGCCGGCCGCATGGTCCTTGGGCGCGATCACCGCATGCGCACCGGCGCCGTCGGCCACGCGCAGGCATGCGCCCAGGTTGTGGGGGTCGGTCACGCCGTCGAGCACCAGCAGCAGGGGCACGGTGCCGGCGGCCTCCAGCGACTCGAGCAATTCGTCCAGCGAATGGATCTGGGCGACGGGATTCACGCGCGCAGCCACGCCCTGGTGGCCATGGCTGCCGGCCAGTTTCGCAAGACGCAGGCCATCGGCCTCGATGAGGCGCACACCGGCCTCCTGTGCACGGGCCATGAACTGCTTCATGCGCGCATCGCGCCGGCTGGCGTCGAACAGAACCTCGATCACCGATTGCGGTGCGGTCTTGATGCGAACGCCCACGGCGTGGAAGCCGAAGATCACTTTGGGGGAAGACATCCCCTGATTATCAAGGCCTCCCGGCTTCTCACTGCGCTTCGCTCCGTGTAGTTCGCCACCTCCCGAGGAGGGGACCTCACCTGCGGCCCGGCAAAGCCGGTTCCGCGGTGTGGGCCTGGTACTCACGGACGATGGCCAAATCAGAGCTAGACCTCGATCTCGTCGCCAGCGACCACCCGCCCGGCTTCGATCGTCACCCGCTTCTCGCACTGCGCCGCAATGCCGCGGTCGTGCGTCACCAGCACGAGCGTGGTTCCCAATTCGCGGTTGAGGTCGAACATGAGGCGCATCACCTGCTCGCCGGTCGCGAAGTCCAGGCTGCCGGTGGGCTCGTCGGCCAGCAGCAGCGCCGGCTGCACGACGAAGGCGCGGGCCAGGGCCACGCGCTGCTGCTCGCCGCCGGACAGCACCTTGGGGTAATGGGCCAGGCGCTGGCCCAGGCCGACGCGGCCCAGCATCTCGGTGGCGGTCTTGCGTGCGTCCTTGCGGTCGGCCAGTTCCAACGGCAGCATCACGTTCTCGAGCGCGGTCAGGTTGCCCAGCAGCTGGAAGCTCTGGAACACGAAACCCACCTTCTGCGCGCGCAGCGCGGCCCGGGCGTCCTCGTCGATGGCGAACAGGTCCTGCCCGGCCAGGCGCACCGTGCCGCGGGTGGGCGTATCCAGCCCGGCGATGATGGACAGCAGCGTGCTCTTGCCCGAGCCCGAGGCACCGACGATGGCCGCCGTCTGACGCGCGCCCAGGGTGAAATGGATGTCCTGCAGAATGTCCAGCGTGCCGGTGGAATCGGACACCGACTTGAAGACATGCTCGACGGCCACGATGGCGTCATCGCTCGAGCGAACCGCAACGGAAGGATTAGGCGACATGAAGGGTGATGGGCTGAAGAAGGTGGATCGCCGCGACTTTATCTTGCTCGGCGCCGCAGCCGCGGCATTGACCGTATGGCCTGTGGGCGCGCTGGCGCAGACCGCGCCCGCCGGCAAGCGCGGCGCGGTGATCCTGGTGGTGGGCGACTCGCTCAGCGCCGAGTACGGCCTCAAGCGTGGCGAAGGCTGGGTGCCGCTGCTGCAACAGCGCATCGCCGAGCAGCGCCTCCCGGCCACGGTGGTCAACGCCAGCATCAGCGGCGACACCACCTCGGGCGGACGCTCGCGCCTGCCCGGCCTGCTGGCGCAGCACAAGCCCACGCTGGTGATCCTGGAACTGGGCGGCAACGATGCACTGCGGGGACTGCCCCTGAAGAGCACGCAGGACAACCTCGATGCCATGACAAAGGCCGCGCAGGCGGCCGGCGCCAAGGTGCTCATCGTGGGCATGCAGGTGCCGCCCAACTATGGCGGCGACTACACGCGCAAGTTCGAGGGGCTGTTCAAGGCGGTGGCGGACGCCAACAAGGCGGCGCTGGTGCCCTTCCTGCTCAAGGGCATCGCGGACGTGCCGGATGCGGCCAGCCTGTTCCAGGCGGACCGCATCCATCCGGCGGCGGTGGCGCAGACGAAGATGCTGGACAACGTCTGGCCGGAGCTGAAGAAACTTCTTTGACGCAAAGGGCGGCGCACGTGGTGCGCCGTGCTCAGCCGTTCTTGGTGGGCAGCTCCGGAACGGTTGGCGGGTCGTGCTCCAGAGAGGCCACGTCCGTCTCCGGATCGTCCGGCGCGAGACCCGGGCTGCTGCCCAGCTTGCGCTCTGCCTTCTCGCGCAACTTGTCTTCCTTCTTCCGCTTCTTGGCCAGTTCCTTCTGGCGCTTCTCGTAGCCGTAATTGGGTGTAGCCACAACTTCTCCTTGACAAACCGATCGACGGCAACGCCCACAATGTAAGCGAAACGCGCTATGCCACGGCTCTTTTGTGGCCCGGCATGCCCCGTCAGTCCTCCTCGGCCAGGGTGGCCAGGGCCTGGTCCAGGTCGGCCTGCAGGTCTTCCACCGCCTCCAGGCCAATGGAGAAGCGCACCAGCGTGCCCTTGTACGGCCAGGGCGCGACCTTGGCGTCGCGCATCAGGCCGATGTCGTAGGGCACCACCAGGCTGATCGGGCCGCCCCAGGAATAGCCCAGCCTGAAGAGCTTGAGCGCGTCGCAGAAGCCGTCGATCTGCTCGGTGCCATAGCGCTCGTCGAAGACCACGGAGAACAGCCCCGCCGCCGCGCCGTCCTCGCCGCACAGCGCACGCCAGTTCTCGTGGCCAGGGGAGCCTTCGAGGGCCGGGTGCAGCACCTGGGCGATCTCGTCGCGCCGGGCCAGCCAGCGGGCCAGCACGCGGGCGCATTCGTCGTGCGCCCGGTAGCGCAGCGCGATACTGGGCAGCGAGCGCATCACCTCCTGCACGTCGTCCACGCCCACGCCCAAACCCAGGCGCATGTGGGTCAGCTTGATCTTCAGGTGCAGCGCCGGGTCCTTGGTGACCACGCTGCCCATCAGCACGTCGCCGCCGCCGCTGGGGTACTTGGTCAGGGCCTGCACCGAGATGTCCACGCCCTCTCCATCGCCTTCCAGGTCGAAGGGCTTGAAGGCCAGGCCCGTGCCCCAGGTGTTGTCCAGGGCGCTCGTCACGCCGCGCCCGCGGCACACGCGCGCCAGCGCAGGCAGGTCAGGGAACTCCATGGTCACCGAGCCGGGCGCCTCCACCCACACCAGGCGGGTTCTGTCGTTGATCTTCTCGGCCAGGTCGGCCGGGTTCATCGAGTCGTACAGGCGGTGCGTGATGCCGAAGTTCGCCAGTTCGCCGGCCGCCAGTGCCTTGTTGGGGCCATAGGCGTTGTCGGGAATCAGCACTTCGTCGCCGGTCTTGAGCAGCGCCAGCGAGACCAGCGAGATCGCCGCCAGCCCGCTGGGCGCCAGCAGGCATTCGCTGCCGTCTTCCAGGTCCGCCAGCCGCTCCTCCAGCATGAAGGTGGTGGGCGTGCCGTGCAGGCCGTAGGTGTAGCCGGCCTTGCTGCGCCAGTCGCGTGCCCGCATGGCGGCCACGTCGGCGAAGAACACGGTGGAGGCCTTGTAGACCCCCGGCTGCGGCGCGCCGAAGCGCTCTGGCGGCTTGTAGGGGTGGTGGATCAGCTGGGTGATGGGCTTGCTCATGACGCGATGCTAGCTCGCGCGCAGAATGCCGCCATGCAGCTCCTACGCGAACGCCCTCGCCTGGCCCGCCTGCGCCCTTTCGTGCAGATGCTGTGGGCGAGCGTTCCGGAGCCCGAAGAAGCTCCGCGGCCGGGTGCTCGCGAGCATGTGCTGCCCACGGGGGCGATGCACCTGGTGTTCCGGCTGTCGGGGCCGCAGCTGCGGATTTTCGACGGACTAGATGATGCGGCTGGCCACAGCGTGGGCCATGCCCTGGTGGGCGGAGCGCGCGAGCGCTTCTACGTGCGCGACGTTTCGCAGCCCTGTGCCTCGGTGGGCGCGCTCCTGCATCCCGGCGTGGCCCTGCCCCTGCTCGGTGCACCGGAAGACGCCCTGGCCGGCGGACACTTTGCCCTGGACGCGCTGTGGGGCTTGCGGGCGGGGCTGGCATTGGAGCGCCTGCAGGAAGCACCCAGCCTGGAATCGCGCCTCGATGTCTTCGAGGCCCTGTTGCTGCAGCGCCTGGGCGACCGCCTGCACGGACTGCATCCGGCCGTGGCGCAATCGCTGGCGCCGCTGCGCCTGGGCGCACGGCCCGTGCGCGAGCTGGCGTCACTGAGCGGCTACAGCCACAAGCGCTTCATCGCCCTCTTTCGCGGCGCCACCGGCCTGGCGCCGAAGACCTATGCGCGCGTGCATCGCCTGGGCCGCGTGCTGGGCCTGGCGGCCGACCCGGCGCTGGGCTGGGCCGACATCGCGCACGAGGCAGGCTTTGCCGACCAGTCGCACCTGACGCGCGAGTTCGGCGAAATCGCCGGCCTGTCGCCGCGGGCCTGGCGGCTTGCGGCCGCGGGCGGCGCCCCACGGCATGTGCCGCGCTAGCCGCCGGCCAGTTCAATTTCGTACAAGACGCCACGGAGGCCGCCTGCCCACAATGGCGCCATCCCGTCGATCACTTGAAGGAATGCGCGAATGGCAACCCAGGAGATGTACCCCTACCTCTGCGTGTCCGACGGCCAGGCGGCCGTCGAGTTCTACACGCAGGTCTTCGGCATGACCGAGAAATTCCGCCTCACCGAGCCCGGCGGGCGCCTCGGGCACGTGGAGCTGGAATTCGGCACCAGCATCCTCATGGTGTGCGAGGAGTTTCCGGAATACGGCATTCGCAGCCCCAAGTCCCTGGGCGGCACCGCCGTCACCGTGCACCTGCACGTGGACAACGCCGACGAGATCGTCGAGCGGGCCCTGGCGCGCGGCGCCACCCTCCACATGCCGCTGACCAACCATTTCTACGGCGAACGCTCGGGCAGCTTCTTCGACCCCTTCGGCCACCGCTGGAACGTCGGCCATCACATCGAGGACGTGACAACCGAGGAAATGCAGCGGCGCTACGACGAGAACCCCGACGGCTGAGTCGCCGCTCCATGAAAAAAGGCGCGGACCTGCCGCGCCTTCTTCAGCCTTGCACGCGATGCGCGCTCAGACCGACCACTTCTCGATCAGCTTCTCCGGGCGCAGCGAGTCGTAGGACTCGAAGGGCTGGTGGATCCAGGGGTTGGTGGGCAGCTCTTCCACCGAGTAGTCGGCGGTGAAGGTCGACAGGCCCTTGGTCCACAGCACCGCGGTGCGCAGCTCGGTGATGGGCTTGTACTTGGTGCGCAGCAACTCGACCACGGCGTTGAGCGTGTGGCCCGAATCGGCCAGGTCGTCCACCAGCAGCACGCGCCCGGCGATCTCGCCCTTGGGCGTGGTGATGTAGTGGGCGATGTCCAGGTGGCCCTGCACCGTGCCGGCCTCGGCGCGGTAGGAGCTGGTGGACATGATGGCCAGCGGCTTGTCGAAGATGCGCGAGAGCACATCGCCCGGACGCATGCCGCCGCGCGCCAGGCACAGGATGTTGTCGAACTCCCAGCCCGATTGGTGCACCTTGATGGCGAGCTTCTCGATCAGGTTGTTGTATTCGTCGTGGCTAACGTAGAGGTGCTTGCCGTCTTCGGTCAACATGTTGGTGGGACTCCAGGTGGGGTTTCTGCTCGGGGCGGCTGACTCAGTCTGCCAGATAGGGGTGGCGCATCATGATGGTGTGATCCCGATCCGGGCTGGTCGACACCAAGTGGATGGGCACGCCGGTCACCTGCTCGATGCGCTGCAGGTAAAGGCGCGCGTTCACTGGCAGCTTCTCGAACTGCGTCACGCCCACGGTGCTGTCGCTCCAGCCTTCCAGCGTCTCGTAGACGGGGGTGCAGCGCTCGATCTCGTCGGCGCCCATGGGCAGGATGTCGGTGTACTCGCCGTCGAGCATGTAGCCGGTGCACAGCTCCAGCTCCTTCAGGCCGTCCAGCACATCCAGCTTGGTGATGCACAGGCCCGACAGGCCGTTGACCTGCGCCGAGCGCTTGAGCAGCGCCGCGTCGAACCAGCCGCAGCGGCGGCTGCGGCCTGTGGTCACGCCCCGTTCGGCGCCCACCGTGGAGAGGTGGTAGCCCACGGTGCCGGGCGTTTCCCAGTCGAGCTCGGTGGGGAACGGACCGCCGCCCACGCGGGTGCAGTAGGCCTTGGTGATGCCCAGGATGTAGTGCAGCATGCCCGGGCCCACGCCCGCGCCCGCAGCCGCGTTGCCGGCCACGCAGTTGCTGGAGGTGACGTAGGGGTAGGTGCCGTGGTCCACGTCCAGCAGCGTGCCCTGCGCGCCCTCGAACAGCAGGTTGGCGCCGTCGCGGTTGGATTCGTTCAGCTCGCGCGAGACGTCGGCCATCATGGGCTTGAGCAGCTCGGCGTGGATCATCGCCTCGTTGTAGACGGTGTCGAAGTCGATCGCCTCGGCGCCCAGCACTTCCACCAGCACGTGGTTGTGCAGGTCCAGCAGCACGCGCAGCTTCTGGGCGAAGCGCTCGGGGTGCTTGAGGTCCTGCACGCGCAGCGCGCGGCGGGCGATCTTGTCCTCGTAGGCGGGGCCGATGCCGCGGCCGGTGGTGCCGATCTTGGCGACGCCGCCCTTCTCGCGGTAGGCCTCGCGGGCGATGTCCAACGCGGCGTGGAAGGGCAGGATCAGCGGGCAGGCCTCGCTGATGCGAAGGCGCGAGCGCACCTCCACGCCGACCTTCTCCAGCCCCTCGATCTCCTCGAAGAGCTTGGCGGCCGACAGCACCACGCCGTTGCCGATGTAGCACTTCACGCCGGGGCGCATGATGCCGCTGGGGATCAGGTGCAGCGCGGTCTTCACGCCGTTGATCACCAGGGTGTGCCCCGCGTTGTGGCCGCCCTGGAAGCGGACCACGCCCTGGGCGCTCTCCGTCAGCCAGTCGACCAGCTTGCCCTTGCCTTCGTCGCCCCACTGGGTGCCGACGACGACCACGTTTCTTCCGGTGGTTGCGCTCATAGTCATTCCAATTGCCTGATTCAGATTCAGATGGGTTTCACGCGCCATTGGCCGTCCTGCTCGATGAGCTCGCGGTCGCAATGGAATTCGTCGATTTCGCTGTCGTGGCCCGGCAGCACGCAGACCACGGTCTCGCCCTGCGCACGCAGTTGGGCGATGGCGGCGCGCAGGCCGGCAGCGTCGCGCCAGGGGGCGCGCACCGCGGCGCGCAGCGGGCGCGCCGGCAGGACGCCGACCAGCTCGCGCACGTCCAGGCTGAAGCCGACGGCGGGCCGGTTGCGGCCGAAGACGGCACCGACCTCGTCGTAGCGGCCGCCGCGCACCAGCGCATCGGCCGCGCCGGGCACGTAGATGCCGAAGCGCATGCCGCTGTAGTAGGCATAGCCGCGCAGGTCGGCCAGATCGAAGCTCAGGCTCGCACCTTCCAGGTAGCGGGCCATCAGGCGCATCTCCGACAGGGCGTGCTCCACGCCGGGCACGCTGCCCAGCGCCTTGTGCGCCTCGTCCAGCACCGTGGCGTCGCCGAAGAGCTGCACCAGGGCCAGCAGGCCCTCGCGCGAGGCGGCGGGAAAATCCTTCGTGAGCCTGGCCAATTCGCTCGCATCCTTGGCAGCCAGGGCCGCATGAACGCGGGCTGCCACAGCGGCGTCCTGCGTTGCGCCCGCCAGGAGCGCACGCACGATGCGGGCATCGGCCAGGTCGACCACCGCGCCACCTTGCACGCCGGCGGCCTGCAGGCAGTCCAGCGCCAGGCGCAGGGTCTCGATGTCGGCCTCGATGCCGGCATGGCCGTAGATCTCGGCGCCGAATTGCAGCGGCTCGCGGGTGGCATGCGGGCGGTCAGGCCGGGTGTGCAGCACCGGGCCGCAGTAGCACAGACGGGCCACGCCCTGGCGATTGAGCAGGTGGGCGTCGATGCGCGCCACCTGGGGCGTGGTGTCGGCCCGCAGGCCCATCGAGCGGCCGGACAGCTGGTCGACCAGCTTGAAGGTCTGCAGGTCGAGCGCCTCGCCGGTGCCCGAGAGCAGCGACTCCAGGTGCTCCAGCAGGGGCGGCATCACCAGCTCGTAGCCGTAGCCGCGGGCGGTATCGAGGAGCTGGCGTCGGACTTCCTCGATGTGGCGGGCCTCGGAAGGCAGCACATCGGCAATGTGGTCCGGGAGTACCCAGGCAGACATGTGGAGGCAGAGGAACAAATGTCCCGGGCTGTTAAAACAGGGATTTTACAGGCCTCGTTACACCTGCCGGCGAAGCGCCGCACAAGTCCCGCGAAGCGGCGTGCCGCTTCGCCTAGCCGATGAGCCAGAGAAGCAGCAATCCAAAGACGATGCTGCACAGGCCGAAGAAGCGCAGCTGACCGTCGCGCAGCTGCAGCAGTTGCGAGAAGCCGCGCCGCCAGCTGCCCGGAGAAAGAAAGGGCAGCAGCCCTTCGATCACCAGCACCATGGCCAGCGCGCTCCAGAAGACATCGCTGCTCACGCCGGTTCAGCCCTGGGACTGGAAAACGCGGCCCTCAGCGACGCGGCGCCGGGGTCGTGCTCGAGCCCGAGCCCTGCATGGCCCGGAAGAAGTCGCTGTTGGACGGGTCCAGCACCATCACGTCGCTCTTCTTGTTGAAGCTCTGCTTGTAGGCCTCGAGACTGCGGTAGAACTGGGCGAACTGAGCGTCGCGGCCGAAGGCGTCGGCATAGATGCCGGCGGCCTGCGCGTCGCCCTGGCCCTTGACGACCTGCGCATCGCGGTAGGCGTTGGCCACGATCACCTCGCGCTGGCGGTCGGCGTCGGCGCGGATCTTCTCGCCCTCTGCGATACCGGTCGAGCGCAACTCATTCGCCACGCGCTTGCGCTCGGCCTCCATGCGGCGATAGACCGATTCGGTGATGGCCTCCACGTAGTCCACGCGCGTGATGCGCACGTCGACGACGTCGATGCCCCAGGGCTTGGCACCCTTGACCTGGGCGAGCACTTCGCGCTTGACGTCGTTCATCAACTCTTCGCGGCGCACGGAGATCAGGTCGCGCACGGTGCGCTTGTTGATGTTCTCCTGGAAGGCGTTGCGCACCACCCGGTTGAGCTGGTTGGCGCCTGCGTTCTCGTCCAGGCCGACGTTGCGGATGTACTCCGACGGGTTGGTGATGCGCCAGCGCACGTACCAGTCGATGACCACGCGCTGCTTTTCGGCCGTGAGCATGGGCTCGGTGTCCAGGCTGGCCAGCGTGAGCAGGCGCTTGTCGATGTACGACACGTTCTGGAACGGCGGCGGCAGCTTGAAGTTGAGGCCGGGCTCGGTGATGACTTCCTTGATCTGCCCCAGGGCGTAGACCACGCCGAACTGCCGCTGGTCGACCACGAAGAGCGTCGAACTCAGGAGCATGAGTGCGATGAGGAAGGAGGTGGCGATGAATCCGATTCTGTTCATGTCAGGCTTTTCTTCTTCTGCTTGTGGCCTCAGCGCGCGTCACGGTCGCGCGAGCGTCCGTCTCGTGCCCGCGGATCACCGCCACCCGGCGCCACCAGCGAGGACTGCGGCGGCGCGGTGCCGGCCACGCTGGCCGGCGGCGCATCGGCTGGGGCACCCACGCCCGCTGCCACGCCGCCCGATGCCTGCATCAGCTTGTCCAGCGGCAGGTAAAGCAGGTTGGAGCCCTGCTTCGAATCGACCAGCACCTTGCTGGTGTTGCTGTAGATCTGCTGCATGGCGTCCACGTACATGCGGTCGCGCGTGACCTGCGGCGCCTTCTGGTACTCGGCCAGCACCTGGCCGAAGCGCTGCCCGTCACCCTGTGCCTGGGCCACGATGCGGGCCTTGTAGGCTTCGGACTCTTCCTTCAGGCGCGAGGCGGTACCGGTGGCGCGGGGCACCACGTCGTTGGCGTAGGCCTGGGCCTCGTTCTTGGCGCGCTCGCGCTCCTGGCCGGCCTTGAGCACGTCGTCGAAGGCCGCCTGCACCTGCTCGGGCGGGCGCACCCCACCCTGCTGCAGGTTGATGCCCACCACTTCCACGCCCACCTTGTAGCGGTCGAGGATGTTCTGCATCAGGTTGCGCACGCGCGGCGCGATCTGGTCGCGCTCCTCGGCCAGGGCGGCGTCCATGCGCATCTTGCCCACCACCTCGCGCACGGCGGTCTCGGCCACCTGCACCACGGTGTCGGCGGGCGTCTTGCTCTCGTAGAGCCAGGCACGCGCGTCGCTCAGGCGGTACTGCACGGCGAACTTGATCTCGACGATGTTCTCGTCCTCGGTGAGCATGGCCGACTCGCGCAGGCCGGTGGAACGCACGATGCTGTCGCGGCCCACGTCGGTCGATCGGATCTGAGTCACCACCACGATCTCGTGGCGCTGGATGGGGTACGGCAGGCGCCAGTTGAAGCCGGCACCCACGGTGGTCTTGTAGCGGCCGAACTGGGTGATGACCGCCTGCGAGCCTTCCTGCACGATGAAGAAGCCCGTGCCCAGCCAGATCAGCAGGGCCACCACGGCCACCAGGCCCAGGCCGAAGCCCGCGTTCTTCATGTCGGGCTTGAAGCCGCCGTTGCCGCCATTGCCGCCCGAGGGCTGCTGGTTTCCGCCGCGGCCGCCGCCGAACAGGCCGCCCAGCTTGCGGTTGAAATCGCGCCAGAGTTCGTCCAGGTCGGGCGGACCCTGGTTGGAGCCCTGGCCGCGCGGGCGCTCCGGCTGCGCGGGAGGACGACCCGGAGGCTCATCGGGCCGTTGGCCGGCGGGGCGGTCTCCCTCGGAGCCGCCCTCGTCACCGCGGCCCCAGCGGCCATCGTTCAGATTGAACATGCCGCGGAAACGACCCCACAGTGGCTTTGCAATCATTCGCTTCTTTTCTTCTCTTGAGGAATTTCAGTGGCGCCGATTGTGCCAATCAATGAACGGCCCCATGCAAAGGCGCAGTGTCCGCAAGGGGCATCGCCGCCTGCGAGCCGGCCCGGGCGCGCTCGGCCAGCCGCTCGCGCAGCGCCGGCAGGCCCTCGCCGGTACGGGCACTGAGGAAGACGCGCTCGACCTGGGTGCCGTCGACCTCCACCGAATCGGCCGGGCGCACCGGGCGCTGGGCGGGATCGATGGCGTCGAGCTTGTTGAAGACCAGCAGCTGCGGGATGGCCCCCGCGCCGATTTCCTGCAGCACGCTCTGCACCTCGGCCATCTGCTCGGGATGATGCGGGTTGGAAGCATCCACCACGTGCAGCAGCAGGTCGGCGTCCACCGCCTCCTGCAGCGTGGCCTTGAAGGCGTCGACCAGGCCGTGCGGCAGCTCGCGGATGAAGCCCACCGTGTCGGAGATCGATGCCTGCCCCGCTTCCTCGCCCAGGTACAGGTGGCGCGTGGTGGTGTCCAGGGTGGCGAAGAGCTGGTCGGCCGCATAGGCGCGGGCCTTCACCATGGCATTGAACAGCGAGGACTTCCCGGCGTTGGTGTAGCCCACCAGCGAGATCTTGAAGGTGCCGTGGCGCTCGCGCCGGCGCCGCTGGGTGCCGCGCTGGCGCTGCACCTTGAGCAGGCGCTCGCGCGTGCGCTTGATGGCCTCGTTGATCATCCGGCGGTCCAGCTCGATCTGGGTTTCGCCAGGACCGCCGCGGGTGCCGATGCCGCCGCGCTGGCGCTCCAGGTGGGACCACCGTCGCACGAGGCGGGTGCTGAGGTACTGAAGGCGCGCCAGTTCGACCTGCAGCTTGCCCTCGTGGCTTCGCGCTCGCTGCGCGAAGATCTCCAGGATGAGGAAGGTGCGGTCGTAGACGGCCACGCCGATGGCCCGCTCGAGGTTGCGCTGCTGGGCGGGGCTCAGGGCCTGGTCGAAGATGACTTCGCTGGCGCCGTGCATCTGGGCCAGCTCGCGGATCTCGTCCGCCTTGCCACTGCCCACGAACAGGGCGGCGTCGGGTGCCTTGCGCTTGCAGGTGAGCCGCTCCGCCGGCGTCAGGCCGGCGGTCTGGGCGAGCAAGCCCAATTCTTCGAGCTCGCTGTCGAAATGCGGGAGACCGAAATCGACGCCGACGAGGATCGCGGCGCCTTCTTGTTGAGGTGTGTTTTCAGACAAGCGGGGTAAGACCGTTCAAAGAACGCGGCGCCCCTTTTTGCGAGGGCGCCGCGCCGTGCCGGTCAGGCGGCCGCGTCGTCGCTCTCGTTGGCCGAGAAGTTGACCGCGCGCCCTGGCACGATGGTGGAGATTGCGTGCTTGTAGACCATCTGAGTCACCGTGTTGCGCAGGAGGACGACGTACTGGTCGAAGGACTCGATCTGGCCTTGCAGCTTGATGCCGTTGACCAGATAGATCGACACCGGCACGTGTTCACGGCGCAAGGTGTTCAGGAATGGGTCTTGAAGAAGCTGCCCTTTGTTGCTCACGATATTCTCCGTGTTCAAGAGGTTGTTGTTGGACGGGCAACCTTAACACAGGGTTTCCGCGGTGCAGCAGACCTTCCCAAAGGCCTTCGAAAAATAAAGTCACTCATCGCGCGGAACCTTCGCACTTGCGCCCGCACGTCGCCAGGCCCGCCGCTAGTCGTCCTTGCCTGCGAAGGGATTCTGGGAGGTCTTGAACTCGATGCGCAAGGGCGTGCCGACCAGGTCGAATTCCTTGCGGAAGCGCCCTTCCAGGAACCGCTTGTAAGCATCGGTGACGTGCTCGAGCGAATTGCCATGGATCACGATCACCGGGGGGTTCATGCCCCCCTGGTGCGCGTAGCGCATCTTGGGGCGGTACATGCCGCTCTTCTTGGGCGCCTGGAACTGGATCGCCTCGAGCAGCAGCCGGGTGAGCACCGGAGTGGACATCTTGCGCGTGGCCGACTTGTGCGCCTGCGCGATGGCCTGCCACAGCGGGCCCAGGCCCTGGCGCTTCTTGGCCGAGATGAAGTGCAGCGAGGCGTACTTCAGGAAGGCCAGGCGGGTCTCGATCTGCCGGTGCAGCTGCTCGCGCTGGTAGCTGTCCACCGCGTCCCACTTGTTGATCGCGATCACGACGGCGCGGCCGCTTTCAAGGATGTAGCCGGCGATGTGCGCGTCCTGATCGGTCACGCCCTGGGTGGCGTCGAGCAGCAGCAGCACCACGTTGGCCGACTCGATAGCCTGCAGCGTCTTGACCACCGAGAACTTCTCGATCGCCTCGAACACCTTGCCCTTGCGGCGCAGGCCGGCGGTGTCAATCAGCTCGAAGCGCTGGCCGTTGCGCTCGAAGGGCACCGAGATCGCGTCGCGCGTGGTGCCCGGCATGTCGAAGGCCACCAGGCGTTCTTCACCCAGCCAGGTGTTGATGAGGGTGGACTTGCCCACGTTCGGCCGGCCCGCCACGGTCAGGCGGATGGGCTTGGTGGCGGCGTCTTCCTCGTCCTCTTCCTCGGGCTCGGACAGGTTCAGCGGTTCCAGCGCCAGGTCGACCAGGTCGCGGATGCCCTGGCCGTGCGCGGCGGAAATGGCATGCACCTCGCCGAAGCCCAACTCGTAGAAGTCGACCAGCTTTGCGCCGCTCTTCATGCCCTCGGCCTTGTTGGCCGCCAGCAGGCAGGGCTTGCCCAGGCGGCGCAACTCGGTGGCGATGTCGTGGTCCTGCGCCGAGAGGCCGTCGCGCGCATCCACCACGAAGATCACCACGTCCGCCTCGGCCACGGCCTGGCGGGTCTGCTTGGCCATCTCGCTGAAGATGCCGCTGCCGGCGTCAGGCTCGAAGCCACCGGTATCGATCACGATGTACTCGTGCTTGCCGGCGCGGCCGTTGCCGTAATGGCGGTCGCGGGTGAGGCCGGCGAAGTCGGCCACGATGGCGTCACGCGTCTGCGTGAGGCGGTTGAAGAGCGTCGATTTGCCCACGTTGGGGCGCCCGACCAGGGCGATCACCGGTTTCATGTTGTTCTTCTTGTCCTCAGGTCGGGGCAACCGCCTTACTCAGGCCGGTAGCCGAAAACGCCACCCTTGCGGGTGACCACCACCACCGTGTTGGCGGCCATCACCGGATCGGCCGCGATGGCCGAGGCGTCAGGCGACACGCGGTTGAGCGCAGTGCCATCTTCGCGGTTCAGGAACAGCAGTTGGCCCGTGCCCTCCCCCACGATGACCGTGCGGCCCACGGCCAGCGGTGCGGTCAGGGTGCGGAACTTGTAGGCGTCAACGCTCCAGACGCGCTCGCCGTCGCTGCGGCGCCAGGCGTTGATCACGCCGTTGGATTCGGTGCCGTACACGGCACGGTCGTCGCCGCTCAGGCCGTCCGAGCCCTGGGCAGGCTTGGTCCAGGTCAGCACGCCGCGGCTGGTGTCCACGCAGCCGATGCTGGCGTAATAGGCGCGGGCGCACAGGATGTTGTCCACGCGGCTCACGGTGCCGGTCAGGTCCACCAGGCGCTCGACGTCGTTGGTGCCGCGCGGCGAGGCGATGGGCGCCTCCCAGCGCGAGGAACCGTTGGCGGGGTTGATGCCCACCAGGCGGCCGCTCACGCCGGCGACCAGGGTGTCGCCCAGGCCCAGCAGCACGCCCGGCCGTTTGAGCACCAGGTTGTCGCCGGTGTTGCGAGTCTGCGTCCACAGGCGGCGGCCGCTCTGGCCGTCGAAGGCGATGGTGGAGCGGTCGGCGGTCTGCACGAACACGCGGCGGCCCGACACCAGCGGCGGCGTGAAGGTCTCGGCGCTCAGACGCTGCGTCCACAGCACCTTGCCGCCTTGAAGGGCCACCAGGTTGTTTTCCTCCGTGACGACGGCGGCAATCGTGCCGTCGCTGCCGACACCGGCCGTCAGCGGCGCGCCGGCCTTGCCACGCCACATCTCGGTCCCGTTGCGGGCATCGATGGCCACCACCGTGCCGTCGGACCCGGCCACCGTGACCACGTCGTTCGCGACGTTGGCCACCAGGGGGAAGTTGACCTGCGGGATCTGGATGTTCCAGGCCTTGCGCACGCCCAGGACCTCGACCTTGGCCGGCATCTCTGCCGGCTTGGGCTTGGCCGTGCCTGAGCACGCAGCCAGAACGACGATCGATGCCGCCACGGCCGCGCCGCGAAGCAGGCGCGTGCCACCGGACGGCACGAAACGCTTGAATTTCATGTTGCGAGACCTTGGATTTCTTGTGCTCACTTGGCCGACGCGACCGCGGCCTTGCCCAGCGTCTGCGGGTCCACGCCCACCGCGTTGAGCTTGATCTCCACCAGGCGGCGGTAGTCCGAGCCGGCTTCGAAGCCGCTCCAGGCCTGCTGGTAGGCGGCCTTGGCCTCGTCGCGCTTGCCCTGCGCCAGGTAGATGTCGCCCTTGCGATCGGCCACCAGGGCTTCGAATTCCTTGGGCACGGCCACGGCCAGTTGCTTGAGGGCCTCGTCGTAGGACTTGCTGTCCATCAGTTCACCCGCGAGGCGCAGGCGCGCGATCGCTTGGTAGCCAGGGTCGGAAGCCTTCTCGGCCACCCACGTGAGCGCCGCACGCGACGCATCGACACTGCCCTTGTCGTGCAGCGCCTTGGCGGCCAGCAGGCCGGCCTGCTGCGCATAGGCGGTGCCGCCGAACTTGTCCTTCATGTCGGCCAGCGCGCGCTCGACGCGTGCGGTGTCGCCGGCTTCAGCGCCACGCTGCAGCTCGTCGTAGAGCGCCGCAGCACCCGCCGCCTTGCTGCGCTGCCAGTACTGCCAGCCGTTCCAGCTGGCGAAGGCCAGGGCCAGCACGACGATCACGGTGGTGATCAGCGTGCCGTAGGTGTTCCAGAAATGCTTCAGCTGGTCGAGCTGTTCCTGTTCTTCGAGATCGAGATGGGTTGCCATGCGCAGTCAGTCCTTGGGAGCCGAAGATTGTAGGTGGGCCGCGAGAGCCGCAAGTTCCGCCAACGGGTGCGCGCTCTGCTCGCCCTGGCCGTCGCGCAGCGACTTCAGCGCGACTTCGCCGCGCGCCAGTTCGTCGGCACCGAAGACGAGGGCGAAGGCTGCGCCGCTGGCGTCGGCCTTCTTGAACTGCGACTTGAAGCTGCCCAGGCCGTCGGCGCTGCTGGCATGCATCTGCACCCGCACGCCCTGCTCGCGCAGTTGCTGCAGCGTGCGCAGCACCACCGGCATGGCGGCCGCGTCGGGCACTACGGCATAGGCGTGAAGCACCGGCACCGGAACCTGGCCCCCCTGCTCCTTCAGCAACTCGAGGACGCGCTCCACGCCCAGGGCCCAGCCGACGGCCGGGGTGGGCTTGCCGCCGATCTGCACGAACAGGTCGTCGTAGCGGCCGCCGCCGCACACCGTGCCCTGCGAGCCCAGCCGGTCGGTCACGAATTCGAAGGCCGTGAGGTTGTAGTAGTCCAGCCCGCGCACCAGGCGCGGGTTGATGGTGTAGGCCACGCTGTTCGCATCCAGGATGGCCTTGAGGCCGTCGAAGTGCGCCAGGGATTCGGCGCCCAGGAAGTCCAGCAGGCGCGGGGCCGACTCGACCACGTCGCGCATCGCGGGGTTCTTGGTGTCCAGGATGCGCAGCGGGTTCGTGTGCAGGCGCCGGCGGGCTTCCTCGTCGAGCTTGTCGGCGTGCTTCTCGAAGTGCGCGATCAGTCGTGCACGGTGCTTCGCGCGTTCGTCCGGCTGGCCCAGGGTGTTGAGTTCGAGACGCACGTCCGTCAGGCCGATGGCCTTCCACAGCGCAGCGGCCAGCAGGATCACCTCGGCATCCGCCTCGGGCCCGGCGAAACCCAGGCACTCGACGCCGACCTGGTGGAACTGGCGGTAGCGGCCACGCTGCGGCTTCTCGCGGCGGAACATGGGGCCCATGTAGAACAGGCGCTTGCCGCCGTCGTACAGCAGGTTGTTCTCGATGACCGCACGCGCGACGGCGGCCGTGCCCTCGGGGCGCATCGTCAGGTGCTCGGCCTGGCCGTGCTTGTCGGAGCGGTCCTCGAAGGAGTACATCTCCTTCTCGACGATGTCGGTCACCTCGCCGATGCCGCGCACGAAGAGCGCGGTGTGCTCCAGGATGGGCGTGCGGATGTCGCGGAAGGCAAAGCGCGCCATCTGCTCGCGCACCGTGGCCTCCAGCCATTCCCAGCGCGCCGACTCCGGCGGCAGCAGGTCGTTCATGCCCTTCACGGCCGAGAGCTTCGGCGCCTTGGCGGGCTGTTTCGATGGAAAAACGGGCGCCTGCGCGCCCGGAGCTTGCTCTTGGGACATGGTTCCTGGCTCAGGCCGTCTCGGCGGCCTGCGTCTTGTTGTTGCTGCTGCCGCTGCCGAAGCGCTGCTCGACATAGCGCTCCACCAGGGCATGGAATTCGTTGGCGATGTTGTCGCCGCGCAGGGTAAGCGCCTTCTCTCCGTCGATGAAGACCGGCGCCGCCGGTGCCTCGCCGGTGCCCGGCAGGCTGATGCCGATGTCGGCATGCTTGCTCTCGCCAGGACCATTGACGATGCAACCCATCACGGCCACCTTCATCGTCTCCACGCCAGGATACTTCTCGCGCCAGACCGGCATCTGCATGCGCAGGTAGTCGTCGATCTGCTTGGCCAGTTCCTGGAAGGTGGTGCTGGTGGTGCGGCCGCAACCCGGGCAGGCGGTGACGCTGGGCACGAACACCCGCATGCCCAGGGCCTGCAGGATCTCGGAGGCGATCACCACCTCCTGCGTGCGCGACTCGCCCGGCTGCGGCGTGAGCGACACGCGGATGGTGTCGCCGATGCCTTCCTGCAGCAGGATCGACAGGGCCGTGGCCGATGCCACCGTGCCCTTGGTGCCCATGCCGGCCTCGGTCAGGCCCAGGTGCAGCGCGTAGTCGCAGCGGCGGGCCAGTTCGCGGTAGACCGAGATCAGGTCCTGCACGCCGCTCACCTTGCAGCTCAGCACGATCTGCTCGCCGCCCAGGCCCATGGACTCGGCGAGCTTCGCCGAGCCGATGGCCGAGCTGATGAGCGCCTCGTACATCACCTGCCTGGCGTCCCAGGGCTGGGCGCGCCGGCTGTTCTCGTCCATGAGGCTGGCCAGCAGTTCCTGGTCGAGGCTGCCCCAGTTCACGCCGATGCGCACGGCCTTGTTCCAGCGCATGGCGGCTTCGATCATCTGGCCGAACTGCTTGTCCTTCTTGTCGCCCTTGCCCACGTTGCCGGGATTGATGCGGTACTTGGACAGCGCCTGCGCGCAATCGGGAAACTCGGTGAGCAGCCGGTGGCCGTTGTAGTGGAAGTCACCGATCAGCGGCACGTCCACGCCCATGCGGTCGAGCTGCTCGCGGATGTAGGGCACCTGTGCGGCGGCCTCGGGCGTGTTGACGGTGATGCGCACCATCTCCGAGCCGGCAGCGGCCAGTTCCTTGACCTGGATGGCGGTGCCGATGGCGTCCACCGTGTCGGTGTTGGTCATGGACTGGATGCGCACCGGCGCATTGCCGCCCACGGTCACGATGCGCGAGCCCCACACCACCTGCGACTGGCGCGAGCGGCGCGGACGCGGCGCGGCGGCCTCGATCGGGAGGCAGTTGCCGGGGGTGTCGCTGCGGTCGTCTGTCATGGCTTGATCTCGAAGCGTGCCACGGTGCCGCCGCGGGTGAGCGGAGCCAGGTCGAAGGCCTTGCCGCGCACCTGCACATCCACGCCTGCGGCGCGACCCACCACCACCTGCAGCGGCGGCGTGCCGCTGAGGGCCACGGTCTCGCCGGCCGGCACGACACGATGCACCAGTTGCTTGCCACCGGCCTCGGTCACGGAGATCCAGGATTCGGTGCGCACGTTGAAAACCACCAGCTGGCCGCTTTCGGCGGCAGCGGGCGTGGAGGGTGCAGCTGCCGGCGCCGCAGCAGACGCAGCAGACGCGGCAGGCGCAATGGCCGCCAGTTGCGGGGTGGCGGGCTGTACGCCGGCGGCGGTCGCGGCAGTGGGGGCGGGCTCGGCCACGGCGGCGGGCGCTGTGCCAACCACGGCAGGCGCCTCGGCCTGCGGTTTCGATTCGGCGCCGGACTCGCGCGACATGATGCGGTCGACCGAGGCCGACAGTTGGTCCAGCATGGATTGCGGAAGCCAGAACAGCACCGCGGCGCCCACCACCAGCAAGCCCACCACGGTGAGCAGCGTGCGGGAACCCGCACCGCCATTGCCGGAGCGCGGCACGTCCGTATGAAAGCCCTGGCTCATGGCCGGCCGCGTGTGCAGGCCGGGATTGCGCGCGTCAGGAAGCTTGGCCAGCACCGGCTTGGGATCGATGCGCAGCGCACGGCACATGCTGGCGGCCAGGGCGCGGGCGAAGACCGGGTCGGGCAAGGCATCGATGTCGTCGTCTTCGAGGGCTTCGATCTTCTGCGGCGGCACCTTCAGCGCGGCGGCCACCACGGCCACGTCCAGGCCATGGGCCTCGCGCGCCGCGCGCAGCATGTCGCCTGCGCTCTGGAGACTCGAGTCACCGCTGATCAGCGGCGCAGCCGCCGATGCGCCGAATTCGCTCGCCCGTTCAATCATTGAAGTTTCCGCGCTCGTAGGCCTGGGCTTCCTTCGACTGGGGGAAGCGCCGCTGCAACTGGCCGCCCAGGCTGGCGACCGAATCGCGGTTGTTCAGCTGGCGTTCGATCTTCACGCCCAGCCAGAGCGACTCCGCATTGGCCGCTTGCGAGTTGTTCACGCGCCGGATGTAGAACTGCGCTCGCGTCCACTCCTGGCGCTGCGACAGCAGGAGCGCCAGGTTGTAGCCGATGACCGGGTTGCCCGCGTCCAGCTCGTAGGCCTGCGTGAGGCTCTTCTCGGCCTCGGCCTTCTGGCCGGCCTGCATCTGGCACACGCCCTGCGTCATCAGGGTCTTGGTGCGGTCCGTGTAGCCGGGGGTATCAAGCGCGCGCGTGAATTGCTGGCTGGCGTCGGCGTAGCGCTTCTGCTGGCACAACAGCCAGCCGTAGTTGTGCATGGCGTTGCCGTCGCGCGGATTGAGGGCGACGGCACGCCGGAAGCTGTCTTCGGCCAAGGCCGGGTCGTCCAAGCGCATGTAGACCAGGCCCCGCAGGTTGTAGGCGTCCGAGTAGTTCGGGTCGGCCGACAGCGCCTGCTTGATCTCGTCGAGCGCGACCGTGTTCTTGTTCTGCTCGAAATAGCCCATGGCCAGCTCGAGCCGGATGCGTGCCCGTTTTCGGCCCGGGCTTTCGTCCGAGTCCGTGATGATTTCCGGTTCCGCGCGCGCGCCGGGTGTGCTGCCCAGGGGTCCCTTGCCGACGCAGCCCGCCAGCACCAGGAGAGCAGTGGCTGCCATCAGCAGCCGGGACGCCGCAATGCGGGGAATCGGAAAAGCAAGGCTCATCGGTTCAGCGCTCCTGAGGATTGGAATGGGCAGCGGGCTTGCGGGCCGGATGGATGACAACGGGACGCAGCGTGCCGTCGGCCGTGGCGCGTCGCTGCGCCATGCGTTCGGCGGCGCGCGTGCGGTCCTTCACGTCGCCGGCCAGCTGGCCGCAGGCGGCATCGATGTCGTCGCCGCGGGTCTTGCGCACGGTGGTGATCACGCCTGCTTCGCTGAGCAGCTTGGCGAAGGCGGTCACGCGCGGCTGCGGGGAACGCAGCAGGCCGGACGCCGGGAAGGGGTTGAAGGGAATCAGGTTGAACTTGCAGGACACGCCCTGCCCCGCATGCTTCTTCACCAGCGCGATCAGCTCGCGGGCGTGCCCGGGCGTGTCGTTGACGCCGTCGAGCATGCAGTACTCGAAGGTGATGAAGTCGCGCGGCGCGTGCGCCAGGTAGCGATTGCAGGCGTCCAGCAGTTCGGCAATCGGGTACTTGCGATTGAGCGGCACCAGGTCGTCGCGCAGCGCATCGTTGGGCGCGTGCAGCGACACCGCCAATGCCACCGGGCAGTCGGTGCCCAGGCGATCGATCATCGGGACCACGCCGGAGGTGGACACGGTGACGCGGCGGCGCGAGAGGCCGTAGGCGTTGTCGTCCAGCATGGTGCGCAGCGCCGGCACCAGGGCCGCGTAGTTCTGCAGCGGCTCGCCCATGCCCATCATCACCACGTTGGAGATGACGCGCTCGTCGCGATTGAGGTGCTTGCGAAGGAAATGCTCGGCATACCAGAGCTGGGCGACGATCTCGCCGGTGCTCAGGTTGCGGCTGAAGCCCTGGTGGCCGGTGGAGCAGAAACGGCAGCCCACCGCACACCCGGCCTGGGACGACACGCACAGCGTGCCGCGGTCGTCCTCGGGAATGAAGACCGCTTCGACGGCATTGCCGTCGCCCACGTCGAACAGCCACTTGATGGTGCCGTCGGTGGAATCATTGCGGGTAAGAACCGGAAGGCCCTGGACATGGGCCGTGGTGGCGAGCTTCTCGCGCAGCGACTTCGCCAGGTCGGTCATCCGGGTGAAGTCGCTCTCGCCGCGCTGGTGGATCCAGCGGAAGAGCTGCGTGGCGCGGAAGCGCTTCTCGCCGAGCCGTTCGCAGAACGCGGCCAACCCCTCCAGATCGAAGTCGAGCAGGTTGACCGTCGTCATTGCGTCAGGCAGGGCTCGCCTTTCAGCGAGCGTAGACGTTGTGGCCGGGGAAGAAGAAGCCGATCTCTACGGCGGCGGTTTCAGCCGCGTCCGAGCCGTGCACGGCGTTGGCGTCGATGCTGTCGGCGAAGTCGGCGCGAATGGTGCCGGCGGCGGCCTTCTTCGGGTCGGTGGCGCCCATCAGGTCGCGGTTCTTGGCGATGGCGTTGTCGCCTTGCAGCACTTGCACGAACACGGGGCCCGAGATCATGAAGTCGACCAGGTCCTTGAAGAAGGGACGCTCCTTGTGCACGGCGTAGAACTGCTCTGCTTCGGCGCGCGACAGGTGGATCAGCTTGGCGGCGACGATCTTCAGGCCGGCGGCTTCGAAACGGGAGACGATCTTGCCGATGACGTTCTTGGCGACAGCGTCGGGCTTGATGATGGAGAGGGTGCGTTCGATGGCCATTTGGAAATGCTTTCCTGAGCGTTGATTTTGGAGATATTTCGTCACGGGGGTTTCCTGCGGTTGCCCACCTTGACAAAGCTTTTTATTTTAACCGGGCCCGGGCACCCTCGAAGACCGAGGGGCGAAGCCGCAGGGATATTGGCCAGTCGGTTTCAGCGGCCGCGCCGGCGGCCACCGCCGCCCTGCCCGCCGCCACCGCCGCCGCCGCGACGGGAGTTCCCGCCACCGCCACCGCCACCGCCGAAGCCGCCGCCACCACCACCGCCGCCACCGCCACCGCGGCCTTCGCGCCGCTGGCGCGAGAAGCTATCGGCGCCGATGTAGCCCAGCGAGGTCTTCATCGGGTCCGGCTGGGCGCCCTGGGCGCGGTCACCGCGGTTGTCGCCCCGGTTGCCGCCGCCGCCGCCATTGCCGCGACGCTGGCCGTCACCGAGGCCTTGGCCGCCCCCCGGCCCGCCGCCAGGGCCGCCGCGCTTGCGGTTGTTGCGGTTGCGCTGCCCGTCACCCATGGGATTGGGGATCTGCGAGCCGCCCTCGCCACGGGCACCGCTGTTGCCACCGCCCTGACCCTGACCCTGGCCCTGGCCGCGCCGCCGCTGCTTGTTGTTGCGCTTGTTGTTGCCACGACCGCCCTCCTGGTCGCCGCGATGCTGCGGGCGCTCGGCCAGGCCGCCGGCGGCCTGGGTCAGCGCGCGGATGTCGCGCTCGTCCAGCTCCATCCAGGCGCCGCGCTTGAGGCCGCGCGGCAGCACCATGGCGCCATAGCGGATGCGGATCAGCCGGCTGACCGCGTGGCCCACCGCCTCGCACATGCGCCGCACTTCGCGATTGCGGCCCTCGGAGATGGTGACGCGGTACCAGCAGTTGGATCCTTCGCCGCCGCCGTCCTCGATGCTGCCGAAGCGGGCCATGCCGTCTTCCAGCCGCACGCCATCGAGCAGTTGCTGCTTCTCTTCCTTGCTGAGGGCGCCCAGCACCCGGACCGCGTACTCGCGCTCGAGGCCGAAACGCGGGTGCATCAGCTGGTTGGCCAGTTCGCCGGAACTCGTGAAGAGCAGCAGGCCCTCGGTGTTGAGGTCCAGCCGCCCGACGGACTGCCACTTGCCCTGCTGAAGGCGGGGCAACTTGCGGAACACCGTCGGGCGGTTCTGCGGGTCGTCATGGGTGACGACTTCACCAGCTGGCTTGTGATAGGCAATGATGCGCGCCGGCGGCGGCGCGATGCGGAAGCGGATCGGCCTGCCGTTGAACTTGACCTGGTCGCCCCACTGGATGCGCTGGCCGATGTGGGCCGGCTCGTTGTTGACCGAGATGCGGCCCTGCAGGATGAGCTGCTCCATCTCCAGCCGCGACCCCAGGCCCGCCTGGGCCAGCACCTTGTGCAGCTTGGGCGAATCGGCTTCAGGCAGCAGTACGCGCTTGAGTGGCGCGACGTCGGGGCTTTCCTCGTCGGCATCGAACTGGCCGGAGACCACGTCGCTGAACTTGATGGGCTCGGGCGCCGGCGCATTGCGGGCCTCGCGATCGGCAGCGCGACGGGCGCGATCGAGGTCGTCCTCGTCCTCGTCCTCCTCGTCCTCATCCTCATCGTCGAAGGACTCGTCATCCCGGTCATCCTGCTGCCGGGGCTCGGGGCGCGGCTGCGGCTGCACGGCGGGCGCTGCGGTCTGCGCTTCAGACTCGGGCTCGGGCTTGCGTTCCGGCTTGCGTTCCGGCTTGCGTTCCGGCTCGGGCTCGGCCTGGGTCGCTTCGGCAACAGGCGCTTCAACCGGCGCTTCTTCTGCCACCGGCTCGCTCACGGCGTCGGCCTTGCGGCGGCGCGGACGGCGCTTGGGGGGCGTGGCCTCGCCGGCGGCTCCCTCTTCGCTGCCAGCCGTCTGCGCATTCTCCGATGAGGTCTGGGGCGCGGCTTCGTGCTCGGGCACGGACTCGGGAACGACGGGATCTTCAGGGGTCATGATGGAATTCCGGAGGGCGCCTTGCCAGCGGTATCGTCGCCTTCGTCTTCTTCGTCGGGCGATTCGGGCAGCGCCGGGTCGTTCGACGCCACGGCGTGGGCAGGCAGGTGGGCGGCAGCGGGTTCTTCTTCGCTGGGGTGTTGTTGTTCGTTCGCGGCCTGGGGGGCGGCTTCATCCTCGGCGGGCGCTTGCGCTGAAGCCCCCGCTTCGTCGGGCTCGGGCCCGAAAGACGCTTCGACCGAGTCTTCGGGCGCAGCATCCCCGGCGACGGGCTCGGCGGCCGCCTGCGACACGTCGACCGCCGCACCTTGCTCTGCAGGGACCGGCGCCGCGGGCGAGTCGGGGGCCGCCGCTTCTGCGGCAGCAGCTTCGTCGATCGGCAGCGCGGCTTGGTCAGGCATCGCCCCTGCAAGCGAACCGGCGTAGGCGCCCTGCTGCGCGGGCGATTCGATCAGGGGCAGTTGATCCAGCGACTCCAGGCCGAGGTCGTCGAGGAACTGCTTGGTGGTCGCGTACAGGGCGGGCCGGCCCACCGTCTCGCGGTGGCCGATGACCTCGACCCAGCTGCGATCTTCCAGCTGCTTGAGAATCTGCGAGTTGATGGTGACGCCACGGATGTCCTCCATGTCGCCGCGCGTGACCGGCTGCCGGTACGCGATGATGGCCAGGGTCTCGAGCGCGGCGCGCGTGTAGCGCGGCGGCTTTTCGGGATGCATGCGGTCCAGGTGGTCGCGCATGTCGGGGCGGCTCTGGAAGCGCCATCCGCTGGCCACGCTGACCAGTTCCATCCCGCGCTGCGTCCATTCCTCCTGCAGTTCGGCCAGCAAGCTCTTGATCGTGTCGGCGCCGAGTTCGTCGTCGAACAGCACGCGCAGCTCGCGCACGGGCAGCGGCTGGGCCGAACAGATCAAGGCGGTTTCGAGAATGCGCTTGGCATCCGCCGTATTCATGTTTCGCGTGGATCCCGGTGAGCGCCTTGGGAGGCGCGTTCAGATGGAGGTACGAGGGAGGCGTTGCCGGCACTTGGGCAAGTGCAACGCGGGCCGGCTTGCAAGGCCGGCAGGGTCCCAGCGGGCCCATTCACGCGCGATTGTAGTCCAGCCCCCAGGCCCGCATTCCGGCCAGCAGGTCCTCGGGCGGCTCGGAGCGCAGTTCGAGGTTCTCCTGCGTCACCGGATGCCGGAACGCGAGGCGGAACGCGTGCAGTGCCTGGCGGTCCAGCTCGGGCGTGGCCACTCCGCCGTAGAGGGCATCGCCCACCAGCGGGTGCCCGATGGAGGCCATGTGCACCCGGATCTGGTGGGTGCGCCCGGTCTCCAGCGTGCAGCGAACCAGGCAGCCTTCGTCGCAGCCGTCGACCTTCTCGATCAGCGTTCGTGCGGTCTTCCCGGAATGGCGCGCCAGGTCGACAACCGCCATGCGCAGCCGGTTGCGCGGGTCGCGCCCTATGGGTGCGTCCACATGCCGTGCGTCCGCACCCTGCCAGGCCCGGTTCGCCAGGGCCAGGTACTGCCGGGTGACCTCGCGCGCGCCGATCATGGCCACCAGCGCGTCCATGGCGGCACGCGTGCGCGCCACCACCATGAGGCCGCTGGTGTCGCGGTCGAGGCGGTGCACGATGCCTGCGCGCGGCAGGTGGCCGGCCTGGGCGTCGTGCGCCAGCAGGCCATTGAGCAGCGTGCCGCTCCAGTGACCCGGCGCCGGATGCACCACCAGACCGACCGGCTTGTCGATGACTCGCAGATGGGCATCCTCGTACACGACGCGCAGGTCCATGGGCTCCGGCGTGAAGGCCTGGCTTTGCGGGGTGGGCCGCAGCTCGATCTGGCCGGGCTCGCCGGCCAGAACGCGGGTGGCGGGTTTGGTCACCACCCTGCCCTTGAGCTGCACGGCGCCCGCCTCGAGCAGCTGGCGCAGGTAGTTGCGCGAGAACTCCGGGATCAGCTCGGCCAGCACACGGTCCAGCCGCTCCTTGTGCAACCCGGATGGAATGCTGAATTCGCGGATTTCGCTGGCCTGCTCCGCCTCGCCGTGGCCCCAGGCGTCGGCGGCTTCATCCAGAGGGTCGGTCGATATAATTGAGGGCTCCTGATTCACGAAAGCTTCTAGTGATGGTTCGCACCAAATTATCCGCTGTCCCCTGCTGGCTCGCGCTTGCCGCGACAGTCGTGCTGGCAGCTGGATGCGCGAGCGACAACGTCGACAAGACGGCCAACTGGAGCCCGAACCGCATCTACACCGAGGCCAAGGACGAGTTCGACTCCGGCGCCTTCGACAAGGCCGTGCCACTGTACGAGAAGCTCGAGGGCCGCGCCGCCGGCACGCCCCTGGCCCAGCAGGCCCAGCTCGAGAAGGCCTATGCGCAGTACAAGGGCGGCGACCGCCCTGCCGCGGTCGCCACGCTCGATCGCTTCATGAAGCTGCATCCGGCCAGCCCTGCCTTCGACTACGCCCTGTACATGCGCGGCATCGTCAACTTCAACGACGACCTGGGCATGTTCTCCTCCTTCACGCGCCAGGACCTGTCCGAGCGCGACCAGAAGGCGGCCAAGGAATCCTTCGAGTCCTTCAAGGAACTGGTCACGCGTTTCCCGGCCTCGCGCTACGCACCCGATGCACGGGCGCGCATGAACTACATCGTCAATTCGCTGGCGCAGTACGAAGTGCACGTGGCGCGCTACTACTTCAACCGCGGCGCCTACCTGGCGGCCATCAACCGCTCGCAGCTGGCCATCTCGGACTACCGCGAGGTGCCGGCGGTGGAGGAAGCGCTCTACATCATGCTGCGCTCCTACGACGCCCTGGGCATGACGCAGCTGCGCGACGACACCCAGCGCGTGCTCACCACCAACTACCCGCAGAGCAGCTACCTCAGCAACGGCTTCCGCGGCAAGGATGATCCGTGGTGGAAGCTCTGGTAAGCCTCAGCCGGCTCTGATTCCGATCACTCGGCCGGCTGGACCAGCTCGGCCAATGCGGCGTCGAACGCCGATTCGCTCTCCAGCCTTCGCATGCCGGGCACCGCGCCCAGCAGGCGCTTGCCATAGCCCATGGCCGTGAGGCGCGTGTCGCAGATGGCCAGCACGCCGCGGTCGCTCTCGCGGCGGATCAGCCGGCCTGCGCCCTGCTTCAACGCCACCGCCGCCTCCGGCAGGAAGTAGTCGCTGAAGGCGCTGCGGCCCTGGGACTCCAGGCGCTTGGAGCGGGCCTCCACCAGCGGATCGTTGGGCGGCGGAAAGGGCAGCTTGTCGATCACCACCAGCTGCAGCACGTCGCCCGGTGCATCGAAACCTTCCCAGAACGACGCCGACGCCACCAGCACGCAGCCGGGGCGCCCCTGGCCCGCCCCTTCGCGAAAGCGCTCCATCAGCACGCGCTTGGGCAGCTCGCCCTGCACCAGCACCTCCAGCGAGCGGGCGGTGTCGCTCTGCTCGAACTGGCGGCGCAGGTCGTCGCCGATGGTGCGTAGCGCGCGCAGCGTGGTGGTCAGCACCAGCGTGCGCCCGCCCAGCAGCGCCGCTCCTCTTCCGGCCAGGCGCGCCACCTGGGCGCTGTGCGACGGGTCGTTGGGCTTGGGGAAGTTGCGCGGCACGTAGAGCGCCGCCTGCTGCAGGTAGTCGAAGGGACTGGACACGCGCAGTACCGTCGCCTCCTCCAGGCCGCAGGGCTCGGTGAACCAGCGCAGCTTCGGCTCATCGCCCAGCGTGGCGGAGGTGAAGATCCAGCTGCGGCCCTGGACGGCCTCTTCCTCCGAGCCGCTCTTGAGCATGCGCCGCTTCACGGCTTCGGCGATGTCCAGCGGCGACTCCATCAGGCGCAGCTGGTGATTACCCACGTCCACCCAGCGCACCGATTCGGCGGCACAGGGCTGGGCAAAGCGCTCGGCTCGACGGATGAGCTCGGACGCGCGCTCGTGCAGGCGGACGAAATCGGGCGAGAGCTCGCTGACCATCGCCAGGCCGTCGGCGGCGTGCTCGAAGGCCTGCTGCACCTCTTCCAGCGCGTTTTGCCAAGGCTGCTCGGGCAGTCCTTCTGGGGCCGCATCGGTCCAGCGCAGCTTGGCACCGGGCCACTGCTTCCCGACGACGAGCCGCAACTCACGCGCGGCGCGCTCCACGCCGGCCGCGAGCGTCTGCCAGTCGACCAGACCGCGGGCATGCTGCAGGCCGGCGGCCAGCAGGTCGCGTGAGAAATCCAGTGCCTGCGCGCTGCCCAGCTGCACACCCAGGAACTGCACGCCGGTCTCGTTGAGCTGGTGCGCCTCGTCGAACACCACCACCCGCACTGAGGGCAGCAGCTCGGCCATACCGGATTCGCGCACCGCCAGGTCGGCGAAGAACAGGTGGTGGTTGACCACCACCACGTCGGCGGCCAAGGCCTCGCGCCGCGCCAGGTTGACATGGCAGGCGCGGAACTGCGGGCATTGCGCACCCAGGCAGTTGTCGCGGGTGGAAGTCACCAAGGGAATGAGCGGCGAGCGCTCGTCCAGGCCCGGCAGCTCCGCCAGGTCGCCGGTGCGGGTGGACTGGGACCACAGCTCGATCTTCGCCAGCGCCCGTTGCGAGGCGCGCTCGGGCGAGGCATCGCGGCGTGCCAGTTCAAGGCGGTGCAGGCACAGGTAGCTGGCGCGGCCCTTGAGCAAGGCGGTGCGCACCGGCAGGCCCAGAGACTCCACCAGGCGCGGCAGGTCGCGGCCGAAGAGCTGATCCTGCAGCGTCTTGGTGGCCGTCGACAGAAGTACTCGCTCACCGCTCAGCAGCGCAGGCACCAGATAGGAGAAGGTTTTCCCGACGCCGGTGCCCGCCTCGACAACGAGCGCCCCACCCTGCTCGATGGCCTGCGCGACGGCGAGCGCCATCCGCGTCTGTCCATCGCGCTCGCGGAATTCCTCTGCGGCGCGAGACAGGGCGCCTCCCTGCGCGAAGACTTCGCGCACCCGTTCTTCAAGTGGATTCATCAGGCCGGCTCTTGCGGGTCCAGTTCGCGTTCCAGCCGCGCGATCTGGTCTCGCAGCGCGAGACGACGCTTCTTCAGCCGCCGCAGCAGCAGTTCATCGGGCGGAGCAGTCTCCGCCAATCGATCGATGGTGGCGTCCAGGTCCGCATGTTCCATGCGACATTCGATCAATTGGCGTGAAATAGAGTGGAGATTCGAGTCCAAAGTTGCGCCGCGCGCACACTCACATGGGACGCGGACCCTCTTCGCTTGATAATAGTCCAATACCCCCGACCCAAGAAAGGCACTCAGCGCCACCGGCGCTCGCAGCAGCACCGATGACAAGAGGCTTTCGACTCGCGGCCGCCAGCGGCCTTCACCAGGGCGACCGCCCTTACCAGCAAGACCAGGTCATGATGATCGGTCATCCCCATTTCCAGGGATGCCTGATGGGCGTGGTGGCGGACGGCATGGGTGGACGCAGCGGCGGGCGCAAGGCCTCCGACCAGGTGCTGCTGACGGCCAAGCAGCTCTTCGCCAAGTATTCACCCGAGACCGACAGTGCCCCTGGCCTGCTCAAGCAGTTGGTGGAAGACTCGCACATGGTCATCAAGCTCACCGCCGTGTCGGCCGAGCAGGAGCCGCACAGCACCGTGGCCGCGTTCATCATGAACCCGCGCGGCGAGTGCACCTGGATCCACGTAGGCGATTCGCGCCTCTACCACTTCCAGAACGGCCGGCTGGCCAAACGCACGCGCGACCATTCCTACGTGCAGGCCCTGGTCGACCGCGGCGAATTGAGCGCGGAAGAGATCGAGGACCACCCCCAAGCCAACATCCTTCTGGGCTGCCTGGGCATGTCCACCGCGCCGCCGCCGATCGACACGCATTCCATCCCGCAGCTCCAGCCTGGCGATGCCTTGCTCGCCTGCAGCGACGGCCTTTGGCATTACTTCACCCCGGAAGAAATGGGTGCGTTGATCGCCGAGCGCACGCCGCGCGAATCGGTCGAACTGCTGATCGAAGAGGCCCGCATGCGTGCCCGCGGGACGGGTGACAACATCTCGCTGGCCATTCTCAAACTCGAGCCGCTGCCCAAGGGCAACGGCTGAGTCTTTTCTTTTTCAGGGCGGCGTGGGCAATGGCGCTCCGCGCGGCTTGGTGCGCTTGGCGTTGCGCTCGTCCAGCTCGGCCTTGTCCTGCTCGGCCTTCTTTAGCCGGTCTTCGTAGCGCTGGCGCTCGACCGCCTCCTGCGCACGCCGCTCCGCCAACCTGGCCTGCTCCTGCGCGTTGGCACGCTGCTTGTTCTGGAAGGCCTGGCGGTTGGCCGCCTCCTGCGCTTCCCTTTCCTGGCGGCTGGTCTCGCGGTCGGCCGCCCGCTGCTCCCGATCCTTCTGCGACTGCAGGGCGCGCTCGCGATTCGCCGCTTCGTCGGCCGACGGCTGCGCCTTCTGGTCGAGCTTGTCGAGCTGTGCCGCCGCACGGCGCTGGCGGTCGGCGTCGTTGATGGCGGCTTCCTGGCGCTTCAGGTCTTCGACCTGCGTGCGCCGCTTGCGGCGGGCGTCGTTGAGGCAATCCTGGACCGCGAACTTCTGGAAGCAGACGGCGCGATCCTGGTCGTAGCGCGCCTCCACCGCCTTTCGCTCGGTCGAGATGCGCGCCTTCTGGGCGTCGGCTTCCGCCTCGGGCGTGGGCGCCTGCGCGCAGGCCGGCCATGCCGCGATGGCCAGCAGGTAGGGAATGAAAGGCCTCAAATTCATGTGATGCGGGTGTCGACCGAGCGCGGCTCCAGCGCCAGGAACTCGGCGGACTGCATCTCGTGCAGCCGCGAAACCGTGCGCGGGAACTCGTGGGCCAGGGGGCCCTCGGTATACAACTCTTCAGGCGGCACCGCCGCCGACATGATGAGTTTGACACGCCGGTCGTACAGGACGTCGACCAGCCATGTGAAGCGCCGGGCCTCCGAGGCCATGCGCACCGGCATGTGCGGAACGTCCGAAAGCAGCACCGTGTGAAACTGGCTCGCAATCTCCAGGTAGTCGTTCTGCGAGCGCGGCCCGCCGCACAGCGTCTTGAAGTCGAACCAGACCACGCCGCCGGCCTTGCGCCGGGCGCGTATTTCTCGTGCCTCGATGTGAAGCACCGGGTTCTCGTCGTCGGCCTTCTCGGCCAGGCGGCGGAAGGCGTCGCGCATCTCGGCGTCGGCCTCGGCGCCGTTGGGCGTGAGGTACAGCCGCACCTGCTCCAGCGTGCGGCGCCGATAGTCGGTGCCGTTGTCCACGTTGATGACTTCCAGCCGCTCGTTGAGCAACTGGATGGCCGGCAGTATGCGGTCGCGGTGCAGCCCGCCGGGGTACAGGTCGTCCGGCTTGAAGTTCGAGGTGGTGACGAAGCCCACGCCGTTTTCGAACAGCGACACCAGCAGCCGGTGCAGGATCATCGCGTCGGTGATGTCCGCGACGTGGAATTCGTCGAAGCAGATCAGCCGGTAGCGCTTGGCCATGCGCCGGCCCAGTTCGTCCAGCGGGTTTACCGTGCCCTGCAGGTCGGCCAGTTCGCGGTGCACCTCGCGCATGAACTCGTGGAAATGCAGCCGCGTCTTGCGACGCAGCGGCACGGCCGTGTAGAAGCAGTCCATCAGGAAGCTCTTGCCGCGCCCCACTCCGCCGAACATGTACACGCCGCGCGGAATGTCGGGGCGGTTGATGAGCTTCTTGAAGGCGTTGGAGCGCTGGGCCTTGTACTCGGCCCAGTCCTGGCAGCAGCGCTCCAGCGCGTCGATGGCGCGCAGCTGCGCGGGGTCGCTCTCGAAACCCCGCGCCTTCAGCTCCGCCTCGTAGACGGAGCGCACCGAGGGTGCGCTTGCGTCCGTCACACTCAGAAGTTCAGCGTGCGCTTGTCGACCGCCAGGGCGGCTTCCTTGGTCGCTTCGCTCAGGGACGGATGCGCGTGGCAGATGCGTGCGATGTCCTCGGCGCTGGCCTTGAACTCCATCGCGACCACGGCCTCGGAGATCAGCTCGCTGGCCATGGGGCCCACGATGTGCACGCCCAGGATCTCGTCGGAGGTTGCGTCGGCCAGGAACTTCACCATGCCGGTGGTGTCGCCCAGCGCGCGCGCGCGGCCGTTGGCCAGGAAGGGGAAGGTGCCGGCCTTGTAGGCGCGGCCCGAAGCCTTCAGCTGCTGCTCGGTCTGGCCCACCCACGCGATTTCCGGCGAGGTGTAGATCACCCAGGGGATCGTGTTGAAGTTGACATGGCCGTGCTGCCCGGCAATGCGCTCGGCCACGGCAACGCCCTCTTCCTCGGCCTTGTGCGCCAGCATGGGGCCGCGCACCACGTCGCCGATGGCCCAGACCTTGGGCAGGCTGGTCTTGCACTCGTCGTCCACCACGATGGCGCCGCGCTCGTCCAGCTTCAGGCCCACCGCCTCGGGGTTCAGGCCGATGGTGTTGGGCACCCGGCCGATCGAGACGATCAGCTTGTCCACGTCCAGGCTTTGCGCCTCGCCCTTGGCGTTCTCGTAGGCAATGCTCACGCCCTTCTTGGACGCCTTCACTTCGCCGACCTTCACGCCCAGCTCGATCTTCAGGCCCTGCTTGTCGAAGGCCTTCTTGGCTTCCTTGGCGATCTGCTCGTCCACCGCACCGAGGAAAGTGGGCAGGGCTTCGAGCACGGTCACTTCGGAACCCAGGCGGCGCCACACCGAGCCCATCTCCAGGCCGATGACGCCCGAACCGATCAGTGCCAGCTTCTTCGGCACGGCGCCGATGCGCAGCGCGCCGTCGTTGGACAGCACGTTCTCTTCATCGAAAGGTGTGCCGGGCAGCGCGCGGGCGTTGGAGCCCGTGGCCACGATGATGTGCTGGCCCACGATGGTCTCTTCGGCAGCGCCGCTGACCTTGATCTCGTAGCCGGCATCCGTCGCTTTCACGAAGGAGCCGCGGCCGTGGAACGAGGCGACCTTGTTCTTCTTGAAGAGGAACTGGATGCCGTCGTTGTTCTGCTTCACCACGGTATCTTTGCGGCCGAGCATCTTGGCGATGTCCAGGCCCAGGCCCTCGACCTGGATGCCATGGTCGGCGAAGTGCTTGCCGGCGTGCTCGTAGTGCTCGGACGATTGCAGCAGCGCCTTGGAGGGAATGCAGCCCACGTTGGTGCAGGTGCCGCCCAGGGCGGGGCCGCCCTTGGCGTTCTTCCACTCGTCGATGCAGGCCACGTTGAAGCCCAGCTGGGCCGCGCGGATGGCGGCGATGTAGCCGCCGGGACCGCCGCCGATGACGACGACGTCGAATTGCTTGTCAGCCATTGAACTCGCCCTCTCAGATATCGAACAGGAGGCGAGCAGGATCTTCCAGCGCTTCCTTCATGGCCACCAGGCCCAGCACGGCTTCGCGGCCGTCGATGATGCGGTGGTCGTAGCTCATGGCCAGGTAGTTCATCGGGCGAATGACGATCTGGCCGTTCTCGACGACAGCGCGATCCTTGGTGGCATGCACGCCCAGGATGGCCGACTGCGGCGGGTTGATGATGGGGGTAGACAGCATCGAGCCGAAGGTGCCGCCGTTGGAGATCGAGAAGGTGCCGCCGGTCATCTCTTCGATGCCGAGCTTTCCTTCCTGGGCCTTCTTGCCGTACTCGGCGATCTTCTTCTCGATGTCGGCAAAGCTCATCTGGTCGGCATTGCGCAGGATGGGCACGACCAGGCCGCGCGGCGAGCCGACGGCGATGCCGATGTCGAAGTAGCCGTGGTAGAGGATGTCATTGCCATCCACCGAGGCGTTGAGCACCGGGAACTTCTTGAGCGCATGCACGGCCGCTTTCACGAAGAAGCTCATGAAGCCGATCTTGACGCCGTGTTCCTTGGTGAACTGGTCCTGGAACTTCTTGCGCATCTCCATGACCGGGGCCATGTTGACTTCGTTGAAGGTGGTCAGGATGGCGTTGGTGGACTGCGACTGCAGCAGGCGCTCGGCGATGCGGGCACGCAGGCGGCTCATGGGCACGCGCTGCTCGGGGCGCTCGCCAAGGTCGGGCGCGCCGGCGGGGGCGGCCACTTGCTGCAGGCTGGTCTTGGGCGCGCCGGTGGGGATCTGCACGGCAGGCGCGGGCTTGGCGCCGCCGGCCACGGCGGACAGCACGTCGCCCTTGGTCACGCGGCCGTCCTTGCCAGTGCCGGCAACCTGCGAAGTGCTCAGGTTGTTGTCGGCCAGCAGCTTGGCAGCGGCGGGCATGGCGACGTCGGACTTCGAGGTGCCGGACGGCGCGGCAGCAGCCGCGGCGGGCGCGGGTGCGGCAGCAGCGGGCGCCGCTGCAGCAGCGGCCGGGGCCGCTGCGCCGGCCTTGGCGGCGGTGTCGATCCTGGCGATGACCTGCTCGGCCACCACCGTGGCGCCGTCGCCGGCGATGATTTCGGCCAGCACGCCGGCGGCGGGCGCCGGCACTTCCAGCACGACCTTGTCGGTCTCGATCTCGATCAGGATCTCATCGATGGCCACGGCTTCGCCGGGCTTCTTCTTCCATTGCAGCATCGTGGCTTCGGCCACCGATTCGGACAACTGGGGAACTTTGACTTCTACGATAGACATTTGAAGGGTCCTTGCGCTTCGTGTTTCTTGTTTGACGATGGCTCGTCGTTCTTACTTGGTCAGCACGAAGCCCTTGAGCTTGCCGAATGCGCCGTCGACCAGCGCCTTTTGCTGTTCCTGGTGCAGGTGCGAGTAACCCACCGCCGGCGAGGCCGAGGCGGCGCGGCCGGAGTAGCCCAGCTTCTGGCCTTCCTGCATGTTCTCGTGGATCTGGTGCTGCACGAAGAACCAGGCGCCCTGGTTCTGCGGCTCGTCCTGGCTCCACACCACGTCGACCAGGTTCGGGTACTTCTTCAGTTCCGTCGCGAAGGCCTTGTGCGGGAAGGGATAGAGCTGCTCGACGCGGATGACCGCCACGTCGTCGCGGCCCAGTTCCTCGCGTTTCTTGGCCAGGTCGTAGTACACCTTGCCCGAGCAGGCGACGACGCGCTTGACCTTCTCGGCCTTGAGGTCGCGGCTGTCCGGAATCACGGTCTGGAAGCCGCCCTTGGTGAACTCGGACAGCGGCGAGGTCGCGTCCTTGTTACGCAGCAGCGACTTGGGCGTCATGATGATCAGCGGCTTGCGCAGGTTGCGCACCATCTGCCGACGCAGCACGTGGAAGATCTGGCTGGCCGTGGTGGGCTGGACCACCTGCATGTTGGTGTCGGCGGCCAGCTGCATGAAGCGCTCCAGGCGGGCCGAGCTGTGCTCGGGGCCCTGGCCTTCGTAGCCATGCGGCAGCATCAGCGTGATGCCGTTGACGCGGCCCCACTTCACTTCGCCCGAGGCGATGAACTGGTCGATGACGACCTGCGCGCCGTTGGCGAAGTCGCCGAACTGCGCTTCCCAGATCACCAGGGTGTTGGGGTCGTTGGAGGCGTAGCCGTACTCGAAGGCCAGCACCGCTTCTTCCGACAGGATGGAGTCGATGACCACGAACGGCGCCTGGTTGTCGGCCACGTTCTGCAGCGGCACGAAGGTGCCTTCGTCGAACTTCTCGCGGTTCTGGTCATGCAGCACGGCATGGCGGTGCGTGAAGGTGCCGCGGCCGCAGTCCTCGCCCGACAGGCGCACCGGGTAGCCGCTGGACACCAGCGAGGCGAAGGCCATGTGCTCGCCCATGCCCCAGTCCACGTTGGCCTCGCCGCGGCCCATCGCGGCGCGGTCGTCCAGCACCTTCTTGACCAGCGGATGCACGGTGAAGTTGGCGGGCGTGGTGGTGATGCGTTCGCCCAGGCGCTTCCACTCGGCCAGCGGGATCGCCGTGTCGCCGGCGTCGGTCCACTTCTTATTGAGGAAGGGGCTCCAGTCGACCGCGTACTTGCTCTTGAAGTTGGTCAGCACCGGGTCGATGGTGTGCTTGCCGTCGTCCATGGCGGCGCGGTAGGCCTTGACCATGTCGTCGCCCAGCGTCTCGCCCAGGCCTTGGGTGGCCAGCTTGTCGGCGTACAGCTTGCGCGTGCCGGGGTGCTTGGCGATCTTCTTGTACATCAGCGGCTGGGTGAGCGAGGGGGTGTCCTGCTCGTTGTGGCCCAGCTTGCGGAAGCAGATGATGTCCACCACCACGTCCTTCTGGAACTCCATGCGGAACTCCAGGGCGAGCTGGGTGGCCAGCACCACGGCTTCGGGGTCGTCGCCGTTCACGTGCAGCACCGGCGCATCGATCATCTTGACGATGTCGGTGCAGTACAGCGTGGAGCGGCTGTCGCGCGGGTCGCTGGTGGTGAAGCCGATCTGGTTGTTGATGACCAGGTGCACGGTGCCACCGGTGAAGTAGCCCCGGGTCTCGGCCAGCGCCAGCGTTTCCATGACCACGCCCTGGCCTGCGAAGGCGGCGTCGCCGTGCACCAGCACCGGCAGCACCTGCTTGCCGTGCGGGTCGCCGCGGCGGTCCATGCGGGCACGCACCGAGCCTTCGACCACCGGGTTCACGATTTCCAGGTGCGAGGGGTTGAAGGCCAGGCTCAGGTGCACCGGGCCGCCGGCGGTGGTGACGTCGGAGCTGAAGCCCTGGTGGTACTTCACGTCGCCCGAGGGCAGGTCTTCGGGCGCGGTGTGGTCGAACTCGGCGAACAGGTCGGCGGGCATCTTGCCCAGCGAGTTCACCAGAACGTTCAGGCGGCCGCGGTGGGCCATGCCGATCACGATTTCCTGCACGCCCTTGAGGCCGGCCTGGTTGATCAGTTCGTCCATCGAAACGATGAAGCTCTCGCCGCCTTCCAGCGAGAAACGCTTCTGGCCGACGTACTTGGTGTGCAGGAAGCGCTCCAGGCCCTCGGCGGCGGTCAGCCGGTCGAGCACATGCTTCTTCTCGTCGACGCTCAGCTGCGGGTTGGTGCGGGCGCTCTCGAGCTTCTGCTGCCACCAGCGCTTCTGCGCCTGGTCGGTGATGTACATGTACTCGGCGCCGATGGAGCCGCAGTAGGTTTCACGCAGCGCGTTGAGCAGCTCGCGCAAGGACATGGTGTCCTTGCCGAAGAAGGTGTTGCTGGTGTTGAACACCGTCTCGAGGTCGGCGTCCTTGAAGTCGTAGAACGAGGGCTCCAGCTCGGGAATGGCGGGACGCTCGGTGCGCTTGAGCGGGTCCAGGTCGGCCCAGCGGGCGCCGACGTTGCGGTAGGCGGCGATCAGCTGCTGGACGGCGGTGCGCTTGCGGCCCAGTTCGGAATCGGCACCGCTGGCCTGCACCACGCGCGTGGTGCCCTTCTTGGCCAGGTCGGCGAATGCGTTGACGACCGGCAGGTGCGGGACGTCCTTGGTATTGGTCCCGTCGGTGGCGGGCACGTTCTGGAGCGCGTCGAAATACGAGCGCCAGTTGTCGGGCACGCTGGTGGGGTTGGCGAGGTAGTTCTCGTACATCTCTTCGACGTAGGGCGCGTTGCCCCCGAAGAGATAGGTGTTGCCCTGATAGGCTTGATAGACGCCCGAGCCGGGCGTCGACGACGATGAATCGCTCATGTTGCGCTGACCTTCGCTTCCCTTGAGGAAGCACGAGTTGGCTGGAAAACCTTCCGCGACACGGCTGAACCGGTTGGCGGATGCGACTGTGGCTGGAAGGGCCTGAGTACCCTCGCATTGTGCCACTACGAGCAGATGACGGCGGTATCCAATTAATCCAGACCCGCCCTTCTCCTTACCCTTGCACGAGTTGGCGGATCTGTTGTAGGGAAGTCGGATCGTCCATCGTGGTGAGGTCGCCCGGGTCGCGCTGCTCGCACACGGCCTGGATGGCCCGGCGCAGGAGCTTGCCGCTGCGCGTCTTGGGCAGGGCCGAGACGAAGCGCACCCGTGCCGGCCGCGCGACGGCACCCAGTTCGTCGTTCACGCGCTGCATCACCTCGCCTTCCAGCGCCAGGGCGCGTGCCGGGTCGGTCAATGCGAGCGAGTCCTTGGGCACCGCGAAGGCCATGGCCACCTGCCCCTTGAGCGCATCGGCAACGCCCACCACCGCCACTTCAGCCACGCCGTTGTGGCCCGAGATGCATTCCTCGATCTCGCGGGTGCCCAGTCGGTGGCCGGCCACGTTGATCACGTCGTCGGTGCGGCCCAGGATGTAGAAGTAGCCGTCTTCATCGCGGATGCCCCAGTCGAAGGTGGAATAGACCATGCGCCCGGGCACGCTCTTCCAGTAGGTGTTGACGAAGCGGTCGTCGTCCTTCCACACGGTCTGCATGAAGCCCGGCGGTGTCGGGCCTTCGATGACGACCACGCCCTTTTCGTTGGGCGCCGTCAGCTCTTCGCCGGTGGATTCGTGCAGGATCTTCACCTTGTAGCCGTACATCGGGACGCCGGGGCTGCCGAACTTGGCTTGCTTGTTCTCGACGCCGCTGGCCAGCGTGATGATCGGCCAGCCCGATTCGGTCTGCCAGTAGTTGTCGATGATGGGCACTCCCAGGCCCTCGCTGATCCAGCGGGCGGTAGGCTCGTCAAGCGGTTCGCCCGCCAGGAACAGCGCGCGCAGCGACGACAGGTCGTATTTCTTGAGCAGCGCCGGATCCTGCTTCTTGAGCACGCGCACCGCGGTGGGCGCGCTGAACATCACCGTCACCTTGTACTTCTGGACCAGCTGCCACCAGATGCCGCCGTCCGGCCCGCGGTCCATGCCTTGCGTGGGCAGGCCCTCGTACATCAGCGTGGCCATCCCCGCGATGAGCGGGCCGTAGACGATGTAGCTTTGGCCCACCACCCAGCCGATGTCGCTGGTGGAGAAGTAGGTTTCCCCTGGCCGGCCGTCGAAGATGTGCTTCATGCTGGCCGCCAGCGCCACCGCGTATCCGCCGGTGTCGCGCTGCACGCCCTTGGGGCGGCCGGTGGTGCCGCTGGTGTAGATGGTGTAGCTGATGTCGGTGGCGTCCAGCCATTCGCAAGGAACGTCGGTGGACTTGAGGCCCGCCGCCAGATCGCTGTCGAGGTGGTCGCGCCCGGGGTTCAATTCCATCGGGGCCAGGCCGCGGTCGGTCAGCAGCACCGCCTCGGGCTTGTGCTTCGACAGCCGGATCGCCTCGTCCAGCAGCGGCTTGTACGCCACCACCTTGCCGCCGCGCGAGCCCGCATCGGCGCTCACCACCACCTTGGGCGCTGCGTCCTCGATGCGCGAGGCCAGCGCGCCGCTGGCGAAGCCGCCGAAGACCACGCAGTGGATGGCGCCGATGCGCGCACAGGCCAGCATCGCGAAGGCGGCTTCGGGAATCATGGGCATGTAGATGAGCACCCGGTCGCCTTTGGCGACGCCCAGCGCGCGCAGGCTGGCCGCCACCCGCTGCACTTCCTCGTGCAGTTGACCAAAGGAGTAGGTCCGCTCGCTGCCGGTCTCGGTGGAGACGTGGATCAGCGCCGGCTGGTCGGCGCGCTGCGCCAGGTGCCGGTCGACCGCGTTGTGGCACAGGTTGGTCTTGCCGCCCGCGAACCAGTGCACGAAAGGCGGCCTGGAATCGTCCAGGATGCGCGCCGGCGGCGTCTGCCAGTCGATCAGGCGGGCCTGCTCGGCCCAGAACGCCTCGGGGGAGTCGATCGAACGGCGGTAGAACTCGGCATAGCTGCTGGCGCTCATCTTGGCTGTCTCCTGCTTCGTTGACTTCAGGGCCCGGCATTTGAGCCGAAACTGAATTCATAATTATGAGACTTGGGCTTTCGGGAAGCTGACAAGGCGGCGTCCCGGGCTGCCCGTTAGTCAGTCAGCGCCTCCAGCCGCTTCCAAGCGCCAGCTCCGCGCCGGCTCCGCCGTAGTGCCAGGACCTCAGGCCCTGCCCCTCAGCGCACCAGCGCCAGCACCTCGCGAAAGGCCGGGTGCTCGCACCCACGCAGCCATTCGAAGGCCACCATCTCGGTGGTCACCAGTTCCGCGCCGGCGCCGGCCAGGCGGTCGAAGGCGGCATCGCGGTTGCGCTCGGTGCGCGAACTGCAGGCGTCGGTGACGACCCAGACCTCGAACTCGTCCTCGATGAGGTCCAGCGCCGTCTGCAAAAGGCACACGTGCGCCTCGCAGCCGGCGATGACGATCTGGTTGCGTTCCTCGGCGGCCTGCGCCGGCTTCTGCAGGTGCTTGGGCAGGCTGCGGGCATTGCCGCGCGGTGCGGCGGGCGCGGGGGCGCGCAGCCATTCGGCCAGCCCCTCCTCCACCGCGCTGAACTGCATCTTCGACAGGGTGCGCTGCACCAGCGGCTTCAGTTCGGCCAGATTCGGACCCAGGCCCGAAGGGTTCTCCTCGGTGGCGAAGGCCGGCACCTTCAGCAACCTTGCCAGTTGGCCCAGGCGCACCGCGTTGCGAGCCACGGCCTCGGCTTCGAAGATGGCAGGCATCAGGCGTTCCTGGTAGTCCACCAGAACGAGTTGGGATTGGGAGGCGTCGAGAAGCATGTCGTTGGGGCTGTTCAGGTCAATCTCCGAAAGTACCACCGAACCGCACCCCTCAAGGCGGCACGATCTTCAGTTCGTTCATGACGTTCTCGACGTCGTCCAGAGATCGGATCATGCGCTCCAGCGCGTCCGACTGCGCCTTGGTGCGCACGCACCCCTGCAGCCAGACCCAGCGCCGCTGGCCCATCACCCAGACGCTGGTGTCGCCATAGCGGCCTTCGGCCAGCACGGCCTTCTTGCTGCGCGCGACGATGTCCGGGTCGTACAGGTAGGCGTTGGGCAGGCGGCAGCGGCCCGACTGGTAGCAACTGGTGCCGCGCTCGGCCCGGCCGTGGGTCTGCGAGAGCATCTCCTGCTTCGTGATCAGCGGCCCGTCCGGAACGGGGCAGGACGCGATGCCCGAGGTGACCTGCTCGAAGGGGTCATTGAAGAAGTTGGCCCGCTCCTGCGCCGCGGAAGCGCCCCCCGCCAGCGCCACGCACAACGCGAGCAGGCCAGGGCGGGCGCGAGGCGTCATGGCTGAAGCCGGATCAACTGGCCTTTGCTCTGGTCCGTCAGCACGTAGATCAGGCCGTCGGGCCCCTGGCGCACGTCGCGGATGCGCGCACGGTCATCCTCCAGAAATTTGTGCTCGGCCACCACCTTGCCGCCCTGGATCTCGATGCGGTCCAGGTAGCCGAACTTGAGCGAGCCCACGAAGAGGTTGCCCCGCCAGCCCTTTCCGTAGCGGTCGCTGTTGAGGAAGGCCATGCCCGAGGGCGCGATCGAGGGCACCCAGTAGTGCAGCGGCGGGTCCATGCCTTCCTTGGCGGTGATGCCGTCGCCGATCTTGCCGCCGCCGTAGTTCTCGCCGTAGGTGATCACCGGCCAGCCGTAGTTGTGGCCGGGCTGCACGATGTTGATCTCGTCCCCACCCTGCGGGCCGTGCTCGGTCATCCACAGCCGCCCGTCCTGCGCGAAGGCCAGGCCCTGGCCGTTGCGGTGGCCGTAGCTCCAGATCTCGGGCAAGGCGCCGGCCTGGCCGACGAAGGGGTTGTCCGGAGGCGCAGCGCCGTCCTTGGTGACCCGGATGATCTTGCCCAAGTGGTTGTCCAGTTTCTGCGCGTCTTCCTTGCGGCTGAAGCGGTCCCCCATGGTCATGTAGAGGTTGCCGTCCTTGCCCTCGGCGATGCGGCAGCCGAAGTGATTGCGGCTGGCGACCTTGGGCTGCTGGCTGAAGATGACGCGCACGTTTTCGAGCCGCGCGCGGTCCGTCGACAGCTGGGCCTTGGCCAGCGCGGTGCTGTTGGCGCGGCCGTCCGCATCGGGCTCCGAGAAGCAGAAGTACAGGGTCCGGTTGCTGTCGAAGCCCGAATCCAGCACCACGTCCAGCAGGCCGCCCTGCCCGCCGATCGCCACCTGCGGCACGCCCTGCAGCGGCGCACTCACCTTGCCTTCCGCATCGATGACACGCATGCGGCCCAGTTTTTCGGTCACCAGGTAGCGGCCGCTGGGCAGGAAAGCCAGGCCCCAGGGGTTCTCCAGGCCGCTGGCGACCACCACCGGCCGGGGCTCGGCCATGGCCGCAGTGGCACCGGCAAGCATCAACACATAGGCCAAAAGGCGTGAGAAGCGCATGTGCGGCTCCAGTCCAAAAGCGAAAACTTTGCCATTACTTGAAAGGCCAGCCCCAAAAGGGCCAACCAAACAAGTTACATTTTTATAATCATCGTTGAACTGAATGTTGTTTTGCAACAATGAGTTAGGATCATTAGTTCAGCTTTTACATTGTTTGACATGACCCAATGTCATCAATATCCTACGCGTCATGCGTTTTATCGTCTTACCTGTACTCCTTCTGGCCGCTTGCAGCGTTGCCGTTGCAGCACCCCAAATCGAGCGCAATGACGAAATCGGCCGTCTGCTGGTCGACCAGGGTTTGATCGCCCAGCTCGAACAGGTTCGCCAGACGGTCTCTGACCGCACCTCCACCCTGGTGAGCGGCGCCATGGGTTTCATCGGCGTCCCGTACCGCCGTGGCGGCAACACCGCCGAGACCGGCCTGGACTGCAGCGGCCTGGTCCGCGCCGTCTACAACCAGACCCTGGGCCTGGTCCTGCCGCGCCGCGCCGAAGAGCAGGCCGCAGCCACCGAAAAGATCGATCGCAACGAACTCAAGCCGGGCGACCTGGTGTTCTTCAACACCATGCGCCGCGCCTTCAGCCACGTGGGCGTGTACATCGGCGACGGCAAGTTCGTCCACGCGCCGCGCACCGGTGCCTCCGTGCGCGTCGAGGACATGAACGGCAGCTACTGGCAGCGCCGCTTCAACGGCGCACGCCGCGTTCAGGCCGACGCCAGCGGGGTCACCCCCGTCAGCGGCGACTGACCGCGCCGCACCCCAACAAAAAACCCGCCGTCGGCGGGTTTTTGTTTTCCGGGCGGCGCAAGCCGCCCTTCACCTCGGCTTAGCGCCGCTGCGGCGGCAGGTCCGTGCAGGTGCCGTGCGCGACTTCGGCCGCCATGCCGATCGATTCGCCCAGCGTCGGATGCGGGTGGATGGTCTTGCCGATGTCCACTTCGTCCGCGCCCATCTCGATGGCCAGGGCCACTTCGCTGATCAGGTCGCCCGCATGCGTGCCGACGATGCCGCCGCCGACGATGCGGTGCGTCTCGGCGTCGAACAGCAGCTTGGTCACGCCTTCGTCGCGACCGTTGGCAATGGCGCGGCCCGAAGCCGTCCATGGGAACAGGCCCTTCTTGACCTTGATGCCCTCCGCCTTGGCCGCGTCCTCGGTCAGGCCCACCCAGGCCACCTCGGGGTCGGTGTAGGCCACGCTGGGGATCACACGCGCCTGGAAGGCAGCGCTTGCCAGTTCCTTGTCGCCCTTCTGCTCGCCGGCGATCACCTCGGCCGCCACGTGGCCCTCGTGCACCGCCTTGTGGGCCAGCATGGGCTGGCCGATGATGTCGCCGATGGCAAAGATGTGCCGCACGTTGGTGCGCATCTGGATGTCGACCGGGATGAAGCCGCGGTCGCCCACTGCCACGCCGGCCTTCTCGGCGCCGATCTTCTTGCCGTTGGGGCTGCGGCCCACGGCCTGAAGCACCAGGTCGTAGACCTGCGGTTCCTTCGGTGCCTGCTCGCCCTCGAAGGTGACCCGGATGCCTTCCTTCGTCGCCTCGGCCGCGACCGTCTTGGTCTTGAGCATGATGTTGTCGAAGCGCGGTGTGTTCAACTTCTGCCAGACCTTGACCAGGTCGCGGTCGGCGCCCTGCATCAGGCCGTCGAGCATTTCGACCACGTCCAGGCGGGCGCCCAGCGTGGAATAGACCGTGCCCATCTCCAGGCCGATGATGCCGCCGCCCAGCACCAGCATGCGCTTGGGCTCGTGCGCCAGTTCCAGTGCACCCGTGGAGTCGACGACGCGCGGGTCCTTGGGCATGAAGGGCAGGCTCACCGACTGCGAGCCGGCGGCGATGATGCAGTTGCGGAAGCGGATGACCTGCTTCTTGCCGCCGGCATCCTTGCCGTCGCCGGTGGTTTCCTGCACTTCGAGGTGGTAGGGGTCCAGGAAGGTGCCGATGCCGCGCACCGTGGTCACCTTGCGCATCTTGGCCATCGCGGCGAGGCCGCCGGTGAGCTTGCCCACCACCTTGTTCTTGTAGCCCAGCAGCTTGGTGCGGTCGATCTTGGGGGCGCCGTAGTCCACGCCCAGGTCGGCGAAGTGCTTGACCTCGTCCATCACGCCGGCCACGTGCAGAAGTGCCTTGGAGGGGATGCAACCCACGTTGAGGCACACGCCGCCCAGCGTGGCGTAGCGCTCCACGATGACCGTCTTCATGCCCAGGTCGGCGCTGCGGAACGCGGCCGAATAGCCGCCGGGGCCGGCGCCGAGCACCAGCACGTCGCATTCCAGGTCGACCGAGCCGCTGTAGCTGCCGGCCGGGCCGGTGGCCACCGCAGGCGCCGGGCTGGGCGCCGGGGCCGCTTTGGCCGCGGGCGCAGCCGCTGACGGCGCGGGCGCCGCAGCAGCTGCGCCCTCTTCCACCTCCAGCGTGAGCACCACCGAGCCTTCGCTCACCTTGTCGCCCACCTTCACGGCCAGCGACTTCACCGTGCCTGCGTGGCTGGAAGGGATCTCCATCGAGGCCTTGTCCGACTCCACCGTGATCAGCGACTGCTCGGCCTTGATCTTGTCGCCTGGCTTGACCAGCACCTCGATCACCGCGACCTCCGCGAAGTCACCGATGTCGGGCACCTTGATTTGTTGTTCGCTCATTGCCTACACCTTCAATTTGAGAGTGAATACGTCGACCGGTCCGGCCGAATTGCGATCGAATTCGCAGGCGGCTTCGATGCCCGCCTTGGCCACCTCGCGTGCCGTGCGGCCCTTGCCGCCATAGGCCGCGTGCATGGCGCCGAGCGCGAAGCTGCGCCCCGAGCCGATGCTCCAGAACTCCTTGAACTCGAACACCTCGCGGTAGCTGTAGACGCCGTAGATCCCGCTCGGGTTGGCGATCAGCAGCGTGAACTGGCTCGATTCATAGGGGTCGTGGTCGTCTTCCTTGGTCTGCAGGAAGTAGCTTTCCTTGAGCACCGGATGCAGCCGCGACAGCGTGCGGAAGACGTCGTCCTTGCTGCCAAGGCGAATCTCCTCGCGCGGCTGCGCGGCCAGTGCATGCCGCAGCACCAGGAAGTGCGCGGCCGCGCCAGCGGCGGCAAAGATGCTCTTGCCCTGCGCGTCCGGCACCTCGAAGGCCTTCTGGTTGGCCTCCATGCGGTGCGACAGCCGCGTGTCCCCGAAGGTGACCAGCGTGTCTGCCATCAGCGCCACTTGGCCGCCTTTGCGGACGGCCACCACCGTGGTCATGCCGTGAACCGCGCCAGGTGGCTCACAGCAGGACCCGGCGGAAGTCCGCCAGGACCTGGCCCAGGTAGGCGTTGAAGCGGGCCGCCGAGGCGCCGTCGATCACGCGGTGGTCATAGGACAGCGACAGCGGCAGCGTCAGCCGCGGCACGAACTGCTTGCCGTCCCACACCGGCTTCATCGCGCTCTTGGACAGGCCCAGGATGGCCACCTCGGGTGCGTTGATGATCGGCGTGAAGTTCGTGCCGCCGATGCCGCCCAAGGAGCTGATCGAGAAGCAACCGCCCTGCATGTCGGCCGCGCCCAGCTTGCCGTCGCGCGCCTTCTTGGCCAGCTCGCCCATCTCCTGGCTGATCTGCAACACGCCCTTCTTGTCGGCGTCCTTGAGCACGGGCACCACCAGGCCGTTGGGCGTGTCGGCCGCGAAGCCGACGTGGTAGTACTGCTTGTAGACCAGGGCGTCGCCGTCCAGGCTGGTGTTGAACTCGGGGAACTTCTTCAGTGCCGAGACCACCGCCTTGATCACGAAGGCCAGCATCGTCACCTTGACGCCCGACTTCTCGTTCTCCTTGTTGGTGGAGACGCGGAAGGCCTCCAGCTCGGTGATGTCGGCCTCGTCGTTGTTGGTGACGTGGGGGATCATCACCCAGTTGCGGTGCAGGTTCGCGCCGCTGATCTTCTTGATGCGCGAGAGCTCCTTGCGCTCGAAGGTGCCGAACTTGCTGAAGTCCACCTTGGGCCAGGGCAGCAGGTCCAGGCCGGCGCCGCCGCCGGATGCCGCAGGGCGCGAGGCCGCGGCGGCCTTGGGCACCGCCTGGCCGCTCATCACGGCGCGGGTGAAGTTCTGGACGTCTTCCTGCGTGATGCGGCCCTTGGGACCGCTGCCCTTCACTTCTTCGAGCGGCACGCCGAGTTCGCGTGCGTACTTGCGCACCGAGGGCGAGGCATGGGGCAGCTGGCCGCTGGGCGCGACCGTCGGGTCGTGCGCTGCTGCGGCCGCAGGCGCTGCTGCTGCTGCTTCTGCTGCGGGCGCAGGCGCCGAGGCAGTCGCAGCAGCCGGCGCGCCGGCTGCCGCCACGGGCGCAGGTGCCGAAGCGGGCGCCGCACCGCCGGCGCCTTCCAGCACCGCGATCAGGTCGCCCACGTTGACCGTGTCGCCCACCTTGACCTTGAGTTCCTTGAGCGTGCCGGCCGCCGAGGACGGGATCTCCATCGAGGCCTTGTCGGACTCGACGGTGATGAGCGACTGCTCGACCTTGATCGAATCGCCGGGCTTGACCAGCACCTCGATGACGGCCACGTCCTTGAAGTCGCCGATGTCGGGCACCTTTACCTCGACCGGGCCGCTGCTGGCGGCAGGGGCCGCAGCGGGCGCTGGTGCCGGAGCCGGCGCACTCGCGGGCGCTGCTGCAGGCGCAGCAGCCGAGGCCTGCGCCGCCGGTGCAGGCGCAGCAGCCGCATCGGATTCGAGGCTCAGCACCACGCTGCCCTCCTTCACCTTGCTGCCGACCTGCACCTTGATCTCCTTCACCACGCCGGCGGCGGACGAGGGAATCTCCATCGAGGCCTTGTCCGACTCCACCGTGATGAGCGACTGCTCCGGCTTGACCGTGTCGCCGACTTTGACCAGCACCTCGATCACTGCGACCTCGTCGAAATCGCCGATGTCCGGCACCTTGACTTCCACCATAGCCATGTTCGTGTCTCCCGCCCGAAAGCGTATTGTTGGTTGTTGGGGGCGCCCGAGTTTCTCAGGCGTAGAGCGGGTTGATCTTGTCGGCGTTGATTCCGTACTTCTGGATCGCCTCCTGGACCTTGGCCGCCGGCAGCACGCCGTCCTCGGTCAGCGCCTTGAGCGCCGCCACGGTGATGTAGTGCCGGTTGATCTCGAAGTGCTCGCGCAGCTTGCTGCGGAAGTCGCTGCGGCCGAAGCCGTCGGTGCCCAGCACCTTGAAGTTGCGGTCCTTGGGGATGAAGGCACGCACCTGGTCGGCGTAGGCCTTCATGTAGTCGGTGGACGCCACCACCGGGCCGGTGCTGGCCGAGAGCTGCTGCGCGATAAAAGGCACGCGCGCCTTCTCGGTGGGGTGCAGCAGGTTCCAGCGCTCGCAGTCCAGGCCGTCGCGGGTCAGCTCGTTGAAGCTCGGGCAGCTCCAGACGCCGGCGCTCACGCCCCAGTCCTTCTCCAGCAGTTCCTGCGCCGCGAAGCTCTCGCGCAGGATGGTGCCGCTGCCCATCAGCTGCACCGAAGGCGCCTCCTTGCCCTTGGCGGCCTTGACGGCGGGCGCCTGCTTGCACAGGTACATGCCCTTGATGATCTGCTCCTCGGTGCCGGGCTGCAGGCCAGGCATCGCGTAGTTCTCGTTGAGCAGGGTCAGGTAGTAGTAGACGTTGTCCTGCTTCTCCACCATGCGCTTGAGGCCGTGGTGCAGGATCACGCCGACTTCATGCGCGAAGGTCGGGTCGTAGCTCACGCAGTTGGGGATGGTGTTGGCCAGGATGTGGCTGTGGCCGTCCTCGTGCTGCAGGCCTTCGCCGTTGAGCGTGGTGCGCCCGGAGGTGCCGCCCAGCAGGAAGCCTCGCGCCTGCATGTCGCCCGCCGCCCAGGCCAGGTCGCCGACGCGCTGGAAGCCGAACATCGAGTAGTACACGTAGAACGGCACCATGATGCGGTTGTTGGTGCTGTAGCTGGTGGCCGCCGCGATCCAGCTGGACATGCCGCCGGCCTCGTTGATGCCTTCCTGCAGGATCTGGCCCGACTTGTCTTCCTTGTAGTACATGACCTGGTCCTTGTCGACCGGGGTGTACTGCTGTCCATCGGGGTTGTAGATACCAATCTGGCGGAACAGGCCTTCCATGCCGAAGGTGCGGGCCTCGTCCACCAGGATCGGCACCACCCGCGGGCCCAGCGCCTGGTCGCGCAGCAGTTGCGTGAGGAAGCGCACGTAAGCCTGGGTGGTGGAGATCTCGCGGCCCTCGGCCGTGGGCTCGAGCACCGACTTGAAGGTCTCCAGCGAAGGCACTGTGAAGCTCTCGTCGGCCTTGGCGCGGCGGTGCGGCAGGTAGCCGCCCAGCGCCTTGCGGCGCTCGTGCAGGTACTTCATTTCCGGCGTGTCGTCGGCCGGCTTGTAGAAAGGCAGGTCCGCGATCTGGCTGTCGGGGATCGGGATGTTGAAGCGGTCGCGGAAGGCCTTGATGTCCTCTTCGCCCAGCTTCTTGGTCTGGTGCACGGTGTTCTTGCCTTCGCCGATCTTGCCCATGCCGAAGCCCTTGACGGTCTTGATCAGCAGCACGGTGGGCTGGCCGGTGTGCTTGACCGCCGACGAGAAGGCGGCGTAGACCTTCTGCGAATCATGGCCGCCGCGGCGAAGGTTCCAGATGTCGTCGTCGCTCATGTTGGCCACCATCTCGGCCGTGCGCGGGTCGCGGCCGAAGAAGTGCTTGCGCACATAGGCGCCGTCGTTGGCCTTGAAGGACTGATAGTCGCCGTCGTTGGTCTCCATCATGAGCTTGCGCAGCGCCCCGTCCTTGTCGCGGGCCAGGAGCGGATCCCAGTTGCTGCCCCACAGCAGCTTGATGACGTTCCAGCCGGCACCGCGGAACTCGCCCTCGAGCTCCTGGACGATCTTGCCGTTACCGCGCACCGGGCCGTCCAGGCGCTGCAGGTTGCAGTTGATCACGAAGATCAGGTTGTCCAGGCGCTCACGCGCGGCCAGGCCGATGGCGCCCAGCGACTCGACCTCGTCCATCTCGCCGTCGCCGCAGAAGACCCAGACCTTGCGGTTGGAGGTGTCGGCGATGCCGCGGGCGTGCAGGTACTTCAGGAAACGCGCCTGGTAGATGGCCATCAGCGGGCCCAGGCCCATGGAGACGGTCGGGAACTGCCAGAAGGCGGGCATGAGCTTGGGGTGCGGGTAGCTCGACAGGCCCTTGCCGTCCACTTCCTGGCGGAAGTTCAGCAGCTGGTCTTCGGTCAGGCGGCCTTCCAGGTAGGCGCGGGCATAGATGCCGGGCGACACGTGGCCCTGGATGTAGAGGCAATCGCCGCCGTGGCCTTCGCTCTCGGCATGCCAGAAGTGGTTGAAGCCCGCGCCGAACATGGAGGCCAGCGAGGCAAAGGAGCCGATGTGGCCGCCCAGGTCGCCGCCCTCGGGCGGGTGCAGGCGGTTGGCCTTGACCACCATCGCCATGGCGTTCCAGCGCATGTAGGAGCGCAGGCGCTCCTCGATCTCCAGGTTGCCGGGCGAACGGTCTTCCTGGTCGGGCTCGATCGTGTTGACGTAAGCGGTGTTGGCCGAGAAGGGTTTGTCGATGCTGTTCTGGCGCGCGTGCTCGAGGAGTTGCTCGAGCAGGAAGTGGGCGCGTTCACGGCCCTCGCTCTGGATCACGGCGGACAAGGCGTCCATCCATTCGCGCGTTTCCTGCGCGTCCGCATCGTTCGCTGCAGCCGAACCGAAGGTCTTCTCGGGATTTGCCGACATGCTTTGTCTCCTTGATGGGTGTGGCTCTTAATTTAGTGCCGGTTGAGGTTGCGCGGCAGTGTCCCACAAAAAAGTCTCAATTTCAAATGGTGCTTTTTCATCTTGTAATATGAAATCTTGAAACACGAGCGTGCTATTTGTGTCCTAGTGCAAGCTACTTGGGGCCTTCCCCTACACTCGAGTGATGCCTCCGCCCAACCTGCCGTCAACTGACGTCCGCGCTGCTGCGCGCTCGTCTTCCTCGCCCTGGGCGGTCTGGCGGCGCTGGTGGCGCCGCCAGACGCCGGTGCTGCAGGACGCGGTTGCCATGGTGGCACCAATGGCCGCGGTGTTGTTGTTTCTGGCCGCAATCGTCACCGCCTTCTGGTACCTGCGGACCGAGGAGGTGGAGCGCGAGCAGGAATCGGTCCGCCGCGACGTCGAATACGCGCAGCAGCGCATGCGCCTGCGACTGCTCGAGCGCCAGGAGCAGTTGATGCGCATCGCCCGCGACGCGGGCAACCGGGAAATCGACCCCAGCGAGTTCGTGAGCCGCTCCGAGTCGCTGGTGAGCCAGTTCCCCGAACTGCAGGCCATCAGCTGGATCGACGACCGCCGCCGCTTCCAGGGCAGCTACTCGGCGCCCAGCGTGCACCCGTCGCAGCAGCACCTGGCCGGCGACGTGCTGCGCCCGGGCGACCTCGAAACCCACTATGCGCTGGCGCGCGAGCTGCGCCAGCCGGTGTATTCGCAGCCCAGCCAGGGGGGCGACCTGCCGCCGGTGCTGCAGCTGCACATCCCGCTCTTCGACCAGGGCCTGTTCGCAGGCGTGGTGCTGGGCGAGTTTTCCATCGACGGCCTGCTGCGCTATGGCATTCCTCCCGAGGTGGCGGCGCGCTACGCGGTCTCGCTGCTGGACGGCAACGGCCGCCTCATTGCCGGCAACACGGTGAACGTGCCGGACCCCGGCGGCCACCGGCTGCTGCCCTGGGGCAAGAAGGTCAACGAATACGAGGTGCCGGTCTCGCCCGTGGGCAACAGCCTGGTGCTGCGGGCGCAGGCCTACCGCACTTCGCAGGGCCTGGTGGGCAATGGGCTGTTCTGGCTGGTGGTGGCACTCTCGGTGCTCACCAGCTGGATGCTGATCGGCACCTGGCGCCACACCCGCCGGCGCCAGCAGGCCCAGCAGGCCCTGGTGGCCGAGACCAACTTCCGCCGCGCGATGGAGAATTCCATGCCCACCGGCATGCGGGTTCTCGACCTGGAAGGCCGCATCACCTACGTCAACGCCGCCTTCTGCGCGATGACCGGCTGGAACGAGGAAGAGCTGGTGGGCCAGTCCCCGCCCTTCCCCTATTGGCTGGAGGCCGACCGCGAGATCATGAACGAGCGGCTCGAGGAAGAGCTGCACGGGCGCTCGCTGCCCGGCGGCTTCCAGGTCCGCGTCAAGCGCAAGAACGGCAGCGTGTTCAACGCGCGGCTGTACGTGTCGCCCCTCATCGACGCGCGCGGCCACCAGACCGGCTGGATGACCTCGATGACCGACATCACCGAGCCCACGCGCATCCGCGAGCAGTTGTCGGCGTCCTACGAACGCTTTACCACCGTGCTGGAAGCGCTGGACGCCGCCATCTCGGTGGCCCCCATCGGCAGCGAGGAGCTTCTGTTCGCCAACAAGCTCTACCGCCTCTGGTTCGGCTCCGACACCGTCGGCCACCTGGGCATGGTGGCGCAGGCGGGCGTGCCCCCCGCCGGCGGCCACGACGAGGAGATGGACGACGTCGACGCCTTCGCCGGCCTGCCGCTCGATTCGCTCACCGGCGCGCAGCCGGCCAACAACGAAATCTTCGTGCCCGAGCTGGGCAAGTGGCTGGAAGTGCGCTCGCGCTACCTCACCTGGGTCGACGGCCGGCTGGCGCAGATGGTGATTGCCACCGACATCACGCAGCGCCGAGACGCCGAGGACCAGAACGCGGCGCAGGCCGACCGCGCGCAGGCGGCCAGCCGCCTGATCACCATGGGCGAGATGGCCTCCAGCGTGGCGCACGAGCTGAACCAGCCGCTGACCGCCATCACCAACTACTGCAACGGCATGGTGTCGCGCATCAAGGGCCAGCAGATCGATTCGGACGCGCTGCTGATGGCGCTGGAGAAGACCTCGCGCCAGGCGCAACGCGCGGGCCAGATCATCCAGCGCATCCGTACCTTCGTGAAGCGCAGCGAACCCAACCGCACCCCGGCCGAGGCCACGACGATGGTGAGCGAGGCGGTGGAACTCGCCGGCATCGAACTGCGCCGCCGCAACGTGCGCTTGAACCACTACGTGGCCGCGCGCCTGCCGGTGCTGCAGGTGGACCCGATCCTGATCGAGCAGGTGCTGGTGAACCTGCTGCGCAACGCCGCCGAAGCCATCGACGTGGCCAAGCGCCCGCCCGCGCGCCGCAGCGTCGAGTTGCGCGTGCTGCCGCGCATGATCGACGGCCACCCCGCGGTGGAGTTCTCGGTGCAGGACACCGGCATGGGCCTCGCGCCCGAAGTGATGGAGCGTTTGTACGAGGCGTTCTTCTCCACCAAGCCCGAAGGCATGGGCATCGGCCTGAACCTGTGCCGCACCATCGTGGAGTCGCACAAGGGCCGGATGCAGGCAGAGAACATCTACAATGGTTCAGAGGTTGTCGGGTGCCGTTTTTCGTTCTGGATTCCGGTACTTGACGCTACAAGATCAATAGCAAGCGACGAGGCAAAGGTACCTGCATGAGTTTGATTCCCAAGAAGGGCACGGTCTATGTCGTCGATGACGACGAAGCCGTTCGAGATTCGCTGCAATGGTTGCTTGAGGGCAAGGACTACCGCGTTCGCTGCTTCGACTCCGCAGAATCCTTCCTTTCGCGCTACGACCCGCGCGAGGTGGCCTGCCTCATCGTCGACATCCGCATGGGCGGCATGACCGGCCTGGAACTGCAGGACCGGCTCATCGAACGCCGCTCGCCGCTGCCCATCGTCGTCATCACCGGCCACGGGGACGTGCCGATGGCGGTCGACTCGATGAAGAAGGGCGCGATGGATTTCATCCAGAAGCCCTTCAACGACGAAGAACTCGTGGCACTGGTCGAGCGCATGCTCGAGCATGCCCGCGGCACCTTCGCGCAGCACCAGCAGTCGGCCAGCCGCGACGCCCTGCTGTCCAAGCTCACCGGCCGCGAGGCGCAGGTGCTCGAGCGCATCGTCGCCGGCCGCCTGAACAAGCAGATCGCCGACGACCTGGGCATCAGCATCAAGACGGTGGAGGCGCATCGCGCCAACATCATGGAAAAGCTCAACGCCAACACGGTGGCCGACCTTCTGAAGATCGCGCTCGGCCAGGCCGGCGCTGCCAAGGCGGCCTCTTAAGCCCCGTTTCAACCAACCGCCACAAAATACGCCTGCGCAAGCGGGCGTTTTTACTTCCAGGGAAGCATCCAGCCATGACGGCCCAACTCATCGACGGCAACGCACTTGCCCGCACCATCCGCGCAGAAGTCACCGGCCGCACCCAGGCCTTGAAGGCCCGCGGCGTGCATCCGCACCTGAGCATCATCCTGGTGGGCGACGACCCGGCCAGCCAGGTCTACACGAAGCACAAGGTCAACGACAGCAACGAGACCGGCCTGTCGGCCACGCTGGAGCGCTACCCCGCCGACATGAGCGAGGCCGACCTGCTCGCGCGGGTGAAGGCCCTCAACGTCGATCCGAAGGTGCACGGCATCCTGGTGCAGCTGCCCCTGCCCAGGCACATGGACAGCCAGAAGGTCATCGAGACCATCTCGCCCGAAAAGGACGTCGACGGCTTCCACATCGCCAGCGCCGGCGCGCTGATGACCGGCGCCAAGGGCTTCTGGCCCTGCACGCCCTACGGCTGCATGAAAATGCTCGAGTCCATCGGCTACTCCCTTCGTGGCAAGCACGCGGTGGTCATCGGCCGCAGCAACATCGTGGGCAAGCCCATGGCCATGATGCTCCTGGCGCAAAGCGCCACCGTCACCATCTGCCACAGCGCCACCGCCGACCTGGGCGCCATGACGCGGCAGGCCGACGTCATCGTCGCCGCGGTGGGCAAGCGCAATGTGCTCACGGCCGACATGGTCAAGCCCGGCGCCGTGGTCATCGACGTCGGCATGAACCGCAACGACGAAGGCAAGCTCTGCGGCGACGTGGACTTCGAAGGCGTGCGCGAAGTGGCTGGCTGGATCACGCCCGTGCCCGGCGGCGTCGGCCCCATGACGCGCGCCATGCTGCTGGTCAACACCCTCGAAGCGGCTGAACGGCAATCGGCCTGATTGATTTTTTCGCCTTGCGCATTTGCTCTTCCGGCCCCATCTTGCACCCATGATGACCAATCCGCTCCTCGATTTCCGCGACCTCCCCTTGTTCGACCAGATCCGCCCGGAGCACGTGGGCCCGGCGGTGGATATCCTGCTGGCGCAAGCCGATGCGGCACTCCAGAAGGTGACGGACCCGGCCTTCCCCGCCGACTGGAACGCCATCGCCAAGGAGCTGGACGTGGCCACCGAGCGCTTCAGCCGCGCCTGGGGCGCGGTGGGGCACCTGAACGCCGTGGCCGATACGCCTGAACTGCGTGCCGCCTACAACGAGGCCATGCCGCGCGTCACCGCCTTCTGGACCCGCCTGGGTTCGGACGAGCGCCTTTATGCCAAGTACAAGGCCATCGACCCCGCGAAGCTCACGCCCGAGCAGCGCCAGGCGCACAAGAACGCGGTGCGCAACTTCGTGCTCGGCGGTGCCGAACTGCAGGGCGCGGCCAAGGAGCGCTTTGCCGCCATCCAGGAACGACAGGCCGAGCTGAGCCAGAAGTTCAGCGAGAACGCGCTGGACGCCACCGATGCCTTTGCCTACTACGCCCGCCTGGACGAACTCGACGGCGTGCCGCAGGACGTGATTGCCGCCGCCCAGGCCGCAGCGCAAGCCGAGCAGAAGGAAGGCTACAAGCTCACGCTGAAGATGCCCTGCTACCTGCCGGTGATGCAGTTCGCAAAAAACACCCGGCTGCGCGAGGCCCTCTACCGCGCCTACGTCACCCGCGCCAGCGAGCTGGGCGACCCGGCACTGGACAACACCGAGCTCATCCGCGAGATCCTCTCCTTGCGTGAAGAAGAAGCGAAGCTGCTGGGCTACCGCAGCTTCGGCGAACTGTCGGTCGTGCCCAAGATGGCCGACTCGCCCGACGAAGTGCTCAAGTTCCTGCGCGACCTGGCCGCCAAGGCCAAGCCCTATGCGCAACAGGACCTGGCCGACCTGCGCGCCTTCGGCGCGAAGGAGTTGGGCATTGCCGACCCGCAGCCCTGGGACTGGAGCTTCATCGGCGAGAAGCTGAAGGAAGCCCGCTATTCCTTCAGCGAGCAGGAACTCAAGAAGTACTTCACCGCCCCCAAGGTGCTGGCGGGCCTGTTCAAGATCGTCGAGACGCTGTTCGAGGTGTCGATCCGCCGCGACAGCGCGCCGGTGTGGAATCCCGGCGTGGAGTTCTACCGCATCGAGCGCGGCACCCAGCTGGTGGGCCAGTTCTACCTCGACCCCTCGGCGCGCGCGGGCAAGCGCGGCGGCGCCTGGATGGACGACGTGCGCGCCCGCTGGCTGCGCCCCGACAGCCAGCACCTGCAGACGCCGGTGGCGCAGCTGGTGTGCAACTTCGCCGAAGGCGTCGATGGCCGGCCGCCGCTGCTCACGCACGACGACGTCATCACCCTCTTTCACGAGTTCGGCCACGGCCTGCACCACATGCTGACCCAGGTGAACGAGCGAGACGTCTCGGGCATCAGCGGCGTGGAGTGGGACGCGGTCGAACTGCCCAGCCAGTTCATGGAGAACTTCTGCTGGGAGTGGGACGTGCTGCGCCACATGACCTCGCACGTGGACACCGGCGAGCCGCTGCCGCGCAATCTCTTCGACAAGATGATCGCGGCCAAGAACTACCAGAGCGGCCTGCAGACGGTGCGCCAGATCGAGTTCTCCCTGTTCGACATGCTGCTGCACACCGAGCACGAGGCAGCCGACGCGCAACCCGGCGCCGTGATGGCCTTGCTGGACAAGGTGCGCGCCGAGGTCGCGGTGATGCCGGCGGCGCCCTTCAGCCGCACGCCCAACACCTTCAGCCACATCTTCTCGGGCGGCTATGCAGCCGGCTACTACAGCTACAAGTGGGCCGAGGTGCTGAGCGCAGACGCCTACGCGGCCTTCGAGGAAAGCGCGGGCGCCGATGGCAAGCCCAGCGTGGAAATCGGGCGCCGCTACCGCACGGCCATCCTGGAAGCCGGCGGCAGCCGCCCGGCCATGGAGTCCTTCAAGGCCTTCCGCGGCCGCGCCCCCGAACTGGACGCACTGCTGCGCCACCAGGGCATGGCTTCGCCGAGTACAACTTCCGCCTGAGTGGCTTTTTTGCATCGGCCCTGGGGCCCCGAGGGCGGCGAACAGCGCCGGCCTTGGCATACTTGCTCCGTTCTTTCGCAAACCCGGAGCTCGCAATGAAGCTGGATGGCCGCCTCGGCTCGATCGCACTGGCCGCACTGACTGCCTGTGCGGCAGGCAGCGCCTTCGCGCAGCAGGTCTATCGCCAGGTCGACGCCAACGGCAAGGTCACCTATTCCGACCAGGCGCCCACGGCTCGCAACGCGCAGCCCGTGACGGGCTCGCGCGGCGGCGACGTGACCTCGCTGCCGGTCGACAACTCCCTGCCCTACGAGCTTCGCCAGGTGGCGCAGCGCTACCCGGTCACCCTCTACACCCGCGACGAGTGCCAGCCCTGTGACGCGGCCCGCAGCCTGCTCACCACGCGAGGCGTTCCGTTCAGCGAGAAGACCGTGCAGACGGCGCAGGACAACGACGCCCTTCAACGCCAGACCGGACAGAACTCCCTGCCCCTGGTGGCCATCGGTGCGCAGCAACTGGTGGGCTTCCAGGACTCCGAATGGTCCCGCTACCTCGACGCCGCCGGCTATCCGACGAGCTCGCGCCTGCCCCCCAGCTATAGAAACGCGCCAGCCTCGCCGCTGGTGGCTCAAGTGAGGGCCGCGCCTCAGGCACCGGCGGCCGCTGCGCCCGCAGCCGCGCCATCCAGCCCGCCTCCGCCGTCGACCGCGGGCGTGCCGACGCCGGAGAACCCCGCCGGCATCCGCTTCTAGGCGCGCGCCTCTTCCTCAGTCGAAGTTCAGCGTCTGCACGCCCGTCGGCGTGCCCAGCAGGCACACGTTCGCGCGCTGGAGCGCGAACACACCCACGGTGACCACACCCGGCCACTGGCTCACTTCCAGCTCGAAGGCCTTCGGGTCGGTGATGCGCAGGCCGCTCACGTCCACGATGTGCTGGCCGTTGTCGGTGACAAGCGCGGCGCCGTCCTTCTCGCGCACCTGCGCCACGCCACCCTTGCTCGCAAACTGGCGGATGATGCGCTGCGCCGCCATCGGGATCACTTCGACCGGCAGCGGGAAGGCGCCCAACGCCTCCACTCGCTTGGAAGCGTCGGCAATGCAGACGAACTGCAGCGATTGGGCCGCGACGATCTTCTCGCGCGTGAGCGCCGCGCCGCCGCCCTTGATCATGTGGCCGCCGCCGTCGATCTCGTCGGCGCCGTCGATGTAGACGGCCAGCTCCTCGACCTCGTTGCTGTCGAAGACCGGGATGCCCAGGGCTTTCAGCCGCTCGGTGGAGGCGACGGAGCTGGACACGGCCCCCTTGATCTGGTCCTTCATGCTCGCCAGGGCGTCGATGAACTTGTTGACCGTCGAGCCGGTGCCCACGCCGACGATGCTGCCGGGCTTCACATAGGCCAGCGCGGCGCGGCCCACCTGGGCCTTGAGTTCGTCCTGGGTCGGGGGGGTGCTGTTCATCGGGGAAAATCCTTGGCTGCTAATCGAAAACAAGAGAATTATCCGATGTCACTCGTTCCCTACGGCCTGGCGCGACCTTTCCTGTTCGGCCTGGATGCCGAGCAGGCCCACGAGCTCACGCTCGACGCGCTGGCACGCACCCAGAACACGCCCCTGGCCTGCTTCTATTCGCAGACCCGCGTGAACGATCCGGTTCGCCTCGCCGGGCTCGAATTCCCCAATCGGTTGGGCCTGGCCGCCGGCCTGGACAAGAACGCCCGCTGCATCGACGCCTTCGCTGCCATGGGCTTCGGCTTCGTCGAGGTGGGCACAGTCACACCCAAGGCCCAGCCGGGCAACCCGAAGCCGCGCATCTTCCGCATTCCCGAGCGCAATGCGCTGATCAACCGCCTGGGCTTCAACAACGAAGGACTGGAGGCCTTCCTGCGCAACGTGCAGCGCGCGCGCTTCCGCCGCACAGGCCGGGGCAGCCCCACCCTGCTGGGCCTGAACATCGGCAAGAACGCGGCCACGCCCATCGAGAACGCCGTGGACGACTACCTGATCGGCCTGGCCGGCGTGTACCCGCATGCCGATTACGTCACCGTCAACATCTCCAGCCCCAACACCGCCAACTTGCGCAGCCTGCAGAGCGACGAAGCGCTGGACGGCTTGCTGGCGGCAGTCGCCAAGCGGCGCGAAGAACTGGCGGCGCAACACGGCAAGCGCGTGCCCGTCTTCGTCAAGATCGCACCCGACCTGGACGAGACCCAGGTGCAGCTGATCGCGGCCACCCTGAAGCGCCATGGCATCGACGGCGTGATCGCCACCAACACCACCCTGGCGCGCGACGTGGTGGCCGGGCTGCGGCATGCGGAGGAAACCGGCGGCCTGTCCGGCGCACCGGTGCTGCAGGCCAGCAACCGCGTCATCGCGCAGCTGCGCGCGGCCCTGGGCCCTGCCTATCCGATCATCGGCGTGGGCGGCGTCCTGAGCGCCGAGGATGCGCGCTCCAAGCTCGACGCCGGCGCGGACCTGGTGCAGATCTACACCGGGCTCATTTACAGGGGACCCGCGCTGGTGCGGGACGCGGCGCGCGCGCTGGCTGCGCGCGCGCCGGGCTGAGGCAGGCGCCTCAGCGCAGCTTCCAGAAAAGCGGAAGCGCCCAGGTCGCCATGCGCAGCAGGCGCCTGGGGCCGACAGCCGCGACCACGCCGAACGCCACGGCCGCGGTGGCCACGGGATGCTCGCGCAAGGTCTGCGTCACCATCTGGCTGAGCGGTGCCTCCTGGGGCATGGAGGCGCCCGAGCCCGGGAGCGGGTTCTGCAGGCGCAGGATGCGCTCGCGCTGGCGCTCCATGCGCGCCAGCAGTTCGTCGCGGTTGGCCGGGCGGGGCTCGCGCAGGGCCGGATCGCGCGGGCGCGAGCCGATCTGTGCCTGCACCCAGTGCCAGTCGCGGGCGAACTCGCGACGCGCCAGGTCGATGCCCTCGGTCTTGCTGCGCAGGGCCTTGACCAGCCAGAGCAGGAAGCCCAGCCAGACCACCGCCCAGACGATGGCGACCGTCCACGCGGCGGCGCTGCGGTGCGGTGTGTCCCAGAAATGGACCACAACTGCCACCGATAGCAAGGCCACCGCCACCGTGGTGAGGCCCATCACGGCTACCACCAACAGGGTGATGAGATGCAGGCGCTGCTTCTCCTCCTCCCAGGCCAAGCGCAGCAACTGCGCACGGTCCTCGGCCGCCAGGGCGCCCTCGCCCGCAGCCACGCGCACGTGGCGCAGCTTGGCGTCCAGGCCGGTGAGCGCGAGGAGGCGCTTGGTCAGCACACCCGTCATTCAGGCGCTCCGCCAGCCCGGCAGCCCGCCATCAGGTCGCCTGGCATGCGTTCAGCGACGGCCAATCAACAAACCCACGAGAACGCCGACCGCCAGGGCGGCACCGGCAATCTGCCAGGGCTCGTCATGGGCGTAGGCGTTGGCCTGGTCGGCCGCTTCACGCGCCTTCCTGGCGGCGAGCTTGGCCTTTTCGGACGCCAATTCGCGAGCGATGGCCACCTTGGCATCGACACGCTGGCGCAACGCCTTGATGTGCGGAACCGAATCCAGCTCCTTGCTCGAGAGCACGCCACGCACGTCGCTGGCGAGGTCTTCGACTACCTGGTTCGCAGCTGCTTCGAGGTTGGCGGTTGATGTAGACATTACTGACGATCCTCCTGAAAAAAGCTTCGCCGGCCACACGCCGGCGGTGAGACACACCACAAATGGCGCATGGCCCCATGTTACAGGCTGGCCGCCGCTATGCCAGCATTTGCGCCACGCGCGCGCCGATTGCAAGGCTGCTCGTGAGGCCCGGCGACTCGATGCCGAACAGGTTGACCAGCCCCGGCACGCGATGCGCCTCGGGCCCCTGGATCATGAAGTCCGCTGCCGGCTCGCCCGGTCCGGAGATCTTGGGCCGCATGCCCGCGTAGCCGGGCAGCAGCGCGCCATCCGGAAGCTGCGGCCAGTACTTGCGCACTTCCGCGTAGAAGGCGTCGCCGCGCGCCGGATCCACCACCAGGTCGCCAGGCGACTCGACCCATTGCACATCGGGCCCGAACTTGGCCTGGCCACCCAGGTCGAGCGTGAGATGCACGCCCAGGCCGCCGGGCTCGGGCACCGGGTAGACGAGCCGGCTGAAGGGAGCGCGCCCGCTCAGGGTGAAGTAGTTGCCCTTGGCGAAATAGGCCGTGGGCAGCTGCTGAGGATCGAGCCCCTGGAAGCGACGGGCCAGCAGCGGCGCGTGCAGGCCTGCAGCATTGACCACGCTGGCGCAGCGCAGCACGGTGCCGTCCGCCATGAAGAGATCGATGGCGCCGTTCGCGCATTCGGCACGTGCCACCGGCGACTTCAGCGCCACCATGCCGCCGGCGTTCTCCAGGTCGCCCTGCAAGCTCAGCATCAGCGCGTGGCTGTCGACGATGCCGGTGCTGGGGGAATGGATGGCGGCCACGCACTGCAGATGCGGCTCCATCGCCTGCGCCTGCCCGCGCGTGAGGATGACCAGGTCGTCCACGCCGTTGGCGCGGGCCTTGGCGACGATGCCTTCGAGTTCGCCCACCTGCTCGGCCGAAGTGGCCACGATGAGCTTGCCGCACCGCCGATGCGCCACGCCGCGCTGGCCGGCGTAGTCGTACAGCGCCTGCTTGCCCTGCACGCACAGTTGCGCCTTCAGCGAGCCCTTCGGGTAGTAGATGCCGGCATGGATGACCTCGCTGTTGCGCGAACTGGTGCCGGTGCCGATGCCGCCTTCACCCTCCAGCACCATCACTTCCCGCCCCGCCAGGGCCAGCGCGCGCGCGACGGCCAGCCCCACCACGCCGGCGCCGATCACGGCGCAATCGATCTTCTCTGCTTCCATGCGCGAAGCTTAGCTGCGCGCTTGGCCTGCCGGGAAGCTCAATGCGGCGGCGCGATCGGTTGGGAGGGGTCATCGGGCTGGCTCGGTGGCGGCACCGGGCCTTGGTCCGGCTCGACCGGCATCTCGCCCGGGTCCGCGGGGCCGGGCTTGTGTGGCGTATGAAGCTCGGGGGTCATGGCCATTCTTTGCTCCTGTGCCCCAAGTGTGCGCCGGTGGACATCACATGGCGAGAGCGCAAAGCAAAAAGGCGATCTGGAAATCCAGATCGCCTTTTTCTTGGGGAATTTGGTGGGCGGTGGAGGTTTCGAACCTCCGACCCCAGCAGTGTGAATGCTGTGCTCTACCCCTGAGCTAACCGCCCTTCGTCGGCAACCGCTGTTGCGTTTGCTGCGAAGCCTCAGATTATAGCAACATTTTCGGCTGCTTCCAGCCGGAACAGCGTTTTTCCGTTGCTGGACTTGTCCAGCTGCAGCAGCACTTCCTCGTGGATCGCCAGTTCCTGCGCCGAAGCAGTGAGCACCGGCAGCTGGAACTGCCGCAAGTCGATGACCGCGACCTGCCCCTGCTGCGGCTCGTCGCTGCCCACGTCGATCAGCAGTGCATCCTGGCCGCGCGTGAGGTTGATGTACACATCGGCCAGCAACTGCGCGTCCAGCTTCGCGCCGTGGAAGGTGCGGTTGGAGCGGTCGACGCCGAAGCGGTCGCAAAGCGCATCGAGCGAGTTGCGCTTGCCCGGGAACAGCGCCTTGGCCATGGCCAGCGTATCGGTGACTTCGCTGCAGTGGTTGCGCAATGGTGGCAGGCCGACGCGTTCGAATTCCTTGTTGAGGAAGCCGACGTCGAAGGCCGCGTTGTGGATGATGATCTCGGCGCCGCGCAGGTACTCCACGATCTCCGGCGCCATCACTTCGAACCTGGGCTTGTCGCGCAGGAACTCGGTGGTCAGGCCGTGCACCTTCAACGCGTCCTCGTGGCTCTCGCGCTCGGGGTTGAAGTAGATGTGCAGGTCGTTGCCGGTCAGCTTGCGGTTGAAGAGTTCGACGCATCCCAGTTCGATGATGCGGTCGCCGTCTTCGGCGGACAGGCCAGTGGTTTCGGTGTCGAGGACGATTTGCCGGGTCATGCGGTCGCGCGCTGCGGTGTCAGTGGTTTTCCTTGGCGTGATTGATCGAGTACTTGGGAATCTCGACCGTCACGTTCTCCTGCGCAAGGATAGCCTGACAGCTCAGCCGCGACTGCGGCTCCAGGCCCCAGGCGCGGTCCAGCAGGTCGTCTTCGCTTTCGTCCGATTCGTTGAGCGAGCTGAAGCCCTCGCGCACGATCACGTGGCAGGTGGTGCAGGCACAGCTCATCTCGCAGGCGTGCTCGATGTGGATGTCGTTGTCCAGCAGCGCCTCGCAGATGGAGGTACCGGCGGGCGCGCTGATCTCGGCGCCCTGCGGGCAGTACTCGGCGTGCGGAAGGATCTTGATGGTGGGCATGGAAAAGATGTTCAGAGGGATTCGAGCGTGCGGCCCGAGAGCGCGCGCGCAATGCCCTGGTTCATGCGGCGGGCGGCAAAGTCCTCGGTACCGTCGGCCAGCGCCTTGGTGGCGGCCTCCACCGTCGAGGCATCGCCGACGTCGCGAGCCAGTCGCAACGCTTCCATCAGCGCGTCGATCTGCTGGCGCTCCTCCGCTTCGAGCAGAGCGCCGTCTGCATCCAGCGCACTCTGGGTGGCCAGCAGCATGCGATCGGCATCCACGCGCGCCTCGACCAGGGCGCGGGCCTGCATGTCCTGCTGCGCGGTGGCGAAGCTGTCCTGCAGCATGGTGGCGATCTGGTCGTCCGACAGGCCGTAAGAGGGCTTCACCTTCACGCTGGCCTCGACGCCGCTGGCCTGCTCCTTGGCGCCCACGCTCAGCAGGCCGTCGGCATCCACGGTGAAGGTGACGCGGATGCGCGCCGCGCCGGCCGCCATCGGCGGGATGCCGCGCAGCTCGAAGCGCGCGAGGCTTCGGCAGTCCTGCACCAGGTCGCGCTCGCCCTGCACCACGTGCAGCGCCAGCGCCGTCTGGCCGTCCTGGTAGGTGGTGAAGTCCTGCGCCATGGCGGTGGGAATGGTCTGGTTGCGCGGCACGATGCGCTCCACCAGGCCGCCCATGGTCTCGATCCCCAGCGACAGCGGGATCACGTCCAGCAGCAGCAGGTCGCCGCTGCCACCGTTGCCCGCCAGCTGATTCGCCTGCACGGCTGCGCCCAGCGCGACGACCTCGTCGGGGTTCAGGTCCACGAAAGGTGCGCGGCCGAAATGCTCGGCGACGGCACGGCGGATCTGTGGCATGCGGGTGGCACCGCCCACGAGCACCACGCCCTGCAGTTCCTGCGGCTTGAGAGAGGCGTCACGCAAGGCCTTGCGCACGGCGGCCAGTGTGCGGTCGGTCAGCGATGCACTCGCCTCCTCGAACTGGGCACGCGTGACCGGCTGGCTGACGCTGCGTCCGTCGACCGTCGCGACGAAAGCCGTCGAGTCGGCATCGGACAGCGCTTCCTTCGCGGCACGTGCCGCGATCATCCAGGCGGCCTTGTCCGTGTCGCTCTTGAGCGTGACGCCGGCCTGCGCCTGGGCGAAGTCTGCCAGCGCGTGGTCGTAGTCGTCGCCGCCCAGGGCCGAGTCGCCGCCGGTGGCGATCACCTCGAATACACCTTGCGTCAGCCGCAGGATGGAGATGTCGAAGGTGCCGCCGCCCAGGTCGTACACCGCGTAGACACCCTCGGCCGCGTTGTCCAGGCCGTAGGCGATGGCGGCGGCGGTGGGCTCGCTGATGAGGCGCAGCACGTTGATGCCCGCCAGTTGGGCTGCGTCCTTGGTGGCTTGACGCTGGCCTTCGTCGAAGTAGGCCGGCACGGTGATGACGGCGCCGTACAGGTCGTCGTCGAAGGTGTCCTCGGCGCGGAAGCGCAGCGTGGCCAGGATTTCGGCGCTGATCTCCACCGGCGACTTGGTGCCGGCGCGGGTCTGCACCTGCACCATGCCGCCCTCGCCTGCCAGCTGGTAGTGCAGCGATTCGCGCCGGCCGATGTCGGCCAGGCCGCGCCCCATCAGGCGCTTGACCGAGGTGATGGTGTTGGCCGGGTCTTCGGCGCGCGCGGCCAATGCGTCGTAGCCGATCTGGCGGCGTTCGTCCTCGAGGTAGCGCACGGCCGAGGGCAGCAGCACGCGGCCCTGCGCGTCCGGCAGGCATTCGGCCACGCCGTTGCGTACGGATGCCACCAGCGAATGCGTGGTGCCCAGGTCGATGCCTACGGCGATGCGGCGGTGGTGCGGGTCGGGCGCCTGCCCGGGCTCTGAAATCTGTAGAAGTGCCATAACTTGAGGCTCTATTGTCCCAATCGGTCGAGCTTCTTCTCGACATCCTTCGCAAAGCGCTCAATGAACATGAGGGCTCTGACCTGCGCGGCAGCTTCCACGTACGCGCCCTTCCCGTCGATCAGCGAGTCCAGCGAGGACAGCGCCTGGCGGCGAGCACCATCAACCTCGTCGTGCAGCGCCTCCAGCGCCTTCAACTCGTGCGCGTCATCCAGCGACTCGCGCCATTCCATCTGCTGCATCAGGAAGTCGGCCGGCATGGCGGTGTTGTGCTCCGCATCGATGGGCACGCCATTCAGGGTGCACAGGTAGCTGGCACGCCTGATCGGGTCCTTCAGGCGCTGGTAGGCCTCGTTGATGCGCACCGACCATTGCATTGCCACGCGCTGCGCGGTTGCGCCTTGGGCGGCAAAGCGGTCGGGGTGCGCCTCACGCTGCAGGTCTTTCCAGCGGGCATCCAGCACCGCGCGGTCCTGCGCAAAGGCAGGCGGCAGGTCGAACAGTTCGAAATCGGTGGCGTCGAGCTTCATGAGCGGAAAAAAGCCGCCGGTCCATGACACGGCGGCGACTTTGGCTGTCGTTGCCCCCTGCAAGGGGGTTGGCCGCGCGCATGAAGAGCGCGCAGCCCGGGGGTGAACCTAGATCCTGAAGCTCTCGCCGCAGCCGCAGCGGTCGCGCTCGTTCGGGTTGTTGAACTTGAAACCCTCGTTCAGGCCCTCGCGCACGAAGTCCAGCTGCGTACCGTCGATGTAGGCCAGGCTCTTGGGGTCCACCAGCACCTTCACGCCCTGGTCCTCGAAGACCACGTCCTCGGGCGACAGGTCGTCCACGTACTCGAGCTTGTAGGCCAGGCCCGAGCAACCCGTCGTCTTGACGCCCAGGCGCACGCCCAGGCCCTTGCCTCGCTTGCTGAGGTAACGGTTGACGTGGCGCGCGGCGGCCTCCGTGAGCGTAACGGCCATGTTCAGTGGGCGGCTTCGGCCGCCGCGGTGGCGCCGTGCTTCTGCTTGTAGTCGCTGACAGCTGCCTTGATGGCGTCTTCCGCCAGGATCGAGCAGTGGATCTTTACCGGCGGCAGGGCCAGTTCCTCGGCGATCTGCGCGTTCTTCAGCGATGCCGCTTCGTCCAGCGTCTTGCCCTTGACCCATTCGGTCACCAGCGAGGACGAGGCGATGGCCGAGCCGCAGCCGTAGGTCTTGAAGCGCGCGTCTTCGATCACGCCGGTCTCGGGGTTGACCTTGATCTGCAGCTTCATCACGTCGCCGCAGGCCGGAGCGCCGACCATGCCGGTGCCCACCGTGTCGTCGCCCTTGTCGAAGGAGCCGACGTTGCGCGGATTCTCGTAGTGGTCGATGACCTTGGATGAGTAAGCCATGGGGTACCTCTTATCGATATGTGTTGTGTTGTCTCAATGCGCCGACCACTGGATCGTGTTCAGGTCCACGCCGTCCTGGAACATCTCCCACAGCGGGCTCAGCTCGCGCAGCTTGGCCACGTTGTGCTTGATGGTCGAGATGGCGTAGTCGATCTCTTCCTCGGTCGTGAAGCGGCCGATGGTCATGCGCAGGCTGCTGTGGGCGAGCTCGTCGCTGCGGCCCAGGGCGCGCAGGACGTAGCTGGGCTCCAGGCTGGCCGAGGTGCAGGCGGAGCCGCTGGAAACGGCCAGGCCCTTGATGCCCATGATGAGCGACTCGCCTTCGACGTAGTTGAAGCTCATGTTCAGGTTGTGCGGCACGCGGCGCTCCAGGTCGCCGTTGATGAACACCTGCTCGACGTCCTTCAGGCCGTCCAGCAGGCGCTGCTGCAGCTTGCGGGCCTTGGCGATGTCTTCCGCCATTTCCAGCTTGGACAGGCGGAAGGCCTCGCCCATGCCGACGATCTGGTGCGTGGGCAGCGTGCCCGAGCGCATGCCGCGCTCGTGGCCGCCGCCGTGCATCTGCGCTTCCAGACGAACGCGCGGCTTGCGGCGCACGTACAGCGCGCCAATGCCCTTGGGGCCGTAGGTCTTGTGCGAAGCCAGGCTCATCAGATCGATCGGCAGCTGCTGCACGTCGATCTCGAGCTTGCCGGTGGCCTGCGCGGCGTCGACGTGGAAGATCACGCCCTTCTCGCGGCACAGCTTGCCCAGCGCCACGACATCCTGGATCACGCCGATCTCGTTGTTGACGAACATCACGCTCGCCAGGATGGTGTCGGGGCGGATCGCCGCCTTGAACTTCTCCAGGTCGAGCAGGCCGTCTTCCTCGACGTCCATGTAGGTCACTTCGAAGCCCTGGCGCTCGAGCTCGCGCATGGTGTCGAGCACGGCCTTGTGCTCGGTCTTCACCGTGATCAGGTGCTTGCCCTTGCCCTTGTAGAAGTTGGCAGCGCCCTTCAAGGCCAGGTTGTTCGATTCGGTGGCGCCGGAGGTCCAGACGATTTCGCGCGGATCGGCGCCGATGAGTTCGGCCACATAGCCACGGGCCTTCTCCACGGCCTCTTCAGCCTCCCAACCCCAAGCGTGGCTGCGCGATGCCGGGTTGCCGAAATGCTCGCGCAACCAGGGAATCATCGCGTCCACCACGCGCGGATCGACCGGCGTGGTCGCGCCGTAGTCGAGGTAGATCGGGAAATGCGGAGTGACGTCCATGGCTGACTGTTCTTGATGTGTTCGTGGGGTCGTGCGGGCACCCAGGGCACATGCCCCGGCATGCCCGCGGTCGGGATCAGGACTTGGCGAAGACGTTGCCCAGCGCGAAGACCGAGTTGGGCGCGTTCACCCGAATCGGCTTGACCACGGGCTGCGCAGAGATCGCACGCTTGACCGCCGGCTTGTTCTCGACGGTGACGCCCTTGGCGAGCTGGTCGTCGACCAGCTTCTGCAAGGTGACCGAGTCGAGGAACTCGACCATGCGCTGGTTGAGCGAGGCCCACAGCTCGTGCGTCATGCAACGGCCGGCTTCGCCCAGGCAGTTTTCCTTGCCGCCGCATTGGGTAGCGTCGATCGGCTCGTCGACCGACACGATGATGTCGGCCACGGTAATTTCCGCCGCCTTGCGGCCCAGGGAATAGCCGCCGCCGGGACCACGGGTGGACTCCACCAATTCGTGGCGACGGAGCTTGCCGAACAGCTGTTCCAGGTACGACAGGGAAATCTGCTGGCGCTGGCTGATGGCAGCCAGCGTGACGGGACCGCTGTTCTGGCGCAGGGCCAGATCGATCATGGCTGTGACCGCAAACCGGCCCTTGGTAGTGAGACGCATCGCAAGCTCCTTATGTGCTTACCGTTGAAACCACACCGAAGTTTGTGACCTCGGTGGCTCGTCTCCGCCCTAACCGACTCTCGGCGGCACTGGAGACCCAGTGCGTTGGAGCCGGCCCTTCATCGCGAAGTTCTTTTGTTGTTGAGTAATTGAGTCAAGTATACCAGAAACCCTAGAGATCTCGGGTAAACACCAATGGCACCGGCTATGGACCCGATTGACCCAGCCAATGGGCTTTATTTCCCGGGCGTAAGCACCACGATGTTGTCGCCGTGCGCACCGCCGAAGGCCTGCTCGCGCAGCAACGCCAGCTGGTCGCGAACCCGCGCCGCCTTCTCGAATTCGAGATTGCGGGCGTGCTCCATCATCAGTTTTTCCAGACGCTTGATCTCGCGCGAGACGTCCTTCTCGCTCATGTCCTCGACCTTGGCGCGCTGCAGCTCGAGCTTCTCGGCTTCCTTGCCGCTCTTCTCGCTGTAAACGCCGTCGATCAGGTCCCGCACCGCCTTGACGATGCTGCGCGGCGTGATGCCGTTGGCCTCGTTGTGCGCGATCTGCCTGGCACGGCGGCGCTCGGTCTCGTCGATGGACCGTCTCATCGAGTCGGTCATCCTGTCGGCATACAGGATCGCCTTGCCGTTCAGGTTGCGCGCGGCGCGGCCGATGGTCTGGATCAGCGAACGCTCGGCACGCAGGAAACCTTCCTTGTCGGCGTCGAGGATGGCCACCAGCGACACCTCCGGGATGTCCAGGCCCTCGCGCAGCAGGTTGATGCCCACCAGCACGTCGAACGCGCCCAGGCGAAGGTCGCGCAGAATCTCCACGCGCTCCACCGTGTCGACGTCGCTGTGCAGGTAGCGCACCTTCACGCCGTTGTCGCTGAGGTAGTCGGTGAGCTGCTCGGCCATGCGCTTGGTCAGCGTGGTGATCAGCACGCGCTCGTTCTTCTCGACGCGGATGCGGATTTCCTGCAGCACTTCGTCCACCTGGTGGGTGGCGGGGCGCACTTCCACCTCGGGGTCGATCAGGCCGGTGGGGCGCACCAGCTGCTCCACCACCTGGCCGGCGTGCTGCTTCTCGTAGTCGGCCGGCGTGGCCGAGACGAAGATGCACTGGCGCATGCGGCGCTCGAATTCCTCGAACTTGAGCGGCCGGTTGTCCATCGCCGATGGCAGCCGGAAGCCGTACTCCACCAGCGTCGTCTTGCGCGCCCGGTCGCCGTTGTACATGGCGCTGAGCTGGCCGATCATCTGGTGGCTCTCGTCCAGGAACATCAGCGCGTCCTTGGGCATGTAGTCGGTCAGCGTGGCCGGCGGATCGCCCGGGGCGGCGCCCGAAAGATGGCGCGTGTAGTTCTCGATGCCCTTGCAGTGGCCGATCTCGGCGAGCATCTCCAGGTCGAAGCGGGTGCGCTGCTCCAGCCGCTGCGCCTCCACCAGCTTGTTGTCGGCCAGCAGCTCCTTCAGGCGCCCGTCCAGCTCGATCTTGATGGTTTCCACCGCGTTGACCACCTTGTCGCGCGGCGTCACGTAGTGGCTGGACGGATAGATCGTGAAGCGTGGGATCTTCTGCCGGATGCGCCCGGTGAGCGGGTCGAAGAGCTGCAGCGATTCCACCTCGTCGTCGAAGAGCTCGATGCGGATCGCCAGTTCGCTGTGCTCGGCCGGGAATACGTCGATGGTGTCGCCGCGCACGCGGAAGGTGCCGCGCGAGAAATCCTGCTCGTTGCGCATGTACTGCATGCGGATCAGCCGGCCGATCACGTCGCGCTGGCCGATCTTGTCGCCGATGCGCAGGATGAAGCGCATCTGCGTGTAGTCCTCGGGGGTGCCGATGCCGTAGATGGCACTCACCGTGGCCACGATGATGGTGTCGCGCCGCTCCAGCACGCTCTTGGTGGCCGACAGCCGCATCTGCTCGATGTGCTCGTTGATCGAGCTGTCCTTCTCGATGAACAGGTCGCGCTGGGGCACGTAGGCCTCGGGCTGGTAGTAGTCGTAGTAGCTGACGAAGTACTCGACCGCGTTCTTCGGGAAGAACTCGCGGAATTCGCTGTACAGCTGCGCCGCCAGCGTCTTGTTGGGCGCGAACACGATGGCCGGGCGGCCCAGGCGGGCGATCACGTTGGCCATGGTGTAGGTCTTGCCGGAGCCGGTCACGCCCAGCAGCGTCTGGAACACTTCGCCGTCGCGCACCCCCTCCACCAGCTGTTCGATGGCCGCGGGCTGGTCGCCTGCGGGGGGATAGGGCTGGAAGAGCTCGAAGGGGGAATCGGGAAAGCGCACGAATTCGCCCGGCTTGGCGGGGCCCACCGAACCTGTGGTTGGCGAGGCGGGAAGGACTTCTGGCAGCTCGGACATAGGGTGTTCCCGCATGACGTGGGTCGCAAACGTTAAAATTCAAGGGAACTGGATAGGTTAAACCGCCAGTTGCAAGAAAGCCCGGCCCAGGCCGGGTGTCCTCCCATCCCAACCGACTTTTCACCATGTCCATGTTCAACGCCGTCGAAATGGCGCCGCGCGACCCGATTCTTGGCCTCAACGAGCAATACGCTGCCGACACCAATCCGAACAAGGTCAACCTGGGCGTGGGGGTGTACTACGACGACAACGGCAAGCTGCCGCTGCTCGATTGCGTGAAGGCGGCCGAAGCGGACATGCTGAAGGCACCGACCGCCCGCGGCTACCTGCCCATCGACGGCATCGTCGCCTACGACAACGCGGTCAAGAGCCTGGTCTTCGGCGCCGACAGCGAGCCGGTGGCCACCGGCCGCGTCGCCACCATCCAGGCCATCGGCGGCACCGGCGGCCTGAAGGTCGGCGCCGACTTCCTCAAGAAGATCAGCCCGAACGCCAAGGTGCTGATCAGCGACCCGAGCTGGGAAAACCACCGCGCCCTGTTCACCAACGCCGGTTTCGCGGTCGAGAGCTACCCCTACTACGACCCCGAGAAGCTGGGCGTGAACTTCGACGGCATGCTCGAAGCCCTGGGCGCCGCCCCGGCCGGGACCATCGTCGTGCTGCACGCCTGCTGCCACAACCCGACCGGCTACGACATCACGCCGGCCCAATGGGACCAGGTCATCGGCGTGGTGCGCGCCAAGCACCTGGTGCCTTTCCTGGACATGGCCTACCAGGGCTTCGGCTACGGCATCGCCGAGGACGGCGCCGTGATCGGCAAGTTCGTGGCTGCCGGCCTGAACTTCTTCGTCTCGACCTCCTTCTCCAAGAGCTTCAGCCTGTACGGCGAGCGCGTGGGCGCCCTGTCGGTGCTGTGCGAGAGCAAGGAAGAAGCCGCGCGAGTGCTGTCGCAGCTGAAGATCGCCATCCGCACCAACTACAGCAACCCGCCGATCCACGGCGGCGCCGTGGTGGCGGCCGTGCTGAACGACCCGGAACGCCGCAAGGTCTGGGAGAACGAACTGGGCGAGATGCGCGTGCGCATCAAGGCCATGCGCCAGAAGCTGGTCGACGGCCTGAAGGCCGCCGGCGTCGAGCGCGACATGGGTTTCATCACCGAACAGATCGGCATGTTCAGCTATTCGGGCCTGACGAAGGACCAGATGGTGCGTTTGCGCAACGAATTCGGCGTCTACGGTACCGATACCGGCCGCATGTGCGTCGCTGCGCTGAACAGCAAGAACATCGAGTACGTTTGCCAGAGCATCGCGAAAGTTCTCTGATTACGTGAACTAGTGGGCGCAGCAGCGCGCCCGCGAAGTTGCGGCGCCGCAACCCGCTGGCGGACCCCGGTCCGCCAGCGAAGTTGAAAGTTTTCAGGCCGCCGTGGACGCCAAGGCCGCGTTCACAAAGATGTGACAGTTAGGTCTTGTCACATAGGGAACTCTCTCCTGCAACCGGTATCAGCCCACTGATATATTGCACTGCAGCGAAGAACACCAAGGCCCAACATGCTGTACCAACTCTACGAAGCCCAACGCTCCCTGATGGAGCCGTTCGCCGACTTCGCCCAGGCTGCCTCCAAACTGTTTGGCGCCGGCACCGGCTTCAGCCAGATGCCCATGGCCCAGCGCGTGGCCGCCGGCTACGACCTGCTCTACCGGCTGGGCAAGGACTACGAGAAGCCCGAGTTCGAGATCAAGACCGTGAAGGTCGCCGGCGACGACGTCGTCATCCAGGAGATCGTCGAGCTCGACAAGCCCTTCTGCGAGTTGCGGCGCTTCAAGCGCTTCACCGACGACACGCACACGCTGTCCGTGCTGAAGTCGCAGCCGGTGGTGCTCATCGTGGCACCTCTTTCGGGCCACTACGCCACGCTGCTGCGCGAGACGGTGCGCACCATGCTGCAGGACCACAAGGTCTACATCACCGATTGGAAGAACGCGCGCATGGTGCCGTTGTCCGAAGGCGAATTCCGCCTGGACGACTACATCAACTACGTGCAGGAATTCATCGCCCGCCTGCAGGACGAATACGGCCACTGCCACGTGATGAGCGTGTGCCAGCCCACGGTGCCGGTGCTGGCGGCCGTGTCGCTCATGGCCAGCCGCGGCGAGCAGACGCCGCTGTCTCTGACCATGATGGGCGGCCCCATCGACGCCCGCAAGTCGCCCACCGCGGTGAACAACCTGGCGATGAACAAGAGCTTCGAATGGTTCGAGAACAACGTCATCCACCGGGTGCCGCACGGCTTCCCGGGTGAAGGCCGCCGCGTGTATCCGGGCTTCCTGCAGCACACCGGCTTCGTGGCGATGAACCCCGACCGCCACGCCAAGAGCCACTACGACTACTTCAAGGACCTGATCAAGGGCGACGACGCCAGCGCCGACGCGCACCGCAAGTTCTACGACGAGTACAACGCCGTGCTAGACATGGACGCCGACTACTACCTGGACACCATCCGAACCGTGTTCCAGGAGTTCGATCTGGTCAACGGCACCTGGGAGGTGAAAGGCGTCGATGGCCAGGTCGAACTTGTTCGCCCGCAGGACATCGAGGGCAGTGCCCTGCTCACCATCGAAGGCGAGCTCGACGACATCTCCGGTTCGGGCCAGACCGAGGCTGCGCACGACCTGTGTACCGCCATTCCGGCGGGCAGCCGCAAGCACCTGGAGGTCAAGGGTGCCGGCCACTACGGCATCTTCAGCGGCCGCCGCTGGCGCGAGCATGTCTATCCGGAGGTGAAGGAATTCATCATCGCGCACGACCAGCCGCAAAAGCACCGCGGCACCTCCGGCGCCTCGGTCAGCTCCGAGGACAGCGTGCGCGCGGGCACCCAGCAACCGCGGTCGCGCGCACGCCCGGCCGCCGTGGCCGAGACGGTCGGCATCCGCCCGGCCCGCAAGAGCACCGCAGCCACCCGCAAGAAGGCGGCTCCGGCGCGGCGCTGAGCCGCTGCCATGAACCGGCTTGCCGCACGCATCAACGACGCACTGCCACAGACGCAGTGCACCCGCTGCGGCTACCCTGACTGCGCCGGCTACGCCCAGGCCATCGCCGACGGCGAGGCGGACATCCACCAGTGCCCGCCCGGCGGTGCCGAGGGCATCGAGCGACTGGCCGCGATCACCGGGCGACCGTCCAGGCCACTGGGCGAGGCGTTCGGCGTCGAAGGGCCGCGCGCCCTGGCGGTGATCGACGAGCACTGGTGCATCGGTTGCACGCTCTGCCTGGACGCCTGCCCGACCGATGCCATCGTGGGCATCAACAAGCGGATGCACACCGTGATCGAGCCGCACTGCACCGGCTGCGAGCTGTGCATTCCCGTGTGCCCGGTGGACTGCATCTCACTCGAAGTCGCCACACCCGGGCGAACCGGCTGGCAGGCCTGGTCGGCCGCGCAAGCCGGCGCCGCGCGTGCCCGCTACGCCGTGCACAAGGCGCGGCTGAGCGCGAAGGCCGCCACGGCCGAAGCCGAACCCGAATCGGCTGCCGCGCCTGAGGCGGCGCCTGCCGTCGACGAGGCCGCGGCACGCAAGCGAGCCGTGATCGAGGCCGCCCTTGCCAAGGCGCGAGCACGCCTGGCGCCACCCGGAGACAAGTCATGAGAACCGACACCCTTCTGCTCTTCCTGGCCGCTTCCTTCGTGCTGGCGGTCACGCCCGGGCCGACCATGCTGCTCGCCCTGTCCAACGGCATCTCAGGCGGCATGCGCCGCGCGCGCTGGGGAATCCTGGGCGCCTCGATGGGCAGCACCATCGTGATCGCCACGGTGGCCCTCGGCCTGGGCTCGCTCCTGGCGGCTTCCGAGTGGCTCTTCAATGCGATCCGCGCGGCCGGCGTGATCTACCTGGTCTGGCTGGGGATCAAGCTTTGGCGCAGCCCGCCGCCGGACGTGGCCGCCGCCCTCGCCGCGCCCGACACCGAGTCGCAGGGTCGCGTCGCGCTGCTGCGCAGCTTGACGGTGGCGCTGTCCAACCCCAAGTCGGTGCTGTTCTTCGCGGCCTTCCTGCCGCAGTTCATCGACACGGCGCAACCGCAAGGCCACCAGTACCTGGTGCTGGGCGCCATCTTCGTGGTGCTGGACACCTGCATCATGCTGGCCTATGCCGGCGCGGGCACCCAGGCCGTACGCTGGATGTCCCGCCGCAGTTTGCGCAACCTCAACCGCGGCTGCGCGGCAGGCATGTGGGCGCTGGCTGCCACCCTCGCCTTCTGGCGTCGGCCGGGCGCCTGAAACTGTTCAGGCGCGGCGGCGCTGCCACAGGAGCAGCAGCACGCCGGCCAGCACCACGGCCACCGCGTACCACTCGAAGCGCGAGACCGTCTCGCCCGCCACCCACACGCCCAGCATCATCGCGATCACCGGATTGACGAAGGTGTAGCTCGCCGCCAGCGAGGCCGGCGCACGCGCCAGCAGCACCATGTAGGCGTTGAAGGCGATGAGGGAGCCGAACACCACCAGGTAGAGCCATGCCGCCGCGGCCAGCGGCTGCGGCGGCCAGACCCAGCTTTCGTCCGCCAGCAGCGACAGGCCCATCAGCACCGCACCACCGCACAGCATCTCGCTGGCAAAGCCCATGGCGCCCTGCGCCAGCGGCAGGCTGCGCTGGCTCAGCACGCTGCCCAGTGACCAGCTCAGGCAGGCGACCGCCATCGCCACGAGGCCCAGGGGCGAGGCCTGGAAGCCGTTGCCCTGCGTCAGCATCAGCACCCCCGCCAGGCCCAGCGCGATGCCGGCCGATTCCCAGCGGCCCGGCACCATCCCCCAGAACAGGTTGAGCAGCGTGATCATCAGCGGCACCACCGCGATGAAGGCGACCACCAGCCCGGAGCCGATGGTGAGTTCCGCATGCGCCACGCCGCCCATGCCACCGCCCAGCATCAGGCCGCCCACCACCAGCGCATTGCGCCACTGCATCAACGAGGGCCAGGGCGCGCCGCGCCAGCGCATCCACGCCATGAGCAAGCCGCCGGCCACGAGAAAGCGCGTGCCCATCTGAAGAAAGGGCGCGAAGCTAAGCAGCGCGTACTTGATGGCCAGGTAGGTCGAGCCCCACACCACCCAGGTGGCGAAGAGGCACACCAGCACGAAAGGCGGCAAGGCGCGGCCCCGAAGGGTTGGCAAGGGTGTCCATGGCCAGCATGGTATGAAGGCGCACGGCATTCAGCCATGCGGGTTCGACGGCATCGGGACCAGAATGCCGTCGATTCAAAGGAAATTCATGACCGCCGCCTTCAACGCTGAATTGGACGCTCACGACACCCGCATCCTCGCCGAGTTGCAGGCCGATGCGCGCCTGAGCATGGCCGAGTTGGGCCGGCGTGTTCACCTGAGCCAGCCGGCGGTGACGGAGCGCGTCCGCAAGCTGGAGGCGAGCGGCATCATCAGCGGCTACCACGCCAGCGTGAACCTCTCGAAGCTGGGCTACGGCATCCGTGCGCTGATCCGCGTGGGCCGCGCGGACTACGACCGGGTCGTGAAGCTGGTGCAGCAGACGCCCGAGTGCGTGAATGCCTACAACGTGACCGGCGAAGACAGCTGGGTGCTGGAGATCGCAGTCGAGGACGTGGCCCACCTCGACGCTGTAGTCAGCAAGTTCTGCCTGCTGACCGAGACCGCCACGTCCATCATCCTGAACGTGGCGCGCGAGCATCAGCCGATGCTGCCGCCGCGCAAGCCGCCCGCGAAGGCAGGCGGCCGCAAGCTGCTCAGGGCCTGAGCGCGAGCGCCTTGAAGGCGGCCGTCACCTCGGGTGGCGCCTGCACCAGCTCGATCAGCACGCCCTCGCCCGCGATCGGGAATTCCTCGCTGGCCTTGGGATGCAGGAAGCAGATGTCGAAGCCTGCCGCGCCCTTGCGGATGCCGCCCGGCGCGAATCGCACGCCCTGGTCGGTGAGCCACTGAACGGCAGCCGGCAGGTCGTCGATCCACAGGCCGATGTGATTGAGCGGCGTGGCGTGCACCGCCGGCTTCTTTTCTGCGTCGAGCGGCTGCATCAGGTCCACCTCCACCTTGAAGGGGCCCTGCCCGATGGCGCAGATGTCCTCGTCGACGTTCTCGCGCTCGCTCCTGAAGGTGCCGGTGATCTCCAGGCCCAGCATGTCCACCCACAGGCGGCGCAGGTGAAGCTTGTCGAGGCCGCCGATGGCGATCTGCTGGATGCCCAGCACCTGGAAAGGACGGTTCATCGTGGTCATGCGCACACCTCCTGCGCTTCTGAGGTTGTGGTCCGGCGCGCGCGCAAGCCGAGCTTGCGCAGCAGTTGCACGTCGGCTTCCACGTCTGGGTTGCCGGTGACGAGCAGCTTGTCGCCGTAGAAGATCGAATTGGCGCCGGCCATGAAGCACAGCGCCTGCACTGCGTCGCCCAGCTGCTGGCGGCCGGCCGAGAGGCGCACGCGCGCCTTGGGCATGGTGATGCGCGCCACCGCGATCATCCGCACGAAGTCGAAGGGATCAATGGGCTCCGAATCGGCCAGGGGCGTGCCGGGCACGCGGACCAGGCTGTTGATGGGCACTGATTCCGGGTACGGCTGCAGATTGGCCAGCTGCGCGATCAGGCCGGCGCGGTGCACCGGTTGCTCGCCCATGCCCACGATGCCGCCGCAGCAGACGCTGATGCCGGCCTCGCGCACTGCCGACAGCGTGTCGAGCCGGTCCTGGTACTGGCGGGTCTGCACCACGTCGGTGTAGTACTCGGGCGCGGTGTCCAGGTTGTGGTTGTAGTAGTCCAGGCCGGCTTCCTTGAGCTGCCGGGCCTGGTGCGGCTCCAGCATGCCCAGCGTGGCGCAGGTCTGCAGGCCCAGGCCCTTCACGGCCTCGATGAGCTCGGCCACCTTCTCCACGTCGCGGTCCTTGGGCGCGCGCCAGGCGGCGCCCATGCAGAAGCGCGTGGCACCGGCGTCCTGCGCGGCCTTGGCGGCGCGCAGGACCTCGTCCACTTCCATCAGCTTCTGCGCCTTCACGCCCGTGTCGAACTCGGCGGCCTGCGGGCAGTAGCCGCAGTTCTCGGGGCAACCGCCGGTCTTCACCGACAGCAGGGTCGCCAGCTCGATGTCGCCTTCGGGGAAGTGCTCGCGATGCACCGTCTGCGCCTCGAAGACGAGGTCCATCAGCGGCTTGTCCAGCAGGGCCTGCACGGCCTCCACCGACCAAGGGCCACGGGCACGCACCGGCGCGGCCGGCCGGTGCAGGGTCACGGCATGGTCCACCGTCATCAGGCGAATTCCAGGATGACCTGGTCCACGGCCAACGACTCGCCCTTGTTGGCGGAGATCGTGCTCACCACGCCGTCGTGCGCAGCGAAGAGCACGTTCTCCATCTTCATGGCCTCGATCACCGCCAGCTTCTCGCCGGCCTGCACCTGCTGGCCCGGCTGCACCGACACCTCGACCAGCAGGCCGGGCATGGGCGACATGAGGTACTTGCTGAGGTCCGGCGGCGCCTTGTAGGGCATCAGCTTCATCAGTTTCGCCCCCAGGGGCGAGAGCACCATGGCCTCCACCTGCGTGCCGTTGTGGGCCACGCGCAATGCCAGCGGGTTCTTGCCGGCGCCCCGTTCCACCTGCGCAGTGAAAGGCTGGCCATTGACGATGCCCCTGACCACCACCGCACCCAGCGCGGCATTGCTGCTCATCTGCCAGGTCTTGCCGTTGAGCGTGACGGCGCTCGAACCCGTGCTGCCCTCGAAGTCTGTCACGGACACTTCGGTCTGGTGCTGCCGGCCTTCGCCGTCGACCGTGACCAGCGCGAACTTCTCCCCGATCTTCACGCCGTGGCCTTCCAACTGCCCGCTGATGCCCGAAGCACGCGCGCGGTAGCGGCGATGCATGAAGGCGGCCAGCGCCAGCAGGAAATCGGGTTCGCTGTGCGGCACGTCCTCGGCATGGAAGCCCTTGCCGTAGTTCTCGGCAATGAAGCCGGTGTTGAAGTCGCCCGCGACGAACTTCGGATGCGCCAGCAGCGCCGCCTGGAAGGGGATGTTGCTGCTCACGCCACGAATGACGAAGGCATTGAGCGCCTCGCGCATCTTGGTGATGGCGTGCTGGCGGTCCTTCCCGTGCACGATGAGCTTGGCGATCATCGAGTCGTAGTACATCGGGATCTCGCCGCCGTCGTACACGCCGGTGTCCACGCGCACGCCGTTCAGGTGCTCGGTGTCGGCCGCGAACATGTCCGTCTGCGGCGGCTGGAACTTCACCAGCCGGCCGGTGGACGGCAGGAAGTTGCGGAAGGGGTCTTCCGCATTGATGCGGCACTCGATCGCCCAGCCGTTGCGCTTCACGTCGGACTGCGCCAGCGGCAGCTGCTCGCCGGCCGCCACGCGGATCATCAGTTCCACCAGGTCCAGGCCGGTGATGCACTCGGTGACGGGGTGCTCCACCTGCAGGCGGGTGTTCATCTCCAGGAAGTAGAAGCTCTGGTCCTTGCCGACCACGAACTCCACCGTGCCGGCGCTCTGGTACTTCACCGCCTTGGCCAGGGCCACGGCCTGCTCGCCCATGGCCTTGCGCGTCTCGTCGCTGATGAAGGGCGACGGCGCTTCCTCGATCACCTTCTGGTGGCGGCGCTGGATGGAGCACTCGCGCTCGTTCAGGTAGATGACGTTGCCTTGCGAATCGCCCAGCACCTGGATCTCGATGTGGCGCGGCTCCTCGACGAACTTCTCGATGAACACGCGGTCGTCGCCGAAGCTGTTGCGCGCCTCGTTGCGGCAGGACGAGAAGCCCTCGAAGGCTTCCTTGTCGTTGAAGGCCACGCGCAGGCCCTTGCCGCCACCGCCGGCGCTGGCCTTGATCATCACCGGGTAGCCGATGTCCTTGGCGATCTCCACCGCGCGCTCGGCCGAGTCGATGGCGTCGTTCCAGCCGGGGATGGTGTTGACCTTGGCCTCGTTCGCCAGCTTCTTGGAGGCGATCTTGTCGCCCATGGCCGCGATCGAGTAGTGCTTGGGGCCGATGAAGACGATGCCCTCTTCCTCGACCTTGCGGGCAAAGGCCTCGTTCTCCGACAGGAAGCCGTAGCCCGGGTGAACGGCTTCTGCGCCCGTGGCCTTGCACGCGGCAATGATGCGGTCGGCCTGAAGGTAGGACTCGCGACTGGGCGCCGCGCCGATGTGCACGGCTTCATCGGCCAGCTCGACGTGGCGGGCTTCCTTGTCCGCGTCCGAGTAAACGGCAACGGTCTTGATGCCCATCTTCCGGGCGGTGACGATGACGCGGCAGGCGATTTCCCCGCGATTGGCAATCAGGATCTTCTTAAACATTTCGGGTCTCCGCGTGGAAATCGCCTGAGCGCGCTTCGCGCGCCATGCACTTTGGCTTCGCCGAAGCGGCCTTGCGGCCGCTTTCGCCGCGGTTCGCAATCAGGATCTTCTTGAACATGTTCTTCTTCTCCACACTTACAGGGGAATGTTCCCGTGCTTGCGCCAGGGGTTGTCCAGCTTCTTGTCGCGCAGCATCACCAGCGAGCGGCAGATGCGCTTGCGGGTTTCGTGCGGGAGGATGACGTCGTCGACATAGCCGCGGGCGCTGGCGACGAAGGGGTTGGCGAAGCGGGCCTTGTACTCGGCCTCGCGGGCTGCCAGCTTCTCGGGGTTGTTCTTGTCTTCGCGGAAGATGATCTCGACCGCGCCCTTGGCGCCCATCACCGCGATCTCGGCACGCGGCCAGGCCAGGTTGACGTCGCCGCGCAGGTGCTTGGAGGCCATCACGTCATAAGCGCCGCCGTAGGCCTTGCGGGTGATGACGGTGATCTTGGGCACGGTGCACTCGGCATACGCGTAGAGCAGCTTGGCGCCGTGCTTGATGATGCCGCCGTACTCCTGGCTGGTGCCGGGCATGAAGCCGGGCACGTCCACGAAGGTGACCACCGGGATGTTGAAGGCATCGCAGAAGCGCACGAAGCGCGCGGCCTTGATGGAGCTCTTGATGTCCAGGCAGCCGGCCAGCACCAGCGGCTGGTTGGCGACGATGCCCACCGTCTGGCCGTCCATACGGCCGAAGCCGATCAGGATGTTCTTCGCGTAGTCGGGCTGCAATTCGAAGAAGTCGCCGTCGTCGACCACCTTGGCGATCAGCTCCTTCATGTCGTAGGGCTTGTTCGGGTTGTCGGGCACCAGCGTGTCCAGCGACAGCTCGGCGCGCTCGGCCGGGTCGCCGCTGCGGCGCACCGGCGGTTTCTCGCGGTTGTTGAGCGGCAGGTAGTTGTACAGGCGCCGCAGCATCATCAGCGCCTCGACGTCGTTCTCGAAGGCCATGTCGGCCACGCCGCTCTTGGTGGTGTGGGTGATGGCGCCGCCCAGTTCCTCGGCCGTCACTTCCTCGTGCGTGACGGTCTTCACCACCTCGGGGCCGGTGACGAACATGTAGCTGCTGTCGCGCACCATGAAGATGAAGTCGGTCATGGCGGGCGAATACACCGCGCCGCCGGCGCAGGGGCCCATGATCATGCTGATCTGCGGCACCACGCCAGAGGCCAGCACGTTCTTCTGGAACACGTCGGCATAGCCGCCCAGCGAGGCCACGCCTTCCTGGATGCGGGCGCCGCCCGAGTCGTTCAGGCCGATCACCGGTGCGCCGACCTTCATGGCCTGGTCCATCACCTTGCAGATCTTCTCTGCATGCGCCTCGGACAGCGCGCCGCCGAACACGGTGAAGTCCTGGCTGAAGACGAAGACCAGGCGGCCGTTGATCATGCCGTAGCCGGTGACCACGCCATCGCCGGGGATCTTGTTGTCGGCCATGCCGAAGTCGGTGCAGCGGTGCTCGACGAACATGTCCCATTCCTCGAAGGTGCCGTCGTCCAGCAGCAGTTCGATGCGCTCGCGCGCGGTGAGCTTGCCCTTGGAATGCTGCGCGTCGATGCGCTTCTGGCCGCCGCCCAGGCGGGCCTGGGCACGGCGCTTCTCGAGTTCGTCGATGAGGTCTTGCATGATGTCTTTCGCGGAAAAATGTTGGTTTGTCTTGTGAGTCGAAATCGGGGTGCGCGCCTCAGCCGTTCAGCGCAGCGGCGGCCGACAGCAGGTTGCGGGCCGCGGTGGAAGCCGGCAGCTGGCCACCGGCCACCTGCTGCGAAAGTTGCGGCAAGAGCATGCGCACTTGCGGATGCTGCTTGAAGGCCTGCTTGAGGCCGGCGTCGATGCGCTCCCACATCCACGCCAGCGACTGCTTCTCGCGCCGCCTGTCGAGACGGCCGTTGGCCGTCTGCAGGGTCCTGAAACGGCTGACGGCGCGCCAGAACTCGACGACGCCGGTGCCGGCCAGGGCGCTGATCTGCAGCACCTGCGGCGTCCATTGCGCCAGCTCGGCGCCGCTGGCGGCGTCGTGCATCGCGGCTGCGTGCTCGGGATTGCCGTGGTGGCCGAACAGGCGCAGCGCCGAGGTGATCTGCGCCTGCGCGCGGGTGGCTGCATCACGGTCGAGGTCGGCCTTGTTGATGACCACCAGGTCGGCCAGCTCCATGACGCCCTTCTTGATCGCCTGCAGGTCGTCGCCGGCGTTGGGCAGCTGCATGAGCACGAACATGTCGGTCATGCCCGAGACCGCGGTCTCGCTCTGGCCCACGCCCACCGTCTCGACGATGACGATGTCGTAGCCAGCGGCCTCGCACACCAGCATGGCTTCGCGCGTCTTCTCGGCCACGCCGCCCAGCGTGCCGCTGGAGGGGCTGGGCCGGATGTAGGCACGCTCGTGCACCGACAGGCGCTCCATGCGCGTCTTGTCGCCCAGGATGGAGCCGCCCGACAAGGTGGACGACGGATCGATGGTGAGCACCGCCACGCGATGCCCCTGCTCGATCAGGTACAGGCCCAGCGTCTCGATGAAGGTCGACTTGCCGACGCCCGGCACGCCGCTGATGCCCAGGCGGAACGACTTGCCCGTGCGTGGCAGCAACGCCGTCAGCAGTTCGTCGCCCTGCGCGCGATGGTCGGCGCGGGTGGATTCGAGCAGCGTGATGGCCTTGGCGATGGCGCGCCGCTGCGGCAGGCCCGAGGCGTCCATGACCGATTCGGCAGTGACTGGCGATTGCGCCACCGTCAGGCCACCGAGGCGCGGATCTGTTCCAGCACATCCTTCGCGCTGGCCGGAATGGGCGTGCCCGGGCCGTAGATGCCCTTCACGCCTGCCTCGTACAAAAAGTCGTAGTCCTGGCGCGGGATCACGCCGCCGACGAACACGATGATGTCGTCCGCGCCCTGCTTGCGCAGCTCGCTGATGATGGCCGGCACCAGCGTCTTGTGGCCCGCCGCCAGCGTGGAAACGCCCACCGCGTGCACGTCGTTCTCGATGGCCTGGCGCGCGCACTCTTCCGGCGTCTGGAACAGCGGCCCCATGTCCACGTCGAAGCCCAGGTCGGCGAAGGCCGTGGCCACCACCTTGGCGCCACGGTCGTGGCCGTCCTGGCCCAGCTTGGAGATCATCACGCGCGGGCGGCGGCCCTGCTCTTCGGCAAAGGCATCGATCTCGGTCTTGAGTTTGTCCCAGCCCTCGGCCGAGTCATAGGCAGCTGCGTACACACCCGTCACCTTCTGCGTGTCGGCGCGGTGGCGCCCGTAGATCTTTTCCAGTGCATCGGAGACCTCGCCCACCGTGGCCCGAAGGCGCACCGCCTGGATGCTCAGGTCCAGCAGGTTGCCCTGGCCCGACTCCGCGGCCTGCGTGAGCGCATCCAGCGCGGCCTGCACCTTGGAACTGTCGCGCGAGCCGCGGATCTTCGCAAGACGCGCCACCTGCTGGTCGCGCACCTTGAGGTTGTCCACCTCCAGGATGTCTACCGTGTCCTCGGCCTTGAGCTTGTACTTGTTGACGCCCACGATCACGTCCTTGCCCGAGTCGATGCGCGCCTGCTTCTCGGCAGCCGCCGCCTCGATCTTGAGCTTTGCCCAGCCGGAATCCACCGCGCGGGTCATGCCGCCCATGGCCTCGACCTCCTCGATGATGGTCCAGGCGGCGTCGGCCATGTCCTGGGTCAGCTTCTCCATCATGTAGCTGCCGGCCCAGGGATCGATCACGCTGGTGATGTGGGTCTCTTCCTGGATGATGAGCTGCGTGTTGCGCGCGATGCGCGACGAGAACTCGCTGGGCAGCGCGATGGCTTCGTCCAGCGCGTTGGTGTGCAGCGACTGCGTGCCGCCGAACACCGCGGCCATGGCCTCGATGGTGGTGCGCACCACGTTGTTGTACGGGTCCTGCTCCGTCAGGCTCCAGCCGGAGGTCTGGCAATGCGTGCGCAGCATCAGGCTCTTGGGGTTCCTGGGCTCGAACTCTTTCATGATGCGGCACCACAGCAGGCGCGCGGCGCGCATCTTGGCCACTTCCAGGTAGAAGTTCATGCCGATGGCCCAGAAGAAGGACAGGCGGCCCGCGAAGTCGTCCACGTCCAGGCCCTTGGCCAAGGCGGTCTTCACGTACTCCTTGCCGTCGGCCAGGGTGAAGGCCAGCTCCAGCGCCTGGTTGGCACCGGCTTCCTGCATGTGGTAGCCCGAGATCGAGATCGAGTTGAACTTCGGCATGTTCTTCGCCGTGTACTCGATGATGTCGCCGATGATCCGCATGCTCGGCTGGGGCGGGAAGATGTAGGTGTTGCGGACCATGAACTCCTTGAGGATGTCGTTCTGGATGGTCCCTGACAGCTTGTCCTGCGACACGCCCTGCTCTTCCGCCGCCACCACGTAGCCGGCCAGCACCGGGAGCACGGCGCCGTTCATGGTCATGGACACGCTCACCTTGTCCAGCGGGATCTGGTCGAACAGGATCCTCATGTCCTCCACGCTGTCGATCGCCACGCCGGCCTTGCCGACGTCCCCGGTGACGCGCGGATGGTCGGAGTCGTAGCCGCGGTGGGTGGCCAGGTCGAAGGCCACGCTCACGCCCTGCCCGCCCGCCGCCAGGGCCTTGCGGTAGAAGGCGTTGGATTCCTCGGCGGTGGAGAAGCCGGCGTACTGGCGGATGGTCCAGGGGCGCACCGCGTACATGGTGGCCTGCGGGCCGCGCAGGTAGGGCTCGAAGCCCGGCAGCGTGTCGGCGTACTTCAGGCCCTCGAGGTCGGCCGCGGTGTAGAGCGGCTTGACGGCGATGCCGTCGGGCGTGATCCAGTTGAGCGCCTCCACGTTGCCACCGGGCGCGGATTTGGCGGCCGCCTTGGCCCAGGCTTGCAGGTCGGCGGATTGGAAGGTCGGTTCGGGTTTGGTGCTCATGGACGGCTCGAAGGCTGAAACTCTTTTGGATGCGCGGCTCGCCCGTCATTGAACCGGGCGCCGGCGATACCCACAAGTCTAACATTCATAATTATGAATTTAAAATCCCGTTTTTGAGGTACAGTCGCCTTCCATGTCTGCCCTCACCCTGACTCCCCGCGCCCTGTACGAAGAGGTGGCCGAGCTGCTGCGCCAGCGCATCTTCAAGCGCGAACTGGAGCCCGGCAGCTGGATCGACGAGTTGAAGATCGCCGAGGAATACGGCATCAGCCGCACCCCCCTGCGCGAGGCACTGAAGGTGCTGGCCGCCGAAGGCCTGGTGACCATGAAAGTGCGCCGCGGCGCCTATGTGACGGAGGTGTCGGAGAAGGACCTCGCCGACGTCTACCACCTGCTGAGTTTGCTGGAGAGCGACGCTGCAGGCGTGGTCGCGGGTCGTGCCACCGATGCGCAGCGCGCCGAACTGAAGGCCCTGCATGCCGAGCTGGAGGCTGCGGCCCGCCCGGGCCGCGTCGACCGAGACCATTTCTTCGCCATCAACGAGCGTTTCCACATGCGCCTGCTGGCCTTTGCCGACAACCGCTGGCGCGACCAGATGGTTGCCGACCTGCGCAAGGTGATGAAGCTCAACCGCCACAACTCGCTGCTCAAGGCCGGCCGCATCGACGAGTCGCTGGCCGAGCACCGCGCCGTGATGGCCGCCATCGAGGCGCGCGACCCGGCCGGCGCCATGGCGCAGATGCAGGCGCACTTCCGCAACGGGCTCGAAGCGGCTTCCTGAGCGGCCACCCGGCTTCGGTCTTCCCGGCGCCGGGAGCCCGCGCCTGCATACCGGGAATCGGCGCATCCCATGCAAGCCGCGGCCGGGCGGCAAGCGTTCCCGCGCGATGCAGAATCCCCGCCATCAAGGGAGGAAGCAAGAGATGCACACCATCATCGTTACAGGCGCCGGCTCGGGCATTGGCGCGGCCACATGCCGCCGGCTCGCCGCCCAAGGCACGCAACTCGTCATCCACACAGGCAGCAACCGGGATGCGGCGCAAGCCGTCGCCAACGAATGCTGCGCGGTGCGCAGCACGGTCGTGTTGGGCGACATGGCTGAAGCCGCGACCGTCACCGCTCTGATCGAGGCCGCGCAAGCCCTGGGCTCACTGCGCGGCGTGGTGGCCAATGCCGGCTTCGCCGACCGCCGCTCGATCGCCGAACTGGACGACGAAGGCGTCGAGCGGTCGCTGCGTGCCATGGTGGTGTCGGTCGCCCACCTCATGCGGGCCAGCCTGCCGCTGCTGCGGCAAGTGCAACATGGCCGCTTCGTGGCGGTGAGTTCCTTCATCGCGCACCGCTTCCTGCAGGGCGCCTCCGCCTTTCCGGCCAGCGCGGCGGCCAAGGCGGGCATCGAGGCACTGGTGAAGGCCGCGGCCGCGGAATCGGCGGCGCAGGGTGTCACCGTCAACGCAATCGCGCCCGGCTACGTGAGCAAGGACAAGCCGGGCAGCGGTGCCCTCAGCCCCGCGCAATGGCAGGAGGTGGCGGGCCGCGTCCCGCTGGGACGGCTGGCCACGCCCGACGACATCGCCGCGCCCATCGCCTTCCTGCTCAGCCCCGAAGCGGCCTACATCACCGGCCAGGTGCTGCACGTGGATGGCGGGCTGACCCTCTAGCGCCGCCCGGCGGCCAAGGCTCAGGCCGCCGCGACCGCCTCACGCGCGTGGGCCCGCTGCATCACCTCGTGCGGCGGCAGCTCCTTCATGCGGTGGTCGCTCCACACCTGGCGCCAGCGGCGCGCGCCCGGCAGGCCGTGGCGCAGGCCCAGCATGTGGCGGGCGATGCTGTACCAGTGGGTGCCGTGCGCCTGGGCCTCGCGGACCATGTACTCGCACATGGCCAGCTCGATTTCCTCGCGCGTGCGCTCGGGCGCGCTCGCGTCGCAGAAGAAGGCCGAGTCCCACTCGGCCAGCCACCAAGGGTTGTGATAAGCCTCACGGCCGACCATCACGCCGTCCAGCAGCCGCAACTGCTCGTGCACGGCCTCGCTCTGGGCGAAGCCGCCGTTGATGGAGATGCGCAGGTGCGGAAACTCGTGCTTGAGCCGGTGCACCAGCTCGTAGCGCAGGGGCGGCACCTCGCGGTTCTGCTTGGGCGACAGGCCCTTGAGCCAGGCGTTGCGGGCATGCACGATGAAGGTGCTGCAGCCGGCTTCGCTCACCTGGCCGACGAAGTCGCGCACGAACTCGTAGCGCTCGATCTTGTCGATGCCGATGCGGTGCTTGACCGTGACCGGCAGGCGGGTGGCGTCGACCATCGCCTTGACGCAGTCGGCCACCAGCTGCGGCTCGTTCATCAGGCAGGCGCCGAAGGCACCACGCTGCACCCGCTCGCTGGGGCAGCCGCAGTTCAGGTTGACCTCGTCGTAGTTCCAGTCCTCCGCCAGCCGTGCGCACTTGGCCAGGTCTTCTGGCTCGCTGCCGCCCAGCTGTAGCGCCACCGGGTGTTCCTCGTCGTTGAAGCGCAGGTGGCGCGGCACGTCGCCATGCAGAAGCGCGCCGGTGGTCACCATCTCGGTGTAGAGAAGCGCATGGCGGCTGAGAAGCCGGTGCAGGTAGCGGCAGTGCCGGTCGGTCCAATCCATCATGGGCGCGACGGAGACGCGACTGGCGTCGAAGGGAACAGCGGCAGAGGGTGTGGGCTTGGGCAGGGTCACGTGGAGGAAGGCGGCCAGGGGCAGTCTTCGATTTTCGCCGACCCGCGGACGGCCGCCCGGCCGTCCGGCTATTTGCCGCTCAGAGCTGGCCGAGCTGGCTGAAAGAAGTGCGCAGTCCCAGGTAGTCGGTGGGTCCGTTGCTCTCCGGCGGATTGCCGGTGGCCGACAGCCAGGCGGCAATGCTGGGCAACCGCTTGGCGAAGTACGTCTGCAGCTCGCGCCAGTCGCCGTTGGCCTGGTGGCCCAGCGTCACTTCCAGCGCTTCCACGCCGATGGCGCGCAGGCTGCTCACCATGGCCAGGGACCGGCCCTCCAGCGCCTGCACCGGCACGTTGCGGCCCTGGCTGAGGATGTCTTCCAGGATGCGGCGGTTGACCACGTAGTCCGGCCAGGAACGCTTGGCGCAGGCGTCGTTGAGCTCTCGAAACACCCAGTGAAAGTTGGCAGCGAAGATGGCAGCGACCTGGTTGGCCTGGCGCATGGCCTGGCCCGACTGGCGCTCCTGCAAGCGCACCGACCACCAGATGGCCGCGATCACCCCGGCCGCCTGCACCCAGGCCGCCCATGCAACCGCATTCATCGGATAGGCCAGCCATGCCCCCACCGCCAGAGCAAGCAGGAGCCCGGCCATCAGCGCCAGTGTCTTTCTCATGTTTCCCTCTCGGTCATGGTCTTTTGTTCTTCAATTGCGGGGCCCCTCCTTGCCGAACATCCGCCGGATCGCCGCCACTCCGGCCACCAGGGCGTCGGAGTAGCTGCCGTAAGGAGTGCACGCGGCTTCCAGCGTCACGTAGGGCAGGTATTCATCGCTCTGATGGTCCGTGCCTTCCATCAGCACCCAATAGAACTCTCCCTCTTCCAGTTCGTGAACAGTGAGCGCGATGTTTCGCAAGGTCCGCATGCAGAAAAAACTATCAATTCAGACAAGGACATCGTAAGAAAGCATTCAGTAGAACGCCAAGCGACTATTTCACGATTAGGTACAAATGTGGCATTTAGTATCAGATTAGCGCACACTGAGCTTCCCGAAAAGGCGTACAGCTTGGGGCGTGACTCAAGACGCGGAGGCAGCCATGAAGAGATTCAACCTGAACAGCCACATGACGTCGCTGATCGGCGGCGGTTTCTACCCGACCGGCCATTCGATGATCATGTTTCCCAGCCAAGAGGACGCCAGCCGCATCGGGCACCAGCTGATCGAGGACGGCGTGGTGAGCGGCGACGAGGTCTATCTGGTCACTCCGCAGGAAATCCTCGACCAGATCACCCCCACCATCAAGGGATCGGACTACCCCCTGCCCTCGGCCGGCACCGAAGCCGCGACGGTGCGCACCTACACCCGCCTGGCCCGCGAGGGCCATCACGCCCTGCTGGTCAAGACCCGCGACGAGGTCGTGGCCGAGAAGGTGATGGAAGTGGTTCGCCAGGTGCCCTATTCCGTCGCCGAGCGCTACCGCCGGCTGGTGATCGAGGACCTGTAGGCGCTTTTTCCGGCGCGCCCTAGTGCGCCGACACGGAGGCCGGTGCCGACGCCGGCGCGGGGCCGGCCCGGCGCAGCACGTCGCGCGCCATCGCCTGGGCCAGTTCGTGCTCGCCCAGGAACACGGTGGCCGAGACCTCGTGGCTCAGCAACTGGGCTTGCGCCTCGTCATGGCTGCGCACCACCACCTCGATGGACGGGTTGAGCATGCGGGCGGTCTCGATCATCTGGCGCACGTTGATGGCCGCCGGCGTGGCAATGGCCAGCACCCGGGCGCGAGCGATGTGCGCCTGGATCATCACCGCCGGGTCGGCCGCGTCGCCCCACACGGCTGCCACGCCCTTGCCCCGCAGCGTCTCCACCAGTTCGCGGTTCTGGTCGGCCACCACGAAGGGCACGTCGCTGGCGTCGAGCATGGCCGCGATTCGCCGGCCGACCCGGCCGTAGCCGACCAGCACCACCTGGCGCGAGAGGTAGCGGGCGTCGGTGGTCATGGGCAGCTCGGCCAGCGGATCGATGCGCGACTCGAAACCGCGCGCCAGCGCCGAGTGCTTGAGCAGCCAGCGCTGCAATGGAGCGATCAGCGCGAACCACAGTGGGTTGGTCGCGATGGAGATGAGTGCGCCGGCCAGGACCAGGTTGCGCCCTTCCATGGGCAGCAGGTTCAGCGCCACCCCCAGCCCTGCCAGGATGAAGGAGAACTCCCCGATCTGCGCCAGGCTGGCGCAGATGGTGAGCGCCGTGCCCAGCGGATAACGGAACAGCAGCACCAGGCACAGGGCGGCCACCGACTTGCCCACCACGATCACCAGCACCACCGCCAGCACCTGCAGCGGCCGGTCGATGATGACCATGGGGTCGAAGAGCATGCCCACCGACACGAAGAAGAGCACCGCGAAGGCGTCGCGCAGCGGCAGCGACTCCTGCGCGGCCCGGTGGCTGAACTCCGACTCGCGCAGCACCATGCCGGCAAAGAAGGCGCCCAGTGCGAAGGACACGCCGAACAGCGCTGCCGATGCGAAGGCGATGCTCACCGCGGCCGCCACCACGCACAGGGTGAAGAGCTCGCGCGAGCCGGTGCGCGTGACCTGCCACAGCAACCACGGCAGCACCCGCCGCCCCACCACCAGCATCAGCGCCACGAAGCCGCCCACCTGCAGGAAGGTGACGCCCAGCGTCTGCCAGACGTTCTGGCCGCCCCCCACGCCGGCGCGGCCCATGGCCTCGGCCAGAGGCGGCAGCATCACCAGCACCAGCACCATGGCCAGGTCCTCCACGACCAGCCAGCCCACCGCGATGCGGCCCACGTAGGTATCGAGCAGGCCCAGGTTCTCCAAGGCGCGCAGCAGCACCACGGTACTGGCCACGGACAGGGCCAGGCCGAAGACCAGCGCGGCGCCCAGGTCCCAGCCCCACCAGTGCGCCAGGATGCCGCCCAGCAGCGTGGCCACCGCCATCTGCACCAGGGCACCCGGCACCGCGATCTTGCGCACCGCCAGCAGGTCGTCCAGCGAGAAGTGCAGGCCCACGCCGAACATGAGCAGCATCACGCCGATCTCGGCCAGTTGGGCGGCGATGCTCGCGTCGGCCACGAAGCCGGGCGTGAAGGGACCGATGATGACCCCGGCGAGCAGGTAGCCCACCAGCGCAGGCAGGCGGGCCCGCACGGCCACGAAGCCCAGGATCAGTGCAAGACCGAGGCCCGCGGCAATGGTGTTGATGAGGGAAGCGGCGTGCGGCATGTGCCTATGTTGCACGCAAGATCGGCGCCCATCGCGGCAATCCCTTCAATTTCCTCTGTCTTCAACCGGCCATCCGGCTGTCCTTGGCGTTCACCAGTTCCTCCGGCTCCTGCGCCTCGACCCAGCTCTCGTTGTTCAGGCCGGCCTTGAGCCGCTCCTCGTCCAGCGCACCGGTCCACTTGGCCACCACGATGGTGGCCACGCCATTGCCCACCAGGTTGGTGAGCGCCCGGGCCTCGGACATGAAGCGGTCGATGCCCAGGATGAGCGCCAGCCCCGCCACCGGCACGTGCCCCACCGCCGACAGCGTGGCCGCCAGCACGATGAAGCCGCTGCCCGTCACGCCGGCCGCCCCCTTGGACGTCAGCAGCAGCACCGCCAGCAGCGTGAGTTCCTGCATGAGCGTCATGTCGGTGTTGGTGGCCTGCGCGATGAACACCGCCGCCATGGTCAGGTAGATGGAGGTGCCGTCGAGGTTGAAGGAGTAGCCGGTGGGAATGACCAGGCCCACGCAGGTCTTGTCGGCGCCCAGGTTCTCCATCTTCTCCATCATGCGCGGCAGCACCGACTCGGAGGAGGATGTGCCCAGCACGATGAGCAGTTCCTCCTTGATGTACTTGATGAACTTCCAGATCGAGAAGCCGTGCACCTTCGCGATGGTCCCAAGCACCACGAAGATGAACAGCAGGCAGGTCAGGTAGAAGGTGCCCATCAGCTTGCCCAGCGAGAACAGCGAGGAGATGCCGTACTTGCCGATGGTGAAGGACATCGCGCCGAAGGCCCCGATGGGCGCCAGCTTCATGACGTAGCCGATGATCACGAAGAGCACGTGCGAGCTCTTCTCGATCATGTCGAACACCAGCGTGCCGCGCCCGCCGAAGCGGTGCAGTGCGAAACCCGTGAGCACGGCGATCAGTAGCACCTGCAGGATCTCGCCCTTGGCGAAGGCGTCCACCACCGTGTTGGGGATGATGTGCAGCAGGAAGTCGACCGTGCCTTCCATCTTGCCCGGCCCGGTGTAGGCCGCCAGCGCCCGCGTGTCCAGCGAGGCCGGGTCGATGTTCATGCCCGCCCCGGGCTTGAACACGTTGACCAGCACCAGCCCCACCACCAGCGCGATGCTGCTGACGATCTCGAAGTACAGCAAGGCCAGGCCGCCGGTCTTGCCCACCTTCTTCATGTCTTCCATGCCGGCGATGCCCACCACCACCGTGCAGAAGATGATCGGGGCGATCAGCATCTTGATCAGCTTGATGAAGGCGTCGCCCAGCGGCTTCATCGTCTCGCCCAGCGAGGGCCAGAAGTGCCCCAGCAGGATCCCGATGACCACGGCCGTGATCACCTGGACGTAGAGCGAGCGATACAGGGGAAGCTTGTCTCTTGTAGCTGTCGTCGCGGTTTCCATCTTGTCCTCCTGGTTCGGGCAGGCACAAAAAAACCCGCCGAGGCGGGTTTCCTGTCCTATGGGTTGTCCATGGGCATCTCAGTGCATGTGCAGGCCGCCGTTGACCGGGAAGTCGGCGCCGGTGGAATAGCCGCCCTCGTCGCTGGACAGCCACGAGATGATCGAGGCGATCTCGCTGGGCTCGCCCAGGCGCTTGACGGGGATGGTGCCCACGATCTTGTCGAGCACTTCCTGGCGGATGGCCTTGACCATGTCGGTGCCGATGTAGCCCGGGCTCACGGTGTTGACCGTCACGCCCTTGGTGGCCAGCTCCTGCGCCAGCGCCATCGTGAAGCCGTGCATGCCGGCCTTGGCGGCCGAGTAGTTGGTCTGGCCGGCCTGGCCCTTGGCGCCGTTGACCGAGCTGATGTTGACGATGCGGCCCCAGCCCTTTTCCACCATGTCGCCCACCACCTGCTTGGTGACGTTGAACATGCTGTTGAGGTTGGTCTCGATGACGGCGCTCCAGTCCTCGGGCGTCATCTTCACGAACATGCGGTCGCGCGTGATGCCCGCGTTGTTCACCAGCACATCGATGCTGCCGATCTCGGACTTGGACTTGCCGAAGGCCTCGACGGTCGACTGCCAGTCGCCGACGTTGCCCACCGAGGCGTGGAAGTCGAAGCCCAGCGCCTTCTGCTCGGCCAGCCACTTGGCGTAGTCACGGGTGGGACCGCAACCGGCGATGACCGTGAAGCCATCCTTGTGTAGGCGCTGGCAGATGGCGGTTCCGATACCTCCCATGCCGCCGGTGACGTATGCGACCTTCTTGCTCATGATTTGTCCTTCCTTCTTTGTACAACTTCCCCAAGGGGGCCGAACCACTGTAGCGAGATTAGATGAACCCGCCGTCTCAGGAAAACACCAACGTTATCTGCAACGATCTGTCACACGTCGCCCCTAAACTCCGGCGATGTCTTCCGTAGAGCTTGTTGGCGTCGCCAAGTCCTGGGGCGAGAGTACCGCATTGCATGGCGTAAATCTCGCCATCCACGCAGCTTCTTTCTGCGTTTTTCTAGGCCCCTCGGGCTGCGGCAAGTCGACCACGCTGCGGATCGTCGCCGGCCTGGAAAGCGCCACGGCCGGGCAGGTGCTCATCGACGGCAAGGACGTCACCACCCTGCCACCCGCCCAGCGCGGCATCGCGATGGTGTTCCAGAACTACGCGCTGTTCCCGCATCTCTCGGTGGCGCAGAACATCGGCTTCGGCCTGTCGGTGCGCAAGGTGCCGGCAGCCGAGAGCGAGCGTCGGGTGAAGGAGACGGCCGACCTGCTTGGCCTGGCCGCCCTGCTGGAGCGCAAGCCCTCGCAGCTCTCGGGCGGCCAGCAGCAGCGCGTGGCCCTGGGCCGGGCGCTGGTGGCGCAGGCCAAGGTCTGTCTCATGGATGAACCACTGTCCAACCTGGACGCACAGCTTCGCCAGGAGATGCGGCGCGAACTGCGAGAGCTGCAGCGCCAGCTGGGCCTGACGGTGATCTACGTGACGCACGACCAGGCCGAGGCCATGAGCATGGCCGACCAGGTGGTGCTGCTGTCGCAAGGCCGCATCGAGCAGGCCGGCGCCCCGCGCGAGCTGTACGCCCGCCCGGCCACCACCTTCGTGGCGCGCTTCATCGGCACGCCGCCCATGAACCTGGTCGCGCTAGAGGGTGGCCGCATCGCGGGCAGCGACGTGGCCACCGGCGTGCCCGCCGCCACGCTGGGCGTGCGCCCCGAGGCGGTGCGCCTGGCCGGCGCCGGCGAGGGTTTCGATGCCGTGGTGCAGAGCGCCGAGTACTTGGGCGCCGACCTCGTGCTGCGCTGCAGCGTGGGCAGCGAATCGCTGCTGGTGCGCACCGAGGGCCAGCACCAGGTCGCGCCCGGCACGGCCGTGCGGCTGGCCTGGCAGGCCGCCGACGCGCATGGTTTCGACGCCCAGGGCCGGCGGGTTCACTAGGCCCCTTTTCCAAGTTCTCATCTCCATCCAAGGAAAGACAAGAAGATGCAAAGAAAGACATTCCTGCGCGCCGCCTTCTGGCAACTCGCCGCCGCCGGCGGCCTTCTGGCCAGCGCATCGGCCGTGCAGGCCCAGGCGCCGGTCGACCTGCAGTTCTACTACCCGGTGGCCGTGGGCGGCCCGATCGCCAAGACCATCGACGGCTTCGCCGAGGGCTTCATGAAGGAGAACCCCGGCATCAAGGTCACGCCCATCTATGCCGGCACCTACCAGGAGACCATCGTCAAGGCGCTGACGGCCCACAAGTCGGGCACGCCGCCGGTGACCTCGGTGCTGCTGTCCACCGACATGTTCACGCTCATCGACGAAGACGCCATCGTGCCCTTCGACAGCCTGGCCAAAACGGCCGAGGACAAGGCCTGGATGGGCAGCTTCTACAAGGCCTTCATGGCCAACAGCCAGACCGGCGGCAAGACCTGGGGCATTCCATTCCAGCGCTCCACCGTGGTGATGTACTGGAACAAGGAGGCCTTCAAGGAAGCCGGCCTGGACCCCGAGAAGGGCCCGGCCAACTGGGCCGAACTCAAGAGCATGGCCGCCAAGCTCACCAAGAAGGACGCCAGCGGCAAGGTCACGCAGTGGGGTGTGCAGATTCCTTCCAGCGGCTTCCCCTACTGGCTGTTCCAGACGCTGACCACGCCCAACGGCGCCATCCTGGCCAACGAGGCGGGCACCAAGGTGACTTTCGACGACCCTAAGGTGGTCGAGGCGCTGCAGTACTGGGTGGACCTGGGCAAGGCCGGCGTGCACCCGCCCGGCGTGGTCGAGTGGGGCACCACCCCCAAGGACTTCTTCGAGAAGAAGGCCGCCATCATCTTCACCACCACCGGCAACCTGACCAACATCCGCAAGAGCGCGGGCTTTCCCTTCGGCGTGGGCATGATCCCCGGCAACACCCGCAAGGGCTCGCCCACCGGCGGCGGCAACTTCTACATCTTCAAGAAGTCCTCGCCGGCCCAGCAGGAAGCGGCCTTCAAGTTCGTCAAGTGGGTGACGCAGCCCGAGCGCGCCGCCACCTGGAGCATGGAGACCGGCTACGTGGGCGTGTCCGAGGCGGCCTATGCCACCGAGACGCTCAAGAAGTACGGCCAGGAGTTCCCGCCCGCGCTGGTGGCACGCGACCAGTTGCCGGTGTCGGTGGCCGAGTTCTCCACGCATGACAACCAGCGCGTGACCAAGGCGCTGAACGACGGCCTGCAGGCTGCGCTGACGGGCAGCAAGACGCCCGCCCAGGCGATGAAGGACGCCCAGGCCGAAGCCGACCGCATCCTCCGTTCCTACAAGTAGACCGGGGAGCGCACCACACGATGAGGAACCGCACTGCCGTCCACGCCTGGCTGATGCTGCTGCCGGCCCTGGTGCTGCTGGTGGGCTTCACCCACTGGCCGGCGGTCTCGACCCTTATAGACAGCTTCTATTCCACGCCGCGCGGTGCCCGGCCGGCGGTGTGGGTGGGGCTGGAAAACTACCAGGTCATGGTGAGCGACCCGGTGTTCTGGAAGGCGGTGCGCAACAACCTGATCTTCGCCAGCGCCACCATCCCGGCCTCCATCGGCCTGGCGCTGGTGATGGCCCTGTGGGTCAACGAGCGCATCGCCGGCCGTGCCTTCCTGCGCATGGCCTACTTCACGCCCACCGTGCTGCCGATGATCGCGGTGGCCAACATCTGGCTGTTCTTCTACACGCCGCAGTACGGCCTGCTGGAGCAGATCACCGGCGCGCTGGGCCTGCCTTCGCACAACTGGCTGGGCAGCCCGTCCACCGCGCTGGGCGCGGTCACGCTGGTGGCCATCTGGAAGGAAGCCGGCTTCTTCATGATCTTCTACCTGGCCGCGCTGCAGTCGCTCAATCCGAGCCTGCGCGAGGCCGCGGCCATCGAGGGTGCCTCGCGCTGGTACTTCTTCCGCCGGGTGCAGTGGCCGCTGCTCATGCCCACCACGCTCTTCGTGCTGGTCAACGCCTTCATCAACGCCTTCCGCATGGTCGACCACCTCTTCGTGCTGACGCGCGGCGGGCCGGACAACGCTTCCATCCTGCTGCTCTACCACCTGTACGAAGTCGGCTTCAGCTTCTGGGACACGGCCTACGCCTCGGCCATCACGGTGGTGCTGGTGGCCGTGCTGGCGGGCATCGCCCTCTTCCAGTTCTTCGTGCTGGACAAGCGGGTGCACTACAAATGAAGTCGCGAACGCCGCAGCCCATGGCCTACAACGAGCCCGGCTGGCTGGACACGCTCGCAGCCTGGCTGCTGGCGATCCTGTGGGTGCTGCCGCTGGCCTACGCCTTCTGGACCGCCTTCCACCCGGCCGAGTTCTCGACCCGCTTAGACCTGGGCGCGCCGCTCACGCTGGACAACTTCCGCCGCGCCTGGGTGGCGGCGCCCTTCGCGCGCTACTTCCTCAACACCACGCTGCTGGTGGTCATGATCCTCGCGGTACAACTGGTGCTGGGCACCCTGGCCGCCTTCGCCTTCGCGCGCTACCGCTTCCCGGGGCGCAACATCGCGTTCGCCCTGGTGCTGGTGCAGCTGATGATCATGCCGGACATCCTGGTGGTGGAGAACTACAAGACCATGGCCCGCCTGGGCCTGGTGGACACGCTGCTGGCCATCGGCCTCCCCTACTTCGCCTCGGCCTTCGCCATCTTCCTGCTGCGCCAGACCTTCCTGGGCATCCCCAAGGAACTCGACGAGGCCGCGCGGGTGGAAGGCGCCAACGCCATGCAGGTGCTGTGGCGCGTCTACGTGCCGCTGGCGCGGCCAATCTACACCGCCTTCGCGCTGGTGTCGGTGAGCTTCCACTGGAACAACTTCCTGTGGCCGCTCATCATCACCAACAGCCAGAACGCGCGGCCGCTCACGGTGGGGCTGCAGGTGTTTTCCTCGGTCGACCAGGGGGTGGACTGGTCCATCATCACCGCAGCCACGCTGATGACCTCGGCGCCGCTGCTGGTGGCCTTCCTGCTCTTCCAACGGCAGTTCGTGCAGAGCTTCATGCGGGCGGGCATCAAGTAGCCATGAAGCTGATCACCTGGAACACCCAGTGGTGCCGCGGCCTGGACGGCCTCGTCAGCCCGAAGCGCATCGTCGAGCACGCGCGGAGCATGGCCGACTTCGACGTGCTGTGCCTGCAGGAGATCGCGCAGGGCTTCGACGGCATGGCCGGCTCGCCTGGCGACCAGCCGGCCGAGCTGGCGAAACTGCTGCCGGGCTTCCGGCTCTTCTTCGGGCCGGCGGTGCACGAGATCACCGAACGCGGCCGCGAGCAGCGCTTTGGCAACCTCATCGCCACGCGCCTGCCGGTGTCGCGGGTGCAGCATCACCTGCTGCCCTGGCCGGCCGACCCGGCGGTGGGCAGCATGCCGCGCATGTGCACCAGCGTCACGCTGCGCAGCCCCGGGCTGGGCGCCCTGAGGGTGATGACCACGCACCTGGAGTACTACTCCGCCTCCCAGCGCAGCGCACAGGCCGAGGCCCTGCGCGCCCTGCACGCCGAAGGCTGTGCGCAAGCCGCCGCGCCGCCGACACCCGAGCTGCCTGCCGACCTCGGCACGCCCTTCCAGCCCAAGCTGCACACGCAGCAGGCCATCCTGTGCGGCGACTTCAACATGCCGCCCAGCGACCCGGCCTATGCGGCGGTGCAGCAGCCCTTCTCGCTGACCGACGGCTCGCAGCATGCGCTGCACGATGCCTGGCGCGCGCAGTACGGCAGCGGCGCAACGCACGCGCCCACCTTCCGGCTGTTCGACCGGCGCTACGGGCCCGAGCCCGTCGCCTGCGACTTCGTCTTCCTGAGCGACAGCCTCGTGCCGCGCCTGCGCCGCATCGAGGTGGACGGAGCCACGCAGGTCTCCGATCACCAGCCGGTCCTGGTCGAGCTGGGCTGATTCACAGCGCCGCGCGCACGGCGCGGGCGATTGGTCCTTAACATGGGCCCTTGTTTATTCGTGCGTGCCAACGGCAAGTGGAGACCACGCCATGAAAGTTCCCGGACCCATCCCGGCGCCTGGCCGCGCCGGCCGCAGCGACCTGTTGTGGGTCGTGCTGCTGCCGCTCGCGACCTTCGTGCTGGCAACCCGCTTCGAGCTGCACGAGCGCATGGCCCACCTCACCGCCCGCCTGGAGAAGTGGCAGGTCGACGAGATTCCGCTGGCCCTGCTGGTGCTCTCCGTCACGCTGGCCTGGTACGCCTGGCGGCGCCGCAACGAAGCCGCGCGCCTCCTGGCGCGCAACCGCGAGCTGACGCAGCAGCTGATCGCGGTCCAGGACAGCGAGCGACAGTCCCTCGCACGCGAGTTGCATGACGAGCTGGCCCAGCACTGCACCGCCATCCGCATCGAGGCCACCTACATCCAGCGCGCGCAGTCGCTCGAGCAGATCGGCGCGGCCGCTAGGCGCGCCGCTTCGTCGGCCGAACTGCTGCAGGCCGGCGTGCGCCGCCTGTTGCGCCGGCTGCGCCCGGCCGAGCTGGACGAACTCGGCCTGGTCGCCGCCCTGCAATCCCTGTGCGACGACTGGGCCTCGCGCAGCGGCGTGGCCTGCCGCTTCCACCCGCAGGGCGAACTGCGCCGCTGCGGCGAGGCCATGGACACCACCATCTACCGCGTGGCGCAGGAGGCACTGGTCAACGTGATGCGGCATGCGCAGGCCACACAGGTGGAGATCGCCCTGGTGGCCACGCCCGACAGCGTGGTGCTCCACGTGCAGGACGACGGCCGCGGCCTGGCCGCGCACGCTCCATCGAAAGGCTTCGGCCTGCTGGGCGCGACCGAGCGTGCCGCGGCGCTGGGCGGCAGCTTCGAGACCCGCAGCGCGCCCGGCTGCGGCACGCAGGTGCGCATGCACCTGCCGCTGCAGGTGGCGGCCGGCGTGGGCCTGGCCGCATGATCCGGCTGCTCCTGGTCGACGACCATCCGGTGGTGCGCACCGGCTACCAGCACCTGCTCGAGCAGGACGGCGACATGACGGTGGTGGCCCAGGCCGGCAGCGTGGACGAGGCCTACGCCCACTTCGTCGCGCACGAGCCCGACATCACCATCACCGACGTCGCACTGCCCGGCAGCAGCGGCCTGGACCTGATCCACCGGCTGCGCGAGCGCTCGGCGCAGGCGCGCACGCTGGTCTTCAGCATGCACGACAGCGAGATGCTGGTGCACCGCGCCTTCGAGCTGGGCGCGCTGGGTTTCGTCTCCAAGAGCTGCGCGCCCGACAGCCTGATCGAGGCGGTGCACAGCGCCCTGGCCAGCCGGCGCTACCTGAGCCCCGGCCTGCCGCAGCACTGGCTGCACAGTGCCGCGCGCGCGCCCGCCTTCGCGCAACTCACCCCGCGCGAGTTCGAGGTGTTCCGCCTGCTCTCGCGCGGCGAGTCGCCCGCCGAATGCGCCCGCGTGCTGCACCTGAGCCCCAAGACCATCTCCAACCTGCAGAGCCAGATCAAGGAGAAGCTGGGCACCGGCACCAGCGCCGCGATGGCGCACCTGGCGATCAGCCATGGGTTGATACCCCCTGGCAATACCTGAGGGACAACCGGACATTGCTCCGCGCCACTGCATGGCGCGAGCAGGGTCAGGCTCGACTCAAGTCCTCAGGCTCGAGATCAGTTTCGCCCCGCACTCCGTGAGATCCCCGTCGAACGCCAGTATTCGCCCCTTGTGCCTGGCACCGGACAGCCGGGGAATGATCCTGAACTCGCCGCCGCAACGAGGACAGCGCGTCAGGCAGTCTTGGGCGGCGACCCGCCGCCCGTGGACGTGGATGTCCAGCGCGGTGATCACTTCGCCGCCATGGTCGGTCGTGTCGCCTAAGCGAACGGCGGGCCTGCCGTGCTCGTCACGCATGGGCGGCCTCGGCGTCGGTATCGGGCGCGCAGCCGAAGATGCGCAGGTTGCCGCTCCAATCGGCCTTCATGTACGCGCCGCCACGCAGGGCCATCTCGATCACCTTCCCCTGCCCGTCCTGCAGATAGGCGAACACGCCTCCGCCCTCGAATTCCATTACGTGCGAAGTCGTATCCGGAGTCCGCATCATCCGGTAGTCCACGATCAGAAGCGCGTCGTCGATCTCGATGCGCCTCACCGTCGGATTCCTGATCTCGACACTGTTGTCGGCGTGCAGCGTCATCGTGCTGCCGTGCGCTGCATGCCAGGTAGCGCCGCCCACCTGGTTGACGACCACCCCATAGGGCGTCAGGTAGATCTGCGCCGGCTCGCCGGGTTTGACATCGCCAACGCGTATGACGTCGTCGTCATCGTTCGCACCGCCTTTTCGCTGGTCGCTCATGCGGACCTCGCTGCCTTGCCATCCACGCCGGGCTGCAAGAGCGCGTTGAGCCCTTCGTTGCTGCCTTGATAGAGCTCGCGCCAGCGCACGTAGCGCTGCGCCTCCGCGGCCAGATGGACCGTATTGCCTCCGTTCTCCTTGAACTTCCCGATGAAGCCCGCGTAGGAGTCGTGCACCCATCGATCGAAGAACTCTTCCAGCGCAGGCCCGATCTTCATCCGCTTCATATCCTTGAGGATTTCCGGTGCGTGGCGATTGAAGCCCTGATAGGTGGTCTTGCTGTCGAAAAGATTGATTGCCGGTTCGCCCCTCTCCAGCAATCCGATCTGGCTGCTGAACAAGGACTGCCCCTGCCGGTAGTACTCCAACCCCTTGGTGTCGAAGCGATAGGCGTAGCGCACGCTGTCCAGCTTCTCGAAGCGCTTCTCCTGGGTGACCTTCAAACGCCACGCCAGATAGCGCAAGCCATGTTGACGCAGCGCGTCGCGGGTGTCGGGACTCGGGCTGGTCGGCACGCCCGCCTGCTCGAAGTAGGAGGCGACCGCCGCCCGGACATCGTCGAGACCGTCCAGGCCGAAGCGCGCCCACAACCCCTGGTCCTTGGCCTTCTGCATATAGATGTTGATCCACGGGATGTCTTCGTGCCCGGAGCACGATTTCAATGCCGCGCGGTACATCTCGTTGAGCGGCAGCAGGGAGAGCAGGCGCTGATCGTCCTTGACGGGGCTGAGCCCGGCTTGACGCGGGTCGTCCGCCTGAAGACGAACGCCCTTGCCCTGGTCGCCCGCGGCATAACCGCCACCTACATCGCTGTGCGCGCCGGGGCAATGGTGCTCATGGGAGTTGACCGGAATGAGGCCGTCGGCCCGTGCCACGCTGTCCAAGGGGAAGTTGGTGCGCAGCTCATGCAGGGCCACATAGTGCACGCAGTTCTTGACCTCGGGGTCGATCAGCAGGTTTTTTTCCGTGGCCCATGCGTTGTGGCCGCTGCTTCCGATGGCATTGGTCAGGCCTACCGAAGCGACGGTATCGAACAGACCCAGCATGCGAACGTAGCTCGGCGCGCCGAACAGCTGGCCTCCCATCAGCATGTACTCGTGCAGCCAGTTCGAGAACACGCGAGCTTGTGCTGCGCCCCGGCTGAATCCGAAGACATCGATGTAGATCGCGCCGATCCTCGGGAGCGTCTTGCGCGCGAGCACCTGCTGGGTCAGTTCCTGGCGGATCCGGGAAAAGAACTTGTGGCGCTCGCCCTTGATCTTCGCGCCGAAGCTGGTGCGGTCGTCCGCGCCGACGAGGCCGTAGGGCAGATCGAGGGAATCGAGGATCTGCTGTTCGGGCGTCATGCGGGGCGGCTGCTGGGTGGGGCTTTCCGCGTTGGGAGTTGGAACACGGGCCGTTGAACACAAGGCAGCGAGTTGCTCAACTCGGAAACGCAGTTTTTGATTGTTGATGAACTGGTGCACCGAATTGACGACCTGCAACAGCCCATAGAGGATGCGAGCCTCGCCGCCAGCGCCGCCCGGTCCACCAAAGGATTCGGCTTCCTCTTTGTCAAGTTCGTAGAAGGGTGTGCCGACGCCTGAAACGTAATGCGGAAAGTGCCCCTCATTGGGATCATCGCGATAGACCTGCCAGAGCCTTGTCACGTTGGTATTCAGTCCAGGGTTTGCGACCTCTTCCGGCTTCTGTCGGTTGTTGTCTGTGCCGTCGAAGAAAAGTCCGATGTTCAGCGTGAACTCGCATTCATGTGGACGGCAATGCGCGAGCGAAGGCAGACATTTCACGTCCGCGGGCTGTAGAACGGTCTTGAATGTGCTCATGGTTGTGATTACTCCCTTAGGGTGTCTTAGTCGTCGCTTGTGGGTTGCGGCTTCTCGCCGGGCAAAGGCGCGTAGACCTTTGCTGGGCCTCGCGGATAGGCAGGCCCGGGGTACTCAGTGCTTCCCGGGGCCGGCCAACTCACCCACACTTCTGCCTTATGGCCAGGCAACAAGTGGACGTATACGCCCGAACTATCTCCAGGTCTGACGGCAAAGTTCACAGGCACAGTCGCCTCGTGCTCCAGCTTCTCTTCGACATTGCTGCGATAGGTGATCCACTTCACCTTGACCATCACTGGCCCATTGGGAATCTCGCGTGGCAACAGTGCGCAACATCGTCCCGCGGTGCCCCCTCCCCAGCCCGCCGCGCTTCCGAGCCAATGCCCGTCCAGATAAATGTCTGGCAACCCGATCTTGGAACCGTAGTGCGTCACTACGCCGACCGGCACACCCATCTTGTTCTTGTCGGGCACAAGGTCATAGGCCGTGTTCGAACAGCCCGCAACTATTAGAGCCGCCGCTATGGTCGCCAGGATGCAACGGACAATATCGATGAAGGATCTCTTGGCTCCTGTTGGATGTGACGGTCGAAAGGTCCCGAGCGTGCTCATCGGAGCCTCCGCCCTGCTCCAATGGCATTCACCAGGGCGACCGTATTGAACGCGTCTATTCTTCGGTCGTATGTTCATCGTGGTTTCGCATTGCTGTGGACTGCATTGCGCAAGCGAAGATGGACATTTCACGTCCGCGGGCTGGAGAACGGTCTTGAATGTGCTCATGGTTGTAGTTGCTCCCTTTGGCTTTCTTAGTTGTCGCTCGTCGGTTGCGGTTTCTCGCCGGGCACAGGTTCGTAGACTGGGGCCGGCCCCTTCGGATACGCAGGACCTAGGTACAACGTGCTTCCTGGCATCGGGCCCGAGTACCAGACTTCTGCCTTATGACCCGGCAACAGATGCACGTATAGCCCCGAGCCACCTTTGCCGGGTGCAACCGCGAAGTTCACGGGCACAGTAACGTCATGCTCCAGCTTCTCTTCGACATTGCTTCGATAGGTAATCCAGCGCACCCTGACCATCATTCGTTCTTTTGGGATCTCGCGCGGCAGCAGCAGGCAGCACAGGCTTCCGCTCTGCCCCCACCCGGATACGCTTGTGATCGGCTCCCCGTCGAGATAGGCGTCAGGAACTCCGATCCACGATCCGTAGTGAGTCACAAGCCCGATGGGCACACCGACCTTGTCTTTATCAGGCACAAGGTCGTCGGCCGTGCTCGCGCAACCCGCGAAAAATGAAGCGACCGTCAAGGCCGCAACAGCCGCACACTTCCGGCGACCCACTTCGAACTGCCATCTTCGGGCTCTGGCTCGCTGCGGCTCCGAAGAAAAGGTCTTCGATTTCCTCATGTCGTGATTGCGCCCGTCGGTTGTCCTGCTGCCTCCGGCCGGGTGCGGCTTCTCGCTGGCGAGAGCACGTAGACCGTCGCGTCGCTTCTCTGGATGGTTTCTCCATGCTCCCTGAGCAGCGTCGCGCTGCTGGATCGCAACTGCACTCATTGAACAGCCACCCGTCGTTGTCATCGCACATTCGCAGCGGCCGTACCCAACAGGCTGTGCATGAACGCCTCGTCGTTCCGGTATTGCGTGCCCTCGTTGAAGAGCTGCCTCAGAAAGTCGACAAGCACCCTTCTGTCCGTGCTTCCGCTGGCCTTCCAATGACGGATGCATTTGCACGCGGCCTCATAGCGGCTCAGCGCGAATTTCTCTTCGCCGAGGCCGACGTCCTTCCCGATGTGATGCAGCAGGACATCCGGCTCGCCCTCGTCCATCAGGCGCCCGACCTGCTCGTCGGTGAGGCGTAGCGGCTGTGGAGGCTGCGTGCGTTGCAGGCGCGACTCGCTGAGCGAGAGCTCATAAGTCTCGCCTTCTCGCTTGTGAACTGCCCACCTGGCGAGCGGTCCGGTGATGGCGTCCCATTGGTCTGGGGCAAGCACTTGTGGCAGGTACGCCATGACGCGAGAGTCCCCGATGCGCAGGCCATACGCCAAGCCCGTGTCGTCGGCGAAATAGACGTAGTGGCGCAGATGCTGCGCCAGTTCTTCGAGCGTTGCGGATGACTGAAGAAATGCGATGTGCAGGCGGCGCGGGTAGCAGTCGATCAGCCGCAGGATCTCGGCCTTGTTTGGGAGCTCCAGCGCGACTTCCTCCGAGATGAGGATGGGGCCCGCAAGGTGCTGCTCCGTCTTGGGCATCAAGGGAGCAAACATGGGGCTTGGCGAGGCGAACCACTTCGAGGTGCTGACGGCGTGATGGATCATCGCGCCATCCATGAGGATGTAGCCATTCATGCGCCGCGCCTCAGATCGCGGAGGTGGGGCTGCCAGCGCGCGCGGCCTTCAGCATGCACGGAATGCAGGTGCTCTCGGGCAGGATCGGCAAGGCTGTGGGCGGTGCCTTGGGGCCGAAGGTCTGGAAGTCGGAAGACCAGATATGGAAGGCCTGGCCGGTCAACGCCTCGAACCCTTTGGTGTCGGTCATCGTGAACGAGTGTCCGGGCACCTCGAACGAGATGCCTTTTCTCGCCTTGAGCCGGATCCAGTCCGACTCGCTGATGAGTTCGATGGCCCGCTTGGCGATCAGTTCGATCCGGTCGTCCTGCGCCTGGATCTGCACCGCGCCCTTGCCTGCGAAGATGCGCACGCCCGCCTTGTAGGCGAACAGGCAGACGGCATCCAGCGCGCTCGCAAAAAAGCTCCGTGCGCTCGCGATGCTGGTGTGCGCCCCGCTGGTGATCGCCGTGTGTTCGCCGCTGGCGATGTGAGTCGTGCCGCCCGTGCTGGTCTCGATGCCTGCGGGGCTGGATGCGACCAGATGCGGCCGTGCGAGCTCCGGGAATTTGCCACCTTCGCTCGTCCCCTTGATTTCCTCGTTCTGCGCCTTGAGGTCATCGGCGACAGCCTTCTGGTCTTCGCCGGCTTCCTGCGCCTTGTGGTGCTCGGCCAGCGAGGCGAGGGTGTCGTGCCGGTCGTGGGCCTGGGTCAGCCGCGACACCGTCTCGCCCATGTCCAGGACGTGCGACCGGGCCTGCTCCCTGCCTTCGGCGCTGAGGTACAGCCCATCCTTGGCGCGGATGGCGCCATGGGCGTCCGTGCGCAAGTCGAAGCCTTCTCCGCGTTCGTCCTTGCGCCCGGCGTTGTCCTCGATGCGGGTGATGTGGCCGAGGCTGAGCTGACTGTGCTTGTGGTCGCTCTTGAGTTGAGCCTGGATCTTCGACTCGGTGTCGTCGAGGATCAGGTGATTGCTCCGCCCGCCCGCGCCGTTGCCGCCTTCCTTGGTGAGCTCCCTGCTTCGAAAACCGCTCAGGGCCGATTGGCCAGGCAGTTGCCAGGGCGGAAGGTTCAACTGGTTGTGAACTCGGCCGGTGCAGATCGGCAGGTCGGGGTCGCCGCCGATGAAGTCGACGATGACCTCCTGGCCGATGCGGGGGAGCTGCATGCCGCCCAGCTGGTTGCCCGCCCATGGGCTGGAAACCCTGACCCAGCAAGAGCTGTGCTCGTTCCTTTGACCGATGCGGTCCCACGGGAACTGGACCTTGATTCGGCCGAATTCATCGGTCCAGAGGCTCTGTCCCTCGGGGCCGACGACACGGGCCGTTTGCGGCCCTGGGCTATGGGGCTTGGCATACGTGAGCGCGGGGCGCAGCGGCTCCCTGATCGGATGGGCCGCGAGGTCCACGCTCACCTGCCAGTGCTGGGAGCGCTTTGCGTCGTCGCCCGCCTCCTGCGCCACATCCTCGATCAGGAACGACGTGTCCAGGATCAGATACTCCGCATTCGCGCGCGCCTGCGGATGCTTCGCGAGCTTGAACGTGCAGCCCGGCACCATGCCACGCAGATTGCCGCTGGCCTGGGCCCGTGCGCCATGGGTGCGCAGGGCTTGCATGCGAAGCAATGCGAGGTGCCTGGCTTCTTCCTGCGGGTCGGTGTCGCCGTGGCTGCCAGCGCGAGGCTGCGCGTAGTGGCTGCCGGCTTGTGCATGGTGCCAGTGATAGACCTCGGCGTCGGCCAGGCCCGTGGGCCGGGGCTCCTGGCGGGTTTGCGTCAGGTCGGCGCGCGGGCGGGTGTAGTCATAGTCGCGGGTGGTGTATCTGCCGCTGGTGAGGTGGTGCTCGGGCGTGAAGCTGTGCAGGTATTCGGCATCCACCTTCCAGCCGGGAGGATGGAACTCGACCTGTCGATAGGCTTCGCTCGCGTTCTCCCCGTACGCGGCCATCGCGTCACAGAGGACGAGCCGGTGGTGCCCCCGGCTGTGTTCGAAGTGATAGCTGATGCCCCATTCCTGGCACAGGCGCTCGAAGAAGGCGAAGTCGCTTTCGTTGTACTGGGTCTGGTAGTCGCGTACCGGGTAGAGCCGGCCGTCTGCGCGATCCAGGCCGTAGAGGCGCTTCTCCACGGGGTAGTTGTAGTCGGCGAGCAACTCGTCGAGGATGTCGACGACGGTCTTGTTCTGGAACACCTTGCAGTCGGTCTCCAGCGTCGCCAGGTGCAGCCACGGGCGCAGTGTCAGCTTGTACTGCACAGCGCGGCCGACTTCGCCGAGGACGGCCGCATCGGTGATGAGTGCATTGATCTCGCGGACGCCTGCGCCTATATGGTCCACGGCCGTCCCGACTGCGCCGGGCCGAAATTCGCCGGCCCCATCGAGCTGGATCGAACAGGAGATTTCTCGGCCGAGGAAGGCGTCGAGGTCGAAATCGGCTGCGCTCGTTGCCCCGATGTACGCGGTGGTGGACTTGAGCCGGAGCTCGTATTCGAAAAGGCTGTTGACGCCTTCGCGCCCGGCGAGCCGAACGGGCTCGAGAACCGGAGCGCCCTGAACCAGTGGAATTGCTTCGCTGTGAATGCGAAGCGTGCGCGTGCTCGCGCCGATGCCTGCCGGTGATGACATTTTTTCCTCCCTGACTTTCTTTTCACTTGCACGTCTCTTCTGGACGCACTGCCGACTCGCGAATGTAGCGAAAGCTCGCCCTGCGTCAAACATTCTGAGCGGCGCAAAACATGATTGCCGCCGGCCACAAATGCCAACAGGCAGGGCGTCCCGTTCACGCCGGGAAATCTTCCCTGTTCGACCACGGCACCCCGCGTGCAACTGGCACTGGAGCCGCGGGTCGCGCGTGCTTCCATGACAAGGAGAGGAATGCTCATGCCGCGCGCGTTCGGGGTGTTACGCCTGCTTTCACGCGGCGAGTCTTCGGCCGAATGCGCCCGCGTGCTGCACCTGAGTCCGAAGACCGTCTCCAACCTGCAGAGCCAGATCAAGGAGAAGCTGGGCACCGGCACCGGAATGCCGGGAAGCGATTCGGAACTCGCCGCCGCAGCGCAGGCAGCGCGTCAGGCAATCGTCATCAGGCTCGCATTGCCGCCGGCTGCCGCCGTATTGGTGCTCACGGCCCGCTCGATGACCAGGGCCTCCATGGGAAGGTCATCGCACTCTGCGGCGAAGCGGCGCAGGCTCACGATGGGTCCATCGCGCAGCGCCAGCTGCGCCAGGGCCGCGAGCAGATCGGCCTCGCCGCCCTGGTGCAGGGCAAGGTCGAACTCGACGCCCGGCTGGGTCCAGTCCTTGGCCAAGGCGATGTGTTCCTGCACGTCCAGCGGCAGGCTCGCGAGAAGTGCCTGCGTGCCGGGCGCAGACGGCCAGATGGCCCGGCAGCGCACGGTCAGCGCGGCAGCCAGTTGCAGCAGCAGGGACTGCTCCGACGCCGCGAGGCAAAGCACCGCCTCCCGGGGCAGGAGAGAGTAGACGTTGCGCTCGCCAGTCGGCCCGATCACCACCCGGGCCCTGCGATCGCCCGCCAGCTGCACCAGGCGCTGGCATTGCGCCGCATCGCGCTGATCGCGGTGCTTTGCAATCCATTTCAGCAGCGACTCGAACGCCGGCACCGGAGCGGCGGACTCGCCTTCCGCTGTCGACCCAGGCAGCCCGTGCTCGCCTGCGCGGGCGAGCACGTCCGAAGGGCCTTTTGCGAGCAGTCGATAGAGATACAACGGCCCACCAGCCTTGGGCCCCGTCCCTGACAAGCGATCGCCACCGAAGGGTTGCACGCCGACGACCGCGCCCACCATGTTGCGGTTCACGTAGACGTTGCCGACGTGGGCGCTCGATACGACCTGGCCGATCGTCTCGTCGATGCGGGTGTGCAAGCCCATCGTCAGGCCGTAGCCTGTCGCGCCGATCTGGGCCATCAGGTTCTGCAGGCCCGCGCGCTCATAACGGACGACATGGAGCACGGGACCGAATACTTCGCGCTTCAGCTCGGAGATGCTGTCCAGCTCGATCAGCGTCGGAAGCACGTAGGTCCCACCCTCCAGGACATCGCGATTGCCGCGACCGAGGCGATGAACCCGGCGGCCGCGGCCCTGCATGGCCAGCACATGCGCTTCGATGCCGTCGCGTGCCTGCGCGTCGATGACTGGACCCACGTCCGTACGCAGCAAGGCCGGATTTCCGACGGTCGCCTCGCCCATCGCGCCGCGCAGCATGTCCAGCAGGCGGTCAGCCACGTCCTCCTGCACGCAGAGGACCCGCAGCGCCGAGCACCGTTGGCCCGCGCTATCGAAGGCCGAAACCATGACGTCGGCAACCACCTGCTCGACCAGGGCCGAGGAGTCCACGATCATTGCGTTCTGCCCGCCAGTCTCCGCGATGAGCGGCACCGGCGAGCCCGCGGGGCCGAGACGGCCGGCAAGCGCGCGCTGGAGAAGGCGCGCCACCTCGGTCGAGCCGGTGAACATCACGCCATGTACGCGTGCATCCGCAACCAGGCGCGCGCCGACGACGGACCCATCGCCGGGAAGCAATTGCAGCGCAGCAGGCGGGACGCCCGCCTCGCGCAGCAGCCGCACAGCTTCGGCGGCGATCAGCGAAGTCTGCTCGGCCGGCTTGGCCAGCACTGGGTTGCCGGCGGCAAGCGCCGCGCAGATCTGCCCGACGAAGATGGCTAGCGGGAAGTTCCACGGGCTGATGCACAGCACCGGGCCAAGCGGCCTGTGCATGCTGCTGTCGAAGTCGGCGCGCGCCTGTGCGGCGTAGAAGCGCAGGAAGTCGATGGCCTCGCGCACCTCGGCGATGCCGTTCGAATAGGTCTTGCCGGCCTCGCGGGCCAGCAGGCCCAGAAGGCGCGGCAGGCTCTGCTGCAGGGCATCTGCAGCGCGCTCGAGCGCCTCTGCGCGTTGCCCGGCGGGCGTGTCTGCCCAGGCGGGGGCAAACCGGGTCGCGGCTTGCAAGGCGCTGTCGATCTCGGCCTCGCTGGCTTCCCGCACCTTGCCGACGACGTCCCGACGGTCGGCCGGATTCACCACCGGCGCCCATGTCTCGCCGGCAATCGTCACGGGTTCGGCCAGCATGGGCTGGGAGAACCACTGTGCCGATGCTTCCTGCACCAGCAATCGCTCCAGGGCCTGCAAGGTGCCTTCGTTCGACAGGTCCAGTCCTGCAGAGTTGCGGCGAGCATCCCCGTAGAGATCAAGAGGACTTGGAATGGAAGGATGGGGAAGGCCCAGTGCGCCCTCCTCCCTGGCCATGCGTTCCACCGCGACAACCGGGTCTTCGACCAGCGCTTCCAGCGGGATGGTGGGGTCGGCAATCCGGTTGACGAAGGAAGTGTTGGCACCGTTCTCGAGAAGCCTCCGTACCAGGTAGGCCAGCAGGGTCTCGTGCGTTCCGACCGGCGCGTAGATCCGGCACGGTCGCCCGAGCTTCCCGTCCTCCGTGCGCCCGACCACCTGCTCGTAAAGCGGCTCGCCCATGCCGTGCAGGCACTGGAACTCGTACTGGCCCGGTTCGTAGCGGTCCGGGTCTGCCAGCGTGTAGATCGCAGCCATCGTGTGGGCGTTGTGCGTGGCGAACTGCGGATAGACCTCGGCAGGCGCTGCGAGCAGCTTGCGGGCGCAGGCCAGGTAGGACACGTCGGTGTAGACCTTGCGCGTGTAGACCGGAAAGCCGTCCTGCCCATCGACCTGGGCACGCTTGATCTCGCTGTCCCAGTAGGCGCCTTTCACCAGGCGGACCATCAGTCGGCGCCGGCTGCGTCGAGCAAGACCAATCACGTAGTCGATGGCGAAGGGACAGCGCTTCTGGTAGGCCTGGATGACGAAGCCGATGCCGTTCCAGCCGGCCAGGTCGGGCTCGAGGCACAACTTCTCCAGCAGGTCCAGCGACAACTCCAGTCGATCGGCCTCTTCCGCGTCGATGTTCAGGCCGATGTCGTAGCGCTTGGCCAGCAGCACCAGGCTTCGCACGACCGGGTAAAGCTCGTGCATCACCCGGCCCTGTTGCGCGCGGGTATACCTCGGATGCAGCGCGGACAGCTTGATCGAGATGCCGGGCCCCCCGTACACGCCGCGCCCGTTGGACGCCTTGCCGATCGCATGGATGGCTTGCTCGTACGCGTGGCGGTACCGGTCCGCATCCGCAGCCGTCATGGCCGCCTCGCCCAGCATGTCGTAGGAGTAGCGAAAGCCCTGCGCTTCGAAGTCGCGCGCGTGCTCCAGTGCGTCCTTGATGGTCTCGCCGGTGACAAACTGCTCGCCCATCATGCGCATGGCCATGTCCACGCCCTTGCGGATCAGCGGCTCGCCGCCCTTGGCGATCAGCCGGGTGAGCAAGGACGACAGGGTGGATTCGCTGTGCGTGGCCACCAGCTTGCCCGTCAGGAACAAGCCCCAGGTGGCCGCATTCACGAAGAGCGAGGGGCTGCGCCCCGAGTGCTCCTGCCACTGGCCGTGGGAGATCTTGTCGCGGATCAGCGCATCGCGCGTGGCCATGTCCGGGATGCGGAGCAAGGCCTCGGCCAGGCACATCAATGCAACGCCCTCCTGGGAGGACAGGGCGTACTCCTGCAAAAGCCCCTGGACGATCCCGGCGCGCCCGGCGGAATTCTTGCGCCCGCGAAGTTGCTCCGCCAGCTTCAAGGCCAATGTGTTCGCTCGGCTGCGGGCTTCCGGTGCCAGCGCGGCCTGGGGCAACAGTTCAGCAACGGCTTCGGACTCCGGCCGGCGATAGGCGCGGGTGATTCGCTCTCGCAGTTCAGAGTTGTCACGGGTCGCTTCGGCAAGGCCGCGGAAGAGCGAAGCGGGGTCGAAATGGGCGGCGGCGGGGGGCATGGCGTTGCCTCGGGGATTAACGGTGGATATGCGCATAATGCTCCGCGTCCAACCGAATGTTTGTTCGAATATCAATGATTCCAAAGAACAATTCACTAGCGGAAACAGCCGACCTGACCGGCTTGGACCGCTTGGATCTACGGATCCTGTCTGCCCTGCAGTCGGATGGCCGCATGGCCAACCTGAAGTTGGCGCAGGCCGTCGGTCTCTCTCCCACTGCGGCCCTGGCCCGCGTGCAGCGGCTCACGCGCGAGGGCTACATCCTCGGATACGAAGCGCGCCTGAACCCGATGAAGCTGGGCGCCGGGATGCTGGTGTTTGTCGAGGTCCTCCTGGACCGCACCACCCCCAATGTCTTCGACGAGTTCAAGGCGGCAGTTCAGGTGCAGCCGGAGATCATGGAGTGCCACATGGTCGCCGGCGGCTTCGACTACCTGCTCAAGACGCGCAGTGCGGACATGAACCACTACCGGCGATTCGCCGGTTCCGTGCTCTGGCAATTGCCGGGTGTGCGCGAGACCCGTACTTACGCAGTCATGGAGGAGGTGAAGAATTCCGCCAAGCTGGCGTTGCCGCAGGCCTGATGCAAGCGGCGGGCCGCGCCCGAAGCAGACCCCCGGGGCCCCGGGGCATGGACAGCGAGACAAGGACAAGATAGAACCGGGGCCGCATACCCAGGCGCACATGCGAGGTCGACCGTAGAGTCCCTGCCGTGACCGCCGAGGCAGATTCTCAACGAGATTCAAGGGGGCTGATACCTATGCCTGGAGTGAAGACGCCGGTCTTTCTTTGTGCGCTGCTGCTGCTCGCGGCCTGCACGTCCGCGGTCAAGGAGCAGCCCTACACCGAGGACCAGAACCGGGAGCGCGCCAAGGCCGACCAGACCCGGATGTACGCGCAGCAGGAGCCGGTCAGCGGCTCCATCACCTTCTACGAGGCAGCAGCGCGCGCCCTCAAGTACAACCTGGACTACCGGCTCAAGCTGCTGGAAAGCGCGTTATCGGCCAACCTGCGCGACGTGTCCAGCCACGAGATGCTGCCGCGCCTGGTGGCCTCGGCGGCTCGCAGCGGGCGCAGCAACGATTCGGGTGGCACCTCCATCGGCATCATCGATCGGCAGGTGAGCCTGCGACCTTCCACGTCGGAGGAGCGCTACCACACCATCGCCGGCCTGGGCCTGAGCTGGAGCACGCTGGATTTCGCGGTGGCCTACTACCGCACCGCGCAGCGCTCCGACCAGATCTTGATGGCCGAGGAGCGCCGACGCAAGGTCGCGCAGAACGTGCTGCAGGACGTGCGCAGTGCCTATTGGCGCGCGCTCGGCGCCCAGCGCCTGCTACCGCAGGTCGACGGGCTGCTCGCGCGCACCAATGACGCACTGCGCCAGGCGCGCGAGGCGCAGGACCGCGGCCTGCTGCCGCGCCAGGAGATCCTGGCCTACCAGCGCGCCTTGCTCGATTCCATTTCGCTGCTCACTCAGCGCCGGCAGGACCTGGAGTTCGCCCAGGCAGAGCTGCGCGCCCTGATGTCGCTGCCGCCCACGCAGCCCATGCAACTGGTGGACGTGCCCGATCCGCCGCTGCCCAAGCTCAGCCAGGACCTCACCCAGCTTGAGCAGGTCTCGCTGGTACGCCGCCCCGAGATCCAGGAGGAGTGGTACCGCCAGCGCGTGAACCAGCGCGATCTGGAAATCGCCAAGGCCCAACTGTGGCCCAGCGTTGGCGTGGACTTGTCGACGCGCTACGACTCGAACAATCTGCTCTACAACAGCCACTGGCAGGCCGCCGGCATCGAGGTGTCGATCAACCTGCTGCGCCTCTTGCAGATCCCCTCGCTCAACGCGGCCCAGCAGTCGCAGATGGAGACGGACGAAATGCGCCGCGTGGCGCTGTCGATGGCGGTGCTCACGCAGGTGCGAATCGGGGCGCTGCGCTACTCGCTGGCGATGCAGGAGCTGCAGTTCGCCAACGAGAGCCTCACGGTGGACACCAACTTGCTGGACTATGCGCGCTCGGCCCGCAAGACCTCGCTGGGCTCCGACCTGGAGCTGATCCGTGCCGAGGGCCGCTTCCTGCTCTCGCGCTACCAGCGTGAAGCGGCGCAATCGACCGCGCAGGCGGCGTGGGGGCGGCTGTACAACTCGGTGGGCCTGGACGTATTTCCCGCCACCATCGACAACTACGACCTCAAGACGCTGGCTGGCGAGATCGAACGCATCACGCAGACGGTCGAGACGCAGAAGCTGGTCGACGCGGTTCCCGGCGACGGCAGCCCGAGCATTGCCAAGTGATGCAAAGCCGATTCGAAGCCAATGCGCCACGCAGCTCGTGCACCGGGCTCGCCAACGTCATGTCCGCCTTGCTGGCAGCCACCTGCCTGGGGCTGCTTGCACCGGCCACCATGGCGCAGCAGCCGCAGCCCATGCCGGCGGCGATCGACCCGTCGGCCATCCGCGTGCTGCTCGTGGCCGAACTGGAGACCACCCTGTCTGCCCAGATGGCCGGCACGCTGGGCGACCTGAAGGCCTCGCTGGGCCGTCAGGTGCCCAAGGGGTCACTTCTGGTGCAGCTGCAGTGCAACGAGGCCCAGGCCCGCGCCAACGTGGCTGAGGCCGAACTGGCGCAGGCCAGGCAAAACCTGGACGCCAAGCGCGCCATGCGCGACCTCAATGCGGTGGGCGACATCGAGGTCTCCACGGCAAATACCGAGCTGCAGAAGGCCATCGGTGCCCGCGCGCTGGCGGTGACGCAGGCCGGCTACTGCTTCGTGCGCGCGCCCTTTGGCGCCCGCGTCGCCAAGGTCTACGTGAAGCCCTACCAGACGGTCAGCGCGGGCGCGCCTCTGTTCGACATCGTGAGCGACAGCGCGCTCAAGGTGCGACTGAACGTGCCCTCGGCCATGCTCAGGCAGCTCAAGCCGGGCCAGGCATTCAAGGTGAGCATCATCGAGACCGGCAAGACCTATCCGGCCAGGGTCACGGCCATCAATGCACGCGTCGACGCGGTGGCGCAGACGGTCGAGCTGGAGGCGCGCCTGGACGAGGCCTACCCCGAGCTCATCGCCGGCATGAGCGGCGTGGCGCGTTTTCCAAGCATCGGTTCGCAGTGAACGACCGGGTCCAGATCCCCTCGCAGTTGCTGCTGGCCCTGGCCGAGTTGCGCGACAAGGCCATGGCGGCTGAGTCGCTCAATGCGCTGGCCTTCAGCATCGCCAACGATGCATATCCGCTGTTGCGATTCCGCCAGGCCCTGGTGTTCGCGCAGCGGCCCGGCGGCAGCTTCGATCTGCTGTGCGTCTCGGGCCTGGCCAAGCCTCAGGAGGACTCGCCCTATCTGGTGTGGCTGCGTCGCGCGATGCCCTGGCTGGGACGGCAAATGACGGACATCGAACCCGCCTGGCTGGCGCGCGAGTCGCTCGGCCCGCCCCCCGAGGTGTCTGATGGCTGGGCCGAGTGGTGGCCGCCGGGCGCCTGGTGCGTGCCCATCCACGGCAGGAACGGGCAGCGCCTGGGCCTGGTGGTGTTCCTGCTCGAAGAGCCGGTGCAGGAGAACCTGGTGCCGCTGATGCAGGGCCTCTTCCAGACCTGGTCCTACTGCTGGGGTGCGTTGAGCGGCGAAGGGCGCCTCAAGGGTTGGCGGCCTGGGCGGCGGCAGGTGCTGGTGGTCGTGGCGCTGCTGGCGGCGCTGCTCCTGGTGCCGGTTCGGCAGACGGCATTGGCGCCGGCCGAGATCGTCTCGCGGCAGGCGCAGATCGTCAGCTCGCCCATCGACGGCGTCATCGCCCGCATGCATGTGCGACCCAATCAGCCCGTGGAGCATGGCGCCCTTCTCTTCACGCTGGACGAGACGACGCTGCGCAGCCGCGCCGAGGTGCTGCGCAAGGAGGTCGCGGTGGCCGATGCGGAGCTGATCGCCGCCAGCCAGCGCGCCTTCGACAACCCGCAGAGCAAGAGCGAGCTCACCGTGCTCACCGGCAAGGCGCAGCAGCGCCGCTCCGAACTCTCGGGCGTGCTGGCGCAGCTGGAGCGCACCCAGGTCGTCGCGCCGCGCGCCGGCGTGGCGGTGTATGGCGATGCGAACGACTGGCTGGGCAAGCCGGTGGCGACCGGAGAGCGCATCCTGCTGGTGGCCGATCCGGCGCAGCCGGCGATGCGGGTGCAGTTGCCGGTGGCCGATGCGATCGCCCTGGAGCCGGGCGCGCCGGTCACCCTCTACCTCACGGCCTATCCGCTGCAGCCGCTGCATGGCAGGATCCTCGAGACCAGCTATCAGGCCCGGGTCAACGACGAGAGCGTGGTGGCCTACCGACTGCTGGCCAGCATCGACGACGGCGAGGTCGCATCGCGCCGCCTGGGTCTGCATGGCACGGCCAAGCTCTATGGCGAGCGGGTGGTGCTGGGCTACTACCTTCTGCGCCGGCCGATTGCCGCTGCGCGCGCCTGGCTCGGCTGGTAACGAGGGAACGGCCGATGCTGAACACCGCAGCCATGGCCGCCGACCTGCCGTTGCTACCGCTGCGCGAAGACCTGCGCCTGGGCGAGGCGGCGGCGGGAGCGGACGGTGAGCCCAGCTGGGTGATCCAGGACACGGTCATCAACCGCTTCTATCGCATCGGCTGGTTCGAGTTCGAGTGCCTGTTGCGCTGGGGCCAGAGTGCGCGGCGCATCAGCGAGCAGATCGGCGCCCAGACCGCGCTCAAGCCCGACGTCGAGCAGGTGCTGGCCTTCCGGGACTTCCTGGCCCAGCACCAACTGCTGCGCCCCGGCGCGCAGGCCGCGGACCGGCTGCGCGCCCGCAGCGAGGGCAGTCCGTGGCTCAGCTGGAAGGGCTGGCTGCATCACTACCTGTTCTTCCGCATTCCGCTGGTGCGGCCGCAGCGCATGCTCGGATGGCTGGCCGCACGACTGGGCTGGCTGTTCCATCCCCTCATGGCCTGGCTGGTGCTCGCACTGGGTCTCCTGGGCCTGGTGCTGGTCGCGCACCAGTGGGACGCCTTCAAGAGCGCGGTGCTCGACTCCTTCTCGGCCGAAGGCATGCTGGGCTTCGCCCTGGCGCTGGTGGTGGGCAAGACGCTGCATGAGATGGGTCACGCGCTTGTGGCCACGCGCCTGGGCCTGAAGGTGGCGCACATGGGCGTCGCCTTCGTGGTGCTGTGGCCCATGCTCTACACCGACACGGGCGAGGCGTGGAAGCTGCGCAGCGCCCGCGCCCGGCTGGCCATTGCGAGCGCGGGCATCCTCACCGAGCTGTCCATCGCTGGCCTGGCAACGCTGGGCTGGGCCCTGGCTGAGCCGGGCGCGGTGCGTGATGCCTTCTTCTACCTGGCTACCACCAACTGGGTACTGTCGCTCGCCCTCAACGCCAGTCCCTTCATGCGCTTCGACGGCTACTTCATCCTGTCGGACCTGCTGGACTTTCCCAACCTGCACGAACGGGCGGGTGCGCAGGCGCGTACGGCCCTGCGGCGCGGCGTGCTGGGCATCGAGGAGCCCTGGCCCGAGCCCTTCGCCCCACGCACGCGGCGTGCCCTGGTGGCCTTCGCCATCGCCACCTGGCTGTACCGGCTGGTGCTGTTCGCGGGCATCGCGGTGGCGGTGTACCTGCTCTTCTTCAAGGCACTGGGCATCTTCCTCTTCCTGGTCGAGATCTCCTGGTTCATCGTGCTGCCGGTGTGGCGCGAGATGCGCCAGTGGTGGATGCGGCGCCGCGCCGTGTCCGCGTCGCGACGGCTCGCGCTGGCGGGCTTCTTCTTCCTGCTGGTGTTGCTGCTGGCCCTGCCCTGGCAGACCCAGGTTCACGCCTGGGGCATGGCCCGCGCCGAGCGGCAGGTGCGGGTGTACGCCCCGTATCCGGCCCTGATCGGCGAGATCCGGCCGGTGGGCGAAGTGAAGAAGGGCGACATGCTGGTGTCCCTGAGGCAGCCCGACATCGTCGAACGCATGGAGCGAAGCGATGCTGGTGCGCGCGGCTACGACGCACGCCTGCTGGGACTGCTGGCCGAGCCGGATGGCCTGCGCGAGGAGGCCGCGACGCGCGAACGGCTGGACGTGCAGGTGCAGGAGAGCCGCGCCGCGCGCTCGGAAATCGAGCGCCTGAACCTGCAGGCACCCTTCGACGGCCTGTGGCGCGACGTCGATCCGGACTGGCAGGCCGGCCAGTGGACCGGCGTTCGCACTTCGCTGGGCGTGCTCTACGACCCGGCGAACTGGCAGGTCGATGCCTACGTGAAGCCCGACGAGGTGCACCGCATCGACGTGGGTGCCCAGGTGCGCTTCTATCCTGAGGGGCAGGTGCGTCCCATCGAGGGCCGGGTGCGGGCCATCGGCAGCACGCGCGTTGCGCAGCTGGAGCACCCCATGCTGTCTTCACGCCATGGCGGGCCTTTGGCCACCACCCGGCGGGAAGAGGCCCTGGTGCCCACGCCAGCCCTCTTCCACGTGCTGGTGCAGTTGGACGAAGCACCGCCAGCGCGGCAGGAGACGCGCGGCCAACTGCAGATCGACGGCACACGCAGCAGCCTGCTGGCCAAGAGTGCGATCAACGTGCTGGCCGTGCTGCGGCGCGAGAGCGGCTTCTGATGTGGGCGTGCCCAGACGCATGCCCGGGCGGAGAAAGGACTTGATGTGAAGAGCGATCGCTTCAATGATGAGCCGCCCGCAAGGTCGAGAAACATGGATCTGCCTGCTCCGTCTCCTCGAACATCCGTCCTGCGGCCGCGCGCGCACGCCCTGGCCCTGGAGCCACGGATCATGTTCGACGGCGCCGCGGCCACTGCGGCGGAACAGCACCACAACGACGACGGTAACGGCAATCCGTCGTCCTCCAGTCACGCCAGCACGGCCGATCCGGCCGCGCAGGCACCCTCCAGCGCGGCGCCCGCGGCCGCCGGCACGGGCGCATCCAGCGCCACACCCGCACCCGCTGCTGCGCCCGCCACGCTGAACCTGGTGATGATCGATTCGCGCATAGAGGGAAGCGAGCGACTGGCGGCCCGGCTGCCGGCCAACGCCAGGCTGCTGGTGGTCGACACGCAGACCGACGGCCTCGCGGCCATCTCCGCCGCGCTGGCCGAGTTGGGCCACGTCGACTCGATACAGATCTTCTCGCACGGCGGTTCGGGTCAGTTCACGCTGGGCAGTCGCACGCTGAGCAGCGACAACATCGACGCGGCGGCAAGCCTGCTGGCGGGCTGGCGGGCCGAACTGCAGCCAGGCGCAGACATCCAGCTCTATGGTTGCAACGTGGGCTCGGGTGCGGCCGGGCAGGCACTTGTGGGCGAGCTTGCGCGCCTGACCGGCGCCGACGTCGGTGCATCCATCGACAACACCGGCGGCACAGCCGCCGGCGGCAACTGGACGCTGGAAGTGCGCAGCGGCGATGTGGACAAGGCCATTGCGCTGGCCGCCACTTCCGTCGCTGCCTACGACAGCCTGCTCGCCGACGCCATCCCCGCCGCGAGCTTTGCCAACGGCCCGGGCGACGTGCTTCTGGGCAGCGACTTCACCTTCACGGTCAACTTCACCAATGCGTCCACGCAGATCGGCTATGCGCCCTACATCGACCTGTTCTTCCCGGCCACGGGCAAGGACGGCAACGACGGCACATCCTTCGTGTCGGCCAGCTACCTCGGCCAGCCGCTGACCGCCATCTCGGTGACTTTCGACGCTGCAGGCAACGCCCTCCACCCCTTGTGGCGCGATGCGAATGGCAACCCCGTGGTTGTCACTGCCGCCAGCGTCGGCATGCAGGCGGGCGACCAGATGGTGGTGGTCGTGCTGCCCTACGGCAGTGTGTCGAACGAGCAGCCGGTGATCCCGATCAATGTCAGGGCGCATCTGAGCGAACTTGCCGACACCAGTTTCTCCAACGGCACGCCCGACCTGGGCGTCAGGGTGCGAGGCGGCTTTCAGTTCGGCAACGATTCGCTGAACAACCCGGCGCAGGACCCGACTCGGGTCGGAGCTTTCACCCCCGACCTGACGGTGCACCCCACCATCCTGACCTTCACGCGCGCGATCGATACCGTCGAAGGCGAGACAGCCACCGGCCCCAACTTCCCGCACACGCTCACGGTGACCGCCACCCCCGCTCCGGGCCAGACGCTGGAGAACGTGACGGTCACGCAGCCGATGTCCCCCGACGTGGTGGTCACCAGCATCACGCCAGCAGGCGGCGGCACGATCCAGTCGCTCACGCTCGTCGACGGAACCGTCGTCACCGACCCGGTGGACATCGCTGTGCTGCTCGCAGTCGGGACTTATCTGCAGGACTTCACCGTCAGCTACCCGACCGTGGATGCCGCCACCGCGACGCAAGTGACCTTCTACGTCGCAGACTTTGACGCCGATGGCAACCCGGTGATCGACTCGAACGGCAATCCGGTGAATGTGACCATCGGCGCAGCGACCGCCACCGGCACCTGGACACCGCTGGACGTGCGCGACTCGGTGCCTCCGGGCGCGGACATCCCCTTCACCAGCAACGGCGCGGACACCACCTTCGTCGCGCGGTCGCTGTCGCTGCACAAGGAGTCGTCGGTGGCCGTGGACACGGGCACGCCGGGCATGACGCCGGGCGACACGCTGAACTACCGGCTCGACATCCACATCTCGGACTACTTCGCCTTCGGCGAGGATTTCTTCTTCAACGGCTCTTTCGCCGTCACCGATCAGTTGGGAGATGGGCAGACCCTTGTCGGCACGCCGATGCTCGCCTACACCTACCAGGGCAATTCCGGGTCGATACCCATGGTCTATACGGCGGTCACCAACGCGGACGGCACGACGACTCTGGTGTTCGACATCGTGGCGACGGTCCAGACCATCGACCCCACGCGCCGGGCGCTCGACGGCGACCTGGCCGACAACGGCGCGCGGGACGGCCCCACCACCGGCGTGATCACCTACCAGGCGACCGTCGGCCAGAGTTACACGCCGCCCAGAGGCTCACCTCACAGCGAGATCAACGAAGGCGACCCGGTCGGCAACCGCGCCGAAGTCAGTGCCACCGTGCTGGACAACCTCCTGACGAACAGAGGCGTGATCCAGCGCGACACGTCAAATGCGTCAGCGACCGTGCCGACGAGTGCGGTGGACATCGTGCTTACCGAGGTCAACGGCGCCGCCCCGCCCGCGAATGCCGAACTGCGCCCGGGCGACCTGGTCACCTTCCGGCTCAGCTACAACCTCCTCACCAGCGACTACGAGCAGTTCCGGCTCACCGCCTACCTGCCGCCACCGCTACTCAGCACCGCGGGCGTTGCCTGGGCCGTGGGCAGCGGCGCAGGGCAATGGGAGCTCACCGGCGCGAACACCAACCTCGGGCCAGCGCCCACCGTCACCTCGGGGCCCGGCAACTCGGTGATCTTCGAATTCGGCAGCTACGCCGTCAATGCGGCGGCAGGCAGCCGGATCGAGTTGGAATTCACGCTTGTCGTGAGCGACCAACCCTATGCCGACGGGCGCACGCTCGCGGTGCTCGGGCAGTCGCAACAGACGACCACGCTCGATCACGCGCTGCTGGTGACCTCGGACATCACGAACACCATCTCGGTGGCCGAGCCGATCCTTGCAATCCGCCACGGTGTGGTGTCGACCAGCCATGGCACGGCGAGCGGCACCACCGGACCCGTGACCTGGGCCGCGCCCGGCAGCACCGGCCCCACGTTCACCGGCACGGTGAACGACCTCGCGGCGGTCGACGGACGGGTGGACGGCATCGATGCCAGCGACCTCGTGCGCCTTGCCACGGCGATCGAGAACACGGGCGGTGGCGCGGCTTTCGACGTGGTCACCCGCATCACGCTGCCGCCCGGCCTGAGCTTCTTTGGCGGCAGCCTGTCGGCGGCGAACCTGCAGATCCGGCGCGGCGACGGCACGCTGCTTGCGGCGGGCACGGACTACAGCGTCGACAACGCCACCAATGCCATCACCTTCCTCGACCCGGGCGGGGCTGGCTCCCTGCTGGCGGGGCGGGCGGGCACGGCGGCCGACGCCGCGGGCGCGAACGTGGTGGTGATCACCTACGACGTGGTGGTCAACAGCGCGATCGACGCCAGCCGCACCATGCAGAGTACGGCGACGCTGTCGAACTATGCGGGCGTCAACGGCGGCCCCAATTTCATACCCACCGCACTCACCGAGAACGCCGACCAGCAGGTGGCCGCGCCCACCGTGACGAAGTTCTTCGCGGGCGGCACGCTGGACGGCGGTGATTCGAGCGCCACGCACACCACCGGCTCCGACCTGGTGATCGGCGAAAGCATGCTCTACGACATCGTGGTGACGCTGCCCGAGGGCATGACGCAGTCTCTGAGCATCGACGACCTGATTCCGCCCGGGCTCAGGCTGGACACCACGTTCAACGGCGTCGGCTACCAGATCATCACCAGCACCGCCGACAGCGGCGCGCTCGGCGCCAACTTCAACGGTGCCGTGATTGCCGGAACGTTCACCGGCATCTCGGGCGGCACGCTGGGCAACGACGGCGTCGGCGCGCACCTCACGCTCGCAAGCGCCAGTGCGCAGGGCGACAACGACACGGGCAACAACAGCTTCGTGCTGCGCATCCGGCTGGTGGCGAGCAACGCCACCGACAACCAGCAGGGCCGCTCATTGCCGAACAATGCCCGGCTCAACTACTCCGACCCCGACGGCAGCGTTCCCAACGGCACCGACGCAACGCCGGTCGTGGTCGCACTGACCGGCAGCCAGCCGACGGTGACGGTGCGCGAACCGACCCTGGTGATCACCCAGACCACCGCCACCGACCCGGGCATCGGCGTGGACGAAGGCGACACGGTCGAGTTCGTCATCACGATCTCCAACGCGAGCGCGGGCAGCGACTTCAACGCCTTCGACATCCTGTTCGTCGACGACATCCCCACCGAACTCGCCAACCTGCGATTGCTCAGCGTGACGTACGCCGGCGGCGCGACCAACAACGCCCTGCCCGATTTCGATATCAATGGCAACCAACTGATCTCGCTCGCGGGTTCGAACATCGACATCCCGACGGGTGGCTCGATCGTGCTGCGCTTCTCGGGCGTGGTGACGGCGCAGGCCGCCAGCCAGGCAGTCATCGACAACCCGATCCGGCTTCAGTGGACCAGCCTCGACGGCACCAACAGTGCCATCGCCGACCCGGCCGGCGAACGCACGGGCAACGACGGCGTGCTCAATGGCGGCACGCTCAACGACTACCAGCGCCTCTCGAATCTGCTGGTTCCCGTGGCGCAGGCGATCCGCATCTCGCGCGTGGGCGGGCTCCCGGACACGCCCGCACCGACGCCTGACACCAATGCGCCGGTGGAGCAGGTCACCATCGGCGAGGTCATCCGCTACCGCGTTGCAGTGCTGGTGCCCGAGGGTGACAACCCCAACTACGAGCTGCGCATCACGCTGCCGGCGGGGCTGGATTTCATCGATCCCTTCACCTTCGCCAACACGGTACGACTGGCCTTCGTTTCCAACGGCGCCCTCACCAGCGATCGCGCCGACCTAGTCACCGCCGGCACGCTCGCGGTGAACGGCGACGAAGACAGCGCCATCGCCCTGTACATCACGCCCAACCTCAACGGGCCTGCACCGGACGGCGTGTTCAACCCGAACTATGTCAGCGTGTCGGCGGACGGCCGCACCGTGAGCTTCAGCCTCGGCAACCTGCGCAACCAGGAAAGCGACGCCAACCTCGAAGGCGTGGTGTTCGAATTCAATGTGCGCGTCACCAACGTGGCGAGCAACCAGTCGACAGCCCCCCTGCTCGGCGTGTCCGCGCACGAATTCGTCAACAACCTGGCGCGGGCCAATAGCGAGACGATCAGCGAACGCGTGGTCGAGCCGGGCTTCGCGGCCATCGACAAGCGCGTGATCGGATTCAACCCCAATCCCGCGGGTGCGGCCGGCACGGCGACGGTGCAGTTGAGCTTCACGAGCAACGGCGGTTTGCCCGCCTTCGACACGCGCGTGACCGACGCCATTCCGGGCGGCAGCAGCTACACGCTGGTCGGCGTCACCATCGACGGCACCACCTACGTGCCCGGGGCGCTGCCAGCCGGGGTCACCGTGGACACCTCGACCGGCATCGTGGCCGGCTTCGACCAGTTGAACGCGGGCCAGAGCGTGCGGATCGTCTACCAGGTGACGCTGCCCAACACGGCGGCGATCGCTGTGAGCAACGCCACCTTGACCTGGACCAGCCTGCCGGATGATTTCACCAATTGGGGCGGCTCCACCGTCGGCACGCCGGCGGGAAGCGAGATCGGAGAACGCACCGGCAGCCAGACGCCCGCCGTCAATGACTACGTCCTGCGCGAAGGCGCCGGGCTCGGCGTGATCAGTGGCACCTTGTGGAACGACACCGCCTCGGCCAACGCGTCCAGCACCCCCGACGGCCCCGGCCTTGCCGGCCAGACCGTGACGCTGGTGTGGAGCGGGCTGGACAACAACCTTGCAACCACCGGCGACAACGTGTCGTTCACCGCGACCACCGATGCCCTCGGCCGCTACCAGTTCGCCCTGCTGCCGGCGGGCAACTTCCGCATCGATACGCCCACGGGCACCATCACCTATCCGCAGCCGGTGGGCGACCTGCGCGTGCGCATCGACACCGATGGCGGCACGCTGGGCCAGATTCTGGTCACGCTCGGTGAAGGCCAGACGAGGCAGGCGAACGCGGGCTACGTGGAGCAGAACGACGCGCCCGTCAACAACATGCCCGCAAGCGTGCCGGACGGATTCGAGGACGTGGAACTCGAAATCGACGGCATCACGGTCAGCGACATCGATGTCGACCGCGACCCCGTGCCTGCGAGCCGCACGTTGCAGATCACGCTGTCCGTCACGCAAGGCACGCTGTTCCTCTCGGCCGCGCAGGCCGGCGTAACGGTGAGCGGGGCGAACACCGCGACGATGGTGCTCACCGGCACCCTGGCAGACCTCAATGCCGCGCTCGACCGGCTCATGTACCTCGGTCGCCAGGACTACAACGGCACCGACGTGCTGACCGTGCTCACCAGCGATCTCGGCAATTTCGGCGACTTCAATGGCAACGGCATCCCCGGCGAACTGGCCGATGCGCGCACCGACCGTGACCAGATCACCCTCACGCTGGCGGCGGTCAACGACGCGCCCATCGCAAGACCCGACACCGCCGATGCGCTCGAAGCCGGAGGCACCTTCAATCAGCAGTTGGGCAGCGACCCCCGCGGTGGCCTGCTCGGCAACGACAGCGACGTAGACATCGCCACCAACGCAGACTCGATCCGCGTGTCGCTGATCGGCGCGGGCGGCACCGCCACGGTGGTGGTACTCCCGATCGGGCTGACCGTGGCGAACGGGCAGTTCGGGCAGCTCGTGGTCGATTCGGACGGGCTCTTCCAGTACATCCTCGACAACAGCAACGCGGCCGTGCAGGCGTTGCGCACGCCGAGCCAGACACTGACGGAGACCTTCACCTACGTCATCGTGGACGAAGGCGGCCTCACGGCGACGTCCACCCTCACCGTGACCATCCACGGGGCCAACGATGCGCCCGTCGGCATCAACGACACCGGCATCGCCATCGAAGCCGGGGGCGTCGCCAACGGCACGGCGGGCGCCGACGCGACCGGCTTCGTACTGGCCAACGACACCGACGTGGACAGCACGGCCAACGGCGAGACGCGAAGGGTGACCGGCATCCGGGCGCTGCCCGAGACCGTGCCCGGCCCGGCGGTGGAGGTGGCGGCAGGCACCAGCAGCACCACGGGAACGCAGATCGCCGGCACGTACGGCACGCTCACCATCGGCGCGGATGGCAGCTACCGATACGTGGTGAACAACGCCCTCGCCGCCGTCCAGGCGCTGGCCGTGGGCGACACGCTCGTGGAGACCTTCAGCTACAGGCTGACGGACACCGACGGGCTGAACGACGTCGCCGAACTCAACATCACGATCCAGGGTGCCCAGGACAACCCGGTGGCCACCGACAACTCGGCGGTGGCCCAGGCGGCGCCCACCGACAACAGCCAGCCGGAGATCAACCCCGGGGGCAACGTCATCACCGACGACAACGGCAACGGAATCGACAGCGATGTGGACGCGGTGGACAACCCGAACACTGTCCTGAGGGTGGGCGGGATCCGTCCAGGCGCAGAGACCGCGGGCGGCACCCTGGACGGCGTGACCGCCGGCACCACCAGCACCAGCGGCGGCACCGTTCTCACGGGCCTGTACGGCACGCTCACCATAGGCGCCAACGGCACCTACGTCTACGACGTGGACAGCACCAAGCTCGCGGTCCAGGCCCTGCCGCCGGGCAGTTTCCTCAACGACGTCTTCACCTACCAGTTGGTGGACACTGCCGGCTTGACCGACCTCGCGCAGCTGACGATCCGGGTCAACGGCGTGAACGATCCTCCCGTGGCCGGCGACCTTGCGGTGGCGGCCATCGAGGCGGGCGGCGCCTTCAACGCCACCTTGGGCGTGGACCCGAGCGACACAGTGCAGCGCGTGGTCACCGACCCGGACGGCGACGCGATCAGCATCACCTTCATTCGCCCTGGCGCCGAAACTGCCCCGGGGACCGACCAATCTGTCGCACCGACGGGGAACACCGTCATCGACGGCACCTACGGCACGCTGACGATCCGCGCCGACGGCAGCTTCACCTACGTGGTCAACAACCTGCACCCGGCGGTGCAGGCCCTGCGGACGAATAGCGACCAGCTTCTTGACCGCTTCACTTTCACCGCCAACGACGGCCACGGCATGACCGACCGCGGCCAGATCACCATCGACATCCACGGGCGCAACGACAACCCGGTGGCAGCGAACGACGTGGCCACTGCCGTGGAAGCCGGGGGCACGCTCAACCAGGCGACCGGTACCGATCCCACCGGAAACGTGTTCGACAACGACACGGACGTCGACGACGATGACCAGATGTTCGTGACAGGCGCGCGCGCCGGCGCCGAATCGGCCGGCGGAACCTTCACCGGAATGCTCACGGGCGCCAGCATCACGATCCAGGGCAGCTACGGCAGCCTGGTCATCTTCGAGAACGGCAACTACCAGTACGCCGTCGACAACAACAACACGCAGGTGCAGGGCTTGCGACCCGGGCAGAGCCTCTCCGAGAGCTTCACCTATGCGGTGCGCGACCTGGACAGCGGCACGGACTTCGCACAACTCGACGTCACCATCGGCGGCGCGTGGGACGCGCCTGTGGCCAGGGACAACGCGAACTACGCCGTGGCCGACAACCCCTTGCGCACGGGCGTCAACCCCAGCGGCAATCTCATCACCGACGACAACTTCCTGGGCATCATCGTCTTCGGCGCCGACAGCGACGTGGACAATGGCGACGTGCTGGTGGTGAGTTCGGTGCGCGCCGGTCCGGAATCCGCAGGCCCGGGCGGCATGATCGCCGTGGCCGCGGGAAGCACGGCCGCCAGCGGCGGTGTGCGCATCACCGGCCAGTACGGCTGGCTGAACGTCGGCGCGGACGGCAGCTATGTCTACGAGGTGGATAGCCTCAATCCGACGATCCTCGCGCTTGGCCCGCTCGGTTTCGTGACCGATCAGTTCAGCTACACGGCGCAGGACCTGGGCGGCCTCACAGACCTGGCACAGCTCACGGTACTGGTTCGAGGCGTCAATCAGGCGCCGATTCCGGACGCGGACCGGGGAGATGCGATCGAGGCTGGTGGAGATCGCAACGCGATCCCTGGCAAGAACCTCGACGTCGATGCCACCCACGGGGTGCTCTCCAATGACTTCGACTTCGAGGACGACGCCCTTTTCGTGATTGGCATCCGGACGGGAGACATCTCCGGCGGCGCCACGACCACCGGTGTCGGCACGGTGCTGCAGGGGCAGTACGGAACGCTCACCATGCAGCGCGATGGCTCCTGGAAATACGACGTCGACAACGACTCGCCGGAAGTGGAGGCGCTGCGCGTCAGCGGCCAGACCTTGACCGATGTCTTCACCTACACGCTCCGGGACTTCTGGGGCGCGCGCGCCAACGCGGAACTGCGGGTGGTCATCGACGGCCGCAACGACGACCCCATCGCCAATGACGACGCCAACACCGCGGTGGAAGCCGGCGGCGTTGCCAACACCACGCCCGGCTTGGATCCGATCGGCAACGTGCTGGACAACGACACCGACGTGGACAGCGTCGCGAATGGCGAAACCAGGCAGGTTCTCACCGTGTCGCATGGTGGCGCCCCGGCGGTCACGGCCGGCACGCTGCTGCAAGCCACCTACGGCACCCTGCAGCTCAACGCCGACGGCAGCTACACCTACATCGTGGACAACGACAACCCTGCGGTGCAGGCGCTGCGCACGCCGGACCAAACGCTCACCGAGGTGTTCGCCTACACCATGCGGGACACCGAGGGCGCCGGGTCGACGGCGCGCTTGACCATCACCCTGCAGGGCGCCAACGACAACCCGGTGGCGCGCGACGACAGTTCCGCTGCCACTGACCAGGTACCACCGCCGCAGACCACCGGCAATGTGCTGCCCAACGACAGCGACGTGGACGGAGGCGATGCCCTGCAGGTGACCGCCATTCGCGCTGGGGCGGAAAGTGCCACCGGCGCCGCCGGCGTGCTGGGCCAGCCACTGGCCGGCCGCTACGGCACGCTGGTGATCCACTCCGATGGCAGCTACACCTACACCATCGACCAGACCAACCCAGAGGTGCTGGCCGCGGCCGGGGTCGGCCAGGTGCTCGACGACTACTTCACTTACACGGTGGCCGATCGCCTGGGCGCCACGGATCAGGCGCAACTCGTGATCCACCTGGACATCGCAGCGCCCTTCATCGCACCGCAGAGCGATCAGATCTTCAGCGACCTCGACCGCCCCACTTTCCGCAACCAGCCACTGCCGCAGGTACAGCCGGCGGTGTTCGTGGAGCCGGTGGTGCGGCAGGTGGCCGCGGGACTGGAGATCTCGTCCTGGGGCACCGACGGCACCCGCACGCTTCAGCAGCTGCCGCGCGAGAACGTCAGCCTGTCGATCGGGGCCGGCCTCGGCGAGACGCCCGGGCAGTTCGTCGCCCGCTCGGTGGCAGAGAGCCGTAGCGAGCGCGAATTCAGCATTGCCCGAATGCTGGGGCGCGCAAGCCGCATCGACCTGACGGTCGATGGCTTGCTCGCGGGGCCTTCGGTATTCACGCCCGATCCGGCGCAACTGGTTTCCCGCGACACCGACGGTTCAGGGATTCGGAATGAAGGGGGCAATCCGCTTGCAGAGTTCGCCGCCGGTCTGCCACCGGCCATTGGCGAGGAGGTGTCACCCTTTGCGGCGTCCAACGCCTTGGCTGCAGATCAGAAGCCGCTGACGGCGTCGAGCTTCACCCAGCAACTGCACACGGCTGCGCGAAGCCGGTCGCTCATCCATTGAAGCCTCGTGGCAGCCAGAACAAGCTTGGCCTGAGGTCAGAGTCGCTGCGGCCTGCTTTGCAACTGTGCTGCCCACCGCTTGGCAAATACAAGGCACCTGTTTTTTCCGCCACACATTGACGCTTGACGACCACTGTGCTGACCACCTCGACTTCGAAGCCGGGGGAATGAGGATGAACACTGCGGCGCTCGTTTGTCATCTCCCAACCGTTGGCCTGCAGTTCGCTTGCGCTGGTCTCCCCAAGAAAGCAGCGCACCACGCCGCCGTCATTCGACGCCACCTTTTTCTGAGACACGATGACCGACACGGCGCAGTAATCCAGGGAGCCGATCGGAGCCTGCCGCAGCCATGCAATCTTCTGCTGTCGTGCCTCCATTTCCCTCGCGGCGGCGCGAGCCGAGTCTTCCTGGAGCGGCTGCCGCCACCAGCTGGGAATATCTCCGGTGCGGGTGTCATAGGTTTCCGTGGCGCCGACCGGCACGACTGCGGCGAACAGCAAGAGTGCGAAGGAGACGTGGCGCAGATGCTTCATGGCACCTTTATCGGCACGATCCTCGGAAACTTTAGGCCCGAGGCCCGCCGAGCACAAAAGCGGCATTCAGTGCCGCGACCACCTTCGCGATTGCCGATGGACGGCCGAAGCGCTCACGGCCGGTGGCCAACGGCATCGACGAGGTAGCGCAGGCCGTCGTGCAGCTACGGACAGGGAGCGTCCATCAGCGCACCGCGTCAGCGACCAGGTGCGAATCCTGCGGCGAAGCCTTCGCCACTTCCAGCTCGTACTGTTCCCAACCCGACCCCGGCACGCGTTCGCCCTCGCGTGCACTGACGGCCTCAAGCAGTTCGCACAAGGCCTCTCCTGCACTGTCGCGGTTGGGCAGATGAACGCCCTGGGTCATCGTGATGTGAGCCCGCTCGAAGCTGCCCGCGCCGGCCAGGAGAATCATCCGGGTCGGCGCATCCTCGCCGACCAGCGCCACCAGGCCGGGGCTCACCTGCTCCGGCGTGAGTCGAGCCAACGCCTCCGGTGGCAGGATGCTTTCGGTCATCGCGGTGGCCGCGCTCGGCGCGAGGCAGTTGACACGGATGTTGCGCCGCTCGCCTTCCAGCGCCAGCGTCTGCATCAGGCCCACCAGTGCCATCTTGGCCGCACCGTAGTTGGATTGGCCGAAGTTGCCATACAGGCCCGAGGACGAGGTCGTCATCACGATGCGGCCGTACTGCTGCTCCTGCATCCGCGCCCATACTGCCTTGGTGCAGTGCACGGCGCCCATCAGGTGCACGTCGATCACCAGCCGGAAGTCCTCGAGCGACATCTTGGCGAACGTCCGGTCGCGCAGGATGCCGGCGTTGTTCACCAGGATGTCGATCCGCCCCCATTTCTCGGCGGCGTGCGCTGCAACGGCGTCCATCTCGTCCGGTCGTGTGACGTCGCCCGCGAGCGCGATGGCGTCGCCGCCCCCACGCCGGATCTCTTCCACCACTGCGCTCGCCGCGGCAGCGTTGCGCTCATGCGCCAGGTCGTTGACCACCACGCGCGCGCCGTGGCGCGCGAGTTCGATCGCATGCGTGCGGCCCAGGCCACCGCCGGCCCCCGTGACGATGGCCACCCGGCCCTGCAACAGCTTCTTCATTGCTTACTTCTCTCCAGTCGATTGTTCAGAATGCCACCGCGTCCCGGCCCTTGAGGCCCAGCATGGCGCGGGCTTCGGCGGGCGTCGCCACTTCCAGGGACAGCTCTTCCAGGATGCGGCGGATCTTGCGCACCTGCTCGGCGCAGTTGCGCGCCAGCTGGCCCTTGCCGAGGTACAGGCTGTCCTCCAGGCCCACGCGCACGCTGCTGCCGAGCACCGCGCCCATGGTCAGCAGCGGCATCTGGTGGCGGCCCGCGCCCAGCACCGAGAAGCGGTAGCCGCCGCGGCCGAACAGCCGGTCGGCGGTGCTTCTCAGCATGAGCAGGTTCTCCGGGTCCGGCCCCAGCCCGCCCAGGATGCCAAGGATGCCCTGGATGAACAGCGGCCCCTCGATGAGCCCTTCGTCCACGAAGTGCGCGAGGCTGTAGAGGTGCCCCACGTCGTAGCATTCGAACTCGAAGCGCGTGCCGCACTCCTGGCCCAGCACCCGCAGGATGTGCTTGATGTCGCGGAAGGTGTTGCGGAAGATCAGGTCCTCCATGCCTTCCACGTAAGGCTTCTCCCAATCGTGCTGCCACTGGCTGTACTTGCGCGCGAGCGGGTGCACCGAGAAGTTCATCGAGCCCATGTTGAGCGAGCACATCTCGGGCTTCGCCTGCAGCGGATAGGCCAGGCGCTCGTCCAGCGTCATGCGAGTGCTGCCCCCCGTGGTGATGTTGATCACCGCATCGGTGGCCGCCTTGATGCGCGGCACGAACTGGTCGAACACGCGCGGGTCGGCACTCGGGCGCCCGTCGGCCGGGTCGCGCGCATGCAGATGCAGGATCGCCGCGCCCGCCTCCGCAGCCTCGATCGCCTGCGTGGCGATCTGCTCCGGCGTGAGCGCCAGGTAGGGCGACATCGTCGGCGTGTGGACCGAGCCGGTGACGGCGCAGCTGATGATCACTTTGTCCTGGCTTTGCGCCATGCCTTGCTCCTGGTTTGTCTAAACCGCCAGCCACTGGGACAGCAGTCCCCGGTCGGCTTCCAATTGCGATGGCGTGCCTTCGAACACGATGCGGCCGTGTCCCATCACGCACACCCTGGACGACACCTTCAAGGCAATCGCCAGCTTCTGCTCGACCAGCACCACCGACACCCCCTGGCGTCGCATGTCCTGGATGCATTCGCCCACCTGCGCGACGATCTTGGGCGCCAGTCCCTCGGTGGGCTCGTCGATCAGGATGGCCAGCGGATTGCCGAGCAGCGAGCGGCAGATGGTCAGCATCTGCTGCTCGCCGCCGGAGAGGCTGCCGGCCTTCGTGCCGCGGCGCTCCTTCAGGCGGGGGAAGTAGTCGAACATCTGCTGCACGGTCCAGCGCCGGGCCCCCGGCACCGGCGGCTGCTCGCCCATGCGCAGGTTCTCGTCCACCGTCAGGTTGGCGAACACCTCGCGCTCTTCCGGTACGTAGGCCAGGCCGGCGCGGCAGATGGCATTCGGCTTGGCGCCGGCCAGTTCCCGGCCGCCCAGCGACACCCGGCCCGAGCTGGGCGGCAGCAGGCCCATGATGGCTTTCAGCGCGGTCGAGCGGCCCGAGCCGTTGCGCCCGAGCAGGCTCACGACCTCGCCGCGCGCGACGGCGAAGCTCACGCCGCGCAGGATGTGGCTCTTGCCGTAGTGGGCCTGCAGGCCCTCGACCTGCAGCAGCGGATCGGCCGGCGCGCTCATGCTGCCGCCTCCTCGCCCAGGTAGGCCTCGCGCACGCCCTGGTGCCTGCGGATCTGCTCCGGCGTGCCGGTGGCGATCACCTCGCCATAGACGAGGACGCTGATGCGGTCGGCCAGCGCGAACACCACGTCCATGTCGTGCTCCACGATCAGCAGCGCACGCCCCGCCGTCACGTCGCGGATCAGTTCCATGGTGTAGTGGGTCTCCTCATTGGACATGCCGGCCATGGGTTCGTCCAGCAGGATGGCCTTGGGGTCGGAGGCCAGCGTCATCGCCAACTCCAGCGAGCGCTGCTCCGAATAGGACATCTCGCCCGCCAGCGTCCGGGCCTGGGACTGCAGGCGCACCTTCTCGAGCAGGGCCTCGGTGGCGGCGCGCAGCCCCGCGAGGCGGTCGATGGGCCGCCAGAAGGTGTACTGGCGCTCGTGGTGGCGCATCAGCGCCAGCCGGATGTTTTCGAACACCGTCAGTCCGGGAAAGATGTTGGTGATCTGGAAGGAGCGCGCGAGGCCGAGGCGGTTGATGCGCTGCGGCGTCCAGCCCGTGATGCGCTGGCCGTCGAAGACCACCTCGCCCGAAGTCGCCGCGAGATTGCCCGAGATCAGGTGGAACAGGGTCGACTTGCCCGCACCGTTGGGACCGATCAGGGCGCGCCGCTCCCCGGCACCGAGGTCTAGATCCACGCCGCGGATGATCTCGGTGGGCCCGAAGGACTTGCGCAGGCCGCGCAGGGAAAGAATGCTGTCATTCATGGATGGGCTTGCTCCGGAAGGGGCGTCGGGCGCGCAACGGCGTCCCGCACGGCCGCGAGCGCGAGCCCGCGATGACAGCGGCGGGCGATGGCGGTCATCAGCGCCCCCGCCAGCAGCAGGCCGGCCGGGACGATCCAGGTGGTCCAAGCACCGGCCGACCAGGCGCGGCCGAACAGCGGCACCGGCGGCGCAACGCCGCTCATCCGGGCCAGCGAGCGGTAGTCCTGCGAGAACAGCCGCTGCAGCATCTCGACCACGAAGACCGCGCCGCCCGCCACCAGTGCCACCGCGAGGACCGCGCTCAGCGCCAGGGGCAGCAACGCCAGCACCCCGTGGCGGTCCACCAGCCGCGCCGCCGCGGTGAACAGCCCCGTCAGCCCTTCGGGCATGAACATCATCACCAGCACGAACAGTGCGCCCTGGTAGAGCAGCCACGACTGCGTGGTGTCGGACACCGCATAGCCGAAGAAGCTCATCAGCGCAGCGCCCAGCGCAGGGCCGAAGAAGCTGCCGACACCGCCGATGTAGCTGTTGAGCACCACCGTGGCCGAGACGCCGGGGTCGAAGACCACGTAGTTGGCCGATTCGTTGCCCATCACCTGCAGGCCGCCCGCGATGCCCGAGAACATCGCCGAGATGGCGAAGGCCGACACGCCCAGGCCGTGCACGTCGTAGCCCAGGAAGCGCAGGCGATGCTCGTTCTCGCGCAGCGCCAGCGTGAGCCGGCCCAGCGGCGTGCGGGTGTGGAAGTACAGCAGCGCCAGCGAGAGCAGCACCCAGGCCAGGGTCAGGTAGTAGACCTGCGTGGTCGATCCGAAGCTCAGCCCCCACGCCGGCGCGCGCATCGTGGAGATGCCCGATTCGCCGCCGAACCAGCCCTTGAGCTGTGGTGCGAGTGCATGCAGCAGTTCCGCGATGGCCAGGGTGATCATCGCGAAGGCCGTTCCGCTGCGCTGGGTGGCGAACCAGCCTGCGACCAGGCCGAAGCCCAGGCCGCCGAGGGCACCGACCAGCGGCATCAGCGGCGTCGGCAGCAGGCCGGTGCCGCCCAGGGCGTTCATCGCGTGCACCGTGGCGAAGGCGCCGACGCCGAAATAGGCCGCATGGCCGAAGGACAGCATGCCGGCGCGACCGGCCAGCAGGCTGTAGGCCGACGCGAACAGCGCGGCGATCAGCGCCTGGACGGATGCATTGAGCAGGCCGGCCGGCAGCAGGACCGGCATCGCGGCCAGCACGGCGACGGCCGCGAAGGAGAACACGAGTGGCGTGCGCATCATCGTCTTCACGCCTTCTCGCCCATCAGGCCGGAGGGGCGCACCAGCAGCACCAGCAGCATCAGCGCGAAAGGCAGCGTGGCTGCGAGGCTCGAGAGCTTGAGCGTCAGCAGGCCGCCGGTGCTGCGGGCCCAATCGCCCGCCCCCACCAGCGCCAGCGCATCGGCCAGGCTGCGGTCCACGCCCACGGCCAGCGAGGTCAGCACGCCGATGAGCAGCGAGGCGAGCATCGCCCCGCCCAGCGAGCCCAGGCCGCCCACCACCACCACCACGAAGACCATCACCCCGACCTCCAGCGCCATGTTCGGGTTGGTGGTGTAGAAGGCTCCGGCGATGGCGCCCGCAAGGCCCGCGAGCGCCGCGCCGACGCCGAACACGCCCATGAAGACCAGCTGCACGTTGTGGCCCAGCGCCTCCACCATGCGCGGCTTGTAGATGGCCGAGCGCACCACGATGCCGACCCGGGTGCGCGTCAGCAACAGGTAGATGGCTGCGAACATCGCCAGCGCAACGGCGCCCATCAGCACGCGGTACAGCGGGTACTGCTGGCTGCCGATCACGAAGGCCGCCATGTCCAGCGCCGGCGGGATGCGGTAGTCCACCGGGTAGTTGCCGAAGAACAGCTTGATGGTCTCGGCGATGATGAAGGACAGCCCGAAGGTCAGCAGCAGCTCGTGCGCGTGGCCATGGCGGTGCACCCGGCGCAGGAACCAGCGCTCCACTCCCGCGCCGACCACCCCGGCCAGCAGCGTGGCCAGCACGACCGCCGGCCCGAACCCGACCAGGCCCTGCAAGGTGTAGGCGAAGTAGGCGCCCAGCATGTAGAACGAGGCGTGGGCGAAGTTGAGCACGCCCATCATCCCGAAGATCAGCGTGAGTCCGGCCGAGACCATGAACAGCAGCAGGCCATGTATCACACCGTTGAGCAGCGAGAAGACGATCCAGTCCATGGCTCAGAGGTACTCGAGGTTGCCGTCGACGCTGATGGCCTGGCCGCTGAGGTTGCGCGCCGCTGGCGAGCACAGGAACAACGCCATCGCCGCCACATCGCTGGCGGTGACCATGCGCCGCAGCGAGATCTTGCGCAGGTAGTCCTCTCGCGTCTGCTCCACGCTGATGCCCATGGCGGCGGCGCGCGCGGCGATCACGCCGTCCATGCGTTCGCCCTCCACCACCCCGGGAAGAATGGCGTTGACGCGCACGCCCTGCGGACCGAGCTCCATGGCCAGCGACTTGGTCAGGCCCACGATGGCCCACTTGGTGGACGCGTAGGGCGTGCGGAAGGCATAGCCCAGGCGCCCCGCCACCGAACTCATCGCGATCAGGAGCGGGTTGGCGGACGACGCCTTCAGCAGCGGCACCGCGCGCCGCGCGAAGTAGAACTGGCTGTTGAGATTGACCGAGACGGTGCGCTCCCAGGCGAGCGCATCGAGGCTTTCGATCGGCCCGGTCGGCCCGGCGATGCCCGCGTTGTTGATCATCACGTCGAGGCCGCCGAGGCAGCCGCGCACGTCCTCGAACACCTGGTCGACGTCGGCGGGCACCGAGACGTCGGCCATGCTGCCGGTGACGCCGGGCGTCTCGGTGACCAGGCGGTCCAGCGCCGCGCGGTCGATGTCGCACACGTGGACCCGCGAGCCGGCCTCGTGGAAGGCACGCGCAATGCAGGCGCCGATGCCGCTGGCACCGGCCGTGACGAGCACGCGCAGTTCCGGCAACGGTCGAAGGGATTCGTACAGGGGCATGGGGGTCCTCCGCGATCGCGCGTCGCCACCCATGGCATCGCGTCGTCTGCCGCAGAGTCTCCCCGCCGGGCGCGCCGCGCCCTATGTGTCAGGCGCACACTTTTGCAGCCGCATCCATGTCATCGGCCCTCATGCATGCGGCGGCAGCGTCTGTTAGCCTAGGTCGGGACTTCGGGGCCCATGGCCTCCCGTGGCGACACAAGAAATCGAGACAGCACGATGCGCACCACCCTAGAAGAGGAGACCGGCGAGCAGATCGCCTTGCAGCTCGTTCGCCTGCTGCACCAGGGCACCTCCACCGACGAATTCACGCAATGCATGGTCGAGGCCGAGGCGCTGCCCGCCGGCCGGCCCGGCAAGTCCAACCTGGTCGAGGCGGTGCGCATGGCCATGGCCGTGCGCAACCGGCTCGAGCTGCTGCAGCAGCGCGAGAGCGGCATGCTGGCGGTGATCGAGTCGGCGCAGGAACTGTCCAGCCGCCTCGACCTCAACAGCCTGCTGGGCGCCATCGTGGCGCGCGCACGCAAGCTGCTGGGCTCCGACCTGGCCTGGCTGTCGGTGCACGACCCGGTGCGCGACGAGTTCCGCGTGCTGGTGGCGCAGGGTGCCATCTCGCCACATGTGTCCGACATGGTGACGATGCGCGGGCGGGGCGTGGCCGGGGTGGTGATGTCCACCCGCCTGCCCTTCACCACGGCGGACTACCTGCACGACACGCGCTTCACGCACGACGCCGGGCTGGACGAGGTCTTCCGCGAGGACGGCATTGCAGCCCTGGTCGGCGTGCCGCTGATCTGGGAGGGCGAGGTCATCGGCCTTTTGTTCGTGGCCGACCGCTATCACCGCGTCCACACCACGCAAAGCCTGTCGATCCTGTGCACGCTCGCCACCCATGGCGCCGTGGCACTCAAGAACGCGCGCGACTTCGAGGCGCTGCACGCCGCGCTGGGCAAGGCCGATGCGGCGCGCGCCGAACTCGAGCGGCACCTGCGCGGCATCCAGACGGCGGCGGATGCGCACGAGCAGATGACTTCCCTGCTGGCGCGCGGCGCCTCGCTGTCCACGCTCTGCCAGTCGGTGGCGGAACTGCTCGGCGGCAGCCTGCTGGTGCTGGACGAGGCGGCGCAACCGATCAGCCAGGGCTCGGCAGCCGGCTACGCGGGCCAGGGTGCGCAGGGCTACGAGCCGCACGGCGCCCGCAGCGCCGAGCTTGCGCAGGCGTTGCGCCTGAGCCGCCAGCTCGGCCGCTCCGTCGAGGCCTACGCGCAGGACGGCGAATGCTGCCGCGTGATGCCGGTGATCGGCGGCGACGACGTGCTGGGTGCCATCGCCCTCTTCCACCGCGGCGCGCTCGAAGAGGTCGCGGTGCGCACCTTCGAGCGCAGCTCCAGCGTGATCGGCATCGTGTTGTTGTCGCAGGAACGCATGGAAGCCGCGCGGAGCCGCAATGCCTCGGCGCTGCTGCGCACGCTGGTGTCGCCGCGCCAGGACGAGGCTGCGGTGCTGCTCAACCGCGCCGAGCGGCTGGGGCTGGACTTGTCACAGCCGCTCGCGCTCCTGCTGGTGGAATTGGAAGAGCCAGGCGCCAGCTATGCGGCGCGGCACTTCCGTGCCATGGCTTCGATGGGGCGCGCCCTGGTCGACGAGATCGACGGCACGCTCGTCATCCTGTGCGCCGCCCCGCGGGCCTTCGACCTGCGCCAGGAGGTCTCCGCCTGGGCGCGTCGCCATGCGACGGCGATGCATCGCGGCGTGCTCTCCCGGCCGGCCGCGTCGCCGGCCGAGATCCCTGCGCTCTACGCCACGCTGCGGCGCGCGCTGGGGGTGCTGGGGCGCCTGGGCGTCCAGGGCCAGGTGCTGGCGCAGAACGAGCTGGCCTTGTACTCGGCGCTGTTCGAGACGCACGACCAGGCGAGCCTGTCGCACTTCCTCGACGCGACCATCGGCCCGCTCATTGCGCATGACCGCAAGCGCAATGCCCAGCTGGCGTCTACGCTGCTGTGCTACTTCGACTGCAACCAGAACGCCAAGACCACGGCGCAGCGCCTGGGCATCCATGTGAACACCGTGCGCCAGCGGCTCGCGAGCATCGAGGAGATGCTGGGGCACTGGGGCAATGCGGCGCGGGCGCTGGAGATCCACATGGCGCTGCGCCTCTGGAGCCTGATCGCGCCGGCCGCCTAGCGCCTCGCGAACTCCTTGCCGCCGAGGTAAAGGCGGTTGAACACCGGCGAGATCACCAGCTCGTTGATGCAGACATGCGGCGGCAGTTCGGCGACGAAGCGGATGGTGCGGCCCAGGTCTTCCTCCTGCAGCATGCGGGCCATGTCGTCCGCGCTCGGCGGCACCGGCCGGGACTGGAGGATGGGCGTGGCCACCTCGCCCGGGCACAGCGCCGTGGCGCGCAGGCCATGGACGCCCTCCTCGATGTTGAACGAGTGGCTGAGGGCCATCATGCCGGCCTTGGTGGCGGTGTAGGCCGGTCCGGTCAGGTGCGACAGATACCAGCCGACGAAGGACGCGACGTTGATCACCGTGCCGCGCCCCAGCGCACGCATGCCGTGCAGGACCGCCAGCGTGCAATAGGTGGCGCCGCTGAGGTTGACGGCCACGACCTTGTCGAAGGTCTCGCCGTCGGTGTCGCCCCAGTAGCGCTTGGGGAAGTTGATGCCGGCGCTGTTGACCAGGATGCCGACCGGGCCGTGTGCCGCCTGGATGTCCTTGGCCACGCGCTGGACCGAGGCCTTGTCGGCGACGTCCAGCGGCATCGCGCTGATGGCGTCGTTTGCCACGCCGCCCTGCCGGGCCCTGTCCAGCGCGGCCTCCAGCTTGGCCGGGTCGCGGCCCGAGATGACCACGCGGCAGCCCGCGCGCGCCAGTTCGATGGCACCGGCCAGGCCGATGCCGCTGCCGCCACCGGTGACCCAGGCCAGCTGGCCTTCGAGAGATGAGCTCATGAAACCTTCTCCGCCTTTGCTGCTGCCGCTCGGATGACGCGGCGGGTTGGATACCCCGGATCGTAGTGGTGAAGCGGCAGCATGCGCCACACCCGCCTGTTCGCTCAGCCCGGACGCTGCATCTTGCAGCTGGCCTGCGCCGGCACCGACACCGCGTCGGCACTGAACATCTTCACCGGCTTGAAGCCCATGTCGGTGCCGTCCGCCTTGTACTTCGCATCCTTGGACACCACCGAGACCACCAGCGGCATCTGCACCTGGTGGTCGGCCGCGCGCATGCTCATCTCGCCCATCGGCGTCTTGAGCTTGCCGGTCTCCAGTGCCTTGGCGAAGGCGTTGACGTCGAGCGCGCCGTTGACGGGCCTGGTCCGCTTGAGCGCGTCGGTGACCATCTCCAGGCCGAACACGGTCTGTGGCTCGACGAACACCGGTGCATGGCCGATCTTCGCCGTGTAGTCGGCCACGAAGCGTTCGCCGTCGGCACCGGCGGCTTCCGCATTGAAGGCGTGCGCCACGTAGTTGCCGATGGCCAGCTCGCCCGCGTTGCTGACGTTGCCCGGCTGGTCGAGGTAGACGGTGCCGAAGCGCGCCTTGAGGCCGCTGGCCTTGGCCGCCTTCATCATGAGCAGCAGGTCGTTGGACCAGTTGCCGGTCATCACCGTGTCGGCGCCCGAGGCGCTGATCTTGGACACGTAGGGCGCGAAGTCCTGGATCTTGTTGACGTCGTGCAGCGTCTTCTCGACCACCTGGTAGCCGCCGGGACCTGCGTTGTCGACGATGGCCTGCTCCATGTCCTGGCCCCAGGAGTAGTTCTGGTTGATGGCATAGACCTTGGTGCCCAGTGCCTTGGACTCCTTCATCGCCTGCACCAGGGCCTTGGCACGGATCTGCGCGTTGCCGGCGAAGCGGAAGTGATAGAAGTTGCACTTCTCGCCTGTGAGCTCCAGCGCCTCGGCGCCGACGTTGATGTAGACGATTTCCTTGCCGGGGTTGCGCAGGTTGTGCTTGCGCACGTCCTCGGTAATCTGGCCGCCGATGGCGGACGAGGAGCCCTGCACGACGATCTGCACGCCATCGGCGATGGCCGCCTTGAGCTTTTCCGAAGCACCTGTCGGGCCGCCCTGGTTGTCGTACTCGACCAGCTGCACCGGCTCCCCGTTCCAGCCACCCGCGGCATTGAACCGGTCGATGGCATAGCGCACGCCAGCGCGGTAGGCCTGGCCGGAAGAGGCCTGCGGGCCGGACAGCGTCTCGACCATGCCGATCTTCACCGGCGCGGCCTGGGCCGCCGCGGCAAACAGGAGGGCGGCCGGCAGCGCGGCGCGGGCAAGGTGGCGAACGACGGTCATGAACTTGTCTCCTTCAGTGGTGGTTGTGGAGCCGCGCGCAACGCACTTCACGTCACGCCGCGCAGCGGCTGCTTGCGCTGGAGAAGTCTCTGCAAAGGGGGCCTTCGACCCTATGTGCCGGCCACACACATTTGCACGCGCTTCGATGTCATCGGCACGCGCCGGCGGTTGGCAAAGGCAAGGAATCGAGACGGTGGCGTGCAGCCTCCCTGGAAACCCGACCTGGGGCTTTCCCGTGCTGTCCGCAAATGACTGCCGGCGTTGCCGCGCCCGACCTTTCGGGCCGGCATGCCGCGCTCCAACATCCGCCGCCAAGGCGCTGCATGTGGTCGCCGACCACGGCGCCCCACCAAGAAGCATTGGAGACTCTCGTGAAGCAACACCATTTGATCCTGTTCGGCTGCCTGAGCGCGATGACGCTGGCGGCCTGCGGCGGTGGCGGCAGCAATGGCAACGGCGGTGGCACCGGTACGCCGACATCACCCACGACGCCCACCACGCCGCCCGTGGTCGTCTCGCCGAAGGCCTGCGCCGACCTGGTCGGCATGGCGATCCCGGCCTCGGCCATCGGGCTGCCCACCACCGGCGCCAAGGTGACGGCGGCGACCGTCACCGCGGCGGCGGGAACAGGGGCGGCTGCGCTGCCCGAGTACTGCAATGTGCTGGCCAGCATCGCACCGGTCGACCCGAGCGCCCCGAACATCAACTTCCGCCTGGCGCTGCCCACCACATGGAACAAGAAGGTGGTCATGTTCGGCGGCGGCGGCTTCGATGGAACGCTTCCGAACGTGGCGGGCAACGTGCCCGCGGGCCCGGCCGACCAGCCGACGCCCCTGGGCCGGGGCTATGCCACCTTCGCCAGCGACTCGGGCCACCAGGCCAATGCCGCCGGCTCGCTGGACGGCCAGTTCCAGCTCAACGACGAGGCCGTCCGCAACTTCGGCGGCCATGCGCTCAAGAAGACGCGGGATGCCGCCCTCTACCTGATCAAGGCGCGCTATGCGGCCGGCGCACCGGTGAAGTCGTACTTCGCCGGCGGCTCGACCGGTGGCCGCGAGGCGGTCTCCGTGGCGCAGCGCTGGCCGCAGGACTGGGACGGCATCATCGCCTGGTACCCGGCGTGGAACCAGCTGTCGGCCATGCTGGGCGGCCACCGCATGAGCCGCGCCCTGGCCCAGCCGGGCGCCTATCCGAACACGCCCAAGCGCGCCCTCCTGCTCAAGGCGGTGCTGCAGGCCTGCGACACGCTGGACGGCGTGGCCGACGGCCTGGTCAGCAACCAGTTGAAGTGCAACAGCACCTTCGATCCCTCGGTGGCCCTGGTGGATGGCGCCCCGCTGCGCTGCGCGAACGGCGCCGACACCGGCGACACCTGCCTGTCCGACGCGCAGATCACCGCGCTCAAGACCATCAACACCGCGACCAGCTTCAACTTCTTCGTGGCCAGCGGCTCGACCGGCTACCCGGGCTACAACGTCTGGGGTGCCGACCTGGGCATCACCAGCAACCCGTCGCCACTGCAGCCGACCGTGACCTTCCTGAACTTCGGCACCGAGCAGCCGGCCATGCCCGTGCCGGCCGGCGCGCCCTACATCACCAAGCAGCTGGACCAGACGATCAAGTACGGCGTGACGCGCGACCCGCAGTTCGACTCGCTGTCCCTCGACCCGGAGAACCCGGGCCCGTGGGGCGCGCGCCTGAGCGAGCTGAGCACCATGCTCGACGTCAGCAGCGACCTGTCGGAATTCGCGGCGCGCGGCGGCAAGCTGCTGCTCGCGCACGGCCTGTCGGACGTGCTGGTGAGCACCCGCGCCACCGAGCAGTTCTACCAGCGCCTGCAGGCACAGTTCGGCCCGAGCTACGTGGACGGCTTCGCGCGCTACTACGAGGTGGCCGGCTATGGGCATGCGCTGAGCACCGTGTTCAACGCGACCTGGGATTCCCTCACCGCCCTGGAGCAATGGACGGAGAACGGCACGGCCCCCAAGGCCCAGGTGACCACCGATACCGTCGGCGTGCCGGGCCGCAAGCGCCCGCTGTGCGACTACCCGGCGTGGCCCAAGTACAAGGGCTCGGGCGATGTGAACGCCGCCGAATCCTTCAGCTGCGCGACCTTCTGAGCCAGCCGAGCCGCAACGCGTTCACATCGTTGCGGCCTCTTCTGTGTGACATGAGGACATAGGCAGCCTCCGCTGCGCCGCGCAGACTCGGCCAGGATCGATAGCCCTGGCGAGTCCGACGCATGTCACACCGGATACCGCCGCCCTGGGGGCGGCACTACCCTCCTTACCAGATCGCAGCCATCGCCCGGCTGCTTGCGGACAGGGGCCTGCCGGCAAGCGCCGTGCTGGCCGGCACGGGGCTGGATCCCGTGGCGCTGGACGACGTGGCGTGCCGCAGCTCGGTCATGCAACACCTGGCGGCCTGGCGCAACGCGCTGGAACTCGCGTCGGACCCGGGCCTGTCGTTCCAGCTCGGCCGCGGACTGCACCTGCCCGACCACGGGAGCTTCGGGCTGATGCTGTTGTCCTGCGAATCCGTCTCCGACTACTTCCGACGGGCCCAGGCCTGCCAGGGTCTGGTGGCCAGCGCCCTGACTCTGGAAGCGCGCATCGAGGGGGGCGATGCACTCTGGGTGCTCACCGACGGCGCCGCCCACGAGCTGCCGAATGCCCTGCACGATTTCCTCATCGAGCAGCAGGTTGCGCAGCTGGTGACCCAGATGCAGGACTTGCTGGGGCCGGAGGTCCGCCCTGCCCTGGCGCGCTTCGCGCATCCCGCGCCGCCGCATCGGGCGATCTACGCCCAGCAGTTGCAGTGCCCCAGCGTCTTCGGATGGCACCGCAACGAACTGCGCTTCGACGCAGAAGTGCTCTCGCGGCGGCCGCGACTGGCCAACGCCTTCACCGCCGCCGCGCTCCAGACGGCATGCGAGGGCGCGCTGGCGGAGATCGAGGATTCGCTGGGCCTTGCGGGCAAGGTCTACCAGGCCCTGTGCATGCTGCCCGAATTGGGCGCCGGCATGAAAGCGGTCGCATCGACCTTCCAGATGACCGAGCGCACGCTGCGAAGGCGCCTCGCGGGCGAGGGCACCTCCTTCTCCAGCATTGCCGACCAGGTCCGCCACCGCATGGCGACGCAGCACCTGCAGCGGCCTGGCGCGAGCGTCGAGCAGATCGCACTCATCACCGGCTTTTCGGACTCGGCCAACTTCCGGCGGGCCTTCCTGCGCTGGACCGGGATGACGCCGGCCCAGTTCCGCAGGCAGCACCAGGCGCACCATGGGCATCCGCAGCCAGCGCGCGCCGCGAGCCACCCTTTTTCGCTCGCGACGCAATGAGGGCGCGGCCGCCTGCTGCGTACGCCAAGGCCCCGCCTATCGCTTCACGCCCGGCCTCTGACCATGTCGAGCAGGCGACCCAAGATCCGCTCGCCGTCGGCCCGCAGGCCGTTGTGGGCGTACTCGTTGGTCACCCAGGCCCGCAGCCCACGAACGCCGCGGGCCGTCTCCTCGGCAAATGATCGCTCCACGTAGACATCGTCGACGTACACGGTGGCTGCCACCGGGACCTCATTGCGGGCGAGGCGGTCGGCGTCGTACAGGCGCGGCCACGAATGCTGGGCCAGAAGTTGCGCCACCTCGCGGTGCGCGCGCAAGCCGGAATAGTCATCCCACATCCAAGGGAAGACGTGCTCCGCGCCGAGGAGGTCGCCGGTCATCGCCTCCTCGGGTGCGAGCCGGTGTGCTGACCAGCGAGTGGCGCCCCCGTCGGCGTACGAGGACTCATGTAGCGTTGCGTAGATAGGATTGCGCTCCCAGGGAGACGCCATCTGCGCGTCGGACAAGAATGCCGCCGAGCCGAAGGGCAGTTCGAGCAGGTGGTGCAGCCGTTCGAACCCCGCGCTATCGCCAAGCCACATTCCGGTCTGCCGAAGCCGACGCGACCTGAGGCGATCGCCGTTGGGCAGGCGGACGTCTTCCTCGTCCAGCCGGCGCAGGATCGTTCGCAACCGTTCGAGGTCTCCTGGGTATCGGGCGTGATAGCGCTGATTCGCTTCGCGTACGCGCGCCCATGTCGCCGCGTAGACCTCATCGACCGGCCGATTCGTGATCGGCGCGAGTCCGCCGGTGATCAGCACCTCCCGCAGTCCCTCGGGCGCCAGCGACAGATAGCTAAGCGAGGTGAATCCCCCGAAGCTCTGACCGAGCAGGCTCCAGCGCTCGACGCCCAGTTCATCGCGGATCAGTTCAAGGTCCCGCACGATGGAGTCGGCGCGGAAATGCGTGAGGTACTCGGCCTGGTCGGCAGGCGCTGCCCCGGGGATGACTGGCCCGACGGGGCTGGAGCGCCCTGTGCCGCGCTGGTCGAGCAGGAGAACCCGGAAGTCGCCAAGGGCACGCGCCATCCACCCTGAAGGCGGACTCGTCGGGCGGGTCGCCTCGAAGCCCGGGCCGCCCTGCAGGAACACGAGATAGGGCCGGTCAAATCCGTCCGGGGCAGCAAGCTCGCGCGTGAACACGCTGATCGTGCCACGCGACGCGTCGCCGTGAACCAAGGGAACCGAGTGCTCGCGCTCGGTCAAAACTGCCCCGGGCATGTGGTAGGTTGAACTCATGGTTCGCATTAGAACCGGAAGGTGCGCCCGCCGGCGATCGCGCGGAACCTGGCCCGCAGAAGGACTTGGCGCGCCTGGATGAGGCCATGCCGGCGCAGAGCGCATCGGAGGGGACGCCGGCGTGGCTCTTCGGCCCGGGCGCCTGGTGCATGAAGAGTGCTTGGCAAGTACGAAGGGCTTGAAAGCGCGACGGCTTGACCCCTTTCGGGTCGGCAAGTACATTGAAATCGCGCGCGTTCACCCTTTCCGGGCAGTTTCAACGGGTCCACAAGAATGAAGCTGAGCGACCTCCATACCGGACTTAGTCTCCACTTCGATGCGGCTCTTGCCAAGGGCTCAGGAGATGTCGAAGTCGGGGAATTCTCAAAATCATCCTCGGTCTCCGGAGCCATCGTCCCGACGCCGTCGGACGATTGGGGCACTTTGAAGCGGGTCCTTTCGCTGCCCGATCGCGCGAACAAGCCGCTGTCTACGCCTTTCGCCGTTGCGTATGTCCCCTACAGAGAGGGGCGGATTCACTATCACCAGGGGAATGACGCTGTGCTGAGCGGCGAGTATTCCGGGTGCCTCATGGCGGTTTACAGCGGCAACCATCACCGCCGGGTCGCCCACGTGCCCAAAGCGAGTTCGATCGACAACGATTGCATCGGCGAATTTCGGGATTACTTTCAGGATCATTCAACGCTGACAAGCGATCTGAAAACGAAGCATGCCAAGAAGAACCACAAGCTCGATCACTACTTTCAGCCCTTTGTCGAAAGCCGGGATGCCGATATCCAATCGGCCTTGATCGGCAAGTTGATCGGGGAGAGTGTGATCGCCGATCCCTATGGCTTCACGGTCTTCGGCTTGGTCACCGCCGTCGACAACATGTGCATCTCGATCTGGGCGGTAAAGCCGAAAAAGCAACCCTCGAATGGCGAAATGTGGCACCTGGTCCTGGTTCGGGCGAGGGCACCGGTGATGGATTTCAAGGCGCTGGTCCACAAGAAAAATCGTGCGTGCCAGGGAGATGCGTAGCGGCCTCGCAGTCCGAGTACCCTATGGCAGGGGCTTGCTGCCATCACTGGATTTATCTATCCAACGAAAGCGATTCACCACGTCCGAGACTGATTCGGCTCAGCAGGGAAAAGCGGCTTCTCGTCGGAACGAGATTCGGGTCCCGGTCGTGGTGTGGATCCGCTTGGTTGCTTGAGGACTGATGAATGAACTTCTCCGTTGCTGCCGCCCCCGCTGCCCCGCTGCCCAGCGTGCTGGCGATCTCGGTTCTTCTGGCCGGCTGCGTCTATCCCTACCCGACGCCGGTGCCGGTTCAGCAACCCGCCACCGTGGTGACGACGACGACCACGACCTCCCCGTCGCCCGGCGCCGTCCGCACACCTGCACCTGTGTCGACGGCGCCAGCAGCGGATGGCACCTTCAGCCAGGCGCAGATCGACCAGCTGATGGCGCCCATTGCGCTGTATCCCGACTCCCTGCTCTCGCAGGTGCTGATGGCCTCCACCTACCCGGCGGACGTCGCCGATGCGGCCAAGTGGTCCAAGGCCAATCCCCAGCAATCGGGCGACGCCGCGGTGCGCGCCGTCGAGAACCAGCCCTGGGATCCGAGCGTGAAGTCCCTGATCGCCTTTCCGCAGGTGATCCAGGCGATGGGAGAAAAGCCCGACTGGGTGCAGAACCTCGGCGACGCCTTCCTCGCGTCTTCCAAGGACGTGCTCGACTCGGCGCAGCGGCTGCGCACCAAGGCCCAGCAGACCGGCAGCCTCAAGACCACCGAACAGCAGACGGTGAAGGTGGAACAGGAGCCGCAGACGCAGCAGACCGTCATCAAGATCGAGCCCACCAATCCGCAGACCGTCTATGTGCCGACGTACAACCCGGCGGTGGTGTACGGCACCTGGCCCTACCCGGCCTATCCGCCCTACTACTGGTACCCGCCATCGATGTACTACCCCGGCTACTACCCGGGCTACTACGCGGGATCGGCACTGGCCTTCGGCATCGGGGTGGCGGCGGTGGGAGCCCTTTGGGGCAACTGCAACTGGGGCGGTGGCGACATCAACATCAACACCAACCGCTACAACAACATCAATTCCAACCGCCAGATCCGCGGCGACCAGAACAAGTTCCAGCACAACGCGCAGAACCGGCGCGGCGTGCCCTACCGCGACAGCCGCAGCCAGCAGCAGTTCGGCCGGAACGTGCCCGGCGCCGAGAACCGTGGCGACTTCCGGGGTCGGGACGCCCAGCGGCAGCAGGCGCAAAGCAACCTCCAGCAGCGCGGCATGGACCCCGGCGCAGGGCGCGAGCAGTTGCGCAACGACCCTGGCGCACGCCAGCGCGCCGAGTCCGCAGCCAGGGGCGACAGGGGCAGCTTCGGCGGCGGCGCGGGCCGTGACAACGCCTTCAGCGGTGTCGGCAATGCCGGTCAATCACGCCAGCAGTTCGACCGTGGCAATGCCAGCCGCCAATCCATGCAGCGCAGCGGCAACATTGGGGGCGGCTACAGCGGCGCTGGTCGTGGGGGTGGCAGCTTCAGCGGCGGTGGCCGTGGTGGCGGCGGCTTCTCCGGCGGCGGCCGTGGAGGCGGTGGCGGTCGGGGCGGCGGACGCCGATAGGCCGGGACAGGAAAGGATCGACCATGAGCAGTTCAACCCATCGCAGGCCTGTCCGCTTCGTCGCTGCCGCAGCGCTCGTTGCTGGGCTCCTGGGCCCGCTGGCGGCCGCTGCGCAGCAGGCATTTTCCAGCACGGAGGCGGCAGCCCAGGCCTTCCGCGATGCCATTGCGAACAACGACGTGAAGGCGCTCGAAAAGGTGCTCGGCCGGGACTGGCGGCGCTTCGTGCCGCGCGACGAGATCGGCCAGGGCGAGTTGCAGACCTTCCTGGCGGCCTGGGACAAGAAGCACAGCGTGGTTTCCACCGGCCAGGACAAGGCGGCACTGGCCGTCGGCGATGGCGGCTGGACCCTTCCGATTCCCCTGGTGATGTCGGGCGGGAGTTGGCGCTTCGACCCCAGCGCCGGCGCAGACGAGATGCGCACACGGCGCATCGGCAGCAACGAGCTGAACGCCATGCAGGCCGTGCTGGCGTACTTCGACGCGCAGAAGGAATACGCGCAGCGCGACCGGGATGGTGACGGCGTCCTCTCGTATGCGCAGAAATTCGCCAGTACGCCGGGGCGGCGCGACGGCCTGTACTGGGCGGCCGATGCGCAGGGAGAAAGCCCGCTCGGGCCGCGCTTCAGCGCCGTGAAGCCCGGCGAGGGCTACTACGGCTACCACTACAAGATCCTCACCGCCCAGGGCAAGGACGCACCGGGCGGTGCCTACGACTACGTCATCGGGAACCGCATGCGCGCGGGCTTCGCGCTGGTGGCCTGGCCCATCCACTACGGCGACACCGGGGTGACCAGCTTCATGATCAGCCACGATGGCGTGCTCTACCAGAAGGACCTGGGGCCCGACAGCGCGGCCATCGCGAAGGGGATGAAGGCCTTCAATCCGGATTCATCCTGGAGCAAGGTTTCTGTGCCCTGATGGGCAGTTCATCAACCGATCGACTCCCATCCAACGGAAAACCGAATGAACAAGCACCTCACGCATATCGCCGCCGCCGTGCTGGTCGGCCTCCTTGCCCTCCCGGCGTCTGCGCAGCAGAACCCCGACTCGGTCGTGGTCGGCGCGACGGCACCGGGCCAGGCCGCGCTTGCGCGCACCACCCGGGTCACCGCGACGGTCGAGTCGGTGGATGCCGCCAACCGCCGCGTCACGCTCAAGGGGCCGCGCGGCAAGGTCGTGCCCCTGCAGGTGGGGCCCGAGGTGAAGAACCTCGACAAGGTGAAGGTAGGCGACCGCGTGGCGGTGGAATACCTCGAGGCCTTGACGCTCACGCTCAAGAAGGATGGCAAGGAGTTGCGAGGCAGCAAGTTCGCCGAGGGCGGGGCGCGATCGGCTGCAGGCGAGCCCCCGGCGGGCGTCGTTGCACAGCAGCTCGAGGTCACTGCGGACGTGACAGCCGTCGACAGGAAGAAGCAGGTGGTCACGCTGCGCGGGCCGAACCGGACCGTCGACCTGAAGGTGCGCGATCCCGAGCAACTCAAGCTGATCAAGGTCGGCGACCAGGTGCAGGCGGTTTACACCGAGGCACTCGCGTTGGGCCTCGAGCCGGTGGCGCACAAGAAGTAGCGCGGCGCGCACGAGACCTTCCAGGCATCGATGCAGGGGTTTCGCGCGATTCAATCCGCCGAAGGCTTGTCCAGACACGCAACTTCATGACAAGAATCAAAGTGAACCTGCCGGAAGAAATCAGACAACTTGGCGACGACGAACTGGCAGCGCTGGCTGCACAGTGGCGGGCTCGCGCCCTGCACGGCGACCGTGATGCCAACGGCAAGGCTCACGAGCTGGAGCGCGAGCTCCGTCGTCGAAGCGGCGCACTCTCCACGCTGGGTGCGGAACTGCGAAATCCGGCATCGAAGAAGTCACCTTGGTGGGCCTTCTGGCGCGGGTGACGCGGACCTGAGGGACCGCCCTCCAGCCCTTCCGCGTTGGAGGGCGACCATCAAGGCCCCACGGCCCTCGGCGTCGCGGGAATCAACATCGTCAAGCCATAGTCCGAGAGATCCTGCGCGGAGAGCCAGGTCACGCGATCCGGTGCGGTTTGCATCATGCGGTCATGCAGCGAGCCCGGCAGGCCCATCTCCTCGAGGTACTGCCTGGTCTGGGCATTGATGCCCTCGTACTGCGCCTTCTTGGCCCGGGCCGAGGTGACCCCGTCGTTGGGGAGGTAGGGCCGATGGATGCCGACCCGGCCCCCCACGTACCGCCCCTGCCCCGCCGCCAGGAGGTACACACACGCGCTGACACATGAGGCACCCGTCTCCACGCGCGTCATGAACGCGTGCTTCCTGATGACTCTGCCGATGGACATGGCGACCCAGATGCTGCCGCCGCGGCTGTCGAGGGCCACGTTGACCAATCCCTTGCCATGCGCCGGTGCACGCGAGCTTCTGTTCGCTGCCGCCTGTCGCGCGGTCTCGGCAATGGCGGTGAACGCCTCGACATCGGCCTGGACAAGTTCGCCCTTGATCAGGATCAGCGCAGGCCGATTGCCGGTGGGTGCCTGGTAGTGAACGCGCGCCCAGGCGGGAAGAATGCAGGCGGAGGCGGCCATCAGGACGATGGATGAGCGCCAGATCCTGAGCCCGCGCATGACGATCGAAATCCTGGACATCGGCCTAGCCTAGCCCATCAACAGCGCTTTGTATTCGTGGCTGAAGTGATGCAGCGAGCTTTGCACCACGGTCGCCGCGCCGTCGATGAGCCCGCACCGGCCGCTTCCGGGAAGGAGCTGGCAAAGGTTCGCGAGGGCCACCAGGTCGGCGCGCACCCCGCGACCCGTGTCGATGCGGTTGAGCACACGCGCGAGCTGGAAGGTGCCGCCCTTGCACGGTGGGCACTGACCGCACGACCCCTGGGCAAAGAAGTTCACGTACTCCGCCACCTTGCGCACGATGCTCGTGCCTTCGGACACCACGATCATCGCCCCGGTCCCCAGGCGCGACTGCCGCTGGCGAACCGAGTCGAAGTCCAGCGGCACGTCCAGGTCGCTGCGGGTGAGCAGCGTGTTGGACGGTCCGCCCGTGAACACCGCCTTGAACTCCTTGCCCTGCAGCATTCCAGCGCCGTGTTCGAACACGAGTTCCTGCAGGCTCGTGCCCATCGGCAACTCGTACAGGCCGGGCCGCAGCACGTCGCCCGACAGGGAGTAGAGCTTGGTGCCCGACGCAGCCCCCAGGCCCAGTCCACGGTACCAGGACGCGCCCTCGCGCAGGATGCCCGGCAGGTGCGCCAGGGTTTCGGTGTTGTTGACGATGGTGGGGACGCCATGCACGCCGCTTTGCGCCGGAAAGGGCGGCTTGCGGCGCGGAAAGGGAAAGCCGCCTTCCACGGTCGCGATCACGGCCGTTTCCTCGCCGCCGATGTAGAGACCCGAACTCGGCACCACCGACATCGACAGCGGCACACCCAGCCATGCCTCGATCGCCGAGATGTGCTCATGTTGCCGCCATTGGTCCACTGCTTCCCGGACGACGGCCAGGGCGCGCGATTCATGCGGATTCACGTAGAGGACCACATGGTTGGCACGGGTGGCGACGGCCGCGATGAGGGCGCCCTCGATGACCTGGTGCGGCGTGTGCTCGAGCAGGAAGCGATCCTTGAAGGTGCCGGGCTCATCCTCGTTGCCGTTGCAGATGACGTACTTGTCGCCATCGGGTGCGGCAGCCACCGGCGCCCACTTGCGATGGGTCGGGAAGCCGGCGCCGCCCATGCCCCGCAGGTCGGCCTGCTCGATCTGCGCGATCACGGCACCAGGTTCTCGCAAGGCCGCGGCCAGGCCCTCGCCACCACCGACAGACAGCCACGCCGCCAGGTCGGCGCCGATCCGGCTTTCTTCCTTGAGCAGGACCTGGTTCGCCTTGTTCATCGTGTCGGTCCAGTGCGCTCAGCGCACCCCTGCGACCACGCGGCCGTGCCCGCTCGGGCGCATCTGGGCGTCGGTCCGAAGGTCGAAGTGAGCGTATTCAGGGAACAGCAGCGGCGAGCGCAGGTCCAGCGGCAGCCCAGCCAGCGTGAGTTCGCGCTGCCAGTCGTACACGTGAGAGATGCCTGCGCGGCCGCTGATCACGCCGCCCGCCGATTCCGCCGCCTTTGCGCCCGCGCGCCTTCCCATGCTCAGGATGTCGAGCAGGGCGTTGCCCATCAGCCGGTTGCGGCCATGGATGCCGCCGCTGAGCTCGCCCACGCAGTGCAGTCCCTCGACCGCTGTGGCGCCGTCCTTGTCGATGTCGACGCCGCCGTTCTGGTAGTGCAGCGTGGGGTAGACCATGAAGGGCTCCGCGGCCGGGTCGTGGCCGCACCTGGCGGCCAGGTGGCGCAGCGTGACCAGGCGCTTCTCCAGGATGCCGGGGTGTTCCATCTCGAGCGTCGGCGTGTCGAGGAAGACGCCGACCTGGCCGTTGCGCTCGATCCCGCGTCCTTCGCCGCATTCGCGCAAGATCGCGGAGGCGACCACGTCGCGGGCCTTGAGCTCGTCGACGAAGCGCTCGCCCACGCCGTTGACCAGCTTCGCACCGGCCGAACGGGCGGCCTCGGAGATCAGTCCCCCCGCGAGGTGGGGCGGGTAGGCGATGCCGGTCGGGTGGTACTGGAAGGAGTCGAGTTCGCGCAGCCTGGCGCCCAGGCGGTAAGCCAGCACCAGGCCATCGGCGGTGGCGCCGTAATGGTTGGAGGTGGGGAAGCGATTGAGGTGCAGCCGTCCCGTGCCGCCCGTGGCAAGGATCATTGAGCGTGCACGCACCATCACGAAGCTGCGCCACTCGAGGTTGTAGATCACGGCGCCTGCGCATCGGCCGCGCTCGTCGGACAGCAGCTCCACCGCCGGGCACCGGTTCCAGACCGAGATGCCGGGCTCCAGGGCCACTGCCTCGCGCAGCACGCGCATCATCTCGAGTCCGGTGTAGTCGCGGTAGGAGTGGATGCGCGCTGCAGAGGCCCCGCCCGGCTTCTTGCGCAGCAGCTTCCCGCCCATGGGGCCGCCCTCTTCGAGGTCGAACATCATGCCCAGCTGGATCAGCCAGCGCAGGACGTCCGGGCCGTCCATCACCATCTGCGCCACCAGTTCGGGCTCCGCGCAATGGTGCCCGGCGCGCAGGGTGTCCTCGAAGTGAAGCTGCGGGCTGTCGTCCGCGCCCACGGCGGCCTGGATGCCGCCTTCCGCCATCACCGTGTTGCTGTCGCCCAGCCGCAGCTTGGTGGCGAGAATGACCTTCGCGCCCTGGCGGGCTGCCGTCAGCGCCGCGGCACAGCCCGCGCCGCCGCCGCCGATGACCAGCACGTCGGTGGTCACCAGCTGCGCGCCGGCGAGGTCGATGTCGTCGATCAGCGAGTTGGCCTGCAGCAGCCGGGCAAGGTCGGGCTGGCAGGCATCGCCCCGGTTGACCCCGGCGGCCAGGGGAACGCGCGCGTTCGCCCCGTGGTCGGGATGCCAGTCCTGGAGCAGCTGCTGCACCGGCGTGGCATCTTCCCGGAACGCGGGTGCCGCGCCGGCCTTGTAGCGCCGGCGTGCGTCCTCGTAGGGGATGGAGCCTTTCATGTCCGACGGTCTTCCGTCAGCGTGGCGGCTGTGCGCCGGGCGCATCGAAGTCGATCGCCATGTCGCCGCGCTCGATCTGCTCCAGCCGTCGCATCAGGTCGGCGGGCCGCAGCGACAGGCTGGCAACCATGCGCCGCACGAACAGGCCCAGGTGGTTCGGGCCGATGTGCTCGGGACATGCGAGGGTGCACAGGTTGCACATGACGCACTCGTCGAAGACCTGGGCGGACGCGTTCAGCTCGCCTTCCACCGCAAGGTTGACGCCGCGCTGCACCTCCAGTCCCTTGGGGCACGCGCGGTCGCAGCCGCTGCAGTGGCGGCAATGCGGTGCCTCTGGAAAGATCTCCAGCAGCTTGCGAGGCGCCTGCCAGCTGTCCGCGATGTCCTCGATGCGGTAGACATGATGGGTGGAGGGCGTCAGGTAGTCGATGAAGGAGACCTGCATGCCGTCCTCGACCACGGTTTCGCAGGCCAGCTCGGTCTTCACTTCCTGCTGGCCGGCGCGCCGGACCATGACACGGCAGGAGCCGCAAACGCCCTGTCCCATGCAGCCGACACCCGCGACGAGCGTTTCTCCCGCCTGCACGAAGGCCTGCAGGATCGAGCTGGCGGCCGGTGCCTCGATAGCCCGGCCTTCGACAATGAGGCGTTGCATCCTGTCGTCTTTTTTCATCGGCTGCGTGTGGGGCGCGACGGTGATCCCTCCAAGGGACGCAAGAAACAATAGCACAGCGAGGAGGTTCCATGAGCATCCCGTGGAAGGCTCTGGCCGCCGTTGCCGTGGCGATCGCGGTGGCCCCGGTTCCCGCGCCTGCAGGGGGCAGCACGCGTGGTATTGCTTCGCCATCCTCGCCGGCGTGATCGGGATCTTCGGCGGCGATCAGATTTCGTCTGTGATCCGCGGCGACTTCTTCCCGGCCCTTCTGCTCCTTTGGGTCAGCCAGGTCGCGGCCCAGGGCATCACGAGTTGATCCGGATCGATGATCGATGTGAGGGGCAGACACGGAGCAGCTTTGCCCCAGAGCTTGCGACGACAGATCTTTCCACTGTCACCGCTTCGCTCATGCCAAACGCGGACTCTTCCAGGAAAGAATCAGTCAAGAGAGATCTGCCGGTCGCGAATGAGCTTTGGCCAATACCTGGATTCATCGCTCCAGTGCTTGGCCATCCCAGCGGCATCGCTCGGTGTGGCTTCGAGGCCCATGGTGGCGAACTGCGTTTGGATTGCAGGTGAAGCGATGGCCTTCTGCAGTTCGGTACTCAGCTTGGCAATAACGTCCTTCGGCGTTGACGAGGGCACGACCAAGCCTTGCCAGGCAGCCGCCTCCATGTCCGTGTAGCCCAGTTCCATCAGAGTCGGAACGTCCGGCATCGATGGCAACCTGCCCTTTGAGAACGTCGCCAGCGGTTTGAGCTTGCCGGCTTTCATCATCTGCATGCCTGCCGCCGTGTCGACCACCATGATCGGAAGTTGCCCGCCAACCACGTCCTGAATAGCCGGAGCGGCGCCTTTGTAAGCGACGTGTGCCACGTCAACCTTGGTCCGCTCCTTCAGCATCTCCATCGCAAGATGATGCGGACTGCCAATGCCCGGCGTCGCGTAGCTGAGCTTGCCAGGTTGCTTTCGCATGGCATCGATGAGTTCCTTCGCGCTGCCATACCCCGAGTTGGGGTTGACCGCCAGCACAAGTGGAAATTTGGCCATCAGGCCGACAGGTGCAAAGTCCTTGTTCGGGTCGTATGGCAACTTCTTGAAGAGCGCCGTGTTGAAGATCAGGGTTCCATTGTCCGCCGTGAGGACGGTGTAGCCGTCTGCTGGCGACTTCGCCACCGCGTCGGCCCCGATGACGGTTGCGCCGCCGGGCCGATTGTCGATCAGCACCGACTGGCCGAGTTGCGCGGAGAGCTGAGCACCGACCGCACGAGCCAGCGCGTCGGATCCACCTCCAGCCGAGTAGGCAACCACCCATCGGATGGGCTTGGTCGGATACGCATCGGCTGCGGTGGCACTGGACACGGCGACCGATAGGAACGTACAGGCGATGGCGAGGATCTTCGAAGGCGTCATGGTTTTTTCTCCTAGTGGTTTGGGCGATGGACTGAACGCGCCATGTCAGGCGACGGCACGAGCTTCGACAAGGCGCACGAGCGACAACAGCGTCTCGGTAGTGGGTACCTCCATGTCGAGGCGCCCCGCTGCGGAAACCACGGCGCCGTTGATGGACTCGATCTCGGTGCGGCGTCCCGCCAGAACGTCCTGCAGCATCGACGGCTTGTGTCCTTTGTGCTGGGCAATGGCGCCCGCGACGCTGGTTCTGCACTTGTCAGGATCGACGTCGATGCCGAGACGTTGCGCGACAGAGAGCACCTCCGAAACGACTTCGTCTGCAAGACGGCGGCCATCGGGTGTCAGGCCGAGCTGATCGACGGTGCAACCCGAAACGGCGCAGATGCTGTTGAGTGCCGCGTTGAACGCAACCTTCTCCCAGATTGCAGCCCACACGGTGGCATCCGATGTGCACTGGAGGCCAGCTGTCGAGAGCGCTTCGGACACATGCTCGACGATGGGTCGAGCAATCCCATCGGCGGCCATGAGCCGCACCACGCCTTTGCCGTGCGAATGCACGTGACCCGGTCCTGCCAGATCGGCCGGCCATGTGGTCACACCGATGAGAACTCGCTCCGCATCAACGAACTCGGAGATCGTCTCGACATTGCCCAGGCCGTTCTGCAAGCTCAACAGATGCACATCAGGTCCGATCAGATGCCTCACTCCCGAGAGTGCGGCCCTCGTGTGCAGCGTCTTGGTGAACACGACGAGCAGATCGGGAACGTCTGTGGCTTCTTCCGGTCGGCAAATCCTGAGCTTGACATGCCGATCGCTGCCATCAGTGGCCAGGCGGAGGCCGTCCGCTCGGATCGCGTCAATGTGCGCATCGTTGACGTCGATCAACGTGACGTCGTTCCCGCTTTCGGCGAGCAGGCCTCCGAACAGGGAGCCCATGGCTCCAGCGCCGACGATGGAAATCTTCATGATTGGCTTCGATTGCTGAGTTGCACGATGAAATAGCGGGGAACAGGCCAGACGGTCAGTTCGTGACCGTCGCCGCTTGGCTCGGGCGCAACAGGATCGTGCGCTTCGGGATGTGCCGCCTGACGACCATGAGGGCGACCATGGCGAAGACCATCGCCGAACCGAGCAGCGTGAGATAGGCAGTGGCGCCGCCCGCGGTAATCACCGCTGCGCCTGCAAACGCACTGAGGATGGCGCCCAGCCGTCCGAAGGCAAGCGCGGAAGCAGTCCCGGTCGCCCTGACACTCGTCGGGTACATGAAGGCGCACAGCGCATACATGGTGGACTGCACCGCGTTCACGAACATGCCATGCACACCGAAGCCGAAGATCAGCAGGTTCGTGTCGCGCCCTACATTCAAGGACTGCAAGGCAAACGCTCTCGCGGCCGCACCCGCGCAGCACAGCACCAATGGCCAACGTGAACCGAAACGGGTGATCGCAACGGCGCAAAGCAAGGCGCCTACGACGCCCCCGAGGTTGTAAGCAGTCAAGCCCGAGCCCGCAACGGTCATCGACAGGCCTTCGGAAGCGAGCATGGTCGGCAGCCAGCTGAAAGCGCTGTACACGGCGGTAAGACACATGAAGAAGGCCGCCCAGGTCGCCAGCGTGTCGCGTGCCAAGCCACCTGAGAAAAGCGCACCGAAGCCAGCCCGCTTCTCGACGACCTGTTCCGCGGCGTCGCTGTAAGTCACGTCGGCATCCATCGGACGATTCATGCGGCCCAGCAGCTTGCCCAATTCGCTCCAGCGCGCCGGATGGCGTGCGAGGAAGCGGGGCGACTCAGGCAGCGTGAAGAGAAGAAGGACGGCCAGGGCAATCGGGAAGCTTCCACCGATCATGAACAGGCCGCGCCAGCCGAAGGCCGGGAGGATTTCCGCAGCGAACAATCCAGCGAGCATGCCGCCGAGCGGTACGCAGACAATCGTTGCCGTGACCGCCAGTGTCCTGCGTCGCGCCGGCGTGAATTCCGCTGTGACCGTCGTCGAACTCGGCAGCGCACCCCCGATGCCTAGACCGGCAATGAAGCGGAGCGCGGCGACAGTCAGGATGTCCGGTGCGAAGCCGATGGCGCAGGTCGCCGAACCGAACACGAAAACACTTGCAATGACGGCCATCCGACGGCCGAAGCGGTCAGCAAAGAGCCCTGCGCAAGCGCTGCCAATCCCCATGCCGATGAGGCCCGCGGCCACCGCCGGTGCGAAGGCGCTTCGGGTGATGCCCCATTCCTTGATCATGAGCGGAATCGCGAAGCCTATGAGCTGACCGTCGAAGCCGTCCATCACGATGGACATGGCTGCCAGGAAGACCACGATCTTCTGCATGGTTGTGTAGGCACCTTCGTCGAGCAAACGACCGATGTCGGCATTGCCCCTGAAAGGGATCGTCTGAGCGGTCATGCGCATGCTCCTGAGCCACGGGGAGCTTGCAGCGATCGCTGAAGGGGCCGGTGCGAACGCGAGGATGGCGCGGCAGCGGCTAGCGGGATTCGCTTGATCATGTCTTGTCTCCTGGTTGAGCGCTTCGGCGGTGCCTCGCGCTTCGATAGGGCAGTGTCAAATATTCAGCACCGCCGGAGAATTGCTTTGTTGAGAGAAAGGCATGCCCTTCAAGCATGACTTTGGGTGCAACCCGCCTCTTGCAGGCGGTTATACAGACGTCAATTTCCGAGTGCGTCGAAAGGCAGGCCTACGTAGTTCTCCGCCAGCGCTGTCGAAGCAGCGCGCGACCCGGTGACGTAGTCGAGTTCGGCGACCTGGACCTTGTGCTGGAACTCATCGGCACCGGGGAATCGGTGCAGCATCGACGTCATCCCCCAGGAAAAGCGCTGCGCCTTCCAGATGCGACGCAAGGCGGTCTCGCTGTAGCGCTCGAGCAGATCCTCCCGACCCGCCTTGTAGAACTCGCTGATGGCGCGCGCGAGCACACGCACGTCGGCCACCGCCAGGTTCAGGCCCTTGGCCCCAGTCGGAGGCACCACGTGCGCGGCATCACCGGCCAGGAACAGCCGTCCGTATTGCATCGGTTCAGTCACGAAACTCCGCATGCCGACGACCGTCTTGCTGAAGATCTGGCCCTCCTTCGGCGCCCAACCGTCGCGCGTCGCCAGGCGAGCGCGAAACTCGTTCCAGATGCGGTCGTCGGACCAGTTCTCGATCTTGTCGGTGGGCTCGCACTGCAGGTACATGCGCTGCACATCGGGCGAGCGCGTGCTCACGAGCGCAAAGCCACGATCACTCAAGGCGTAGATCAACTCATCGGACGACGGTGGCGCCTTGCAAAGAATGCCAAGCCATCCGAAGGGATAAAGCCGCTCGAAGCCTTTCAGCACGCCTTTGGGAATCGCGGGACGGCTGACGCCCTGCGTGCCATCGCAGCCCGCGATGAAGTCAGCGTCGATCGTCTGCGACTCGCCGCCTTGCTGGCGAAAGCGCACACTGGGCGACGTGCCATCCAGGCCATGGACGCTCACATCGGTCACTTCGAACCGGATGTCGCCGCCACCGGCCAATCGCGCTTCAACCAGATCCTTGATGACCTCGTGCTGCGCGTAGACCATCACCGCCTTGCCGCCAGTGAGTTCCGGAAAATCGATGCGCCGGTCGATGCCATCGAAGCGCAGGATCGTTCCCTCGTGGCGAAAGCCTTCGCGCTCCATGCGGGCACCCACGCCGATTTCCTTCATGAGGTCGACGGTCCCCTGCTCAAGCACGCCGGCACGGATCGTGGCTTCAATGGCCTCGCGGCTGCGGGTCTCGAGAACGATCGAGTCGATCCCCTGCAAGTGCAGGATGTGCGACAGCATCAAGCCGGCCGGGCCGGCGCCGATGATGGCTACTTGTGTCTTCACGATGCGGCCTCTCAGAAGGGGTAGTGCCGCGGTGAGGTCTGAACCGTCAGCCACCTCAGTTCAGTGAATGCGTCCACGCCCGCCTTGCCGCCGAAGTGCCCGATGCCGCTGCCCTTGACGCCTCCGAACGGCATCTGTGCCTCGTCGTGCACCGTGGGGCCGTTCACATGGCAGATGCCAGACTCGATGCGGCCGGCCACCTGGATCGCCCGTGCCAGATCGCGACCGAAGACCGCGGCCGCAAGGCCATACTCGTTGTCGTTGGCGCAAGCCACTGCCTCTTCGACGCCGCTGACGCGCACGATGCCCTTCACGGGACCAAAAGCTTCTTCGCGGAAGATGCGCATCTCGGAAGTGACGTGGTCGAGCAAGGTCGCCGGCATGAGCGTGTCGTTCGCCTTCCCGCCCGTCACGAGCTTTGCGCCCTTGGCGATCGCATCGTCGATCAGATCGTTGCAGCGCTTCGCGGTGCTCATGTCGACCACGGAGCCGAGGACGACGGGACCGAGGCGCGGGTCACCGAGCGGCAGACTGGCTGCCCGCGCGGCGAGTTTTGCAACGAATTCATCGGCAATGCTCTTGTCGACAACGATCCGCTCGGTCGACATGCAGATCTGTCCCGAATTGGCGAATGCACCGAACACGGCCGCGTTGACGGCTGCGTCGACATCGGCGTCGTCCAGCACGACCAATGGCGCCTTTCCACCCAGCTCGAGCACCACTGGTTTCAAGTACTTGGCACAGGTCGTGGCAATGAGCTTCCCGACATGGGTCGACCCGGTGAAGTTGACTCGCCGCACGGCTGGATGAGCAATCATCGCTTCGACCACGGCGGCGGCGTCTGCCGGCGCATTGGTGACGAAATTCACGACGCCCTTGGGCAGGCCGGCCTCCTGCAGCGCTTCGATGATCAGCCCGTGGGTCGCCGGGCAGATTTCACTGCCCTTCAGCACCACGGTGTTGCCGCAAGCAAGAGGCGTTGCAATGGCGCGCACTGCAAGGATCACAGGCGCATTCCAGGGCGCAATGCCCAGGACGACTCCCGCAGGCTGGCGCACGCCCATCGCGAGGCTTCCCGGAACATCCGAAGGGATGACTTCGCCGCTGATCTGAGTTGTCAGCGATGCGGCTTCGAGCAACATCCCGGCCGCAAGATGAACGTTGAAGCCCGCCCAGATTGCCGACGCGCCCGTCTCGGAAGCAACGGCTGCCGCGAACGCCTCGGCCTTGGCTTCCAGCGCCTGCGAGGCCTTCATCAGCAGCGCGCGGCGTTCGTTCGGGCCGGTGCGCGACCAGGTCTTGAAGGCCGTGGCGGCGGCATCGACGGCAGCCACGGCGTCCTGCGCCGTGGCTGCGGGTGCGACCGTGGCGACACTGCCGTCGAGCGGGTTGCGTCGCTCGAAGGTGGCGCCGTTGCGAGCCTGAGTCGGCTCGCCGTTGATCAACATCGAAGTCTTCATGGCTTTGTCTCCGGATGGTGGTTTGAACGTGGAAATCGGATAGGCGTGAAATCGAGTGGGGGGAACAGTCAGGCGACGCGAACCTCCACGACGGAGGGGGCGTTGCTGGCCAGGGCGCGATCAAGCACCGCGCGCAGTTCGCCGGGATCGCTCACGCGGGAAGCGGCGCAGCCCATCCCCTTGGCCAGCGACTGGAAGTCGATGTCGGGCAATTCGGTCCCCTGGACTACATCGGTGGGAGAGAACCCGAATACCGGCGCGAAGTCTTGTAGCGCCGCGTAGCGCCGGTTGTTCAGGATCACGAATGTGATCGGAAGCTTGCCCTGGGCTGCGCTCCAGAGCGCCTGGATGGAGTACATGCTCGACCCGTCGCCGATCAGGCAGATCACGCGACTTTTCGGTTTGCCAAGCGCGACGCCGACAGCCGCGGGCATGCCGTAGCCGAGGCCGCCACTGTCCATCGTGTAGAAGGTTTCGCTGCGGGTGATGGGCAGGTAGGTCTGCATCACCGCACGGGCGCTGGGTGCTTCCTCGACCACGATGTCATCGGGCTTTTTCGCTTCCGCGAGGGTCTGCAGCACATAGGCAACCGACATCCGCGACGAGGGCTCTGCTCTCTGTGGCACGCTTTTCGCGGGAGGAAGGGGACGTTCTTTTTGCGGCGGCCGCGCCAGCAGATCGAGGACACCCAGACGGATACTTCCGACGGCCGAGGTTCCGACTGGCGCCCAGGCTGCGGTGTCGGGGTCTTCGGTCAGCTGGCACAGAGTGGCGCCAGCGGGGATGTGCGGACCCGCACCCTCGATGTGGTAGGCAAACGCAGGCGCACCAATGGCCAGGATGAGGTCATGACCGCCCAACAGTTCGACGATCCGTTCCCGCATTGCGGGCAAGAACCCGGCAAACAGCCTGTGGTCTTCCGGGAAGCTGCAACGGCCCGACATCGGTGCAACCCACACGCGGGCGTTGTGCGATTCGGCCAATGCGACCACCTCGTTCCACGCGTTGTCGCGGTCGATCGCTGCGCCGACGACGATCGCAGGTCGACCGCTTGCGTTCAGTGCGTCGGCGATCTGCGCAAGTACGGCCGGCTGAGGGCGCAGTCCGGTACTGACGACTCTTGCCGGCACCAGTTCAGCCGGTTGATCCCAGTCGTCGACGGGCACCGACACCAGCACCGGGCCACACGGCGGCATCATCGCGATGTAGTAAGCCCGTGCGATGGCGAGCGGCACGTCTTGCGCCCGCGCGGGCTCGATGCTCCATTTCACGTAGGGCTTCGGCAGTTCGGTGGCTTGCGCGGAGGAAAGGTACGGATTGAACGGGAGGATCGAGCGTGCCTGCTGACCAGCCGTGATCACCATCGGCGTGCGATTCTTGTGCGCCGTGAAGATATTGCCCATCGCATTGCCGACACCTGCGGCCGAATGCAAATTCACGAAGGAGGCGTTGCGGGTCGCCTGTGCGTAACCATCGGCCATGCCGACGACGCTCGCTTCCTGCAAGCCAAGCACATAGCGAAAGTCGCTGGGAAAGTCCCGGAACATCGGCAGTTCGGTCGACCCCGGATTCGCGAACACGGAAGTCATGCCGAAGCGGCGCATGAGATCGAACACTGCGTCGCGTACGGTGATGATGGTGGTGGGTTGCTGGGTCGTTTCGACGATGGCGAGCGGTACGGGTCCGGTCATTGCGTGCTCTCACTTTCTGGCGGTGCGCTGCGGAAGATCACAGCGCTTGTCTCGATGCCTCAAGTGTGGAATCTCAGGAGCTTCTTGAAAATTGCCTTTATGGGCAAAAGTCATTACTGTTGCGCATGACTTTCGATCTCCAACACCTCATCGCCTTCAATGCCATCGTCGCGTGCGGAAGCCTGGGGCGAGCCGCCGACGCACTGAACGTGACGCAGCCTGCCCTGAGCCGCACGATTCGCAGGTTGGAGGAGCAGGCGGGCGCGCCATTGTTCGAGCGTCACTCGAAGGGAATGCAGCTGACGGACGTCGGGCGCGCGCTGCAGCCGCACGCGGTCCTGTTGCAGCGCGAATCGGAGCACGCCAACGAGGACATCAAGGCCATGCTGGGCCTGGCCAAGGGCACCATCCGTGTCGGTGCCGTCGGCAGCATCGCGTGCCTGGTCCTTCCATTGGCGATTGGCGCCACCTGCCAGAAATGGCCGAACCTGCAGGTTCAGATCATCGAAGGCGTGTGGGACCGTCTTGCGGATGCACTTGTTTCACACGAAATCGATCTCGCGCTCGGTGTCGACATCGAGGACACCGATGAGATCGTGGCTGTCAAGGACTGCCGGTGGGAAGACACCAGCTACGTCGTCGCGGGTCGACGCCATCCTTTGCGAAAGAAGCCGAAGCTGAAGCTTGCGGACACACTGTCGGAGCGGTGGGCCATCCTGCCAAAAGGAACCGGACCTTTCGAGCATATGAAGAAGGTATTTGCCCGACAGAACCTGGCGCTGCCGCACGTCGTCGTCGAGACGCGCTCCGTTACCGCGCTCAAGAGCTTGATCGGCCGCTCAGGCTTCCTTGGCTGGATGCCCGAGCCGATGTACGACGCCGAGCGGAAGGCCGGACTGATCGACGCCCTGGATATACCGGGCGCCTCGGACCGCCGAACGCTTACCGCCTTCAGACGTAGAGCAGGCATGCTGCCCGGTCCCGCGGTCAAGCTTCTGGAGGCGCTACGGTCGATGACAGCAAAGTAGGTAGTCTTTGCGGGGTGTGTGACAGGTGTCGAGCGCATTGCAGTCGCTCGTTGGGCCAAGCCCCAAGGCGGCTTGGGGCACTGAGACGCCGCCAAAGCCTGCCCCGAGGAACTCCGGCGCTTGCTGTGGAGCCGGCTTGGCAGAGCGCCAGCCGGACATGGACGCGCAACGAGATGCATGGCGGCTGCCGCTCGCGGACCTCATGCTCAGCCGCGCGACAACAGCCGCAACAGCCCGCTCCGCCAGTCGTCGCCGGCACTTGCCACACTGGCGTCGCCGAACACCAAGCGCGCACTCGACTCCACATCCGCAACCGGGCTGCCCGACTGGCGCAGACACACGACTCGCACGCCGCAGCGCCGCGCCTCTCGCACTGCCACCCGCGCGTCCGCCACCAGATGCGCGGGATCATGCACGTCGATGTCATGCGGCTCGCCATCGCCCAGCACGACGGCCCAGCGCGCCCCTTCCGGCTGCCCTGCGAGCACCCCGTTGGCATGCCGGAGCACGGCACCCAGCCGTGTCGACAGCGCGGATCGCAGCGTCGCAAGGCGAGCGGCTGAGTTCGCGTCCCACGTCGCGCCGAAGTCCAGGACGCGCTGCACGCGTACCTTGTGCCTGCCATCCGAATGAAAACCCTGGATCGCAACACGCCAGCCAGCTCGCTGCATGGCCTGCGCGAGTGCAGCGGCCTGCGCGCATTGGCGCGACAGCACGCTCCGGCCTCCGACCCGCGCAAGGTCGGCGCTCGATGCGGACATGTCCACAAGCAGCAGCACAGCAGCTTGCCGGCGCGAGGGTGACCTTCTCAGGTAGGGAAACACGGCTGCCTCGGGCCGGCCGGTACGGCGCGCGGCAGCCCAGCGCACGGCGCCATCCACATGAAGTTCATCGCCCGGGTCGGCACTCGGCCGTGGCGCGTCGATGCGCCGGATGGCCGCAACAAGGTCGCGCGACAGCTTTGCAGGAGGATCCGGCCAATGCGTGCCATCTTCGATGTTCCCGGCGGGCGCCGCCTCTTCGACCACGGTGCACCAGTCGCGGCGCCAGACGGCAGCGTTCGCATCCCACTCCGGGTAGCGCGATTGAAGCGCCTGCGCGGCGTGCTGGACGGTGTCGCTCGACCTGCGCGGCGAAGCCGGTGCCGGCGCGGGCATCGGCACCGCGGCCTGCTGGCCCTCCGCATGCCACAGCCACCGGTTGTCGTCGCGGTACGAAGGGGCCTGCCTGTAGGTACGCGGGTTCAGCCCCATGCGCATCTGGCCGATGTCGTGCCCCAGAAGCGAAGCCAGCCGCCGCATGGTCTGCGCGCCCGGCTCGGCGAGCACCTGCTGAGCCGCGTCGCGCCAGAACAGGGCCCGCCCCTTGCCCACCCACGGGTGCGGGTCATCGTACGCCGCATCCGCCAGGGCGCGGGCAAGGCGCGCGAGCAACGCCTCGAAGCCGTCGCCGTCGGCCGGCGTGGCGCTGTGCTGCGCAGCCCAAAGGCGCGCCAGGCCGGGCAGTTCCCGCGCCGCCAGCGCTTCTGCGCGGGCGTCCTCCAGCAGGCCTGTCAGCGCCCAGGTGACGGCAGGCACGCCCTCGCGCATGAACACGCTGCGCGAGAACACGAGGTGCGCCGCCGCATGGGCGCTCGCCGCCCGCAGCCAGCAAGCGCGTGCATGCTCGTCCCAGCTCGCAGGTGGCGAAGGAAGGTGCAGGCCCGCGTGCGACAGCCATGGCGCGGGTGGAGGTTCATCCTCGCCGGGGCTCGGCACCTGCAGCAAGGGCGGTGCGACATTCCACAACAGCCGCAGCCATGGGCCGATCGCGCCAAGCGGTTCAGAACGATGCATCCACCGCCGCCAAGAGCGCATCGCGCAGCGCCGCGTCGTCCGACAGCGGCACCACGATTGCAGCAACGCAGGCCACCTCCGGCGACAGGCCCTGCCGCGCCAGTTGCGCCGCACGCACCAGCATCCGGGTGGAGGCGCCCTCCTCCAGTCCATGGCCCGCCAGTCGCCGGGTGCGCCGGCCCAGTGCCACCAGCGCGGAAGCCAGCGCCACATCGGCGCCGCCCTCTCGCATGAGGATGCGCGCCTCGTCCTCCGCTTCGGGGTATCCGAAGGCCATGCCGCAGAAGCGCTGACGGGTCGAGGGCTTCAGCTCACGCGTGCCGCCGGGGTTGTAGCTGGCCACCAGCATGAAATCCGGATGCGCGCGTACCATTTCCGCAGCACAGTCCAGCGGCAGCACGCGGCGCGTGTCCGTCAGCGGATGCACGGCCACCAGCGCATCAGGGCGCGCTTCGACGACTTCGTCGAGGTAGCAGATGGCCCCGTGCCGCGCGGCCAGTGCCAGCGGCCCGTCCTGCCAGCGGGTGCCTTCGGCGTCCAGCAGCCAGCGCCCGAGCAGGTCGCCGGCGGTGGTGTCCTCGTTGCAGGCCACCGTGACCAGCGGCCGCCCCATCCGCCAGGCCATGTGCTCGAGGAAGCGGGTCTTCCCGCAGCCGGTCGGCCCCTTGAGCAGCAAGGGCAGCCGGCGCGACCAGACGGCCTCGAAGCGGTCGCACTCGTCGCCTTGCGGCTGGTAGAAGGGCTCGCTGCCGACGCGCCAGGCGGCCAGCGGATCGATCATGTCCACCACGCGCTTCAACGATGCGTGGCGATGGTGGCCTCGTTGGGAATGCCCTCGATGGGCGCCTCTGCCGTGCCGACGGTCTTGCGCGTGAATGACTCCACCATCTCGCGCGTGCCTTGCGGGTCGGAAATCCACTTGCCGTAGAACTCGTACGGGCACTGCGCCACCCCCTGATCGCCTTCTCCCGAGTTGATCATGCCGGTGTAGCCGCGGTGCAGCAGCTTGAACAGGTGGTTCTCGCTCTGGCCGTTCTTGCGGAAGTCCCGGATCAGGCTCTTGGACAGGGCCGCGTACTGCACGCCCATTTCCTCCTCGCCGCACTCGCCCAGGGTGCGGCCGTCGAAGCCGACGAGGGCCGAATGCCCGAAGTACGAGTACACGCCGTCGAAGCCCGAGGCGTTGGCCACCGCCACGTACACGTTGTTGGCAAAGGCCATGGCCTTGCTGATGAGGATTTGCTGCTCCTTGGCCGGGTACATGTAGCCCTGGCAGCGCACGATGAGTTCGGCCCCCTTCATGGCGCAGTCGCGCCAGATCTCGGGGTAGTTGCCGTCGTCGCAGATGATCAGGCTGATCTTCAGCCCCTTGGGCCCATCGCTCACGTAGGTGCAGTTGCCCGGGTACCAGCCCTCGATGGGCACCCAGGGCATGATCTTGCGATACTTCTGCACGATCTCGCCCTGGTCGTTCATGAGGATCAGCGTGTTGTAGGGCGCCTTGTTCGGGTGCTCCTCGTGGCGCTCGCCGGTCAGCGAGAACACGCCCCAGACCTTGGCCTTGCGGCAGGCGGCAGCGAAGATCTCGGTTTCGAAGCCGGGCACGGCGGCGGCGTTCTCGTACATCTCGGCGCTGTCGTACATGATCCCGTGGGTGCTGTACTCCGGGAAGACCACCAGGTCCAGCCCGGGCAGGCCGGCCTTGAGCCCTTCCACCATCGACGCGATCTGCCGGGCGTTGGCCATGATCTCGGCGCGCGTGTGAATGCGCGGCATCTTGTAGTTGACCACCGCCACGCCGACCGTGTCGTGGCTGCTGGAAATGTCGCCGTGGATCATGGCTGCTGGACCTCGCTCGAAGGAGTGGATGGCATGCGATCCATTGTCCGAAGCCGCCGGGGGCTGGCGAATACGTTGATTGACGTAGGGACGGGCGGCGTCAGAATCCGCAGCACAACGAGAGGCAACCATCATGCGAATCCCGAAGATGGCGTTCATCGCGATGGCCATCGCGCTCGCTGCGGCGCTGGCGGGCGCGCGCCCGGCGTCGTCGCTCGACGGCTACCCGGCGCGCATCCACTATGTGTCGAACGAGGCGCCCTTCGTGGTGTTCGGCGTGACGCCCACGCAGCTCGACGGGCGAGCCGTGGCGATCACGCTGAGTTTCGTGGCCACCGACCCGCTCGCACAGGTCAACGTCTTTCCCTTCGTGCGCGCGGCGCCAGGCGGCTTGGCGCGCATGAACCGACTGATCACCTGCGGCCCACGCGACCCGGGCTCATGGGACTGCGAGGTGCCGGCGGCCGAGCTGCTCGCTCATCTGGGCGGCGCGGACGGCGAGTTCGGCCTGCGCATCGAAGCGCATGGCGAATTGCGCGATCGCGCCAACCACAGCACGGTGATCATCACCGTGCCGGTGCGGCGCGCACCGTCGGCCTTCAGTGGCTGATCATCCACGGTCGCTTGCCCGGGAATGACTTGGCGCCGTCCGGCGCCGTTGCCGTGGTCTTGCGCGAGCGCGCCGTGCTGCAGCAGCCACAGCCCGCGGGGTGGCGCAACCGCTGGTAGTCGCGCGAACTCTTCGGCTCATGCCGGGCGCGCTCGTTCGATTCCATGGCGCGGCGCGTGCCCTCCTCCAGCAGCCCCAGTCGTGGCGCAGTGGCGAAGACCCGTGGGGACGCCGCACCGCAGTCCGGGCAGGCCGCAGGTTCGTTGCGCTGCGCCAGCGAACGCAGGGCATCGAAGCCGCCGCAATCGCTGCACGCGTAGTCGTAGGTCGGCATGGCGGCTCAGACGAGGTCGGGCGACAGCGGCATGTCGATGCTGCCGTCCAGGAACTTCGTCGGCCCCGCGGCGTTCGGGTTGATGTCGAAGTCGAAGATCTGGGTGGGCAGCCATAGCGTGGCGCAGGCGTTGGGGACGTCCACGACGCCACTGATGTGGCCCTGCACCGGCGCGGTGCCCAGAATCGAATAGGCCTGCGCGCCCGAGTAGCCGAACTTCTTCAGGTACTCGATGGCGTTCAGGCAGGCCTGGCGATAGGCCACGTTCACGTCCAGGTAGTACTGCTTGCCGCTTTCGTCGACGCTGATGCCTTCGAAGATGAGGTAGTCGTCGTACACCGGCTTGATGGGGCTGGGCTTGAAGATCGGGTTCTTGATGCCGTACTTGGCCATGCCGCCCTTGATCAGCGAGACCTTCATGTGCACCCAGCCGGCCATCTCGATGGCGCCGCAGAAGGTGATCTCGCCGTCGCCCTGGCTGAAGTGCAGATCGCCCACCGACAGGCCCGCGCCGTCGACGTAGACCGGGAAGAAGACCTTGGAGCCGCGCGACAGGTCTTTAATGTCGCAGTTGCCACCGTGCTCGCGCGGCGGCACGGTGCGCGCACCGGTGGCGGCCGCCTTGGCCTTGGCGTCGCCGCTGAGCTTGCCCATGTGGGCGGTGCCGACGAACGGCGGGTTGGCCAGGCCGCTGGTGGCCGGGTCGGAATCGATCAACGCCTGCTCGCGCGTGTTCCACATTTCCAGCATCTTGGGATCGGGCAGGCAACCGATCAGGCCGGGATGGATCAGGCCGGCGTACTTCACTCCCGGGACGTGGCGCGAGGTGGTGAACATGCCGTGGAAGTCCCAGATCGATTTCTGAGCCTGCGGAAAATGCTCGGTCAGGAAGCCGCCGCCGTTCTTCTTGGAGAAGAAGCCGTTGAAGCCCCAAAGCGAATCCTGCTTGGCGCCGATGTCCAGCAGGTCCACCACCAGCAGGTCGCCAGGCTCCGCGCCCTTCACGCCCACCGGGCCCGAGAGGTAGTGCACCGTGGTCAGGTCGATGTCGCGCACGTCGTCCGCGCTGTCGTTGTTCTTGATGAAGCCGCCCGTCCAGTCGTAGGTCTCCAGCACGAAGTCATCCCCGGGGTTCACCCAGCACGCCATCGGGATGTCGGGGTGCCAGCGGTTGTGCACCATCTCGTTGGTGGGCGCGGGCTTCGTCAGGTCGACCTTGATCAGGGTATCGGGCATTTCAGAGTTCTCCGGGGTTGGTAATGCGGGAATTCAGACCGAGAGATAAGCCTTGATGTGGGCCTCGTCGGTCTTGTCGCGGGCGGTCTCGTGCACGAGCCGACCGCCTTCGATGACGAAGAGCCGGTCGGCCACGTCCATCGCGAAGGAGAGCACCTGCTCGGAGACGACGATCGTGATGCCCTTCATCTTGCGAATCTCGTTCAGCGCCCTGGCGATGTCCTTGATGATCGATGGCTGTATGCCCTCGGTTGGCTCGTCCAGCAGCAGCACCTTGGGCTCGGTCACCAGCGCGCGGGCGATGGCCAGCTGCTGCTGCTGCCCGCCCGAGAGGTTGCCGCCCTTGCGCCTTTTCATGTCGAACAGCACCGGGAAGAGCGCGTAGATCTCGTCGGGAATTCGGCGCGTGAGGCTGTTCTCCAGCCCGGTCTGGATGTTCTCCTCCACCGTCAGCGTCGGGAAGATCATGCGGCCCTGCGGCACGTAGGCGATGCCCTTGGCCACGCGCCTGAAGCTCTCGTCCTTCGTCACGTCCTGCCCGGCCACCTCGATGCGCCCGGCCTTGGTGGGCAGGATGCCCATCAGCGCCTTGAACAGCGTGGTCTTCCCCATGCCGTTGCGGCCCATGATGGCCACCGTCTCGTTGGCCATCGCATTGAAAGTCACGCCATGCAGGGCCTGGCTCTGGCCGTAGGCGACGAAGAGGTCCTGCACGCTCAGTCGGATGTCGCTCATGCTCAATGCCCCAGGTAGACGTCGATGACCTTCGGGTCGGCCTGCACCTTTTCCATCGGCCCTTCGGCCAGGATCTTTCCCTGGTGCATCACGGTGACCTTGTGGGCGATCTGCTTGACGAAGTCCATGTCGTGCTCGATGACGATCACCGCCCGGTTCTGGCAGATGCGCTTGAGCAGCTCGGCCGTCAGCTCGCGCTCGCGGGCGCTCATGCCGGCGATGGGCTCATCGAGCATCAGCAGCTCGGGCTCCTGCATCAGCAGCATGCCGATTTCCAGCCACTGCTTCTGGCCGTGGCTGAGCAGGCCGGCCTCGGTCTGCAGCCTGTCGGCCAGGCCGATGTCCTCGGCCACCACCTGCACGCGCGCCTTCACCTCGTCGGTGCACTTGAAGGCCAGCGCGCCCAGCACCGAGCGGCCCTTGGGGTAGGAGACCTCCAGATTCTGGAACACAGAAAGGTTTTCGTAGATGGACGGCGTCTGGAACTTGCGGCCCAGGCCCAGCCGCACTCGTTTGTGCTCGGCCATGCCGGTGAGCTCGGTGTTCTTGAACTTGATCGAACCGGCGCTGGCCTTGGTCTTGCCGCAGATCAGGTCCAGCAGCGTGGTCTTGCCCGCGCCGTTGGGGCCGATGATCACCCGCAGCTCGTTGCGGTCGATGTAGAGGGTCAGCTGGTCGATGGCCTTGAAGCCGTCGAAGGAGACGGTGAGGTCTTCCACGGCCAGTGCGAAGTCGGTGTTGCTCATGGGTCGGGTGCTTCCGGGTTGTTCAGGCGCTCTGGCCGGTCATGCCTTCATGCAGGCCGGCGTGCTGGCCGGCGGGGCCGCCGGCATCGGCTTTGCCGCGCGGAGGCAGCACCTCGGGATAGGCAGCGTGGGCGGCGGCCAGGCGCAGCGCCTCTTCCTTGCGCGCGAGCCCGCGCAGTCGCCACCATGGCTTGATCTTTTCTTCCCACAGGCCCGCCAGGCCCATGGGGAAAGCCATGGTCACGCCGATGAACAGGGCGGCCATCAGGAACAGCCACAGGTCCGGGAAGCTCTCCGAAAACAGCGTCTTGCCTGCATTGACCAGCAGCGTGCCGTACACCGCACCCACCAGGCTCATGCGGCCACCCACCGCGGCGAAGATCACCATCTCGATGGAAGGCACGATTCCCACGAAGCTGGGCGACATGAAGCCCACCTGCAGCGCGAACATGGCGCCCCCGATGCCCGACAGCCCCGCGGCCAGGCAGAAGGTGAAGACCTTGAAGTTGGCGACGTCGTAGCCCGAGAAGCGCACCCGGTCTTCCTTGTCCCGCATGGCCAGCAGCAGCGTGCCCAGCTTGCTGGTCTGCACCCAGCGGCACAGCACGATCGAGCCGATGAGCAGCGCCACGCAGACGAAGTAGAGGATGTACTTGGCGCTGTCGGTGCGGGTGTCCCAGCCCAGCAGCGTCTTCAGGTCGGTCATGCCGTTGACGCCGCCGGTGTAGCCTTGCTGGCCGATGATGAGCACCGTCATGATCAGCGCCACGGCCTGCGTGATGATGGCGAAGTACACCCCGCCCACGCGCCGCTTGAACATCGCGAAGCTGATGAGCCAGGCCAGTGCCATCGGCACCAACACCACCGCCAGCACGGCGATGGGAAAGCTCTCGAACGGCACCCAGAGGGCCGGCAGCGAAGTGATCTGGTTCCAGTCCATGAAGTCCGGGATGCCGGGCGTGGACTGGATCTTGGTGCTCACGGGGTCGGACGCCTCCAGCTTGAGGAACATGGCCATGGCATAGCCGCCCAGGCCGAAGAACACGCCCTGCCCCAGGCTGAGGACGCCGCCGTAGCCCCACACCATCACCAGGCCGACGGCCACGAAGGCATAGCAGAGGTACTTGCCCACCAGGTTGAGGCGGAAGATGTCCAGCGACAGCGGCAGCACCACGGCCAGGAGCAGGGTCAGGAGCAGCAGGCTGCCGACCTGGTAACGCTTGATCAGGGCTTTGAGGGTTTCCATTCAGGGACTCCGGGAGCTCTCGGGAATTCAGTGGTTCAACGTCGAACCTTGGAGGCGAACAGCCCTTGCGGCCGCAGCATCAAGATCAGCACGATCAGCGACAGCGTCAGCACCTTGGCCATGGAGCCGGTCATGAAGAACTCCGAGATCGACTGCGTCTGCGCGATACCGAAGGCCGACACGACCGTGCCCAGCAGGCTCGCCGCGCCGCCGAAGGTCACGACCAGGAAGGAGTCGACGATGTAGAGCTGTCCCGAGGTCGGCCCGGTCGAGCCGATGGTGGTGAAGGCGGCACCGGCCACGCCCGCGATGCCGCAGCCGATGGCAAAGGTCAGTCGGTCGGTCTTCTTGGTGTCGATGCCGGTGGCGTTGGCCATGGTGCGGTTGGCCACCGTGGCGCGAACCCGCAGGCCCCAGCGGCTCTTGTGCAGCGCCAGCAGCACACCGGCCGTGACGATGGCCGTGAGCGTGAGCACGAACAGGCCGTTGATGGGAATGTCCAGCCCCTCGGCGGGCGACCACGAGCCCATCAGCCATTCGGGCAGCGTGGGACTCACCTCCTTGGGGCTGATGAAGGTGCGGAAGCACTGCTGCAGGCCCAGGCTCACGCCCCAGGTGGCCAAGAGCGTGTCCAGCGGCCGGCTGTACAGGTGCCGGATCAGCGCCCATTCCATGACCCAGCCGAAGACGAAGGCCACGATGAAGGCGAGCCCGATCGCCACGGGAAAGTAGTAGGCCATCGCGCCCGGCGCCACCTTCTCGGTCAGCGTGGCGGACATGTAGATGGTGTAGGCCCCGATTGCCATGAACTCGCCGTGCGCCATGTTGATGACGCCCATCTGCCCGAAGATGATGGCCAGCCCCAGGCCCATCAGCAGCAGCACCGCGAAGAGCGACAGCCCTGCGAAGCCCTGCATCAGGCCGATGTTGAGCATGTCCGAGAAGGTCATGGCATTGGATCTCTGGAAGGTTGGAAAGGTGCGGAAATGCGCGGGCTTCGCTTGCGAGCGCGAAGCGAAGCCCTGCGGCTGCTTACTGGTAGCCGGCCGGGAACGGGTCGGGCTTGATCAGCTCAGGCGACTCCGCCACCACCTTGAAGGTGCCGTCCAGCTGGCCCTGGGCGATGCGCGACTTGCTCCACAGGTGGTGGTTGGCATCCAGCTTCACGTAGCCTTCGGGCGCGGTCTTCAGTTCGATGCCGGGCGACGCTGCCACCACCTTGTCGATGTCGAAGCTGCCGGCCTTCTCCACCGCGGCCTTCCACAGCCAGGGACCGAGGTAGCCGGCCTGCGTCACGTCGCCGATCACCGCGTCCTTGCCGTACTTGGCCTTGAAGGCCGCCACGAAGGCCTTGTTGTTGGCGTTGTCCAGCGTCTGGAAGTACTTCATCGACGAGTAGAAGCCGGCGAAGTTCTCGCCGCCCACGCCGGTCATCTCGTCCTCGGTCACCGACAGGGTCAGAAGGAACTGCTTGTCGCCGGTGATGCCCGCGGCCTTGAGCTGCTTGTAGAAGGCCACGTTGGAGCCGCCCACCACCGCCGCGAAAATGCAGTCGGGCTTGGCGACCTTGATCTTGTTGATCAGCGAATTGAAGTTGGTATGACCCAGCGGGTAGTACTCCTCGCCCTTCACCGAACCCAGCTTGCCCACGGTCTCGATGTGCTTGCGCGCGATCTTCATCGAGGTGCGCGGCCAGATGTAGTCCGAGCCCACCAGGAAGAAGGTCTTGGCCTTCTTCTCCTTGGCGCCCCAGTCCAGGCCGTAGATGATCTGCTGCGTGGCCTCCTGGCCCGTGTAGATCACGTTCTTGCTCTGCTCCAGGCCTTCGTAGAAGGTGGGGTAGTAAAGCAGCCCGTTCTCCTTCTCGAAGATCGGCAGCACCGCCTTGCGCGAGGCGCTGGTCCAGCAGCCGAACACGCAGGCCACGCGGTCGTTGACCAGCAGCTTCTTGCTCTTCTCGGCAAAGGTCGGCCAGTCGGAGGCGCCGTCTTCCTTGATGACCTTGATCTTGCGGCCCAGGATGCCGCCCATGGCGTTGATCTGGTCGATGGCCAGCTGCTCGGCCTGGATCGAGCCGGTTTCCGAGATGGCCATGGTGCCGCTGGACGAGTGCAGCTGGCCCACCGTCACCTCGGTGTCGGTCACTGCGAGCTTGGTGGTGTTCACCTTGGCGGTCGGCGGCGTCTGCGCCAGGGCCAGGCCGCCCAGGCCCAGGGCCGGCAGCGCCGCGGCTCCTTGCAGCAGCTTGCGGCGGCGAAGGTCGAGCAGTGATTTGGCAGGATCGGAAGAACGGGGCATCGAGGACTCCATGCAGTAACGAAGGGGTCGCGCTGCACCATCGCAGTGCGGACTTGTGGTGCCGCGAAGCACCATGACCGCCAATGTAGGAAGCGTCCTGCGTACGCCGAATACGTCATTCAACGTAGCGCGCCATCCAGGCCGCGGCGCCAGACTGCACAGCCCGCGCCGCATGCGAAGGACCGGTTCTTGCAGTGGCCAAGGCCTGTTCACGTCCGGGCCCGTTGCACGCCATGTCCTCCACCCTTCCAGGCCAGAAGATCTTCCGCATCCGGCGCGAGTACAACGCCTGGGTCGCCAACGAGACCTTGGAGGACTACGCCCTGCGCTACACCCCGCGCAGCTTCCGCAAGTGGTCGGAGTTCCGCGTGGCCAATGCCGCCTTCGGCGCGACCTCCTTCCTGGCGCTGGAGGCCATCGGCGGGTCCATCGCCCTCTCGTACGGCTTCACCAACGCGCTGTGGGCCATCCTCGTGGTGGGGCTCATCACCTTCCTCACCGGCCTGCCCATCTCCTACTATGCCGCACGCCACGGCGTGGACATGGACCTGCTGACCCGCGGCGCCGGCTTCGGCTACCTGGGCTCGACCATCACCTCGCTCATCTATGCCAGCTTCACCTTCATCTTCTTCGCGCTGGAGGCGGCCATCCTTGCGCTGGCGGTGCAGATGTACGTGGACTGGCCGCTGCCGGTGCTGTACCTGCTCGCGTCGCTGGTGATCATTCCGCTGGTGATGCGCGGCATCACCATGATCTCGGGTCTGCAGCTGTGGACGCAGCCGATCTGGATCGTGCTGTTCTTCCTGCCCTTCCTGGCCGTCCTGGCCGGGCACCCCCGGCTCTATGCGGACTTCACCACGCTGGTGGGCCGCGTGTCGGGCAGCAGCGGCTTCGACCCGCTGATGTTCGGGGCCGGTGCCACGGTGGCCTTCTCGCTGGTGGTGCAGATCGGCGAGCAGGTGGACTACCTGCGCTTCCTGCCCGAGAAGACGCGCGAGAGCCGCGTGCGCTGGTGGACCGCGGTGCTGGTGGCCGGCCCGGGCTGGATCGTGCCGGGCATGCTCAAGATGCTGGGCGGGGCCTTCCTCGCCTTCCTGGCGCTGCAGCACGAGATCCCGCCGGAGCACGCGGTCGAACCCACCCGCATGTACCTGGCCGGCTTCGCCTACGTGCTGCAGGACCCGGTGTGGGTGCTGGCCATCACGACGCTGTTCGTGGTGGTCTCGCAGATGAAGATCAACCTGACCAACGCCTACGCCGGCTCGCTGGCCTGGTCCAACTTCTTCGCGCGGCTTACGCACAGCCACCCGGGGCGGGTGGTGTGGCTGGTGTTCAACGTGCTGATCGCGGTGCTGCTCATGACCCTGGGCGTGTTCGGCGCGCTGGAGCGGGTGCTGGGCCTTTACAGCAACATCGCCATCGCCTGGGTGGGGGCGCTGGTGGCCGACCTGGTCATCAACAAGCCGCTGGGCTTCTCGCCCAAGACCATCGAGTTCAAGCGCGCGCACCTGTACGACCTCAACCCGGTGGGCCTGGTGTCCATGGTGGTGGCCGCGGGCGCGGCGATCGTGGCCTACGCTGGGCTGCTGGGCGAATGGGCGCAGGCCTTCTCCTCCTTCATCGCGCTCGCCGTGGCGATGCTCGTCTCGCCGCTGCTGGCCTGGTACACGCGCGGGCGCTACTACCTGGCGCGCACCGACGTGCAACGCTGGACGCCGGGCGAGGTGGTGAACTGCTCGGTCTGCGAGAACCGCTTCGAGTCGGAGGACATGGCCTGGTGTCCGGCCTACGGCGCGCCGATCTGCTCGCTGTGCTGCACGCTCGAATCGCGCTGCCACGACCGCTGCAAGACCGACTCGCGCGCCGCCGAGCAGGTCAGCGGCTGGCTGCGCGCCTGGCTGCCCCCGCGCATCGCCACGCGGCTGAACTTCCGGGTGGCGCACTACCTGGTGGTGGCCAGCTCGCTGGTGGCGCTGCTGGCGGGCAGCATGGCCATCGTCTATGCGCAGGAGGCCATCACCGGTAGCGGCACCGAGCTGCTGCGGACGCCCTTCCTGAAGGTGTTCGCGCTGCTGTCGCTGGTGGCGGTGGTGGGGGCCTGGTGGATCGTGCTGGCCAGCGAAAGCCGGCACATGGCGCAGGACGAGTCGAACCGGCACAACCACCTGCTCTCGGCCGAGATCGAGGCGCACCAGCGCACCGACGCCGCGCTGCAGGATGCCAAGGACGCCGCCGAGACCGCGAACCAGGCCAAGACCCGCTACGTGGCAGGCATGACGCACGAGCTGCGCACGCCCCTCAACAGCATCCTGGGTTATTCGCAGATCCTCCTCAAGGGTGGCGCCGCCTCGCCGCCTCCGCGCGAGGCGCTGTCCACCATCCACAAGAGCGGCGAGCACATGCTGGGCCTGATCGATGGCCTGCTGGACCTTGCGCGCATCGAGGCCGGCCGGCTGCAGTTGGAACCCGCGCCCCTGGCGCTGCCGCAGTTCCTCGACGAGATCGTGCACATGGTGCGCCCTCAGGCCGAGGACAAGGGCCTTGCCTTCGTCTACACCACGCTCGGCGAGCTGCCCCCCTGGGTGCTGGCCGATGCCAAGCGCTTGCGCCAGATCCTCATCAACCTGCTGGCCAACGCGGTGCGCTTCACCGAAGCCGGCATGGTCACGCTGCTGGTGGACGCGCGCCGCGAGGTGCTGCGCTTCGATGTGGTGGACACGGGCATCGGCGTCGCGCCGCAGGACCGGCAGCGCATCTTCCTGCCCTTCGAGCGCGGCGCCGGCGGCCGCCGCGCCGGGGTCCCTGGCACGGGGCTGGGACTGACCATCACCGGGCTGCTCACCTCGCTCATGGGGGGCGAACTCGCACTGGCCGACAGCTCCCCGCGTGGCAGCACCTTTGGCGTTCGCATCTATCTGCGCAAGGTGGCTGATCCTGGTCCGCAGATGGAACCGCGCCGCCCCATCTCGGGCTACTTCGGCCCGCGCCGCACCCTGCTGGTGGTGGACGACCAGCCGGTGCAGCGCCAGATGCTGGCCGGCATGCTGATGCCGCTGGGCTTCGACGTGCGAGAGGCAGCCAGCGGCACCGAATGCCTGGACAGCCTGCGCGAGGACCTGCCCTCGGCCATCCTCATGGACATCACGATGGACGACATGGACGGCTGGGAAGCAGCAGCCCGCGTGCGCGCCGCCGGCTACACCGAAGTGCCGATCCTCATCGTTTCGGCCAACGTGTTCGAGAACCAGGCCGAGCGCCTGCGTGCCGCGGGCTGCCAGGCCTTCATCGGCAAGCCGGTGATCGAATCCGAGCTGCTGGCGGTGCTGGAGCGCAACCTGGGCCTGCAATGGCTGGCGCACCCGGTGACGCCGCCCTTGCCCCTTCCGTCGCCCGCGACTGCACCGGCCATGCGCCTGCCCGGCGAGCTGCGCGCCGAGCTGATTCGTCTGGTGCAGCTCGGTCACGTGCGCGGCCTGCAGCAGGCGCTGGACCGCATCTGCGCCAACCATCCTCCGCTGGCCGCCACCTGCAGCCACCTGCGCGGCATGGTGGCCCGTTTCGAACTCGACCGCCTGCGCAAGGCCCTGGCCGAAGAAGATGCCGACACACTCGATGCCTGAAGACCTCTTGATCGAAGAAAACGAAACCGCCGAGCGCCCCGTGGTGCTGGTGGTGGACGATGCACCGAGCAGTCTCGGCCTGCTGTGCGACGCGCTGGAAGGCGCCGGCTACACGGTGCTGGTGGCGGCCGACGGCGAGTCGGCGCTGGAGCGGCTGGAGCTGGTGGCGCCCGACGCCATCCTGCTGGACGGCATGATGCCGGGCCTGTCCGGCTTCGAGACCTGCCGCCGGATCAAGGCCGATCCGGCGCATGCGCACATCCCCGTGCTTTTCATGACGGGGCTGTCCGAGACGCCGCACGTGGTCGAGGGCTTCGCCTGCGGCGGCGTCGACTACGTGGTCAAGCCCATCCGGGTGCAGGAGGTGCTTGCGCGTCTGCACACGCACACGCGCAACGCGCGCATCACCCGCATGGCGCGCGACGCGGTGGACGTGGCCGGCATGGGCACGGTCTTTGTCGATGCGCACGGGCGCATCGCCTGGCGCTCGCCCCAGGCGGCGCAGTGGCTGCCGCTGCTGGGGCCGGTCGAGCATGCTGGCCACCTGCCGCGTTCGCTGGCACCGGCGCTCACGCCAGGTGCTGCCGTGCGTGCGGGCACATCCACGGGCGTGAGGCTGTCGGTGCGCAACCTCGGCGTCGCCACGCTGGGCGAGACCATGCTGCTGCTGGCCCAGGAGCGCGGAAGCCAGCCGGGACGCCTGGCCGAAGCCGCCCTCACGCCGCGAGAAACAGAGGTGCTCTCGTGGCTGGCGAAGGGCAAGACCAACCGCGACATCGCCGACATCCTCGGCATGAGCCCACGCACGGTGAACAAGCACCTGGAGCACATCTTCGAGAAGCTGGGTGTGGAGACCCGCGCTGCCGCCGCAGCCCTGGCAAGCGGGCAACTTGCGTGATGCGCCCTGGCGTTCAGCCGATGTTGCTTCACACCGGGGTTGCTCGACACCAGGTCGGACGGTGCGTGTGGATACCAATCGCCAGTTGACTCTTTCCAACAGTGGCGGAGAATGCTGCACTGCAGCATCATGGAACCACTTTCCGAACGATTACGGTTGAGTCTCGAAGACCTTGCGTCGGACATGGCGCATGCCCGACGAAGCGAGCAGCTGGGGAGGCTGGCCCTGCTGTGCTATTGCGAGGTCAGGCCATGGGCGCGCAGCGCAGACGAGCCGCGACTTGCCGACAAGGCCGGAGCGTTGACGACCCGATCCGTTCCAGGCAGTCGCACCGCATTCTTGGGCAGGATCGACGCATTGATCATCGAGCTCGAAGGCGCTTGCGTGCGCGCGGGGCTCGAAGAAGAAGCTGCCGCGCTCATGCTTGCCCGCGCCGCGGGATGACGTACATGGCGTTTTCCCCGAGTGATGAAAGACGCCCGCTGTTAAAGATCCAACACCAGTCGCGCCGTCTTGGCGCACGAGCAGCAAGGCGTGAACTGGTCGGTGCTCGAGGCTGCGTCACCCATCCAAGATACCTGGGAGATAACTGGAGCTCAAAATGAAAAATCCCGCTACCAGAAAGATAGCGGGATTCTTGCGTTCCACAGAGGGGAGATGGATGGTAGGACGTACTGGATTCGAACCAGTGACCAACGGATTAAAAGTCCGCTGCTCTACCAACTGAGCTAACGTCCCGTTCTTCTTGTTATTGCTCTTCTTTTTCTTCTTGTTATCCAAGACCCGCCAGAGGGCTAGCCCATCCGGCAAAGCCAAAAATTATAGCATGGGGGCCTGGGCGATCTGATCGATGGCCCAGCCTGCCGCGCATTGCCCGAAGGTCGCGGTCACGGCCACCACCGAGCCGTAGCCGTGGCAGTTCAGGCTGCCGTCGCCCTCGATGGCGCAGGAAGCATCCGGCGGCGCAACGCTCTCGCGGCTGAAGACACAGTTCACACCCATCTTCTTTCCTTCGCGCGGCGCCCCGTGCTGCTTGCGAAGGCGCTGGCGGAGCTGCGACAGCAGCGGATCGTGCGTGACCTGCGACAGGTCGTCGATGTCGACCTTGTGCGCCAGCCGCTTGCCGCCGGCCGCGCCCACCGTGATGAAGCGCGACCTCGTCTCGCGCGACCACTGGGCCAGAACCAGCTTGGCCTTGAGCTGGTCGCAGCAATCGATCACTGCATCGACCTCGCCCGCCTTCTGCACGGCCATGGCCAGCAACTGCAGCCAGTTCTCGGGCTCGACGAACTCGTCGATCGCGACGACCTGGCAGTCGGGGTTGATCTGCGCGATGCGCTGCTGCATGGCCAGCACCTTGGCCTGGCCGATGGTGGATTCCAGCGCGTGGATCTGGCGGTTGATGTTCGACTCGGCCACGTGGTCCAGGTCGATCAGGGTCAGGCGCCCCACCCCGCTGCGGGCCAGCGCCTCGGCAGTCCAGGAGCCGACACCGCCGATGCCCACCACCAGCACGTGTGCGCCGCGCACGCGCGCGGCACCCTGCACGCTGTACAGGCGCTCCAGGCCCGAGAAGCGGCGCGCCAGGTCGGCCTCTGCAGCAGGCGGCACGCCGCTCGCCACCCCGGAGGGTGGCGCAACGAGATTGGTCATCTCTGCGGCGATGCTGCTAGTTGCCACGGCGGGCCTGCCAACGATGGCGCCTCGACAGGCGCTACTTCAGACGCGCCAACCGCTCCTTGCCGGCCTGGGCCGCCTCGGAGTTGGGATAGGCCTTGGTCAGGTCTTCCAGGGTGCGGCGAGCGCCCTTGGTGTCCTTCAGTTCGATCTGGCAGTTGGCAATGGAGAGCACCGCCTCGGGCGCCTTCGCATGGTCCGGCGCCAGCGAGAGCATGGAGCGGAAGTTCGCGATGGCCTCGGTGTAGTTGCGCGTGGCGTACTGCGCGTTGCCCAGCCAGAACAGCGCCGAAGGGTTGAAGCCGCTCTGCGGATAGCGCTTGACGAAGTCGGCGAAGGCCGTCTGCGCCTGCGCGAACTGGCCAGCGCGGAAGATGCCCAGCGCGGCGTCGAAGTCGGCCTTCTCCTTGGGGTCGGCCGTGAACTCGCGGCCGTCCACGCTGACCTTGGCCGGCTCGTTCTTCTTCATCCGCTCGTCCACGTCCTTCTGCTTTTGCTGAAGGTCGGTGAGCGACTTGTTCAATTCCTCGTTGCGGCCCGTCATGCGCTGCATCTCGCCGCGCATGGCTTCGATCTGGTTCTGCAGCTCGAGCATGCTGCGGCGCAGCTGCGCGTTTTCTTCGGTCGAGCGCTCGCGCATGGTTTCCACGCGCGTGCGCAGGTCGAGGATGGCGCGGCGCGCTTCGTCGTCTTCGAACAAGGCGGCCTGCGCGCCACAGGTGGCACCGATCAGGGCGGCAGCGATGGCCACGCGCCGCCAGGCGAAGGCGGGGTTCATCGACGGTAGACGATTTCAGCGCGGCGGTTTTGCGCCCAGACGTCCTCGCCCGTGCCTTGCGCCGCCGGCTTTTCCTTGCCGAAGCTGACGGCTTCGATCTGGTTGTCGCTCACGCCCAGCAGCGTGAGCGCACGGCGCACGGCTTCCGAACGCTTCTGGCCCAGCGCCAGGTTGTATTCGCGGCCGCCGCGCTCGTCGGTGTGGCCTTCGATGGAGATGCTGCGCTGCGCGTTGGCCTTGAGGAAGCGCGCGTGGCCGTCGATGAGCGACTGGAACTCGGGCTTGATCGTGTAGCTGTCGTAGTCGAAATACACGATGCGCGCCACACCCACCGGGCCGGCTGCGGTCTGCGCGTTCGGATCGATGGTGACGGGGGCCACGCCGCTGGCCGAACCGGTGCTTCCTGCACCGCCTGCACCGGCGCCTGCGTTGGCGCTGTCATCCAGCTTGGTGCTGGAGCAGCCGGCGACCAATGCCAGGATGGCCAGCGAACAAATCGTACTCTTCAACATATCGAACTCCTCGGTTGATCTTCAGTTATTGCTTTTGAAACGGACCCCAGTCCGGTTCGCGAATGTCTCCCGCCTGCCCCGCCAACCTTGCTTTTATCTTGCCGTCCAGTGTCGTTGTCATGAGCGCTTCGCGTCCCTGCAGCTGCGTCGCGTAGACGATCAGCTTGCTGTTGGGCGCGAAGCTCGGGCTTTCGTCGGCCGTGGTGTCGGTGATCGCGTTGGCGGTGCCGCTGGACAGGTCCATGACGTACAGCTTGAAGCCGCCGCCGACGCGCGAAATGTAGGCCAGCCAGCGGCCGTCGGCGCTGACGGCGGGCGAGATGTTGTAGCTGCCGGTAAAAGTGACGCGGCTGGGGCTGCCGCCGCTCGCGCTCATCTTGTAGATCTGGGGCGAGCCGCCGCGGTCGCTCGTGAAGAAGATGGTGCGGCCGTCGGCCGAATAGGTCGGCTCGGTGTCGATACTGGCGCTCTGGGTGAGGCGCTTGGCTTCGCCGCCCGAGGCGGGAATGGTGTAGAGCTGCGAGCCGCCGTCGCGGCTGAGGGTCACGGCCAGCGTGTTGCCGTCCGGCGCCCAGGCCGGCGCGCTGTTGTTGCCCTTGAAGTTGGCCACCAGTCGCCGCTGGCCGCTGGACACGTTGTGCACGTAGACCACCGGCTTGCGCGACTCGAAGGACACGTAGGCCAGTTGCGTGCCGCTGGACGACCAGGTGGGCGAGATGATCGGCTCTGGGCTGTTCAGAGCCGCCTGCGCGTTCTCGCCATCAGCATCGGCCACCCACAGCGCGTAGCGCGTGCCCGACTTGGTCACGTAGGCAATGCGGGTCGAGAAGATGCCGCGCTCGCCGGTCAGCTTCTCGTAGACGTAGTCGGCCGTGCGGTGGGCCGCCAGGCGAAGGTCGGCCTGGGGCACGGTGTAGCTCTGGCCACCCAGGTCCTGGCCCTTGACCACGTCCCAAAGGCGGAACTGCACCAGGTAGCGGCCATCGCCCTGGCGGGTGACGCTGCCGGTCAACAGCGAGTCGGCCGTGCGCTGGCGCCACAGGTTGAGGTCCGGGCGCGAGTTCTCGTCGAGCTGCTCGCCCGAGGCGTCCACGCCGCGGAACTGGCCACTTCGCTCCAGGTCGGCCTGGACGATGGCCGAGATTTTCTGAGGCGCGGCGTCCTGCCCCCGGAAAGGCGCCAGTGCGATCGGCAACTGCGTCAGCCCCACGCCAGACACCTCGACCCGGAACTGGGCCAGTGCAGGAACGGCGGAGGAGCTTGCGAGTGCCGCAACGACGGCGCGGCGGGTGAGGAACGATGAAGAAGGAGTTGCGTTATTCGCGTTCAACGGCTTGATCATGCAGTTCGGAGGGGTTTGCGGGTGGAAAGTTTCACCACGCACAAGAGGCTCAATGGTACACACTGCCAAAAGGCACACGTCACAAACTGTGTACGACGCGGCCCGGTCCTACAGGCAGGGTCCTCGCCGGGGGCCCCGTAGAATCCGCCGCCATGCAGCCTTCCCCCGCCGCGGACGCGGATCCGCGCCCGCCCCTGTCCCTCCCCCGCCGACTTGCACGACTGATGTCCTGGTTCGGCAGCTCGCGCAAGTGGTGGAGCGTGGGCGTCGTGGCCGCCCTGATCGCCGCCCTGACCGAAGTCATGATGCCGGCGCTGGCCAAGCCGCTGCTGGACAAGGGCTTCACCGGCGGCATCGAGCTGTGGATGGTGCCGGCGGTGGCCATCTCCTTGTTCGCCGTGCGCGGCATGGCGCAATTCGCTTCGCAGTACGCGCTGGCCCGCATCACCAACGAGGGCATGCACCGCCTGCGCCGCGTGCTCTTCGCCCGCGTGATGGACGCGGAGCTGGCCATGTTCTCCCGCCAGTCGGCCAGCTCGCTGTCGAACACCGTCGTCTACGAGATCCAGACCGGCTCGATGCTGCTGGTGCAGGCGCTGCTGGGCGTGTCGCGCGACGGCTTCGCGCTCGTGGGGCTGCTGATCTACCTGATCTACCTCAACTGGAAGCTGACCCTGATCGTGGGCCTGATGGTGCCGGGCGTGGCCTGGGTCATGAAGGTGTTCTCTAAGCGCCTCTATCACCTCACGCAGCTGGGCCAGAAGACCACCGACGAGCTCGCCTACGTGGTGGAAGAGAACGTGCTGGCACATCGCGTGGTGCGCCTGCACGGCGCCGAGACGGCCCAGCGCGAGCGTTTCGAGAAATTGAGCCACCTGCTCACCCGCCTGGCGGTGAAATCCACCATCGCCTCCGCGGCGATGACGCCCATCACCCAGCTGCTGGCCTCGGTGGCGCTGTCGGTGGTGGTGATGGTGGCCCTGTGGCAAAGCGGCGGCCAGGGCCTGACGGTGGGCGGCTTCGTGGCGTACATCGCGGCCATGGCGATGCTGATCGCACCCATCCGCCGTCTGTCCGACATGGCCAATCCCATCACCCGCGGCCTGGCGGCGCTGGAACGCGGCCTGCAGATGGTGGACATCGTGCCGCCCGAGAAGCAAGGCGCCTTCGAGGTTCCACGCGCCCAGGGCCGCATCGAGCTGAAGGCCGTGCGCGTGAACTACCGTGGCGAGGACGAGGCCCGCGCGGTTGATGGCGTCAACCTGCTCATCGCGCCGGGCGAGGTGGTGGCGCTGGTCGGCCCTTCTGGCTCGGGCAAGACCACCCTCATCAACCTGCTGCCGCGCTTCGTGCTGCCCAGCAGCGGCCAGGTCCTGCTGGACGGCAAGGACATCGCCGACTGGAAGCTCACCAGCCTGCGCTCCCAGTTCGCCATGGTCAGCCAGGACGTGGTGATGCTCAACGACACGCTGGCAGCCAACGTGGCGCTGGGCTCGCAGGTGGATCGCGAACGCGTGCAGCAGTGCGTGGAAGCGGCCAACCTGGCGACGCACGTCCAGGGCCTGCCGCAGGGCATCGACACCTTGCTGGGCCACAACGCCACGCAGCTGTCGGGCGGCCAGCGCCAGCGCCTGGCGATTGCCCGCGCGCTCTACAAGGACGCGCCCATCCTGCTGCTGGACGAAGCCACTTCGGCGCTGGACACGGAGTCCGAGCGGCTGGTGCAGGAAGCCCTGCAACGGCTCATGCAGGGCCGCACCACGCTGATCGTGGCGCACCGCCTCTCCACCATCCAGCACGCCGACCGCATCGTGGTGATGGACCACGGCCACATCGCCGAGCAGGGAAGCCATGCCCAGCTCATGTCGCTGGACGGCCTCTACGCACGCCTGCAGACGTTGGCCATGCGCACGGCCGAGCCGGGCAAGGAAGCGGTGCTGTAGCCCTGCAGCCCGCGGCTACAGCAGGACGATGTCGTACTGGCCCTGCCCCATCGAGGGCTCGGCCTGCAGCGAGATCGGCTTGCCGATGAAGTCCGACAGGCCCGCCAGGTGCTGGCTTTCCTCGTCGAGGAAAAGCTCGATGACCTGCGCCGAGGACACGATTCGGAACTCGCGCGGCGTGAACTGACGGGCTTCCCGCAGGATCTCGCGCAGCACGTCGTAGGCCACGGTGCGCGCCGTCTTCACGATGCCCTGGCCGTTGCAGGCCGCGCAGGGCTCGCACAGCATGTGGGCCAGCGATTCGCGGGTGCGCTTGCGGGTCATCTCCACCAGGCCCAGCTGCGAGAAGCTGCCGGCGGTGGTCTTCACCCGGTCGCGCGACAGCTGCTTGCGGAACTCGCCCAGCACCTGCTCGCGGTGGTCGTCGCGCGACATGTCGATGAAGTCGACGATGACGATGCCGCCCAGGTTGCGCAGCCGCAGTTGCCGCGCGATGGCCTGCGCAGCCTCCAGGTTGGTCTTGAACACCGTGTCGTCGAAGTTGCGCGCACCCACGTAGCCGCCGGTATTCACGTCGATGGTGGTCAGCGCCTCGGTCTGGTCCACCACCAGGTAGCCGCCGGACTTCAGGTCGACGCGGCGCCCGAGCGCGCGGGCGATTTCCTCGTCGACGTTGTACAGGTCGAAGATGGGCCGCTCGCCCTTGTAGAGCTGGAGTTTTTCGGCCGCGGTGGGCATGAACTCGCGGCCGAACTTCTGCAGCACCTCGAACTGCTCGCGCGAGTCGATGCGGATGGTCTGCGTGTCCTCGCCCACCAGGTCGCGCAGCACGCGCTGCAGCAGGCTCAGGTCCTGGTGCAGCAGCGACATGGGGGGCAGCCGCGTGGACAGGTCGCGGATGCGCGACCAGGTCTTGCGCAGGTAGCCGATGTCCTCGGCCAGCTCGGCATCGCTCGCATCTTCTCCGTTGGTGCGCAGGATGAAGCCGCCGGTGCTCTCGGGCACAACGCCGTTGTTCTCGGCCGCCGCAGCGGCATCGCTCAGCGCCTGCATGCGCGAGCGCAGCGCGTCGCGCAGGTCCGAGGGAATCTTCTGCGAGACGCCGATGTGGTTGTCCTGCGGCAGGAAGACCAGCAGCCGGCCCGCGATGCTGATCTGCGTGGAAAGGCGCGCGCCCTTGGTGCCGATGGGGTCCTTGATCACCTGCACCAGCAGCGACTGCCCCTCGAACACCAGCCGCTCGATGGGCACGGCGCCGGCGGCGCCGCGGTGGTCGGGCGCCGTCACGCCTGTGGCGCCGCGCGAGCCGGGCGCGAAGGGCGCGATGATGTCCGCCACGTGCAGGAAGGCGGTGCGCTCCAGGCCGATGTCGATGAAGGCCGACTGCATGCCCGGCAGCACGCGCGAGACCTTGCCCAGGTAGACGTTGCCCACCAGGCCGCGCTCGAGCGTGCGCTCCACGTGCAGTTCCTGCACGGCACCGTACTCGACGAGCGCCACGCGTGTCTCCTGCGGCGACCAGTTGATGAGGATCTCTTGCATGGGGGCCTTCATATCCGCCAGCCCGCCAGGCGCAGCAGCTGTGCGGTTTCGAACATGGGCAGCCCCATGATGCCTGAATAGCTGCCGCTGATGTGCTCGATCATGGCCGCCGCCCTGCCCTGCACCGCGTAGGCGCCGGCCTTGCCCAGCGGCTCGCCGCTGTCCACGTAGGCGTCGATCTGGCGATTCGTGAGCTGCGCGAAGCGCACCTTCGAGACGCTCAACGTCGCGTGCCGTCGCTTGCCGTGCTGCAGCGCCACGGCCGTGAGCACGCGGTGCGTGCTGCCCGAGAGCAGGCGCAGCATGCGGCGCGCGTCCTTCGCGTCTTCCGGCTTGCCCAGGATCTGCGGGCCCAGGGCCACGGTGGTGTCGGCACAGAGGATGGGCGCTGCTGCAAGACCCAGCCGGGCATGGCGTGCCACGGCGGCGTCAAGCTTGAGCGCGGTCACGCGCTGCACGTAGGTGGCCGGCGCCTCGCGGCCGCGCACGCCTTCCAGCGCCTCGGCGTCCTCATGGGCTTCGGCCAGCAGCAGGCGATGGCCCACGCCCAGTTGTTCGAGCAGTTGCGCGCGCCGCGGGCTCTGCGACGCGAGGTAGATGAAGTCTTGGCTCATTCGCGGTGATAGGGATGCCCGGCGTTGACCGACCAGGCGCGGTAGAGCTGCTCGACCAGTAGCACGCGCACCATGGCATGGGGCAGCGTGAGGTCGGACAGCCGGATGCGCTCGTGCGCGGCGGCGCGCAGTGCCGGGTCCAGGCCGTCGGGCCCGCCGATCACCAGTGCGACATCGTCCCCCTCCACCTGCCAGCTCGACAGGCGTGCGGCCAGGGCCTTGGTGGTGAGCGAGGTGCCGCGCTCGTCCAGCACCACCACGCGCATGTTCTTCGCGATTGCGGCCTCGATGCGCTCGCGCTCGGCCGCGTAGATGGTTTCGAGTGACTTGGAGGCGCGCGGCTCTGTCTTGACGGCGCGCAGCTCCAGCTTGAGTTCGGGCGGAAAGCGCTTGGCGTAGTCGTCCCAGGCGGTCTGGGCCCAGTCGGGCACTCGCTGCCCAACCGCGACCACCAGCAGCTTCATGCGCCGCGCGAAGGCGCCTTGCGTGCGGCGGTCTTCTTCGCCGGTGCAGTCTTCTTGGCCGGAGCGGTCTTGCGTGCGGGCTTCTTGCCCACCACCATCTGGACGGGGCCGGCCTTCTTGAGCGGCGGCTTCTTGGCAGCCGTCTTCCCGGCCGCGGTCTTGGCGGTGGTCTTGCCCGCAGCCTTCTTCGCGGCCGGCTTCTTGGCGGCCAGGTCGGCTTCGCGCTGGCCCGACTTGGCGGCGCTGGAGCGGCGCAGCGAGCCGCTCTTGCCGGGTGCCGCCTTTTCAGCGGCAGCAGCGGCCGGCGCAGCGGGCTTGCTAGCGCCCAGCTTCAGGCGAACGGGCTTCTCGCCCCAGATCTCTTCCAGGTGGTAGTACTGGCGGATGGCCGGCTGCATGATGTGCGCCACCGCGGCACCGCAGTCGACGATGATCCACTCGCCGTTCTCCTCGCCCTCGGTGCGCGGCTTGGAAAAGCCGGCCTCGCGCACGGCGTCGCGCACGCTGGCAGCCAGTGCCTTGGTCTGGCGGTTGGAAGTGCCCGAAGCCACGATCACCCGCTCGAAAAGCGGCGAGAGACTCTCGGTGTCGAATACCTGGATGTCCTGCGCCTTGACGTCTTCGAGGCCATCGACGATGGCTCTCTGCAGTTTCTGGGTGTCTTTCTTGGCGGCGGATTCAGAGGTCATCAGGGCGAACGGTAGAGGTGGTGTAAGTCAATATAGCGCGCAACCGCGGGCGGAACCAGAAGGGAAACGTCCTTTCCGTGGCCTGCCTGCAACCGGATTTCGGTCGCGCTCAGGTCCATGGCCGGAAGCTCGATGCGGGCAAACCGCGCGCCTGCCGGCAGATCCGGCAGCGTGGCGGGGTCGAAACCCGCGTCGGGACGGTCGGGATCGGGCCGCTGCGCCAGCGCAACGACGGCCATTTCCAGGATTTCCTGCCACCCATGCCAGCTTGGCAGCGCGGCGCCCTGGTCGGCACCCAGGATGAGCAGCAACTGGGCACCGGGGTGCTCCTGCCGCAGCTCGCGCAGGGTGTCGAGTGTATAGCTTGGGCCGCTGCGCCGGATTTCGCGCTCGTCCACCACCACGCCGGGCAGTTCGCCGAAAGCCAGCCGGGCCATGGCCAGGCGGTGCTCGGCGGGGCTGAGCACCCTGGCCTTGTGCCAGGCCTGCCCGGTGGGAATCACTCGCAATTCGTCCAGCGCCAGCTGCTGCAGGGCACAGCGCGCCAGCGCCAGGTGGGCGTTGTGCGGTGGATCGAAGGCCCCGCCGAAGACGCCGATGCGCCTGGCCGTCGCCTCGCTGCCAGTGCTCAGAGCCATTCGCGGCGCACGATGAAGTCGCTGTACAGGCGCGCCTCGGGCGTGCCGGCCTGCGGTTCGTTTCGGTAGGACCAGCTGGCCTGCGGCGGCATGGACAGCAGGATGGATTCGGTGCGCCCGCCCGACTGCAGGCCGAAATGGGTGCCGCGGTCCCACACCAGGTTGAATTCGACGTATCGGCCGCGCCGGTACAGCTGGAACTCGCGCTCGCGCTCGCCGTATGGCGTGTCGCGGCGCTTCTGCACGATGTCGAAGTAGGCCGGCACGAAAGCGTCGCCCACAGAGCGCAGCATCGCAAAGCTCTCGTCGAAGCCCAGTTCGGAGAAGTCGTCGAAGAAGATGCCGCCCACGCCGCGCTGCTCGTTGCGGTGCTTGAGGAAGAAATACTCGTCGCACCATTTCTTGAAGCGCGGGTACTTGTCGTCTCCGAAGGGCGCCAGCGCTTCGCGGCAGTGGCGGTGGAAATGCACCGCGTCTTCCTCGAAACCGTAGTAGGGCGTGAGGTCCATGCCGCCGCCGAACCAGCACACCGGCTCGCCGCCTTCCGGCAGCGCCGCCAGCATGCGCACGTTCATGTGCACCGTGGGCACGTAGGGGTTGCGCGGGTGGAAGACCAGCGAGACGCCCATCGCCTCGAAGGGCGCGCCCGAAAGCTCGGGCCGGTGCTGCGTGGCCGAGGGCGGCAGCCGGGGCCCGCGCACCTGCGAAAAGCCGCAGCCGGCGCGCTCGAAGAGCGGCCCCCCTTCCAGGATGCAGGTCAGGCCGTTGCCCTGCAGGGGTTCATGCGGCTCCTTGGTCCAGGGGTCGCGCACGCACACCGTGCCGTCCGCCGCTTCCACCGCGGCCATGATGCTGTGCTGCAGGCGGCGCAGGTAGTCGCCGACGACCTGGGTGCGATCGCGATCGCTCATCAACTCGATGACGTGTTGCGGGCGTGGACGGCGCGGTGGCCGATGTCCTTGCGGTACTGGGCGCCGTCGAAGTGGATCTTCGAGGCCACCTCGTAGGCCCGCTGCTGCGCCTGCTTGACGCCATCGGCCAGCACCGTGACGCACAGCACGCGGCCCCCGCTGGTGCGCAGTTCGCCGCCCTCCAGCGTGGTGCCGGCATGGAAGACCACCGAGTCGGGCGTTTCGGCCGGGATGCCGTTGATACGGTCGCCCTTGCGCGGCGACAGCGGGTAGCCGTGCGCGGCCATCACCACGCCCAGCGCCGTGTGGCGGTCCCACTGCAGCTCGATCTGGTCGAGCGTGCCATCGGTGGCATGCCAGAAAACCTCGAACAGGTCGGACTTGAGGCGCATCATGATCGGCTGCGTCTCGGGGTCGCCCATGCGGCAGTTGAACTCCAGCGTCTTGGGGTGGCCGCTGGCGTCGATCATCAGGCCGGCGTACAGGAAGCCGGTGAAGGGAATGCCGTCCTTCTCCATGCCGCGCACCGTGGGCAGGATGATCTCGCGCATGGCACGCGCATGCACCTCGGCCGTGACAACCGGCGCGGGCGAATACGCGCCCATGCCGCCGGTATTGGGGCCCTGGTCGCCGTCGAGCAGGCGCTTGTGGTCCTGGCTGGTGGCCAGGGCCGTGACGTTCTTGCCGTCGCACATGACGATGAAGCTGGCTTCCTCGCCCTGCAGGAATTCCTCGATGACCACGCGGGCGCCGCCCTGGTTGTGCGTGACGCCCAGCTTGTTGTCCACCAGCATGAAGTCGATGGCTTCGTGCGCTTCGGCCACGGTGGTGGCCACGACCACGCCCTTGCCCGCGGCCAGCCCGTCGGCCTTGACCACGATCGGGGCGCCCTTGGCGTCCACGTAGGCATGAGCCGCCGCGGGGTCCGAGAAGGTCTCGTACTCGGCGGTGGGAATCTTGTGGCGCTTCATGAAGTCCTTCGAGAAGGCCTTCGAACTCTCGAGCTGCGCGGCCGCCTTGGTGGGACCGAAGATGCGCAGGCCGTAGGAGCGGAATTCATCCACCACGCCAGCCGCCAGCGGACCCTCGGGGCCCACCACCGTCAGCGCGATCTTTTCCTTTTGTGCCCACTCGCGCAGTGCCGCGGGCTCGGTGATGTCGATGCACTCGTAGCGCGAATCGCTGGCCGTGCCGCCGTTGCCCGGCGCCACGTACACGCGGCTCACCCGATTGCCCTGGGCCAGTCGCCACGCCAACGCGTGCTCCCGGCCGCCTCCCCCAATGACGAGTACCTTCATGCGCGGGCCTTCATGCGTCCAGGGATGCGTTGTGATAGACGTCCTGGACGTCGTCCAGGTCTTCCAGCGCGTCGAGCAGCTTCTGCATCTTCGCGGCGTCCTCGCCGGTGACGTCGATGTTGTTCTCGGCGCGCATGGTGACCTCGGCCACCTCGGGCTTCAGGCCGGCGGCTTCCAGGGCGTTCTTCACCGTCTCGAAATCGGCAACGGCGGTCAGCACTTCGATGGCGCCGTCGTCGTCGCTGACCACGTCCTCGGCGCCGGCCTCCAGGGCCACTTCCATCACCTTGTCCTCGCTGGTGCCGGGCGCGAAGATGAGCTGGCCGCAGTGCTTGAACTGGAAGGCCACCGAGCCTTCGGTGCCCATGTTGCCGCCGTACTTCGAGAAGGCGTGGCGCACCTCGGCCACGGTGCGCACGCGGTTGTCGGTCATGGTGTCGACGATGATGGCGGCACCGCCGATGCCGTAGCCCTCGTAGCGGATCTCCTCGTAGGTCACGCCCTCGAGGTTGCCGGTGGCCTTGTCGATGTTGCGCTTGATGGTGTCGGCCGGCAGGTTCACCGCCTTGGCCTTGTCGACCGCCAGACGCAGGCGGGGATTGGCGCTCAGATCGCCGCCGCCTGCCCTGGCCGCCACCATGATTTCACGGATCGCGCGCGTCCAGAGCTTGCCGCGCTTCTCGTCCTGACGGCCTTTGCGGTGCTGGATGTTCGCCCATTTGCTGTGTCCGGCCATAGGTCTTTCTCTCGATCTCTCTCAATAGTCAAAGCAGACCGCGAGTTTACTTGGCGGCGCTCGGGGGCAGGCCGGGCGTTGCACCCGATTTCACATGGCGCTTTTGAGCATAATCGTCCGATGACCCTACCGCACGTCGACGCCAGTCGCAGCCCCCAGGCCCTCGCGCCGCACACGCCCTTGGCAGGTTATTACAAGGACGAAGTCGAGCACCGTGCCTACCTCCAGAAGATCTTCGACGACACCGCGCCCGACTACGAGCGCATCGAAAACGTGCTGGCGCTGGGCTCCGGCCGCTGGTACCGCCGCCAGGCACTGATGCGCGCCGGCCTCGGCCAGGGTGCGGAGGTGCTCGACGTGGGCATCGGCACCGGCATGGTGGCCACCGAGGCGCTGGGCATCATCGGGCCCGAAGGCCGCCTGGTGGGCGTGGACCCCAGCCCCGGCATGATGGGCCAGGTGCACCTGCCCGGCGTGGAGCTGGTGCAGGGCATGGCCGAGTCCCTGCCCCGCGAGGACGCCAGCTGCGACTTTCTCAGCATGGGCTATGCGCTGCGCCACATCGGCGACGTGACGGCCGCCTTCGCCGAATTCCACCGGGTGCTGCGCCCGGGCGGGCGCGTGGTGGTCCTCGAGATCACCAAGCCGCGCGGCCCCGTAGGCACGGCCCTGCTCAAGACCTACATGCGCAGCGTGGTGCCGGTCATCGCCCGCGTCGCCGCGCGCGGCCGTGCCACGCCCGAGCTCTGGCGCTACTACTGGGACACCATCGAGACCTGTATCGCACCCGAGACGGTGCTCCAGGCCCTGCGCGATGCGGGCTTCGTGGACGTGCAGCAACGGCTGGAACTGGGCATTTTTTCCGAATACACAGCGAGCAAGCCCCAGTGAGATTCGGCACGCCTGTCTCGGCTTCGGCATTGCGCGTGCAGCGCGCTCCCCTGGCCAGCATCCTGGACCCGGCGACCCTCGGTACGCCGCCGCTGGGCGCCCTCGCCTACGGACAGCCGGCCCAGCCGGCCTGGGTGAGCGGTGTGGATGCGCCCCTGCTGGCGGGCGACGACGCCATGGCCGACTTCTGGCTTTCAGGCGGGCGCATCGATTCCGGGCGCAGCGGTGCGGCGCACTGGCGCACCGATGGCCACTGGATGCTGGGCAGCATCGATCTGCACGAGGACGGCCAGGGACTTGAGCAGGCCTCCGAGGCCGCCTACCGCGACCTCTTCCAGGCCTTGCGGGACGCCGGCTGCCCGCAACTGCAGCGCGTGTGGAACTACCTGCCGCGCATCAACGAGGATGGCGGCGGGCTCGAGCGCTACCGACAGTTCAACATGGGCCGCCAGAAGGCCTTCATCGACGCCGGCCACGCGGTGTACGAAGGCGCGCCGGCCGCTTGCGCACTCGGCGTGCAGCGCGGCGCGCTGTCCATCCGCTTCCTGGCCGGCCAGCGCGCGCCGCTGGCCATCGAGAACCCTCGCCAGGTCTCGGCCTACCGCTACCCCAGCGCCTACGGCCCGCGCCCGCCCACGTTCTCGCGCGCGGCGTTGGCGGAGATCGGCGACGGACAAGTGGCCCTGTTCATTTCCGGAACCGCGAGCATCGTGGGCCATGCCACCGTCCACCCGGACGACGTTGCCGAGCAGACGCGCGAGACGCTGCGCAACCTGTCCGTGATTGTCCAGGCGGCCAGCGAGCGCGGCAGCGCCCGCTACGAGTTGGGCATGCTGCATCCGGTAGTCTACGTACGCCATGTGGCCGACACGCCCCGGGTGCGCGAGGTGCTTGCAGAGGCGCTCGGCCCCGACGCCGACTTCCTGCGCCATGCCGTTTACCTGCAGGCAGACATCTGCCGCCAAGACCTGCTGGTCGAGATCGAAGCACACGCCGTCGCAAGCGGCGTGCTGCACGCATGACAGCAGCCCTCACCCATGAAGAGTTTCTTTTGCAGGGCGACGTCCCTTCTCCTGGCCCTGCCGCTGTACTGCCTGCTGATCGGGCTCGGACTGGTCTCGCTCGGCTGGAACCTGCTGGCCCTGCCGCTGCACCGGCTGCTGCCTGAAGAGACCGGCCGCAGGGTGGGTCGCGCCGTCATCGCGCGCTCCTACCGCATGTTCTGGGCGGTGGCCTCGGCCACCGGCATGATGCGCGTGGATGCCACCTGCCTCGATGCCTTGCGGGACGAGCGCGGCCTGATCATCGTCGCCAACCACCCGACCATGCTCGACGCCCTGCTGCTGGTGGCCCGGCTGCCGCGCAGCGCCTGCATCATGAAGGCCGACCTGGTGCGCAACGTCTTCCTGGGCTCGGGCGCGCGGCTGGCGCGCTACATCCGCAACGACTCGGCCCGCCACATGATCCGCCTGGCGGTGCAGGACCTGCAGCGCGGCGGCCAGCTGGTGATCTTTCCCGAGGGCACCCGCACGGTGACGCCGCCACTGGACGCCTTTCGCCCAGGGGTCACGCTGATCGCCAAGCGGGCCAAGGCCCCCATCCAGACCGTCTTCATCGACACCGACACACCTTACCTTCGCAAAGGCTGGCCCATCTGGCGCGTGCCGCCGCTGCCCATCCGCGTGAAGCTGCGGCTCGGCGAGCGCTTTGTCGCGCGCGCCGACAGCGACGCCGTGCTGCACGAGCTGGAACAGTACTATCGGGGCCAACTGGAAGAAGAGCGCGCAATCGGCGCGACCGCCGCATGCAGCACGAGCCCTCGCGCACCCACATTGTCCTGATCCCGTCCTACAACACAGGCGAACGCCTGTTTTCCACCGTGGCTGCCGCGCGCGCGCAATGGGCCCCGGTGTGGGTGGTGGTCGACGGCAGCACCGACGGAACCGGCGAGCGACTTCGCGTCATGGCCGAGAACGACCCCGGCCTGCGCGTGTTCCTGCTGCCCGAGAACCGCGGCAAGGGCGCGGCCGTGCTGCGCGGCCTGCACGAAGCGCGCGCCAGCGGCTTCACGCATGCGCTGACCATGGATTCGGACGGGCAGCATCCGGCGGACCTCATCCCCTCCTTCATGGCGCGCTCGCAGGCGCGGCCCGAGGCCATGGTGCTGGGCAAGCCGGTGTTCGATGCCAGCGCGCCGCTTCTGCGGGTGCGTGGGCGCCGCATCTCCAACGGCTGGACCGAGTTGGAGACGCTGTTCGCCGGCATCGGCGACTCGCTCTACGGCTTTCGCGTCTACCCGATCGCGCCGCTCATCAAGGTGATGCAGCGCCAGCCCTGGATGCGCCGCTTCGACTTCGACACCGAGGCGGTGGTGCGGCTGGCCTGGAAAGGCATCAAGCCCATCAACATCGACGCACCGGTGAAGTACCTCAGCGCGGAGGAAGGCGGCGTCTCGCACTTCAACTACGTGCGCGACAACGCCCTGCTCACCTGGATGCACACACGGCTGATGGTCGAGTTCGGCCTGCGCCTGCCGCTGCTGGTGTCGCGGCGCATCCGCAAGGCGCCGCCCTTCCAGCCCTGAGCGGGCCTGGGGCCAGCCTCAGATCATTCCGCCGTTGATCGAGATCACCTGGCCCGTGATGTAGCCGGCCTCCGCGCCCGCAAGGAAGGCGGCGAGCGCCGCCACTTCCTCCGCCGTGCCGGCGCGCTTGCTGGGCACCAGCTGGTCGATCAGCGCCTTGTCGAACGCCGCGTCGGCCATGGGCGAGGCGATGATGCCCGGCGCGATCGCGTTCACCGTCACACCGCGCGCCGCCACTTCCAGCGACAGCGACTTGGTCGCGCTGTTGAGCGCGCCCTTGGCGGCCGAGTAGTTCACCTGCCCGCGGTTGCCGGTGAGCGAGGCCACCGACGACACATTGATGATGCGCCCCCAGCGCGTGCGAAGCATGGGCAGCAGCAGCGGCTGCGTCACGCGGAAGAAGCCGTTGAGCGACACGTCGATCACCTTGTGCCACTGCTCGGCGCGCATGCCGGGAAGCACGGCGTCATCATGGACTCCCGCATTGTTGACCAGGATCTGCACCGGGCCGTCGGCCAGGATCTTCTCGCACGCCTGCGCGCAGGCCTCGTCGCTGCGCAGGTCGAACACATGGCACTCGGCGCGGCCGCCGGCGGCCGTGATCTCGTCGGCCAGGGCCTGCACCGATTCCGGCCGCGAGTTGGCGTGCAGCAGCACGGTGGCACCGCCTTGGGCCAGCCGCCGCGCGATGGCCTGGCCGAGTGCGCCGCTGGCGCCGGTGATGAGAGCGCGTTTGCCGTTCCAGCTCATGCAGGTTTTTCCGTCGGAGTGAGGGGCGTGTTCAGCACCACCACCGCGCGGCCTGAAGCCAGCGATCGGCCGGTGCCGTCAGCCACGTTGAACTCGTAGAGCACCTGCCGGTCATCACCCGACAGGCGCGTGGCATGCACCTGCATCGCGCCCTCCACCGTGTCGAGGCGCTCGACGCCCAGGCGCACCGAGCGCACGCTGGCCAGGTAGCCGGCCGAGGGTGCCTGCCCCGCGCCGGCCGTGAGCCCGCCATGCAGCGCCATGGCCTGCGCGGCGTACTCAATGGCGTTGGGTGCCAGGAGGCCTGAAGCGGTGCGCAGCGGGTTGGCGCCGTCGCGATGGGTCGTGGTGCTGCAGTGGATGCGTTGCGCGTCCCAGCCTTCCAGCTTTTCCAGCAGGCACATGCTGCCGCGGTGCGGGATGCGCGACTCGATGCCGGCGCGGTCCAGTGTCTGCGGTCCACTCATTTCAGATCGGCCACCAGCAGCACGTTGGCAAAAGGCGTGCCCTGGCTCATGGGCAGGCTGTGCACCGCGAAGCCCAGGCGCTGCAGCAGCGCGGTCCACTCGTGCAGCGGCCGGCCCCAAGTGGGCGCGACGCGGTGTCCGCGCACGCGCGTCACGGTGCGGTCCACCCACTGGCTGATGCGGTAGCCGCGGCGGCTGGCAGCGTCGCCCACGCGCAGCAGCAGGCGCGCGGGCGTGCCGTCATCGCGCTCTGCTGCGCCCTGCTGCAGGGCCTGGCGCACGCGGGAGAGCACGCCCTCCTGTGCCTGCAGGTCCACGTAGTGCAGCACGTCGAGGATCACCACCAGGTCGCTGGGGGGCAGCGGCGCGTCGCACATGTCGCCGCAGACGAAGGCCGGCGCAGGCTGAAGATGCCCCACCGCGCGCGTGGCGCGGGCGATGTCGCGCGGCATCAGCTCGATGCCGGTGTAGTCCACGCGCATCGGCGTGGCCGACCAGCCGGCGGGCCAGTGGCGCCGGGCCTGCATCTCGCCCATCGACGACAACAGGCTCACGAACAGGCCCTGGCCGCAGCCGATGTCCAGCACGCGACGCTGGCCGGGCGCGATAAGGCCCTGCTCGATGAGGCCGCGGAAGATCGGGTCGCGCGCCAGCTTGCCGCGCGCGAAGTGCCAGGCGAAGCGGCCGGCCTGCCGATAAGGCTGCGTGGCTGCGTCGTGCAGCCGCCGCCAGGCAGCGTCGGGATGGTGCGGCGCCGTCACGCTGCCAGGCCCTGCGGCAGCGTGACCGAGCGAAGCCCCTGAGCCTTCAGCCCTGCCAGCAGTTGCGGCAGCACTTCAAGCACCACCGGGCGCCCCTGCAGCGAGCGCGCCGAGTTGCCGTCGTGCAGCAGCAGGATGTCGCCGGCGGCCAGACCGCGCGTGAGGCGCTCGAGCACGCGCTGCGCGTCGGCCTCGCGCGTGTCGAAGCCGCGGCGCGTCCAGCTCACCAGCGTGAGGTTCATGCGCTGCAGCACGGGCGCGAGGAACATGTTGCGAAAGCCCGCCGGAGGACGGAAGCAGACGGGTGCCTGACCGGTCACCTGCGCCACGATGCGCTGGGCGTACTCCAGTTCCCTGGCATAAGCGCGCGGGCCCAGCAGCGAGAAATCGTGGCGGTGGCGGGCGGTGTGGTTCTGGATGCTGTGGCCGCGCAGGACGATCTCGCGCGCCAGTCCGGGATGCTGCGCCACCCGTTCGGCGATGCAGAAGAAAGTGGCCTTCTGGCCGGCCGCATCGAGCAGGTCGAGCACCGCGGGCGTCACTTCCGGATCTGGACCGTCGTCGACGGTGATGGCCATCTCGCCACGCGCCACCGCCGCATCCGGCAGACGGGAGATGTTGCGGCCCAGCAGTGTGCTGCGCGGCGCGAGGCCCGCAGCCGTGATCACCACGTGATTCAGCACGATCGCGCCCAGCGCCCAGGGCGCGGCGCCCGGCACCAGCACCGCCGCTGCCGCGGCGAGGCAGTGCCATGCAATGCTGGCGCCCACGAAGGGCGTCACGAAACGGACAGCGGACAGGGAAGCGGTTGGGGACATGCGCGAATGAGGAGTGTCGATGAGGCAGCTCGGTTCTCGGAATGACATTTTCCCTCAGGGCGCGCTCGGGGCTTTCGCCCGGGTGAAGGCGGCCGACAGCAGCAAGGCCAGCAGCGCACCCGGTGCCACCACGCGGCCGATGGCCGCGAGCGAGGGAATCTGGGAAACGGCGATCAGCCCGAAGGAAATCACGGTGGTGAGGTTGGCCAGCAGCAGAGAAGCCAGCGTGTCCTCGTCGGCGCGACCGGTGACGCGCAGCTGATCGAAGAAGAGCGCGTAGTTGGAGCCCACCGCCACCACCAGCAGCAAGCCCACCAGGTGCAGGATGCCCAGCGGCACGCCCAGCGCAGCCAGGGCACCGAGCGTCAGCAGCACCGCGAAGGCCAGCGGCTGGCACACCGCCAGCAGGCGACGGCCGGAGCGCAGGTACAGGCCCAGCAGAAGCACGACCGCCAGCGCGCCCAGCAGCACCTGCACGAAGGCCTCGTGCAGGTAGCGTGCATAGAGGCTGTCCAGTTCCACCTTCACGTCCACCACCTGCGCCGATGGAACGTCCACCAGCGCCTGACGCAGACGCTGCGCATCGAAGCCGGCGGCAGTGTGCAGCGAGATCACCGAGCTCCAGCCGCCGCCGGGCCGCTGCAGAAGCATCGCGCTCACGATGGGCGCCAACGGGCCGTTCTGCAGGTCGGCCAGACGGATGGGCGGCATCGCCCGGGCCTCGCTGACTTCGCTCACGAAAGGCTCCAGCCGTGCGGGCGCAAGCGGCAGGCCTTTCAGTGCCTCGGGCAGTCGCTCGCGCAGCTGCGCCGCATCGGGCAGGCTCTGCTGGCGCGCCTTCTGGGCCGCGAGGCTGGGCAACACGCGGGTGACGGCGTCGAAGCCGGCGAGCTCGCCCCGGTCGACCAGTTGCTGCAGTCGCTGGCTGGCGGCTTCCACCCCTTGCAGCGTGGCCTCCTCGTCGGCGGCCTGCACGATGACCAGCGTGCGCGCGTCGCTCGCGCCCAGGTCGGCGCGCAACTGCGCGTCCAGTTCCTGCGCGCTGACGGGAATCGGGCTCATGCCCCCCAGGCCGGCGCTCCACAGATGGTCGCGCTGCCAGAACAGCAGGACGGCCGATGCCATGCAAAGGGCCAGCAGCGGCCAGCGCAGGCGTGGCATGGCGCGCAGCACCCAGGCCGCCAGGCGGGCCATCTGCCCGCGCAGGCCCTTGCCCGAAGCGCCCGCGGGTGCGAAGACCGGCAGTACGTAGCGCGTGGCCAGCGCGGCCGCGATCAGGCCGGCCAGCGAGAACACGCCCAGCTGCGCCAGGCCCGGGAAGCCGGAGAACACCAGCGCCGCGAAACCCACCACTGAAGTCAACAGGCCCAGGCGCACCGTCGGCCAATGGATGTCGCGCCAATGGCGCCAGCCGCCCTGGCGTGCCTGGATCAGGTAGTAGATGGCGTAGTCGATGGTCTCGCCGATCAGCGTGCTGCCGAAGGCGATGGTCAGGCCGTGGACATGGCCGAAGGCCAGTGCCACCGAGGCCGTGCCCACCACGACGCCGGTGGCCACCGGCAGCATGGCGATGACCAGCGCACGCGGCGAGGCAAAGGCCAGCAGCAGCAGGCAGCCCACCACCACGCCGCCCACGGCCGCCAGGTGGTAGGCCTCGCCCTTGATCTGCGCACGGCTTTGCACCGAGAACACCGGCTGGCCGCTCACCATGAGACGCGGGGCCGCGCCCTGCACGCCCGGCAGCGCCTGCTCGAAGGCGGCACGCACCTGCGCCAGCGCATGCTCCTGCGCATCCAGGTCGCTGCCAGGCGCCTTGGTGGTGGCCAGCAGGATGGCGCGGGGCGCATCGCGCGAGGCCCACACGCCCTCCTCGCTGCGTGGCGCGCTGGCGGGGATGAGGCCTTCGGCAATGCGCGCCATCTCGCCGGTCGGATCGCGATCGAGCAGCGGCTTGAAGGCATTGCCAGCCGGCGTGCCCAGCAACGACAGCGTATCGAGCACGGCGTCACGGAGTCCCGCGACACTGAATCGCTCGGCGTCCAGGTCGGGCGCGAGCTGGTAGCGGTGCTGCAGCAGCCAGCTGCCCGCCTCGGTCCAGTCGGCGGTCTCGCCGTTCTGCACCTGCTCGAACAGCCCACTGCCGCGCAGCGCCTTGGCCATCGCGCTGGACACCGCCGCGCGTTGCTTCGCATCCGCACCGCCGTCGATGCCGATCAGCAGGCTGCGCGAGGCCACGCCGCTTTGCAGCTGGTCGATGAGCATCTGCTGCCGCGCGTCCGGATTGGCGGGCAGGAAGGCCGACAGGTCGGCGCTGAAGCGCGCATGCATGATCACCAGCACGCCTGCCAGCAGCACCGCCAGCCAGGCGGCCAGCGCGGCCACGCGATGCGGTGGTCGGTCGGCGGCCGTGGTGCTGCTCATCGGCTGCGCTCCGAGATCCGGGCGCTCACTTGGGCGAGATGGTCATCACCGAGCGGTCGCCGCCGACGAACTCCATCTCCACGCCCAGCACCTGTCCTTGCCGGCCACTGAGGCGAACGCTCCTGACCTGCGCGGACAGGCGCGAGTCCACGGGCTGCAGGTCCAGCGTCCAGCTGGCCTGCGTGCCTGCCAGCTGCGTGCGGAAGTTGCGCTGCAGCAGTTGCGCATCGCCGATCAGCGTGCCGCGCAGCGCGTCCACCATGCCCTGCAGCTCGGGCATGCTGTCCAGCGCGAGGGTGCGGGTGCGGCCGGCGCGCGAGAGCGTCAGCGTGTTGCCGTCCACCACCATCGACTCGGGCCGGGGCGACTGGGTGCGGCGCGCCAGCTTGTCGGGCGCGGTGAAGCTCAGCGTGCCCGCCGAAGCCAGCGGGCCGTCCACGCCGCGCACGAAGCGCTCCTCGACGAAGTTGGCCTCGCCGCTTTTCTGCTTGGCCAGCTGCGCCATCAGCTCGGGCAGATCGAAGGCCCAGGCCGCGGGAGCGGCCAGCAGCAGCGCCAGGGCCAGCAGCGCAGCTTCAAGTCGCGTCTTCAAGCCAGAAATCATGGAAGTTGAACCAGTTGTGCGGATGTTCGCGGCACAGGGCCTCCAGCCGTGCCACGTAGGCTTCCAGTGCCTCGCGGATCTGCGCCTCGCGTGCAGGTCCGGGAGTGCCCTGGCTGAAGTCGGCCAGTGGCTCGAAGCGCACCTCGTAGCGCGCACCGCCCAGGTACAGGCCTGCCATGAAGAACACCTTGCGCCGCAGCAGCGCAGCCAGGCGGAAGGGACCGTCACTGAAGCTCGCGTTGCGTCCGAGGAAAGGCAGCTCGATGCTGTCGCCGCGCTGAGCTGCGCCGTCTTCGCTCCTGGGCAGTGTGCGGTCGGCCAGCAGGCCAGCCAGGCCGCCCGCGTCCAGCCAGTCGCGCAGGCGCAGCATGGCCTCGGGTCGCCCGAGGGCGATCACTTCGGGGCGGAAGCGCGGCTCGCTGATGGCGTCCAGCACCGAGTTGATCTGCTGCGCGTTGTCGGGGTACATGAGCATCGCCAAGCGCAGCTGGTCGGGGTCGGTGCTGGTGTAGCGGCTCGCGCCCACCGCCTCGAAGCTGCCCACATGCGCGCCGATGAGGAAGGCACCCCGGCCGGAGGCCACCTCGGCATCGAGCGCCGGCGCGCCCTTGACGTCGAAGCTGAAGAGTTCATGGCGCCCGCGCAGGAAGAACACCCGGTCGAGCACCACGGACGAGAAGGCGTGGATCAGCCGGTAGCCGTCGCGCCAGTTCATCCGCTCCTCGCCGACGGTGCGGGCCAGGTAGCGCTTGATGTGCCGCCGCTGCGTGGGCGAGCACAGCAGGAAGTAGAAGCTGATGGGCGCCAGCACCAGGCGCGCCACGCGGCGGCCGCAGGTCAGCGCCAGCCAGCAGAAGAAGCGCAGCACCAGCATGCTGCTGCGCTCCGGCACGTGGGCCCAGTCGCCACTTGCCGGCGTGGCGTTGTTGCCAGCAGCATGGATCTGCAGGGGCGGGCGGCTCATGCGGGCTCCACCGGACGGGTCCAGCGGCCGCTGGCCGCCACTACCTCGCCATTGCGGACTTCGAAGCGCACGCCGCCGGCGGCGCCTGCCTCAGGCACCAGCTGGATGGCCAGGCTCGCGCCCGGCCCCACCGGCGCGAGGAACTTCGCGGCCGCCAGCGTGGGCTCGGCGCCCAGGCGCGCGACCAGCGCAGGCACCCGCGCGATGGCCTCGCGCACCTCGGCCAGGATCAGCGCGCCGGGCAGCAGCGGCTGGCCGGGGAAGTGGCCGGCGAAGCAGGGATGGTCCTGCGGCACCTCGTGCGTGAAGCTCACCGTGTCGCCCTCGCCTGCCAGTTGCGCGCGGGCGAATTCGGCCAGAGCGCGCACGCCCAGCTTGCCGGTGGCCTCGCGCGGCAGCGAGCGCACGTGCACCACGCGGCGCGGCACGAACACCGCTTCGAGCCGCTGGCGCAGTTGCGCCACGATGGCGTCGTGCGACAGCTCGGGTGCCACCACGAAGGCCACCGGGCGCACCACGCCGTCGGCCACGTCCTCGGGCAGCCAGAAGGCGCCGTCCTGCACGCCGGGGATGCTGTTGAGGTGGTAGTTGAGAAAGCCCAGCGAGCTGCGGCGGCCCGCCACGTGGATCAAGTCGTTGGCGCGGCCCAGCAGGCGGAAGTGGCGCTCGTCCTGCAGTTCCAGGATATCGGCCATCGCGGTGGGCTCGGGCACGAAGTCGCCTTCGAAGATGAAGCGCTCGCCCGCCTTGCCATGTTCGGCACGCACACGGATCTCGCCGAAGGTCTCCCACACATCGGTCTGCGTGGTGCGGCGGGCCGCCACCTGGCCGGTCTCGGTGCTGCCATAGATCTCGATCATCGGCCCACCCAGGGCCTGCTCGGCCTGCGCGGCCAACTGGGGCGAGAGCGGCGCGGTGGCCGAGAGGACGAAGTCCACCTGCGGCATTTCTACGCCCGACAGGAGCAGCGTCTTCAGGTGGAAGGGTGTGGTCACCAGCGCTCGCGGGCGCGGCACGGCGGCCAGGGCCTGCGCGATGTCGGCGGGAAAGAAGGGCCGCCCGCTGTCGAAGGCCGCGCCGCCCAGCAGCGCCAGCAGCACGGAGGATTCGAGGCCGTAGCTGTGCTGCACCGGCACGGTGGCCACCAGCGTGAGGCCTTCCAGCGAAGGCCGGCCCAGCAGGGCCGAGAGACGCGGCACCGCTGCAGCCACGTCGCCCACCAGGGTGTCCCAGCGCTTGGCATGCGCCTGCGGCACGCCGGTGGAGCCCGAGGTGAGCAGGCTCACCGCATGGCGCATGGCATCGAAGGACGGCACCTTCGCCTCGCCCTCTGCATCGGACGCGACGGGCAGTTCGACCAGCACGCGCCGCAGTCCCGGCGTGGCGAGCGCTGCATCGTCGGTCAGGGCATAGCAGCCGTCGCCCGACTCGTGCAGGCGGGCCAGCGTGTCGGGACGGGCATCGGGCGGCAGAAGGCTGGCCTGCCCGCGAATCAGGGCCGCGGCCAGGCCCACTGCGAAGGCATAGCGATCGCTGCACAGGTTGATGGCCGGGCCGTCTTCGGGCAGCGCGTTTGCCAGTTGCCTCGCGTCGGCCAGGAAGCGGCGACCGCTCACCGGCACGCCATGGCGCCAGGCGATGGGTGCGGCCTGGTCCCGCGCAGCAAGAAGCGGCAGCATCTTTGCGTCTGCTGCAGAAGAGAAGGTGCTCATCGGCGAAGTGCCCGGTCCGAACGCCCGCCCATGGCCACGCGCACCACGTCGATCAGGCGCGAGCGCTCGAATTCCGGATGCAGCCGGTAGCGCATGAAGTGCTCGCCCATGAAAAGCGCAGCCACGCACAGCGGCGTCAGCACATTGGCCAGCAGCGACCAGGCGCTGAATGGCAAGCTGAGGTAGATACCCACCGAAACGACGGCCATCATCGCGAAGTAGCCCGCCCAGACGCCCGTCACCTTGGCGGTGTACAGGCGCATCTCTGGCGAGAGCGGATGGATGCGCTGGGCGAAATCACCGATCAGCGAGAGCCGCCCGGGGCGCAGCGTGCTGGCGAACCAGGCGCACAGCACGGCATTGATGCCCACGTGCTGCAGCACGTACAGCCGGTTGGGATCACCGGCGTCGCCGTGGGCCACGGCATACACGAGCAGCGCGCCCAGGACGATGACGCCCAGCGCTCCGGCCGTGCCGAAGCGGCTCGCACCCAGGCCGAGCACCGCCAGCCACAGGGGCGCAAAAAGGGCAACCAGCGCCCACGGCGCGGTGGCGTGGTAGAGCATCATCCAGTGCGACAGGCCGGCATAAGCCAGCCCGGCCACCAGGAACAGTGCCAGGCGCCATTGCGACATGGCGGATTGCGGCGCGCTCAGGGCGCCGTGCGGTTCTGAGCGACGTGCGCAGCCAGGTCGCGCAGCGACGCGAAGATCTGCTTGTTGCGCTCGTCGTCCGAGCGCAGCTGGAAGCCGTAGCGGCGCGAGACTTCGAGCGCCACTTCCAGGATGTCGATCGAGTCCAGGCCCAGCCCTTCGCCGTACAGAGGTGCTTCGGGCGCAACGTCGGCGGCAGCCACTTCGAGGTTGAGCGCTTCCACCAGCAGCACAGCCAGTTCGTGCTCGAGCGGCGATTGTTGGGCGCCGCCGGCGGCGGGCTTAGAGGGCTCTGCGGTCAAAGACAAAGGAAGACTCCAGGAAAAACCCGCTGCACGCGAGCGCGGCGGGAAATGCAAGCTAAAGGCAAATTATAGGGAGGGGCCCATTGGATAGACTGAGCCCCTGACGAACCCACAATTTCCTCGGAGTTCCCATGGCTGACCCCCTCCTGATCGCCCGCCACGGCGATGTCGAATGCGCCCTGCTCCCTGGCCTGGCCAACCGGCACGGCCTGATCACCGGCGCCACCGGCACCGGCAAGACGGTGACGCTGCAGACCATCGCCGAGCGGCTTTCCGGGATCGGCGTGCCGGTCTTCATGGCCGACGTGAAAGGCGACCTCACCGGCGTGAGCCAGGCCGGCAGCATCGGCGAGAAGATGGCGGCCACACTGAAGGAGCGGGGCATCGAGGTTCCGCCCTCGCAGGCCTGCCCGGTCACCCTGTGGGACGTCTTCGGCGAGCAGGGCCACCCGGTGCGCGCCACGGTGTCCGACATGGGCCCGCTGCTGCTGGGCCGCATGCTGGACCTGAACGAGACCCAGGGCGGGGTGCTCAACCTGGTGTTCAAGATCGCCGACGACAACGGCCTCCTGCTGCTGGACCTGAAGGACCTGCGCGCCATGCTCCAGCACGTGGGCGAGAACGCCAAGGACTTCACCACGCAGTACGGCAACATCAGCGCCGCCAGCGTGGGCGCGATCCAGCGCGGGCTGCTGCAGATCGAGACCCAGGGCGGCGACAAGTTCTTCGGCGAGCCCATGCTCAACATCAGCGACTTCATGCAGACGGTGTCGGGCAAGGGGGTGGTGAACATCCTTGCGGCCGACAAGCTGATGAATTCGCCGCGCCTGTACGCCACTTTCCTGCTCTGGATGCTGTCGGAACTCTTCGAGCAACTGCCCGAGATCGGCGATCCGGACAAGCCCAAGCTGGTGTTCTTCTTCGACGAGGCGCACCTGCTGTTCAACGAGGCGCCAAAGGCGCTCGTCGAGCGCATCGAACTGGTGGTGCGACTGGTGCGCTCCAAGGGCGTGGGCGTGTTCTTCGTCACGCAGAACCCGCTGGACATCCCCGACACCGTGCTCGCCCAGCTCGGCAACCGGGTGCAGCACGCGCTGCGCGCCTTCACGCCGCGCGACCAGAAGGCGGTGAAGGCCACCGCCACCACCATGCGCCAGAAGCCGGGGCTGGACATCGAGACGGCCATCACCGAGCTGGCCGTCGGCGAGGCATTGGTGAGCTTCCTGGATCCCAAAGGCCGGCCCAGCGTGACCGAGCGGGTCTTCGTGATGCCGCCTGGCAGCCAGATCGGCCCCATCACGCCGCAGCAGCGCCAGCAGCTCATGGCCGGCTCGCTGGTGGCGGGCGTCTACGAGAAGGTCGTGGACCGCGAATCGGCCTACGAAAAGCTCAAGGGCCGGGCCGAGGCTGCGCCTGGCGCGCCGGCCACCGCCCCTGGGGGCAAGCCGGGCGCCGCAGCGCAGGAAGACAGTGGCCTGATGGGCGGCCTCAACGACCTTCTCTTCGGATCGACCGGGCCGCGCGGCGGCAAGCGCGACGGCCTGGTGCAGACCATGGCCAAGTCCGCCGTGCGCACCATGGGTACCACCGCCGGCCGCGAGATCCTGCGCGGCGTGCTCGGTGGCATCTTCGGCGGCAAGAAGGGGCGCTGAGCCCCGCCGCCCGGTGACGCGCCAGCCGCGCCCCAAACAGTTGCCGTGGCTGGCGCCGGGCGAGCCCCTGCCCGGCGCCGCGCAGGCCTGGGGGCCGCAGGACCCGGTCCCGGGCCTGCTCGCCGCCGGCGGTGCGCTGGACGTGGACAGCCTGCTTTCTGCCTACAGCGGCGGCATCTTTCCGTGGTTCAGCGAGGGCCAGCCGATCCTCTGGTGGAGCCCGGACCCGCGCATGGTTTTGCAGACGGCGCACTTCCGGCTGCACCGGTCCTTCGGCAAGACGCTGCGGCGCTTCACGGCGGATCCGCGCTGCGAGATCCGCTTCGACCACGACTTTCGAACCGTCATCGAGGCCTGCTCAGGCGCGCCGCGCGCGGGCCAGTCGGGGACCTGGATCCTGCCCACGATGATCGAGGCCTACGTCCGGCTGCACGAAGCCGGCCACGCGCACAGCGTGGAAGCCTGGATCGACGGCCGGCTGGCCGGCGGCCTGTACTGCGTGAACATCGGCCAGGCGGTCTTCGGCGAATCAATGTTCGCGCAGCGGCCGGACGCTTCCAAGATCGCCCTGGCGGCACTCGTGGCCTTCTGCCGGCAGCACGGCATCGCGCAGATCGACTGCCAGCAGAACACCGCGCACCTGGCCAGCCTGGGCGCTGCAGAAATGCCGCGCAGCCTCTTCCTGTCAAGGGTAGCGAAGGCCATCCCTTTGGCCGCCCCCCAATGGGAATTCGAGCCCGTATACTGGAACGCACTCTCCCTCGCGCGACCTGATTCGACGACGACGTGACGCATCTCAAGGATCTCCCGCTCCAGACCTTGCAGTTCTATGCAACGGCGCCCTACCCGTGCAGCTACCTGCCGGACCGCCTCGCCAGGTCGCAGGTGGCAACCCCCAGCCACCTCATCCACAGCGACGCGTACTCCGACCTGGTGCTGGGGGGCTTCCGGCGCAGCGGCATGTTCACTTACCGCCCCTACTGCGACGGCTGCCAGGCTTGCGTACCCCTGCGGGTCAAGGTCAACGAATTCAAGCCCAGCCGCAGCCAGCGCCGCGCCCGCGCCAGGCATGCCGGGCTGCAGGCCCGGGTGCTCAAGCTGTGCTTCGTGCCGGAGCACTACCAGCTCTACCTGCGCTACCAGAACGGCCGCCATGCAGGCGGCGGCATGGACCACGACAGCATCGACCAGTACACGCAGTTCCTGCTGCAAAGCCGCGTCAATTCACGCCTGGTGGAGTTTCGCGAGACCCTGCCGGACGGCACCGCGGGCCCGCTCAAGATGGTCTCCATCCTGGACGTGCTCAATGACGGACTTTCCGCCGTCTACACCTTCTACGAGCCGGACCCCAACGCCGGCTACGGCAACTTCAGCGTGCTCTGGCAGATCGAGCAGGCGCGCCAACTGGGCCTGCCGCACGTCTACCTCGGCTACTGGATCGCCGGCAGCTCCAAGATGAACTACAAGGCCCGCTTTGCCCCCAACGAAGTCCTGCTTGACGGACACTGGCAAGCGCATTCTGATTTCACAAGGTAAAATGGCCAGCAGATTTCCAGCTGCTGTGACATGAGAAAAACACAATCGGATATTCCTGCCACGCCGGTCATCCAGGTGATCGAGCGCATGTTCTCGCTGATCGACGTCCTGGCCTCGCGCGAAGAAGCCATCTCGCTGAAGGAAATCAGCGAGAAGACCGGACTGCACCCCTCCACCGCCCACCGCATCCTGAACGACCTGGCGGTGGGGCGCTTCGTCGACCGTCCCGAGGCCGGCAGCTACCGGCTGGGCATGCGCCTCCTGGAGCTGGGCAACCTGGTCAAGGGCCGGCTGAATGTGCGCGACGCCGCCCTCACCCCCATGCGGGAGCTGCACAAGCTGACCCAGCAGCCGGTGAACCTCAGCATGCGACAGGGTGACGAAATCGTCTACATCGAGCGCGCCTTCAGCGAGCGCTCGGGCATGCAGGTGGTGCGCGCCATCGGCGGCCGGGCGCCCCTGCACCTCACCTCCACCGGCAAGCTCTTCCTGGCGCTGGACGACCCGCAGCGTGTGCGCAGCTATGCCACCCGCACGGGCCTGGCCGGCCACACGCGCAACAGCATCACCCAGCTGCCCGCGCTGGAGCGAGAACTGTCCAAGGCCCGCCAGTACGGCATCGCGCGGGACAACGAGGAGCTGGAGCTGGGCGTGCGCTGCATGGCCGCGGGCATCTACGACGACCAGGGCAAGCTCGTGGCGGGCCTGTCGATCTCCGCCCCGGCCGATCGCCTGGATGACGGCTGGCTCCCCAAGCTGCAGGCCACCGCCGACGAGATTTCCGGGGCGCTGGGTTTCAAGACCGCTGACGCATCGAAGCCTGCGTCCACGGCTTCCGATCCGGTGGCCGGCTGAACTGCTCGGCCCGCAATGAAAAAAGCCCGCCGATGGCGGGCTTTTTTCTGTGCGGCGAGAAGCCTCAGCTGGCAGCGTGCACGCTGGCCACGGGTGTGTGGTTGGCGGCCGGCGCGAGCAGTTGCGTGGCTTCCACCCAGCGGCGCACGCGCTCGGCGTCGCCCAGGCGGCTGAACTTGCCGGCCGAATCCAGGAACACCATGATCAGCTTGCGGCCGGCGATGCGGGCCTGCATCACCAGGCACTGGCCGGCCTCGGAGATGTAGCCGGTCTTCTGCAGGCCGATATCCCAGTCGGGGTTCTTCACCAGCCGATTGGTGGTGTTGAACTGCAGGGTGCGGTTGCCCACCTCGACAACGCGCTCGGGCGAGGTCGTCAGCTGGCGCAGGGTCGGATCGTTGTAGGCGTAGCTGACCAGCACCGCCAGGTCACGCGCGCTGGACTGGTTGCTGCTGGACAGGCCGGTGGGCTCGACGTAGCGCGTGTCGCGCATGCCCAGCGTGCGGGCCTTGGCGTTCATCATGGCCACGAAGGTGTCGATGCCGCCCGGATAGGTGCGGCCCAGGGCATGGGCAGCGCGGTTCTCGCTCGACATGAGCGCCAGGTGCAGCAGTTCGCCGCGCGGCAGCGAGACGCCAACGCGCAGGCGCGAACTGCTGTGCTTCTCGGTGTCGACGTCGTCCTGGGTGATGGTGATCATCTCCTCGGTCGGCAACTGGGCTTCGCTGATCAGCACGCCGGTCATGAGCTTGGTGATCGAGGCGATCGGCAGCACGGCCTGGTCGTTCTTGCTGAAGAGGACTTCACGGGTGTCCTGGTCGACCACCAGCGCCACGCTGGACTTCAGGTCGAGCACGTCGTCGGTGCCGTGCAGGCCGGCCATCTGGCCGAAGGATTGACGGGCTGGCTCTGCCAGGCGCACCACGGAGCGGCGCTGCACCGCAACCACGGCCTTGCCGTCGCGCTTGCTGTAGGTGGCCGTCACGTTGCGGCCGCCACGGGCCGTCTTTTCGATGGCCGGCGCCTTGGCGGTCTTGGATTCGGTCCTGGACTTGGAAGAGGCAGCCTGCTTCTTGGCAGGCACTTCCTTCTTCGACGACGCTGCGTGGGCGCCGGACAACAAAAAAGCCGTCGCGAAAAACGCGGCGGCGAGGGTGCGCAGGATCCGCTGGCTTGGAACTAGGCCGGGGGTTTCGGGCATGGGAAGACTCTCCAGCGGGATGGAAATGGAACCGCAGTTTAACTATCTATAAAAAAACCCGCAATATCAGTCACTTGCACCCCCTTCTTCGCTTGAATACCAAGGACTACATTTCGTAACTAACCCTGTGCGGCCACTCTCTCAGCTTGGCTTTGTAACTTGTTGAGCGCACTCAGATATGCCTTGGCGGAAGCCACCACGATGTCGGGATCGGCCCCGACGCCGTTGACCACGCGGCCGGCGTTCTGCAGGCGGACGGTGACTTCACCCTGGCTTTCGGTCGAGCCACTGATGGCATTGACCGAATAGAGCACCATCTCCGCGCCGCTTTTCACATGCGACTCGATTGCCTTGAGCGAGGCATCGACCGGGCCATTTCCATCGGATTGGCCGGTCACCTCCTTGCCTTCCACCGTGAACACGACACGCGCCTGCGGGCGCTCGCCGGTTTCACTGTGTTGACTCAAGGAAACAAATCCAAACCGCTCACCAACGTTCGAGCCTTCCTCATCGCTGACAAGGGCGAGGATGTCCTCGTCAAATATTTCACTCTTGCGGTCGGCCAGTTCCTTGAAGCGGGCGAAGGCGGCGTTGATGTCCGCTTCGCTCTCCATCACCACGCCCAGTTCCTGGAGGCGCTGCTTGAAGGCGTTGCGGCCGCTGAGCTTGCCCAGGACGATCTTGTTGTTGGTCCAGCCCACGTCCTCGGCCCGCATGATCTCGTAGGTGTCGCGGGCCTTGAGTACGCCGTCCTGGTGAATGCCCGAGGCATGGGCGAAGGCGTTGGCGCCCACCACCGCCTTGTTGGGCTGCACCACGAAGCCGGTCGTCTGGCTGACCATGCGGCTGGCCGCCAGGATGTGGGGGGTGTCGATGTTCAGTTCCAGCCCGAAGTAATCCTTTCGGGTCTTCACGGCCATCACGATCTCTTCGAGCGAGCAGTTGCCGGCGCGCTCGCCCAGGCCGTTGATGGTGCATTCCACCTGGCGCGCGCCGCCGATCTTCACGCCTGCCAGCGAATTGGCCACCGCCATGCCAAGGTCGTTGTGGCAGTGCACCGACCACACGGCCTTGTCGCTGTTGGGAATGCGCTCGCGCAGCGTCTTGATGAAGTTGCCGTAGAGCTCGGGAATCGCATAGCCCACGGTGTCGGGCACGTTGATGGTGGTGGCGCCTTCCTGGATCACCGCCTCCAGCACGCGGCAGAGGAAGTCGACGTCGCTGCGGTAGCCGTCCTCCGGGCTGAACTCGATGTCGCCCATCAGGTTGCGGGCGAAGCGCACCGACAGCTTCGCCTGCTCCAGCACCTCCTCGGGCGTCATGCGCAGCTTCTTTTCCATGTGAAGCGGCGAGGTGGCGATGAAGGTGTGGATGCGGCCGCGCTCTGCCCCCTTGAGCGCCTCGGCAGCGCGCGAGATGTCGCGGTCGTTGGCCCGCGACAGGCCGCACACCGTGGAGTCCTTGATGGCATTGGCGATGGCTTGCACCGCCTCGAAGTCGCCGTTGGAGCTGGCAGGAAAGCCGGCCTCGATCACATCGACCTTCAGGCGCTCGAGCTGGCGGGCGATGCGCAGCTTCTCGTCACGCGTCATGGAGGCCCCGGGCGACTGCTCGCCGTCGCGCAGGGTGGTGTCGAAAATGATCAGCTTGTCGGTCATCGTGTTCTCCTGGTGTGCGGCTTCCCGCGCGCCGCGCTTCAGGCGGCTTCGAGGGCGGATTGTGCGCTCTTTGCGTCCTTGCCCCGGCCGCGCGTGACGCCCGAGACAATGGCCTTCAGCGAGGCGGAAATGATGTCCGCGTCGACGCCTACCCCGAACAGCGTGCGCGACTCGTCCACGCGCACTTCCATGTAAGCGACCGCCCGCGCGTCGGCTCCGGTGCCGATCGCATGCTGGTGGTAGTCGATCACGCGGATCGAGTGGCCGGTGGCTTCGGACAGCGCGCGGATGAAGGCGTCGACCGGGCCGTTGCCTCGGCCTTCGATGGCACGGATCTCGCCATCCCAGTTCAGGTCGCCGCGCAGCACCACCGAGGCGTTGTCGCCCTCGCCCTGCTCTTCCAGCACGCGATGCGTCAGTGCATGGGCGGCAGTCACGCCGTACTCGCGCTGGAAGATGTCCCACAGGTCGGCGGCGGACATCTCCTTGCCGGCCACGTCCATCTCGCGCTGCACCACCTGGCTGAACTCGATCTGCAGGCGGCGCGGCATCTCAAGGCCGTACTCCGCTTCGAGCAGGTAGGAGATGCCACCCTTGCCCGACTGGCTGTTGACGCGGATCACCGCCTCGTAGCTGCGGCCCACGTCCTTGGGGTCGATCGGCAGGTAGGGCATGTCCCAGATGTCGTCTTCCTTGCGGGCAGCGAAGGCCTTCTTGATCGCATCCTGGTGTGAGCCCGAGAAAGAGGTGTAGACCAGGTCGCCAGCGTAGGGATGGCGCGGATGAACCGGCAACTGGTTGCAGTGCTCGACCGTGGCGCGGATCTCGTCGATGCTGGAGAAGTCCAGCTCGGGCGACACGCCTTGCGTGTAGAGGTTGAGCGCGACGTTGACCAGGTCCAGGTTGCCGGTGCGCTCGCCGTTGCCGAAGAGGCAACCCTCGATGCGGTCGGCGCCTGCCATGAGCGCGAACTCGCCGGCCGCCGTGCCGGTGCCGCGGTCATTGTGCGGATGCACCGACAGCACGATCGCATCGCGTCGCGCCAGGTGGCGGTGCATCCACTCGATCATGTCGGCGAAGATGTTCGGGGTGGAATGCTCCACCGTCGAAGGCAGGTTGACGATGCACTTGCGCTCTGGCGTGGGCGCCCAGACCTCCGTCACTGCGTCGACAACGCGCTTGGAAAAAGCCAGGTCGGTGCCGGAGAACATCTCGGGCGAGTACTGGAAGGTCCACTGCGTACCGGGCTGCTGCGCGGCCATGTCCTTGAACATGCGTGCGTGCGAGGCGGCCAGTTCGACGATGCCGTCCTCGTCCATGCCCAGCACCACCTTGCGCATGACCGGCGCCACGGCGTTGTAGAGATGCACGATGGCGCGCGGCGCGCCCTGCAGCGATTCGAAGGTGCGCTCGATCAGGTGGTCACGCGCCTGGGTCAGCACCTGGATCGTGACGTCGTCAGGGATGCGGTCTTCCTCGATGAGCTTGCGCACGAATTCGAACTCGACCTGCGAGGCCGAGGGGAAGCCCACCTCGATTTCCTTGAAGCCGATCTTCACCAGCGTCTCGAACATGCGCATCTTGCGTTCGAGGTCCATGGGCTCCACCAGCGCCTGGTTGCCGTCGCGCAGGTCGGTCGACAGCCAGATCGGCGCGCGGGTCAGGACGGCGTCCGGCCAGGTGCGGTCCTTGAGGCCGACGGGTGCGAAGGCGCGGTACTTGCGGCTGGGTTGCTTCAACATGGCTTCTCTCTTGCTGGTGATGGTTGTCGAGCCCAGCAACCCAAAAAAAACGGCCCGTTGCTGGTGCTAACGGGCCGTTGGTCGAAAAAATTGCGCGTGCGCTACCGACTCCGCCCGAAGGGGATCACTAGTAGGGCCAGCGAAATCTTTTGCATGGTGGCGTAACTCTAGCACAACTTGCCGGCTAGTTATGCAACCCCCGCTCATCCGGCTCGTCGGTCGAGACACTGATCACGCTGGTCTGCTGGCCCTTGGCCTTGCGCCAGCCGTAGACCACGTAGCCGCTCAGGCCATAGGCCATGAAGAGGCCGAACAGCACCGTGGGCGGATGGATGTTGATGACGGCGATGCCCAGCGCGATGAGCACGATGGCCGCAAAGGGCACGCTGCGCTTCATCTGCACGTCCTTGAAGCTGTAGAACGGCGCGTTGGTCACCATGGACAGGCCCGCGTACAGGGTGAAGCCGAAGGTGATCCAGGTGATCTGGTTCCAGCTGAGGTAGAGCACGTCGCTGCCGCGGCGGCCCCACTCGGTCATCAGCCAGATGAAGCCAGCGACCAGCGCGGCGGCGGCCGGCGACGGCAGGCCCTGGAACCAGCGCTTGTCGATCACGCCGGTGTTGACGTTGAAGCGCGCCAGGCGCAGCGCCGCACAAGCGCAGTAGACGAAGGCGGCAATCCAGCCCCAGCGGCCCAGCCCCTTGAGCGACCACTCGTAGGCGATCAGCGCCGGCGCCGCACCGAAGGACACCATGTCCGAGAGCGAATCCATCTGCTCGCCGAAGGCGCTCTGCGTGTTGGTCATGCGCGCGACGCGGCCGTCCAGGCTGTCGAGGATCATCGCGGCGAACACGCCCAGCGCCGCCTGGTCGAAGCGCGCATTCATCGCCATCACGATGGCGTAGAAGCCACCGAACAGCGCGGCGAGCGTGAACAGGTTCGGCAGGATGTAGATGCCCTTGCGCCGCTTCCTGGGCTCCGCGGACATCAACGGGGTGTCGTCATGCATGGGGGCGAAGTGTAGTTCAGCGCCACCGGGGAATCCGGCGCGCGCCAATGAAAAAGGCCACCGCGAGGGTGGCCTTCCATTTCGAGCCCCGAGGCTCAGTTACGGGTCTGGTCGACCAGCTTGTTCTTCTTGATCCAGGGCATCATGGCGCGCAGCTTCTCGCCCACCACCTCGATCTGGTGCTCGGCGTTCAGGCGGCGGCGGCTGATGAGCGTGGGGGCGCCACCGGCGTTCTCCAGCACGAAGCTCTTGGCGTATTCGCCGGTCTGGATGTCCTTGAGCACCTTCTTCATGGTGGCCTTAGTCTCCTCGGTCACGATGCGCGGGCCGGTGACGTACTCGCCGTATTCCGCGTTGTTCGAGATCGAGTAGTTCATGTTGGCGATGCCGCCTTCATAGATCAGGTCGACGATCAGCTTGAGTTCGTGCAGGCACTCGAAGTAGGCCATTTCGGGCGCGTAGCCGGCTTCCACCAGCGTCTCGAAGCCGGCCTTGATCAGCTCGACGGTGCCGCCGCACAGGACGGCCTGCTCGCCGAACAGGTCGGTCTCGGTTTCTTCGCGGAAGTTGGTCTCGATGATGCCGGCCTTGCCGCCGCCGTTGGCGGTGGCGTAGCTCAGAGCCAGGTCACGGGCCTTGCCGCTCTTGTCCTGGTGCACGGCCACCAGGTGGGGCACGCCGCCGCCCTGGCTGTAGGTGCTGCGCACGGTGTGGCCGGGGGCCTTGGGGGCGACCATCCACACGTCCAGGTCGGCGCGCGGCTGCACGAAGCCGTAGTGCACGTTGAAGCCGTGGGCGAAGACCAGCGAAGCGCCTTCCTTGATGTTGGGCGCCACGTCGTTCTTGTAGACGCTGGCGATCTGCTCGTCGGGCAGCAGGATCATGACGACGTCGGCGGCCTTCACCGCATCGGCCACTTCGGCGACCTTCAGGCCGGCCTTCTCGACCTTGGGCCAGGAAGCGCCGCCCTTGCGCAGGCCGACCACGACCTTCACGCCGCTGTCGTTCAGGTTCTGCGCGTGTGCATGGCCCTGAGAGCCGTAGCCGATGATCGCGACGGTCTTGCCCTTGATCAGGCTCAGGTCAGCGTCCTTGTCGTAATAAACCTTCATGATTGCTCCTTCGTAGATTCGATTCGGTATGTTGTGGCGTGAGTGCCTCAGACGCGCAGGATGCGCTCGCCGCGGCCGATGCCGCTCGGCCCGGTGCGCACGGTTTCCAGGATGGCGCTGCGCTCGATCGCGTCCAGGAACGCGTCGTTCTTGCCCATGTCGCCAGTGAGTTCGATGGTGTAGCTCTTGTCGGTCACGTCGATGATGCGGCCGCGGAAGATGTCGGCCATGCGCTTCATCTCCTCGCGCTCCTTGCCCACCGCGCGCACCTTCACCATCATGAGCTCGCGCTCGGTGTAGGCGCCTTCGGTGAGGTCGACCACCTTCACCACCTCGATGAGGCGATTCAGGTGCTTGGTGATCTGCTCGATGACGTCGTCCGAACCGGTGGTCTGGATCGTCATGCGCGAAAGGCTCGGGTCTTCCGTCGGCGCGACGGTGAGCGATTCGATGTTGTAGCCGCGGGCCGAGAACAGGCCCACGACGCGGGAAAGAGCGCCGGGCTCGTTTTCCAGCAGGACAGCGATGATGTGCTTCATGTTTGCGTGACTCCTCTTTTCGCCGCCCTCCCCTGCGCACGGTAATGCGCAGGCTCGGCGGGCAATAGATTTGTCAGATTTAGATTGATCAAGTAGCCGACTCCGCAGGTGCGGAACGGCCTGTCGTCCGTTACAGGTCCTCGGACCCCATCAGCATTTCGGTGATGCCCTTTCCGGCCTGCACCATCGGGAACACGTTCTCGGTGGGGTCGGTGCGGAAGTCCATGAACACGGTGCGGTCCTTGAGCTTGCGCGCCTCGCGCAGCGCCGGCTCCACGTCCTGCGGCCGCTCGATCAGCATGCCGACGTGGCCATAGGCCTCGGCCAGCTTCACGAAGTTGGGCAGCGCGTCCATGTAGCTGTGGCTGTAGCGGCCGGAGTACTCGATCTCCTGCCACTGGCGCACCATGCCCAGGTAGCGGTTGTTCAGCGAGACGATCTTGATCGGCGTGTTGTACTGCAGGCAGGTCGACAGTTCCTGGATGCACATCTGCACCGAGCCTTCGCCGGTGATGCAGAACACTTCCGAGTCGGGCTTGGCGAGCTTGATGCCCATCGCGTAGGGAATGCCCACGCCCATGGTGCCCAGGCCACCGGAGTTGATCCAGCGGCGCGGCTCATCGAAGCGGTAGTACTGCGCGGCCCACATCTGGTGCTGGCCCACGTCGGACGTGATGTACGCATCGCTGTCCTTCGTCAGGTTCCACAGCGTCTCGACCACGCGCTGCGGCTTGATGACCTCGGTGTTATCGCGGTCGTACTTCATGCAGTCGCGGCTGCGCCAGCCCTCGATCGCCTTCCACCAGCCGGACAGCGCCTCTGCATCGGGGCGGGTGTCGCTCTCGCGGATCATGGCGATCAATTCGGTGAGCACGTCCTTCACGTCGCCAACGATCGGAATGTCGACTTTCACTCGCTTGGAGATGCTCGACGGGTCGATGTCGACGTGGATGATCTTGCGTTCGTTCTGCGCGAAATGCTTGGGGTTGCCGATCACGCGGTCGTCGAAGCGCGCGCCCACGGCCAGCAGCACGTCGCAGTTCTGCATCGCCTGGTTGGCTTCCAGCGTGCCGTGCATTCCCAGCATGCCCAGGAACTTGCGGTCACTCGCCGGATAGGCGCCCAGGCCCATCAGCGTGTTGGTGACCGGGTAGCCGAGCATGTCAACCAGGGTGCGCAGTTCCTGCGTGGCGTTGCCCAGCAGCACGCCGCCGCCGCTGTAGATGTAGGGGCGCTTGGCCGTCAGCAGCAGTTGCAGTGCCTTGCGGATCTGGCCGCCGTGGCCTTTGCGCACCGGGTTGTACGAGCGCATTTCCACCTTCTCGGGGTAGCCGTGGTAGGCGACCTTCTTGAAGGAGACGTCCTTGGGCACGTCCACCACCACCGGACCGGGCCGGCCGGTGCGTGCGATGTGGAAGGCCTTCTTCATCGTCATCGCCAGATCCTTGGCGTCCTTGACGAGGAAGTTGTGCTTGACGATGGGCCGGGTGATGCCGACGGTGTCGCACTCCTGGAAGGCGTCCAGGCCGATGGCCGGGGTCGGCACCTGGCCTGCGATGATCACCATCGGGATCGAGTCCATGTAGGCCGTGGCGATGCCGGTCACCGCATTGGTCAGGCCGGGGCCGGAGGTGACCAGGGCCACGCCCACGTCACCGGTGGCGCGCGCATAGCCGTCGGCCGCATGCACGGCCGCCTGCTCGTGTCGCACCAGCACGTGCTGGATGGTGTCCTGCTTGTAGAAGGCGTCGTAGATGTAGAGCACGGCGCCGCCGGGGTAGCCCCAGACGAACTTGACGTCTTCTGCCTGGAGTGCCTTGACCAGCACTTCCGCGCCCATGAGTTCTTCGCTTTGTGCGCCCATCCCGGAGGAAGCGGCGGCTGCGGAGGAGAGTTCCGCCTTGGAGATTTCCATGATGATGAACCTGTGTGATTTTCGGGAACGAAAAACCTACGGTGCCCCTTTGCCAGCTCTTTTGAAGCCGCATCGGGACTTAAGACCATAGCCATGGACGAATGAGTTTTCGCCGGACTATGACCCGTTTGCCTTTTGACTTGCAACCAGGATTATGACAGACGCGCGGACCACCTCCCGGGCGCCGCCCGGCAAACAGCGCCCCGGGGCATAATTCGCCGCTGCAACAAGAGCCTGTCGCCGAGCAGGCCATCACAGGGCACGACACCCACGAAGCGCGCTGCGCCCCCTTCCTCGTTTGGCCACCGAAAAAGAACTTTCCGACTTCCTCAAGAGTGTCGAGCGACGCGCTTTCAAGCGCTCGGTGTACCACGTGCGCGACGAGGAGGCGGCCCTGGACATCGTGCAGGACAGCATGATGAAGCTCGCCGAGCACTATGGCGACAAGCCGGTCAACGAACTGCCGATGCTGTTCCAGCGCATCCTGTCCAACTGCACCCTGGACTGGTTCCGCCGCCAGAAGACCCGCCGTGCCCTGTTTTCGAACCTGAGCGACTTCGAGACGGCGGACGAGGACGGCGATTTCGACCTGCTGGAGAACCTGTCCCCCGTTGCGGACACCCGGGAGTCCGAAAGCGCCGAGGACACCACCCGGCGGGCCCAGATCCTGCGTGAGATCGAATCGGAGATCGAGGCGCTGCCCGGGCGTCAACGGGAAGCCTTCCTGCTACGTTACTGGGAAGAACTGGATGTCGCCGAGACGGCGGCAGCCATGGGATGTTCAGAGGGCAGCGTCAAGACCCATTGTTCGCGCGCCGTTCATGCATTGAGCCGCGCGCTCAAGGCCAAGGGAATCCAACTGTGAGCACGAGTCGCATATCCATCTCCCCCTCCGGGTCCGGTGGCCTGGAGGCGCGCTTCGGCGCGCGCGTCGCCCAACGCCTGTCGGCCGGGGCCGACGACCTGCCGTACGACATCGCCGAACGCCTGCGCGCCGCGCGGGTGCAGGCGGCTGCGCGCCGCAAGCTGGTGCAGACGCAGACCGCCCCGGTGGTCACCTCCGTCACCCGCGGCGGCGCCCTGGTGCTTGGCGGCGGCTGGTTCACCCGGATCGCCTCGGTCGTGCCGCTGGTGGCCCTGGCCGCCGGCCTGGTGGCCATCAGCGTCATGCAAGACGACAACCGCGCCAGCGAGGTGGCCGAGGTCGATGCCGCGCTGCTCACCGGTGATCTGCCGCCTGCTGCCTACACCGACCCGGGCTTTGCCCAGTTCCTGAAGGGTGACGACGGCCTTGGCCACTGACCGCTTCCGTATCCTCACCGGGCAGTGGCCCGCCCCCAGGGCGTTGGCAGGCTGGCCGCTCGCGCTTGGTCTGGCCGGCCTGCTGGGCCCGACGTCGGCGCAAGCCGAGGGGCCGTCCACCGGGGCCAAGCCGGCAGCCGTGGCCAACGGGCCAACGGCGCCAGCCACCGCGGCGTCCAAGGCGCCAGCCAGCACGCGCCCACTCTGGAGCGAACTGACTCCCGGCCAGCAGAAGTCGCTGGAGCCCCTGGCGGGCCCCTGGAATACGCTGCACCCGGCTCAAAAGCGCAAGTGGATCGCCCTTTCCGGCAACTTCGACAGCATGAGCCCGGTCGAGCAAGAAACCCTGCACAGCCGGATGACCGAATGGGCGGCCCTGAGCGCCTCCGACCGGACCCGCGCCCGCCTGAACTTTGCCGAAGTCAAGCGCCTGGCGCCGGAGGACGAGCGCAAGGCCAAGTGGGAGGCCTACCAGGCCCTCAGCGAGGAAGAAAAGCGCAAGCTCGCTGAGCGCGCAGGCACCCGCCCACCCAGCGCCGCCGCGCCGGTGCGCCCCGTGCCGGCCCAGAAGTTCGCGCCGGTGCCCAGCGTGTCCGCCACCGCGAGCAGCCAGTTTCCGCCGCGCATCCAGTTGGCGCCGCCCGTGATTCCGACCGCGGCCCAGGCACCTGCGGCCCCGGCCATTGCACCGGCCGCGACGCTTGCACCGGCATTGGTTTCCACGCCCCCGGCCGCTGCGCCGATCCCTTCAGCCCCTGTGGAGCCGCCTCGGCCGCAGGAAGCGCCCTGAATCGCGTGACGCCTCGATGACGTCCGTGCACGCCGGGCTGCCCGCCAGCGCCGGACTCGAACCCGGGCAGAATTGCGCGGTGACTCCCCACTCCTTGATCGCCCCCGGCCTCGGCCGCCGCATGGCCTGCTGGCTCTACGAGGGCATGCTGCTCTTTGCCGTGGTCTTCGTCGCCGGCTGGCTGTTCAGCACCCTCACCCAGATGCGCAATGCCGTGGACGGCAGCCGCCACCCGATGCTGCAGGGCTTCCTGTTCCTGGTGCTGGGCGTGTACTTCACCTGGTTCTGGTCCCGGGGCCAGACCCTGGCCATGAAGACCTGGGGCATCCGCGTGGTCGACCGCGAAGGCCGCCCCATCAGCCAGCCGCGCGCGCTTTGGCGCTACCTGCTCAGCTGGCTGTGGTTCGTGCCGCCGCTGGCGATGCTGTCCCTGTTCAAGGTGGGGCCTGGCGAGGCGATGGTCATCGTCTTCGGCTGGGTGGCGGTGTGGGCGGTCCTGTCACGCTTCCATCCGCTGGGCCAGTTCTGGCACGACGCATTCGCCGGCACCCGCCTGGTGCGCGCGGACGCAGCAGCGGCAGCACGCCATGGCTGAGCAGCGCCCGGCGGCAGCCAACACCCAGCTGGGACGCCGCGGCCTCGGCCGGATCTGGCATGCCATGCTCATCTCCTTCAACGGCTTGCGCGCCGGCTGGGGCGAGACCGCCTTCCGTCAAGAGGCCATCCTGGCGATCGTGCTGGTGCCGCTGTCCTTCTGGCTGGGGCGCAACTGGCTGGAAGTCGCCGCGCTCGCCGGCAGCGCCTTGCTGGTGCTGATCGTCGAACTGCTCAACACGGCGGTGGAATCCGCCATCGACCGGATCGGGCCGGAATGGCACGACCTGTCCAAGCGTGCCAAGGACACCGGCAGCGCCGCCGTCCTCCTGGCCCTGCTGCTGGCCGGCGGCATCTGGGCCGCCGCGCTCTGGCATCGATTCGTCGCCTGAGCACGGCATGATCGGGGGATGACTTCCCCGCAATCCCAACCCTTCTCCATCTGCGTCTACTGCGGCTCGCGGCCCGGCGCGCGGCCGGAATTTGCCGGCGCGGCGCAGGCCGTCGGCCAATGGATCGGTCGCCAGGGCGGCCAGCTCGTCTACGGCGGCGGGCGCACCGGCCTCATGGGCCTGGTGGCCGAAGCCACGCGCGAGGCCGGCGGCCGCGTGGTGGGCGTGATTCCCAAGGCCCTGGTCGACAAGGAACTCGCCAACCCCCTGTGCGACGAACTGCACGTGGTCGACACCATGCACGAGCGCAAGGCGCTGATGGCGCAGCGCTCCGACGCCTTCCTGGCCCTGCCGGGCGGTATCGGAACGTACGAGGAACTGTTCGAGATCTGGACCTGGCGCCAGCTCGGCTATCACGACAAGCCGGTGGGCATCCTGAACGCGGCCGGCTACTACGACGCCATGCTCGAATTCCTGCGCCACAGCGTGCGCGAGGCCTTCATGGGCGATTGGCAGATGGACCTGGTGCGCACCGGCACCGAGCCGGCGCAACTGCTGGAGGCGCTGCGCGCGGAAGTCCCGCGCCATTCGCAGGACGACCGGCTGGCCGAGAACATCTAGGAAGCGTGCCGAGCGGGCGGGCGCGCCGCGCCGGTGCTTTCAGCGCAAGGTCAGACCGCGCTTTCGTTTTCCTCGCCGGTGCGGATGCGCACCACGCGCTCGACGTTGGTGACGAAGATCTTGCCGTCACCGATCTTGCCGGTGCGCGCGGCGCTGACGATGGCGTCCACGCAACGCTCCACGTCGCCCTCGTTGACCACCACCTCGATCTTCATCTTGGGCAGGAAGTCGACCACGTACTCGGCGCCGCGGTACAGCTCGGTGTGGCCCTTCTGGCGGCCGAAGCCCTTGACTTCCGTGACGGTGAGGCCAGTGACGCCAACCTCGGCCAGTGCCTCGCGCACGTCGTCGAGCTTGAAGGGTTTGACGATGGCGGTGATCTGCTTCATTTGGGTGTGCTCCCGGCGGTTTCGTTGAATTTGCTGGTGATAGGGTAACGCCAATCCTTGCCGAAGCTGCGGTGCGTGACCCGGATCCCGACGGGCGCCTGGCGGCGCTTGTACTCGTTGATCTTGATCAGGCGCACCACGCGCTCGACCACGCTGCGCTCGTAGCCGGCGGCGATGATGGCATCGACGCTCTCGTCGTCTTGCATATAGCGCGCCAGGATGCCGTCCAGGATGTCGTAGGGCGGCAGGCTGTCCTGGTCGGTCTGGTCGGCGCGCAGTTCGGCGCTGGGGGGCCGGGTGATGATCCGCTCGGGAATGGGCGCGGCGCCGGTGCCGTAGGGGTCGTTCTCGTTGCGCCAGCGGGCCAGCGCGAACACCGTGGTCTTGAGCAGATCCTTGATGACCGCGAAGCCGCCCGCCATGTCGCCGTAGAGCGTGCAGTAGCCGGTGGCCATCTCGCTCTTGTTGCCGGTGGTGAGCACGATGGAGCCGAACTTGTTCGACAGCGCCATCAGCAAGGTGCCTCGGATGCGCGCCTGGATGTTCTCCTCGGTCGCGTCCTCGGCCAGGCCCTTGAACTCCTCGGCCAGCGTGGCCTTGAAGGACTCGAAGGTGGCCTTGATGGAGATCTCGTCGTAGCGCACGCCCAGGCGGCTGGCCATCTCGCGTGCATCGATCCAGCTGATGTCGGCCGTGTAGGGCGAAGGCATCATCACGGCGCGCACCTTGTCCTTGCCAAGGGCGTCCACCGCGACGGCGAGCACCAAAGCGGAATCGATGCCGCCCGACAGCCCCAGCAGGACGCCGGGGAAGCCGTTCTTGCCGATGTAGTCGCGCACGCCCAGCACCAGGGCATCCCAGAGTTGGGCGTGGGCGCTGCGTTCTTCGGACAGCGGCTGCGCGACGACGCTCACCGCACCGTCCTGGCGCGCGAGTTCCACGAAGGCGATCTCTTCCTTGAAGCTGGCGGCCTGCGCCGCCGGGCTGCCGTCGGCCTGCAGAGCAAACGAACCACCGTCGAACACCACCTCGTCCTGCCCGCCCACAAGGTGGGCATAGACCAGCGGCAGGCCGATGCTGCGCGCGCGATCGGCCATGCGGTCGATCCGCTCGCCTTCCTTGCCGACATGGAAGGGCGAGGCGTTGATGACGGCCAGCACTTCGGCGCCGGATTGCTTCGCCAGGTCGGCAGGTGCATCGAACCAGGCGTCCTCGCAGATCAGCAGGCCCACCGAAATGCCGCCCACCTCGAAGACGCAACTGCCCTCGCCCGGCGTGAAGTAGCGCCGCTCGTCGAAGACCTGGTAGTTGGGCAGCTCGCGCTTGGCGTAGGTCTCGAGGATGCGGCCGCCGCGGATCACGCTGGCTGCGTTGTGCCGCATCTGCACCGCCACCGAGCGGCTGCGCAGGCTGTGGCCGCTGGGATGGCCGACCACCACGGTCATGTCTTCGAGGCCGGCCAGCTCGCGCGCCACCGTCTGCACCGCGGCGTCGCAGCCGGCAACGAAGGCCGGGCGCAGGAACAGGTCCTCCGCCGCGTAGCCGCAGATCGAGAGTTCGGGCGTCAGCAGCAGGCGCGCGCCTTGCGCATGCGCCGTGCGGGCCGCATCGATGATCCGGCGGGCATTGCCGGCCAGATCACCCACCACGTAATTGAGTTGCGCGATGGCAATCTTGAGAGTCATAGAACGGGGAAGTCGAGGCTGCAACGATTATGTCATTCGCCCCGCAACCCAAGGCCTTGCGCGGGCTTGGCCGGCGCGATCGCGCATGGACTGCTACCCTCGGCGGCAATGCGCACCGGTCCCCCCGCCTCTCCCGGCCTTCCTGACTCCCAGACACTCCGACCCGCCAGCCACGCCTACCTGCTGCTGGTGTTCACCACCCTGATCTGGGGCGCCAATGCGGTGGCGGCGCGGCTGGCCGTGGGCGAGGTGTCGCCCATGTTCCTGACCTTCATGCGCTGGGGCATTTCCTGCGGTGCGCTGCTATTGTTCGCGCGCGGCCCGATCCGGATGCACTGGCGCGCGCTGGTGCCCCATTGGCGGGCCATCGCCCTGATGGGTGCGCTGGGCTTCACCGGCTTCAACGCCCTCTTCTACGCCGCGGCTCACCACACCACGGCCATCAACATCGCGATCCTGCAGGGCGCGATCCCCGTGCTGGTGCTGATCGGCAGCGTGTTCTTCTTCGCCACCCGCGTGAGCGCACTGCAATGGTTCGGCGTGATCCTGACTCTGGCTGGCATCGCGGTGGTTGCATCGCACGGCCACCTGGATCAGCTCGCCAAGCTGGACTTCAACGAGGGCGACGTCTGGATGATCCTGGCCTGCCTGCTCTACGCGGGCTACACGCTGGGCCTGCGCAAGCGGCCCGCGGTGCCGGCCATCGTGTTCTTCGCCGCCACGGCGATGGTGGCCTGCCTGGTCTCGCTCCCGCTGGTGGCCACCGAAGTGGCCATGGGGCAGTTCTTCGCACCCACGGCCAAGGGCTGGGCCCTGATCGCCTTCGTGGGCCTGCTGCCCTCCTTCGTGTCGCAGGTGACCTTCATCCAGGCCGTGGGCCTCATCGGGCCCGCACGCGCGGGCGTGTTCCTCAACCTGGTGCCGATCTTCGGGCCGCTGCTCGCATTGCTGGTGCTGGGCGAGCCCATCTCGCTCTACCACGGCGTGGCCCTGGCGATGGTGCTGGGCGGCATCTTCATCGCCGAGCGCCTGGGCGGGCGACGGAACTGAACATGGCCAAGTCGGGCGGCGAACTCATCGCGCGGGTGCATGGCTCGCCCGCCGACATCGACGCGGCCGCGTGGGACGCGCTGCTGGCCGCGCAGGCCGTGCCCTCGCCCTTCATGCGCCATGCCTATCTCGCCGCCATGCATGAAAGCGGCAGCGCCGCGGGCGCCAAGGGCTGGACGGCCCGCTTCTTCACCTTGTGGCGCGGCAAGACCCTGCTGGCGGCGTGCCCCCTGTACCTCAAGGACCATTCTTACGGAGAGTACGTGTTCGACTGGGCCTGGGCCAACGCCTATCAGGAGCATGGCCTCGACTACTACCCCAAGGCGCTGGTGGCCGTGCCTTTCACGCCGGTACCGGGCTCGCGGCTGCTCGCGGGCGACGCGCAGAGCCGCGCCTTGCTGGTGCAGGCACTGCTGGCCTGGTGCAGCGAGCAGAAGCTGTCCTCGCTGCACCTGCTCTTCGGCGCCGACGAAGACCTGGCTGCATGCACCGAGGCCGGGCTGATGCTGCGCCACACGGTGCAGTTCCACTGGCTCAACCAGGGCTGGAGCGACTTCGATGCCTTCCTCGCCAGCCTCTCGCACGACAAGCGCAAGAAGATCCGGCAGGAGCGCCGCAAGGTGAGCGATGCCGGCGTGAGCTTCCGCTGGGCGCGCGGAAGCGACATCGCTGCCGCAGACTGGGACTTCTTCTACCGCTGCTACGCCCGCACCTACCGCGAGCACGGCAACCCGCCCTACCTCACACCCGACTTCTTTCGCCGCATGGCGGGCACCATGCCCGAGTCCTGGCTGCTGTTCATTGCCGAGCGTGAAGGCCGGCCCATCGCGAGCAGCCTGATCGCGCTTTCGCAGGACGATGCGGCAAGCGGCGTTCCCGAAGCCGCCTACGGCCGATACTGGGGTGCGCTCGAACGGGTCGATTGCCTGCACTTCGAGGCCTGCTACTACCAGCCGCTGCGGTGGTGCATCGAACACGGCGTATCGCGCTTCGAGGGCGGCGCGCAGGGCGAGCACAAGATGGCACGCGCCCTGATGCCGGTGCGCACCAGCAGCGCGCACTGGCTGGCGCATCCCGCCTTCGCCGATGCCGTGGAACGCTTCCTGGAGCGCGAAGGTGCGGGCATCGACAACTACCTGGGCCACCTGGACGAGCGCAGCCCCTTCCGGCACGAGCCGCCATGACCGCGCCCCAAGACAGAACGCCTCGTGGCGCAAGGCGACGAGGCGTTCTGGTCTGATACAGGGAACGGCGCTGAATTACTTCTGGTAGTTCGCCACGCCGTCCATGATTTCCTTCTTGGCGGCATCGAGGCCTTCCCAGCCCAGCACCTTGACCCACTTGCCGGCTTCCAGGTCCTTGTAGTGCTCGAAGAAGTGGCTGATGGCCTTCAGGCGCATCGGGTTCACGTCGTCCACCGACTTCCAGTGGCTGTAGATGGGCAGCACCTTGTCGGTCGGCACGGCCAGCACCTTGCCATCCACGCCGGCCTCGTCTTCCATCATCAGGATGCCCAGGGGACGGCAGGGCACCACCACGCCCGGCAGCAGCGGGTACGGGGCGATCACCAGCACGTCCACCGGATCGCCGTCACCCGACAGGGTCTGCGGCACGTAGCCGTAGTTGGCCGGGTAGTACATGGCCGTGGTCATGAAGCGGTCGACGAAAATCGCGCCGGATTCCTTGTCCACTTCGTACTTGATCGGGTCGGCGTTCATCGGGATCTCGATGACGACGTTGAAGCTGTCGGGGAGCGCTTTGCCGGGGGAGACTTTGTCGAAGGCCATTGTCTTTTTTCGGTGAGTGGAAAGTTCTAAGAGGATGCGGACAAACCCCAAGTTTACTTTCCGCGTCACGGCACCTTCACACCATTTGTGTCTTTTGCCTGTAAATTGCACCCGTTGGCCAATCGGTCGCACCGCTCCAAGGCAGCGGGCGGCATCGAGGAAGCAACGCGGCGAAGGCACTGACCCGAACGCGTTGCGCACCGGACTACATGCCTTCGTCTCCACAAGTCACAACGAACTTTCTGGAGAAGCAAAGGCATGACTGGCAACACCCCTCTCATCCTCGCGATCGTCTGCGGCCTGCTGGCCGTGGGCTATGGCGTCTGGGCCCGCAGTTGGATTCTTTCAAAAGACCCCGGTAACGCACGCATGCAGGAGATCGCCGCGGCGATCCAGACCGGCGCGGCGGCCTACCTGGCCAAGCAGTACCGCACCATCGCGATGGTGGGCATCGTGCTGGCGATCCTGATCGCCATCTTCCTGCACCTGACCACCGCGGTGGGCTTCGTGGTGGGCGCCGTGCTGTCGGGCGCCTGCGGCTTCATCGGCATGAACGTTTCGGTGCGCGCCAACGTGCGCACCGCCCAGGCCGCCACGCAAGGCATCGGCCCCGCGCTGGACGTGGCCTTCCGCGGCGGTGCCATCACCGGCATGCTGGTGGTGGGGCTGGGCCTTCTGGGTGTCACGGTCTTCTTCTGGTTCCTGGTGGGCAACGGCCAGCTGACGCCGAACCAGAGCCTGGCCAAGCTGCTCGATCCGCTGATCGGCTTTGCCTTCGGCTCCTCGCTGATCTCCATCTTCGCCCGCCTGGGCGGCGGCATCTTCACCAAGGGCGCCGACGTGGGCGCCGATCTGGTGGGCAAGGTCGAGGCCGGCATTCCGGAAGACGACCCGCGCAACCCGGCAGTGATCGCCGACAACGTGGGCGACAACGTCGGCGACTGCGCCGGCATGGCGGCCGACCTGTTCGAGACCTACGCCGTGACCATCATCGCCACCATGGTGCTGGGTGCGCTGATGGTGACGGCGGCACCGCTCAACGCGGTGATGTACCCGCTGGCGCTGGGCGCGGTGTCGATCGTCGCATCGATCATCGGCTGCTTCTTCGTGAAGGCCTCGCCGGGCATGACCAACGTGATGCCGGCGCTCTACAAGGGCCTGGCGGTGGCGGGCATCCTGTCGCTGATCGCCTTTTGGTTCGTCACGCAATGGCTCATTCCCGACAACGCGGTCCTGGCAACGGGCAGCCAGATGCGCCTGTTCGGTGCCTGCGTTGTGGGCCTCGTGCTGACCGGCGCCCTGGTGTGGGTCACCGAGTACTACACCGGCACCCAGTACAAGCCGGTGCGCCACGTGGCACAGGCATCCACCACCGGCCACGGCACCAACATCATCGCGGGCCTGGGCGTGTCGATGCGTTCCACCGCCTGGCCGGTGATCTTCGTGTGCATCGCCATCATCGCCTCGTACTCGCTGGCCGGCCTCTTCGGCATCGCGGTGGCCGCCACCTCCATGCTGAGCATGGCCGGCATCGTGGTGGCCCTGGACGCCTACGGCCCCATCACCGACAACGCCGGCGGCATCGCCGAGATGAGCGAACTGCCCTCCTCCGTGCGCGACATCACCGACCCGCTGGACGCCGTGGGCAACACCACCAAGGCAGTGACCAAGGGCTACGCCATCGGCTCGGCAGGCCTGGCTGCGCTGGTGCTCTTTGCCGACTACACGCACAAGCTGGAAAGCTACGGCCGCGAGATCACCTTCAACCTCTCCGACCCGATGGTGATCGTGGGCCTGTTCATCGGCGGCCTGATCCCTTACCTCTTCGGCGCGATGGCCATGGAGGCCGTGGGCCGCGCCGCCGGTTCGGTGGTGGAGGAAGTGCGCCGCCAGTTCCGCGAGATCCCCGGCATCATGGAAGGCACCGCCAAGCCCGAGTACGGCCGCGCGGTGGGCATGCTGACCGGTGCCGCCATCAAGGAGATGATGATCCCCTCGCTGCTGCCGGTGCTGGTGCCGATCGTCGTCGGCCTGCTGCTGGGCCCGAAGGCGCTGGGCGGCCTGCTGATGGGCACCATCGTCACGGGGCTGTTCGTCGCCATCTCGATGTGTACCGGCGGCGGTGCCTGGGACAACGCCAAGAAGTACATCGAGGACGGCAACTTCGGCGGCAAGGGCAGCGAGGCGCACAAGGCGGCCGTCACGGGCGATACCGTGGGCGACCCCTACAAGGACACGGCCGGCCCGGCCGTGAACCCGCTGATCAAGATCATCAACATCGTGGCCCTGCTCATCGTGCCGCTGGTGGTGAAGTTCCATGGCGGAGAGACAACGGCCGCGGCACCCCAGCCGACACCGATGGTGGTCTCGGCCTCTGCGCCGGCCGCTGCCGTGGTGGCCGCGCCGGTGGCCAAGCAGCAGTAGCCCTCATGCCCAGCGCCGCCACGCTCGAGGCTTTCATCGCCGCGGTCGAGGGCGGCGCGCATGCGCGGGCCATCGAGGACTACTACACCGGGAACGCCAGCATGCGCGAGAACCAGGCCGAGCCCCGGCGTGGCCGCGATGTGCTGGTGGCGCACGAGAAGGCGGTGCTCGCCCGCACTGCCCATGTGGAGTCGACCTGCGTGCACCCCGTGTTCGTCAACGGTGACCACGTGGTGATCCGCTGGATCTTCGTTTTCACCGGAACCGACGGGCGCACGCGCCGCATGGAAGAACTCGCCTGGCAGCGCTGGGAGGGCGAGCGCATCGCCCAGGAGGAATTCTTCTACGACCCGGCGCAGTTCGCGCCCAGCGCCTAGAGCAGATCCTCCGGCACCAACGGGCTGAGCAGCCGGTTGTACAGGCGCTGGCTCCAGGTGGACTCCGGTTCGAAGTGCAGGATGATCTCCTTGTCCTCGTCCATGGTGAGCCATTCGATCTCGTCGCGCTCGGGCACCAGGCGCAGACGATAGGCGCTTTCCAGCTTGCTGATGTTGATGACGCGCAGCAGCTCGCGCGCCAGCTGCGGGCTCTCGACCATGATGCCCAGCTCGGTGTTCGAGGTGGCCGAGCGCGGATCGAGGTTGACCGAGCCCAGCAGCACCTTCTCGCGGTCCAGCACCGCGGTCTTCGCGTGCAGCCGCCCCAGTGAGTTGCCGAACATCCCCAGGCGCTTGTTGCTGGTGGTGCGCTGGGGGCTCAGCTCGTACAGGTCCACGCCCGCCTTGAGCATGCGCTCGCGATAGCGCATGTAGCCGCCGTGCACCAGCGGCTCGTCGTTGGCGGCCAGCGAGTTGGTCAGCAGCGTGACCTTGACGTTGCGCTTGCACAGGGCCTCGAAGGCTTCCATGCCGCGCTCGCCCGGCACCAGGTAGGGCGAGGTCATGTAGACCTCGCTCTTGGCGTCCATCAGCTGCGCCCAGACGCGGGCCGTGACGCTGGTGGCGAAGGCTTCGTCCTCGCTCATGGAGCGCAGCTTGGCGGGCGGGTCGGCCACCGCGTTGGCCTTGCCCCAGATCATGCCGATGCGCCCGGAGTCCAGCTCCTCGCCGATCGGGCCGTAGCCCAGCACGTCGGTGGGCGGCAGCACCACCTTGGGGGCGGGCGCCGCCATGTTCACCTGCTCGTCGAACCCGCGTGCCATGGCCGCCCGCGCGGCGTGCGGCGCAACGATGCGCTCGATGGGATAGACCTCCTCGCTGTTCCAGTAGTCGTCGAAGATGCCTTCGAGCTGCCGCACCACCTTGCCCATGAACAGGGCGTCCATGTCGACGAAGTTCTGCGCGGTGTTGAGCGTGAAGTACTCGTCGGCGATGTTGCGCCCGCCTGCCACGCCGATCACGCCGTCGGCGATGAACAGCTTGTTGTGCATGCGGTGGTTCAGGCGGGTGATGTCCAGCGGCGACGAGGCAAATCGGCTTACGAGACCGTCGCGCCCGCAGCAGAAAGGGTTGAACAGGCGCACCTCCACGTTGGGCGTGGCCTTCAGCGCCATCAGCAGTTCCTGGGTGGTGGCGGTGTAGAGGTCGTCCACCAGCAGCCGCACGCGCACGCCGCGCAAGGCTGCCTCCTTCAGGTGGCGCAGCAGCAGGCGGCCGGTGCCGTCGTTGGCGATGACGTAGTACTGCACGTCGAGCGAGCGCTGGGCGCGCTTGGCCAGCTCGATGCGTGCGTCCAGCGAATAGACGCCCAGCGGCATGAGGCGGAAGCCCGAGTGCTCGTCCGGAGGGGTCGACGAATCCACGATCCTGGCCAAGGGCGTGTTCGGGTCCATCGGCAGCGCCAGGGCCGGCTCGCTGGCACGCTCCTGCGGCGGCAAGCTGCCGCAGCTCGCCAGCACCAGGCAGGTGCCGAGAGCAAGAAGCAACCGCGCCAGCCAGGGGGCCGTCGGCGCGGCGCGCCTGCGCGGAGCCAGCCATCCGAATAAGATGCCGGCGACCCACTGCGAGACTCTGAACATGACGCGTTCGATCCAAAAGGTATTTGCAACGCTGGCGATGATGCCCGCAATTCTGGCCGGCTTGCCAGCCCAGGCCGCACTCGACATCGGCGAGTCGGCCCCGAAGTTCAATGCGCCGGCAGCACTGGACGGCAAGCCCTTCACGTATTCACTGGCGACGGAACTGTCCAAGGGGCCGGTGGTGGTGTATTTCTTTCCTGCCGCCTTCTCCACCGCCTGCTCGATCGAGGCCCATGCCTTCGCCGAGGCCATGGACCAGTTCAAGGCCCTGGGCACCACCGTGATCGGCGTGTCTACCGACGACATGGACACGCTGTCGAAGTTCTCCAGCCAGACCTGCCAGGGCAAGTTCCCGGTGGCCTCCGACGCCAACAAGGACATCAGCAAGGGCTTCGACGCGCTGATGCAGACCCGGCCCGACTATGCCAACCGCGTCTCCTACGTGGTGGCGCCCAATGGCAAGGTGGCCTATTTCTACCAGAGCCTCAACCCCTTCAAGCACGTCGAGAAGATGCTCGCGGCCGTCAAGGACCTGCCGCAGAACCGCGACAGGAAGTAGCCGCGGGCTGCCCGGCATCAGGCCGAGGGCGTGATCGCCTCGGCGTAGTCGTAGAGCTCGGACAGCAGGTTCTCGGTGCGCTCGTCCTGCGCCTGCTGCGCCAGTTCGTCGATCTGGGCGAAATAGGCGTCGACGTTGCGTGCCCCGCCCTCGCCTTCCAGCAGCCGCGCCGCGCGGTGCTGCTCCCAGCGCTCCGCCTCCTCCGGCGACAGCGTATCGAGGAAATTGCGGGCGCGGTAGCGGAACAGCAGTTCTTCCAGCCGCGGATCGTCGAAGCCGCTGCGCGCGCGGGCCAGCTCGGCCGGCGCCATGCCGCGCAGGCGTTCCAGCCGCCGGCGATCCTCGTTGCCGACGAAGCCGCCATACAGGTCTTCATCGACGTCCAGGCTGGCTTCCTTGGGCCGCGCAAAGACCTCGGGCCAGATGGCGCTCATGTCCGGCAGCTGCGCCGCCAGCTCGGCATGGCGCATGGCCTGCGGCATGTCGATCTGCCAGCGCTGCGCCATGGCGTCGCTGAGTGTGCGCAGGTTGCCCACCACCATGGGCGACTTGTTCAGGTGCACGCTCTTGATAGGCAGGCGCGTCACGCCCTCGGGAAGGTCGGCGCTGCGGGTGAACATGCGCTCGCGGATCGTCGCGGCATCCAGCGTGGCGAGTCCGGTGGGGTCCTGCGACAGGTCCCAGGCCAGCAGTTCGTTGCGATTGCTCGGATGGCTGGCCAGCGGCCACATCACGGCCAGGCAGCCGCGCTCGGCCGGGAACATGCCCGACACGTGCAGGAAGGGCCTGACGCTGCCCCGCACCGCCGGCAGGCCCAGCTCGGTCGCCACGCGCTCCTTCTTGCGCAGGGCGAAGGCAAAGTCGAAGAGCTTGGGCTGGCGCTCGCGGATGAGCCGCGCCAGCGCGATGGTGGCCCGCACGTCCGACAGCGCATCGTGCGCCGCCTCGTGCACCAGGCCGTTGGCCCGGCTGAGGTCTTCCAGCTTGAAGCTGGGGGAGCCGTCTTCCCGTCGCGGCCACTCGATGCCGTCGGGGCGCAGCGCGTAGGTCAGGCGCACGACGTCCAGCAGGTCCCAGCGGCCGCTGTCGTTCTGCCACTCGCGCGCGTAGGGGTCCATCAGGTTGCGCCAGAACAGGAAGCGCGTGACCTCGTCGTCGAAGCGGATGGTGTTGTAGCCCACGCCGATGGTGCCGGGCTGCGCCAGTTCGCGCTCGATGCGCGCGGCGAACTGGTGCTCGGGCACGCCGCGTTCCAGGCACTGCTGCGGCGTGATGCCGGTCAGCAGGCAGGACCCCGGGTCGGGCAGGAAGTCGGGCGCCGGCTGGCAGTACAGCATGAGCGGCTCGCCGATCTCGTTGAGTTCGGCGTCGGTGCGGATGCCGGCAAACTGCGCCGGGCGGTCGCGCCGCGGATTGACGCCGAAGGTCTCGTAGTCGTGCCAGAAATAGGTGAGAGCGGGGGAAGAAGACATGCGCAGATGAGGAAAACTCGGGTCGGCCGGCCTGCAAGAATATCCGCAAGCGCAAGCGAGCCCCCGCAGCGCCGCCAAGAAGAACCCGTCGAGGAGACAAACAGCATGGATCCCAAGGCGCTGCAGGCTGCCCTGCAATACGTCGAGAGCTGGCTCGGCTTCCAGATGCGCGCGCTCGAGCGGCCCGGCTTGACGCTGGCCATCAGCCACAAGCAGCGCGTCGTCCTCGACCTGGCGCTGGGCCAGGCCGACATCCTGAAGAAGAAGCCGATGACGCCGCGCCACCAGTTGCGCATCGCTTCGCATTCCAAGAGCTTCACGGCCGTGGGCATCCTGAAGTTGCGTGAACAAGGCCTGCTCAACCTGGACGACCCGGTCGACCGTCACGTGCAGGGCCTGGCGCCGGAGATGGCGAAGGTGCGGCTTTCGCAGTTGCTCTCGCACAGCGCCGGGGTGGCGCGGGACGGCGCGGACGCCGGCCAGTTCCAGGACCGGCATCCCTTCCTGAGCCGCGCGCAGTTGCTGGCCGACCTGGCCGCCGGGCCCGCCATTGCGCCCAACATGCGCTTCAAGTACTCCAACCACGGCTTCGCCCTGCTCGGCCTCGTGATCGAGGCCATCACGGGCGAAACCTACGCGGACTGGATGCAGCGCGAGGTCATCGGGCCCGCAGGCCTGAAGGACACCTTGCCGGACGCGCTGCCGCCGGCACGCATGCGCCTGGCAAGCGGGCACTCAGGCCGCCTGCTGCTGGGGCGTCGGGTGGTCGTGCCCGGTGCGCAGCCCACCCACGCCATTGCGCCGGCCGGGGGATTCGTCAGTACCGCGTCGGACGTGGCCCGCTTCTATGCGCAATTGCTGCCGCAGGCTGCCAGGAGCGTGCTGTCGGTCGAAAGCCGGCGCGAACTGATGCGCAGGTACGCCCAGGTGCCGCACAGCACCCTGCCCGCCTGGTACGGGTTGGGCGTCATGCACGGCAGCTTCCAGGGCTGGGACTGGGTCGGCCACACCGGCGGCCTGCAGGGCTTCGTGTCGCGCAGCCTGGTGCTGCCGCAGCAGGAGATCGCGATCTCGCTGCTGGCCAACTCCCTCGATGCCTTCACCTGGCCCTGGGTCGACGGCATCCTGCAGACGCTGCAGGTCTTCGACAGGCATGGTGCCCCCAGCGCCCGCACGCGCGGATGGAGCGGCCGCTGGTGGAGCCTCTTCGGCCCGACCGACCTGGTGCCCGCGGGAGACCGCGTCTTCGCCATCGCGCCGGCCATGACCTCGCCGTTCACCGACGCGACCGAACTCACGCCAAAGGGCAAGGACCGCGCGCTGATGTCGCAGGCCAACGGCTATGCCGCCTTCGGCGAGGAAGCGCGGCTGGTTCGCGACAGCCAGGGGCAGGCCAAGGAGCTGTGGCTGGGCGGCTCGCTCAACCGGCCAGAGAAGGTGGTGGCGCGCGAAGTGCAGCGCCGCTACGAGGGCTGAAGCTGCGTTCTCAGAGCAGCGGCGAGAACAGCCGGGCCACCGAGTCTCCCAGCCGCCGCAGGAAGGGCTGCTTGCGCATGCCGCGCACGCCGGAGGAACTGTGCAGGTCGGTCTCGAACTGCGCCGCCAGCGGCTTGGCCAGCTCGGCCCCGTAGACCACCGCACACACCTCGAAGTTGAGGCGAAAGCTGCGGTTGTCGAAGTTGGCCGTGCCGATCATGGCGCAGTTGTCGTCCACCACCAGGGTCTTGGAGTGCAGCATGCGGGCCTTGTATTCCCACACCTTCACGCCAGCGGCGATCAGCTCCTCGTAATAGGAGCGGGCCGCTGCGCTGACGATGAGCGAGTCGCTGCGCCGCGGCACCAGCAGCCGCACGTCCACGCCGCGCAGCGCGGCACTGGTGAGCGCCATCATGGCCGGCTCGCCGGGCACGAAGTACGGTGTGGTGAGCCAGGCGCGCTGGGTCGATGCATTGATGGCGGCCAGGTGCATGCGATGGATGGCCTCGAGCGGGTTGTCGGGCCCGCTGGTCACGATCTGCACGGGGATGTCGCCCGCATCCACCCGCGGCAGCAGGTGTGGCAGCGCGGCGTCGATGTCGCGCGGCATGTCGCCGGTGGCATAGATCCAGTCCTCCAGGAAGGTGGTCTGCAACCAGCGCACTACGCTGCCCTCCAGCCGCACGTGCACATCATGGTAGGCGTCGACGCGAGTGCGCTTGTCCTCCTCATCGGTGATGTTGACGCCGCCGGTGAAGCCGACCCGGCCGTCGCACACCACGATCTTCCGGTGGGTGCGGTAGTTGGTCACCGGCCGCAGGCGGCGGCCGATGCGGGTGTCATGGAACAGCGCCACCTCGATGCCGGCCTCGCGCATCGGCGCCATGAACTTGCGGCCGATGCGCTTGGAGCCCAGCGCGTCGATCAGCAGCCGCACCGACACACCCTCGCGGGCGCGCTCGATCAGCAGGTCGCGCAGCTGGGTGCCGATCTGGTCGGGCTCGTAGATGTAGTACTCGAGGTGAACATGGTTCTTCGCCTCGCGGATCGCCTCGAAGATGGCGTCGTAGGTTCGGGCCCCACCCGAGAGAAGCTCGACACTCGTGGCGCTGGACACCGGCAGCCCGCAGGTGGCCGAGCCCAGGGCCGCGAGCTGTCGCAGCGCAGGCGGCGCCCTCTCCCGCGCCTCGCGCAGGAAGGCGACGTCGGCCGGCGCGTGGGCGCTGGCGCGGCTGCGCAGGCGCTTCAGCCGCTGCTTCACCAGCCGCTGCGGGCCCAGGAAGTAGTAGATGAAGAAGCCCAGGAAGGGAATCAGCGCCAGCGAGAGGATCCAGCTGACCGTGGACACCGGCGCGCGCTTCTGCATCACGATCCACACCGACAGCACCGCGATGTAGGCGCTCCAGGCCAGCGACAAGCCGGTCTTCCATTGGGCGCTGATCTCGGGCAGGGTCAAGTTGGGCTCGTTGCGATGGGCAAAGAAAAAGGCCGGAGCGAATGCTACCGGCCTTTTGCGTGAACCCGATGAACGGGCAGGACCCAAGGATCAGCCTGCGGCCGTCTCCTCGGCCTCGGGCTTGTTCCTGCCCTCTTTCTTCGGAAGCGGCGTGATGTCCAGGAGCACCTCGCCCTGCTCGTCCAGGTCGACCGTCAGGCGTCCGCCTTCGGTCAGGCGGCCGAACAGCAGTTCGTCGGCCAGGGCACGGCGGATGGTGTCCTGGATCAGGCGCTGCATCGGGCGCGCACCCATCAGCGGATCGAAGCCCTTCTTCGCCAGGTGCTTGCGCAGCGTGTCGGTGAAGGTGACTTCCACCTTCTTCTCGGCCAGTTGCGTTTCCAGCTGAAGCAGGAACTTGTCGACCACGCGCAGGATGATCTGCTCGTCCAGCGCCTTGAAGCTCACGGTCGCGTCCAGGCGGTTGCGGAACTCGGGCGTGAACAGGCGCTTGATGTCGGCCATCTCGTCGCCCGCCTGGCGCGGGTTGGTGAAGCCGATGGTCGCCTTGTTCATGGTCTCGGCGCCCGCGTTGGTCGTCATGATGATGATGACGTTGCGGAAGTCGGCCTTGCGTCCGTTGTTGTCCGTCAGCGTACCGTGGTCCATGACCTGCAGCAGCACGTTGAAGATGTCCGGGTGCGCCTTCTCGATCTCGTCGAGCAGCAGCACCGCGTGCGGCTTCTTCGTGACGGCCTCGGTCAGCAGGCCGCCCTGGTCGAAGCCCACGTAGCCCGGAGGCGCGCCGATGAGGCGGCTGACGGCGTGGCGCTCCATGTACTCGGACATGTCGAAGCGGATGAGCTCGATGCCCATGATGAAGGCCAGCTGCTTCGCAGCCTCGGTCTTGCCCACGCCGGTCGGGCCGGAGAACAGGAAGGAGCCGATCGGCTTGTCGCCCCTGCCCAGGCCCGAGCGTGCCATCTTGACCGAGGCGGCCAGCACTTCGAGTGCCTTGTCCTGGCCGAACACCACGCTCTTGAGGTCGCGCTCCAGCGTCTGCAGCTTGCCGCGGTCGTCGTTGCTGACGTTGGCCGGGGGAATGCGCGCGATCTTCGCGACGATTTCCTCCACCTCGGTCTTGCCGATGGTCTTCTTGCGCTTGGTGGGCGCCAGGATGCGCTGGGCCGCGCCGGCCTCGTCGATCACGTCGATCGCCTTGTCGGGCAGGTGGCGGTCGTTGATGTACTTGGCTGACAGTTCCGCCGCCGCCTGCAGGGCCGCAGCGGCGTACTTGACGCTGTGGTGCTCCTCGAAGCGCGACTTCAGGCCCTTGAGGATCTCGATGGTCTCGGCCACGCTGGGCTCGACCACGTCGACCTTCTGGAAGCGGCGGGACAGGGCCGCGTCCTTCTCGAAGATGCCGCGGTACTCGGTGAAGGTGGTCGCGCCGATGCACTTGAGCTGGCCGCTCGAGAGCGCCGGCTTCAGCAGGTTGGACGCGTCCAGGGTGCCGCCCGAGGCCGCGCCGGCCCCGATCAGGGTGTGGATCTCGTCGATGAACAGGATGGCGTTGGGCTTGTCCTTGAGCGACTTGAGCACGCCCTTGAGGCGCTGCTCGAAATCACCGCGGTACTTGGTGCCGGCCAGCAGCGCGCCCATGTCCAGCGAGAAGACGCTGGATTCGGCCAGGATCTCGGGCACCTCGCCCTGCGTGATGCGCCATGCCAGGCCTTCGGCAATGGCCGTCTTGCCCACGCCGGCCTCACCCACCAGAAGCGGGTTGTTCTTGCGCCGGCGGCACAGGATCTGGATGACGCGCTCGACCTCGTACTCGCGGCCGATCAGCGGATCGATCTTGCCGTCCTTGGCCAGCTGGTTGAGGTTCTGGGTGAACTGCTCCAGCGGGGAAGACTTCTCGTTCTTCTCGCCGTTGCCTTCCTCGCCCTCGCCGGCGCCACCCTCGCTGCCCTTGGTGGGCTCGGGCGGATCGCTCTTCTTGATGCCGTGGGCGATGAAGTTGACCACGTCCAGGCGCGTCACGCCCTGCTGGTGCAGGTAGTAGACGGCGTGCGAATCCTTCTCGCCGAAGATCGCCACCAGCACGTTGGCGCCGGTGACTTCCTTCTTGCCGTTGCCGGTGGATTGCACGTGCATGATGGCGCGTTGGATCACACGCTGGAAGCCCAGGGTGGGCTGGGTGTCGACATCGTCGGTGCCGGCCACCTGGGGCGTGTTGTCCTTGATGAAGTTCGTCAGCGACGCGCGCAGGTCGTCGATGTTGGCCGAGCAGGCGCGCAGGACCTCTGCGGCGCTCGGGTTGTCCAGCAAAGCGAGCAGCAGGTGCTCCACGGTGATGAACTCGTGGCGCTGCTGCCGGGCCTCGACGAAGGCCATGTGCAAGCTGACTTCCAGTTCCTGGGCAATCATGTGATTTCCTTTTGCCTTGCTGTAAATATCTAACTAATTGGGTTGGAGTCCAGCTTATTCAACCGGTTCACTCACGCATTGCAGCGGATGACCGGCCTGCTGGGCCGCTTCCATCACCTGATTGACCTTGGTGGCCGCCATGTCCCGCGAATAAACGCCGCAGACACCCCGGCCGTCCAGGTGGATCTTTAACATGATCTGGGTCGCTGTTTCCCTGTCCTTGTTGAAATACTCCTGAATGACCACCACCACGAATTCCATCGGGGTGTAGTCGTCGTTGAGCATCACCACCTGGTACATCTGGGGGGGTGCGGTTTTCTGCGGTCTGCGCTCCAGCACCACGGAGTCACCGTCATCCTTGGCGGGCTTGGCCGCCGGCGGTGTCTTGGGTACAGGGGGGATTCGGGTAGCCATGAAAATCATTCTATAGAGCACGCACATGCCATGCCGGGCCCAGTTGAATTGGTGGCGCATTCCCGACAAATCAAGGGCCAGGCTTCGTGAACGACGACACGTCGCGCGCTGCGCCGCATCGCGCGCGCACCGCCTCCTCGCCCAAAGGTATATCGGCAGTCTCCGACTTTTGTTGAGTCGCCGATCAGGCATGCACCAGGCCGGACGGGAAGCTGCTCACCCGGGCCTCGGGAAACACCGCGCGCGCCAGCTTCTGCGGGTCCACGCCGAAGGCCTCGCCGGCGCTGGTGGCCATGATGGCGTACAGGTCTTGCGTGGGCCGCAGGTCACGGCCTTCGTGCAGCGACGACGGGCCCAGCCCGGGCCAGTCGGCCAGCACCCGCCCGCCCTGCACCGCGCCGCCGAAAAGCATGGCGACGGCGCCGGTGCCATGGTCTGTTCCGCCCGTGCCGTTGGCAGCAGCCGTACGGCCGAACTCCGTGGCCACCAGCACGGTGGTGGTGCGCCAGGCCTCGCCCAGTCCATCGCGCAGGGAGGCGACCAGAGCGTCCAGGGACCTCAGCTGCGCCGCCAGCCGCGGATTCTGGGCGCTGTGGGTGTCCCAGCCCCCGGTCTCGATCATGGCGATGCGCGGCCCGTCGGGCTTGGCGAGGAAGCTGGCCGCCAGCTTGCCCAGCGCGGTCGCGTCCTGGCGCTGGCCGGCCTGCCCCGCCATGGCGCGGTTCTCCATGGCGGCCGCCCACAAAGCGTGCAGCTGGGCGTCGCCGCGGTAGAGATCGCTGACGCGCGCCAGCAAGTCGTCGCTGGGCTGCGGCAAGGTCGAGGGCGCGTAGGAGCCGACCTCGACCGGCCCGCGCAACGCCATCGGCACGGTGGGCGCCAGGGCGATCGCCTTGTCGGCGCCACCCGGCAGCAATGGAAGCAGCCGATTGAGCCAGCCGGCCTTCAGCCGGTAGGGGCTGACGCCACCGGTTTCCAGCACGTTCTGGCCATCGAAATGCGATCGGTCGCGGTACGGCGACGCCACGGCATGGACCAGCAGGGCCTGGCCGGCGGCATACAGCTTCGATGCCTCGACCATGGACGGGTGCAGGGCGAAGGTGCCGTCGAGTCGGCTGGCTGCCTCCGGCGCCAGCGCCAGCGGGCCTCGCAGGCGCGCGTAGTCCGGGTCCGCGTACGGGATAAGCGTGTTCAGTCCGTCCGCCGCTCCGCGCTGGATGACGAAGACGAATCGCCGGTCCGATTCGACCCGCGCCAGGGCCAGGGCCGGCCCCCAAAGCCAGGGGCCCGCGCCGACCACCGCAGTCGTTGCGAGGAAATCGCGTCGCGATCGAATCATGGTTACCTCCTCTGGAACTCGGGGGCCGCGAGCAGCAACGCCAGCGCCATCGGCCCGCTCTCGGCCCGGGCGATGGCGCGCGCGCTCGCCTCGCCCAGTGAGCCCGGCAGCACGTGGGCTGCAAGGCTGCGGGCATCGACGCCGTCTCCCTGCTGGACTGCCAGGCGCTGGCCGAACTCGACCCGCCGCCACAGGGCGTCGGGCGCTGCCCAGCTCGCGGCGAAGTCGTCGAAGCCGGCCGGCGAACCGGGGCGCCAGACCGGCTGCCCAAGCTGGTTGAGCATGGCAATGGTTTGCCGCGGCGGCGCATCGCGCCAACCCAGAGCGCGCATGGCAGAGACGGCCCATTCCCAGGGCGTCTTGAACTTGGCCGCCTGGGGCGCCCAGCTTTCGGGCGACTCGATCAAGGCCATGTAGAGCATGGGCAGGTCGCCGCCACTGCGAGTGAAGGCGTCCGCCAGCCGATCGACCAGGACGGGCGAGGGGGAATCGGCCACCACGTGCCGTGCCAGCCTGGTGGCAACGTGCCGCGCCGTGGCCGGCGCGCCGGCCAGGTCCACGAGGATGGCGCGGGCCTGGTCTTCGCCGCCCTCCGCGTAGTGCCGGCCGAGGACCTTGCGGGCACCCGGCTCATGCAGGGCGGGCTGGAAGACAAAGGCGCCCGGCTCGGCGTCGGGCACCTGCCGGCCGATGCCGGAGACCGTCCAACCCGTCAGTGCACGCGCCATTTCGCTCACGTCGTCCTGCCCATAGCCGCTGCGCACGCCGACGGTGTGAAGTTCCAGGATCTCCCGCGCCAGGTTCTCGTTCAGGCCGCGGACCTGGGCGCCCTCGCGCTGCGCGGCGCGGGTAGCGGCGAGGCTGCCCGGCCCGATGGAGCGCACCTGGTCGAGGTAGATCAGCATGGCCGGGTGGCGTTCGACCGCGAGCAGCATGTCCTGGAACCGGCCGAGCACGTGGGGCCGGATGGCTTCGGCCTCGAAAGCGCCGGCCAGGGGTGCCACTGCCGCCTTGTCGACGGAGACCGCGAAATGGTTCGACCAGAAGTGCACCATGCGTTCGACGAAGGGTGCGGGCGTGTCGAGTGCGCTGGCCATTCGCAGACCCACCGAGGCCAGGTAAGCATCGCGGTTGCCCTGCCGCAGCGCCTGGCGCATGGCGGCCCGGTCGCCCTCGGGCGCCGCGCGCACTTCGCGGATGCTGCGGGCGTACCCGGCGACACGCGACGCCGAATCCGGCTCGCCCTCCCAGCCGGGCACGCGCGCTTCGTAGCGGGAGAACTGTTCGAGCACCCAGCGCCGGCCATCACCGGACATCAGCGGCTCGTCGGCACGCGCACCCAAGCCGAATCGATTCAGCGCAATGGCCGCGGGCGTCATCGGGGTCTGCATGTCGTGTCCCTCTCCTGCTTGAGGTGGAATCGACTCAACGGCGCGCGATCCGCCCGCGATGACGCTCCAGGCGGGCTTTACCCGCCAGATGCAAAAAGCCCCGGCGCACCTGCTGGCACACCGGGGCGGAACGAACTGGCAGCGGCCGCTGAAGGCCGCTTGCCCGCTACATGTTCTCGATCATCACCTGGCCGAAGCCGGAGCAGCTCACCTGCATAGCGCCTTCCATCAGGCGGGCGAAGTCATAGGTGACCTTCTTGCTGGCGATGGACTTCTCCATCGAGCTGATGATCAGGTCTGCAGCTTCCTTCCAGCCCATGTGGCGCAGCATCATCTCGGCGGAGAGGATTTCCGAGCCCGGGTTCACGTAGTCCTTGCCGGCGTACTTGGGCGCCGTTCCGTGGGTGGCTTCGAACATGGCGACGGTGTCACTCATGTTCGCACCCGGGGCGATGCCGATGCCGCCGACCTGCGCAGCCAGGGCGTCGGAGACGTAGTCGCCGTTCAGGTTCAGCGTGGCGATCACGCTGTACTCGGCCGGGCGCAGCAGGATCTGCTGAAGGAAGGCATCGGCGATGCTGTCCTTGATGGTGATTTCCTTGCCCGACTTCGGATTCCTGACCTTCATCCACGGGCCGCCGTCGATCAGTTCGCCGCCGAATTCCTTCTGCGCCAGTGCGTAGGCCCAGTCACGGAAGCCACCCTCGGTGAACTTCATGATGTTGCCCTTGTGCACGATGGTGACGCTGGGCTTGTTGTTGTCGATGGCGTACTGGATCGCCTTGCGCACCAGGCGCTCGGTGCCTTCCCTCGAAACCGGCTTCACGCCGATGCCCGATGTGTTGGGGAAGCGGATCTTCTTGACGCCCATTTCGTCCTGCAGGAACTTGATGAGCTTCCTGGCCTTGTCGCTTTCGGCCTCGAACTCGATACCGGCGTAGATGTCTTCCGAGTTCTCCCTGAAGATGACCATGTTGGTCTTCTGCGGCTCCTTGACCGGACTGGGCACGCCTTCGAAGTACTGGATGGGACGCAGGCAGACGTACAGGTCGAGTTCCTGGCGCAGTGCCACGTTCAGCGAGCGGATGCCGCCCCCCACCGGCGTGGTCAGCGGGCCCTTGATCGACACCACGTAGTCGCGCACCGCATGCAGGGTTTCCTCGGGGAGCCAGACGTCGGGGCCGTAGACCTTGGTCGACTTCTCGCCAGCGTAGACCTCCATCCAATGGATCTTGCGCTTGCCGCCATAAGCCTTCTCGACCGCCGCATCCACCACCTTCAGCATCACCGGGGTGATGTCCAGGCCGGTTCCATCCCCCTCGATGAACGGAATGACGGGCTGATCTGGCACATTGAGCGAATTGTCGGCATTGACCGTGATCTTCTGGCCTTCGGTCGGGACTTTGATGTGCTGATAAGCAGACATGTGGGGATAGGCTCCGGACAAATGTGATGGTTAGGGACAACACATCGTCCCAGCCAGCTAAAGATTAGCCTTAGAATTTTAGACGCAACCGGAGAATGAGGACTGTCAACCAAGGTCATGTCGGCCCCGTTGTTGGCGAACCTTCTGTCCCCCGGGAGGCGTCTCGAAACCATTTCAATGAGGAATTCGACAATGAGCAAAGTACTCGCAGTGATGATGGCCGGCTTGTTCGCCGCTGGCGCCTATGCGCAAAACCCGGCTGGTCAATCGGCCGAGCAGGGCAACCTGAACACCAAGTCGCAGCAACGCGGCGAAGCCCGCAAGAACGCCAAGCCGCAAGGCCAGGTCCGCAAGTCGGGTGGCGACACGAACACCTCGTCCGAAACCGCGGTTGTCGGTTCCGACAAGTCGACCGCTGCTGGCGAAGCTCGCAAGGACACCCGCGACCAGCGCAAGCCGGGCCGCGCCAAGACCACGCAGGGCGGCACGCCCGACATGCCCGGCGCGAAGTAATTCGCCCTGCATGTACGAGAAGGCGCCCCTTTTGGGGCGCTTTTTTTATTGGGCGGCCATTGTTTATTGATTTCCGTCCTCTCAACCGCAAGACTCCGCCAATCGGAATTCGCGCTAAGCTCGCTCACGAAGGCGGCTGGACCGCCGGCAATACTGATCATTCCGCTTCCACCCCATGCTTTCCCGCACTCTTCTTTTGCCGCTCTTCTTTCTGGCCAATTGCCTGTTTGTTTCCGGCGCGTACGCGCAGGGCACCGGCGAACCGCAGATGGACCTGAAGCGGGTGCATCTGGGCGCCGGCATGTACCAGATCGATGCGCAAGTGGCCGCCTCGCCGCTGGAGCGCCAGATCGGCCTGATGTATCGCAAGGAAATGCCCCAGCAGGAAGGCATGCTCTTCGTCTTCGAGCAGCCTTCGCCGCAATGCTTCTGGATGAAGAACACCCTGCTTCCCCTCACGGCCGCTTTCGTGGCCGACGACGGCCGCATCGTCAACCTGGAAGACATGAAGCCGCAGACCACCGACAACCACTGCTCCAAGGCGCCGGTCCGCTACGTGCTGGAGATGAACCAGGGCTGGTTCGCCAAGAAGAACATCAAGGCGGGTTCCCGCTTGACGGGTGCTCCGTTCCAGCCTGCACGCTGAGACGAGGGTTCAACCAACAAAAAAGCCGGCTTGACGCCGGCTTTTTTGTTGCCGCTGGAGCGGCGCGAGATCAGCCGAAGTTCTTGGCAGCGAAGTCCCAGTTGACCAGCTTGGCCAGGAAGGTTTCGACGAACTTGGGGCGCAGGTTGCGGTAGTCGATGTAGTAGGCGTGCTCCCAGACGTCCACCGTCAGCAGCGCGGTGTCAGCGGTGGTCAGCGGCGTGCCGGCGGCGCCGGTGTTGACGATGTCCACGGAGCCGTCGGCCTTCTTCACCAGCCAGGTCCAGCCGGAACCGAAGTTGCCCACGGCCGACTTCACGAAGGCTTCCTTGAAGGCGTCGTAGCTGCCCCACTTGGCCTCGATGGCCTTGGCCAGTGCGCCGGTGGGCGTACCGCCGCCCTGGGGCTTCATGCAGTTCCAGAAGAAGGTGTGGTTCCAGATCTGCGCCGAGTTGTTGTAGATGCCACCGCTGGACTTCTTGACGATCTCCTCCAGCGTCATGTTCTCGAACTCGGTACCCTTTTGCAGGTTGTTCAGGTTCACGACGTAAGCGTTGTGGTGCTTGCCGTAGTGGTACTCCATCGTCTCCTTGGAGTATTCGGGCGCAAGCGCGTCCAGAGCGTACGGGAGAGGGGGAAGAACGTGTTCCATGTGGGTTGCTCGTGGTGAGTTGATGATGATTCTGGGCGTGTAAGCGCGCATTCTAGAAACTATTGATCGCCCTTGCCTGTAGTACCGGGCCGCGTCCGCTCTACGCCCAGTACGCTCATCGCAGCGTGCCCGTCCGCAAGGCGCGCGCTCACGCTGGCGCCAGGTACGAGTTGGTCCACGCTGGTGAGGGCATGGCCTTCGCTGTCGGACAGCCAGGCATAGCCTCGCTGCAGCACCAGCGCCGGATCCAGCAGTTGCAGCCGCGTGTCGGCATGTGCCAGTCGGCGATGCTGATCGTCGACTGCGCGGCCGAGCACCTGAGGCAGATGTTCCTGCAGTCGATGCTGGCGCTGCGCCAGGCGCTCGAGCTTCGACAAGGCGCCGAAGTGCATCCGCTGCGCCAGGTGCGAGCATTGCAGTTGCGCGCGTGCGATCAGGCCCGAGGGCCGGCCAAGCCGGGCGGCTGCCTGGTCCAGGCGCTGGCCCAGGGCATCGACGCGCGAATCCAGGGCTTCGTCCAGGCGCTCCTGCATCAGCGCGAGCGCGCCCAGCCAGGTATCGCGCGGCGCGCAGGCCATCTCGGCCGCCGCGGTCGGCGTCGGGGCGCGCAGATCGGCGCAGAAGTCGGCGATGGTGAAGTCGGTCTCGTGCCCGACGCCGCTCACCACGGGCACCGGGCTCTCGACGATGACCCGTGCCAGCAATTCGTCGTTGAAGGCCCACAGGTCCTCCATCGAGCCGCCCCCGCGGACCAGCAGGATGAGGTCTACGGCAGGTTGCAACGCGTAGAGGCTGCGCAAGGCGCGCACCAGTTCGCCTGGAGCTGCCGCGCCCTGCACAGCGGCAGGTGCGAGCACGACGGGGATGTGCGGCACCCGTCGGCGCAGCGCCGTCACGACGTCGTGAAGCGCGGCTGCGCCCAGCGAGGTCACCACGCCGATCGAGCGCGGCATGGTCGGCAGCGCGCGCTTTCTAGCCGCGTCGAACAGGCCCTGCGCTTCCAGCCGAGCCTTGCGCTGCATGAACTGCTCGAAGAGCGCGCCCTGCCCGGCGCGCTGCAGGCTTTCCACTACCAACTGGAGATCACCACGCGGCTCGTAGACGGCAAGGCGCCCGCGCACCTCCACCTGGTCGCCGTCGCGCGGCTGGAAATCCAGCAGGCCGGCGGCGCGCCTGAACATGGCACATCGCAGCTGGCCGGAATCGTCCTTCAGCGAGAAGTAGCAGTGCCCGCTCGCAGCGCGCGAAAAGCCCGAGATCTCGCCGCGCACAGCCACCGGGTTGAAGCGTGCGTCCAACACATCGGCCACTGCGTGGCACAGCGCCCCGACATCCCAGACACGCGCTCCGGCCGGGGCATGGAAGTTATTCGCCATTACCAAATCCGCCCACGCGCGGGAAGCACTCTTCCACAAGGGTTCGCCCCAGTAGCTGTCTCAGTGCTTTGACGGCACACATCGACCATGTTCTGGTGCAAGCCCTTGATTCCATTGGAGAAATGACTGCTCAATTTTCGCTCGATCCAATCGGAGGCCCAGCAGATGCGGGCCCGGCCACGTTCTGCGACCAGTTAGTCACAAAGTTATCAACAGTTTCTGTGTGCTGAATTGGCCACGCATGAAGCTTGCGTGATGCACGATGCCGCGGTGGATAATCGCCGCGCATTTGCATTCCTTTACAGTGCCGGAGGGCTCTTTGTTTTCGATCATAGTTGCTGCAGGCTGGCCGATCTGGCCCCTGCTCTTGTGTTCCGTTCTGGCGCTGGCGCTTGTCATCGAGCGCTTCACCTCCCTCAAGACGTCCAAGGTCCTGCCGCCCAAGCTGCTCGACGAGGCCATCAACGTCTCCCGCAACTCCGTGCCGGCGCCGGAAATGGTGGCCAAGCTGGAACGCAATTCCTCGCTGGGCGAAGTGCTGGCCTCGGGCTTTCGCGCGCTGAATGCCAATCCGCGCTCGACCGACGACGACATCCGCGCAGCGATGGAGGCCACCGGCCGCACCGTCGCCCACAAGCTGGAGCGCTATCTCGCGGCCCTGGCCACCATCGCTTCGTCGGCCCCGCTGCTGGGCCTGCTGGGCACGGTGATCGGCATGATCGAGATCTTCGGATCGCAGTCGCCCACCGGCGGCGCGGTGGGCTCGGGCAACCCGGCGCAACTGGCGCACGGCATCTCGATTGCCCTCTACAACACCGCCTTCGGCCTGATCGTGGCCATTCCGACGCTGATCTTCTGGCGCTATTTCCGCAGCCGGGTGGACGAATACCTGCTGAACCTGGAACTGGCCAGCGAGCGCTTCGCGCGCCACCTGGAACTGCTGCGAGGCTGAGGCCGCCATGAAGCGCAAGAGTTCGATGGATTTCCGTCACGGCTCGCGCGATGAGCCGGAGATCAACCTGATTCCCTTCATCGACGTGCTGCTGGTGATCCTCATCTTCCTGATGCTCTCGACCACCTACAGCAAGTTCACCGAGATGCAGCTTCGCCTGCCGGTGGCCGACGCGGAAGCGCAGCGCGACTATCCAAAGGAGATCATCGTCTCGGTCTCGTCCGACGGCCGCTACATGATCAACAAGACCGCCCTGCCCGAGCGCAGCGTGGACGCGGTCGCCGCCGCCCTTGGCGCCGCGGCCGGCGGCGGCAAGGACAACGTGGTGATCATCAGCGCCGACGCCAGCGCGGCGCACCAGTCGGTCATCACGGTCATGGAAGGCGCGCGCCGCGCCGGCCTGATGCAGATCACCTTCGCCACCCAGTCGGCCGCCCAGGCCGGCAAATAGCCTTGGACCTGCAGCGCGCCTGGCTGGAACGCGGCGCGCTTGCGCGGCTGCTGTGGCCGCTGTCGCTCCTCTTCGGCGCCCTCGCCGCGCTTCGGCGCACGCTTTTCCGGTCCGGCTTGCTGCGTTCGGAGCGTGCCGGCGTTCCGGTGCTCATCGTGGGCAACGTGGTCGCCGGTGGCGCCGGCAAGACGCCCTCGGTGATCGCCATCGTGCGGCATCTGCAGGCGCGCGGCGTCGTGGTGGGCGTCATCTCGCGGGGCTACGGGCGCAGCACCGGGGACTGCCGCGAGGTGCTCGCCAGCAGCGCCCCCGACGAGACGGGCGACGAGCCCCTGCTGATCCGCCGCGCCACCGGCGCACCCACCTTCGTTGCGCGCAAGCGTATCGAAGCTGCGCGCGCACTGCTGGCTGCGCATCCTGCGACCAGGCTGATCGTCAGCGACGACGGGTTGCAGCACCTGGCCCTGGCCCGCGACGTGGAGATCTGCGTGTTCGACGACCGGGGCGTCGGCAACGGCTGGCTGCTCCCGGCCGGGCCGCTGCGCGAACCCTGGCCCCGCCACTGCGACCTGGTGCTGCACACCGGCGATCGGCCCGCCTTTGCAGGGTTTCGCGCGCACCGGGCGCTGGCCGCCGATGCTGTCGGCAGCCAGGGCGGCAAGGTTCGACTGGCAACCCTTGCAGGTCGGCGCATCGTGGCGGTGGCGGCCATTGCCAAGCCGCAAGGCTTCTTCGACATGCTGCGCGCCGCGGGCGTGGAACCGGCGCAATGCCTCGCCCTGCCCGACCATCACGATTTCCAGGACTGGGTGCCCGTGGACGCCGGCACCGCCGTGCTGTGCACGGAAAAGGACGCCGCCAAGCTGTGGCGCGTGCAACCCGACGCACTGGCGGTGCCGCTGGTCTTCGAACCTGAAGCGGAGTTCTTCCGCGCGCTGGATGCAAAGCTATCATCGCTCGATGGATAGCAAGCTTCTCGAACTGCTCGTGTGCCCCGTCACCAAGGGCCCGCTCACCTGGGACCCGGCCAAACAGGAACTGTGGTCGCGCAGCGCGCGCCTGGCCTACCCGGTGCGCGACGGCATCCCGGTGTTGCTGGAAAACGAAGCGCGCGTGCTCACCGACGACGAACTGGGCCTCTGAACGCGATGGCCGCGAATGATCACGGCTTTGTCGTGCTGATCCCGGCGCGGCTGGCCTCCACCCGCCTGCCCGACAAGCCGCTGGCCGACATCGCCGGCCTGCCGATGGTGGTGCGCGTCGCCCAGCGGGCCGCCGCGTCCGGTGCAACGCGGGTGGTAGTGGCGGCGGACGATGAGCGCATCACGGCGGCGTGCGCGGCGCGGGGCGTCGAAGCGCTGCTCACGCGGCAGGACCATCCGAGCGGAAGCGACCGCCTGGCCGAAGCCTGCGAGAAGCTGGGCCTGCCGGACGACACCATCGTGGTCAACGTGCAGGGCGACGAGCCGCTGATCGATGCCGGCCTGATCGACGCGGTGGCCCAGACCCTGGCACAGCGACCGGATGGGGACATGAGCACCGCCGTGCACGCCATCGACAACCTGGCCGAGTTCCTGAATCCCAACGTGGTGAAGGCGGCGCTCGACGCCCGTGGAACCGCGCTCTACTTCAGCCGCGCGCCCATCCCCTGGTGGCGCGACGGCTGGCGCGACGGCACCTTCAAGGAACTGCCTTCCCCCGCGCCCTGGCGGCACATCGGCATCTACGGGTACCGCGCCGGCTTCGTGAAGCAGTTTCCCAAGCTCGCGCCGGCACCGATCGAGACCAGCGAGGCGCTCGAGCAGCTGCGCGCGCTCTGGCATGGCCACCGGATCGTGGTGCACGTGAGCGACCACGCGCCAGGGCCCGGCGTGGACACGCCCGAAGACCTGGAACGGGTGCGGCGGCTGCTGGCCGGCTGAGGCCGCGCGGGCTCCCGCAGGGGGGCGAGCCCTGGGGCGCATGCTATCCTCGACGCAATTCCGTCACACGGGCCGAGGGGCCTTCGCCTGCGTGGCGCGGCAAGAATTATTAAGAAATCCCTCCGAGGACACCATGAGACTGATTTTGTTGGGCGCCCCCGGTGCAGGCAAAGGCACGCAAGCGACTTTCATCTGCCAGAAGTACGGCATCCCCCAGATCTCCACCGGCGACATGCTGCGCGCCGCCGTCAAGGCAGGTACCCCGCTGGGCCTGCAGGCCAAGGCCGTGATGGATTCCGGTGCACTGGTCAGCGATGACCTGATCATCAATCTCGTGAAGGAACGCATCGCCCAGGCCGATTGCGCCTCCGGCTTCCTCTTCGACGGCTTCCCCCGCACCATTCCCCAGGCCGAGGCGATGAAGTCGGCCGGCGTGAAGATCGACTATGTACTCGAGATCGACGTGCCCTTCTCGGACATCATCGAGCGCATGAGCGGCCGCCGCTCGCATCCGGCCTCGGGCCGCACTTACCACGTCAAGTTCAACCCACCCAAGGTGGACGGCAAGGACGACCCGACCGGAGAGGACCTGATCCAGCGCGAGGACGACAAGGAAGCGACCGTCGGCAAGCGCCTGGACGTCTACAGCCAGCAGACCCGCCCCCTGGTGGACTACTACGCCGCCTGGGCCAAGGCCGATCCGGCCGCGGCCCCCAAGTACCGCGCCATCAGCGGCGTCGGCACGGTCGAAGAGATCACCCAGCGCGCGCTCTCCGCCCTTTCGAACTGAGCCTGAGGCCTTTCAGGCCGGGCTCGAGCGCAGCCCGTAGACGTTGTTTCCGAGGTAGAGAAACTCCACCCGCATGACCGGATCGCCGGCTTCATCCTTGTGCGTGAAGCCGACGGCGGACACCGTGTCGCCAACCTTGACCTCCGGGATCCGCCACGCCTGCATGCGCGTGAGCGGGGCGAGTTCCAGTTCCCACTTGCGATCGGTGCGACGCGGCACGGTGGTCTTGGCCAGCAGGCCGGCGCCATCAACGGGCGCACTTTGCGCCGGCAATGGACGCTGGCGCAGGTCGGCGGGCACCTTCAGCCCGGCAGGCACCTCGATGTCCAGTTCCACGTGCGGGTTCTGCCAGCGTGACTGCACCACCTTGCCTTCCAGGTAGATCGGGCGGTCCTGGTCGAAGCTGCTCCAGCCGTGGTGAGCCCACGCGGTCCGCAGGGCCAGCGGCATTCCCGCAGCGACCAGGACGAGTTGGCGACGTTTCATGAGCAGACTCCTTCGGGTCAATAGGCGATCCAGCGGCCGCAGAACACGACCGCCACCCAGATGGCAGTGGACAGCAACATCTGGGCCCTTGCAAGACCATCCAGGCGACGCAGCGAACCCCGCAGGTGGAAGTACAGGGCGTTGCAGCCTGCAGCGACGAGCAGGGCCATCTTGGCCAGGAAGTAGTCATTCGCCAGCAGTTCCCCGGGACGGGTCGAAAACATCAGCGCGCCAGTGCATGCGGCCATGCCGAAACCCACCAACGCAAGCGTGAGCGACAGCCGCGCGAAGGGCTGCACCGGGATGGCGGCGGCACGGCCGAACACGCGCATCTCCAGCGCCACCAGGTTGCCCAGCAGAAGCGCAATGCCAAGCACGTGCAAAGCCTCAAAGGCAGGATAGGCCCAGTCGTGCGACTGCAGTGCGGCGAACATGAGGCTAGAGCGACGGCGCGCCCAGCAGTTCCAGCATCAGCGCCACGCGCGCCTTGACCGGGCTGAGCGCACCCGCATCGGGAATCGCGTCGCCTGGCTTGGCCAGGATGCGGCCTTGCGAACAACGCGTCGCGCGCACAACGGCAACACCCGCGGCTTGCGCACGGGCCGCCGCCTGCTCGATCTCGTGGTGCAGCGTGCCGTTGCCGGTCGCGGCCAGCACCAGGCCGCGAATGGCGCCCGACGCGCCCTGGGCCCGCTCGGCGAGCAAGGCGTCGATGAGCGCGCCCCGTGCGCCGGCATGGCTGAACAGGATCTCCACGCGCGGCGGGTCCAGGTCGTGGGGCCACTGCTGCGCAGCGTCCAGGCCGCGTCCCGCTTCCGGCCACTTGCCCGTGACGCGGACCTGCCCCTCCTCGACGAAACCGATCGGGCCTCCATCACCCGACGAAAAGGCGTCGAGTCGGTAGGTGTGGACCTTCTGCACATCGGCCGCTGTGTGCACGACACCGGCACAGACGACACTGACGCCCCGCGACCCGTGGGACGCAGCCACCACGACGGCATCACGCACGTTCTGCGGCCCGTCCGGCGACAGGGCGCTGGCGGGCCGCATCGCGCAGGTCAGCACCACCGGCTTGTCGCTTGCCAGCACGCTGTGCAGGAAGAAGGCCGTTTCCTCCAGCGTGTCGGTGCCGTGGGTGATGACGACGCCGGCAACCGCGGGGTCGGCCAGCGCCTGCGCGCAACGGCGCGCCAGCGCCAGCCAGATGGAGAACTCCATGTCCTTGCTGTCCACCTGCGCAACCTGCTCGGCCTCGAGGGACACACCGGCTGGCGCCTCGAGGCCCGCCAACAGTTCGGCCACCGCCACCTGCCCGGCCACGTAGCCGATGTTGTCGCCGCTGGCGGCAGCGCGCCCGGCGATGGTGCCGCCGGTGCCAAGCACCAGTACGCGGCGCCTGGACGACGCCAATTGTTCGCTCATGCTTGCCAATCCTCGAAAACTGGTTAAAAATACAGTTACTGGATATGCAGCCAGTAACCTTAGGTGGTCCACAGGAGTCCAGCGAATGCTCAACCTGCCCTTTCCCGTCAAGCTTACCGCCCGCCAGCAGCAGATCCTGGACTTGATCCAGTCCGCCATCGCTCGCACGGGCGCGCCCCCCACGCGGGCCGAAATCGCAGCCGAGTTGGGCTTCAAGTCCGCCAACGCGGCCGAAGAGCACTTGCAGGCCCTGGCCCGCAAGGGCGTCATCGAGCTGGTCAGCGGCACCTCGCGCGGCATCCGCCTCAAGGGCGATGCGCTGCGCTCCATCAACGAGTCGCGCAACAACCAGTATTCGCTCCCCCTGCCCGGCCTGGCGCAGCTGGCGCTTCCATTGGTCGGCCGCGTGGCTGCCGGCGCGCCCATCCTGGCCCAGGAACACGTCGACCAGACCTTCTATGTCGAAAGCACCCTGTTCCAGCGCCAGCCCGACTATCTGCTCAAGGTGCGCGGCATGTCCATGCGCGACGCCGGCATCATGGACGGCGACCTCCTGGCGGTGCAATCCACCAGGGAAGCACGCAACGGCCAGATCGTGGTGGCGCGACTGGGCGACGAGGTCACCGTCAAGCGCCTGCGGCGCAACAAGCAGGTGATCGAGCTGCACGCCGAAAACCCCGACTACCCGACCATCATCGTGCAGCCCGGCGAGCCATTCGAGATCGAAGGCCTGGCCGTCGGCCTGATCCGCAACACCATGCTCATGTAGCGAGTTTCAGGGCCGCGCCAGGTGGCGGGCGTATGGCACGAGGCCATCACCCTGACGCGGACCGTTGTTGTGAAGAAAGCAATCCTGCCTGTGTTCAACCCCAACCATCGTGGAGTTCACATGGGAATCGCTGTTCTGACCATCGCCGACCTGCTGTCGCCCCTTCAAGCCTTGGCCCACCGGTGGATGACGCCGCGCCGCAGCCCGCTGTCGTCCAATCTGCGCTACGTGGCGATCCGTCCCGCCTGCGCCGCGCGCGCAGGCGCCGAGGAAAAGTCGCCTCCACAAGCCCATGCTGCACGTCCTCTTCGCGTCATCCGCGTGGTCGATCCGCGCTCGACCCACAGCGCCAGCCGCGTCGTGATCTCCGGCCGAATGGACGACGTGTGCGCCGAACTCGACCGCCTCGCTGCCCTCGAGGCGCACTCGCTGCATCCCGTCGCAAGCCGCATGCACTGAGGCTCGTCGACACGGTGCGGCGCGCCATGACGCGCTGCACAACATGCAGTTACCGAGGCGCAGGGCACAATAACGTGCCATGAATATTGTGATCCTCGACGACTACCAGGACGCGGTGCGCAAGCTGCGCTGCGCCTCGACGCTCGATGCCTACGCGGCCAAGGTCTACACGAATACAGTCAAGGGCATCGGGCAGCTGTCGGTCCGCCTGAAGGATGCGGACGTCATTGTCCTGATCCGGGAGCGCACCCAGATCTCGCGGCAATTGGTCGAGAAGCTCCCAAAGCTCAAGTTGATTTCGCAGACCGGCCGCGCCGGCTCGCATATCGACATCAACGCCTGCAGTGAGTTCGGCGTGGCAGTGGCCGAGGGCACCGGCTCGCCTCAGGCGCCTGCGGAGCTCACCTGGGCACTGATCATGGCCGCGATGCGCCGGCTGCCGCAGTACATCAGCAACCTCAAGCACGGCGCCTGGCAACAATCGGGCCTCAAGTCGGCCTCGATGCCGCCAAACTTTGGCCTGGGCTCGGTACTCAAGGGCAAGACGCTGGGCATCTGGGGCTACGGGCGCATCGGCCAACTGGTGGGCCGCTACGGCCAGGCCTTCGGCATGCAGGTGCTGATCTGGGGCAGCGACGCGAGTTGCGCCAAGGCGCGCTCGGACGGCTTCCAGGTGGCTGCCAGCCGCGAGGCGCTGTTCACCTCGTCCGACGTGCTGTCGGTGCACCTGCGCCTGACCGAAGATACCCGTAGCGTCGTACGCCTTGAAGACTTGGCGCGCATGAAGCCCACGGCCTTGTTCGTCAATACGTCGCGGGCCGAACTGGTTGAGCAGGACGGCCTGCTGGCCGCGCTCAACCGCGGCCGCCCCGGCATGGCTGCCATCGACGTGTTCGAAAGCGAGCCGCCGCTGCAGGGCCACGCACTGCTGCGCCTGGAGAACTGCATCTGCACGCCCCACATCGGCTATGTGGAGCAGGAGAGCTACGAGATGTACTTCGGCCAGGCCTTCGACAACGTGGTGAGCTTCATCAAGGGCAACCCCACCAACATCGTCAACCCGGGCGCGCTGCAGGTGCGGCGTTGAAGTTGGGGCGCCCCGCCTAGCGCTTCACACCCAGGTGCCGCGGCCGAAGGTCGCCCTGGTTGGTGGCCGGGTCGAAGGGATCGAAGTCGATCACATGCGGGTCCACGGACGGCACCGCCTGCGGCTTGCTCGCAGCCGGTGCCGGCTCGATGGGCGCGCGCAGCGTCTCGAAGGCCGTGCGGTCCAGGTCGGCCAGGTCCAGCTCCAACGGCGGCACCTCAGCCGGCTGATGCGCCGTTACCTCGCCTTGCGGCAGGTAGGGCATGGGCGAGGTCTCGCGGTAGGCGTGCTCGGAGAATTCCGGCGACACGGCAGTCGGCGGCTGCACCTTGACTGGCGTCGGAGTTGCCCATTGGCCCTCGTACTCGCCCAGGTCGCGTACCACCGAATAGAGCATCAGCAACTCCTGGTAGGCCGGAAGATCGAAGCTCTCCTCGGGCGAACCCGGCTTGCGGAAGACGAAGTCCTCGATGAGCTCGGCCGTTCCCTGTGACGGCCACTTGTCCACGATCCGTTGCAGGGCCTCGCGGTAGTGCTCCATGCCGCGCCCGCCCAGGGTGAAGTGGTCGAAGGAAGGAACATCGACGTTGGAACCCTCGGCGAATTCGCGCGCCACGGCTGCATAGTCTTCGCGCCGGCCCAGCGAATGCAGCACAGCCAGCAGGTCCAGGTAGGCCATGGCGCTGGTGTTCGGATTGGCCGCGATGTGCTCGCGCAGCACACCGATGGCCTGCTCATGCTGGCCAAGCGACACGAAGAAGTCCGACTGCTGCTGCACGTCGAACAGTTCCTCGGCATTGACCGGCCGTACCTGAGTTTGGTGGAAGGCCGAGGCGCCGACCCCGGCAGGCAAGGAGGTGACCCGCATGCCCTGGGCCGCGGTGGTGCGCAAGCCGGAGAGATCGGCTGGCTGGGAGCCTTCGTCTTCCTCTTCCTCGTCCTCTTCATCTTCCGCCAGTTCGCCATGCCTGGGCAGCACCGGCCTCGCGCCCGCGGCTGCGGCCTCTTCCTCCGACGCAGTGCCCCACCAGGCGGCCTGTCGCGCATTGCGCGCAGCGCGCCACAGCACCACCAGGCCGATCAGCGCCAGGGCAAGCAGAGCGAGCAGGCCATAGATGACAGGATTGCGGTATCGGCTCGCTTCGGCCTGGGCCAGGCTTCCACGCAGCTCGAGCAGCTGGCGTTGCGTCTGCGCCGATTGGTCACGCAGGGTGGCCAGCGCAGCCTCGAGCTCCTTCAGCCGATCCGCGTCTCGCCTGCCCTGCTCGGTGGCGGCGGCGAGCACCGCCGCGGCCGACACGTTCGCGGCGGCGTCGGCCGCCGGCGGTGACTGCGCCGGCGCTGCAGGCGCACCTGCGAGAGCGGCGCCCGGACCTGCCGCGGCAGTCGCGCCGGCCGCGCCACTGCCAGGGGCCAGAGTCGGGCGGGGCGTCTGCGCCTGTGGGACGGGTTCGGGCGCCAGCGCCTCGATCCGCAAGCGTGATCTCGGTTCGTTGGCCGGCGCAGTCGTCGCAGCCGCGGCCTTCGGCGGCTGGGGGCGTGGCTTGCGGCTGGCCTCCGTGGCGGAAGGCGCGACCGGCACGGCCGTCGGCGTTCGCCTGCGCAGCGGTGGTGGCGCAGCGACAGTGCTGTCGTCGCCACCAGCGGATGCCGCGCGGCTCGCGGCGGAGCCAGCAGCGCGCGCGGGTGCTGGTCTTGACGATGGCGATGCGAATCGATCCCCGCCTTCCGTCGCCGCGCCGGGTGCGAGTCGCGGTGGCGACGCGATCACCGGCGGCGCTTCCGGCAGATCGGCCAGCAGGACGTACTGGCGCGTAGACTTGGTGGCGCAACCGGCAGTGAATTTCACGGTGACGACCGGCTCCTCGATGGCCCGCGTGGTGCGCAGGCGCACCCGGGGCATGTCGGGACTGGGGCCGGGGTCCATCGAAAGGGTCACTCGCTTGTCGTCGACGCGCGCGTCGCCCTGGAGCACTTCGGCTTCGAGGCACAGGCTGTCCCCCGACTCGCTGCTGTCCAGTTCGAGCGGGATCACCAGGTCGAGCGGCTTGCCGATCCAGGCGCTGCCGTTGGGCCGCCCGATGGTCAAGGCCGAGGACTGAAGCGCAGTGCCGATCAGCAGGAGACCCGCGGTGAGTCGCAAAGCTTGCAATGGAGCAGACCGTAAAAAAAGGTAAACACATTCTGACACGGCGGGCAGCACTTATCACTTACATCCAGACTTTCGAAATATGACCGTGAACTTTTGCAAGGTTGGCGTGGTTGGTGCCGGGGCCATGGGCCGCGGCATCGCCCAGATTGCCGCCCAGGCCGGCAGCGATGTGCTGCTTGTAGACAACCAAGCCGGCGCCGCGCAGCGCGGCGTCGACGCCATCGTCGCCCAGTGGACCAAGCTGCAGGAAAAGGGAAAGCTGGATGCCGCCACCCAGGCTGCACTCGTCGCGCGCCTTCATGCCGCGGACGCCGTTCAGGCCCTCGCCGACTGCGATCTGGTGGTGGAAGCGGTGATCGAAAACCTCGAAATCAAACGGAAACTGTTTCTGGAACTCGAATCCGTGGTGCCGGCCAGCACCGTGCTGGCCACCAACACCTCGTCACTGTCGGTGACGGCCATCGCCGCGGGCCTGAAGCGACCCGAGCAATTTGCGGGCTATCACTTCTTCAACCCCGTCCCGCTGATGAAGGTGGTCGAGGTCGTCGCCGGCTTCAAGACCGAGCGCAGCGTCTGCGACCGGCTGGCCGCCTACGCGGTGCAGATGGGCCACAGCGCGGTCCACACCCAGGACACGCCCGGCTTCATCGTCAACCATGCCGGCCGCGGCTATGGGACCGAGGCGCTGCGCATCGTCTCCGAGGGCGTGGCCGATTTCGCCACCATCGACCGCATCCTCAAGGACCAGGCAGGCTTCCGGCTCGGCCCGTTCGAGCTGCTGGACCTCACGGCGCTGGACGTCTCGCATCCGGTAATGGAGTCGATCTACCGACAGTACTACGACGAGCCGCGCTTTCGCCCCAGCGTGATCACCGCCCAGCGCTTGGCCGCCGGCGCCCTGGGCCGCAAGACTGGCGAAGGCTTCTACCGCTATGTGGATGGCGCGGCGCAAGTGCCAGCCGAGCCGCCCGCACCCCAATTCGAGACGCTGCCGCCCGTGTGGGTGTCGCCACGCGCCGCCCGCCGGCCCGAGCTGCTGCGCCTGGTGCACGCCTTGGGCGCCCGCATCGAGACCGGTGCCTCACCCTCCTCCAACGCGCTGATCCTCGTCGCGCCGCTGGGCTTCGACATCACCACCGTGGCAGCGGTCGACCGCCTGGACGCCACCCGCACCGTGGGCATCGACATGCTGATGGACGATGCCGCGACGAAGCGCCGAGTGCTGGCCGGCACGCCCGCCACGCGCCGCGACATGCGCGAGGCCGCCCATGCCCTCTTCGCACGCGACGGCAAGGCCGTGAGCGTGATCCGCGACTCGGGCGGATTCGTCACCCAACGCGTTATCGCGACCATCGTCAATATCGCCTCCGACATGTGCCAGCAGCGCATCTGCTCGCCCGCCGACCTGGAGACCGCCGTGCGCCTGGGCCTGGGTTATCCCCAGGGCCCGCTGGCCCTGGGCGACCTCTGCGGCCCGACCAACATGCTGGAGGTGCTCTTCAACATGCAGACCGTGTATGGCGACCCGCGCTATCGCCCCAGCCCGTGGCTGCGCCGCCGCGGCGCCCTGGGCCTGAGCCTCACCCACCAGGAAGACTGAGACCCGATGACCGCACAGCTCAAGAGCAGCACGCAGGACGGCACCATGGTGCTGCTGATCTCCAATCCGACGCAGCGCAATGCGCTGGGCCCGGACATGTATGCCGCCGGCATCGAAACGCTCAACCGCGCCGGCGACAGCGCCGAGGTGCGCAGCGTGGTGCTGGCGGGCGAAGGCCCCTGGTTCAGCGCCGGTGGCTCGCTGCAGCGTCTGCAGGCCAACCGCGAGCGCGAGCCCGAGTACCAGGCGCAGAGCATCGAGGGCCTGCACAACTGGATCGAGGCGATGCGCGCCTTTCCCAAGCCGATCATCGCGGCGGTGGAAGGCGCTGCCGCAGGCGCCGGCTTTTCGCTGGCGCTGGCCTGCGACATGGTCGTGGCGGCCCGGGACGCGGTGTTCGCCGCCTCATACAGCAACATCGCGCTGTCGCCCGACGGCGGCATGAGCTGGCACCTGTCCCAGTTCCTGCCGCGCCAGGTCATCAGCGAATGGATGATGCTGGGCGAGCGCATCGGTGCCGAGCGGCTGCACGCGCTGGGTGTGGTCAACCGGCTGGCCGACAACGGCCAGGCCTTGAACGATGCGATGACGCTCGCGGCGCAGCTCAACGGCCGCGCACCCAACGCCCTGGCCAGTGCCAAGGAGCTGCTCAACGAAGGCCGCGGGAGCACCTTGTCGAAGCAGTTGGACGCGGAGCGCGATCACTTCGTGCGAAACCTGCACCATGCCAACGCCGGCATCGGCATTGCCGCATTCCTCGCCAAGGAGAAGCCTCGCTACTCCTGACCCGCAAGGTCACCCTTGCGACAAGCCCACTCAATTCAGTCGCCGACAGGACAGACCAATGGACGACCCCATTCTTACCATCGAAGAACGTGAAGCGATCAACAGTGGTCGCTGGTTCAGTTCTCTATCACCATCGCTTCGGCACGACATTCTTCGATGCGCCTTCGTCAAACGCTACAAGGACGGCGAACTGATCGCCGCTCGGGGCGATCCACCGGACTCGTGGATCGCCTGCGCGAGGGGCGCAGTGCGGGTGAGTTCGACGGCGGTGTCGGGCAAGCAGATCACCTTCACCTACGTGGAGCCGGGCATCTGGTTCGGCGACGTGGCGATGTTCGACGGGGACCGGCGTACGCACGACGCCTATGCGCATGGCGACACCACGATCCTGTGCGTGGCGCGCGCGGACTTCAACAAGATCCTGGCCTCGCACATCGAGCTGTACGAGGCGCTGATGCGCCTGCAGGCGCGGCGTATCCGCCAGCTTTTCGGCCTGGTGGAAGACCTCAACACCCTGCCCTTGCGCGCGCGGCTGGCCAAGCAGCTCATCCACCTGGTGCGCAGCTACGGCATTCCCAACCTGGCGGATGGCAGCCAGATGCGCATCGGCCTGCACCTGGCGCAGGAAGAGCTGGCGCAGCTGCTGGGGGCCTCCCGGCAGCGGGTCAACCAGGAACTGAAGGCAATGGAGCGCGAGGAAGCCATCCGCATCGAGCCGGGCGGCCTGGTGGTGCTGGACCGCGACGCGCTGATGCGCATTTCTGAAGCCGCAGAGCAATAAGAAGCACGGACATGACACAGGACTTCAGCAACTTCGTCGGCACGCGTGCCGTTTCCAGCCAGCATGCCTTCGCCATCGAGGCGCTGAGCGCGTGGCTCGACAGCAACCTGCCCGGCTTCAAGGGCCCGCTCACGGTCGAGATGTTCAAGGGCGGCCAGTCCAATCCCACCTACAAGCTGCTCACGCCCACCCAGAGCTACGTGATGCGCGCCAAGCCCGGCCCGGTAGCCAAGCTGCTGCCCTCGGCCCACGCCATCGAGCGCGAATACAAGGTGATGAGCGGCCTGGCCGACACCGACGTGCCCGTGCCGCGCATGCTGTGCCTGTGCGAGGACGAATCGGTCATTGGCCGCGCCTTCTACGTCATGGAGTTCAAGCAGGGCCGCGTGCTGTGGGACCAGTCGCTGCCCGGCATGAGCAACGCCGAGCGCACGGCCCACTACGACGAGATGAACCGCGTCATCTCGGCGCTGCACACCGTCAAGTTCGCGCAGCAGGGCCTCGCCGACTACGGGAAGCCCGGCAACTACTTCGATCGCCAGATCGGCCGCTGGAGCAAGCAGTACAAAGCCTCGACCGACGGCGCCGGCGAGCTGTCGCAGCCCATCGACGAGATGGAGCGCCTGATCGACTGGCTGCCCGCGCACATGCCGGCGAGCGCACGCGACGAGAGCAAGGTCTCCATCGTGCATGGCGACTACCGGCTCGACAACGTGATGTTCCATGCCAGCGAGCCGCGCATCGTCGCGGTGCTGGACTGGGAGCTGTCCACGCTGGGCCATCCGCTGGCCGACTTCAGCTACCACTGCATGTCCTGGCACATGCCGCCCACCACCGGCCGCGGCATCGGCGGCGTGGACGTGGCGGCGCTGGGCATTCCCACCGAGAGCGAATACATCCGCCGCTACTGCGAGCGCACCGGCATCAGCACGCCCGAAGCGCTGGCGCCGGACTGGAACTTCTACCAGGCCTACAACCTGTTCCGCATGGCAGCCATCCTGCAAGGCATTGCCAAGCGCGTCGAGGCCGGCACGGCCTCGAGCGAGCAGGCCGTGGCCTCCGCCCGCGGCGCGCGGCCGATGGCCCAGATGGCCTGGCAGTTCGCACAACGCGCCTGACGGCGCCCGACCCTTCCCCACCTCCGGAGACAACTCATGGATTTCGACTACTCGCCAAAGACCAAGGACCTGCAGAAGCGCGTCACCGCCTTCATGGAGGACAACATCTACCCGGCCGAAGCCGACTACACGGCCGAGCTGGCGGCGAACACCGCGGCCGGCAAGCGCTGGAGCGCCCTGCAGACGGTGGAGAAGGTCAAGGCCAAGGCCAAGGCGCAGGGCCTCTGGAACCTGTTCCTGCCGGTGGATAGCGCGCATGCCTCCGGCTACGAAGGTGCGGGCCTGACCAACATGGAATACGCGCCGCTGGCCGAGATCATGGGCCGCGTGCCATGGGCGAGCGAGGCCTTCAACTGCTCGGCACCCGACACCGGCAACATGGAGACCATCGCCCGCTACGGCTCGGAAGAGATCAAGGCACGCTGGCTCAAGCCCCTGCTGGAAGGCGAGATCCGCTCGGCCTTCGCGATGACCGAACCTGAAGTGGCATCGAGCGACGCGACCAACATCGCCACCCGCATCGAGCGCCAGGGCGACGAGTACGTCATCAACGGCCACAAGTGGTGGATCTCCGGCGCGGCCGATCCGCGCTGCAAGGTGTTCATCACCATGGGCAAGTCCGACCCGGACGCGCCCAGGCATTCGCAGCAGAGCATGATCATCGTGCCCGGCGACACCAAGGGCATCCGGATCGTGCGGCCGCTCAACGTGATGGGCTACGACGACGCGCCGCACGGCCACGTCGAGATGTACTTCGAGAACGTGCGCGTGCCGGCTGCCAACATGCTGCTGGGCGAGGGCCGCGGCTTCGAGATCGCCCAGGGCCGCCTGGGCCCCGGCCGCATCCACCACTGCATGCGCCTGATCGGACTGGCCGAACGCGCGCTGGAGCTGATGTGCAAGCGCGCGTCCTCGCGCGTGGCTTTCGGCAAGACGGTTGCCTCGCAGACGGTGACGCAGGAGCGCATCGCAGAAGCCCGCTGCCGCATCGACATGGCCCGCCTGCTCACGCTCAAGGCCGCCTGGCTGATGGACGTTGCCGGCAACAAGGTCGCCAAGAACGACATCGCCATGATCAAGGTGGTGGCGCCCAACATGGCCTGCCAGGTGATCGACTGGGCCATGCAGGCGCACGGCGGCGGTGGCATGTGCGATGACTTCCCGCTCGCATCCGCCTATGCGCAGGCACGCACGCTGCGCTTCGCCGACGGCCCGGACGAGGTGCACCGCAACGCGATCGCCAAGTGGGAGCTGGGCAAGTACGGCACCGGCAAGGACGAGGCGATGCCCGTCACGCGCTTCTGATCGCCGGATTGCGCAATGAGAAAGCCCGCCAGGTCGGCGGGCTTTTTTCGTTCAGAGCTTCTTGTGCATGAAGGTCGCCGTGCCGAAGCTCGGGTCGAGCTGGTAGCCGGAGAAGCCTTCGCGCTCATAGGCCTTCATGGCCTGGGTGTTGCCGCTGAGCACTTCCAGCGTGAGCTTGCAGGCGCCGCGCTCGCGGGCGACCTCCTCCACCTTGGCCAGCATCAGCGGCGCGATGCGCCGGCCGCGGTGGCTCTGCAGCACCACCACGTCGTGCACGTTCACCAGCGGCTTGCAGGCGAAGGTGGAGAAGCCCTCGAAGCAGTTGACCAGGCCCACCGGCTGCGCGCCGTCGAAGGCGAGCACGCTGAAGGCGTACGGCCGGCTGGCCAGCTCGTGGACAAGGTTGTGGTGGACGAACTCGCCCAAGGGCGTGCCGCCGCCTGCCGGGTCACGGGCGTAGGCGTCCAGCAAGAGAAGCAGCGCCTCGCGATGCACCGGGTCGGAGTAGTCGGCCAGGCGGACGTCGACTTGCGCCATCTCAGGTTGCCGCTTCGACCGTGGCCACCAGACGCCGAGCGCAGGACTCGGCCTGCGCGGCCTCGCGCGCCTCCACCATCACGCGCAGCAACGGTTCGGTGCCACTGGCGCGAATGAGCACGCGGCCGCCGTCGCCCAGTTCCTTCTCGACCTTGCGCGTTTCCTCGGCCAGCGCATCGTTGCGTTGCCAGTCATGCCCGTCGGCCAGGCGCACGTTGATGAGGGTCTGCGGGAACAGCTGCACGTCGGCCAGCAGTTGCGCCACCGAGCGGCCGCTGCGCTGGCAAGCCTGAAGCACCTGCAGGGCGCTGACGATGCCGTCGCCGGTGGTCTGCTTGTCCAGCGCCAGCAAGTGGCCCGAGCCCTCCCCGCCCAGCAGCCAGCCGCGCTTGTCCAGTTCCTCCAGCACGTAGCGGTCGCCCACCTTGGCGCGCACGAAGTCGATGCCGCGATGGCGCAGCGCCATCTCGACGGCCTTGTTGGTCATCAGCGTGCCCACCACGCCGGCGACGCGCTCGCCGCGGCCCAGGCGCTCGGACACCATCAGGTAGAGCAGCTCGTCGCCGTTGAACAGTCGCCCCTGCGCGTCCACCAGTTGCAGGCGGTCGGCGTCGCCGTCCAGCGCGATGCCGTAGTCCGCACCGCGCGCCTTGACCGCTTCGACCAGCGCTTGAGGATGCGTGGCGCCCACGCCCTTGTTGATGTTCAGGCCGTCCGGTGCGCAGCCGATGCTGCTGACGTCCGCGCCCAGTTCGTGGAAGACCTGCGGCGCCACCTGGTAGGCGGCGCCATGCGCGCCGTCCACCACCAGCTTCATGCCGCGCAGCGTGAGGTCGTTGGCGAAGGTGCTCTTGCAGAACTCGGTGTAGCGGCCTGCGGCATCGTCCATCCGGCGTGCCTTGCCCAGGTTGGCCGAGTCCACCCACACGGGTGGCTCTTCAAGGATGTCTTCCACCGCCAGTTCCCAGGCGTCGTCCAGCTTGGTGCCGTGGGCGCTGAAGAACTTGATGCCGTTGTCCGGGTAGGCGTTGTGGCTGGCGCTGATGACCACGCCCAGGCTGGCCCGCTGGGCGCGCGTGAGGTAGGCCACGCCGGGCGTGGGCAGCGGGCCCAGCAGCACCACGTCCACGCCGGCCGAGTTGAAGCCCGACTCCAGCGCGCTTTCCAGCATGTAGCCCGAGATGCGCGTGTCCTTGCCGATCAGCACCTTGGGCCGCGGCTCGCTGCGCTTGAGCACCCGGCCCACGGCATGCGCCAGGCGCAGCACGAAGTCAGGGGTGATGGGCGCGGTGCCCACGGTGCCGCGGATGCCGTCGGTGCCGAAGTACTGGCGATTCATTTTTCAGTGTCCTGTTGTTGTGTTGTCGTTGTCGTCGTCGCATGCGCGGCGCGCCAGACGGCCAGCGCCGCCACCGTTTCCTTCACGTCGTGCACGCGCACGACGCGCGCGCCCCGCTCCACGGCCATCAATGCGGCCGCCACGCTGGGCACCATGCGATCGGCCACGTTCTTGATGCCGGTCGCCGTGCCCAGCGCGCCCTTTCGCGACCAGCCGGCCAGCACAGGGTAGCCCAGCCGCAACAGCTCGGCCTGGCACTCCAGCAACTCGAAATTCTGCGCCACCGTCTTGCCGAAGCCGATGCCCGGATCGAGCACGATGCGCGACGCGGCCACGCCGCTGGCGCGCAGCGCCGCGGCCTGTTCGGCCAGGAAGGCGCGAACCACCGGAAGTGCCTCGCCGCTCATGGGATCGAGCTGCATGGTCTGCGGATCGCGGTGCATGTGCATCAGGCAGACCCCGCAGCTGGCATGCGCCGCCACGACCTCGCATGCGCCCGGTTGCCGCAACGCCCACACGTCGTTGACGATGTCGGCGCCGACGTCCAGCACCTCGCGCATCACCTGCGGCTTGTAGGTGTCGACGGAAACGGGAACGCCGAGCTTCACCGCATCGCGCACCACCGGCATCACGCGCGCCAGTTCCTCGTCCAGCGGCACGGCCGGACTGCCGGGGCGGGTGGATTCGCCGCCGACGTCGAGGATGTCGCAGCCCTCTCGCAGCAGCTGTTCGCAATGCGCCAGCGCGTCGCGCGGCGTGTCGTGGGCGCCCCCGTCGGAGAAGGAATCGGGGGTCACGTTGACGATGCCCATCACCTTGGGCAGCGCCAGGTCGATGAGGAAGCGGGAAGTCTGCCAGTTCATGTCGAGTCGATCGCCCATGCCGGCGCCGTCATCCGAGGGCGCCATGAAAAAACGGGGCGCTGGGCCCCGTTTGCATTGTCGCTCGTCGCGTGCCTCAAGCCGTCGTCGGCGACGGGTCGGGCTTCACGGCGGGCGATCCGCCGCTGCCGCCGCCATCGGTCGAAGGCGGCACGCGCGGCGTCCAGTCCTTCGGCGGGCGGGGCTCGCGGCCGGCCATGATGTCGTCCAGTTGCTCGGAGTCGATGGTTTCCCACTCGAGCAGCGCCTTGGCCATGGCGTGCATCTTGTCGGAATTCTCCTCGATGAGGCTGCGCGCGAGGTTGTACTGGTCGTCGATGATGCGGCGCACCTCGCCGTCGACCTTCTGCATGGTCGACTCGCTCATGTTGGTGGTCTTGGTGACCGAGCGGCCGAGGAACACTTCACCTTCGTTCTCGGCATAGACCATCGGGCCCAGGGCCTCGCTCATGCCGTACTTCATGACCATGTCGCGCGCCAGGTTGGTGGCCCGCTCGAAGTCGTTGCTCGCCCCGGTGGTCATCTGGTGCATGAACACCTCTTCCGCGATGCGGCCACCGAAGAGCATGCTGATCTGGTTGAGCATGTACTCGCGGTCGTAGCTGTAGCGGTCGTTCTCGGGCAGGCTCATGGTCACGCCCAGCGCGCGGCCGCGCGGGATGATGGTGACCTTGTGCACCGGGTCGCACTTGGGCAGCAGCTTGCCGATGAGCGCGTGGCCAGACTCGTGGTAGGCCGTGTTGCGGCGCTCTTCCTCGGGCATGACCATGCTCTTGCGCTCGGGGCCCATGAAGATCTTGTCCTTGGCCTTCTCGAAGTCCTGCATCTCGACCACGCGCGCATTGCGGCGGGCGGCCATGAGGGCGGCTTCGTTGCACAGGTTGGCCAGGTCGGCGCCGGACATTCCGGGCGTGCCACGGGCGATGATGGCCGGGTTCACGTCCTGGCCCAGCGGGACCTTGCGCATGTGCACGTTCAGGATCTGCTCGCGGCCGCGGATGTCGGGCAGCGTGACGTAGACCTGGCGGTCGAAGCGGCCCGGGCGCAGCAGCGCGGCGTCCAGGATGTCCGGGCGGTTGGTGGCAGCCACCACGATCACGCCCAGGTTGGTCTCGAAGCCGTCCATCTCGACCAGCATCTGGTTGAGGGTCTGCTCGCGCTCGTCGTTGCCGCCGCCCAGGCCGGCGCCACGCTGGCGGCCGACGGCGTCGATTTCGTCGATGAAGATGATGCAGGGGGCGTTCTTCTTGGCGTTCTCGAACATGTCGCGCACGCGGGCCGCGCCCACGCCGACGAACATTTCAACGAAGTCGGAACCCGAGATGCTGAAGAACGGAACCTTGGCCTCACCGGCGATGGACTTGGCCAAAAGCGTCTTGCCGGTGCCCGGAGGGCCGACCAGCAGCAGGCCGCGGGGAATGCGGCCGCCCAGCTTCTGGAACTTGGCCGGGTCCTTGAGGAAGTCGACGACTTCCTTCACCTCTTCCTTGGCCTCGTCGCAGCCGGCGACGTCGGCGAAGGTCACGGTGTTGTTGTTCTCGTCGAGCATGCGCGCCTTGCTCTTGCCGAAGCTGAAGGCACCGCCCTTGCCGCCGCCCTGCATCTGGCGCATGAAGTACACCCACACGCCGATCAGCAGCAGCATGGGGCCCCAGCTGACCAGCAGGGTCATGAGCAGGGAGCCTTCTTCGCGCGGCTTGACGTCGAACTTGACGTTGTTGTTGATCAGGTCGCCCACCAGGCCCCGGTCGAGGTAGGTGGCGGTGGTGCGGATCTTCCGGTCGTCCGTGGTGACGGCGACGATCTCGCTACCGCCCTGGCCTTCCTGGATGGTTGCGCTCTTGATGCGGTTGGAACGGACTTCTTCCAGGAAATCGGAATACCCGACATAGCCAGCTCCGGCGGCGCCGCGGGTGTCGAACTGCTTGAACACAGTGAACAACACCATCGCAATGACAAGCCAGACGGCAACTTTGGAAAACCACTGATTGTTCAAACGAAGCTCCAGTCGGGGGAAGCGCCAAGCCACGGGAACCATGGCCGCGCCAATAGACGGCAATTGGTCCCCATTTTAGGCTTTTCAAGCTGCGAAACTTTCATAAATCCCTTGAGCAGCCATAGGGTCTGCGGGGAATTTGGCACGGGTTGATACATGTCAACCCTCAGCGTGCCGAATTCGGCCTATTTCAGACCGATCCCGACAAGGAAGGTTTCGGACGATTTATCGCGCGAAGCCTTTGGCTTGAAGGGCTTGAACACCCGGAAATTGGCCTTGAACAAGGCCACCAGCTCGTTGTAGCCGGCGCCGTGGAAGACCTTGGCGACGAGCGCGCCCTCCGGCTTGAGGTGGTTCTTCGAGAAATCGACTGCCAGCTCGATCAGGTGCGCCACCCGGGCGGAATCGGCAGAAGCGACACCCGAAAGGTTGGGCGCCATGTCCGACACCACCACGTCGGCCGGGCGGCCGGCCATGGCCTCCTCGAGTTGGGCCAGCACCGTCTCCTCCCGGAAGTCGCCGAGGATGAAATGCACCCCTTCGACAGGCTCCATGGGCAGAATGTCCAGCGCAATGATGGTGCCGTGCAGTTCTCCCACGGCAGCCCCGGCGGGCGACAGGCGGCGGCGGACGTACTGGCTCCAGGCACCAGGGGTCGAGCCCAGGTCCACCACCACGTGGCCGGGCTTGATCAGGCCCAGGGACTCGTCGATTTCCTTCAACTTGTACGCGGCGCGCGCGCGAAAGCCCTCCCGTGCGGCCAGCTTCACCCACGGATCGTTGACGTGCTCGTTGATCCACGCCTTGTTGATCTTTTTGCTTTTGGTCTTGATCTTCATCTACGCTCGATAATACGGGGATGCCCGCCATTCAACTTACCCCCGCCCAACGCAAGGTGCATCGCGCCGAAGCGCACCATCTGGATCCGATCGTGATGGTCGGCGGCGACGGGCTCACGCCAGCCGTCAAGAAAGAAACCGATGCCGCCCTGAAGGCGCACGGACTGATCAAGATCCGCGTCTTTTCCGACGACCGTCCTGCACGCGACGAAATGCTGCAGACGCTGGCCGAGGAGCTCGACGCCGCCCCCATCCAGCACATCGGCAAGCTGCTGGTGCTCTGGCGCCCCAAGCCGGAAAAGGAGAAAGCCGTCGATGAGGACCGCATGCCCGGCCCGCGCGACGTGAAGATCCTCAAGTACAGCAAGAAGGGCGGCCAGCGCCCCGAAGTGAAGACCCTGCGCGTGCTGGGCAACCAGCGCCTGACGGCCGGCGGCACCATCAAGCGCGCCAAGCCGAAGATGATCTCCGTCAAGAAGCGCCGCCAGGCCGACTGACGGCCAGATGGTCAACCCGGTCGCCCAGCCAGGAAGCATGCGCCACATCATCTGCATGAAATGGGGCACGAAGTACGAGCCCTACTACGTCAACAACCTGTACGCCATGGCTCGCCGGCATCTCACCGGCGAGTTCCGCTTCGTGTGCCTGACCGACGACTCCGAGGGCATCCGCCCGGAGGTCGATTGCTTTCCGATCCCACCCGTGGAGATCGCCCCCGAGGCGGCCGGTGTGCGCGACCGCGCCTGGAAGAAGCTGACCACCTTCAGCCCCGTGCTCAAGGACGAGTACGGCCTGGAGGGCACCGCCCTCTTCCTGGACCTGGACGTGGTGGTGGTCGGCAGCCTGGACGACTTCTTCACCCAGCCCGGCGAGTTCCTGATCATCAAGGACTACCGCCGGCCGTGGCGCGTGACCGGCAATTCCTCGGTCTACCGCTTCGAGATCGGCGCCCTGCCCGACGTGCTGCAGTACTTCCGCGACCATGAGGTGGAAATGCGCGAGCGCTTCCGCAACGAGCAGACCTACCTCTCGGACTACCTGCACAGCAAGGGCAAGCTCAAGTACTGGCCGAGCGACTGGTGCCCCAGCTTCAAATACCACGGCATTCCGCTGTGGCCGAGCAACTACTGGCGCCGCCCCTTCGTGCCGGACGGCGCACGCATCGTGATCTTCCACGGGGAATGCAATCCGCCGGACGCCCTGGCGGGCCGGCGCAACCGGCGCTTCCGCTTCATCCGCCCGGCCACCTGGGTGGCCGAACATTGGCACGAGTGACGAGAAAGCCGCTCAGGCCGGCCGCGGCCTGAGCACGCGCCACAGCACCGTGCCGGCGCAGGCCCACTGGGCCAGGTAGGCACCGCTGCCCATGGCGTGCCACAGCTTGAGGTTCTCGCGCGCCACGATGCGCGGCGAAATGCCGAACTCCCCCACCAGCGCCAGCAGCAGGCCGAGGATCACGAAGAGGATGGCGCGGTCCACCGCCTTGGCGGCCTCCCCCATCTGCTCGGCGCGCGACATTCCCAGAAGAAGCACGGCGCAGGCAATGGAAACCCAGGTCTGCGCCGTGAAGAGCCGCGCCGCCATCCGCCCCGCCTCGGCCGGCGTGGGCAGGTTCTGGAACAGCATCGGCACCACGATGAAGCCTATGACCGAAAGGCTCACCCACCAGAAGGCGGCAGCCAGGGCGGGAAGGCGTGAGTTCAAATGGCCGGGGCTCAGATGTAGCGCACGCCGACGATCTCGTAGCGCTTGACGCCACCGGGCGCCTGCACCTCGGCGGTGTCGCCCTCTTCCTTGCCGATGAGCGCGCGGGCGATGGGGCTGCCGACGTTGATGAGGCCCAGCTTCAGGTCGGCCTCGTCCTCGCCCACGATCTGGTAGCGCACTGCGTCGCCGGATTCCTCTTCCTCCAACTCGACCGTGGCGCCGAACACCACCTTGCCGCCGCCATCAATGACGCTGGGGTCGATGACCTGTGCCACCGACAGCTTGCCTTCGATGTCCTGGATGCGGCCTTCGATGAAGCCCTGGCGATCCTTGGCGGCGTCGTAGTCGGCGTTCTCGCTCAGGTCACCCTGCGCACGCGCCTCGGCGATGGCGTTGATGACCCAGGGGCGATCGACGGTCTTCAGGCGCTGCAGCTCTTCCTTGAGCTTCTCGGAGCCGCGCTTGGTGATAGGAAAGGTTGCCATGATTCTTGTAGCGTCAAAAAGCGAAACCGCCGAACGTCGCCGTCCGGCGGTAACTTGGTTTTCAGGTGGTCTGAGGGAAATTCTAGACCAGCGCGCGGCCCTTGAGTCGGCTCAGGATGGCCAGCGGGCTTGCACCCGGATTGTATTGGTGCTCGGCCGCGAGGTGCAGGGTCTGTTCCATCATGAATTGCCCTGACATGACGGCGTGCGAGGTCTGGTCGGAGAAGCAAACCCACACCGAGCCCGCGGGAAAAGGCACCGTCTCCTGCGGCGACTGCTTCTGGTAGTCGAGGTCCGACTTCATGCCGTCGTGCAGTTGCAGCATCAGGTGGTCGTACTCGCTGCGGAAGGACTTCGTGACGTGCAGCGCCTGCAGGGCCTTGGCCTGCCAGCGCGAATAAGGCTTGGCGCGCGGCAGGAAGCGCTTGGCCACGTCCTCGAAAGGTTCGCCCACGCGCCACACGCGCGCCGCGCCTTCGGGGTTCGCGTTGGTGAACACGCGCAGGATGCGCTCGCCGTAGTTGGGCCGCGACGGAAAGGAATCCACATGCAGCCGGCGGTCGTCCGCCCGCCAGGACTGCACCCGCGTCTCGACCTGGGCCGGCCGAAAGCTGGTGGGCGCCATGCGCAGGTGCGGGCCGTAGGCCGGCAGCAGGCCGTCGATGAGCGAGCGCGCCTGCTGGCGGAAGCGCCCGATCATGGCCGCCACGTCCTGCTGCACCTTCTCGTCGCCCAGCACGCCCTTGAGCTTGCCGTTGCCGTCCAGGCTGATGTTGCGCACCTTGGGAGCGAGCAGCTTGGGGTCGAGGAAGGCGCGCTCGTGCGGCTGGAACTCGAAGCCGAGCCGGGGAAAGTAGAGCACCTTCCCCGCCTCCAGCGCCTCGATCCAGGCCTTGTTGGGGGTGGGCACCCGCCAGTCGGCCAGGTCCAGTTCGACGAGCTGCGATTCCATGGCTTTCGAGCCTACCTCAGGCGGCCGCCAGCTGCGCGTGCATCTCCTGCACGGAGATCACCGACAGCTCGTTGAGGTGCTTCATGCCTTCCACCGCCGCCTCGGCACCGAAGATGGTGGTGATGGTGGTCACGCGGGCCAGCAGCGCGGAGGTGCGGATCTGGCGCGAGTCGGCAATGGCGTTGCGGCGCTCTTCCACCGTGTTGATGACCAGGGCAATCTCGTTGTTCTTGATCATGTCCACGATGTGCGGGCGGCCTTCGGTCACCTTGTTGACCACCTCGCAGGCCACGCCGCCCGCCTGGATGGCGGCCTGCGTGCCCTTGGTGGCGATCAGCTCGAAGCCCAGCTGCGCCAGGCCGCGCGCGACCTCGACGGCGCGCGCCTTGTCGTTGTTCTTCACCGAGATGAAGACCTTGCCCGACTTGGGCAGGTGCGTGCCGGCGCCCAGCTGCGACTTCACGAAGGCTTCGCCGAAGGTCTTGCCCACGCCCATCACCTCGCCGGTGGACTTCATCTCCGGACCGAGGATGGTGTCCACGCCGGGGAACTTGACGAAGGGGAACACGGCCTCCTTCACGCTGAAGTAAGGCGGCGTCACTTCCTTGGTGACGCCCTGCCTGGCCAGCGAGGTGCCGGCCATGCAGCGGGCCGCGACCTTGGCCAGCTGGATACCGGTGGCCTTGCTCACGTAGGGCACGGTGCGCGAGGCGCGCGGGTTCACTTCCAGCACGTAGATGACGTCCTTGCCGTCCTTCTCCTGGATGGCGAACTGCACGTTCATCAGGCCGACCACGTTCAAGGCCTTGGCCATTGCGGCGCTCTGGCGCTTGAGTTCATCGATCGTCTCGGCGCGCAGGCTGTAGGGCGGCAGCGAGCAGGCGGAGTCGCCCGAGTGCACGCCGGCCTGCTCGATGTGCTCCATCACGCCGCCGATCAGCGTGGCGCCTTCGGCGTCGCGCAAGCAGTCGACGTCGCACTCGATGGCGTCGTTCAGGAAGCGGTCCAGCAGCACCGGCGAGTCATTGCTCACCTTGACGGCCTCGCGCATGTAGCGCTCGAGGTCGCGCTGCTCGTGCACGATTTCCATCGCGCGGCCGCCCAGCACGTAGCTGGGGCGAACCACAAGCGGATAGCCCAGCGACGCGGCCTTTTCCAGCGCCTCGGGCTCGGTACGGGCGGTGGCGTTGGGCGGCTGGCGCAGGCCCAATTCGTGCAGCAGCTTCTGGAAGCGCTCGCGGTCTTCCGCGGCGTCGATCATGTCGGGCGAAGTGCCGATGATCGGCACGCCGTTGGCCTCCAGGTCGAGCGCAAGCTTCAGCGGCGTCTGGCCGCCGTACTGCACGATCACGCCCGTGGGCTTTTCCTTGTCGACGATCTCCAGCACGTCTTCCAGCGTGAGCGGCTCGAAGTACAGGCGATCGGAGGTGTCGTAGTCGGTCGAGACCGTCTCGGGGTTGCAATTGACCATGATGGTCTCGTAGCCGTCCTCGCGCATGGCGAGCGCGGCATGCACGCAGCAGTAGTCGAACTCGATGCCCTGGCCGATGCGGTTGGGACCACCACCCAGCACCATGATCTTCTTGTTGTTGGTGGGCTCGGCCTCGCATTCCTCCTCGTAGGTGGAATACATGTAGGCGGTGTTGGTCGCGAACTCGGCGGCGCAGGTGTCCACGCGCTTGTAGACCGGGCGCACGCCCAGGGCGCGGCGCTTCTCGCGCACGGCCGTGTCGGTGGTGCGCAGCTGCTTGGCCAGGCGGCGGTCGCTGAAGCCCTTCTGCTTCAGGATGCGGAGCTGGGCGGCGTCGATGTCGTCCAGCGACTTGGTTTCCAGCTCGAGTTCGATCTTCACGATCTCCTCGATCTGCACCAGGAACCAGCGGTCGATCTTGGTGAGCGCGAAGACTTCATCGACGCTCATGCCTTGGGCGAAGGCATCGCCCACGTACCAGATGCGCTCGGGACCGGGCTCGCCCAGTTCCTTCTCCAGCACCTCGCGGTCCTGGGTCTTCTCGTTCATGCCGTCCACGCCCACTTCCAGGCCGCGCAGGGCCTTCTGGAAGGATTCCTGGAAGGTGCGGCCCATGGCCATCACCTCGCCCACCGACTTCATCTGGGTGGTCAGGCGCGAGTCGGCCTGCGGGAACTTCTCGAAGGCGAAACGCGGGATCTTGGTGACCACGTAGTCGATCGAGGGCTCGAAGGACGCCGGCGTGGCGCCGCCGGTGATCTCGTTGCGCAGTTCGTCCAGCGTGTAGCCGATGGCCAGCTTGGCCGCCACCTTGGCGATCGGGAAGCCCGTGGCCTTGGAGGCCAGCGCCGAGGAACGCGACACGCGCGGGTTCATCTCGATGACGATCATGCGGCCATCCTTCGGATTGACCGAGAACTGCACGTTGGAGCCGCCGGTGTCCACGCCGATCTCGCGCAGCACCGCCAGGCTGGCGTTGCGCATGATCTGGTATTCCTTGTCGGTCAGCGTCTGGGCCGGGGCCACGGTGATCGAGTCGCCGGTGTGCACACCCATCGGGTCCAGGTTCTCGATGGAGCACACGATGATGCAGTTGTCCGCCTTGTCGCGGACCACTTCCATCTCGTACTCCTTCCAGCCGAGCAGCGACTCTTCGATCAGCAGTTCGTTGGTGGGCGAGGCTTCGAGGCCGCGCTTGCAGATGACCTCGAACTCTTCCGGGTTGTAGGCAATGCCGCCGCCGGTGCCGCCCAGCGTGAAGCTGGGGCGGATCACGGTGGGGAAGCCCACGCTCTTCTGCACCGCCCAAGCCTCGTCCATGGAGTGCGCGATGCCCGAGCGCGCCGAGCCCAGGCCGATCTTGGTCATCGCGTCCTTGAACTTGAGGCGGTCCTCGGCCTTGTCGATGGCCTCGGGCGAGGCGCCGATCAGCTCGACCTTGTACTTGTCGAGGACGCCGTTGCGCCACAGGTCCAGCGCACAGTTCAGCGCGGTCTGGCCACCCATGGTGGGCAGGATGGCGTCGGGGCGCTCCTTGGCGATGATCTTCTCGACCGTCTGCCAGGTGATGGGCTCGATGTAGGTGACGTCGGCCGTGGCCGGGTCGGTCATGATCGTCGCGGGGTTGCTGTTGATCAGGATGACCTTGTAGCCCTCCTCGCGCAAGGCCTTGCAGGCCTGCACGCCCGAGTAGTCGAACTCGCAGGCCTGGCCGATGATGATCGGGCCGGCGCCGATGATGAGGATCGATTTGAGGTCTGTGCGCTTAGGCATTCTTGTGTTTCTCCATCAATGCCGCGAAGCGATCGAACAGGTAGGCGATGTCGTGCGGGCCGGGCGAGGCTTCCGGGTGGCCCTGGAAGCAGAAGGCCGGCTTGCTGGTGTGGGCCAGGCCCTGCAGCGTGTTGTCGAACAGGCTGATGTGCGTGGGACGCAGCGTCGACGGCAGCGATTTCTCGTCCACCGCGAAGCCGTGGTTCTGGCTGGTGATGCTCACGCGGCCGTTGTCCAGGTCTTTCACCGGATGGTTCGCGCCGTGGTGGCCGAACTTCATCTTGTAGGTCTTGGCGCCCAGGGCCAGGGCCATGATCTGGTGGCCCAGGCAGATGCCGAAGGTGGGGATGCCGGTCTCGATGAGTTCCTTGACGGCGGTGATCGCGTAGTCGCAGGGCTCCGGATCGCCGGGACCGTTGGCCAGGAAGATGCCATCCGGCTTGAGCTTCAGGATGTCGGCCGCCGGAGTCTGCGCCGGAACCACCGTGATGCGCGCGCCGCGCTGCGCGATCATGCGCAGGATGTTCTTCTTCACGCCGAAGTCGAAGGCCACCACGTGGAACTTGGGCGTGATCTGCACGCCGTAGCCCGAGCCGAGCTTCCATTCGGTCTGGGTCCACTCGTAGGTCTGCTTCACCGACACGACCTTGGCCAGGTCCAGGCCGGACATGCTGGGCGCGCCCTTGGCGGCGCCGATGGCCTTGTCGATGAGCGCCTGGCTGACCGCCTCGCCGTCCTTCAGGCCCAGGATGCAGCCGTTCTGCGCGCCGTGGGTGCGCAGGTGGCGGGTGAGCTTGCGGGTGTCGATGTTGGCGATGGCCACCGTGTTGCCGGCACGCAGGTACTCGGTGAGCGTGGCGGTCTTGCGGAAGTTCGACGCGACCAGCGGCAGGTCGCGGATGATCAGCCCTGCGGCGTGGATCTTGTCGGCCTCGATGTCTTCCTCGTTGACGCCGTAGTTGCCGATGTGCGGATACGTCAGGGTGACGATCTGCTGGCAGTAGCTGGGGTCGGTGAGGATTTCCTGGTAGCCGGTGATGGCGGTGTTGAACACCACTTCACCGACGGTGGTGCCGGGGGCACCGATCGACTGACCGAGAAAGACCGTGCCGTCTGCAAGCGCCAGGATGGCGGGCGGGAAGGCGCCCTGAAGAGACAAAAGCACTGGGTTCTCCGGATGGATGACGCCCACAGCGAACCCAAGGTGCCATTCGAGGCGGCAGGGGTTGCAACTTTCGTCGAGGTAGAGCTTGCGTGCGCGGCGGGCTGGGTATGAGCGGGAAAGCCTCCCATTATAGCCGGGCGCTTGGTGTTTCTACGGAGAACGCAGCGAGACGGCTGCACTCGCGTGCAGGCAGATGGCCGCCGCGGCGGCCACGTTGAGGGATTCCTCGCCGCCGGGCTGGGCAATGCGGATCAGCTGCGTTGCGCGCTGTTGCAACTCCGGGGAGACGCCCTGCCCTTCGTGGCCCATCAGCCAGGCGCAGGGGTTGGGCAGGCTCTTTTGCGCGTGCGCCTCGTGCAGCCACTGGCCGCCGTGCGAGCTGGTGGCCAGCAGCGGCAGTTGCAAGGCATCCAGCACCTCGGGCGCTGCACTTTCGATCAGCCGGAGCCCGAAATGCGCGCCCATGCCAGCCCGCAGCACCTTCGGCGCCCACAGCGCGGCCGTGCCCTTGAGGGCGATGACCTGCTGGAAGCCGAAGGCCGCCCCGCTGCGCAGGATGGAGCCGACGTTGCCGGCGTCCTGCAGCCGGTCGAGCACGATGGTGGGCGCGGTCGGCTGGATTTCCGGCGGCGCGGGCGTGTCGATCACGAAACCCATCGGTGCCGGGGACTCCAGGCCGCTGACGCCGTGCAGCAGCGCGTCGGGCAGCAGCACGGTCTTGCGGGCGTAGCCGCGCCACTGCGCCTCCTGAACGCCCCAATACGACTCGGTGAACACGGCAATGGCCGGCCGAACGCCGCGTTCTCGGGCCGCCCGGCAGAGATGGTCGCCTTCCAGCCAGACCTTGCCCAGCTTGCGGTAGGCCCCTGGGTCCTGCGCCAGCCTGCGCAGGTCCTTGAGCAGCGGGTTGTCGCGCGAGCTGACCGTGGTGATGTCGGGGCTGGTCATGGCGAGGCCGTCAGGCTCACGCTGGCGGTGGTCGTGATGCTCAGATCGACCTCGACGACCGTCGCCGGCATGACGGCCGCCACCGGGCTGAAGGAGCGCCGGTGGTGCACGCAGGCGCCGTGAACGCGCAGGGCCTCCAGGTGCTCGGGCGTGCCGTAACCCTTGTGGGCGGCAAACCCGTAGTGAGGGAATTGGGTGTGCAACTCCTCGCACAGCCGGTCGCGGTGCACCTTGGCCAGGATGGAGGCGGCGGAAATCGCCTTGATGCGGGCATCACCGCCGACCACCGCCTCGGCCAGCACGTCGAGCGTGGGCAGGCGGTTGCCATCCACCAGCACCTTGGCCGGCTTCAGTCGAAGCCCTTCCACCGCGCGGCGCATGGCCAGCATGGTGGCTTGCAGGATGTTGTGGGTGTCGATTTCTTCCACGCTGGCCATGGCCACCGAGCAGCACAGGGCCTTGGCCATGATCTGGTCGTACAGGCGCTCGCGCTGCTTGGGGCTCAGCACCTTCGAGTCGGCCAGGCCGCGGATCGGGCGCAGGTCGTCCAGGATGACGGCGGCGGCCACCACCGGGCCGGCCAGCGGGCCGCGGCCGGCCTCGTCCACGCCGGCCATCAGGCCGGGGACGTCCCAGATCAGGGGGGCCTGCTTAGCCTTCAAGAACTTGCTCGATCGCATCGGCACACAGTGTGGGCGTGTCGCGCAGCAATTGGGCATGCAGCGCGGTGAATCTTTGTTGCAGTGCCTGAACCTTTTCAGGCGAGCGCAGCCAGGCCAGCGTGGCCTGGGCCAGGGCCTGCGGCGTGGCCTCGTGCTGGATCAGCTCGGGCACCACGAAATCGCGGCACAGGATGTTGGGCAGGCCGACCCAGGGCTGCAGTTGCTTGCGGATCATCAGCCGCCAAGTCAGGTTGTTCATGTTGTAGGCGATCACCATGGGCCGCTTGAAAAGCGCCGCCTCCAGGGTCGCAGTGCCGCTGGCGATCAGCGTGGCGTCGCAGGCCGCCAGCACGGCGTGGGACTGGCCATTGAGCAGCATCACATGCCCGGCCATGCCGCTGGCCTGCAGCATCTGTTCGGCCTCGGCACGCAAGGCAGGCAGCGTGGGCAGCACGAAGCGGATGTTCGGGTCTTCGCGGCGCATCAGCGCGGCGGCCGCCAGGAAGCGCGAGGCGATGTAGCGCAGCTCCGACTGCCGGCTGCCCGGAAGCAGCGCCACCACCGGCGCGTCGGCCGGCAGGCCCAGAGCCGAGCGCGCGGCGGCGCGGTCGGGCTCCATGGGAATGACCTGGGCCAGCGGATGGCCCACGTAGCTGCCGGCCACGCCCTTCTCCGCCAGCATGGCCGGCTCGAAAGGGAAGATGCAGAGCACGCGGTCGGCGGCGGCGCGGATCTTGTCGATGCGCTCGGGACGCCAGGCCCAGATCGACGGGCAGACGAAGTGCACCGTCTTGACGCCCTGCGCGCGCAGGCCGGCTTCCAGGTCCAGGTTGAAATCGGGTGCATCCACGCCGATGAAGATGTCGGGCCGCTCACGCAGCAACCGCGCCTTGAGCTGGCGCCGGATGCCGGCGATTTCCGGGTAGTGGCGCAGCACCTCGATGTAGCCGCGCACGGCCAGCTTTTCCTGCGGCCACCAGGTCTGGAAACCGCGGTCGATCATCCGCGGTCCGCCGATGCCCGCCGACTGCATGCCGGGCCAGCGCGCCTTCAGGCCGTCGAGCATGAGGCCAGCCAGCAGGTCGCCGGACGCCTCGCCCGCGACCAGCGCGAACTGTCGCTGCTGCGCGCTTTGCACCACAGCCGCCCTCAGCGCGCGATGCCGCGCGTGGCGTCGGCCAGGAAGGCGCTCATGAGGGCGACGTCCTCCGCCGCCTCGGGCGTGTCGCCGGCCAGCGCGTCGATGGCGTCACGGGCCTCCTGGAGGGTCTTGCCTTCACGGTAGAGCAACCTGTGCATCTGCTTGACAGCCGCGAGACGCGCCGCCGAGAAGCCTCGGCGCTTGAGCCCCACGGTGTTGAACCCGCGGACCGCGAGCGGGTTGCCGTCCACCAGCATGAAGGGCGGCACGTCCTGGGTGACCGCGCTGGCAAAGCCGAGCATGGCGTGCGCGCCGACCTTCACGAACTGATGGATGCCAGTCAGCCCACCCACCGTGACCCAGTCGCCGATCAGCACGTGCCCCGCCAATGTGGTGTTGTTAGACATCGTCGTGTGGCTGCCGACGTGGCAATCGTGCGCGATGTGGCAGTAAGCCATGATCCAGTTGTCGTCGCCGATGCTGGTCTTGCCGCCAGCACCCGGGACGCCGCGGTTGAAAGTGCAGAACTCGCGCACCAAGTTGCGGTCGCCAATGATGAGTTCGGTGTCCTCGCCCTTGTACTTCTTGTCCTGCGGCTCGGCCCCGATGGAGCTGAACTGGAAGAAGCGGTTGTCGCGCCCGATGGTGGTGCGGCCCTCGACCACGCAATGCGGGCCGACCGAGGTGCCGGCGCCGATGCGCACCTCGGGCCCGATCACGGCATAGGGCCCGACCGTCACCGACGAATCGAGCTGTGCCTTGGGATCGACGAGGGCCGTCGGGTGAATCTGCGTCATTCGATCGAAAGGGCCGCGATCAGTTGATCTGGCGCATGGCGCACATGAGCTGCGCCTCGCAGGCCACTTCCTGGCCGACCAGGGCGCGGCCGCGGAACTTGGAGATGCCGGCCTTCATGCGCTCGATCTCGACCTCGAGGATGAGCTGGTCGCCCGGTTCCACGGGACGCTTGAAGCGCGCGCCGTCGATGGCGGCGAAGTAATAGATCATGTTCTCGTCGGGCACGATGTCCAGCGAGCGGAAAGAAAGCAGCGCAGCCGCCTGCGCCATGGCTTCGAGCATCAGCACGCCCGGCATCACCGGACGGTGCGGGAAGTGACCGTTGAAGAAGGGCTCGTTCATCGTCACGTTCTTCAGCGCCGTGATGCGCTTGCCCTTTTCCATGTCGATCACGCGATCGACAAGCAGGAAGGGATAGCGGTGCGGCAGCAGCTTGAGGATCTGGTGGATGTCGAGCGTATCGGTGGTCATGATTTCTTTTCTTGCGAGAGGCTTTTCTCCAGCGCCTTGATGCGCTCCCTCAGGGAATGGAGATGCCGAAGCGTGGCGGCGTTTTTCTCCCAGGCCGCATTCTCGTCGATGGGGAACACCCCGGTGTACTGCCCCGGCTTGAGGATCGATCGGGTGACCAGCGAAGCCGCCGAGACGTGCACGCCCTCGGCCAGCGTGAGATGCCCCAGCACCATGCCGGCGCCGGCGATGGTGCAGTTGGGGCCGATCTGGGCGCTGCCGGCCACCGCCGAGCAGCCCGCCATCGCCGTGTTGCGGCCGATGCGCACGTTGTGGCCGATCTGGATCAGGTTGTCCATCTTGACGCCGTCCTCGATGACGGTGTCTTCCAGCGCGCCACGGTCGATGCAGGTGTTGGCGCCGATCTCGACGTCGTTGCCGATGCGCACGGCGCCCAACTGCTCGATCTTGATCCAGCCCTCTTTGGACGGTGCCAGGCCGAAGCCGTCCGCGCCGATCACCACGCCGGGATGCAGGAGGCACCGATCGCCGATCAGGCAGCCTTCGCTCACGGTCACGTGGGACTTGAGCACGGTGCCCGCGCCGATGCGCGCGCCCCGCTCCACCACGCACAGCGGCCCGATCTCGGCCGTGGCATCGACGATGGCCTCGGGATGGATCACCGCGCTGGGGTGGATGCGCTCGCCCTTGGGCGGGGCATGCCGCGCCTTCCACAACTGGGTGAGGCGGGCGAAGTACAGGTAGGGATCGGGCGTGAGGATGTAGTCGCCGCGCGCCGCGGCGGCTTCCTGCGCGGCTGGTGACACGATCACGCAGCCTGCAGCGCTGGCGGCCAGGTCCTTCTGGAACTTGGGATTGGACAGGAAGCTCAGCTCGGCTTCCCCCGCACTCTGCAGCGGCGCCAGGCGCTCGATGGTGCGCTCGCGGTCACCATGCAGTTCGCCCCCCAGGGCGTCAACGATGGCTGCGAGTTGCAGTGCCACGCCGTCTTCCCAGCCTGCGCCGGACCTACTTGCCGTTGGTACCAGCGGGAACCGCGGGGGTAGCGGTGCCGGTCGGGCCGGAGGCGTTCAGGGCCTTGATCACCTTGTCGGTGATGTCGTGCTTGGGATTGATGTAGATCGCCTCCTGCAGGATGGCGTCGTACTTCTCGGTCTCGGCCACCTGCTTGACGACGCGGTTGGCGCGTTCGTAGACGGCCTGCAGCTCTTCGTTCTTGCGGGCGTTGAGGTCTTCCTGGAACTCGCGGCGCTTGCGCTGGAACTCGCGGTCCTGCTCGATGAGCTGGCGCTGGCGCTGGGCGCGCTGGCTGTCCGCCAGGGTCGGCGCCTCGCGCTCGAAGCGCTCGGATGCCGCCTTGAGCTCCGCGCCCTGCGCCTGAAGATCCTTGTCGCGCTTGCCGAACTCTGCTTCCAGCTTGGCCTGGGCGGCCTTGGCCGGCAGTGCCTCGCGCAGCACACGGTCCGGATTGACGAAGCCGACGCGAAAGGTTTCCTGTGCCTGCGCCGGCGCTGCGCCAAGTGCGAAGACCGGCACCAGCAGTGCCGCGGCGACACGAAGCAATTGGTTCATTAAAACGACGTTCCGATCTGGAATTGGATCCGCTGAATTCTATCCTCGGGGATGTTGTTCGCCGGGTCCGCCTTCTGGGACTGGACCGGGATCGCATAGGCCAGGCGAAGCGGGCCCAACGGCGACACCCAGCTGATGCCCAGGCCCACCGATGAGCGCAACTTCTTCTGCGCTTCCCACTGCGCGTCGTTCAGGTCCGGGGTCCGATCGGCAAACACGTTGCCGATGTCGAAGAAGCCATAGAGGCGCAGCGTGCGGTCGTTGCCGGCGCCCGGGAACGGCGCATTGATTTCCGCGTTGAAGATGGCCTTCTTCGTGCCGCCCAGCGAGGCCTGCGTGACGCTGTCGCGCGGGCCCAGCGAGTTCTGCTCGAAGCCCCGGATCGAGCCCAGGCCGCCGGCATAGAAGTTCTTGAAGATCGGGTAGACCTTGTCGCCATAGGCCCGGCCGTAGCCCACCTCGGCATTCATGGCGAAGGTGTATTGCTTGGACAGCGGGTAGAACTGCTGGATCTGGTAGCTGCCCTTGTAGTACTTCATGTCGCCACCGGAGCCGATCTCCAGGTTGGCGCGCTGCAGGCGGCCGCGCGTGGGAACCAGGGCACTGTCGCGAGCGTCGCGGGCCCAGCCCACGGTAAGAGGGATGCCCCACACGCTGTCGTTGCTGCAGGAGAGGATGAAGCCGTCCGACGTGGTCGGGCAGCCGAAGTAGTCGCGGTAGGCCTGCGGGATCTGCGAGGCGATGTTGGTGCCCGGGTCGAAGCTGTAGCGCTCCAGGCCGACGCCGAAGAACACCGTGTCCACTTCGCTGAAAGGCACGCCGAAGCGCAGGGTGCCGCCCTCGTTGACGAGGCGGTAGTCACCATCTTCCGTGTAGTACGGACGCGTGGTGCGGTAGTACAGGTCGAAGGTGCGCGAGATGCCGTCCTGCGTGAAGTACGGATTGGTGCTGGTCAGCTGGATGACCCGGTTGTACTTGCTGGTGTTGACCTGCAGGCCCAGGTAGTTGCCCGAGCCGAACACGTTCTCCTGCGAGATGCCGAAATTGAACGAGACTTTTTCGGCCGAGGAGTAGCCGGCACCCAGTTGCAGCGCGCCGGTGGGCTTCTCGTTGACCGCCACGGTCAGGTCCACCTGGTCGGGCGTGCCCGCCACCTCCTGCGTGTCCACGTTGACTTCGGTGAAGTAGCCCAGGCGGTCGACCCGGTCACGCGAAAGCTTGATGCGGTCGCCGTCGTACCAGGATGCCTCGTACTGGCGGAACTCGCGGCGGATCACTTCGTCGCGGGTGCGGTTGTTGCCGCTCACGCTGATGCGGCGCACGTACACCCGGCGCGCGGGGTCAGCCTGAAGGGTCAGCGCGACGCGATTGTTGACGCGATCCACCTCGGGCCGGGCCTGCACACGCGCGAAGGCATAGCCGAAGGTGCCGAAGTAGTCGGTGAAGGCCTTGGTGGTGGCCGTGACCTGCTCGCCGTTGTAGGGCTCGCCCGGCTCGATGGTGACCAGCGACTTGAACTCGTCCTCGCGGCCCAGGAAGTTGCCTTCCAGCTTGACGCCCGAGACCACGAACTTCTCGCCCTCGGTGACGTTGACCGTCACAGACAGGTCCTGCCGGTCGGGCGAGATCGCCACCTGGGTCGAGTCGATGCGGAACTCGAGGTAGCCGCGCTGCAGGTAGTAGGAGCGCAGCGTCTCCAGGTCGGCGTTGAGCTTGGAGCGCGAATACTGGTTGGACTTGGTGTACCAGCTCAGCCAGCCGCCGGTGTCCTGGTCGAACAGGCCCAGCAGGGTCGACTCGCTGAAGGCCTTGTTGCCCACGATCTTGAGCTCGCGGATGCGGGCAGCATCGCCCTCCGTCACGGTGAAGGTCAGGTTGACGCGGTTGCGCTCGATGGGCGTCACCGTGGTCACCACTTCCGCGTTGTAGAGGCTGCGGCTCACGTACTGGCGCTTGAGCTCCTGCTCGGCACGGTCGGCCAGCGCCTTGTCATAGGGACGGCCGTCGGCAAGGCCCACGTCGCGCAGGGCCTTCTTGAGGTTGTCCTTGTCGAATTCCTTGGTGCCGACGAAGTCCACATCGGCGATGGTGGGCCGTTCTTCGACGATCACGACCACCACGCTGTCGTTCACATCGATGCGCACGTCCTTGAACAGGCCCAGGTCGAACAGCGCACGGATGGCGGCCGAGCCGCGCTCGTCGGTGTAGGTATCGCCCACGCGGATCGGCATGGAGGCGAAGATGGTGCCTGGCTCGACGCGCTGCAGGCCTTCGACGCGGATGTCGCGGACGGTGAAAGGCTCGACGGCCCAGGCAGCCAGTGTGGAAACCGCGCCGGCAACGAGTACGACAATGCTGCGCAGGCGGATGCGGCTGAATTTGTTCTTCATTAGAGATTGGGCCGGCGCGTCGCGGCCGAGCGAAAGTTAACCAAAGAGCCGAGTCACGTCGTTGAAGAGCGCGATGGACATCATGATCAGCAGCAGTGCAACGCCACCGCGCTGCAACCGCTCCATCCAGGCGTCGGACACGCTCTTGCCGGTGAGGCCCTCCCAAAGATAATACATCAGGTGCCCTCCATCGAGGACGGGCAGCGGCATCAGATTCAGCACCCCGAGGCTCACGCTGATCAGGGCCAGGAAGGTCAGGTACTGGGTCAGGCCTAGGCTGGCCGACTTGCCGGCGTAGTCCGCGATCGTCAGCGGGCCGCTCAGGTTCTTGAGCGAGGCCTCGCCGATGATCATCTTGCCCATCATGCGAACGGTGAGCGCCGACACCTCCCAGGTGCGGACCACGCCCATCCAGATGCCGTCCAGCGGGCCCTGGCGCACCGTCACCATCTCGGGCAGCGCGCCCACGTAGGCGCCGATGCGCCCCACCTTGCCGGAGCCTTCGGCCCGCACTTCGGGTGCGACCGGCAGGTCGATCACCTGGGCGCCGCGCTGCACACGCCAGCCCTGCTCGCGCGGCTGGTCGCCGTCGACCGAGGCACGGATCAGCTCGCGCAACTGCTGGCCGTCGACGATGGGCGTGCTCCCCACCGACAGGACGAGGTCGCCCTTTTGCAGGCCGGCGCGCTGCGCCGCACCGCCGGGCATCACTTCGCCGATCTCCGGCCGGGTCAAGGGCGTGACGATGCCGATGCGCCTGAACATCTGGGCGTCCGCGTCCTTGGCCTCCACCTGGCTGAGCGGCAGCACCACGGTCTGAACACGCCCTCGCCCGTCGGCATCGGTCTCCAGCGAGAGGTCGCGGCGCTCGAGCGCGCCGCGGGTGATGCGCCAGCGCAGGTCCTCGAAGGACTGCACGGGCTCCAGTTCGCCATCGAAACCGGCCCGCAGCACGTGCTCGCCGCCGCGAAGCCCGGCCTGCTCCGCCAGCGAGGCGGCCACGGGACGGGCCAGCCGCGCCACCGGTTCGTCCACGCCGATCCAGTTCACCGCGGCATAGAGCGCCACGGCCAGCACCAGGTTCGCCAGCGGGCCGGCGGCCACGATGGCCACGCGCGAACGCAGGGGCTGGGTATTGAAGGCGCGGTGGCGCTCGGCCGCGTCCACCGGGGCCTCGCGCTCGTCGAGCATGCGGACGTAGCCGCCCAGCGGGAAGGCGCCGATCACGAATTCGGTGTCCTGCCCCGGGTGCTGGCGCTTGGGCTTCCAGCGGTAGAGAGTGTGGCCGAAGCCCACGGAGAAGCGCAGCACCTTCACGCCGCAGGCCACGGCGACGCGGTAGTGCCCCCACTCGTGCACCGCGATCAGGATGGCCAGGGCAACGATGAAGGCGACGACGGTGAGCATGGCGGCAGCTTGGAAGGGTTGCGCTTCAGGCCGCCAGACGCAGCGCGGCCGCGCGGGCCGCACGGCGCGCGCTGGCGTCCAGGTCCAGCAGGTCGGCCAGCGATGCCGGCTTGGAGGGCAGCACCGCCTGCAAAGTTTCCAGGTTCACCGCATGAATGCGGTCGAAACGCAGCCGGCCGTCCAGGAAGGACTCGACGGCGATCTCGTTGGCGGCGTTCAGCACGGCGGTGGTGCCGGGCGCGGCGCGCAAGGCCTGCCAGGCCAGGTCCAGGCCCGGGAAACGCTGCGCGTCGGGCGCCTCGAAGGTGAGCGCCGAGAGGCTGCGGAAGTCCAGGCGCGTGGCGCCGCTTTCCAGCCGCTCGGGCCAGGCCAGGCCGCAGGCGATGGGCACCCGCATGTCGGGCGTGCCCATCTGGGCGATCACCGAGGCGTCGGTGAACTGCACCATCGAGTGGATCACGCTCTGCGGATGGATCACCACCTCGATCTGCTCGGGCGTCACGCCGAACAGGTAGCGCGCCTCGATCACCTCCAGCGCCTTGTTCATCATGGTGGCCGAGTCGACCGAGATCTTGCGGCCCATGACCCAGTTGGGATGGGCGCAGGCCTGGTCCGGCGTGACGTCCCGCAGGCTCTGCGGGTCCCGCGTGCGGAACGGCCCGCCCGAGGCGGTAAGGATGATCTTGTCGATGCGCCGCGGCCAGGTGGCCGGGTCTTCGGGCAGCGACTGGAAGATGGCCGAATGCTCGCTGTCGATGGGCAGCAGCGAGGCACCGCCTTCGCGCACCGCCGACATGAACAGCTCGCCACCCACCACCAGGGCCTCCTTGTTGGCCAGCAGCAAGCGCTTGCCGGCGCGCGCCGCGGCCAGGCAGGGCGAGAGGCCGGCGGCGCCGACGATGGCGGCCATGACCGCATCGACCTCCTCGTGGTCGGCGATGCGTTCCAGCGCATCGGGCGAACGCAGCACCTCGGTGCCGATGTCGTTGGCGCGCAGCTTGTCGGCCAGTTCCGCGGCATGCGGGGCGCTGGCCATCACCGCGTAGCGCGGCTTGAAGCGGTGGCACTGCGCTAGCAGTTCGTCCACGCGGGTGGCGGCCGAGAGCGCGAAAACCTCGAAATGCTCGGGGTGGCGCGCGATCACGTCGAGCGTGCTGACGCCCACCGAGCCAGTGGCGCCCAGCACCGTGACGCGCTTTTTGGGAAGGGGGTTCACAGGAAGGCCAGCATCATCGCAAGCGGCAGGGTTGGCAACAGTGCATCCACCCGGTCCAGCACGCCGCCGTGGCCGGGCAGCAGGTTGCTGCTGTCCTTGGCACCGGCGCTGCGCTTGACGAGCGATTCGATCAGATCGCCCACCACGCTCATCATCGAAAGAAAGACCACGCCCAGGGGCAGTTGCCACCAGCCGCGCTCCGCAAGGCGGGTGTAGAGGCTGGCCACCTGGGCACGCGTCGAATCGTCGGCCCAGACCCAGGCTAGCGCCAGCACCAGCACGCCGACCACGCCGCCCCACACGCCCTCCCAGCTCTTGCCGGGACTGATGGACGGGGCCAGCTTGCCCTTGGTGAAGCGCAAACCGAAGGCACGGCCCGCGAAATAGGCGAACACGTCGGCCACCCAGACCAGCACCAGCACCGACAGCAGGAAATTGATGCCCACGATGCGCGCCTGCACGACGGCCAGCCAGGCCACCCACAGTGCGAGCAGACCGCCCACCAGCCGCAGCCCTCGCGGGACCGTAGGCCAGCCGGCCACGCCCGCGCGCAGCAGCAGGCCGCCGCCCAGCACCCAGCAGGCGCCGGCGACGATCCAGACCAGCGGTAGGCGCTGCTCCAGCAGCCCGAGCCACCACGACAGTGCGCAAAGCGCGACCGCCTCCACGCCCAGGAAGATCGAGACCCCCGGGCTGCAGCCATTGAGCCGGCCCCACTCCCACGCGCCGGCGCCGATCATCGCCAGCATCACGAGGGCAAAGGGCACATGGGACGGATAGAAGAGCGCGGGCAGCAGGATGGCCAGCAGGATGACGGCCGTGATGATGCGTTGCTTGAGCATGCGGGAGTCAGGCTGCTTCCTGCGCGCGGGCGCCGGGCGGCGCGAGTTGCGCCGAAGTCTTGCCGAAGCGGCGCTCGCGGCCATGGAAGGCGGCGATGGCCTCGTCGAGTGCGGCCTCGTCGAATTCGGGCCACAGGCGGTCGCTGAAGAAGAGTTCCGAGTAGGCGCTCTGCCACAGCAGGAAGTTGGACAGCCGCTGCTCCCCGCCTGTGCGGATGAACAGGTCGGGATCGGGCACGTGGGCCAGCGCCAGCGCCCGGTTCAGGCTTTCTTCGGTGATGGGCTCGCCCTTCAGGGCCAGTTGCTGCGCCGCATGAGCGATGTCCCAGCGGCCGCCGTAGTTGAAGCAGACGTTGAGCACCAGCTTCGTGTTGTGCGCGGTGGCCTGCTCGGCCTTGGCGATGCCGTTGGCGATCTTCTCCGACAGCCCGCCGCGCGCGCCGACGAAGTGCAGGCGCACGCCGTCCTCGAGCAGGCGCGGAACTTCCCGGCCCAGCGCCATCACCATCAGTTCCATGAGCCCCGAGACTTCGTCGGCCGGGCGGTTCCAGTTCTCGGAGGAGAAGGCGAAGACCGTCAGCACGCCCACGCCACGTGCGGCGCAGGCCTTGACGCAGCGGCGCAGCGACTCCACGCCCTGCTTGTGCCCGGCGACGCGCGGCAGGAAGCGCCGGGTCGCCCAGCGGCCGTTGCCGTCCATGACGACGGCGATGTGGTGGGGGATTGCGCCGCTCGGTCTGCTCATGGGAGGGCCTAGACGGCCATGATCTCCGCCTCCTTGGCCGCGACCATCTTGTCGATCTCGGCGATGTGGCGGTCGGTCGTCTTCTGGATCTCGCCTTCGGCGCGCTTCTGGTCGTCTTCGGAAGCCAGCTTGTCCTTGACCAGCTTCTTGACCGCCTCGTTGGCGTCGCGGCGCAGGTTGCGGGTGGCGATCTTGGCGTTCTCGCCTTCGGTGCGCACCAGCTTGGTCATTTCCTTGCGGCGCTCTTCGCTCATGGGCGGCATCGGCACGCGGATCAGGTCACCCATCGAGGCGGGGTTCAGCCCCAGGTCGCTTTCGCGGATCGCCTTCTCGATCTTGGCGCCCATGCCCTTTTCCCAAGGCTGCACGCTGATCGTGCGCGAGTCGAGCAGCGACACGTTGGCCACCTGGCTCAGCGGAACCGAAGAGCCGTAGTAGTCGACATGGATGGTGTCCAGCAGGGCCGGGTTGGCGCGGCCGGTGCGGATCTTGGTCAAATTGTTCTGGAACGCAGCCAGCGACTGATTCATCTTGGCGTCGGTCGTGCTGCGGATCTCGGCGATAGTGGTCATTTCTTCGGTTCCTGGAAGACGGCAGCCGCGCCGCCATCCGGGCAGCGCGCGTACGTCATTTTGTCAGGCATGCACGAGCGTGCCTTCGTCCTCGCCCATCACGACGCGGCGCAGCGCGCCGTTCTTGAGGATCGAAAACACCTTGATCGGCAGCTTCTGGTCGCGGCACAGCGCGAAGGCGGTGGCATCCATGATGCCCAGGTTCTTGGCGATGGCCTCGTCGAAGCTCAGCGTCGCATAGCGCGTGGCTTCGGGGTCCTTGTTGGGGTCCGCGCTGTAGACCCCATCGACCTTGGTGGCCTTGAGGACCAGTTCGGCACCGATCTCGGCGCCGCGCAGGGCGGCCGCGGTGTCGGTCGTGAAGAAGGGATTGCCGGTGCCGGCGGCGAACACCACCACCTTGCCCTCTTCGAGGTATTGCAGCGCCTTGGGGCGCACGTAGGGCTCGACGACCTGCTCGATGGCGATGGCCGACATCACGCGGGCAATGAGGCCCTGCTTGTTCATCGCGTCGGCCAGGGCCAGCGAGTTCATCACCGTGGCCAGCATGCCCATGTAGTCGGCGGTGGCGCGGTCCATGCCGACCGAGCCGCCGGCCACGCCGCGGAAGATGTTGCCGCCACCGATCACGACGGCCACCTCCACCCCCATGTTCACCACCTCGGCCACCTCTTCGACCATCCGGACGATGGTCGCGCGGTTGATGCCGAAGGCATCGTCACCCATGAGCGCCTCGCCCGACAGCTTCAACAAGATGCGCTTGTGGGCTGGGCGGGACTCTGGCATGGGCATTTCCTTCAATGTGGCGGGCGGAGTGTAAGGGGCGGGGATGATGCTGTCGCGGCAACATCATGCCGCGACAGGCTCAGGGTCGGATCAGGCCTGGCCCTTGGCGGCAGCCACCTGGGCAGCCACTTCGGCAGCGAAGTCGTCGACCTTCTTCTCGATGCCTTCGCCCACGATGAACATCGTGAAACCCTTGACCTGGGTGTTGGCGCCCTTGAGCATCGCCTCGACGGTCTGCTTGTCGTTCTTCACGAAGGCCTGGTTGTACAGGGACACTTCCTTCAGGAACTTCTGCACGGCGCCTTCGACGCGCTTGGTCACGATCTCGGCCGACTGCGCCGGCTTGCCAGCGGCTTCGGCGGTCTTGCGGTCTTCCTCTGCCTTGCCGGCGGCCACAGCGCGCTCCTTCTCGATCAGCTCGTTCGAGACGTCGGCGGTGGACAGCGCCACGGGCTTCATGGCGGCGATGTGCATGGCCACGTCCTTGGCAGCCACGTCGTCACCTTCGTACTCGACCAGCACGCCGATGCGGGTGCCGTGCAGGTAGGAAGCCAGCTTGGCGCCGGAAGCGAAGCGCTTGAAGCGGCGGAAGGTCATGTTCTCGCCGATCTTGCCGATCAGGCCCTTGCGAACGTCTTCCAGCGTGGGGCCGAAGCCGTCCTGCTCGTAGGGCAGGGCGCCCAGGGCAGCGATGTCGGCCGGGTTGCTCTTGGCGACCAGTTCAGCAGCCTTGTTGGCGAAGAACAGGAAGCTGTCGTTCTTGCTGACGAAGTCGGTTTCGCAGTTGATTTCGATCAGGCCGCCGGTGGTGCCGTCGACATAGGCCGCCACCACACCTTCGGCGGTGATGCGCGAGGATGCCTTGCCCGCCTTGTTGCCCAGCTTGATGCGCAGCAGCTCTTCGGCCTTTTCCATGTTGCCTTCGGCCTCGGTCAGCGCCTTCTTGCACTCCATCATCGGCGCGTCGGTCTTGGCGCGAAGTTCGCCAACCATGCTTGCGGTGATTGCTGCCATATCTAGATCTCCGTACTCGGTTCAGTATTCAGGTTAAAAAAAAGGGGCAACAAAGCCCCTTCTTCAGGCTCCAGGGGGAGCAAATCAGGCGTTGGCGCCCTCTTCGACCTCGACGTACTCGTCGTCGGCGCCTTCGGTCACGGCCTTGGCCACGTCGGACACGGCGTTGGCACGGCCTTCGATGACGGCGTCGGCGATGCCGCGGGCGTACAGCGTGACGGCCTTGGACGAGTCATCGTTGCCGGGGATCACGTAGTCGATGCCTTCGGGCGAATGGTTGGAGTCCACCACGCCGATCAGCGGGATGCCCAGCTTCTTGGCTTCGGCCACGGCGATCTTGTGGAAGCCCACGTCGATCACGAAGATGGCATCGGGCAGAGCGGTCATGTCCTGGATGCCGCCAATGTCCTTCTCGAGCTTCTCGATTTCACGGGTGAAAGTGAGCTGCTCCTTCTTGCTCAGGCTGTCGAGGCCAGCTTCCTGCTGGGCCTTCATGTCCTTGAGGCGCTTGATGGAGGTCTTGACCGTCTTGAAGTTGGTCAGCATGCCGCCGAGCCAACGGGTGTCGACGAAGGGCACGCCGGCGCGGCGGGCTTCGGCGGCAACGATTTCACGAGCCTGGCGCTTGGTGCCCACCATCAGGATGGTGCCGCGGTTGGCGGTGAGCTGCTTGGCGTACTTCATCGCGTCCTGGAACATCGGGAGCGACTTTTCCAGGTTGATGATGTGGATCTTGTTGCGGCTGCCAAAGATGAACGGGGCCATCTTGGGGTTCCAGAAGCGGGTTTGGTGGCCGAAATGGACACCGGCTTCCAGCATTTCGCGCATGGTGGTCGACATGGGATTGAACTCCAAAGGTTATGTCTAAAATCCGGCCCGTTTTGCGCCTCGCCATGAGGACTGCAACACCTTGAGTGGACCGGTTTGCGGATGCGTTTCCAACTGTGGTGACGCCTGCCCCAAAGAGGCGACGCACGCAATCAGCGAAACCCAGAGAGTATAGCACGCCACCCCGTGCTTTCCCTCATCTTGTACGCTCTGGGCCCATGCAAGAAGACCTTCTCCAGATCCGCGCCGACATCCTGGCCGGCCGCCGCAGCGCCCGCACCGAAATGGAACGCAGCCTGGCGGCCGCCCGTTCGCCCGCCTGCGCGCATGTTTTTACCCGGACGATGTTCGATGAGGCCTTGGCCGAATCCGAGGCCTCTCGCCCGAATTCGCCGCTCGCCGGCCTCGCAGTGTCGACCAAGGACCTGTTCGACATCGCCGGCCAGCCCTCCCCGGCCGGCTCGGTGGTGCTGTCGCATGCGCCTGCCGCAAAGGCCGATGCGCCCGCCGTGGCGCGGCTGCGTGCCGCCGGCGGCATCCTGATCGGACGCACCAACATGACCGAGTTCGCCTTCTCGGGCGTCGGCATCAATCCGCACCATGGCACGCCGTCGAACGCAGCCTTGGCCGGGGCCGTGCCGGGCGGCTCCTCGTCCGGCGCGGCCATTTCGGTGGCCACACGCGCCGCCTTCATCGGCCTGGGCTCGGATACCGGAGGTTCCATCCGCATCCCCGCTGCGCTGAACGGCATCGTCGGCTTCAAGAACACCGCGCGCCTCGTGCCAACCGAGGGCGCACTGCCGCTGTCGACCACGCTGGACACCGTGTGCGCCATGACCCGCTCGGTACGCGATGCGGTGGTGGCGCACGGGATCCTGTCGGCGCGCAGCGTTGCGCCCAGCGCCAGGCCTCTGCCGGAACGCCGCTTCGCCGTGGTCAAGGAACTGTTCCAGGACGCCCTGGAGCCCGCAGTGTCGCGGGCCTTCGAGCGTGCCCTGAGCAGCCTGCGCGACGCGGGCGCACGCATCGAGGAGATCTCGCTGCCGCCCCTGGCCGACCTGCCCGCCATCAACGCCACCGGCGGCTTCTCCGCCGCCGAGAGCTACGCCTGGCACCGACAGTTGCTGGAACGCAGCGCCGCCGGCTACGACCCGCGGGTGGCGCAGCGCATCGTCAAGGGCGCCGACATGCGGGCCTTCGAGTACCTCGACCTGGTGAAGGCACGCGCCGAATGGATCGCACGCATGGAAGCTGCGCTGGCCGGATTCGACGCGGTGCTCTCCCCCACCGTCCCGGTCATCGCGCCGCCCATCGCGCGGGTGGCGCCGGGCGCCGAGCGCGACGAAGCCTTCTTCCGGCTCAACGGCCTGCTCCTGCGCAATCCGTCCGTGGTCAACATGCTGGACGGCTGCGCGCTGTCCCTGCCCTGCCAGGCGGCGGGCGAGGCGCCGGCCGGCCTGATGCTGTGGCACGGAGCGCTTCACGATGACGACATCCTGGGCATCGGCCTTCAGGTGGAAGCGCTGCTGAAGGACGCGTAGCGGCCCAGGCCCGCAAGACGGTTGGAGGGACCTCCGAGCGGAATTCAATTTCATTCGATATAATTTCACATGAAACTATTTCGAATGAAATGACCCAGCCTTCCCGTCTCGATCGCCTGCTGGCCGGCCGGCCACCCGAACTGGCCAACGCCATTGCCGCCTCGCGGATGCTGTTTCGCGTGGCGCATCTGCTGGAAGCGCGCATCGACGAAGCACTGGCTCCCTTCGGCATCGACATGCGCGAGTACCTGGCCCTGGTGCTGATCGCCGACCATGCCGTCGAGCCGCTGCGCCCTTCCGACCTGAGCACCACGCTGGACGCCACGCGCACCCAGGTCACCCGTCTGCTCGACGGCCTCGAGAAGAAGGGCCTGGCCCAGCGGCTGGCCGGAAGCAGCACGGACCGCCGCAGCCTGCACCTAGCCCAGACCGATGCCGCGCGCGACCTGCTGCGCCGCGCCGCGCCCGGGGTGCATGCGGCCTACCAGTCCGGCTGGTCCGCCGTCGGCACCGATGGCACCGGCAAGGCCCTGCGCGTGCTCAAGCTCTTGCACAGGGAACTGTCGCCACCGGAATCGCCATGAGTTGGGGCTGGCACGCCGACAGGAAGCGGCTGCTGATGCTGCTGCTGGGCCTCACCGTGGGGGTCGAGTTCCTGGAGAACGGCATGTTCGTCTTTGCCGCCAGCCACATCGTGGGCGGCATCGACGCGGCACCGCGCGAGTTTGCGCAGGTGCAGGCGGCCTACGCCATCGGCAGCATGACCATGATCGTGCTGCAGCAGTGGCTGTCGCGCCATTTCGGCTACCGTCGCTACCTGAGCGCGGCCCTGGCGCTGTTCATGCTCGGCGGGCTGGCCTGCGCGGGCGCGCAGGACCTGCCGCAGCTGACGCTGGCGCGCCTGCTGCAGGGCTTTGGCGGCGGCGCCCTCTTCACCAGCTGCCGGGTGCTGGTGCCCATGCTCTTCGGCCCGCGCGACCGGCCCCGCGCACTGAAGGACTTCATGATGGTGGCCTTCGCGCTGTCGGCGGCCGGACCGCTGCTGTCGGCGGCGCTGGTGGAGCACTGGGGCTGGCGCTGGGTCTTCCTGGCCTCCCTGCCCCTGGCCGCGCTGGCGATGGCGGGCGCGTGGTGGCTGATGCCCGACAACGCCGGGCGCGGCGGCGAGCCGGTGCGCTGGGCCGCCGGCCCGCTGCTGCTCTTCGCCGCCGCCGTGACGCTGGTGCAGATGGGCTTGGCGCAGGCGCGCTTCGAGGCCTTCGCACATCCGGCGCGGCTCGCGATCACCGCGCTGTGCGGGCTCGGCCTGCTGGCCTGGTTCTTCGCGCACCAGCTGCGCCATGACGAACCACTGGTGCGGCTGCGCGAACTGGGGCACCCGGTCTACCTGGCAGGGCTGGGCCTGTACTTCGTCCACTACTGCCTGGCGGGTGCCAGCGGCTACGTCTTTCCGATCTACGCGGAGCGCGGGCTGGGCATCCCGCTGATCACGGCCGGCTGGCTCAACACCTTCTCTGCGCTCGTGACCCTGGCGGCGGCCTGGGCCTACATCAAGCGCGGCGCACGGCTGCCGCGCAAGAAGCCGCTGATGGCAGCCGGCGCACTGGCCCTGGCAGTGGCGGCCTGGATGCTCTCCAGCATGCCGCCCGAAGCGCCCGCCGGCGCCCTCCTCTTCGCACTGGCCGCCAAGGGCGTCTTCGGCGCGCTGCTGGTGCTGCCGGTGGCCGGCTTGACCTTCCGCGACCTGGGCGACGAGCGCTTCGCGCACGGCTACCAGAGCAAGAACCTGATGCGCCAGGTGGCCGGCACCTTCGCCTCGGCACTGGCGGCCATCACGCTGCAGGACCGGCAGTTCGCCAACGCCAGCCAGATCGCCTCGCACATCGACACGTCGAGCCCGCAAGCCAGCAACTGGCTGGACGGGCTGCAGGCCTCCCTCACGGCCCAGGGCCTGTCCAGCGGCGAGGCGCACCATGCCGCGATGGCGTCTTTGTCGCGCCTGGTCGACCAGCAGGCGCTGCTGATGTCCTGCGGGGACCTCTACCGGCTGCTGGCGGCACTCGCCCTGGGCGCGGCGGTGGTGATCCTGGTGCAGCGGCGGCTGAAGTAGCTTTTGGCCACCGGCGCGGGGCTTGCGCTCGTCTATGCTCGGAACCTTCTTCCGCGAGCGCCGGAAAAGGCGCTCGCCATCTGCAGATCCAAGCATCCAATGAAAATCGCGATCGTGGGCGCCGGCATCGTCGGCATCACCACCGCCTGGGAGTTGAGCGTCGACGGCCACGAGGTGTCCGTGTTCGACCGCCGCAACTCGGCAGCCGAGGAATCGAGCTTTGCCAATGCCGGCGTGGTCGCGCCCGGCTACGTCACGCCCTGGGCTGCCCCCGGCATGCGCGGCAAGGTGCTGCGCTCCCTGTTCTCCACGCACGGTGCCGTCAAGCTGCGCTGGCCGCTGTCCTTGCGGGACGTCGGCTGGATGTCGCGCTTCCAGCGCGCCTGTACGCTCGAGGCCTACCTGCAGAACCGCGCCCGCATGCAGCGCCTGGCCTTCTACAGCCGCCTGCGCCTGCACGACATCGTGGCCGAGCGCGAGATGGAGTACGACCGCAGCGAGGGCTACATGGTCCTGCTGCGCGGCAAGCGCGAGCACAAGCTCGTGCAGCCGGGGCTGGAAGTGCTGCGCACCGCCGGCGCCAGGTTCCGCGAGATCGACGCCGACGAGGCGCGAAAGATCGAGCCGGCGCTCAACACCGAGACCGAGCTGTCCGGCGCCATCCACCTGCCCGACGACGAGGTGGGCAACTGTCGCCAGTTCGCCCTGCTGCTCAAGCGCGAGGCCGAGTCGCTGGGTGCGACCTTCCACTTCGGCTGCGACATCGCGCCGCTGACCCGCGCGGCACCGCGCTCGCTGACGCTGGCGGGCGGTTCGCCCGCCCTGGATTTCGATGCCGTCGTCGTCTGCGCTGGCCTGGCCTCGACGCGGCTGCTGAAGCCGCTGGGGCTGCGCATTCCACTGACGCCGGTCTACGGCCACTCGGTCAGCGCGCACATCAAGGAAGCGCTGCACGCCCCGCGCAGCGCGGTGATGGACGAGCGCTTCAAGGTCGCCATCTCGCGCCTCGGCAGGCGCGTGCGCGTGGCCGGCGGCGCCGAGCTCGGTGGCTCCGCGGACCGCATCGATCCGGCGGCGCTGAAGACACTCTACAAGGTGCTTCACGACTGGTTTCCGGGCGCGGTGACGCTCAAGCAGGGCGTCCAGCAATGGAAGGGCGCGCGCCCCATGCTGCCCGACGGGCCGCCCGTCATCGGCGCCAGCGGCGTGCCGGGGGTGTGGCTCAACCTGGGCCATGGCTCCAGCGGCTGGGCCCTGTCCTGCGGCAGCGCGCGGGTGCTGGCCGACCTCGTCGGCGGGCAGGACCCGGGCATCGACCTGGAAGGCCTGGGCGTGGAACGCCTGCTGCGGGGCTAACGAGCCCGTCCACCATGCAGCGCATTTCCGGCCACAGCGAGCTTCCCGTGTTCGACGTGGCCGCGAGCCGGCGCATCGAGCAGGCCAGCGCGGCCGCACTGCCGCCTCACACACTGATGCGCCGCGCGGGCCTCGCGGTGGCGCAACTGGCCGCGGCGCTGGTGCCGCACGCGCGCACGATCTGGATTGCCTGCGGCCCCGGCAACAACGGCGGGGACGGCTTCGAGGCAGCCGCGCAGTTGAAGTCGCGCGGCTTCGATGCCTGCATCAGCTTTGCCGGTGACGAGGCGCGTTTGCCTCCGGACGCGCTCGATGCCCTGCAGCGCGCACGCCAGGCGCAGGTGCCATTCCTGACCGAGCGGCCCGCCGAGCATGACCTGGCGATCGACGCCCTGCTGGGCCTGGGCGCGACCCGCGCGCCGGCCGAGGGCATGGCGCGCTGGCTGGAACGCATCTATCGCTGCGGCGCGCCGGTGCTCGCTGTCGACCTGCCTTCCGGCCTCGACGCCGACACCGGAGTGGCCCGCTTCGACTTCGGACACGGTGGCGCGCGCCACTGCCTGAACCTGCTGACGCTCAAGCCCGGCGTCTTCACCGCCCAAGGCCGCGACGCGGCCGGCGAGGTCTGGTTCGACGACCTGGGCTGCGCGCCTGGACAGGAAGTGGCCGCGGCCTTGCTCAACACCGAGCCCAGGCGCGAGTCGCGCGCCCACGCCACGCACAAGGGCAGCTACGGCGATGTCGCGGTGCTCGGCGGCGCACAAGGGATGGCGGGCGCGGCGCTGCTGGCCGCGAGCGCCGCGCTGCATGGCGGCGCAGGCCGCGTATTCGTGGCGCTGCTGGACAAGGCGCGGCCGTCGTTGTCGACGGTGCAGCCCGAGTTGATGTTCCGCAATCCCGCCGCCATGGACTGGACGCAGCCCACGGTCGTCTGCGGCTGCGGCGGCGGAACGGCGGTGCAGGCCCTGCTGCCTCGCGTGCTTGCGGAGACGCCGCGGGCGGTGCTCGATGCGGATGCGCTCAATGCAATCGCGGCCGACGGCTCGCTGCAAAGCGCAGTGGCGGCACGCCGCGATCGAGGCCAGCAGACAGTGCTGACACCGCATCCGCTGGAAGCCGCGCGCCTGCTGGGCACCAACACGGCTGGCGTCCAGTGCGACCGGCTGAAGGCTGCACGCGCGCTCGCGGCGCAATTTCAATCGGTGGTGGTGCTCAAGGGATCGGGCTCGGTCATTGCGGCGCCCGACGAGGCGCCGTTCATCAACCTGAGTGGCAACGCCCTCCTGGCCACGGGTGGCACGGGCGATGTGCTGGCAGGAATGATCGGCGCCGAACTCGCGGCCGGCCACGAAGCCCTGGCCGCCGCGCGCCGTGCCGTCTGGCACCACGGCGCGCTGGCCGACGGCTGGCCGGCCGGCAGGCCGCTCACCGCCGGCGCGCTGGCCGGCGGCTGAACACGCTCTTCAGCCGCGGCCCACGAAGGGCATCTTGGTCGCCATGATCGTGTGGAACAGCACGTTGGCCTCCAGCGGCAGGTTCGCCATGTAGAGCACTGACTGGCCGACGATGGCCACATCGATCAAGGGCTCGATCGCCAGCTCGCCATTGGCCTGCGGCACGCCCTTGGCCATGCGTGCCGCCAGTTCGGTCATGGCATTGCCCACGTCGACCTGGCCCACGGCGATGTCGTACTTGCGCCCGTCCAGCGAGGCCGTCTTGGTCAGGCCCTGAACGGCATGCTTGGTGGCGGTGTAGGCGATCGAGTTGGGGCGCGGTGCGCTGGCCGAGATGGAGCCGTTGTTGATGATGCGGCCGCCTCGCGGGCTTTGCGACTTCATCGTGCGGAAGGCCTGCTGGATGCAATAGAACATGCCGTTCAGGTTGATGTCCACCACGCCCTTCCACTGCTCGGCCGTCCAGTCTTCGAACGGGCCGGGCGGGTTGCCCACGCCGGCGTTGTTGAAGAGCAGGTCGACGCGGCCGAACTTGGCGACCGCGGCGGCGAAAAGCGCCTCCACCGACTTCGGATCGGCCACGTCGGTGGGCACCGCCAGCACCCGGTCGCCCGCGCCGGACTCCTTGGCCACCGCCTCCAGCGGCTCGGCGCGGCGGCCCGCCAGGGCCACCTTCCAGCCGTCGCCCAGAAGGGCCAGTGCGGCGGCGCGGCCGATGCCGGTGCCTGCGCCGGTCACGATTGCAATGCGGCTCGTTGCTTCACTCATCTCGCTTGATCTCCTCGTTGTTCAAGTTCATCGGCGCGCGGTGCGCCCCTTGCCCTTCATCTTGCTGGCGGCCTTCTTGACCGCCGTGCGCAGGGCCTGGATGGGCGATTGTGCCGAACGCGAAGCCTCGGTCTTCTTGCGTCCCGAGCGCTTGTCGGCGGCCTTCACGGGCACGCCGGTCGGACCGGGCAGGCCCTTGTCCTTGAGGGCGCGGTTGGTGAGTTCCTCGCCTTCGCGCACCAGGCGGAAGTCGATCTTGCGGCCGTCCAGGTCCACGCGGCTCACCTGCACCCGCACGCGCGAGCCGATGGCGTAGCGGATGCCGGTGCGCTCGCCGCGCAGTTCCTGGCGCGTCTCGTCGAACTTGAAGTACTCGCCGCCCAGCTCGGTGATGTGCACCAGCCCCTCGACATACATGGCGTCGAGCGTCACGAAGATGCCGAAGGTGGTGGCCGCGGTGACCACGCCGCCGTATTCCTCGCCCAGGTGCTCGCGCATGTACTTGCACTTGAGCCAGGCCTCGACGTCGCGGCTGGCCTCGTCGGCGCGGCGCTCGTTGGCGCTGCAGTGCAGGCCCGCGGCCTCCCAGGCCAACACTTCCTTGCTCGGTGCGACGGTTGCCTTCTGGGGCTTGTTGGCGGGCGCCTTCACTCTCGAGGCCAGGCGCTTGGCCAGCTTCGCGTGCGCTTCGCCTGGCGTGGGCAGCATGGGCAGCTGGTACTTGGTCTTGCCCAGGATGGCCTTGATCACGCGATGCACCAGCAGGTCGGGATAGCGCCGGATCGGGCTGGTGAAGTGCGTGTAGGCCTCGTAGGCCAGGCCGAAGTGGCCGCTGTTGATCGGCGTGTAGATGGCCTGCTGCATGGAGCGCAGCAGCATGGTGTGGATCTGCTGCGCATCGGGCCGGTCCTTGGTGGCTTCGGCCACTGCCTGGAACTCGGCGGGACGCGGATCGTCGCTGATCGACATGCCCACGCCCATGGCCTTGAGGTAGTTGCGCAGGATCTCCTTCTTCTCGGGCGTCGGGCCTTCGTGCACGCGGAACAGGCCCGGGTGCTTGCCTTCGGCGATGAAGTCGGCGCTGCACACGTTGGCCGCCAGCATGGCTTCCTCGATGAGCCGGTGCGCCTCGGTGCGCACGCGGGGCACGATCTTCTCGATGCGGCCGGCCTCGTCGCAGATGATCTGCGTCTCGGTGGTCTCGAAGTCCACCGCGCCGCGCACCGAGCGCGCCTTGAGCAGCGCGCGGTACACGTCGTGCAGATTCAGCAGGTCCTTCACCCGGTCCTTGCGCCTTGCGGCCTCCGAGCCGCGGGTGTTGGCCAGGATGGCCGCCACCTCGGTGTAGGTGAAGCGGGCATGGCTGTGCATCACCGCCGGATAGAACTGGTAGGCATAGATCTCGCCGGTACCGGTGACCAGCATGTCGCACACCATGCACATGCGTTCGACATCGGGGTTGAGCGAGCACAGGCCGTTGGAAAGCTTCTCCGGCAGCATGGGGATCACGCGGCGCGGGAAGTACACGCTGGTGGCGCGGTCGTAGGCGTCGATGTCCAGCGCGCTGCCCGTCTGCACGTAGTGGCTCACGTCGGCGATGGCCACCAGCAGCCGCCAGCCCTTGGCGCGGCCGACCTTGGCGGGCTCGCAATAGACGGCGTCGTCGAAGTCGCGCGCATCCTCGCCGTCGATGGTGACCAGCGGGATGTCGGTCAGGTCGATGCGGCCGCGCTTGTCGGCGGGGCGGACCTTGTCGGGCAGCGCCTTGGCCTGCGCCAGGCAGGCTTCGGAGAATTCGTGCGGCACGCCGTACTTGCGCACCGCGATCTCGATCTCCATGCCGGGGTCGTCGATTTCGCCCAGCACTTCCTTCACGCGGCCCACCGGCTGGCCGAACAGGGCCGGCGGCTCGGTGAGCTGCACCACCACCACCTGCCCGACCTTGGCGGGGCCGGTGGCGCCCTTGGGAATGAGCACGTCCTGCCCGTAGCGCTTGTCTTCAGGCGCCACGAGCCACACGCCGCCTTCATGCAGCAGGCGGCCGATGATGGGCTGCTCGGGACGCTCGACGATTTCAACGACGCGGCCCTCGGGGCGACCGCGCCGGTCCTGCCGCACCACGCGCGCTTTCACACGGTCCTTGTGCAGGACCGCACGCATCTCGTTGGGGGGCAGATAGATGTCCGCATCACCGTCATCGCGCAACACGAAGCCGTGTCCGTCGCGGTGTCCTTGGACAATTCCTTCAACTTCTTCCGACAGAACGCCGGAGTGGCCTAAATTTTTGATATGATTCCTCTCGTTCCTGAAAAACAAAACATGTTGCTGAGGTTAACTCAGCAGCATGCGGGCCCAGATGGCGGAATTGGTAGACGCACTAGTTTCAGGTACTAGCGAGTAACATCGTGGAGGTTCGAGTCCTCTTCTGGGCACCAAACAACAAGATCCCCTGCAAATGAGAGTTTGCAGGGGATTTTTGTTTGTACTGGCGGCAGGCATGTTCGGGTTGCGTCGTCTCGTCTCTGGGCGCGAAGCCCCTCTGACGAGGGCTTCGCGCAGTCATCATGACACACACTGCTGACACTGCGGCGCCACGTGCGAACGCAAGGCCTGCTTGTCGCCGCCTCAGATCGGTAGCGCAATCAGGTCGTGGCCCTGCGTGTCGACCACGCGCGCCTTCGTGAACTCGCCCACCTTGAGCTGCTTGCTGATCTTCTCGGGCGGCAGCAGCCGCACGATGCCATCGATCTCGGGCGCGTCCGCATAGCTTCGCCCCACCCCGCCCTTGCGGCCCATCGCCGGTGCGGAGTCGACCAGCACCTGCATCGTTGCGCCGATGCGACGACGAAGCCGCGCAATCGACACTTCCTCCGCCACTTCCATGAAGCGCGAGCGGCGTGCCTCGCGCTCTGCTTCCGGGAGCATGCCGGGGATGTCGTTGGCCGTGGCACCTTCCACCGGGCTGTATGCGAAGCAGCCGGCGCGATCGATCCCGGCTTCGCGGATGAAGTCGAGCAGATGCTCGAACTCTTCTTCCGTCTCGCCCGGGAAGCCCGCGATGAAGGTGCTGCGAATCACCAGCTCCGGGCACAGTTCGCGCCACCTGGCGATGCGCTCCAGGTTCTTCTCGCCGCTCGCGGGCCGCTTCATGCGCTTGAGCACGGCCGGGTGGCTGTGCTGCAGCGGCACGTCGAGGTAGGGCAGCACGAGGCCCGAAGCCATCAGCGGAATGATCTCGTCCACGCTGGGATAGGGGTACACGTAGTGCAGCCGCACCCAGGCGCCGTAGGGCTCGGCGATCTCGCCCAGGGTGCGCACCAGTTCCAGCATGCGCGTCTTCACGGGCGTGCCGTCCCAGAAGCCGGTGCGGTACTTCACGTCCACGCCGTAGGCCGAGGTGTCCTGGCTGATCACCAGCAGTTCCTTCACGCCGCCCTCGAACAGCGCCTTGGCTTCCTTGAGCACGTCGCCGATGGGCCGCGACACCAGGTCGCCGCGCATCGACGGGATGATGCAGAAGGTGCAGCGGTGGTTGCAGCCTTCGCTGATCTTCAGGTAAGCGTAGTGCTTGGGCGTGAGCTTGATGCCCATGGGCGGCACCAGGTCCACGAAGGGGTCGTGCGGCTTGGGCAGGTTGGCATGGACCGCGTCCATCACCTCCTGCGTGGCATGCGGGCCGGTCACGGCCAGCACGCTGGGGTGCATCTGGCGCACCAGGTTGCCGCCGCCATCGCCGCTCTTGGCGCCCAGGCAGCCGGTGACGATCACGCGGCCGTTCTCGGCCAGCGCCTCGCCGATGGTGTCCAGGCTTTCCTTGACGGCGTCGTCGATGAAGCCGCAGGTGTTGACGATGACAAGGTCGGCGCCCTCGAAGGTCTTGGAGGTCTGGTAGCCCTCGGCGCTGAGTTGCGTGAGGATCAGTTCGGAATCGGTCAGGGCCTTGGGGCAGCCCAGGCTCACGAAGCCCACTTTGGGCGCCGTGGCGGGATTTTCAAGACGTACGGGGGTTGCTGCTTCGGCCATCCCCCTATTGTCCCAGGGAACGCAGCCGCCGGCCCGCGCGGGGCCTTCCGCCGCGAAAGATCAGGGGCGCTTGATGCCGAAGGCGGCCAGCGCCTGCTCGGTGTTCTTCTGCATCTGCTCCTGCAGCTGCTTGAACGCATTCTTGGACTGCTCGGCGTAGTTGCCCATCAGCCCCTGCAGCATGGGCGACTGCATCGACAGGAAGTTGGACCACATCTCGGGCGACAGGGTCTCGGCGTTCTCGGCCATCTGCGCCTGCAGGTCGGTCATGGCCTGGATGTTCTTCTCGAGGTACGGCCCCATGTAGCCCTGCATCGCCTGGCCGTAGAAACGGATGATGCTGGCCAGGGCCTGCTCGCTGAACATGGGTGCGCCGCCGGCTTCTTCCTCCAGGATGATCTGCAGAAGAATGCTGCGCGTGAGGTCGTCCCCCGTCTTGGCGTCGCGCACCACGAAGGATGCCTTGGCCATCACCAGCTGCCTGACCTCGGCCAGCGTGATGTAGGAGGAGGTTTCCGTGTCATAGAGCCTGCGGTTGGGATACTTCTTGATCACGCGCTGCGCCGGCTTGCCGGCGGCCTTCTTGCTCTGCACTTGGGAACTCTCCTTCAGGGTTGGACGCATGGCGCGCGGGCCATTCTAGGGAGCGCGTTTGTTGCACCGCGCCAAGGTTTACCCTCTTCGGGATTCCCTCAATCAACGGCGCAGGCGTATTCGGCACCGCAGACCTTGCAGGCCGCGGTCTCGGGCCGCTCCTCGTCGCCTTCCTTGAAGACCAGCAGGTTCTTCACGCCGTTGAACACCCAGCAGCGCGGGCAATGTTCGTGACCGCCCACCGGCAGATAGGCGCGGGCCCGCTGTTCGGCCCGCTCCCGCGTCACCGGCATGCCGTGGCGCTCGCTGCGCGCGACGTCTTCGGCGGCCATGGTCTCGGCTCGCCCGCTGGCCCGGTCGTTGAGGCCGTAGACTACGCGTGCAAATTCCAGCGGCGCCTGCCGCATCAGTGCGGCCAGCCGGATTTCCTCGTTCGGCGTGGCATCGGAGTCATTGGGCAAGGTGTTCATTCGCGCGGTTTGGACATTGTCAGAACATCTTGAACCAAGTTAACACAAGGCGCACGAACAAAATTCATTCGCCAGGATGAGAGCCACTGTCCCACTGTGATTTACTGGACATGTGTACAGTTTCGGGGTGTCCGCACCTGCGCCCTCCCCGTTGCCTGAAGCCTCTTCCGAACTGACCGTGTCGGTGCGGCGGCTGTGCGCCTTCGCCGCCCAGGCGGGCGACCTCGACCTGCGCTTCACGCCTGCGCCCACTGCGCTGCAAGGCATGGCCGGCCACCGCCTGGTGCAGGCACGGCGTGGCCCGGACTACGAGACCGAGGTCACGCTCGACTGGCGCTTCGAGGGCCTGCGCGTGCGCGGCCGCGCCGACGGCTTCGACCCGCAGGCGCAGCGCCTGGAAGAGATCAAGACGTGCCGCGGCGCCGCCGAAGGCGTCAAGCCCAACCAGCGCGCCCTGCACTGGGCACAGGCCCGGGCCTATGCCGCCATGCTGTGCATCGAGCGCAAGCTGCCTGGCCTGCGGGTGGCGCTGGTGTACTTCGACCTGGACAGCGAGACCGAGACCACGCTCGAAGAGCAACTGGACGCCGCCACCCTGTGCGAGCAGCTGCAGGCGCTGGCTCAGCGCTATCTCGGCTGGGCGCGCTCGCAGGCGCGCCGCGCCGAGGCTTTGTCGCAAGCCTTGTCCGGCCTGTCCTTTCCCCGACCCGCGTTCCGGCCCGGCCAGCTCGAGTTGTCGCGCCGAATCTACCAAGCCAGCGCTGCGCGGCGCTGCCTGCTGGCGCAGGCGCCCACCGGCATCGGCAAGACGCTGGCCTCGATCTATCCGATGCTCAAGGCCAAGGCGCAGCATCGCATCGACAAGGTCTACTTCCTCACCGCCAAGACGCCGGGCCGTGCCGTCGCGCTCGAGGCATTGCGCGAGCTTCGCGACAAGGGCACGCACGACCTGCGGGTTCTGGAGATCGAGGCGCGAGAATCGGCCTGCGTGCATCCGGGTGCCGCCTGCCACGGCGAGGCTTGTCCCCTCGCGCGCGGCTTCTACGACCGGCTGCCCGCAGCGCGTGAAGAAGCTGCCGCCATCCCGGTCCTGGACCGCGCCGGGCTCTCGAAGCTGGCCGCAAACCATGCCGTGTGCCCCTATTTCCTGGCCCAGGAAATGGCGCACTGGTGCGACGTCATCGTGGGCGACTTCAACTACTACTTTCATCCCAGCGCCTTCCTGTACGTGCTGGCGCGGGAGGAAGAGTGGCAGGTGTCGCTGCTGGTGGACGAGGCGCACAACCTGCTGGAACGCGCGCGCGCCATGTACTCGGCACAGCTGAGCGACGCCGCCTTCGACGCGGCGCGCAAGCTGGCGCCACCGGCGGCTGCCCGCGCGCTGAAGGTGCTGCGCACCGAGTGGCGCCGCGCCGAGGACCAATGCGCGGGCGATGCGCTGCTGGACACGCTGCCCGACAACCTGCTCTTCGCGCTGCGCGATTCGGCCGCATGCCTGGCGGAGCACTTCAACGCCAATCCCAAGCTGCCCGAGGGCCCCTTGCACGCCCTCTTCTTCGAAGTGCTGCAATTCGCCCGCCTGGCCGAAAGCTTCGACGAGCATTCGGTGCTGGACTTCTCCCCCGCCGGCGACGCGAGGCAGTTGGCCCTGCGCAACCTGATCCCTGCGCCCTTCCTGCGCCCGAGGTTCGCCGCCGCGCGAAGCTGCGTGTGCTTCTCGGGCACGCTCTCGCCCTTCGACTTCTACCGCGACACCCTGGGCCTGCCGGAGAACACCGCCACGATCGACGTCGACTCGCCCTTCGAGGCGCGGCAGTTGGACGTGCATCTCGCACGGGCGCTGTCCACGCGGCTGGAAGACCGCCCCCATTCGCTCTCACGCCTGGTCGACATCCTGGCCGCGCAGTTCGAGCGCCGCCCCGGCAACTACCTGGCCTTCTTCAGCAGCTTCGAATACCTGGACATGGCCGCCGACGCGCTCGCGCTACGCCATCCGCAGGTCCCGGCCTGGAGCCAGCGGCGTGGCATGCGCGCAGACGAGCGCAGCGCCTTCGTCGAGCGCTTTCGCACCGGCGGCACCAGCGGCATCGGCTTCGCGGTGCTGGGTGGCATCTTCGGCGAAGGCGTGGACCTGCCCGGCGAGCAACTGGTGGGCGCCTTCATCGCCACGCTGGGCCTGCCGCAGCACGACCCGCTGAACGAGCGCATGCGCGCGCGCATGGAAGAGCGCTTCGGCAACGGCTATGCCTATACCTATCTCTATCCCGGCATCCGCAAGGTGGTACAGGCCGCCGGCCGCGTGATCCGCAGCGAGAGCGACGAGGGCGTGGTGTGGCTGCTGGACGAGCGCTTCGCCCGGCCCGAGGTGGCACGGCTGTTGCCCGCCTGGTGGGAACCGCGCCTGGCAAGAATTTGAAAGCGGCGTGGCGTCCTACGCACAAGCCCTGCGCCGTACGACGGTAGCCGGGCGTTACGCTCTGGACACTGGCGCTCGTATTGAACCACACGCAGAAGCCACCATGTTGATGACGCCCCCGACCCCGCAGCAGCTCGCCTTGCTACTCGACGAGGAACTGCAAGATCTTGCCGCCCTGTGGCGCAAGCAGGCGGCGCACGGCGTGCGGCCGGCCTTCGGCGTTGCACATGCGCTGGAAGCGGAATGCCGGCGCCGGGGCCGCGAGCACATGGCCCAGTTGCGCCCCGCGCGCGTGTCGGCATCGGCCGACGAAGGGCGCTGGTGGAACCGGCTCTGGCCGCAGGGCGTTGCGGCCAACAAAAAAGGACTCGGCATGTCTGCGGAGTCCTTGATGCTTCCCTGAAAAGGCTTGGTAGGCGCGATTGGATTCGAACCAACGACCCCCACCATGTCAAGGTGGTGCTCTAACCAACTGAGCTACGCGCCTAAGCGTTTCCTAGGAAGACCGCGATTGTAGCAAACTTTTCGAGAGCTTCTGTCATCGACGGCGCGCGGAGCGCACACCGTTCACCGCCTTGACCACCTGCAGCACCTGCGAGAGGCGCGTCGCGTCGGCGATCTCGATGGTGAACGTCATCCAGGCCGTGCCCTTCACCGACTGGGTCTGCACGCCGATCACGTTCATCTTCTCGCGTGCGAACACGTCGGAGATGTCGCGCAGCAGGCCCTGGCGGTCGGCCGCCTCCACCGCCACGTCCACCGCGTAGACCGCGCCCTGGTCTCCCTTGGGGCTGCCCCATTCGACGTCGACCACGCGCTCGGGCTGGTTCACCGACATCGAGCGGAAGTTGCTGCAGTCGGCCCGGTGGATGCTCACGCCGTGGCCGCGCGTGACGAAGCCTCCGATGGCATCAGGCGGCGCAGGCCTGCAGCACTTGGCCAGCTGGGTCATGAGCGATGAGACGCCCACCACCAGCACGCCGCTCTTGCCCGCCTTGTCGCTGCCACGCGATTTCTTGATGAGCACGCCGTCGTCGGCCTGCGCCGGTGCCTCGGCCGGACGCAGCAGGTTCTCGATGTTGCGCAGCGAGAACTCGTCCTTGCCCACCACCTCGAACAGGTTGTCGGCCGACTTGAAGCCAAGCCGTCCTGCCAGGTCTTCCAGCCGCAGTGCCGTCTTGCCTTCGCGCTGCAGCAGTTTCTCCACCGCCTCGCGGCCGCGAGCGATGGTCTCGTGCGTGATCTGCGCGTTGAACCAGGCGCGCACCTTGGCGCGCGCACGGTGGCTCGCCAGGTAGCCCAGGTCGGCGTTGAGCCAGTCGCGCGACGGGCCGCCGTCCTTCACTGCGATGACCTCCACCGTCTGCCCGTTCTGCAGCGGCGTGTTCAGCGGCACCATGGCCCCGTCCACCCGCGCGCCGCGGCAGCGGTGGCCCAGGCTGGTGTGCACGCTGTAGGCGAAGTCCACCGGCGTCGCACCCTGCGGCAGCTCGACGATGGCCGCATCGGGGGTGAGCACGTAGATGCGGTCGTCGAACAGGCCCTTGCCCTGCTCGCCGCCCGACAGGTCGCGCTCCCAGGCCAGCAGCTGGCGCAGCACCGCGATCTTGGCGTCGTACTCGCCGCCGGCCCAGACGCCTGCATACCCCTTGGTGCCGGCCTCCTTGTAGGCCCAGTGCGCAGCCACGCCGTGCTCGGCATGGTCGTGCATCTCCTCGGTCCGGATCTGGATCTCGATGGGCTTGCCCGCATGGCCGTTGATCCGCTCGCGCACCACCGTGTGCAGCGACTGGTAGCCGTTGGGCTTGGGCCGCGCGATGTAGTCGTCGAACTCCTCGTCGATGGGCTGGAAGTTCGAATGCACCCAGGCCAGGGCCGCGTAGCAGTCCTTCACGTCGGGCACGATCACGCGCAGCGCCATGATGTCGAAGACCTGCGCGAAGTCCAGCGACTTGCCGCGCATCTTCTTGACGATGCTGTAGATGTTCTTGGGGCGCCCCTGCACGTTGGCCTGGATGCCCTCGGCACGCAGGTCCTGTTCGAGGCGGTTGCGCAGCTGCTCGATGTAGCCCTCGCGCTCGGCGCGCTTTTCCTCCAGCAACTGGGCGATCAGCTTGTAGGTTTCGGGCTCCAGGAAGCGAAACGACAGGTCCTCGATCTCCCACTTGACCTGCCAGATGCCCAGCCGATTGGCCAGCGGCGCGAACACCAGGAGCGACTCGCGCGCCACGCTCTCGGTCACCGGGCGCCGCACCGAGGCCGCGAAGCGCAGCGTCTGCAGGCGCGAGGCCAGGCGCAGCATCACCACCCGCAGGTCGCGCGAGAAGGCCAGCAGCATCTTGCGCACGTTCTCGGTCTGCGTGCCCATGCCTTCGATGAGGTGGCCGGCGCCGGGCGCCGAGCGCGCCTGTTCCTGCACCTGCACCAGCTTGGTGGTCTCCACCGCCAGCAGGGCAAAGTTCTGGCCGAAGACCTTGGCAATGACTTCCAGCGGCTTGTTCAGGTGCTGGCAGGAGTACACCAGGTAGCTGGCTGCCTGCATGGCCTCGGAGCCACCCATGCGCTCGACGATGGCGGCCACCGCATCCGCGTGGGCCAGGGTGTTCTCGCCGGTCTTGAGGGTCTCGCCGGCGATCAGCGGCTCGGCGAACGCACGCGCGCGCGCCAGCATGTTCTCCATGGCCGGAGAACTGTCTGCGGTGGCGGCCGACAACGCGGTTTCAGTGATGTTGTCGGCGCTCACGGAAGAGCGCTGCTGCGAAGGTACTGCTACCAAATCCGAAATCCAATTCTTCTCAATCCAGGAGGAAGTCCACCACCACGCCATGCTGCGCAGGTGATACCAGCGTGGGCGCGTGGCCCACTTCCTCGAACTCGACCAGCCGGGCCTTCGCGCCCCGCTGTGTCATGGCCTGCGCGGTCTGGCCCGTCAGCAGGTCCGACTGCGCACCGCGCAGCAGCAAGGTGCGGGCGGAGATCGCGTCATACAAGCCCCACATCACGGCCTCGGCCTGGGTGGCCGCCTCGGGCGTGATGGCGCGGATGGGCGCGCCGATGGCCGGGTCGTAGTGCAGCATGACAGGGCCGCCGGTCTCGCCGGACGCCGCCTTGGCGCTGCCGTCCTCGCTGCGCTGTGCCGCGGGGACCACCATGTGGCGCGAGAGCTCGAGCCATTCCTCGCGCGTGTGCGCGCCGAAACTGGTCGACAGCAGCCACATGGCATCGGCCGCGGCTTCCAGGCTGTCGTGGCGTCCGCCCTTGCCCACGTAGGCACCGATGCGCTCGACCGCCGACTGGCTGATCGCGGGGCCCACGTCGTTGAGCACCAGCCTGCGGATCGGCGAAGGCAGCGGCAGCTTCGGACTGCCGGCGATGGCCATGCCGATCAGGCCGCCCATGCTGGTGCCGACATAGTCCAGCGTGACGATCTCCCGCTGCGCATGCAACTGCGCGAGCAGTGCCAGCATGTCGGCTGCATAGGTGGGCAACTGGTAGCCCTGCGGGTTGCGCAGCCAGTCGCTCTGGCCGCGCCCGACCACGTCGGGGCACACCACGCGCAGATGACCCTTTGCGCGCGCCAGCAGCGCCTGCGCCAGGACGTCGAAGTCGCGCCCCTGGCGGGTGAGCCCATGGACGCACAGCACGACGTGCGGCGCGTCGTCCTCGCCCCACTGCCAGTAGGCCATGCGGTGGCCACCATCGGCGTCGGCGCAGGTCACGAAGCGGAGGGAAGGTCCTGTCATTTTTCTGCCTTGCGTCCTGTGCCGATAATCTCGCTGCATCCTAAATCATCCGGAGAATTGCTCATCATGCTCAAAGGCAAAACCGCTCTTGTCACGGGGTCCACCAGTGGCATCGGCCTGGGTATCGCTTCCGCGCTGGCTCAGCAAGGCGCCAACATCGTGCTCAACGGCTTCGGCGACCACGAGGCACCGAAGGCGCAGATTGCCGCCTACGGCGTGCAGGTGGACTACCACGGCGCCGACATGAGCAAGCCCGACCAGATCGAGGACATGATGAAGCACGCCGCCGCGCGCTTCGGCCAAGTCGACATCCTGGTGAACAACGCCGGCATCCAGCACGTGGCCAATGTCGAGGACTTCCCCGCCGACCGCTGGGATTCGATCATCGCCATCAACCTCACCAGCGCCTTCCACACCTCGCGCCTGGCCGTTCCCGCCATGCGCGCGGCCAACTGGGGCCGCATCATCAACATCGCCTCCGCGCACGGCCTGGTGGCCTCGGCCGGCAAGTCGGCCTACGTGGCCGCCAAGCACGGCATCGTCGGCTTCACCAAGGCGCTGGCGCTGGAGACCGCCACCACCGGCGTCACCTGCAACGCCATCTGCCCCGGCTGGGTGCTCACGCCCCTGGTGCAAAAGCAGATCGACGACCGCGCGGCACGCGAAGGCATTCCGGTCTCGAAGGCGCAGAACGAACTGCTGGGCGAGAAGCAGCCTTCGCTGCAGTTCACCACGGTGGAGCAGCTGGGCGGCCTGGCCGTGTTCCTGAGCTCGCCGGCGGCCGACAACGTGCGCGGCGTGGCCTGGCAGATGGATGGCGGCTGGACGGCCCAATAATAAAGGCCCCCGAGGGCGCTCGGCCGCCTTCGGAGCGGCCGGGCGGCGGCCGGGGCCTACTTCAGCTGCACCGAGCCCGACACGTTGACGACGACGTTCGCCTTGCCCGGTTCCACCGGGACGGGCGCGTCGGCCGAAGCGGCCATCGGTGCCTTCATCGCCATCACGCGGGGCATGGGCGAACCGAACTCGGAATTGACCGCGACCTCGCGCAGGGTGTAGCCGCCGAAGCCGAAGTCCTTGGCCAGCAGGCCGGCCCGCTGCTTGAAGGCTTCGATGGCCAGGGTCTGCGCCTGGGTCTCGGCACTGGTGCGGCTCTCGCGGGTGAGGCCGTAGCTGATGTTGCCCACCGTCATCTGGTCCAGGCGGCCAGCCACCTGCGACACGCGGGCGAAATCACGGCCTTCCAGCAGCAGCTCGGCGCTGCCCTGCCAGCCGGCCGGCTTGCCGTCGCGGTTGTAGCGCGGGTGCAGGTTGAAGTTGCCGGTGCGCACGTCCAGCTGGCCGGGCTGGGCGCTCTTGCGCGCCTCGGTCAGGGCGGCGTCGAGCACCTGCTTGAGCTGCGCCTGCACCGCAGCGGCGTCGCTGCCGTCGCGCGTGGCCTGCAGCGAGATGCTGATCATGTCCTGCGGGACCTCCACCGTGCCGCTCGCTGAAAGCTGCAGCACGTTCTGGGGCGGCGCCCATCCCCCCGGCGCACTCTGCGCCATGGCCAGACCGGCCATTGCCAGTGCGCCGCAGGAAACGATGAGCTTGATTGCGTTTTTCAAAACGAAAGATTCCCTTCAATAGTGTCGAGTGTTGGAACGCCTGCCCGGACGGCTTTCGCCCGGTCAGGGTGCGAATCCGCGCGTGCCGGGCGCCGCGCCGGGCGCGGGCGCCGTCGACGGCGTGCCGGGGGCCGGCGGCGTGAGCACCGTGCCCTCCAGCTTGCCGGCCGGCCCTTGCGCCTTGCTGGGCAGCAGCCATTGGTACCGAACCTGCTCGCGCAGTTCCGCGCGCTCGGCGGGCGTCAGGCGGCGGCCGATCTCGGCTTCCTGGCGGCGGATGTCGTCGCGCTCCTGTGCGCGGTGGGCTTCCACTGCCTTGCGCACCTCGATGCGGGTCTGCTCGGCCGTGGGCACGGGGCGCGGCGACGGGGTCGCCGCCCCGGCGGAAGGAACCGCCAGGGCCAGGGGTACGAGCAGGGTCAGGACACGTCGCATCTAGGGTGGAGAAGCGCAAAGGGTGCGACTTTGCCATTGGTCTGCGACTGCTCTGCACCCCCGAACGCGAGCGGTCGCAAGTTTTGTAACTTTGTGTCAACACACGGCCAAAACGGGCTCAATGGCCCGCCAACCGCTTCAGAATCGACGCTGTTACAAATTCAGTGTTGTTGAAATGACTCAAACACCTGCCCGTACGGACAAGATCGTCATCGTCGACGACGACGCTCGCATTCGTGATCTGCTGCGCCGCTACCTCACCCAGGAGGGGTTCGAGGTGATCGTCGCGGAGGACGGCAAGGCGCTCAATCGCATACTTTTGCGTGACACGGTCGACCTGATCGTGCTCGACCTGATGATGCCCGGCGAAGACGGCCTGTCTGTCTGCCGCCGACTGCGCGCTGCCAACGATCGCACCCCCATCATCATGCTGACCGCCAAGGGCGAGGACGTGGACCGCATCGTCGGCCTGGAAGTCGGCGCCGACGACTACCTGGGCAAGCCCTTCAACCCGCGCGAGCTGCTGGCCCGCGTGCATGCCGTGCTGCGCCGGCGCCCGCCGCTGGAAGCGCCAGGCGCGCCCTCCACCGACAACGAGACCGTCACCTTCGGCCCCTTCAGCTTCGACCTGGGCTCGCGCACCCTGCGCAAGGACGGCGAGGAACTGTCGCTGACCACCGGCGAGTTCGCCATGCTCAAGGCGCTGGTGCGCCATCCGCGCCAGCCGCTGTCGCGTGAGAAGCTGGCCCAACTGGCGCGCGGCCGCGAGTTCGAGCCCTTCGACCGCAGCCTGGACGTGCAGATCTCGCGCCTGCGCAAGCTGGTCGAATCCGACGCAGCTGCGCCACGCTACATCCAGACCGTCTGGGGCGTGGGCTACGTGTTCGTGCCGGACGGCACGACCTGAGCGCAGTGGCCGCCAGCGGCCCCACCACCACGCAGTCGGGCGGCCTCGAGGACAGCTCGTCGGTCACCGTCTCCAGCCCGCTGGAAGGCGGGCCGCCCAGCCGCAAGCGCAAGGTCCGGCTGGGCCTGAGCCTGTTCTGGCGCACCTTCTTCCTGCTGGCGCTGCTGCTTGTGGGCAGCACCATCGCGTGGCTGCAGACCTTCCGGCAGCTGGAGTACGAGCCGCGCGCCATCCAGACGGCGCACCAGATCGCCTCGCTGGTCAACCTGACCCGCGCGGCGCTGGTGTATTCGGACGCCATCACTCGCGTCTCCCTGATCAAGACGCTGGCTGAGCAGGAAGGCGTGCGCATCGTCCCGCGCGAGCCGGACGACCGCTACGCGCCCTATACCGGCGGCGAGCTGGATGCGCGCGTCACCGAGGAGCTGGTCGCGCGCCTGGGCGTGGGCACCACGGTGGCCAGCGTGGTCAACGACGAGCCGGGACTGTGGATCGGCTTTGCCATCGAGAGCGACAACTACTGGCTGCTGCTGGACCCGGCCCGTTTCACCCGGGTGGGCGGGCGCACCTGGCTGATCTGGCTGGTGACCGCGATGGCGCTGTCGCTGGCGGGCGCGGCGCTGATCACCAGCTTCATCAACCGGCCGCTCTCGCAGCTTTCGCGCGCGGCGCGGCAGGTGCGCGAGGGCGAATACGCGGCCCACCGCCTGGACGAAGGCGCGCGCACGGCCGAGATCCGGGCGGTGAACATCGGCTTCAACCGCATGGCCGACCAGCTGGCCAAGATCGAGCAGGACCGCGCCGTGATGCTGGCCGGCATCTCACACGACCTGCGCACGCCCCTGGCGCGCCTGCGCCTGGAAACCGAGATGAGCGTCGCCGACGAGGATGCACGCGCCCACATGGCGGCCGACATCGCGCAGCTGGACGCCATCATCGACAAGTTCCTCGACTATGCGCGACCGGACCACGTCGAGTTCAAGCCGGTGCTGCTTCGCGACGTGGTCGATGCCTGCACCTACGCCGTGCAGGACCACGAGGACATGCACATCACGGCCGAGGTCCCCGGCGACCTGCGGGTGATGGCCGACGAGGTGGAGCTGATCCGCGTGGTCTCCAACCTGCTGGAGAACGCCCGCCGCTACGGCAAGACGCCCGGCACCGACGTGGCTCGCGTCACCATCCAGGCGCAGGCGCACAACGATGCGGTGCTGATCAAGGTGCGCGACCACGGCGCGGGCGTGGCGCCGGCCATGCTCTCGCAGCTGACCAAGCCATTCTTCCGCGGCGACCAGGCGCGCACCTCGGCGGTGGGCGCCGGGCTGGGGCTGTCGATCGTGGCGAAGAACATCGAGCGCATGGGCGGCACCTTCGCCCTCACCAGCACGCCAGGGCGCGGGCTGGCCGCGCACATCCGGCTGCCGCGGGCGGCATCCATCCGTCCGGCTTCGGCCAACGCCAAGGGCGCCGCACCGCGGCCGACAGCGTCGAAGGAGCCCTTCAACAAGGGCTGAGCACGGGCCTCAGGCGCTCGCCGCGGCGAACAGGAGCACCACGGCGCGCGCCTCCATGGCGCGGCCCTCGCCCACCGGGCCCATGTTCTCGGCCGTCTTGGCTTTCACGTTGACGCGCTCGGGCGACAGCCCCAGCCCGGCGGCGATGCGCTCGCGCATCACCGGGATGTGCGGCGCCAGCTTGGGCGCCTGGGCGATCACGGTGCTGTCGACGTTGCCGATCTGCCAGCCGGCCGCGCGCACGCGGCGCGCCGCCTCGGTGAGAAGGACCATCGAATCGGCGCCGCGGAACTGCTCGTCGGTGTCCGGGAAGTGCCGGCCGATGTCGCCCAGCCCGGCCGCGCCGAACAGCGCGTCGGTGATGGCGTGCAAGAGCGCATCGGCGTCGGAATGGCCCAGCAGGCCGGCGCTGTGCGGGATCTCCACGCCGCCAAGGACCAGCTTGCGGCCGGCCACCAGCTGGTGCGTGTCCCAGCCCTCGCCCACACGGATCTCCATGGGGTTCATCCCTTGCTCCGGCTGCGCAGCACCGCCTCGGCCAGCGCGAAGTCCTCGGGGAAGGTGACCTTGAAATTTTGCGCGCTCCCCGGCACCAGCAACGGCGCCAGGCCCAGCGCCTCGATGGCGCTGGATTCGTCGGTGACCGAATCGCCCACCCGGTCCAGCGCGTCGAGCAGCAGGCCCAGGCGGAACATTTGCGGCGTCTGCGCCAGCCACTTGTCGGCCCGTGCCAGCGTGTCGTGCACGCGGCCGTCGCCGCCGGCGGACTTGAGCGTGTCGGCCAGGCGCTGCGCCAGCAGGCCGCCCACCGCGTCGTGCTCGCAGGCGGCGATCAGCGCCTCGATCTGCGTGGGCGTGACCAGGCAGCGGGCCGCGTCGTGCACCAGCACCCAGTCGTTGGGCCGGGCGCCCTGCTGGCGCAGGGCCAGCAGGCCGTTGCGCACCGAGGCGGCGCGGGTGGCGCCGCCCACCTGCAGCAGGCGCTCGCCGGGGTCCCGGGGAAAGGCGGGCAGCGCGGTCTGGATCTCCCTGTCCTCGGGGGCCACCACCAGCGCGATGGTGGCAAAGCGGTCGGCCAGGGCCCGGAAGGCTTCCACCGTGTGGGCCACCATGGGGCGGCCCGCCAGCCGCTGGTACTGCTTGGGGCTGCCGGCGCCGGCGCGGCTGCCGCTGCCGGCGCAAGGGATCAGGGCGTGAAGATGCGGAGGGTGGGACGGGTGCATTGAAAGACGTGTGGTTCGTGCCCATTCTAGAATTGCCCCATTGCACACCCCGCTCCAGCCCGGCGCGGGGTGTTCTGCTTTGCTACTTCGCCATGGATCTTCCCAATCTCGTCCCCGGCAAGCGCTTCACCTTGCCCCGTCCTCCTCTTTCGGCCGACGCCCTGCTGCTGGCCCGGCTGGCGGAGCGCGAGAAGGCCGCCGGCCGCGCCACGGCCGTCTTCACCGCCGACGCCAACGACGCCCAGCGCCTGATCGACGAGATGCGCTTCTTCGCGCCCGAGCTGCGCTGCGCCCTCTTCCCGGACTGGGAGACGCTGCCCTACGACAGCTTCTCGCCGCACCAGGACCTGATCAGCGAGCGCCTGGCCACGCTATGGCGCATCAGCCAGAAGGAAGCCGACGTGGTGCTGGTGCCGGCCACCACCGCGCTGTACCGGCTGGCGCCGCCCGCCTTCCTGGCCGGCTACACCTTCCAGTTCAAGACCAAGCAGAAGCTGGACGAGGCCAAGCTGAAGGGGCAGCTCACGCTGGCCGGCTACAGCCACGTGACGCAGGTGGTCAGCCCCGGCGAATACGCGGTGCGCGGCGGCCTGATCGACCTCTACCCGATGGGCTCGTCCATGCCCTACCGCGTCGACCTGTTCGACGACGAGATCGACTCCATCCGCACCTTCGACCCCGACACGCAGCGCAGCCTCTACCCGGTGCCCGAAGTGCGCCTGCTGCCCGGCCGCGAGTTTCCGATGGACGACGACGCCCGCGCGCGTTTTCGCAGCCGCTGGCGCGAGCTGCTCGAGGGCGACCCGACCAAGAGCCGCATCTACAAGGACATGGGCAACGGCGTGGCCACCGCCGGCATCGAGTACTACTTGCCCCTGTTCTTCGACGAGACCGCCACCGTGTTCGACTACCTGGGCGATGCCGCCACGGTGGTGCTGCACGGCGACCTGGAGCCGGCCTTCCAGCACTTCTGGCAGGACACGAGCGAACGCTTTCGCCTGGTGCGCGGCGACCCCGAGCGCCCCGCCCTGCCGCCCGAGGCACTGTTCCTGTCGGCGGAGCAGTTCTACACGCGCGCCAAGCCGCATGCGCAACTGGCCATCCGCGGCACGCCCGAAGGCGGCGCGCCGGCTTTCGCCGAATTCGACCAGCTGCCCGACCTGTCGGTGGTGCGCGGCGCCGAGGAACCGCTGGCGCGCCTGAAAGGCCACCTGGCCGCCACGCCGCACCGCCTGCTGGTGATCGCCGAGAGCGACGGCCGGCGCGAGAGCCTGCTCGATTTCCTGCGCGCCAGCGGGGTCAGCCCGCCGGCCTTCGATTCGCTGGCCGAATTCGAGGCCGACGCAGGGGAGAAGGTCGGCATCGCGACTGCCGCGCTGGCCTCCGGCTTCGCCTGGCGCGAGCAGGCGATCGACTTCGTCACCGAGACCGAGCTCTTCGCCACCGCGCCCACCACGCGCCGGCGCAACCGCAAGCAGGAGCAGGTCAGCGACGTCGAGGCGCTCATCAAGGACCTGTCGGAACTGAACGTGGGCGACCCGGTGGTGCACAGCGCGCACGGCATCGGCCGCTACAAGGGCCTGGTCAACATGGACCTGGGCTCCAAGAACCCCGACGGCAGCCCGGCCCTGCAGGAGATGCTGCACCTGGAGTACGCGGACAAGGCGACGCTGTACGTGCCGGTGTCGCAGCTTCACCTGGTCAGCCGCTACACCGGCGTCAGCGCCGACGAGGCGCCGCTGCACAAGCTGGGCTCGGGCCAGTGGGACAAGGCCAAGCGCAAGGCGGCCGAGCAGGTGCGCGACTCCGCCGCCGAGCTGCTCAACATCTACGCCCGCCGCGCGGCGCGCGAAGGCCATGCCTTCCGCTTCGCCGCGCAGGACTACGAGACCTTCGCCAACGACTTCGGCTTCCAGGAAACGGCCGACCAGCAGGCGGCCATCCATGCGGTGATCCAGGACATGATCTCGCCGCAGCCCATGGACCGGCTGGTGTGCGGCGACGTGGGCTTCGGCAAGACCGAGGTCGCGCTGCGCGCCGCCTTCGTGGCCGTCACCGGCGGCAAGCAGGTGGCCTTCCTCGCCCCCACCACGCTCTTGGCCGAGCAGCACTACCAGACGCTGGTGGACCGCTTCGGCAAGTGGCCGGTGAAGGTGGCGGAGATGAGCCGCTTCCGCTCCGGCAAGGAGATCACGGCGGCCGCCAAGGGCCTGGCCGACGGCACGGTGGACATCGTGGTGGGCACGCACAAGCTGCTGAGCGAGAGCGTGAAGTTCAAGAACCTGGGCCTGCTCATCATCGACGAGGAGCACCGCTTCGGCGTGCGCCACAAGGAGGCGATGAAAGCCATGCGCGCAGAGGTGGACGTGCTCACGCTCACCGCCACGCCGATCCCGCGCACACTGGGCATGGCGCTGGAAGGCTTGCGCGACCTGAGCGTGATCGCCACCGCGCCGCAGCGGCGCCTGGCCATCAAGACCTTCGTGCGCACCGAGGGCAACGGCGTGATCCGCGAGGCGGTGCTGCGCGAGCTCAAGCGTGGCGGCCAGGTCTACTTCCTGCACAACGAGGTCGAGACCATCGAGAACCGCCGGCAGAAGCTCGAAGAGATCCTGCCCGAGGCGCGCATCGCCGTCGCGCACGGCCAGATGCCCGAGCGCGAGCTGGAGCGCGTGATGCGCGACTTCGTGGCGCAGCGCTACAACGTGCTGCTGTGCTCGACCATCATCGAGACCGGCATCGACGTGCCCACGGCCAACACCATCGTCATGAGCCGCGCCGACAAGTTCGGCCTGGCGCAGCTGCACCAGCTGCGCGGGCGCGTGGGCCGCAGCCACCACCAGGCCTATGCCTACCTGATGGTGCCCGACGTGGAGGGCCTGACCAAGCACGCGCAGCAGCGGCTGGACGCCATCCAGCAGATGGAAGAGCTGGGCTCAGGCTTCTACCTTGCGATGCACGACCTGGAGATCCGCGGCACCGGCGAAGTGCTGGGCGAGAACCAGAGCGGCAACATGATGGAGATCGGCTTCCAGCTCTACAACGAGATGCTGTCCGAGGCGGTGCGCTCGCTCAAGGCGGGCAAGGAGCCCGACCTGCTGTCGCCGCTGTCGGTGACCACCGAGATCAACCTGCACGCCCCCGCCCTGTTGCCCGACGACTACTGCGGCGACGTGCACCTGCGCCTGTCCTTCTACAAGAAGCTGGCCACCGCCAAGACGCCGGCGCAGATCGACGCGCTGCTCGAAGAAATCGTGGACCGCTTCGGCAAGCTGCCGCCGCAGGCGCAGACGCTGATCGACGTGCACCGCCTGCGCGTGCTGGCCCGGCCCTACGGCGTGACCAAGGTGGACGCGGCGCCCGGCGTGATCAACATCGTGTTCAAGAAGGACCCGCCGGTGGACCCGATGGCGATCATCCAGCTGATCCAGAAGAACCGGCACATCAAGCTCGCCGGCAACGAGAAGCTGCGCATCGAGCGCGAGCTGAAGGAACCCAAGGACCGGGCCCAGATGGTTCGCGATGTGCTGCGCAGTCTTGGGAAGCCGACGGAACAGGAGGCAGACGCGCTTGCGTGAGAGCCCCGGTGGCGTTCGCCTTCAGGCCGGCGCGATGAGTTCGACCGTCGGGAAGTACGCCGAGTAGCGATGTACGTCCCGAGTGAGAACCGGCCAGCGCGCCACGGCAGCATGCGCGCCGATGAAGAAATCCGCCAGCACGTTGCTTTTGGTGCCACCTTGGCGGCGGTACTTGACGAAGGCCTTCCCGGCCAGGAACAGGGCCGGCCGCGGAATCTCCACGACGGCGATCTGCAGCGCCGCCAGCGTGTCGTCCAGTGACTCGGCGGAACTGAACGTGAGCGAGAGTTCGGCGTAGATGACCGGATTGATCACCAGCTTGCGCACCTGCGACTGCGCGCGCAGCTGGCCAATGGACCAATCCGCCCAGTCGGGGTCGTTCTCCAGCATGTCGACCAGCACATTGGTGTCCACCAGGAGCATGCGGGCCTTTCGAGCTCAGCCGCGCAGCAGCGCCATCAGATCCTGCGTGCGCCACTTCACGTCGGCCTTGCCCCTGGCCGCCTCGAAGCGGTCGGCCGGAACCTTCGCCGCCTTGGCGCCGCGGCCGGCGCGGGCCTTGTGCAGCACCACCTCACCGTCGCGATTGACGGCGAAGTCGATCGGCGTACCGGGCGTGAGCCCGAGTGCATCGCGGATCTGTTTGGGGATGGTGACTTGTCCCTTGATGGTGAGAGTGGTGGGCATGAAGCGCTCCCGCAGAGTGGTCTTACCTATTCTATTCAAGTAATACCGGATAATCATCGGCTGAATTGAAAGTACCCCCGCAATGAGTTCCCTGCCTTCCGCCAACGAGATCGCTCCGGGCCTGGTCATCCGGCAATTCACGCCGCCGCTGCGCCTCTCCGACTTCAAGCTGATCGCCTTCGACATGGACTCGACGCTGATCAACATCGAATGCATCGACGAGATCGCCGACGCCGTGGGCAAGAAGGCCGAGGTGGCCGCGATCACCGAGGCCACCATGCGCGGCGAGATCAAGGACTTCAAGGAAAGCCTGCGCCGCCGCGTCGCGCTGCTGCAGGGCGTGCCGGTGGCATCGCTGCAGCAGGTCTACGACCAGCGCCTGCGCCTGAATCCCGGTGCCGAGCAGCTGGTGGCCGCGTGCAAGGCGGCGGGCCTCAAGGTGCTGCTGGTGTCCGGCGGATTCACCTTCTTCGCCAACCGCGTGAAGGAGCGCCTGGGCATCGACTTCGCCCGCTCGAATCTGCTGGACGAGGCCGATGGGCATCTCACCGGCCAGGTGGTGCAGCAGAGCTGGGGCGACATCTGCGACGGCGCCGAGAAGCGCCGCACGCTGCTCGAAGTGGCCTCGCTCATGGGCGTGTCGCCGGCAGAATGCATCGCGGTGGGCGACGGCGCCAATGACCTGCCGATGATGGGCGAAGCGGGGCTCTCTGTGGCCTATCACGCCAAGCCCAAGGTGCGCGAAGCGGCCATGGTGGCGATCAACGAAGGCGGCCTGGACCGGCTGCTCGAAGTCCTCAACTAGCCGCGCAATCCAGGAGGCCCCGCAATGCAAGATTCAACATCCACCCCTGCAGCGCCTCTCTACGCGGCCCCGGCGCTGGTGGACTTCGCCGATGCGCTGCTCTCTCGCGCCGGCCTGGCCCCCGGGATGGCGCGCAGCGTGGCACGCACGCTGGTGGACGGCGACCTGCTGGGCCACGACACGCACGGCCTGGCCCTCTTGGCCGGCTACGTGAAGGAGGTCGAGGCCGGCACCATGCGCCGTGAAGGCGCGCCCCTGGTCATCTCCGACAAGCCCGCCGCCGTGCTGTGGGACGGCCAGCGCCTGCCCGGTCCGTGGCTGGTGCACCAGGGCATCGACCTGCTGCTGCCGCGCGCGCGGCAACTGGGCAGCGCCACGCTGGTGATCCGCCGTAGCCACCACATCGCCTGCCTGGCCGTCTACATGATGCGGGCGCTGGAAGAAGGCATGCTGGCCGTGCTGGCCTGCTCCGATCCCAACAGCGCCAGCGTCGCGCCCTATGGCGGCACGCAGGCGGTGTTCACGCCCAATCCGCTGGCGCTGGGCTTTCCCTTGTCGCAGGGCGGCGTGATGGTCGATGTCTCGGCCTCGATCACCACCAACGGCATGAGCAATCGCAAGCGCGCGGCCGGCGAGACATTCGACGCCGACCGGCTCATCGATGCGCAGGGCCGGCCGGGGCGCGACCCGCAGCTGCTCTTCGACGACCCGCCCGGCACGCTGCTGCCGGTGGGCGGCCTGGACCACGGGCACAAGGGCTACGGCCTTGCCCTGCTGGTCGAGTCGCTGACCGGCGGGCTGGCGGGGCACGGCCGCGCCGATCCGAAGGAAGGCTGGGGCGCCACCGTGTACCTCACGCTGCACGACCTGGACGCCTTCGGCGGCAAGGAAGCCTTCCTGCGCCAGATGGACCATCTGGCCGATGCATGCCGCACCAACCGGCCCATCGATACTGCGCGCCCGGTGCGCCTGCCAGGCGAAGCTGGGCTGAACCGGCGCACGCAGCAATCACGCGACGGCGTGCGGCTGCATCACTCGATTGCGCTCGCGCTGGCCCCGCTCGGGGAGCGCTTCGGCCTGCGCTTCGACCAGGCCCTGGCCTGAGTCGTCGGCTTCAGGCCTCGGGCTCTTCGGCCTGCGGCGTCGCTTCGCCGGGAGGCCGGCGCTTGCGATGGCCGTGCTTGGCCAGAACTTCGACGTAGGCCTGCTCGGCGCCGGCCTTGGCGGCGGCATCGAGGCGGCCGATCAGTTCCGCCTCGTGCACCACCAGCGCATCTTCTGTGGTCGTGCCGATCCGGCAATCGAAATCCCAGAAGTCCACGCCTTCGGGCAGGTCGCGGCGGCGCTCCCGCTTGATGTACTTGCGGATCTCGTGCTTGAGCGCGTCCAGGACGCGGTCGGGATGCTTGCCCTCGGGGCGCAGCTGGAATGTCTTCTTCATGGGGGTAGAGTAAGCCTTCTTCGAATCGCAAGGGGTGAGAACATGGCGCGAGCAAGTGACTGGACGAGCAAGGTGATGGCGCTCATCCACGCCGGCAAGACCCAGGCCGCCGTCGCGCAGATCAAGGCCGCGCCGACGGTCAAGGACCTCACGGCCCTTCAGACGGTGATGAAGCTGTCCAAGATGGCCGGCAAGTATCGACAGGTCGACAGTGCCATCGCGAGCAGCCTGGCTTCCCTGGCTGCGCCCGGGTTGCAGCGCGCGCCCTGACAGGGCGCCGCTTTTCGTTCGTTCAGAGCGCCAGCGCCAACCGGCCGATGCCCTCTTCGATCTTCTCGACGTTCGCCGTGGCAAAGCTCAGCCGCAGCGTGGCGACATCCGGCTTCTCCGCAAAGAAGGGCGCGCCCGGCACGAAGGCCACCAGCTTCTCGATGGCACGCTTGGCGAACACGTTGGCGTCGGCGATACGGCCGCCCGCGCCCGTCAGGCGTGCCCAGAAGAACAGGCCGCCGCCCGGCTGGGTGAACTCGATGGCATCGCCCAGCTCGCGCTGCAGCGCGGCGCCCATGGCCTTGGCGCGCTGGCCGTAGACCTCGCGCACGTTGGCCAGCGTGGCGGGCATGCGGCCGCTCTTGAGGTATTGCGCGGCCGTGGCCTGGGCGAAGGTGCTGGTGTGGGCATCGCTGAACTGCTTGCACATCGTCGCCTTGGCCAGCAGCTCGGCCGGCGCGATCATCCAGCCGATGCGCAGGCCCGGGCTCAGAACCTTCGACAGGCTGCCGCAGTGCACCAGCAGCTCGCGGCTGCCGGGCACCTGCTCGGTCAGGGCCATCAGCGAAGGCGGCGGCGCCTCGCCGAAGTACAGGTCGCCGTAGGGGTCGTCCTCCACGATCACGGTGTTGTGCTTCACCGCCATCTCCAGCACCTTCTTGCGGCGCTCCAGCGTCAGCGTGGCGCCGCTGGGGTTGCCGAAGGTGGGAATGAGGTAGACGAACTTGGGCTTGTGCTCGGCGATGAGCTTCTCCAGCTCGTCGGTCTTCACGCCGTTGGCGTCGATGGGCGCACTGATGAGCTGCGCGCCGTACAGGCGGAAGCACTGGATGGTGGCCAGGAAGGTCGGGCCTTCGACGATGACCTTGTCCCCGGGAGAGATCAGCGTCTTGCCCAGCAGGTCCAGCGCCTGCTGGCTGCCCGTGGTCACGATCAGGCCGCTGGGGTCCACCGCCACGCCCTTGGCCTTCATGAAGGCCGACAGCTGGGCACGCAGCGGGTCGTAGCCCTCGGTGGCGCCGTATTGCAGCGCCCCGCCGGGTTCTTCCAGCGCCAGGCGGCTGGCCTCGCGCAGGCCCTCGACGTCGAACATGGCGCTGTCGGGAAAGCCGCCGGCAAAGCTGATGATGCCGGGCGTGCCCAGCAGCTTGAACAGTTCGCGGATGGCGGAGGTTTCGACGTTGTCGAGGCGGGATGCGAATTGCATTTGGCGGTCTCACTGGCTCGGGTTGGCAACCCCCCATTGTCCAACGAAGCGGCGCCTTGGCCGACAGGGTGGGCTATTCGCCGGGCGCTACGATGGCCGCCCGCCTTCCTCCCGCTCAGCACCATGAAGCCTCGCATCACCCTCGTCACCCTGGGCGTGGACGACCTGGAGCGCTCCTTGCGCTTCTACCGCGACGGCCTGGGCCTGGCCACCGAGGGCATCGTCGGCCAGGAGTTCGAACACGGCGCCGTCGCCTTCTTCCAGCTCGAAGGCGGCCTGAAGCTGGCCCTGTGGCCGCGCAAGAGCATCGCGCACGACACCGGCCTGCCGCCGAGGCCGGCCAGCCCCACTGCTTTCACGCTGGCACACAACGTCTCGTCCAGGACAGAAGTCGATGCCCTGATGTCGCAGGCCCGCCAGGCCGGCGCCACCGTCGTCAAGGCGGCGCACGACACCTTCTACGGCGGCTATGCCGGCTACTTCCAGGACCCGGACGGGCACGTCTGGGAAATAGCCTTCAACCCGCAATGGACCGGGTGAGCCGATCAGGCCGCGGCCACGCGCCGGCGGCCCAGTAGCGCCCGCAGGATCGGTAGGCCCCACACCAGCAGCGTCAACACCGCCAGCCCCGCCGCGATCGGCCGCGAGAAGAAGGCGAGCAGGTTGCCGTCTGACTTGATCATGGAAGTGATGAAGTTCTCCTCCAGCATGCCGCCCAGCACCACGCCCAGGATGGCCGGCGCGATTGGAAAGCCGTTCTCTTCCAGCACGTACGCCACCAGGCCGGCCACCAGCATCACGCCGACGTCGAACACCGAGTTGTTGATGGCGAAGGTGCCCACGATGCAGAAGATCAGGATCAGCGGCATCAGCACATTGCGCGGCACCTTCAGGATGCGCTTGGCCGCCTTGATGCACAGGATGCCCAGCGGCACCATGATGATGTTGGCGATGACGAAGAGCATGAACACCGCGTAGATGTTCTGCGGGTTGGTGGTGAAAAGCGTGGGCCCCGGGTTCATGTTCTTCATGTAGAGCACGCCGATCACGATGGCCGTGATCGAGTCGCCCGGAATGCCGAACACCAGCGCCGGAATCCACGCACCCGCCAGCGCGCTGTTGTTGGCCGAGCCCGATTCCACGATGCCTTCGACGTGGCCGGTGCCGAACTTCTCCGGCTCCTTCGAGAACTTCTTGCTCATGGCGTAGGACATCCAGGCCGCGATGTCCGCGCCCGCACCCGGCAGCGCGCCCACCGCCGTGCCCAGCGCACTGCCGCGCAGGATCTGCACCGGGTACTTCTTCGCCAGCGCCCACTGGCCGCGCAGCACGCTGCCCACCTTGTCCACCACCACCTCACCCGGCGGCGCCGTGTCGACCACGTAGCGGATGACCTCGGAGATGGCGAACATGCCGATCATCATCGGGATCATGCCGATGCCGCCGGTCATCTCGGTGTTGCCGAAGGTGAAGCGCGGAAAGCCCGCCGGGTTGCCCAGCCCCACGCAGGCCACCAGCAGGCCCAGCATCAGCGTGATGAGCCCCTTGAGCGGCCGGTCGGAAGTGATGAACACCGCGCAGGTCAGGCCCAGCAGCACCAGCCAGAAATACTCGAAGGAGCTGAAGTTGAGCGCGAATTCCGCCAGCGCCGGCGAGGCCACGATCAGCACCGCCGTGCCGAAGAGCCCGCCCACGGCCGAGAACACCAGCCCCGCGCCCAGTGCCAGCTCGGCCTGCCCCTTGCGCGTGAGCGCGAAGGCCTCGTCGGTGTACGCGGCCGAGGCCGGCGTGCCCGGGATGCGCAGCAGGCAGCCGGGAATGTCGCCGGAGAAGATCGCCATCGCGGTGGCCGTGACCATGGCGGCAATGGCGGGGATCGGCTCCATGAAGAAGGTGACGGGCACCAGCAGCGCCACCGCCATGGTGGCGGTGAGCCCCGGCACCGCGCCGACGAAAAGGCCGAACAGGGAGGCGAGCACCATCACCAGGATGGTGTGCGGCTCGAACACCATGGCGAAGGCCTGCATCAGTGCATGGGTCATCGGTGCTCTTTCTTCGGAAGACCTACCAGGCGATGCCGCCGAGCACGCCCCAGGGCAGCGGCACGCGCAGCAGCTTGTAGAAGGCGAAGTGGATGACCAGCGCGGCGATCACGGCGATGACCAGCGCACGCAATGGCGGCACGCGCAGCACCACCATCAGCACCCACAGCAGCAGCGTGGCGCAGGGCAGGAAGCCGAGGCGCTCGGCCGCCAGCATGTAGAAGACCACGCCGCCCACGATGACCAGCACGGCTAGCAGGTGCCGAGGCGAGCGCATCCAGGGCGCACCCTGGAACCAGGGCGCCAGCGCCCGGTCGCGCCAGCCGCGCAGCACCAGGGCCGCACCGCCCACGCACAGGCCGCAGGCAATCAGCCCCGGAAAGAGCGCCGGGCCCACCTGCTGGCCCGGGATCTTCGGGTAGGCCTGCACCACCACCAGCACGGCAATGCCCAGCGCCAGCAGCAGGGCGCCGAAGATCGCGTCGTTGAGCTTCATGCAAGCCCTACTTCGCGATGCCCACGGCCTTCATGGTGGCACCCAGTTCGGCGTCGGACTTGGCCATGAACCTGGCGAACTCGTCCGGCCCCGCGTAGATGACGCCGAAGCCGCGCGATTGCATGAACTCGGTGTAGTCCTTGCTCGCCGCCACCTTCTGGATGCTGGCGACCAGCTTGTCGCTGGCTTCCTTGGGAATGCCCTTGGGCGCCACGATGCCGCGCCAGGCAGCCATGGTCCAGTCGCTGCCGATGGCCGACTTCAGCGTAGGCACGTTCGGGTAGAGGGACGCCGGCTTGTCGCTCATCACCGCCAGGCTCTTGACCTTGCCGGCGTCGATCAGCGAGCGCGCCTCGGGCAGCGACACCGGCGCGATCTCCACGCCGCCGGCCACCATGTCCTGCAACCCCGGCGCCGCGCCGTTGCTGGGCACCCAGGGCACGGCCGCGGGGTCGATCTTCTGGTCGCGCAGCAGGCCGGCGATGGCCAGGTGCCAGATGCCGCCCTGCCCCGTGCCCGAGGCCTTGAACTTGCCCGGGTTGGCCTTGACGGCGGCCAACAGGTCCTGCACGGTCTTGTAGGGCGCATCGGCGCGCACCTGCACGCCGGCCGGGTCGGCGTTGACCAGGCCGATGGGCGCGTACGAAGCACCGGTCAGCTCGGTCAGGCCCTGCCAGTGCATCATGCCGATCTCCACCGTGGCCATGCCGATGGTGTAGCCGTCGGGCGCGGCTGCGGCAATGGCCGCATGGCCCACCACGCCGCTGCCGCCGGTGCGGTTGACCACCGTGACCGGCTGGCCCAGTTCCTTCTCAAGCAGGCTGCCGATGATGCGTGCGGTGGCGTCGGTGCCGCCGCCGGCGCCCCAGGGCACGATCAGGGTGATGGGCCGGGTCGGGTAGCCCTGCGCCTGGGCGGGCGCCGTGGCCGCCATCAGGGCCATGCCGCCCAGGGCCGCGCCTGCGACGCGGGACAAGAAAATACGACGTGAGCGCGGGTGCATACGTGTCTCCTGCCAGAGGTGAAGCGGCGTTTGTCGCACGCATCGCCGGCACCGGCACTAGGCCAATCACGTCTTGCGGCCAGGCTTTCAATATGCTTTCGTGAAATCGGTTTCGGCGCGCACACGGCCGTCTGAGCGGCGCTAGCATCGCCGCCACCCATGAAGAAAGAAAACATCGTCCCCTTCTTCGCCACCCTGCAGGCGGCGAACCCCACGCCCGAAACGGAACTGGAATACGGCACCCCCTTCGAGCTGCTGGCCGCCGTGCTGCTGTCGGCGCAGGCCACCGACGTGGGCGTCAACAAGGCCACGCGCAAGCTCTTCCCGGTGGCCAACACGCCGCAGGCCATCGTGGACCTGGGCGAGGAAGGCCTGACGGAGTACATCAAGACCATCGGCCTGTACCGCAGCAAGGCCAAGCACCTCGTGGAAGCCAGCCGCATGCTGGTGGAACTGCACGGCGGCGAGGTGCCCCGCAGCCGCGAGGACCTGGAGGCCCTGCCCGGCGTGGGCCGCAAGACCGCCAACGTGGTGCTCAACGTGGCCTTCGGCGAGCCCACCATCGCGGTGGACACGCACATCTTCCGCGTGAGCAACCGCACCGGCCTGGCGCCCGGCAAGACGCCGCTGGCGGTGGAACTCAAGCTGGAAAAGCGCGTGCCGCCCGACTACCGGCTGCACGCGCACCACTGGCTGATCCTGCTGGGCCGCTACGTGTGCGTGGCGCGCAAGCCCAAGTGCTACGAATGCGCGGTGAAGGCCTTCTGCGCCTACAAGCCCAAGACGCCGGCCCCTGCGGGAAGCAAGTTCGTGCGCCAGACCTGAGGCAACCGGGCGCTCAGGCCGCCTCGATCAGCATCAGCTCGCCCAGCCCGATGGTCCGCACTGGCCACTGGTCCGCGCGATCCACCTTGCGCAGGCCCTGGTGCAGCAGCAGCACCGCACGCATCACGCCGGCATGGGTCACCCAGGCGGCGTCCTGCCCGCTGGCCTGCCAGGCGTCGTAGGCGTCGCCCACGCGGCCCATGAAGGCATTGGTACTCTCGCCGCTGCCGCCAGCGGGGGCGGCCGCGAAGTCCTGCAGCCAGCCGTCGAACTCGGCGCGCGGGATGTCGTTCCACGGCGAGCCCTCCCAGCGGCCGAAGCTCATCTCGGCGATGCGCGTGTCGAACTGCGCCTTCAGGTCGGGCCGACGGGCCTCCAGCGCAAAAGCCAGTTGGGCGCAGCGCGCCAGCGGCGAGGCGTGGAAGTCGACGCCCGGCGGCAGTTGCGCGGCGGCGCGCTCGGCAATCTCCTGCATGGCCGGCTCCGAGGCCTTCACGTCCGAAGCGCCATAGCAAAGGCCTTCGGCGCATTCGACCGGCCCGTGCCGCAGCAGCCAGAGCCGCGTCATGAGGGCTGCACCGCCAGCGCCAGGTAGATGGCGATTTCGCACGCCTGCTGCGTGGCGCCCAGGCAGTCGCCGGTGAAGCCGTCCAGGCGCTGGCGGAAATGGCGGATGAGCCAGGCGGCCACCGCCACCAGCAGCACCCCGGCCGCCAACGCATTGGCCAGCGGCTGGCTGGCCCACAGCACCCAGGCGGCCGGCAGCGACCAGATGGCGGCGGTGAGCATCGAGCGCGTGCCGATGGCATCGGCCAGCGGCTTGGCCTTGCCGCCCTCGCCGCCCACGTAAGGAAGGCTGCGGATGACGAAGAGCGGTGCAAAGCGCGACAGCACATGCGCCGCCAGCACTGCCGCCACGGCAGCCACCTCGTCCTGCCCTGCCACCGTGGCGAGCAGCGCCACCTTCAGGCCCAGGGCCAGTACCAGGGCGACGGCACCGAAGGCGCCGACGCGCGAGTCCTTCATGATCTCCAGCGCCCGGCTTCGCTCGCGCGAGCCGCCCAGGCCGTCGGCCACGTCGGCCAGGCCGTCCTCGTGGAAGGCACCGGTGAGCCACACGGTGGCGACCGCGCACAGCAGGGCCGCCGCCAGCGCTCCGGCCTCGCCCGGCAGCAGGTACAGCGCCAGCGCGAACACCGCGCCGCCCACGGCACCGACCACCCAGCCCACGCCGGGGAAGTGCCCCGCGCTCTCGCGCAGCATGGCCGGCGTGAAGCCCACCCACTGCGCCAGCGCCCCGGTGACCGGGATGCGGGTGAAGAATTGCAGCGCCAGCAGGAAATGACGCACCGCGTTCACAGCCCGCCCTCGCCCTTGCGCGAGACGCCGGCCGAATCGAAGCTGGCCATCTCGCGCAGGATGCGCGTGGCCGATTCGATCAGCGGCCAGGCCAGCACCGCGCCCGAGCCTTCGCCCAGGCGCAGCTCCAGCCGCAGCAGCGGCACCAGCCCGAGCTGGCGCAGCAGCAGCGAATGGCCCGGCTCGGCCGATTCGTGCGAGGCCACGCAGCGCTGCACGACGTGGGGTTGCAGCGCCTGCGCCACCAGCACGGCGGCGCCGGTGATGAAGCCGTCGACCACGATCACCCGGCGCTGCAGTGCGGCCTCCAGCACCGCGCCCACCAGCGTTGCGATTTCGAAGCCACCGAAGGCAGCCAGGGCGTCGAGCGGCGAACGCGCGTCTTCATGGCGCAGGAGCACTTCCTCCAGCACCGCCTGCTTGCGTGCCAGGCCCATGGCGTCCAGCCCCGTGCCCGCGCCCACGCAGGAGGCCAGCGGAATGGCGCACAGCCGCGACAGCAGCAGCGAAGCCGCCGAGGTGTTGCCGATGCCCATCTCGCCCAGCAGCAGCGCATTGCCCGGCAGGCCGCGCACGATCTCGCGGCCGTTCTCGATGGCTTGCTCGCACTGTTCGTGGCTCATCGCCGGACCGGCGGATGCATCGGCCGTGCCGGGCGCCACCTTGCGGATCAGCAGGCCCGGTTGCGGCTCGAAGTCGTGGCGCACGCCGCAGTCCACCACCGTGAGCGCCAGCCCGTGCTGGCGCGCCAGTACGCTCACCGCCGCGCCGCCCTGCAGGAAGTTGAGCACCATCTGCCAGGTGACGTCGCTGGGATAGGCCGACACGCCGCGCGCCGCCAGCCCATGGTCGCCGGCGCACACCAGCACCTGCGGCGATTCCAGGCGCGGCTCGGTGCTGCCCAGCACCTGGCCGATGCGCAGTGCCAGCGCCTCCAGCCGGCCGAGCGCGCCCACCGGCTTGGTCTTGTTGTCCAGCACGCGCAGGAGTGCGGCCGTGAGCACCGTGTCGTGCAGGTCCGGCACGGCCGGGGTGATCTTCCTGTTGTGGGCAGTCGTAGTTGTCATGCGATCAGGCCTGGCAGGAAGCCGGCCTCGAAATGTCGGTCGATGAAATCGGCAAGGCCCTCGAACACGCTGTCCAGCGTGGGCACGTCGGCGCCAAACAGTGCCTGCAGCACCCGCGCGTCCTCGAACAGGCCGTGCAGGTAGCAGCCCAGCACGTTGCCCTGCGTGTTGCACCAGCCCAGGCCATCGGCCAGCACGGGCCGTGCCACATCGCCGGCCGCCGCCAGCGCCGGATGCTGCGCCGTCTGGCCATGGTGGATCTCGTAGCCTTGCACCTCGACGCCGGACAGCGCGGACCACGGGCCCGGCGGCAGCTCGCCGAAGGCGGCGCTGCGCCGCTGCACCGTCTTGTCGCGCTCGAACACCGTCACCAGCGGCAGCAGGCCCAGTCCCGGTGCGTTGCCGTCGATGCCGTGCGGATCGATCAGCGCCTCGCCCAGCATCTGAAGGCCGCCGCAGACGCCCAGCACCGCCCCGCCCCGGCCGGCATGCGCGGCGATGGCACGGTCCAGCCCCTGGGCGCGCAGCCAGGCCAGGTCGGCGCTGGTGGCCTTGGAGCCGGGCAGCACCACCGTGTGTGCGCCTTCCAGTTCGGCCGGATGGCGCGCCCAACGCAAGCGGATGCCCGGCAACTTCGCCAGCGGCTGGAATTCGTCGAGGTTGCTGATGCGCGGATAGGCGATGACCGCGACGGTGCGTGCATCGCTGCCATGCGCGGGAGCACCGCGCCCCTCGTCGTGGATGCCGTCCTCTTCCGGCAGGCCGTGGCCCCACCACATGGGCAGCGTGGCCACGGTGGGCACGCCAGTGAGGCGCGCCAGGTCCTGCGGCGCGGGCGCCAGCAGCGAGGCATCGCCTCGGAACCGGTTGAGCACGAAGCCGCGCAGCAGCGCGCGGTCCTCGGCCGGCATCAGGGCCCAGGTGCCGTAGAGATGCGCGAAGGCGCCGCCGCGGTCGATGTCGGTCACCAGCAGGCAGCGTGCATCGGCATGGCGCGCGACGCGCAGGTTGACGATGTCGGAGGCCATCAGGTTGATCTCGGCCGGCGAGCCCGCGCCTTCGATCACCACCAGGTCGTTGTCGGCGCGCAATTCATCGAGCGCCTGCGAGATGTGCGGCCACACGTGCTCGCTTCGGCCGCGCCAGGGCATGGCGGTGAGCGCCTCGTCGACCTGGCCGAGCAGCACCACCTGGCTGTGGGTGTCGCGCTCGGGCTTGAGCAGCACGGGGTTCATGCGCACGTCGGGCACCGCGCGAGCAGCCAGCGCCTGGAAGTACTGGGCGCTGCCGATCTCGCCGCCCTCCACCACGCGGGCGTTGTTGCTCATGTTCTGCGCCTTGAAGGGCGCCACCTTCAGTCCGCGGCGCGCATACCAGCGGCAAAGGGCCGTGCCCAGCCAGCTCTTGCCGGCACCGCTGGTGGTGCCCAGGACCATGACGCAGGGGGACTTCATCGACGGCAAGTGTGCACGACCGTGCGCTTGATTTTCATGTCGTGGACGTTGAGATTGCGCGGCCCAGGGCGGCCTGTGAAGCAGGCGGCAGCACGGCCATGCGCACGAAGCCTGGCAGGCCCATGGAGGCGGTGTCGCGCAGCTGGATGCCATGCAGCTCGCGAAGTTGCTGCAGTAGCGCCGACTGCTCGCGCGGATCAGTCGGCGGCTGTGCGCAGAAGAAGTTGCTGTCGCTGGGGAGGCAATGCCAGCCCAGCGACTCGCAAAGGCGAAGCTGCAGGGACTTCCATTCGCTCAGAACCGGCAGGCATTCGCCGATCCACCGCTGCACCGCCGGCTCGGCCCAGGCATGCAGCATGGCCACGCCATGCGCGCCGATGGGCCAGGAGGGCATGAGCGCATCGAGTACACGCAGCAGTGCTTCGTCCGCATCCGGCGGCGCCAGTGCGTAGGCAGCGCGCACGCCGGTGAGGCCCAGCGCCTTGTTGGGTGTCCACAGCTGCCAGTAGCCCTCGGCCGCGCAGGGTCGGCCCGACAGGCGCAGCGGCGCATAGGCCATGTCGAGGACGCCAACGGCACCCTCCGGCAAAGGCGGCGCTTCGGTCGTCTGTCCTGTCGGGCTGGCCGGATCGCCATGCCACAGCAGCCGCGCCTCGTTCGCCGGCACCAGCGACATGCCGAGTGCCAGCGCGGACCGCAGGTAGTCGCCGTAGCCGGGCACGGGCGCATGCACGCCCAGCCCGCCCAGCCGATTGACGGCCGCCGTCATGCGCATGATGAATTCACTGCCGCTGGCTGCCATGTGGATGCGCGACGGGCTCACGCCGTGGAATGCGCCGAGACGCCCGCGCAGATCGGTGTAGGCCGGGTCGCAGTAGTACCGCGCATCGGCCTGCGCCACGGCCGCGAGGGCTTCAGGACAGGGCCCGCAGGCATTGGCGTTGGTCGAGAAGTCGTGCGCCGCCCGGCCCGCCGCGTCGGGGCCGCCGTGCATGGCAGCGAAGTGCGGCGGCGCCATCAGGCCCACCGCGCCACGCCGAGCATGGCGACGCTCGCCAGCAGGCCCGCCCACACGACCGACCGGCCGCCCAGCTGCAAGGCACGGCGCGTGTCGTCTGCCCGCACATTGCGGCCCACACGGTGCAGCACGTAGAAGTCGGGCTTGCCCAGCCGCACGTCCAGCAGCAGCGCCATGGCGGCCATCGGCCAGCCGCTGTTCGGCGAAGGCGTGCGCCTGGCTTCCATGCGCAGTCCGGTCGGCCACTCCATGGCCGCCAGCGCCAGCAGCAACGCGCTGATGCGCGCCGGAATCCACGACAGCAGGTCGTCCGCCCGCGCGGCGAACTTGCCGGCCCATTCCCAGACCCTGCCGTTGCGCACGCCGTGGTAGCCCCACATCGCATCGGCGGTGTTGGCGAAGCGGTAGAGCGCCGCGCCCGGGAGGCCGGCCACGGCGAACCAGAAGAGCGGCGCCACCAGCGAATCGTTGAGATTCTCGGCGAGCGACTCGATGGCGCTCTCGCGCACCTGGCTTTCGTCCAGGCGGGTGACGTCGCGGCTGACCAGGTAGCTCAGCTGCTCGCGGCCGGCATCGAGGGACTCGGCCAGCGCGCGCTCCACCGACAGCACCTCCATCCGCAGCATGCGCCAGGCCAGCAGCGGCTTGAGCAGCAGGGCCGTGAAAGGCACGCTGGCCCACCATGGCATCTGCCAAGCGGCGTATTGCAACGCGAAGGCCAGCCCGGTCACCACCGCTGCGCCAAAGCCCCAGGCCAGCGCGCCCGCCACCAGCCGCCCGAAGTCGGCGCCCAGCGGCGACTCCGCCTGCGGCGCGATGCGCCGGCCGGTAAAGCCCAGGTAGTGCCCCATCCACACGACCGGATGCCAGCGCGCCGGCGGCTCGCCCAGCAGGCGGTCGACGACCAGCGCCAGCCACAAGGCGGCAACGGCCAGGCCGGCGCTGCCGGCCATCAGCGCGGCAGGACCACCCATTGGCTGTCCACTTCGTGCAGGCTGATGCGCTGCTCGAACACTTCGCGCAGCGCGGCATGCGTGGCGCGTTCGCTGGTGGCGCCCAGGTGCGCCAGGCGCCCTGCCTTGAGCACCAGCAACTGGTCGGCATGCAGCGCCATGCCCAGCTCGTGCAGCACGCTCAGCACCGTCTTGCCGGCGGTCACCAGCTCGCGCACCGTCAGCAGCCAGTCGGCCTGGTGCGGCGCGTCGAGGTTGGCCAGCGGCTCGTCCATGAGCAGCACCTGCGACTGCACGGCCAGCGCCCGCGCCAGGAGCACGCGCTGCCGCTCGCCGCCGGAGAGCTGGCCGAGCGGCCGCGCGCGCCACTCCCAGGACTGGGTGCGGCGCATGGCCGCATCCACGGCGGCGACATCGGCAGCGCCGGGCGCGCCGATCCAGGAGCGATGCGGCAGGCGGCCCAGCATGACGACGTCCCAGGCGAGCAGGTCTTGCGTGCCGTGCTCGTCCTGGCCCATCCAGGCCAGCGCGCGGGCGCGGGGCCGGGGCCGCCATTCGCGCATGTCGCGGCCCAGCAGCTGCACCTGCCCTTCATGCGGCAGCAGGTGGGCCAGCGCCTTGAGAAGCGTCGTCTTGCCGGCGCCGTTGGGGCCGACCACCGCGGTCCACTGGCCGGCCGCGATCTGCAAGCCATCGACGTGCACGATCTCGCGCCCACCCAGGCGCACACGCAGCTGGCGGGCAGAAAGCGCGGGCATGGCGCCATCGTGCGTCATCGGCCGCTCCGGTTCATCAGCCACAAGAGGTAGCCGCCGCCCAGCAAGGCAGTGAGCACGCCCACCGGCAGTTCCTGCGGCGCCAGCACCCAGCGCGCGAGCACGTCGGCCGCCAGCAGCAGCACGCCGCCCATCAGGGTGGCCAGCAGCACCAGGGCACCGTGCGTCGTCTTGACCAGGGCGCGCACCAGGTGCGGCGACACCAGGCCGATGAAGGCCACCAGCCCCACCTGCGCCACCGCAGCGCCGGTGGACAGCGCCAGCGCCGCGATCAGCGCGGCGCGCACCCACGGCAGCGAGACGCCCAGGCTGGCGGCGCTGGCCTCGCCCAGCGTCAGCGCGTCGAGTGCGCGCGAGAGCGTCACCGCCGGCACCAGGCACAGCAGCAGCGCGCAAGCCATCACCGCGACCGCGGGCCAGCCGAGGAAGCCGGTGCTGCCGAGCATGAAGGCCTGCATGGCCCGCATGATCTCGGGCACCCACAGCATCACCAGCGAGCTGGCGGCGCCCAGCACCATGCCCACCACCACGCCGGCCAGCAGCAGGCGCAGCGTCTGCTGCACCCCGCGCGCCAGGCCCAGCGTCAGCAGCACGGCCAGCACCGCACCCACGAAGGCGGCGCCGGTCATGCCCAGGCGCGCACCGAAGCCGCCCGCCGCTGGCGCAATGCCCAGCAGCGTGAGCAGCAGCGCCACGCCCAGGCTGGCGCCGGAGGCGCTGCCGAGCAGGTAGGGATCGGCCAGCGGGTTGCGGAACAGGCCCTGCGCCAGCGCACCGCCCAGGCCTAGCAGCATGCCCGCCACCCAGGCGCCCAGCGTGCGCGGCAGGCGGATGTCCCAGACGATCTGCCAGGCCACCGGGTCCTGGCTGCCCATGCGCAACGGCTCCAGCCCGGTGCTGCCGATGGCCAGGCCCAGCAGCAACAGCAGCACACTGACGGCGACGAGGCCTGCGGCGACCGACGCGGTGCGCGCATTGGGATTCACCTGGCGCCGCCTTCGCCAGCGGCAGGCTTGGAGGCCAGGCAGTCCGCCATGATCTGCGCCGCTTCCGCCACGCGGGGCCCCGGCCGCACCAGCACGTCGCCCTGCGCATTCGTGAACACGCAGATGCGCCCGCGCCGGACGGCCTCGATGCCCTGCCAGCCGGGCCGCGTCGACAGCGGCACCGTGTTGCGGTCGCCCAGCATGATCACCTGCGGATTGGCCTTGACCACGAATTCCGGATTCAGTTTGGGGAAAGGCCCCATCGAGCCGGGCACCACATTGGCTGCGCCCAGCCGCGCCAGCACCTGGCCGATGAAGGAGGACTCGCTGGCCGCGTACGGCCCGCTGCTCACCTCGAAATAGATGCGCTGGCCGCGGGCCTGCGCCGGCAGCGAGGCCGCCACCTGGTCCACGCCCGCGTTCGTGTCGCGCCACAGCGCCTGGGCCTGCGCCTCGCGCCCCAGCAGCGCGCCCACCTGGCCCAGCACGCGCTGAAGGTCGGCCAGCGAATCGGGCTCGAAGGCCAGCACGCGAAGGCCCAGGGCCTCCAGGCGCCCCGTGACCCGCGCCGAGCGCGAAAGCAGGACCACGTCGGGCCGCAGGGCCACAATGCGTTCCACGTTGGCGTCTTCCAGCCCGCCGACATGCGGCAGCGCCTTGGCCTGCGCCGGCCAGTTCGAATAGTCGTCCACGCCCACCAGCCGGTCGCAGGCACCCAGGGCGCACACCGACTCGGTGACCGAGGGCAGCAGCGACACGATGCGCTGCGGCGGCTGCGCCCACTGCGTGCGCTGGCCGCGGTCGTCCACCACCTGGGTTTCGGCCGCCGCCGCATGCCCGGCAAGCCAGATCAGCAGTGCAAGACAGGAAAGCAGCCGCCTCATGCCGCGCCCTTCAGCAGCATCGGCAGCCCGGCCGCCACGAAGCACACGCGATCGCAGGCCGCCGCCACGCGCTGGTTGAGCAGGCCCAGCGCATCGACGAAGCCGCGCACCTCGCCGCCCAACGGAATGACCCCCAGGCCGATCTCGTTGCTCACGACCACCACGGGGCCGGGTGCCGCCTGCAGCGCCGAAATCAACCCATCCTGCTCGGCGGCAATCTGCGCCGGCGAGGCAGGTGGACTCATGGGCATCAGCCAGTTGGTGAGCCACAGCGTGAGGCAATCGACCACGAGCAGGTCGCGCGGCGTGCTGTGCGCCGCGATCGCGCCGGCCAGGTCCAGCGGCTCCTCCACGCAGCGCAAGGCCGGCACGCGCGCCAAGCGGTCGGCCTGGTGGCGCTCGATGCGCGCGCGCATCTCCGCGTCGTGGGCCTGCGCGGTGGCCACCAGCAAGGCGCCGTGGCCGGCGTCCTGCGCCAGCCAGGCAGCGGCCAACTGCTCGGCGCGGCGCGACTTGCCGCTCTTCTGCCCGCCCAGGATCAGCTCGCGCCTGGCCACTGCCAGGGCGCGAGCAGAAGCTGCATCGACGGTTGTCGTCAGAGCTTGGGTGCCCACTTCAATCCCACGTAGAAGCTGCGTCCAGCCGTCGCATAGTTGCGCACCAGGTGGTAGTCCTTGTCGGTGGCATTGTCGATGCGCGCGAGCAGGGTCAGGCCATCGGCGAGCGGCGTGCTGGCCGTGAGGTTGAGCAGGCCATAGCCGGCCAGCACCTGCGTGTTGGCCGGATCGGCGTAGCGCTTGCCCGAGGCAACCACCTCGGCGCCCAGCACCCAGGTGCCCACGCGCACGTCGGCGCCCACGCTGCTGTAGACACGCGCGCGCTGCACCAGCAGCTTGTCGGTGTCCACATCGCGCGGGTCCTGCCAGTCGATGGAGCCGCGCAGGGACCAGTCGCCGATGCGCTGCGTGCCGGCCAGCGTCACGCCCTCGTACACGGCGCGGCCCACGTTGGCATAGCAGCCGAAGAAGGACTGGCAGGCCGTGGACGTGGTGTCGAAGTTGATGAGGTTCTTGACCTTGTTGTGATAGGCCGTGAGGCTCAGGCTGCTGGAAGGCTGGGGCGTCCAGCGCAGGCTGGCCTCGTAGTTGGTGCCCTCCTCGGGTTCCAGGCCCGACACGCCGTATTCGCTGAAGCGCTGGTAGAGCGTGGGCGCGCGGAACGAGGTGCCGGCCGATGCCGTGGCGCGCCAGGCGGGCGAGAAGGCGTAGCCGTAGGCCGCGCTGCCGGTGTTCTTGCCGCCGAACTCGCTGTCGTCGTCATGCCGCGCATTGAGCTGCAGCGTGTGGGCGCCCTGGCTGAAGCCGTAGCCCAGTGCCAGTGCGTTCTGCGAACGCTCGCGGTCGATGCCCGGGCTGGCGAAGAAGCCCACGCCGGGTGCGTTCTGCAGCTGGTCCTCGCGCCGCTCCAGGTCGGCGGTGATCAGGTGCGGGCCCATGCGGAACTCGTTCTGGAACAGGTAGCCGCGCGTCTGCGTCTCGGTCTTGTAGAAGTTGGGCTCGGTCTCGTAGCGGCTGCTGGAATCGGTCACGGCCAGCTTGGTGCGCCAGATGTCGGTCCACTGCGAGGTCCAGTTCAGGCCGCCGGTGCGCAGGCGGTACTTGTTGCGGTCGTCCACCGGCGCGCTGGGGTCGTAGCCGAAGTCGTCGTAGCCCGAATTGAGGTTGCTCTGCAGCAGGGTTCCCTCGATGCGCTGGTTCGGATTGATCTGGAAGCCCAGGCGCACGTTGCCGGCGGTGTTGCGGTAGTCGTCCTTGTCGGGGTTGTGGACCACGTTGGGGGTACGCACGTCGAAGCCGTCGCTCTGGTCGCGCGACACGCCCAGCGAGTAGTCGAAGCCGCCGCTGGCGCCGCTCACCCCGGCCTCGGCCTTGTAGGTGCTGCGGCTGCCCACGCCCACGCCCACGTAGGGCGCGGCAACACCCTCGCCCTTGCGGGTGAACAGCTGGATCACGCCGCCCATGGCGTCCGAGCCGTACACCGCGGCAGCCGGGCCGCGCACGATCTCGATGCGGTCGATCTGCGACAGCGGGATGGATTCCCAGGTGGCGCCGCCGGTGGCCTGCGAATCCACCCGCACGCCGTCGATGAAGACGGCGGTGAAGCGGGACTCGGCGCCGCGAAGGTACACCGAAGTGGTGTTGCCCTGGCCGCCGGTGCGTGCGATCTGGATGCCCTGCACCTTGGCGAGCACGTCGGCCACGCCCTCGGCGCCGCTGCGCTCGATCGTGGCGCGGTCGATCACCGAGATGTCAGCCACGGCGTCCGACAGGCGCTGCTGGGTGCGGGTGGCTGTCACCACGGTCTCAGGCAGGCTGCCGGTGTTGGGCTGGGCCAGGGCAAGCGTGGCGGCCGACAGGCCGCCGATGGCAACGGGAATGGCGGCGAGCGCGCGGACACGGCGGCGCTGCAGTCCAGCGGCGGTGGAACGATGAACGAAGTTCATGAAGGAGAGACTCGAAGCAAATACCCTGTCCGGCTTCCCCGCCGGACGTGTGGGCGTCATGAGTGCAGCCCCGCACGTGATCGTGGGGCGTGGCGGCACTCGCCTTGTTGGCCGGTATCCGGGCTGGCAGCACGCCTTCATCGCCTTCCCAGGTGCCTGTTTCAGGGCGCCCAGTGGCTGATTGATGAAAGTGGATCGCGAAGGCATCGGACATGACTCGCGGCTCCGGCTGTTGACCGTTGCGGGGGCAGCGCAGGCTGGCCGCGCCGTGTGGACGGCGGTGGGCTCCTGCTTCCCGTTGAACTGCGCCGCGTGAACCGCGGCGCGAGCACCAACGGCGGGGATTCTAGCTGCGGCTCTTCCCTCATGCGACCGCCGCCGGGGCACCCATACAATGCACGTCCATGTCCGCCGCCAGCCCCATCGACCAGATCGCCGAGCGAGTCGAGCGCCTCCTGGTTCGCCACGAAGAGGTGCAACGCACCAATGCGCTGTTGCAGGAACAGGTCGAGGTGCTCACGCGCGAGCGTGACGCCCTCAAGTCGCGGCTGGCCGCGGCGCGGGCGCGGCTGGACGCGGTGCTCGAGAAGCTGCCGCTGGACGAGCCCTCTTCCCCGAATGACGCGCAAGCATGAAGCACATCGACGTACAGATCATGGGCCAGAGTTACGTACTCGGCTGTCCCGAAGGCGGTGAGCCGCAGTTGCGCGAGGCGGTGGAACGGGTGGATGCCGCCATGACCAAGATCCGCGACTCCGGCAAGGTGAAGGCGCGCGACCGCATCGCGGTGCTGGCTGCACTCAACCTGGCCTTCGACCTGGCACAGCTGGAAAAACCCAAGGCCCCTGCCGAACCGGCGCCGGCTGCAGCCACCACGGCCGCTGCGCAGGAAGCGGCCGACCCGCGCGTGGCGCAACTGGTGCAGCGCCTGGACCAGGCATTGACCGGAGACGGCCTCCTTCTTTGATTTTTTTCATCGGCGCCGATGGTGCCGACGCGATAAAATCGAGGCGTCTGCGGTGCGCGTTGGGCTTTATATTTCCTTGAACCAATGCTCTATGGAGCCCGGGCTTGGTAAATTGCTTGGCGGGCGTGATCATCTCGCGTCAGATGAACCCGAAGCCCTGCTGCCCTCGCCCACCTGAACCCTGCGTTCAGGATGACGGTCCAGCGGCATTCGCAGACACCTTTTTCATCAAAAAGCCTCCCTTCGCGGAGGCTTTTTCATGTCTTGTGCAGCTCAGGGCAAACCCTGAGCATCCCGAGTAAAATACCCGGGTGTTGCCGCCCACGTCGGCAGCCTGCAGCCGTGCCGGGCGAAGCACCCCGGCGCCGCACCTTGTCCGACAACGGCCCCGCCCTTCGGGGCCGTTTCTTTTGTCTGCTGAAAGTCCTGTTGATGTCGATCGATCCGCTTCTCGTCCTCGAACTTGCCGGCCTGGGCATTGGCACCGGCTTCCTGGCGGGACTGCTGGGCATCGGCGGCGGGATGGTGATGGTGCCCTTCCTCACCATCATCCTGGGCGAGCGCGGCGTGGCGCCGGGCCTGGCGGTGAAGATGGCCATCGCCACTTCCATGGCCACCATCATCTTCACCTCCATCTCCAGCGTGCGCGCGCACCACAAGCGCGGCGCGGTGCGCTGGGACATCGCGCGGCACCTGGCGCCCGGCATCGTGATCGGCAGCCTGGCGGCCAGCATGGGCGTGTTCTCGCTGCTCAAGGGCGCATGGCTGGCGATCTTCTTCGCGCTCTTCGTCGCCTTCTCGGCAACGCAGATGTTCCTTGACAAGAAGCCCGCGCCCACGCGCCAGATGCCCGGCACCGGCGGCCAGCTGGCGGCCGGAGGCGCCATCGGCTTTCTTTCGGGCCTGGTGGGCGCGGGCGGCGGCTTCGTCAGCGTGCCTTTCATGGCCTGGTGCAACGTGGCCATCCACAACGCCGTGGCCACCAGCGCGGCGCTGGGTTTTCCGATCGCGGTGGCCAACGTGGCGGGCTACATCGCCGGCGGCCGCGGCCTCACCGGCCTGCCCGAGGGCGCCTACGGCTACATCTGGCTGCCGGCCCTGGTGGTGATCGCCGCCTGCAGCGTCTTCACCGCGCCGCTGGGCGCCAAGGCCGCGCACAGCCTGCCCGTCAAGCGCCTCAAGCGCGTCTTCGCCAGCATCCTGTATGTCCTTGGCGCCTATATGCTTTGGCGCGGTTTGACAGGGCACTGAGTACCATCGGGCGCACGGGGCAACGAAGCTCCGCAACCGAGAACGAGAGAGGTACTCAATGAAGATTCTTCTTGCTGTGGACGGCAGCGCCTACACGACCAAGGCCCTGGACTACGTCGCCGCCAATCGCGGCATGTTCGTGGACGGCCATGAGTTGATCCTGGTGCATGTGTGCCCGGGCATTCCCGGCCACGTCGCGCGCCACGTCAGCAAGGAAGTCGTGCAGGACTACTACTCCGAAGAACAGGGCAAGGTGCTCGATCCGATCAAGGCGCAGCTGGCAGAACGCAGCATCGCCAACTTCAAGGTCGATTCGCGCCACGGCCACGCGCCCGAGGAAATCATCAAGGCCGCCCATGACCACGGCGCCGGCCTGATCGTGATGGGCACGCACGGCCATGGCCTGTTCGGCCGCGCGCTGATGGGCTCGGTGGCCACCAAGGTGGTGGCCGAGAGCAAGACCGCCGTCCTGCTCGTCAAGTAAACGCGGAATGCGGCCCGCCAAACGGGCCGCGGCCTACTTCGCGAAGAGCCCCTTGTACTGCTCGCGCAGCAGGGCCTTCTGCACCTTGCCCATGGTGTTGCGCGGCAGTTCCTCGACGACGAAGCAGCGCTTGGGAATCTTGAAGTTGGCCAGCCTGGCCTTGAGTTCCCCCAGGATCGCATCGGGCGCCAGCGCGGCGCCGGCCTTGAGCGTGACCAGCACCACGCCCACCTCGCCGAAGTCCGGGTGCGGCGCACCCACCAGGGCGCTCTCGGCCACGCCCTCCATCTCGTTGATGTAGCCCTCGATCTCGGCCGGGTACACGTTGTAGCCGCCGCTGATGATCAGGTCCTTGCTGCGTCCCACGATGCTCACGTAGCCCAGGCCGTCGATCTTGCCCACGTCGCCGGTCTTGAAGAAGCCGTCGTGGGTAAATTCCTCGCGGGTCTTCTCGGGCATGCGCCAGTAGCCGGCAAACACGTTGGGGCCGCTCACCTCGATGGCGCCGATCTCGTCGGTGGTGCAGTCGCGCTCGTCTTCCGAGCGCACGCGCAGCTGCACGCCCGGCAGCGGGAAGCCGACCGTGCCGCCGCGCCGCTCGCCCTGCACCGGGTTGTAGGGGTTGGAGGTGAGCATCACCGTCTCGCTCATGCCGTAGCGCTCCAGGATGGTGTGGCCGGTGCGCTCGCGCCATTCGTTGAAGGTCTCGATGAGCAGTGGCGCCGAGCCGGAGATGAACAGGCGCATGTTGCGCACCGCCTTCTTGTTCAGCCCGCGCTCGGCCAGCATGCGCACGTAGAGCGTGGGCACGCCCATGAACACGGTGGCATCGGGCAGCCGAGCGACCGTGCGCTGGGGGTCGAACTTCGAGAACCAGATCATCCTGCTGCCATTGAGCAGCGCGCCATGGATGGCCACGAAGAGCCCGTGCACATGGAAGATGGGCAGCGCATGGATGAGCACGTCGCCCTCCTGCCAGCCCCAATAGTCCTTGAGCACCTGCGCGTTGGACAGCAGGTTCCCGTGCGTGAGCATCGCGCCCTTGCTGCGGCCCGTGGTGCCGCTGGTGTAGAGGATGGCCGCCATGTCGTCGGCCTCCTTGTGCGCCACCTCGTGCACGTCGCTGCAGCTTGCGGCCACCTCCAGCAGCGTGCCGCTGCGGTCGTCGTCGAGCGTGAACACGTGCGGCGTGCCGGCCGCCGCCGCGATGGGGCCAACCCAGTGCGCGTTGCGGCTGCTGCACACGACCACCGCCGGCTCGGCGTTGCCGACGAAGTACTCGATCTCCGCCTGCTGGTAGGCGGTGTTGAGCGGCAGGAAGACGTAGCCCGCGCGCAGCGTGGCCAGGTACAGCATCATGGCCTCGACCGACTTCTCCACCTGCACCGCGATGCGGGCGCCGGGCTCCAGCGACAGCGCATCGAGCAGGTTGGCGATCATCGCGCTGGCGCGGTCCAGGTCGCGCCAGGAATAGTGAAGCCCGTTGTCGGTCTCGACCGCCATGCTGTCCAGGTCGGCGGGAAAGGCGGCGCGCAGGGCCGCGTAGAGATTGGCGTTGGCTTGCGGTTGGGCGGTCATGTTGGTGCGGATCGGAAAGCGCGATGTGTGCGGCGCTCAGAAGTCGGGGGTGCGCTTTTCAAGGAAGGCCGTCACGCCCTCGCGGTGCTCGAGAACACCGGCATAGCGGTAGGCCTCGGCCAGGAGTTCGGACGGCAGCTGCGCAGCCTGAAGCAGTGCGAAGCTGCGCTTGTTGGCGCGCGCGGCCAGCGGTGCGAGTTCGAGGATGCGCTGCGCACTGGCCAGTGCCTCGCCCGGCACGTCGCCGTCGGGCAGCACGCGCAGCAGGAAGCCTGCGTCGTACAGGCGCTGCGCGGAATGCACGCCGGCACAGAAAAGCATGTCTCGCGTGAGCACGTCGCCGACCGCGCCGCGCACCAGCGCGGCTTCGCGCGGCGCCATGGGAAAGCCCAGCTTGGCGATGGGTGCGCCGAAGCGGCAGGCGCTACCGGCCAGCCGGATATCGCAGCAGCTGGCGATCTCCAGGCCGGCGCCCATGCAGGCACCCTCGATCTGCGCGACCAGCGGCACCGGGCAGTCGAGCAGGGCCTGCAGCGCGCCCCACACCTCGTTCTCGTGGAAGTGCGCGAGCTGCGCCTCGTCGAAGCGGAAGGACGGGTACTCGGAGATGTCGCCGCCCGCGCAGAACGCACCGCCCTCCCCGCGCACGATCACGCAGCGAAGCGCATCGTCGGCGTTCAAGGCCTCGAAGGCGGCACGCAGCGAGAGCCACATGCCGCGCGTCATCGCGTTCAGGCGCGCGGGATTGGACAGGGTCACGAGGGCCAGCGGGCCCTCGCGCTCCACGCGGACCTCGGGGGAAGCAGCCGTCACTCGAGCGTGACCCCTGCTGCCTTCACCACCGCGGCCCAGCGCTTGACCTCGGCGCTGACGAAGGCGCCGAACTGCGCCTGCGTGAGCGTGGGGATCTCCGCGCCGTTGCTGGCCCAGATGCCCTTGATCTCGTCACCGCTGAGCGATTTCTTCATGTCCTCGATGATGCGTGCCTGCACCTCGGCCGGCGTGCCCTTGGGCGTCCACAGGCCGTACCAGGTGGTGACGGTGTAGTCCGGCAGGCCCACCTCGGCGGCGCAAGGCACGTCGGGGAAGGCGGGGTTGCGCGTCTTGCCCGAGACCATCAGCGCCTTGATGCGCCCGGACTTGATGTGCTGCGCGGAAGAACCCAGGCCGTCGAACATGCAGTCCACGTTGCCGGAGATCAGGTCCGCCAGCGCCGGGCCGGCGCCACGGTAGGGGATGTGCGTGATGAAGGTGCCGGTCTGCTGCTTGAACAGCTCGCCCGCCAGGTGGTGCGAAGTGCCCGAGCCTGCCGAGGCGTAGTTGAGCTTGCCGGGGTTGGCCTTGACGTAGGCGAGGAACTCCTTGAAGTTGCTGGCCGTCACCCGCTTGGGGTTCACCACCACCACCTGCGGCACGTTGGCCATCAGCGCCAGCGGGATGAAGTCCTTCTCGATGTCGTAGTCCAGCTTGGGGTAGATGGATGGCGCGATGGCATGGTGCACCGCCCCCATGAACAGGGTGTAGCCGTCCGGCTGCGCCTTGGCGGCGATGCTGGCGCCCAGCGTGCCGCCGGCACCGCCGCGGTTGTCGATCACCAGCGTCTTGCCCACGACCTTGGCGAACTGCGCCGACAGCGGTCGCGCGAAGGCATCGGTGCCACCGCCCGCCGGGAAGGGCACGATCATGGTCACCGGCTTGGTGGGCCAGCCCGATTGGGCCAGCGAGGCCAGCGGCCAGGCGCCGAGTCCGGAAACGGCTGCAGCGCCCGAGGCGCGCAGCAGCAGGTCACGGCGGCGAATTTGGAAGTTGTTGCTCATTGCTTGTTGTCTCCAGTCGTTCTAGGTTGAATCTTTCGTCTTGAGGTCAGCTGCGCAGCGAATCCACTTCCCTCGACGCCGGCACGCGGCCCTGCGCCAGCAGCGCACGGTGCTTGTCGAGCCGCTTGAGGTCGTAGAGGTAGTTCACCATGAGGCCGAAGGACTGCTTGAGCCCCTTGGCCGAAGGGTCGCCGGCCCAGTTCAGCCGTTCGACCCGCGCTCCGTTGCCCAGGTGGAAGCGTGCCACCGGATCGGCCGGCTGACCATCGGGCAATTCTCGCCCCAGGTAGCGGGCCGCGGCCTTGAGCATGAACTGGCGCACCGGGGACTTCGCGTCCAGCGCCAGGGCCTGCTCGGCCGCATTCATCAGGTCGCTCGCACCGGGCTTCTCGACATTGAGCGCGCGTGCAAGTTCGGCGCGGCGCTTGTCGTCCAGCCCGTCGATCAGCCCGCCCGCATGCTTGCCCAGCCAGCTGCGGAAGCCCGGGATCGGCGAAAGCGTGGCGAAGACCTTGAGCTTGGGAAACTCCTCGCTGAGCGTCTCCACCACCCGCTTGATGAGCGAGTCGCCGAAGCTCACGCCGCGCAGGCCGGTCTGCGTGTTGCTGATCGAATAGAAGATGGCAGTGGTGGCGCGCGAGAGGTCGCCCACCGCGGCCGCCTCGTCCAGCAGCGGCGTGATGCCGTCGCTGATGTGGTCCACCAGCGCCACCTCCACGAAGATGAGCGGCTCGCCCGGCATGCGCGGGTGGAAGAAGCCGTAGCAGCGGCGGTCGCTGTCCAGCCGGTTCTTCACGTCGGCCCAGCTGCGGATGTCGTGCACCGCCTCGTAGCGGATCAGCTTCTCGATGAGCGAGGCGGGCGAGTCCCAGCTGATGCGCCGAAGGTCGAGGAAGGCGACGTCGAACCACGTGGCAAAGAGGTGCTCCAGCTCCGCCTCCAGCGCCAGCAGGCGCGCATCGCCCTTGAGGTGCGGCAGCAGCTCGGCACGCAGGTCGACCAGGAAGCGCAGCCCCGGCTCGGCCACCGCGAAGCGCTGCAGCAGCCGGGCACGCGGCGAGACCAGCGCGCGGCGCAGGCGCACCTCGGCGTGGCCGGCATCGGCGCCCTCCACGGCCGCGTCGAAATGCGCGCGCGCTGCCTCGATCTTCTTCGCGTCGGAGGCGAAGCGCTCGCTCATCAAGAGCCACACGTCGCGCCGCGAATCGGCATCGAGCGTGCCATACCACTGCGCCAGGTCGGCGGCGCGGCGGCCCGCCTCCACCTCGCTCAGGCGCGGGTCGACCACCGCCTGCAGGTCGGCCAGCGCACGGCGCAGGGCACGGGGCGACAGGCCCTCGCCGAAGCGGCGCAGGGTGGCGCCCAGGCGATCGTCGAGCGAGCGCGGCGCCGCCTTGGAAGAAGGCGCGGAGGCGGCCACGGCGCGAAGCCCCGGGGCCATGTTCAGGAGGGTGGTGCTGCTCATCACGTTGCGATCCTCGTGGTCTGCAGGAGCGCCACGGCACGCAGCGCCTCGCGTTGTCGATGGAGATGGGTGCGCATTGCCGCTTCCGCGCCTTCGCTGTCGCGGGCCTTCAGCGCAGCGAACACCGCCAGGTGCTCCGACAGGCTCTGCTCGAGCCGGCCGGGCGCGCGCAACTGTTGCAGCCGCGCCAGCTTGAGGATCTTGCGCAGATCGCCGATGACCTGGGCCAGCCAACGGTTATCCGCCAGCAGGATGATGGCTTCGTGAATCGCGAAGTTGGCGGCGTAGTACTCGTTGATGCGGTGCGCCTTGGCATGGCGCTCCAGCTTGTCGTGCAGCACCGTCAGGGCCGCGATGTCGGCGTCGTTGGCCTTGCTGGCGGCCTCGTAGGCGCAGCGGCCTTCCAGCAGCGCGATGACGGGGAAGATCTCGTCCAGGTCGCGCTGGGTCACTTCGCTCACGAAGCAGCCGCGGCGTGGCTCGTGGCGCAGCAGGCCCTCGGCGGTGAGCACCTTGAGCGCCTCGCGCAGCGGGGTGCGCGAGATTTCCAGCCGGGTGCACAGGGCGCCCTCGTCGACGAAGCTGCCGGGCGCCAGGCGCCCGGAGAAGATCTCTTCGCGCAACGTGGCGGCGACCTCGTCGTGAAGGGAATTGTGGACCACGCGCATGTTGAAATCCGGATGGGAGCCCGCTCCTTGCAAGTGCGCTCCGTCAGGCGCCGCCCACAGAGAATTTCTGATAATTACGCGTAATTATGAGAAGAACCGACGCCTCCGGCAAGCCCTTGCCGCCCTTGCCGCCCAAACCGCGCCGACGCGTTCGCGCGGTGTCGCCGCTGCCCATGCGCGACGGCGTGAGCGCCAGCTGGGTGGCATTGCCGGCAGGGCCGTGGGCCCGCTTCGAGGATTTCTTCGTCGAGCGTTTTCCATTGGTGCCCCGCGCGGACTGGCGCGCCCGCATGAGCCTGGGCGAGGTGGTCGACAGTGCCGGCGGGCCCGTGGACCCGCAGGGCCACTACCGCCCTCACCTGCGACTCTGGTACTACCGCGCGCTCGAATGCGAGGACGACATTCCCTTCGAGGAGAAGATCCTCTTCCACGACGAGCACCTGCTGGTCGCCGACAAGCCGCATTTCCTGCCGGTGGTGCCCACCGGCCGCTACCTGCAACACAGCCTGCTGGTGCGGCTCAAGCGCAGGCTGGGCATCGAGGAGCTCTCGCCGGTGCATCGCATCGACCGCGGCACCGCGGGACTGGTGGTCTTCTCCCTGCATCAGCAAACCCGCGACCGCTACCAGGCGCTCTTCAGGGATCGCTCGGTGGGCAAGGTCTACGAGGCCATCGTGCCCTGGTCGGAGGGCGTCGAGCTGCCGCCGGTGCGGCGCAGCCACCTGATGGACGACGCCTCCTTTCTGCGCACCCGCGAGGCGCCGGGCGAGCCCAACTCGGAGACGCACATGGAACTGGTCGAGGTGCAGGCGGGCCATGCACGGCTGCGGCTCTCGCCCGTCACCGGCCGCAAGCACCAGCTGCGGGTGCATTGCGCGGCCATGGGCATGCCGATCCTCAACGACGACTACTACCCGGTGCTGCGACCCGAAGGTCCGGACGACTTCACGCGTCCGCTGCAGCTGCTTGCCCAGTCGCTGGAATTCACCGACCCGGTGACCGGCCAGGCGCGCCGCTTCGAAAGCGAGCGGCGCCTGGATTTCCCGCAGTCTGCGGACTGAGCCTCAGCGGCCGGCCGGGGCCAGCGCCGATGCGTTGCGGCCCGCGCTCCAGTACAGCCAGGCACCGAAGGCCAGCATGGGCACGCACAGCCACTGGCCCATGCTCATGTTAAGCGCCAGCAGGCCCAGGAAGTCATCCGGCTCGCGGAAGTACTCGGCGATGAAGCGGAACAGCCCGTAGCCCATCAGGAACACCGCCGACACGCGTCGCTCCAGGCGCGGCTTGCGCGCGTAGAGCCACAGCAGCACGAAGAGCAGCAGGCCTTCCAGGAGGAACTGGTACACCTGCGAGGGGTGGCGCGCCAGCATCGAGCCGCTTTGCGGAAAGACCATGCCCCAGGGCAGGTCCGGGCTGGAGAAGCGCCCCCAGAGCTCGCCATTGATGAAGTTGCCGACGCGCCCGGCCGCCAGACCGGTAGGCACGCAAGGCGCGACGAAATCCATCACCTGCCAGAAGGGACGGCCGCGCGAATGGGCATACCAGACCATCGAGCCGATCACGCCCAGCAAGCCGCCGTGGAAGCTCATGCCGCCTTGCCAGACGAAGAAGATCTCCAGCGGGTGCGTGAGGTAGTAGCCCGGCTTGTAGAAAAGGCAATAGCCCAGCCGGCCGCCCACGACCACGCCCATCACGCCCAGGAAGAGGATGTCCTCCACGTCCTTGCGCGTCCAGGGCGTGGGCAGCGTGACCGAGCGGAAGGGCTCGTGCCGCAGGCGCCGCGTGGCCAGGAAGAAGAAGAGCCCGAAGGCCGCGAGATAGGTCAGGCCATACCAGTGGATGGCGATCGGCCCGAGTTGCAGGGCAATCGGGTTGATCTGGGGGTACATCAGCATCGGGCTATTGTGCCAAGCCCATCTGACCCTTCACGAAGGCGACGAAGCGCTGCAGCGCGGGCTGCTCGCCTTCCACCGGCCACACCAGGCTGGTCTCGCAGGCCGGAAGCTGCACGCCCTTGCTCCGCCGGCCGGCCGCGAACTCGGCGGCGCGCCTGTAGACCACACCCTCGCGGCGGAACTGCGTGACGCTCTCGGGCACCCAGGCCACGCCCAGGCCGCCCCACACGAGGTTGACGATGGTCTGCATCTGGATCGCTTCCTGCGCCACGCGCGGCACCAGGCCCGCCGCATGGTAGAGGCTGAAAATTGCGTCGTGCAGCGAAGGCACGATGCGCCGCGGGAAGATCACCAGCGGCTCGGCCAGCACCTCGGCCAGCTCGGGCTTGTCGGCCCGGGCCAGCGGATGCGCGGCCGGCAGCGCCAGCACGAGCGGCTCGCTGGCGACCGACATGCGCTGCAGGCCCGGCGGCGCGAAGCCGGGTGAATGAAGCATCAGGCCCGCATCGATCTCGCCGCGCGCGAAGGCTTCGAGTTGCACGTCGCCGGTGGCTTCGACCAGCTCCAGCGCGACCTGCGGGCTGCTGGCGCGGAAGTCGCGCACCCAGGCGGGAAGCCGCTCGAAGCCGATGGTGGAGACGAAGGCCAACCGCACCCGGCCCAGCTCGCCCGCGGCAGCCGCCCTCGCCCGCCCCGGCAGCGCGCTGGCGCGCGCCAGCAACTCGCGCACCTCGGGCAGCAGCGCCTCGCCCGCCGGCGTGAGCGCCACCCGGCGGCGGTTGCGGTCGAAGAGCAGCACGCCCAGCGACTTCTCCAGCTGCGCGATGGCCTGCGTCACCGGCGGCTGCGTCATGTGCAGGCGGGCGGCGGCGCGGCCGAAATGCAGCTCCTCGGCCACCGCCAGGAACTGCCGCCACACCCGCAGGTCGATGCTGGGCTCACTCATTCGCCAAGCATATCAGTGGCGCCTTGAAAATGGATTGGAAGCAATCAATGAACGCGCCGATACTTGGGGCCCCGCCCAGACAGCCCAGACATAGAGAGACCACGATGGAAACCAAACCGATCCAGATCAACCGCCGCAGCGCCAACATCACCGAAGGCAAGGCGCGCGCCGCCAACCGCTCCATGTTCTATGCCATGGGCTACCAGGAGGGCGACTTCAAGAAGCCCATGGTGGGCGTGGCCAACGGCCACAGCACCATCACCCCCTGCAACTCGGGCCTGCAGAAGCTGGCCGACGCGGCCATCGAGGGCATCGAGGAATCGGGCGGCAACGCCCAGGTGTTCGGCACGCCCACCATCTCCGACGGCATGGCCATGGGCACCGAGGGCATGAAGTACTCGCTGGTCAGCCGCGAGGTCATCTCCGACTGCATCGAGACCTGCGTGGGCGGCCAGTGGATGGACGGCGTGGTGGTGGTCGGCGGCTGCGACAAGAACATGCCGGGCGGCATGATGGGCATGCTGCGCGCCAACGTGCCGGCCATCTACGTCTACGGCGGCACCATCCTGCCGGGCAAGTGGAAGGGCCAGGACCTGAACATCGTGAGCGTGTTCGAGGCCGTGGGCGAGAACGCCGCCGGCAAGATCAGCGACCAGGAACTCAAGGACATCGAGCAGCACGCCATCCCCGGCACCGGCTCGTGTGGCGGCATGTACACCGCCAACACCATGTCCAGCGCCTTCGAGGCCCTGGGCATGTCCCTGCCCTATTCCTCGACCATGGCCAACCCGCACGACGAGAAGCAGAACTCGGCCAAGGAATCGGCCAAGGTGCTGATCGAGGCGATCAAGAAGGACATCAAGCCGCGCGACATCGTCACCCGGAAGGCGATCGAGAACGCGGTGGCGGTGATCATGGCCACCGGCGGCTCGACCAACGCGGTGCTGCACTTCCTGGCCATCGCGCACGCGGCCGGCGTGGAATGGACCATCGACGACTTCGAGCGCATGCGCAAGAAGGTGCCGGTGATCTGCGACCTCAAGCCCAGCGGCAAGTACCTGGCCGTCGACCTGCACGTGGCGGGTGGCATTCCGCAGGTGATGAAGATCCTGCTGAACGCGGGCCTGCTGCATGGCGACTGCCTCACCATCACCGGCAAGACCATCGCCGAGACGCTGGCCGACGTGCCGGATGCGCCGCGCGCCGACCAGGACGTGATCCGTCCCATCGACAAGCCCATGTACGCGCAAGGCCACCTGGCGATCCTCAAAGGCAACCTCTCGCCCGAAGGCGCCGTGGCCAAGATCACCGGCCTGAAGAACCCCGTCATCACCGGCCCGGCGCGCGTGTTCGACGACGAGCAGTCGGCCCTGAAGGCCATCCTGGACGGCAGGATCAAGGCCGGCGACGTGATGGTGCTGCGCTACCTCGGCCCCAAGGGCGGCCCGGGCATGCCCGAGATGCTGGCGCCCACGGGCGCACTGATCGGTGCCGGCCTGGGCGAAAGCGTGGGCCTCATCACCGACGGCCGCTTCTCCGGCGGCACCTGGGGCATGGTGGTGGGCCACGTGGCGCCCGAAGCGGCGGCCGGCGGCAACATCGCCTTCGTGAACGAAGGCGACTCGATCACCATCGACGCGCTGCAACTCAAGCTGGAACTGAACGTGCCCGAAGCCGAGCTGGCCAAGCGCCGCGAAGGCTGGACGCCGCCGGCGCCGCGCTACACCCGTGGCGTGCAGGCCAAGTTCGCCTTCAACGCTTCCAGCGCCAGTTCGGGCGCGGTGCTCGACAACTACTGAGCCGAGCCGTGCCGGGAGTGACCCCGCTCACTCCCGGATGTTGGCGAACTTGACGATGTCGGCGTACTTGCGCTGGTCGTCGCGCAGCATCTTGGCCAGGTCTTCATTGCCCGAGGGCGCCAGCACGCCGCTGCCCTCCATCCGGTTGCGGAACGCGGGCTCGGCCAAGCCCGTACGCAGGGCATCGGCCAGCTGCTTCGCAATCTCGGGCGGCAGGCCGCGCGGCGCCATCATTGCGTACCAGCCGGAGAGGTCGAAGCCCTTGAGCTGAGGCGTTTCGGCCAAGGCCGGCACCTGCCCCAGCGTGGGAAAGCGCTTCTGCGAGGTGACGGCCAGCGGCGTGATGCGACCGCTCGCGATGAAGGGCGCTGCGCCGGTGGGCGACATGACGGCGAAGTCCAGCGTGCCGCCCACCAGGTCGCTGCTGAGCGAAGCCGTGCCGCGGTACGGGATGTGGGTCATGAACAGGCCCGCGCGCTCCTTGAGCAGTTCCGCCGCCAGGTGCAGCGTCGAGCCCACGCCCGAGCTGCCGTAGCTGTACTTGCCCGGATTGCGCTTGACCAGCGCGATGAACTCGTCGATGTTCTTCACCGGCACCTTGGGGCTGGCCACGAGCACGACCGCAGAGCTGCCGAGCATGCCGACGGGCGTCATGTCCCGGATCCCGTCGTACTTCTGCGCCGGGTTGACCAGGCCCGTGCCGATCAGTTCGTTGCTGGAGCCCGCCAGCAGCGTGTAGCCGTCGGCCGGGCTGTTGACCAGCCGCTGCGCCGCCAGCGAGCCCGCCGCGCCTGGCGCGTTCTCAACCACCACCGTCGCGCCGAGCTTTGCCGAGAGGATGTCGGCCGCCACGCGGCCCACCATGTCCACCGAGCCGCCGGGCGCATAGCCGATCAGGATCTTGATCGGCTTGGCGGGATAGCCCTTCTGGGCCAAGGCAGGCACGCTCGCCAGGGGGCCGGACAAGGCGATCAAAGCCAGCGCAGCGCGGCGCGAGACGACAGGAGTGGGCATGGAGCAGGAGGGCGTAGGTAAAAGAAAGGAAGTCGTCAGGCGGACTGCAGGAAGCGCCGCACCAGCTGCACCCAGTAGCTCGCCGCGATGGGCAGCATGGCGTCGTTGAAGTCGTAGCCAGGGTTGTGGACCATGCAGCCGCCGGTGGCGTGGTGCTCGCCGGTGCCGTTGCCGACGATGAGGTAGCTGCCCGGGCATTTCTCGAGCATGAAGGAGAAGTCCTCGCTCCCTGTCAGCGGCGCCAGCTCGGGAAGCAGGCCGTCCTCGCCCAGCCAGTCCAGCGCCACCTCGCGGGCAAAGCGGGTGGGAGCCTCGTCGTTGACCAGCGCGGGGTAGCGCCAGTGGTAGTCCACCTCCGCCTGCACGCCCAGCGTGACGGCCTGCGCCTTCACCAGCTCGGTGATGCGCTCGCGCAGCATCGCGCGCACCTCGGGGCGGTAGGCCCTTACCGTCAGGCGCATCAGCACGCTGTCGGGAATCACGTTGGGCGCATCGCCGCCGCGGATGGCACCGACCGAGACCACCGCCATGTCGCGCGGGTCGACGTTGCGCGAGACGATGGTCTGCAGCGCGATGACGATGTGCGCCGCCGCCACCACCGGGTCGCAGGACTGGTGCGGCGCCGAGCCGTGGCCGCCCTTGCCCTTCACTGTGACGGTCACCGAGTCGGACGACGCCATGAACGAGCCGGACTTGAAGCCGAACTTGCCCACCGGGAAGCCCGGCATGTTGTGCAGCGCAAAGACGGCGTCGCAGGGGAAGCGGTCGAACAGTCCCTCCTCCACCATTCGCCGGCCGCCGCCCAGGCCCTCCTCGGCCGGCTGGAAGATGAGATTGAGCGTGCCGTCGAAGCTGCGCTCCTGCGCGATGCAGCGCGCGGCGGCCAGCAGGATGGCCGTGTGGCCGTCGTGGCCGCAGGCGTGCATCTTGCCGGGCACGCGGCTGGCGTAGGGCACGCCGGTGGCCTCGTGGATGGGCAGCGCGTCCATGTCGGCGCGGATGCCCAGTCGCCGGGTGCCCTGGCCGAGCTTCAGGCTGCCCACCACGCCGGTGCCGGCGAGGCCCTGGTGCACCTCGTAGCCCCAGCTTCTCAAGCGCTCGGCGACCAGCGCGCTGGTGTCGAATTCCTCGAAGGCAAGCTCGGGGTTGGCATGGATCTGGTGCCGCACCGACACCATCTCGGCAGCAATGTCACGCACGCTGGGGAGCACGTGCTCCGCGCCGGCGGCGTCCTGGATTCGAAAAGTCATGCGCCGCAGTCTAGGAAGACCCATCGGCGCAGGTCAGACAGGCCGCGCCCGTCACCGTTCAATATTGCCTGTCTTTCGCCGAATAATCGGCACATGAAACTCCAGCAGCTGCGCTACCTTGCCACCGTGGCTTCCGAAGGCAGCATTCGCGCCGCGGCACGCGCACTGGGCGTGAGCCAGGCCACCGTGACGCAGGCCCTGCGCGAGCTCGAGGCGCATGCGGGCGTGGCCCTTCTCACCCGGCATGGGCAAGGCGTGGGCTTCACGCCGGCGGGGCAGGACCTGCTGGGGCATGCGCAGCGCGTTGCGACCCAGCTGCGCGAGGCCGAAGACAGCCTGGCCCGCCACCGCGACGCCAAGGCGCCGCAGCGGCTGTCGGTGGGCGTCACGCCCTGGATCGCGCAGACGCTGCTGTCCTCGGTGGTGCCGGTGTTCCGCCGGCAGATGCCGCATGTGCGCCTGGAGCTTTACGACGGCGTCGCCGCCGTGGCCTACCCCAAGCTGCGTGACGGCAGCCTGGACCTGATGATCGGCCGCATCGCGAACGATGCGGCCATGCAGAGCCTGCAGGCCGCGCCCATCTTCAGCTACGAGATGACGGTGGTGGCCCGCCGCGGCCATCCGCGCAGCGGCGCCCGCTCGATGGCAGAGCTGCTGGAAGACGACTGGATCCTCAACTACGGCCCCGCCGAGGAAGATGTGCTGATGGACATCCTTTTCTGCCAGCACGGCCTACAGCCGCCGCGCCAACGGGTGCACCTGGCGCATTCGGCGGCCGTGATCATGACGCTGGTGCAGCAGACCGACATGCTGAGCTTCTGCCCCTGGCCGCTGGTGGAGACCGAGGCCCTGCGCGCGCGCATCTCGGCGCTGCAGCTCAAGGAGCGCTTCCAGAACAACACCGTGGGCGTGGTCCGGCGCTCGGGTGAAACGCCAACGCCGGCGGCACGCTGCTTCGTCTCGCTGTTCCTCGATCAGGTGCGCGCCTGGCTTTCCTCGGGGCAACTGGAGATGCGGCGCGTGCTGCATTCGGTCGACATCCTGGATGCCGCCGTCTGGCGCGAGGATGGCGGCAGCGCGCCGCCCATCAACTGAAGTCCCGAATCAACGCCGCTTGCGCGACCGGGCGTTGAGCATGCCCAGCTGGCTGCGCTGGCGCTCGATGCGGTCCTGCTTGCGCTCGTCCTCGCGCTGCACCGCCTTGCGCTTCGTGTAGCCCGACCAGTCGGCCCAGGCCCACCAGGCCATGGCCAGCCCGAAAGGCGCCAGCACGACGAGCCAGGACCAGTTGGCCACCGGACCGATCTCCAGCAACTTCAGCGCAATGGCCAGAATGCCCAGGCCCAGGAACCACATCGCTCTACCCTCCGGGATTTGTGTATCGACGCCACCGCGCGGCCCTGCCTAAAATGCGCGAAAACGGTTGTTGCCAACTGTAGCGCAGCCCCGAGCCGAGAGAACCCCCATGAAGAACGCACTGTTGTTTTTGTCACTTTCCGCCGGCCTGGCTGCTCCCGCCATGGCCGATCTGCAACTGGCCACCTCGAAGAACTGCATGGCTTGCCATGCGGTCGACAAGAAGGTGATCGGCCCCTCCTTCAAGGACGTGGCCGCCAAGTACAAGGACGACAAGGCAGCGGCCGACATGCTCGCCGGCAAGATCCTCAAGGGCGGCTCCGGCGTGTGGGGCCCGATCCCCATGCCGGCCAACACCCAGGTCAGCGAGGCGGAAGCCAAGAAGCTGGCCGCCTGGGTGCTGACGATCAAGTAAGGGCGCGAGCGCCCCTCTTGTTCAAAGCTGAGGGTTGATGTCCGCCGGCGCGCCGCGGCGCTCGATGCGGTCTTCCAGCTGGCCGATGTGCGCGGCCACGCTGTTGTCGGACTGGTCCACACGCGCCTTGACGCTGGCCTCCAGCTGCTCGATGCGCGCGGACAGCCGCGACAGCAGCTCTGCGTTGCGGGCGGAGCGGGCCTGCTCCTGGGCATCGAGGTAGGTGCGCAGTTCGGTGAAGCGCGAGGCCTCGGCCTTGTCGGCGAGGTCGCGCTGGACCTGCATTTCCTTGCTGTGCCGGCGGGTTTCCAGCATGACGCTGCCCTGCAGGTAGAACACGTAGGCCAGGCTGGCCACGGCCAGCAGGGCCGTCAGGCCCAGCATCACCAGCCCGAGCGGTGCCGTCACCTGCATGAAGCCCAGGGACATGACGGTGGGCTGCACGAGCAGCCCCCAGTTCAACGCAGCCAGCGCAGCGATGAGCAGCACGACGACGAGCATGAATCCAGTGCGCAGGCTCATTCGTCACCTCCTGATTTCTAGTTTCTGGAGTGCCGTTTGTAACGCACTTCGGCACGGGCCCGTGTCGGACACGGGCCCGCTGCGCGGCCGCTCAGTTGGACTGCGCCAGCTGCTCCAGGATGGCCGGGTTCTCCAGCGTGGAGGTGTCCTGCGTGATCGCCTCGCCCTTGGCGATGCTGCGCAGCAGTCGACGCATGATCTTGCCGCTGCGCGTCTTGGGCAGGTTGTCGCCGAAGCGGATGTCCTTGGGCTTGGCGATGGGGCCGATCTCCTTGGCCACCCAGTCGCGCAGCTGCGCGGCGATCTGCTTGGCCTCGTCGCCGGTGGGGCGTGAGCGCTTGAGCACGACGAAGGCGCACACCGCCTCGCCGGTCACGTCGTCGGGGCGCCCCACCACCGCCGCCTCGGCCACCATGTCGGTCTTGGCGACCAGGGCCGACTCGATCTCCATCGTGCCCAGCCGGTGGCCCGACACGTTGAGCACGTCGTCGATGCGCCCGGTGATGCGGAAGTTGGCCGTCTTGGCGTCGCGCACCGCGCCGTCGCCGGCCAGGTAGATGGTGCCGCCCATCTCCTCGGGGAAGTAGCTCTTCTTGAAGCGCTCCGGGTCGTTCCAGATGGTGCGGATCATCGAGGGCCAGGGCCGCTTGATGACCAGCATGCCGCCACTGCCGTTGGGCATGTCCTTGCCGGTTTCATCCACCACCGCGGCCATGATGCCGGGCAGCGGCAGCGTGCACGAGCCGGGCACCAGCGGCGTGGCGCCGGGCAGCGGCGTGATCACGTGGCCGCCGGTCTCGGTCTGCCAGAAGGTGTCGACGATGGGGCACTCCTCGTGGCCCACGTTCCGGTGGTACCACATCCAGGCTTCGGGGTTGATTGGCTCGCCCACCGAACCCAGGATGCGCAGGCTGTCCAGGTTCCAGTTCTTCGGGTGCACCTTCTCGTCGCTGTCGGCCGCCTTGATGAGCGAGCGGATGGCCGTGGGCGCCGTGTAGAAGATCGAGACCTTGTGCTTCTCGATCATCTGCCAGAAACGGCCGGCGTGCGGGAAGGTGGGAATGCCTTCGAACACCACCTGCGTGGCGCCGGCGGCGAGCGGGCCGTAGGCGACGTAGGTGTGGCCGGTGATCCAGCCGATGTCGGCGGTGCACCAGAAGACGTCCTCGGGGCGGACATCGAAGGTCCACTCCATCGTCATCTTCGCCCACAGCAGGTAGCCGCCGGTGGCGTGCTGCACGCCCTTGGGCTTGCCAGTGGAGCCGGAGGTGTAGAGGATGAACAGCGGATGCTCGGCACCCACGGGCGTCGGCTCGCAGTGCGTGTTCTGCCCTTCCAGCACTTCGGAGAAGGATTTGTCGCGGCCCTCGACGCGCTTCCACTCGCTGAGCGTGCGCTCGTAGACCAGCACGGTCTTCACGCTCTCGGTGCCGCCCAGCGCGATGCCGTCGTCGACGATGGCCTTGAGCGGCAGTTCCTTGCCGCCGCGCAACTGGTAGTTGGCGGTGATCACCGCCACCGCGCCGGCGTCGATGATGCGCTCTTGCAGCGCCTTGGCCGAGAAGCCGCCGAACACCACGCTGTGCGTGGCGCCGATGCGCGCGCAGGCCTGCATGGCGATCACGCCCTCGATGGTCATGGGCATGTAGACGATCACGCGGTCGCCCTTGCCGATGCCCTGCTGCTTGAGCGCGTTGGCGAACTGGCACACGCGCGTGAGCAGGTCGCGGTAGCTGATCTTCGTGACGCTGCCGTCGTCGGCCTCGAAGATGATCGCCGTCTTGTTCTCGACCGGCGTGCCCATGTGCCGGTCCAGGCAGTTGGCGGAGGCATTGAGCTCGCCGTCGTCGAACCAGCGGTAGAAAGGCGCGTTGGATTCGTCCAGCACGCGGGTGAAGGGCTTGGTCCACTGCAGGCCGTCGCGGGCGCGGCCGGCCCAGAAGCCTTCCAGATCGGTTTCGGCTTCCTTGCACAGGGCCTCGTAGGCGGCCATGCCCGAGATGCGGGCGCCCTTGGTGGCGCGTTGGTCGGGCGGGAACACGCGGTTCTCGACCAGCACGGATTCGATCTTGCTCGCGGAATTCGATGCAGTGCTCATTGCGCTTGCCTCCAGTTCTTTGTGTGGGATTGCGACCGGAATATGGCGGCCGGGTCTTACGGGCCACTGACGCTGCATGGTAGCCGCAGCCAAAGGGTCATCGGGAAGCGGCGCCAGCGCCACCTTAGAATCCCGGGCTGTTGCGCCCCGACCCCGGGGCGCTGCCGTCTCCCAGTTTCCAATCCCATGGCACGCCCCGACCCCACCGACACCCCAGTGAGCCGCTCGTCGCCGATGCGCCCCCTGCCCAAGATCATCTTCGCCAGCCGCTGGCTGCAACTGCCCCTGTACCTGGGGCTCATCGTGGCACAGGGCGTGTACGTGATGCACTTCCTGGTCGAGCTGCTGCACCTGGTCGAGGCCGCCTTCGGCAGCCAGACGGCGCTGCAGATGCTCGTCAGCAGCATCGGCTACAAGACCGATGTGGAGATCACCTCGCTGAACGAGACGGTGATCATGCTGGTCGTGCTGGCACTCATCGACGTGGTGATGATCTCCAACCTGCTGATCATGGTGATCGTGGGCGGCTACGAGACCTTCGTCAGCCGCATGGACCTGCGCGGCCACCCCGACCAGCCCGAGTGGCTGAGCCACGTGAACGCCTCGGTGCTGAAGGTGAAGCTGGCGATGTCGATCATCGGCATCAGCTCCATCCACCTGCTCAAGACCTTCATCAACGCCGACAACTATTCGGAGAAGGCACTGATCGCGCAGACCGCGATCCACATCACCTTCCTGCTGTCGGCCATGGCCATTGCCTACACCGACAAGATCATGATGAGCGGCTCGGGCAACAACAAGCATTGAACAGAAGATAACGGGGCGCCTAGGGCGCCCCGTCCTTCTTTTGGGTGGACTGTGGCTGGTCAGCGGCCGATCATGTTCTCCGGCACCACCCAGGCATCGAACTGCTCGGCGGTCAGGTGCCCCGAGGCGATCGCCGCCTCGCGCAGGCTGGTGCCTTCCTTGTGGGCCTTCTTCGCGATGTAGGCCGACTTGTCGTAGCCGATGTGCGTGTTGAGCGCCGTCACGAGCATGAGCGAGCGCTGCACCAGCTCGGCGATGCGCTCGCGATTGGGCTCGATGCCCACGGCGCAGTGGTCGTTGAAGCTCACCATGCCGTCGGCCAGCAGGCGCACGCTCTGCAGGAAGTTGTGCGCCACCATCGGGCGGAACACGTTGAGCTCGAAGTTGCCCGATGCGCCGCCGATGTTGATGGCCACGTCGTTGCCGAAGACCTGGGCCGCGAGCATTGTCACCGCCTCGCTCTGCGTGGGGTTCACCTTGCCGGGCATGATGGACGAGCCCGGCTCGTTCTCCGGGATGCTCAGCTCGCCGATACCGCTGCGCGGGCCGCTGGCCAGCCAGCGCACGTCGTTGGCGATCTTGTTCATGCTGGCGGCCAGTGTCTTCAGCGCGCCATGCGCGTGCACGAGCGCGTCGACGCTGGCCATCGCCTCGAACTTGCTGGGCGCGGTCACGAACTCCAGGCCCGTCACCTTCGAGATCTCCTCGGCCACCGCCACCGCGTAGCCCTTGGGCGCATTCAGGCCGGTGCCCACCGCGGTGCCGCCCAGTGCCAGTTCGCGCAGGTGCGGCAGGGCGGCCCGCACGTGCGCCTCGCCGTGCGCCAGCTGCGCGGCATAGCCCGAGAACTCCTGGCCCAGCGTGAGCGGCGTGGCGTCCTGCAGGTGGGTTCGGCCGATCTTCACGATGCCGTCGAAGTCCCTGGCCTTCTGCTCCAGCGTGGCGCGCAGCTTCGCAACGGCCGGCAGCAGGCGGTGCGTGATCGAGTCGACCGCCGCCACGTGCATGGCGGTGGGGAACACGTCGTTGCTCGACTGACTGCGGTTCACGTCGTCGTTGGGGTGCACCAGGCGCCCTTCCCCGCGCTCGCCGCCCATGAGTTCGCTGGCACGGTTGGCCAGCACCTCGTTGACGTTCATGTTGGTCTGCGTGCCCGAGCCGGTCTGCCACACCACCAGCGGGAATTCATCCTCGTGCTGGCCGGCGATCACCTCGTCGGCGGCGGCCACGATGGCCTGGGTCTTCTTCTCGTCCTGCAGGCCCAGCTTGTGGTTGACCACCGCCGAGGCGCGCTTGACCTGCGCCAGGGCCTTGATGATTTCCTTCGGCTGGCGCTCGCCGGAGATGTCGAAGTTCTGCAGCGAGCGCTGGGTCTGCGCGCCCCAGAGCTTGTCGGCCGGCACGTCGATCGGGCCGAAAGTGTCGCGCTCGGCGCGGGTCTTGATTGAAGTCGTCATGAGAAAGGCTCCGCGGTCTTGGGAAGAAATCGAGACGTCCGGCTGGCGGGCGAGGTCGCCAGTATGTCCGGATAGGAATGGCTCTCATCTGACGCGGACTTTCCAATCCGAAGGGTCTCGCGGATTGACACACTTCATGCTCAAAAGTTATAATCGAAGGCTTTTGAGGACTCGCACGTCATTTGGATGAAAGCATCCGGGTGAGGCTGCCGTCCCGCCTGCATTACTCGCGGATCTTCGAATCCCGTCGCGGTGCAGGTTCTTCGCGCCGGGCCCTGCCCGGCAAACCGGCCGGATTTTCCGGCCCCACTGCCACGTCACGCTTCTCCAGGCGGCGCCCCTCGACCAGGCCCCGTTGCACTGCGAGAAAGCATCGGCGGGCACTGGTTTCGTCGCCACGTCGTCTTCGGTGCCTGCCGGCAGCCTCCAGGGCTTGCCAAGCCATTGCGCGCGCCACATCCACGCGTCCCTGACCGGCAATCCCATCGGGGCTGATGGCGTGGCCGTTGCCGCCTTCGCGGGCGGTGCTGTGACCCAACTTCTCATCAAGGAGCCCGGCAAATGGCCAAAGCAATTCTCATCGACCATGTCTTCAAGGTGTTCGGGGACGATCCCGAAGAGGCGCTGGCGCTCGTGCGCCAAGGCTGCTCCAAGGAGGAGATCCTGGCGAAGACGGGGCAGTCCATCGGCGTGTTCGACGCCAGCTTCGAGATCCAGGCCGGCGAGATCTTCGTGATCATGGGCCTCTCGGGCTCGGGCAAGTCGACGCTGGTGCGACTGCTCAACCGCCTGATCGAGCCGAGCGCCGGCCGCATCGTGATCGACGGCGCCGACATCAACGGGCACTCGGACGCCCGGCTGCGCGCGCTGCGCCGCAAGGACATCAGCATGGTGTTCCAGTCCTTCGCGCTGATGCCGCACATGACGGTGCGCGAGAACACGGCCTTCGGCCTGGAGTTGTCGGGCACCGGCCGGAAGGAGCGGCTGGCGCAGGCCGACCAGGCACTGGCGCAGGTCGGCCTGGCCGGCTGGGGCGACAGCTACCCCGACGAGCTCTCGGGCGGCATGCAGCAGCGCGTGGGCCTGGCGCGCGCGCTGGCATCCGATCCGTCGATCCTGCTGATGGACGAGGCCTTCTCGGCGCTGGACCCGATCATCCGCACCGAGATGCAGTCGGAGCTGCTGCGCCTGCAGCAGCAGCAGCGCCGCACCATCGTCTTCATCTCGCACGACCTGGACGAAGCCATGCGCATCGGCGACCGCATCGCGATCATGAAGGACGGCCAGGTCATCCAGGTCGGCACGCCCGACGAGATCCTGCGCAGCCCGGCCAACGACTGGGTGCGCAGCTTCGTGCGTGGCGTGGACGCGGCGGCCGTGTTCAAGGCCGCGGACATCGCGCGCCGGCCGCTCACCGTGGTCTGCGAGCAGCCCGAGCGCGGCGCCCGCGCGGCGCTGAAGCTGCTGGAGGACCAGGACCGCGACTTCGCCTACGTCACCAGCCCCGACCGCCGCTACCTGGGCACCGTGTCGGCCGACACCCTGCGCGCGGCGCTGGACGGCCATTCGGGCCCGCTGGGGCTGCGCCACGCCTTCCTGGCCGACCTCGGCACCATCGACGCCGACGCGCCAGTGGCCGGCCTCATCGGCCAGGTGGGCCAAGCGCCCTGCGCGGTGCCGGTGGTCGCGGCCGACGGCCGCTTCTGCGGCGCGATCAGCAAGACCACGCTGCTGAAGTTCCTGGACCGCGACACGCCGCCCCTGGACCCCGCGCTGCCGCCCGCGCCCGCCGCGCTGGCCCCGGCCCCCCATGTTCTCGCCTGATCCCATGGCTTGGAAGGAAACAACGAGATGAACGACACCGCATTCCCCTCCGAACTCGCCACCACGCCCGACGCTGCTGCAGCGATGGCGCAACCCGTCGCACCTGCAAGCGCCGCGCTCGATCCGTGGGAGGCACTGTCCGCCGCGCCCGATCCTGCATCGACCAGCGCCTGGCTCGACGCGCCCGCGCACCAGGTGGCCGGCCAGGCCGACGCCGCCACCGGCGGCTTCCAGCTGCACCGCCTGTGGGACGGCTCGATGCCCATCGAATCGTGGATCAACCAAGGCCTGGGCTGGGTGGTGGAGCACTTCCGCCCCTTCTTCCAGACGGTGCGCCTGCCCATCGACGGCACCCTGAACTGGGTGCAGGGCATGCTGACCGCGCTGCCCACGCTCGCGATGATCGTGCTCATCGGCCTGCTGGCCTGGCAGTTCGCGGGCCGCGCGATCGCCATCGGCACCACCGTCGCGCTGCTGCTGGTCGCCCTGCTGGGCATCTGGCCCGAGGCCATGGTGACGCTGTCGCTGGTGCTGACCTCGCTGGTGTTCTGCTTGGGTGTCGGCCTGCCGCTGGGCGTGCTGCTGGCCAGCAGCGACCGGGCGCAGCGCGTCATGCGCCCGTTGCTCGATGCAATGCAGACCACGCCGGCCTTCGTCTACCTGGTGCCGGTGGTGATGCTCTTCGGCATCGGCAACGTGCCGGGCGTGATCGTGACCATCGTCTTCGCGCTGGCGCCGCTGGTGCGCCTGACCAACCTGGGCCTTCGCCAGGTGCGCCCCGACCTGGTCGAGGCGGCGCGCGCCTACGGCGCCTCGCCCTGGCAGATGCTCACGAAGGTGAAGCTGCCGCTGGCCATGCCCTCGATCATGGCCGGCATCAACCAGGCGCTGATGCTCTCGCTGTCGATGGTGGTGATCGCCTCGATGATCGCCGTGGGCGGCCTGGGCCAGATGGTGCTGCGCGGCATCGGCCGGCTCGACATGGGCCTGGCGACCGTGGGCGGCCTGGGCATCGTGCTGCTGGCCATCACGCTGGACCGGCTGACGCAGGCCATGGGCCAGCCGCGCCGCGGCGGCCACCGCTGGTGGCACGGCGGCCCGGTGGGCCTGGCGCTGCGGGCACTGCAGCGTGCGCTGGCGCCCTCTTCCCCGCGCGAAACGCGTGGCGCGGAGCACACCGCTCCCGCGCTTTCGACGCAAGCCCGCTGACCACACCGGAGGAACACGAAGCATGAAGAAGACACTCCTGAAGCCGGCATCGAACGTGGTTTCTCGCGGCCTCGGCCTGCTGGTGCTGGCCTTCGCCGCACTCGCCACCGCCAGCCTGCCCGCGCACGCCGCCACCGAGCTGCCCGGCAAGGGCATCACGGTCAAGCCGCTGAAGAGCTCGCTGGCCGAGGAGGCCTTCCAGACACTGCTGGTGATGCGCGGCCTCGAAAAGCTGGGCTACACGGTCGAGCCCATGAAGGACCTGGAGCCCGCCACCGAGCACCTGGCCATCGCCAACGGCGACGCCACCTTCATGGCGCACCACTGGAGCCTGCTGCACGCCGACTTCTACAGGAACAGCGGCGGCGACGCGAAGCTGTGGCGCCAGGGCGTGTATTCGGACGGCGCGGTGCAGGGCTACCTGATCGACCGCAAGACGGCCGAGCAGTACCACATCACCAACATCGCGCAGCTGAAGGACCCGTCGATCGCCAAGCTCTTCGACACGGACGGCGACGGCAAGGCCGACCTCACCGGATGCAACCCCGGCTGGGGCTGCGAGCTGGCGATCGAGAACCACCTGGGCGCCTACGGGCTGCGCGACACCGTCACGCACCGCCAGGGCAGCTATGCCGCGCTGATGGCCGACACCATCGCCCGCTTCAAGCAGGGCAAGCCGGTGCTCTACTACACGTGGACACCCTACTGGGTCAGCGCCGTGCTGCGCCCGGGCGCCGACGTGGTGTGGCTGCAGGTGCCCTTCTCCTCCTCGCAGGGCGGCGACAACGTCGACACGAAGCAGGCCAACGGCAAGAACTACGGCTTCCTGGCCAACCAGGAGCAGATCGTGGCGAACCGCGCCTTCATCGAGAAGAATCCTGCCGCGGCCAAGCTGTTCGAACTGATGAAGCTGCCCATCGGCGACATCAATGCCCAGAACCTGCGCATGAGCGAAGGCGCCAACAGCCAGCAGGACGTGGCCCGCCACGCCGACGGCTGGATCCGGGCGCACCAGCAGCTCTTCGACGGCTGGATCGCCCAGGCGCTGGCGGCGGCGCAATAGCGCGGAGGTCGGCCATTGGCTGCCGCCGGGGGGCCGGGGGCGGCGCGGCTGAGATAATCGGGGGGCGTTTCACACCAAAGAACACCCCCACCATGACGACCACGATCCAGCAGGCCGACCTGATCGAATCGATCAGCGCCGCGCTGCAGTACATCAGCTACTACCACCCCACCGACTACATCGCCCACCTGGCCAAGGCCTACGAGCGCGAACAGAGCCCCGCGGCCAAGGACGCGATGGCCCAGATCCTCACCAACAGCAAGATGAGCGCGATCGGCCACCGGCCGATCTGCCAGGACACGGGCATCGTCAACGTGTTCCTCAAGGTGGGCATGGACGTGCGCTGGGGCGGCTTTACCGGCAGCCTGGACGATGCCATCAACGAAGGCGTGCGCCGGGCCTACAACCACCCCGACAACACGCTGCGCGCCTCGGTCGTGGCCGACCCGCAGTTCGCGCGCAAGAACACCAAGGACAACACGCCCGCGGTGATCTTCACCGAGATCGTGCCCGGCAACACCCTCGAGGTGACGGTGGCGGCCAAGGGCGGCGGCAGCGAGAACAAGAGCAAGATGGTCATGCTCAACCCCGGCGACAGCGTGGTCGACTGGGTGCTCAAGACCGTACCCACCATGGGCGCCGGCTGGTGCCCGCCGGGCATGCTGGGCATTGGCATCGGCGGCACCGCCGAGAAAGCCGCGCTGATGGCCAAGGAAAGCCTGATGGACGACCTGGACATGCACGAGTTGCAGGCCAAGGCCGCCAGCAAGGCAGAGCTGTCCGATGTCGAGAAGCTGCGCCTGGAGCTGTACGAGAAGGTCAACGCCCTGGGCATCGGCGCGCAGGGCCTGGGCGGCCTGGCCACCGTGCTGGACATCAAGATCAAGATGTACCCCACCCACGCGGCCAGCAAGCCGGTGGCGATGATCCCCAACTGCGCGGCCACCCGCCATGCGCACTTCGTGCTCGACGGCTCCGGCCCGGTGTACCTCGAGGCACCCTCGCTGGACCTGTGGCCGAAGGTGGAGTGGGCGCCCGACACGCAGAAGAGCACCCGCGTCGACCTCGACAAGCTCACGCCCGAGGTGGTCGCCAGCTGGAAGCCGGGCCAGACCCTGCTGCTCAACGGCAAGATGCTCACCGGCCGCGACGCCGCGCACAAGCGCATCCAGGGCATGTTGGCCAAGGGCGAGAAGCTGCCGGTGGACTTCACCAACCGCGTCATCTACTACGTCGGCCCGGTCGACCCGATCGGCAACGAGGCCGTGGGCCCTGCCGGCCCCACCACCGCCACGCGCATGGACGGCTTCACCGAGATGATGCTGGCCCAGACCGGCCTGATCGCCATGATCGGCAAGGCCGAGCGCGGCCCGGTCGCCATCGAGGCCATCAAGAAGCACAAGAGCGCCTACCTCATGGCCGTGGGCGGCGCCGCCTACCTGGTGAGCAAGGCCATCAAGACGGCCAAGGTGGTCGGCTTCGAGGACCTGGGCATGGAAGCCATCTACGAGTTCGACGTGGTCGACATGCCGGTGACGGTGGCGGTGGACGCCGGCGGTACCAGCGCGCACATCACCGGCCCGGCCGAGTGGAGCAAGCGAATCGCCAGCGGCGAGTTCAAGGGCATCGCGCTGGAGACGGCTTGAGCCTTGCGCCGCGCAGCGTCGATGACGAGGGCCTGCCGGTGAGCCGGCGGCCCATCGGCGTCTTCGACAGCGGCGTCGGCGGCCTCAGCGTGCTGGCCGCGTTGCGCGCGGAATTGCCTGGCGAGGACTTCGTCTACTTCTCCGACGCCGCGCATGCGCCCTACGGCGAGCGCGACGATGCCTTCGTCATCGAGCGCACGCTGGGCATCGCCCGGCGCTTCGTCGAGGATCACGGCATCAAGGCACTCGTGGTGGCCTGCAACACCGCGACCGCGGCCGGCATCGAGCTGCTGCGCGCGGCCTACCCCGGGCTGCCGATCATCGGCGTGGAGCCCGCCCTCAAGCCGGCGGCCGCGGCCACGCTAACTGGCCACGTGGGCGTGCTCGCCACGCGCGGCACGCTCGCCAGCCGCAAGTTCAGGACGCTGCACGACACCCTGCAGGGCGGCGGGCAGGTGCGCTTCAGCCTGATGCCTTGCGATGGGCTGGCGGGCGCCATCGAGCGTTCGGATGCGTCCGCCATCGCGTCTTTGTCGAAGCAGTACCTTGCTGCGCTCGGTCCGATCGGGCAAGGCGCTGGAGAGATCGACACGCTGGTGCTGGGCTGCACGCACTACCCCTTCATCGCCGACGAACTGCAGCGCCTGGCAGGACCTTCGGCGCGCCTGATCGAAACCGGGCAGCCGGTGGCGCAGCAGACGCGCCGCCTTCTCGCGGCCAAGGGCCAGCTGGCCGGCGAAGCTGCCGAGGGTTCGCTGCGGCTGCTCACCAGTGGCGAGGACGCGGCATTGGAAGCCGCCGTCGCGCGCTGGCTGCCGGCGCGGCCGGTCGTCGCCCTTCACTGACCCCATCATGCGCAGTGTGGGCCTGCTCCTCTGCCTGGCTGCGCTTCATTCCACGGCGCTGGCGGCCTGCCAGACCGGCCTGGCCGAACGGCTTCACGCCAAGCTGAATCTTCAGCGCGCCCTGCTTCACGAGTTGAGCGTGTGCGAACCCTGGCGGGTGCACCTGGGCCGCAGCATCGTCGTGCTGCCCCTGCCCGGCCGCGCGCCGGACACACTGGACCTGGAAGTGCTGGTGGTGCAGCAGCCCGACAACGGCAACAGCGAGCGCGCCACCGTGCTCGCGCAGGCCCGGCAGACGGTGCCCAGCGGCGGTGCCGACGACCTCGTCGTGACCGACATCGAGCTGGACGGCGCGCGCTACCGCCTGTCGACGGACCTGCGCAGCTTCGGCCTGCGCATCACGCGGCGCAGCACCGCGATGCAGCAGCCTGCATCCAGCGAGACGCTGTCGCTGTTTGCATTGGCGCCGCACAACCACCTGGAGCTGCTGCTGGACGAACTGGCGATCCGCAAGGAGCGCGGGCAGTGGACCGCCGGCTGCGCCGGCCGTTTCGAGAAGCACGAAAGCCAGGTCGCCGTGTCGCGCTCGTCAGTGAGCAAGGGCCTGGCCGACCTGCGGGTGAGCCGCAGCGATTGGCAGTCGGTCAACGAGCTTCAGGGCGAGGACTGCGTGGAGAGCAGCGAGCGGCCGCGGTACAGCGAAAGCCTGCTGCGCTTCGACGGCAGCCAGTACCGGTCGGCCGATTGACGCGAGCGGATCAGGCGGCCAGTGCCGCCTCCCGGCCGCGCCGCATGTCGATGGGCATCAACAGCGCAATGCCCGCGACGAACAGCCCCGAGGTCGCCAGGATGGCCACGCGCTGATTGCCGCCGGTGGCCCAGGTGATCAGGCCGTAGCCCAGCGGGCCCACGATGCTCGCCAGGCGCGTCGAAAAGCTCCACAGCCCGAAGAACTCCGCCAGTTGCCTGGGCGGCGCCAGGACGCCCGCCATGGCACGGCCGGCCGACTGGCTGGAGCCCATCGCCAGCCCTGCGATCGTGGCGGCCACCCAGAACTGGCCCTTGCTGCCGGCGGTGCCCGCCACCACGCACACCACGATCCACGCCACCAGCGTCACGGCCAGCGACAGCCGGTGGCCCACGCGGTCCTGCACGTAGCCGAAGCCGAAGGCGCCCAGCGCCGCCGCGATGTTGAGCACGAAGATCAGCATCATGGTCTCGTGCGGCACGAAGCCGATCACCTGCTCGGCATAGATGGCCGCCAGCGTGATGGCCACCGCCACCCCGCCCTGGTAGCACACGGTGCAGGCCAGCAGCCACATGAAGTCGCGGTGCGCCCGCGCTTCGCCGAAGGTCTTGCGAAGCTGGCGCCAGGCGCCGCCCCCGCGCCGCCCGGCCTGCGGCTTGGCGCGCTCGGGCAGCAAGGCGAAGGTGACGCACGCGGCCAGGCCGTAGATGACAGCCGTGATCAGCATGGTCACCGGCACGAAATTCGAGGCTGGCAGCCCCTTGCCCTGCGCCCACAGCACGTAGGCCAGGCAGATGCCCAGCGCCAGCATGCCGCCGATGTAGCCGAAGCCCCAGCCCCACCCGCTGACCTTGCCCATGCCCTCGGCCGTGGCCAGCTCCGGCAGGAAGGCGCCGGTGAGCGACTCGCCGTAAGAGTAAAAGGTGTTGGAGATGACGACCAGCCCCATCGCCAGCGCGATGCCTCCCGCGGTGCCGGCCATGCCGGGCGTGAGCGCGAGCGCCGCCGTGCCGACCACGCAGCCGGCGGTCACGCCCATCAACAAGCGCTTCTTGGCGGCATGCAGGTCGGCCCAGGCACCGATGGCCGGCATGGTGAACATGACGATGGCGTAGGAGATGCTCAGCGCCACCGTCCAAGCCAGCGGCCCCCATGCCGCGCCCTGGGCCAGCCCGCCCACGAAGTACGCGGCGAACACCGCGGTGATGACCACCGTGGTGTAGCCGGAGTTGGCAAAGTCGTACATCGCCCAGCCGAAGACTTCGCGCTTGCGCACGCCGGGTTGCAATGCAGAGTCGGGGAACAGGGCCAAGGGCGCCTCCAGGTCGGAACTGGGCGCGAGCATAGCCGAGGCCTGTGTCGCCATTCTTCAAACGCAAAGGCCCGCGACCGGCTCAGCCAGTTCGCGGGCCTTGAGGCCAGGACTGCGTCGTCTTCAGTGCAGGTGTCGCGGCCGGCGGCCACCGCCGTGGCTGCCGCCACCCGGGCCGCCGCCGTTGCCGCGCGGCGGCTTGCCGATCTCCAGCGAGTTCACCAGCGCGTCGAAGCGGTCGGAGAAGAGCTTGTCGATCTCGGCCACCACGCCGCCCAGCTCGGCGCCCTCGAAGTGGCGCTCCATGAGGTTGACCACGTCTTCCACCAGCAGGTCGCGCTGCACCTGCATGATGGCTGCGGGGTTCGGGCCCACGAAGAGCATGAGGAAGTCGTCGCGCGACTCCTCGTTCGGGTCGCCCTCCTCCTCGTCGTAGTCGGTGTCGTAGAAGGTGACCTCGATGGCCGCGCCCTGCTCGGTCAACTCGTTGATGGCCATGCACATCTCGTCCAGGGCATGGCGGAAGTCCTCGTCGCCGGCCACGGTCCAGCAGATCTGCAGCATGCGCTCCTTCTGGTCGAAGCGGATGCCGGGCTCTTCCTCGTAGCTGCTGGCGGCGCCGTCGGCCAGCGACTTGGCACCGGCGTAGCTCCACAGCGGTTTCAGCGCTTCCTGGATCTGCGAGAAGTTGACGTCGGAGCGCATCGGCACATCGCCGTGCACATGGATTTCGAATGGAGCGTTATAGCGGGACATGGGATGCTCCCTTTATATGTTTGTGGTGCCCGGAACGGGAATCGAACCCGTATGCCCCGATTAGGAAGCGGCGGATTTTAAGTCCGATGTGTCTACCAATTTCACCATCCGGGCGCCGGGTCGGAAGGATGCTGCTTCGAAGATACCCCAAAACAAAACAGCCCCGCGACCTGGGTTGCGGGGCTGCTTTGACGAGAGATTGTTGGAGGCGCGATCCGGAGTCGAACCGGACTAGACGGATTTGCAATCCGTTGCATAACCGCTTTGCTATCGCGCCGCGTGGACCCTCTTTACAAAAAGAAAGGGAAGCGAATGGCTTCCCTTCTTTTTCAAAACCTGGAGCGGGAAACGAGACTCGAACTCGCGACCTCAACCTTGGCAAGGTTGCGCTCTACCAACTGAGCTATTCCCGCATTCGGAAGCCCTCGATTATAGCTTAGTTTTTCGCACCTACTCAAGCAGGCGCGAAAAACTTCGCCGCTCGGGCCTCAGTGCTTGATCGAGCCCTCGCTGGCCTGCGCACGCTGCTTGGCGATCTCGGCCACCGCCGCCTGCGAGGCCGCGACCTCTTCCTCGGACAGCGGCGTGGGCTGGCGCTCCAGCGCCACTTCCAGCACCTTGTCGATCCACTTCACCGGGATGATCTCCAGGCCGTTCTTCACGTTCTCGGGAATCTCCTGCAGGTCCTTGGCGTTCTCTTCGGGGATCAGCACCGTCTTGATGCCGCCGCGCAGGGCCGCCAGCAGCTTTTCCTTCAGGCCGCCGATGGCGGTCACCTCGCCGCGCAGCGTGATCTCGCCGGTCATGGCGACGTCGCTGCGAACCGGGATGCCGGTCAGGGCCGACACGAAGGCCGTGGTCATGGCCGCACCCGCGCTCGGGCCGTCCTTGGGCGTGGCGCCGTCGGGCACGTGGATGTGGATGTCGCGCTTCTCGAACACCTCGTCCTTGATGCCCAGGCGGTGGGCACGGCTGCGCACCACGGTGCGCGCGGCTTCCACCGATTCCTTCATCACGTCGCCCAGCGAGCCGGTGCGCGCGATGATGCCCTTGCCGGGCATGGTCACGGCCTCGATGGTCAGCAGGTCGCCGCCCACCTCGGTCCATGCCAGGCCGACCACCTGGCCCACCTGGTTCTGCTGCTCGGCACGCCCGAAGCTGAACTTGCGCACGCCCAGGAAGTCGTTGAGGTTCTCGCCGGTCACGGTAACCAGCGGCGTCATCTTCTTGAGCTGGATGCCCTTGACCACCTTGCGGCAGATCTTGGACAGCTCGCGCTCGAGCGAACGCACGCCGGCTTCGCGGGTGTAGTAGCGCACGATGTCGCGCACCGCTTCCTCGGTGACCAGCAGTTCGCCATCCTTCACGCCGTTGTTCTTCAGCTGCTTGGGCAGCAGGTACTTCAGCGCGATGTGCGTCTTCTCGTCCTCGGTGTAGCCCGACAGTCGGATCACTTCCATCCGGTCCAGCAGGGCCGGCGGGATGTTCATCGAGTTCGAGGTGGCCACGAACATCACGTCCGACAGGTCGAAGTCGACCTCGACGTAGTGGTCGCCGAAGGTGTGGTTCTGCTCGGGGTCCAGCACTTCCAGCAGCGCGCTCGACGGGTCGCCGCGGAAGTCGGTACCCAGCTTGTCGATCTCGTCCAGCAGGAACAGCGGATTGCGCGTGCCCACCTTGTTCAGGCTCTGCAGCACCTTGCCCGGCAGCGCGCCGATGTAGGTGCGGCGGTGGCCGCGGATCTCGGCCTCGTCACGCATGCCGCCCAGGGCCATGCGAACGTACTTGCGCCCGGTGGCCTTGGCCACCGACTGGCCGAGCGAGGTCTTGCCCACGCCCGGAGGGCCGACCAGGCACAGGATCGGCGCCTTGACCTTGTCCACGCGCTGCTGCACCGCGAGGTACTCGAGGATGCGGTCCTTGACCTTGTCCAGGCCGTAGTGGTCCTCGTTGAGCACGTCCTCGGCATGACCCAGGTCGTGCTTGATCTTGGTCTTCTTGCTCCACGGCAGGCCGATGAGCACGTCGATGTAGTTGCGCACCACGGTGGCCTCGGCCGACATGGGCGACATCAGCTTGAGCTTCTTGAGCTCGCCCTCGGCCTTCTTCAGGGCTTCCTTGGGCATCTTGGCGAGCTTGATCTTCTTCTCGATCTCCTCGATGTCCGCGCCGTCCTCGCCCTCGCCCAGTTCCTTCTGGATGGCCTTGACCTGCTCGTTGAGGTAGAAGTCGCGCTGGTTCTTCTCCATCTGGCGCTTCACGCGGCCGCGGATCTTCTTGTCGACGTTGAGGATGTCGACCTCGCGCTCCAGCTGGGCGAACAGGTTCTCCAGGCGGGCCTTGACCTCGCCCAGGTCGAGCACCGACTGCTTGTTCTCGAGCTTGAGCGGCAGGTGCGCTGCGATGGTGTCGGCCAGGCGGCCGGCGTCGTCGATGCTGGAGATCGAGGTGAGGATCTCCGGCGGGATCTTCTTGTTGAGCTTGACGTACTGGTCGAACTGCTGCATCACCGCGCGGCGCAGGGCCTCGACCTCGGTGCCCTTCTGGGCGGCCTCGTCGGCCACCTCGGCGGGCGTGACGGTGGCGGTGAAGTGGCTCTCGTGGTCCTGGATCTTGTCGACCTGGGCGCGCTGCTGGCCTTCCACCAGCACCTTCACGGTGCCGTCGGGCAGCTTGAGCATCTGCAGGATGGTGGAGACGCAGCCGACCTCGAACATGTCGTCCACCGAGGGCTCGTCCTTGGCCGCGGTCTTCTGGGCCACCAGCATGATGCGGCGCTCGGCCTCCATGGCCAGCTCCAGCGCCTTGATGCTCTTGGGGCGGCCCACGAACAGCGGGATGACCATGTGGGGGAACACGACCACGTCACGCAGCGGCAGCAGCGGCAGTTCGATCGGCTCGGGGGGCAAGGGGGTATGGCCGGACATGGCGATCCTTCTCAAAGGGGTTGTCTGACAAAGATGGTCGGATACCCGCGCTTTTCAAGTGCGCGCGGCAAGCCCATCGGAAAACGCGCGCGATGCGCGTGGCCAAAAGCGTGGAACAGGACGGCCACTAGGCCTTCTTCGCCGCCTCGCGATACACGAGCAGCGGTGCCTTGTTCTCGTCGATGGTGGATTCGTCCACGACGACCTTCTCGACGTTGTTCATGTTCGGCAGCTCGAACATGGTGTCGATCAGGGACTGTTCGAGAATGGACCGCAGGCCGCGGGCCCCGGTCTTTCGCGCCAGCGCCTTGCGGGCGATGGCCTTGAGCGCGGCCGGCCGGATCTCCAGGTCCACCCCTTCCATCTGCAGCAGCTTGATGAACTGCTTCACGACGGCATTCTTGGGCTCGGTGAGGATCTGCACCAGGGCGTCCTCGCTCAGCTCGGCCAGCGACGCCACCACGGGCATGCGGCCCACCAGTTCGGGGATCAGGCCGAACTTGATCAGGTCCTCGGGCTCCACCTCGCGGAACACCTCGGTCAGGCTGCGCTGCTTCTTGCTGCGCACCGCCGCGCCGAAGCCGATGCCGGAGGCCTCGGTTCGGTTCTCGATGACCTTTTCCAGGCCGGCGAAGGCGCCGCCGCAGATGAACAGGATGTTGGTCGTGTCGATCTGAAGGAAGTCCTGGTTGGGGTGCTTGCGCCCGCCCTGCGGCGGCACGCTGGCCATGGTCCCCTCGATGAGCTTGAGCAGCGCCTGCTGCACGCCCTCGCCCGACACGTCGCGGGTGATGCTGGGGTTGTCGGACTTGCGGGAGATCTTGTCGATCTCGTCGATGTAGACGATGCCGCGCTGCGCCCGCTCCACCTCGTAGTTGCAGCTTTGCAGCAGCTTCTGGATGATGTTCTCGACGTCCTCGCCGACGTAGCCGGCTTCGGTCAGCGTGGTGGCGTCGGCCATGACGAAGGGCACGTCGAGCTGGCGTGCCAGGGTCTGGGCCAGCAGGGTCTTGCCCGAGCCGGTCGGGCCGATCAGCAGGATGTTGCTCTTGCTGAGCTCGACGTCGTCGCCCTTGGCCTTGTCCTTGTGCTTCAGGCGCTTGTAGTGGTTGTACACCGCCACGGACAGCATGCGCTTGGCCGCTTCCTGGCCGATGACGTAGTTGTCGAGGTTGAGCTTGATCTCCGAGGGCGTGGGCAGGTCGCTCTTGGCCTCGCGGCCCTCCTCGCCGGCGGGCAACTCGTCACGGATGATTTCGTTGCACAGGTCGATGCACTCGTCGCAGATGAAGACCGACGGCCCGGCGATGAGCTTCTTCACCTCGTGCTGGCTCTTGCCGCAGAAGGAGCAGTAGAGCGTTTTCTCGCTGGAAGAGCCTTTTTTGTCGGCCATGGACGAATGCCTCGTAACAGGTTTGAACTCAATGATAACGAAACAAAAACGGCGTTCTCCGTGTGGAAAACGCCGCCTTTGCCGTGGCGCCCGCTGCGGGGCCCATCAGGGCCCTTTTCATCGCCGGGCCGCCCCAAGATGAAAAGCGCCCCCGCGGGGGCCAGCGGACCTCGCGCAGCGGGGGAGCGTGGGGGCAGTATTCAACCGCGCTTGGAGATGACCTGGTCGACCAGGCCGTAGTCCTTGGCTTCGTCGGCGTTCAGGAAGTAGTCGCGCTCGGTGTCGCGGGCGATCTTTTCCAGCGGTTGGCCGGTGCGTTCGGCCAGGATGCGGTTCATCTGCTCGCGCGTCTTCAGGATGTCGCGGGCATGGATTTCGATGTCCGTGGCCTGGCCGCGGGTGCCGCCCAGCACCTGGTGGATCATGATCTTGGAGTTGGGTAGCGAGTAACGCTTGCCCTTTTCACCAGCCGCCAGCAGGAAGGCGCCCATGCTGGCCGCGAAGCCGATGCACAGGGTGGACACGTCCGGCTTGATGAACTGCATGGTGTCGAAGATGGCCATGCCGGCGCTGACGCTGCCGCCCGGGGAATTGATGTAGAAGTGGACGTCCTTGTCCGGGTTCTCGCTCTCCAGGAAGAGCAGCTGAGCCACCACCAGGTTGGCGGTCTGGTCGTTGACCTCGCCGACCAGGAAGATCACGCGCTCCTTGAGGAGGCGCGAGTAGATGTCGTACGACCGCTCGCCGCGGCCCGACTGCTCGATGACCATCGGGACCATGCCCAGGGCCTTGGTGTCTAGTGCGCTCATGTGATTGCTCCGAAAGAGGTTCCTACTGTACTCAAAACAAAATGGGGCCCGTGCGCCGAAGCACAAGCCCCATTTTCGAATGAGGGACAGTAACGGGCGATCAGCCCTGCTGCGCCATCAGTTCGTCGAAGGAAACGGCCTTCTCTTCCACCTTGGCCTTGGACAGCACGAAGTCGGTCACGTTGTTCTCGATGACGACGGCCTCGACTTCGGCCAGGCGGTTGGCGTCGCTGAAGTACCAGCGCACCACGTCGGCCGGCTTCTCGTAGCTGGCGGCCAATTCGTCCACGTGGGCCTTGATCTGCTCGGGCTTGGCCTGCAGTTCGTTGGCACGCACCAGCTCGGCCACCACCAGGCCCAGGCGCACGCGGCGCTCGGCTTGCGGGCGGAACACCTCGTCGGGGATCGGGGCCTTGTCGGCGTCCTTGATGCCGCGCTGCTTGAGCTCGGCGCGGGCGCCTTCCACCATGCGGTCCACTTCGGACTGCACGCTGGCGTTGGGCAGGTCGAGTTCGGCGTTGGCCACCAGCGCGTCCATGACGGCGTTCTTGTTGCGCGCCAGCAGGCGGAACTTGACTTCGCGCTCCAGGTTCTTCTTGATGTCGGCGCGCAGGCCTTCGACCGTGGCGTCGGCGATGCCCAGCGACTTGGCCAGGGCCTCGTTCACTTCGGGCAGGTTGCCGGCTTCCAGTTTCTTCACGGTGACCATGAAGTCGGCCTGCTTGCCGGCCACGTCCTTGCCGTGGTAGTCGGCCGGGAAGGACAACGGGAAGGTGCGGCTGTCGCCCACTTTCAGGCCGCGCACGGCGTCCTCAAATTCCTTGAGCATCTGGCCTTCGCCGACGATGAACTGGAAGTCGTCGGCCTTGCCGCCCTGGAAGGGCTCGCCGTCGATCTTGCCTTCGAAGTCGACGGTGACGCGGTCGCCGTCCTGCGCTTGCGCATCAGCCGGGCGCTGCGCGAAGGTACGGCGCTGCTTGCGCAGGATGTCGACGGTCTTGTCGATGGCCTCGTCGGTCACGTCGGCGGTCAGCTTCTCGACCGAAGCGCCGGACAGGTCGTTGATCTTGACCTCGGGGAACACCTCGAACACGGCGTCGAAGGCCATCTCGCCCTCGGGCGCGTTTTCCTTCTCGGTGATGCGGGGCTGGCCTGCCACGCGCAGCTTGGCCTCGTTGGCGGCCTGGGAGAAAGCCTGGCCGACCTTGTCGTTCATGACCTCGTAGTGCACCGAGTAGCCGTAGCGCTGGGCCACGACGGTCATCGGCACCTTGCCGGGACGGAAACCGTCCATCTTCACGGTGCGCGCCAGCTTCTTGAGGCGCGAGTCCACTTCGGACTGGATGACGCCGACGGGCAAGGTCAGCGTGATCTTGCGTTCGAGCTTCTCGAGGGTTTCAACGTTCACGGTCATTTGGCTTTTCCTTGTGAGGGGTGTTCTGTACTGGTGCGCGGGGCCGGACTCGAACCGGCACGCTCTTGCGAGCGTCAGGACCTAAACCTGGTGCGTCTACCAATTTCGCCACCCGCGCTTGTCTGCAAGTACAGAAATTCTTCAGGTGCGAGCGACTTCCCTGGGAAAAGCCGCCCGCGAAATTGGCAACCGCCTATTTTAATCGGCTTTGGGGCCGATTCTTTTGGGGTTGCCTCAGGTCGGCGTTGAATGCGTCACGCGTGCGCTGGATGGCCCTCGTCCGGATGGGCCTTGCCCTTTGGAATTCCGGGCGTGTCGCGCTTGACGCGGAACCAGGCGGCGTACATGGCCGGCAGCGCCAACAGCGTCAGCACGGTGGCCACGACCAGGCCGCCCATGATGGACACCGCCATGGGGCCCCAGAACACGCTGCGTGACAGCGGCACCATGGCCAGCACCGCAGCCGCGGCGGTCAGCACGATCGGCCGCAGACGCCGCACCGCCGACTCGACGATCGCGTCCCAGGCCGGCACGCCGGCGGCGCGATCCATCTCGATCTGGTCGATCAGGATCACCGAGTTGCGCTGGATCATGCCGCCCAGGGCGATCACGCCCAGCAGCGCCACGAAGCCGAAGGGCCGGTTCGAGAGCATCAGCGCAGCCGCCACGCCGGCGATCCCCAGCGGGCCGGTGATGAACACCAGCATGGCACGGCTGAAGCTGTGCAGCTGCAGCATGAGCAGCGTGAAGATGATGAAGAGCATCACCGGCACCCCCGTCACGATGGAGGACGAGCCCTTGCTGCTTTCCTCCACCGCGCCCGCCACCTGGATGCGGTAGCCGGCGCCGCCGTCGTCCTGCCACTTGGCCTCCAGGTCGCGCAGGCCGGGCAGCAGCTGCTGCGTGACGGTGGCGCCCTGCAGCCCCTCGACGATGTCGCCCTGCACGGTGATGGCGTAGTTTCGGCCCTCGCGCCACATCACGCCCGGCTCCCAGCTGAACACCGGCTTGGCGATCTGCGACAGCGGAATGGAGCGGCCCGAGGTCGTGGGCAGGTAGGCGTTGCCCAGGTCCGAGATGGCTTCGCGCTCGTCCGGCGACTGGCGCAGCACGATGTCGATCAGCTTGTCGTTCTCGCGGAACTGGCCCACGTTGGTGCCGGTGAACATGGTGCGCGAGGCCTGCGCGATGGCCTGGCTGCTCACGCCCAGGGCGCGTGCCTTGGCCTGGTCGACTTCCAGGCGGATCACCTTGACCGACTCGTTCCAGTTGTCGTTGACGCCGCGCATGTTCGGGTTGGCGCGCATCTTCTCCTTCACCTCGTCGGCGTAGGCGCGCAACTGCACCGGGTCGCTGCCCAGCACGCGGAACTGCACCGGATAGGGCACCGGCGGGCCGTTGGGCAGCAGCTTCACGCGGCCGCGGACTTCCGGAAACTCCTCGGCCAGCAAGCCGGGGAACAGCACCCGCAGCCGCTCGCGCTCACGCACGCTTTCGCTCAGCACGATGAACTGCGACACGTTCGTCTGCGGGAACACCTGGTCCAGCGGCAGGTAGAAGCGCGGCACGCCCGAGCCCACCCAGGTGCTCACCGTCTTCACGCCGGGCTCCTTCATCAGGCGCTGCTCGATGCGGCGGGTCACCTCTTCGTTCGCGGCGAAGGAGGTGCCCTCGGGGAACCACACGTCCACCAGGATCTCGTTGCGGCTGGAGTCGGGGAAGAACTGCTGCTGCACCTTGCCCATGCCCACGACGCCCAGCGCGAAGATCAAGATGGTGGCCGCGATGGTGATCCAGCGATGCTGCACGCACCAGTTCACCGTGGCCCTGAAGCCGTTGTAGAAGGGCGTGTCGAACAGCTCGTGCGGCGGCGCATCGGGGTCGTGCGGCTTGACCTTGAGCAGCAGCGTGCCCAGGTAGGGCACGAAGTACACCGACACCAGCCAGGACAGCACCAGCGCGATCACCGTCACGAAGAAGATCGCGAAGGTGTATTCGCCCACCGTGGACTTGGCCAGGCCGATGGGCAGGAAGCCCGCGGCGGTGATGAGCGTGCCCGTGAGCATGGGCTTGGCCGTCACGTCGTAGGCGAAGGTGGCGGCACGCACCTTGTCGTAGCCCTCCTCCATCTTCCGCACCATCATCTCCACGGCGATGATGGCGTCGTCCACCAGCAGGCCCAGTGCGATGATCAGCGAGCCCAGCGATATCTTGTGCAGGCCGATGCCGAAGTAGTTCATGGCCAGGAAGGTCACGGCCAGCACCAGCGGAATGGTGATGGCCACCACCAGGCCTGGGCGCACGTCCACGTACCAGCCGAAGCGCCCGCCCTTGTGCAGGCCCAGCGCGATGAAGCTGACGGCCAGCACGATCACCACCGCCTCGATCAGCACGCGCACGAACTCGTTGACCGAGGTGGCCACCGCCACCGGCTGGTCCTGCACCTGCGCCAGGCGCATTCCCGCCGGCAGGTGGCGGCCGATCTCGTCGGTGGCCGCGCGCAGCGACTTGCCCAGGGCGATGATGTCGCCTCCCTTGGTCATGGACACGCCCAGCCCGATCACGTCGTGGCCCTGGTGGCGCACCTTGACGCTGGGCGGATCGACGTAGCCGCGGTGAACCTCGGCGATGTCGCCCAGGCGCAGCTGGTTGCCCGAGCTGCCGCGGATGGGCATGGCGCGCAATTGCTCCACGTCGGAGAACTGGCCGGCCACGCGCACCTGCACCACGTCCTGCGGCGACTGGATGGTGCCGGCGCTTTCCACCGCGTTCTGCATGCCCAGCTGCTGCAGCACGGCGTTGAAATCCAGGCCCAGCTGCGCCAGGCGCTTCTGCGAGATCTCGATGTAGACCTTCTCGTCCTGCACGCCGAACTGCTCGACCTTGGCCACGTACTTCACGCGCAGCAGCTGCTGGCGCACGTCGTCGGCTACCGCCTTCACCTCGGCGGGCGAGAAGCCGTCGGCCTCCAGCGCGTAGATGACGCCGTAGACGTCGCCGAACTCGTCGTTGAAGAAAGGCCCCTGGATGCCCGAGGGCAGCGTGAAGCGCATGTCGCCGATCTTCTTGCGCACCGCATACCAGACGTCGGGCACCTCGCTGGGCCGCGAGTAGTCCTTGATCTGGAAGATGATCTGCGACTCGCCCGGCTTGGAGTAGCTGCGGATGATGTCGGCGTAGGGCACTTCCTGGAGCGTGCGCTCGATCTTGTCGGTGACCTGCTCGGCCACCTGCTGCGCGGTGGCGCCGGGCCAGTAGGTGCGGACCACCATGGCGCGGAAGGTGAAGGGCGGGTCCTCGTCCTGCCCCAGCTGGAAGTACGAGGCGAAGCCCAGCAGCATCAGCACCACCATGAGGTAGCGCGTCAGCGGCTCGTGCTCGAGCGCCCAGCGGGAGAGATTGAAGCCCTTCTTCTGCGGCTCGGTCGCGGTGGCGTTTTCGGACGTCATCGTGGCGGCCTCTTCAGCGTTGGGTGGCGGCGGAGGCGGTGCCGGCGGGCGCGGCCTGCGGCGTTGCCGCGGTGGCCGGCTCGGGCTTGCTGTACTTGTCGTGGTAGATGCTCACCTTCTGCCCCGGCGAGAGCACGTGCACCCCGGCCGACACCACCAGCATGCCGGGCGTGACGCCCGCGGCGATCACCGCCTCGTTGCCGTCGGCTGTGGCCACCTGCACGGGCTGCGAACGCACCGTCATGCTGGTCTTGTCGAGCACCCAGACCGCCGTGCCCTGCCCTTCGCGCCGCAAGGCGCTGGTGGGCAGCTTGATCACGGGCGTGCCCACGTGCGAGAGCGCCTTCGGCTGCGCATACACGGTGGCACCCAGGGGCGGCGCACTGGCAGCGTCGACGGCCACCTTCACGGTGTAGGTGCGGGTCACGGCATCGGCCGCGGCGGCCACTTCACGCACCGTGCCTTCCATGGGCTGCCCGTTGTCCGCCCAGCTGCGGATGCTCACCGGCGAGCCGGGCTTGACCAGCGAGGCGCGGTCCTCGGGCACCGCGAACACCACGTCGCGCGCGCCGTCGTTGGCGATGCGGACCACCGGCGTGCCGGCGCTCACCACCTGGCCGGGCTCGGCTTCGACAGCGGTGACGATGCCCGCCACGTCGGCCACCAGGTTGGTGTAGCGGGCCTGGTTGCCCTGCGAGGCCACCTGCGCCTGCGCCTGCTCGAACTGCGCCTGCGCGGACTTGAAGGTGCTCTCGCGGCGCTGCAGCTCGGCCTCGCTGATGAAGTTCTGGGCGCGCAGGCCCTGGTAGCGCTTGAGGTCGGCCGCCGCGAGGTCGCGGTTGGTCAGCGCGGCATTGGATTGCGCGCGGGCAGCCTCGGCGGCGAGCTGGTAGTCCTTGGGGTCGAGCTGGGCGAGCACCGCGCCCGGCTGCACATGCTGGCCCACCTCGGCCTGGCGGTGCGTGATCTTGCCGGCCACGCGGAATCCCAGCCGGCTTTCGACGCGGGCCTTGACCTCGCCCGCGTACTCGACGGCCGACCCGAAGGAGCCGCTGCCCACCTCCATCACCTTCACCGCGCGGATGGGTTCGGGCGGCGGCGGCGCCTGCTTGCAGGCGGCGAGGCTGCCGGCCACGAGGAGCACGGCGCCTGCGGTGCGGACAAGGTGGACGAAGGTGGTCGGCTCGGTCATGTAGGCACCTGAAGCGGGGATGGAAAAGGGTCATTAATGACCAACGGGTTAGTAATCTAGGGTAAACACGAATTCGTGTCAACGCGAACGCGAAAGGCAAGTGCGCCCTGCCCCACAATGCGCGGCGTGCCGGCCTCCCCACCCCCCAACCCTTCCGCTTCGCAGCCCGCCGTTGCCGGGCAGCACTACGAGAACTTCCCGGTCGCGTCCTGGCTGTGCCCGCCGCACCTGCGCGCGCCCATCGGCGTCATCTATGCCTTCGCGCGCACGGCGGACGACATCGCCGACGAGGGCGACGCCAGCCCGGACGAGCGACTGGAACAGCTGCGCGCCTACCGCGCCGACCTCGCGTCGGCGGCACGTGGCGAGGCCTTCTCCGACCAATGGCCCAAGGTGTTCGGACCGGTGGCCTGGGCGATGGCGAACCACGCCCTGCCCGAAGAGCCTATGGCCGACCTGCTGTCGGCCTTCTCGCAGGACATCGAGATGACGCGCGATGGCGCCAGCTACCCCGGCCGCACCGAACTGCTGGACTACTGCCGCCGTTCCGCCAACCCGATCGGCCGGCTTCTGCTGCACCTGTACGAGGTGCGCGATGACAAGGCCAGGCGACAAAGCGACGCCATCTGTTCCGCCCTGCAGCTGATCAACTTCTGGCAGGACATCAGCGTGGACCTGCCGCGCCACCGCCACTACCTGCCCGATGCGGACCTGGAGGCGCACGGCCTGGCCCGCGAGCAGCTCCAGGCCTTCCGCCCGCTGGGCGAGGCCCCGCCGCCAGCCATGGCCCTGCAGATGGTCCGGGAACTGGTGCGCTGGGCCCGCGCGCTCATGATGGAAGGCGCACCGCTGGTCCACCGCCTGCCTGGGCGCATGGGCTGGGAGCTGCGCTTCGTCGTGCAGGGCGGCCTGGCCATCCTCGACAAGATCGAGGCCCAGGGCTTCGACAGCTTCTCGCGCCGACCCAGTGTCGGCAAGGGCGACCTGCCGCGCATGGCGTGGAAGGCCCTGTGGATGCGCGGCTGAGGGGGCCGTGCGAATGAGGCACGCGCTATCCCCGACAATCGCCGGTCCAAAAGAAAAAGCCCGCGACCGTCGATGTCTTCCACCAGTACTCCCGAGCAATACGTCCAGGACAAGGCCGCGGCTTCGGGCAGCAGCTTCTATTACGCCTTCCTCTTCCTGCCCAAGGAGCGCCGCGCCGCGATCACGGCCTTCTATGCCTTCTGCCGCGAGGTGGACGACGTGGTGGACGAGGTCAGCGACCCCGGCGTGGCCGCCACCAAGCTGGCCTGGTGGCAAAGCGAAGTGGCGCAGGCCTTCGCCGGCCAGCCGCACCATCCGGTGATGCTGGCGCTGATACCGCACGTGAAGGCCTTCGGCATCCAGGAGCGCCAGCTGCAGGACGTGATCCGCGGCTGCCAGATGGACCTGGAGCAGACCCGCTACCTGGACTTTCCCGGCCTCGCGCGCTACTGCCACCTGGTGGCCGGCGTGGTGGGCGAAGTCGCGGCCGGCATCTTCGGGCAGACCCAGCCCGCCACCACCGAGTACGCACACAAGCTGGGGCTGGCCCTGCAGCTCACCAACGTGATCCGCGACGTGGGCGAAGACGCGCTGCGCGGCCGCATCTACCTGCCGGTGAACGAGCTGCAGCAGTTCGACGTGAAGGCGCACGAGATCCTCAACCGCGTGCATTCCGAACGCTTCGTGAAGCTGATGCGCTTCCAGGCCGAGCGCGCGCACCGCTGCTACGACGAGGCGCTGGCCTTGCTGCCCGCGGCCGACCGCCGCGCGCAGAAGCCGGGCCTGATGATGGCCAGCATCTACCGCACCCTGCTGCGCGAGATCGAGCGCGACGACTTCCAGGTGCTCAACCAGCGCGTCAGCCTCACGCCGCTGCGCAAGCTCTGGCTGGCCTGGAAGGTGCAGGCCCTGGGGCGCCTGTGAGCACCGAGGACGCCCGCCCATGAAGCTGGCCGTGGTGGGCGCCGGCTGGGCCGGCCTGGCCTGCGCCGTGCACGCCACGCGCGCCGGGCACCAGGTGGTCGTCTTCGAGGCCGCCCGCACGCTAGGCGGCCGCGCCCGCCGCGTGGACGGCGACGAGGGCCTGGCCCTGGACAACGGCCAGCACATCCTGATCGGCGCCTACAGCGCCACCCTGGCCATGATGCGCGAACTCGGCGTCGATCCGGACGCTGCCCTGCTGCGCACGCCGCTGCAGCTTCGCTTCGCCGATGGCGGCGGCCTCGCCCTTCCCCGGCTGCCGGCGCCGCTGGACCTGCTCGCAGGCATCCTCTTCGGCGCGCGCGGCTGGACACTGCGCGACAAGGCTTCGCTTCTGCGCACCGCCCTCGGCTGGCGTGCCTCGGGCTTCCGCTGCGCACCGCAGGCGTCGGTGGCCGAGTTGTGCGCCGGCCTCACGCCGCGCGTGATGAAGGAGCTGGTCGAGCCGCTGTGCGTGTCGGCCCTCAACACGCCGGTGGACCAGTCCAGCGGCGAAGTCTTCCTGCGCGTGCTGCACGACGCGCTGTTTTCAGGACGCGGTGGCGCCGACCTGCTGCTGCCTCGCGTCGACCTGGGCCGCCTGCTGCCCGACGCTGCCGCCGCCTGGCTCTCGCAGCATGGCGCGCCACTGCGACTGGGCCGCCGCGTGCAGTCGCTGCAGGCCGACGGAGACCGCTGGCATATCGACGGCGAGGCCTACGACCAGGTGGTGCTGGCCGGCCCGCCCTGGGAGGCCGCACGGCTGGCGCGCGAAGCCAACCCGCACTGGGCCGCGACCGCCGAGGCGCTGCGCTATGAGGCCATTGCCACCGTCTACACCCAGGGCGCGCTGCGGCCGCTCGCGGCGCCGATGGTCTCGCTTCGAAGCGGCCCTGGCGCGCCGGCGCAGTTCGTGTTCGACCGCGGCCAGCTCGGTGGCCCGCAAGGCCTGCTGGCCTTCGTGGTGAGCGCCAGTGCAACCGAACGGGAAGCGCTGCAATCGCAGGTGCTGGCCCAGGCCGCGGTGCAATTGCAGGAGACGCGCCTGCGCGTGCTGCAGACGGTGGTCGAGAAGCGTGCGACCTTTGCCTGCACGCCGGACCTCGTTCGCCCACCCGTGCGCATCGCACCAGGCCTGCTGGCCTGCGGCGACTACATCGAGGGGCCCTACCCCGCGACCCTGGAAGGCGCGGTGCGAAGCGGCGCGGGTGCGGCGCTCCAGCTGGGCAGCGCCTGAGCCGCCATCTGCTCGTCCAGCGAGATGCGGTGCTTGTCCATCAGGCGGTAGAGCGTCATGCGCGACACGCCCAGCTCGCGCGCCGCATGGGTGATGTTGCGGCCCACCCGGTTGAGCGTGAGACAGATCACGTCCCGCTCGGCGGTGGTCCGCGCGGTGTTGAGCGCCACGCCCACCGCGCTGTCGGCCATCGACAGGCCCAGGTCGGCCGGCGCGATCAGGCGCCGGTCGGTCATGACCACCGCGCGCTGCACCCGGTTGTAGAGCTCGCGCACATTGCCCGGCCAGGCGTGCGCCTGCATCGCTTCCAATGACTGCCGGCTGAAGCCTCGGGCCCGCGTGCGGCTGGTGGACGCGCAGCGCTGGAAGAAGTGCTCGGCCAGCACCCGCACGTCCTCCATGCGCCGGCGCAGCGGCTGCACGTCGATGGACAGCACGTTCAGGCGATAGAACAGGTCTTCGCGAAAGCGCCCCACCGCCACCGCCTCGGCCAGGTCCACATGGGACGCCGCCACCACGCGCACATCCACCTTCAGGTTGCGCACCGCGCCCACGCGGATGATGGTCTTTTCCTGCAGGAAGCGCAGCAGGTTGGTCTGCAGGTCCAGCGGCAGGTCGCCGATCTCGTCCAGGAAGATGGTGCCGCCGTTGGCCGCCTCGATCAGCCCGTGCCGCTCCGACGAGGCACCGGTGAAGGCGCCGCGCTCATGCCCGAACAGCTCCGAATGGATCAGCGTCGGCGCGATGGCGCCGCAGTTGACCACCACGAAGGGCCCGGCCGCGCGCTGCGAGCACTGGTGGATGGCGCGTGCAGCCAGTTCCTTGCCGCTGCCGCTCTCGCCGCCGATGAGCACCGGCGCATCCGTGGCAGACACCTTGCGGATCTCGGCGCGCAGCCGCCCGATCACCGCGCTCTGCCCCACCATGCCCAGCGCGTCGTGCCCGCGCGCCTCGTTGCGCCGGCCCTGGCGCAGCAGCGCGCGCTGCTGCGCATGCAGCAGCATCACCGACAGCGCGTGCCACTCCACTGGCAGGACCTGCTGGTCGAAGAAGCCGTCGAGCACCAGGTCGCGGAACTCGGGCACTTCCAGAGCCGGCGCCTCGCACAGCGCGATCCACTCGGTGGTATCCGAGGAATGCACCAGCGCCTCGATGGATGCGAGCGGCACGCCCGGCCCCGTCCCGACGATCAGCAGGCCCACGTTGAAGCTGCCATGTGCCAGCATGCGCTGGGCGGCGGCCACGCTGTGGGCATGAGTGACCGCCCAGTCGTGCGCCACGAGCTGGGCCGCAGCCTCGCTCGCATCGCCATCCAGCGTCAGGCAGAGAACCTCGGGCGGCGGCATCGTGCAAGTCAATTGGCGCACAGGGTCTGGCTCTCAGAAGGACATGGGGACGCGCACGGTCAGGCTCAGGTCGGGCGTGTCCTTGGTCAGGCCCGCCCCCACCGAGACGTTGATGTTGGTCTTGTCCGTCAGGCGGAAGGAGTAGCCAAGCAGCAGCGATGCCAGCTGGGTGCGCACCGAGCCGCGCACCGTCTGTCCGTTCTGCTCGGTCGGGCCGATCGAGTACAGCTCCACGCCCATGCTGAAGGAAGAGCGCTCGTTGATCGACAGGCCCATGCCGAAGTTCAGGCCCCACACGTCTCCCGGCTTGATGCTGCCCAGCTGCTCGCGCTGGTTGTCGAGCACCAGGCGGCTGATGTTGTCGCGCGAGAAGTTGTAGGTGTAGCTCAGGCCACCGAAGAACACAGCCGGGTCGGTCGGGTAGAGCCAGGTGAGGCTGGGCTGCAGCGAATAGAAGCCCGAGCCGGTGGCCGCCTCCAGCGGCAAGCCGGTGCCGGTGGTGTTGCCCAGGCAGCGGGTCACGCAGTCGGTGATGACTTCGAAGGGATCGGTGCCGGTGCGCGACTTGAAGCGCAGCCCGCCCACCAGGTAGGGCCAGTTCTCCTTGGCGCTGAAGAGCTGGTAGCGCATGGCCAACTCGACGTCGCCGATGCCGTTTCCGCGGGTGGAGAAGACGTTGTCCAGCGCCGAGCCGGTGAATATCTCGCGGCTCACGGTCTGGTCGTCGCGGATCACATAGGGCACCTTCAGCTCCAGCTCGGCCTTGTTGGTGACGCCCCAGCGGCCGGTGAGCGTCGGGATGAAGGTGTTGCGCTTGACCTCGCGCACGTCGATCAGGCCGATGAGCACGGCCGGGATCACCGTGTAGCCCACCAGGGCCACACGGTCGTTGGACGAGTAGTTGTATTGCAGCGAAGGCTCCAGCACGAAGTGGCCCTTCGGCGTGAGGATGCTGGGCTCGTCGAAGATCTGCGCCATGGGGGGCGCCTTGGCCTCCTCGGCCGGCGCCACACCCACCTGCACCGGCCGCTGGCCCTGGCTTGCGGCCTGCGCGCCGGCCTCGGCCGCAACCGCGGCACTCGCAGCGGTGCCGCTGCCGTCAGGCACCGGCGTGCCGGGCGGACGGACCGCGGGCTTGCGCGCCTCCTGGCGGGCTTCCTGCGGCGCACCGAGGCGGTCCTGCAGTTCCTTGTAGCGCTGCGCCTGCTCGGCAAGCTGGCTGCGCAGCTGCTCGATCTGCTGGCCCTGCACCTCGACCTGCTGCTGCAGGGCATCGACGCGCTGGGCGGTTGGCACGGCATTGCGACCCGTGTTCCTGCCCGCCTGGGCCTGCTGCTGCGCGTGCGCGCCCATGCCTGCGCATGCCAGTGAAGAGCACAGCACAAGCAAGCGCCATTGGCGCCGGTCGGATGTCTCCATGAGCCCCCTCGGCAATTGTTATTGAATGCTCGAGGAGGCAGCGTAAGCCTTCCCTATGAAGTCCAGAAGACGCAATGTGCAAACAAAAGTAATCAACTTTCAACAACAAATGGCTTGAAAAGGAGCGACTGTCACATCGCCGAGTCAATGCCCGTCGAGCATTGCACCTCGGACTCGCGTGCGTCGCGGGCATGGTGCACGCTCTGCGGCGATGCACGAGGCCGCGGCGCCTACATCCAAGGGCCGTCTCACTGCCGTGACAGTCACGTCGGCGTAACGAAGCCGGCTTTGCGCCCATGTGCAACAGGACAGCCTTGCGCTTGCCGTGTGTGGGCCATCACCTGCGTCAACGCAGCGTGACACATGCGCCTCCTCCACGCGTCGAATTCGCCAGCGCTCACTACCTACTCAATTGCATGCAGCACGCGCCAAACCCGCATGCCTCCTCGATAGCAAAGGCTTCTAAGACGCTGCCGATACGTACTGGCCCCGAAGTTGCAGAGCGCGACGGTCGACTTGCGTCCGTGCAGGTCGATCGCTTGTCCTTGCGTTTCATCAACCTAACCTGGAGCCTTCATGAAAAAGACACTCTTAGCGTCTGCGATCGCCTTGGCATTCGGGGTCTGCGGCTCGGCTTTTGCCACGGCCAATGACCAGACAAGCGGCGACGGAGGGACGAACACATCGACGGATACGACGACAGTGACGGTGACTGCCCCTGACAGCAGCAACAACAGCCGCAGCGACAGCAGCAACAACAGCCGCGCCGACAGCAGCACGCACACCCGCACGGGCGCCGCGAATGCCAATGCCGCCCGCTCGGCCGCACTGAACAACGGCTCGACCGGCACGTTCAGCAATGCGTTCAACACCACGCATGTCGTCGCGCTGAGCAAGCTCGAAGGCACGGTGACGGGCAACACCATTTCCGGCATCGGGAACACGGCCTCCAACGGGGGTTCGGCCAATGGCGGCAGTGGCTACGGCGGTCGCGGCGGCACCGGCCAGGGCGGCCAAGCCAGTGGTCAGGGTACCGGCGGCAATGGTGCCGTGGGCAACGGTGCAGTGGGCGCGGGAGGCGGAAACGCCTCGAACGGTGCGATCACGCATGGCAGCGCGACCAATGGCAGTTCCGGTGATGCCGGCAACGGCGGACGCGGCACGGGCGGCAGCGCCAGTGGCTCGAGCGAAAGCGGAAGGGCCTCCTCGAGCGGCGGCGGCGGCGGAACCGGCGGCGACAGCGGCAACAGCGGTCGCGGCGGAAGCAGTGGCAGCCTCGCGGCAGGCGGCGGCGGCGATAGCGGCCGCGGCGGAAGCAGTGGCAGCCTCGCGGCGGGCGGCGGCGGCGATAGCGGCCGCGCCGGAAGCAGCGGCAGCCTGTCGGCCGGTCTGGGCGGCAGGAGCGGCGGCGGTGGTGGCGGCGGCAGTTCCGGCTCGACCTCCGGCGGCAATGGCGGCAATGGTGGCGACGGCGGCTTGAGTGCCGGCGGCGCAGGCGGTGCAGGAGGCGCAGCAGGTGCCAGCGGCACGGCAGGCGCAGGCGGCGCGAGCGGCACGGGCGGCACGGGCACTGGAACCAGCACGGCTGGTGCGGGCGGTGCGAGCGGTGCAGGCGGCGCGGGCACTGGAACCAGCACGGCTGGTGCAGGCGGCGCGAGCGGCGCGGGCGGCGCGGGCACTGGAACCAGCACGGCTGGTGCAGGCGGCGCGAGCGGCGCGACCGGCGCAGGCGGTGCGGGCGGTTCAGGCGGTGGCGGCGGTGCGGCGACCAGCACCTCCGGCGGCACACGCACGGCTGGCGCAGGCACCGGCGGTGCGGGCGGCACGAGCACGAACGGCAGTGCCACCAATGGCAGCGCCAGCAACGGCAACAACACGGCTGGCTCAGGCGGGTCCGGTGGCAGCGGCACCGGCGGCGCAGGCGGAGCGGGCAGCGGCGGAACCCAGACGGCCGCTGGCGGTACCGGTGGCGTCGGCAACGGCGGCACGGGCGGCGCGGGCGGGACGGTCTCCGTCAACGCCGGCACGTTCAACATGTCCAACACCATGACGAGCGTCGGCCAGTCGGCCGCGGGCGTGATGCTGGCCAGCCAGAACAGCGGCCTTGCCTCGCTGGTTCAGCAGAGCGTGAACGTCCAGGCCAACCTGTCGGTCGGCGGACCCTGAGGTCCAGGCCCGCAGGGCATGAATGCCGCGCGCGCCGCCCCGCCCGGGCGGGCGCGCGGCGTCATGGCGTCGAAAACGAGAGCGCCAACGTCGAGGAACAACGGTCATGAAGATCCGGATATCCCTAGCGAGCGCCTGCTTCGCGCTGGTCGCGATGGCTGCAGCACCCGTGCAGGCCCAGACGTCGATCGCCGCTGCCAGCGACCCGTCCACGGTGGCGGACCCTGGCAGCACCCTGTTCGCCCAGCCGGTCGGCAGCGACACGCTTGCCTCCTTCCGTGGCGGCGCACAGGTGCGCAACAGCATGACGCTGGACGGCGTCACCGCGGACAACTCGGCCTACCAGGTCAACACGGGTTCCAACTCCATCGGCTCCGGCTCCTTCTCCAACATGAGCGGGCTGCCGATCGTGATCCAGAACTCGGGGGCCAACGTGCTGATCCAGAACGCGGTGATCCTCAACGTGCAGATGGAATGACGCGGCCGGCCATGCGCAGCCCGCTCTTCCTTGCACTGCTTGCAGCCGCGGCCACCTCGGTGGGCGCGCAGCAGGCCTACATGCCCAGCATGGGCGGGGGCGACTACACCCTGCCCATCACGAGCATGAAGCAGTCGCGCACCCGCACGACGCTGATCCAGAAGTACGACTTCAGCTGCGGCTCGGCGGCCATCGCCACGCTGCTGACCCACCACTACGGCTACCCGGTCACCGAAGAAACGGTGTTCCAGGGCATGTACAACACCGGCGACCAGCAGAAGATCCAGCGCGAGGGCTTCTCGCTGCTGGACATGAAGCGCTTCCTGGCCGACAACGGCTTCGACGCCGACGGCTTCCAGCTGCCGCTGGACAAGCTCAACGAGGCCCGCGTGCCGGCCATCGTGCTCATCAACGAAAGCGGCTACCACCACTTCGTGGTGGTCAAGGGCCTGGACGCCCAGCGCATCCTGATCGGCGACCCGGCACGCGGCACCCGCACCATGTCGCGCCAGGACTTCGAGGCGCGCTGGCAGAACAACCTGCTGTTCGTGATCCACAACCAGATGGACCGCGCGAAATTCAACGTCGCCGCCGAATGGAAGGTGACGCCGCGCGCGCCGCTGGGCGACGGCATTCCGCGCAGCAGCATGATGGACTACACCCTGCCCAAGATGGGACCGGGAGATTTCTGATGACGCGACGCGGCACGGCCATCCGACGCCTCGCCACCCTCGCCTGCCTGCTGCTGGCCGGGGGAACCCTGGCCGGCCCGCCGCTGCAACGCCACGACGAAACCTGGATGGCGGTGAGCGACGACACGCTCGAGTCGCAGCGCGGCGGCTTCGACATCGGCGCCGGCCTGGTGGTGAGCTTCGGCATCACGCGGGCCGTCTACATCAACGGCGAGTTAATGACACAGACCACGCTGAACTTCGGCCAGCTCGACAAGATCACGGCCGGCCAGGCGATGGCGCTGAGCCGCCAGCTGAATGCGCTGAACCTGGTGCAGAACGGGCCGGGCAACACCGTGGAAGGGTCGCTGGGCAGCGTGGGCGGCACCGTGATCCAGAACACCCTGAACAACCAGCGCATCGCCAACCACACGGTCATCAACGTCGAGACCAACGGCCTGAGCCTGATGAAGGACCTGAACACCGCAGCCACCCTGAACGAAGGCATCGCCCGCGCCGTCGGCGGGCGCTGAACCGCAAGGCGGCTGGCCGACCGGCCTATGGACGGCAGCCATCCTTGGCCGCAGGATGCGCGCATGCCGGCCGATCCGACCGCAACACCCGAACCCAGCCTGGACGAGCAGATCAAGCGCGCCCAGCTTGCCAAGCTGAACCACGAGGTCCGCAACCTCTCGGGCTGGGGCTTCGACTCCATCTCCAAGGTGGTGGTGGCCTCGCTTGCCGTGGCCCTCGCTGCGTGGACCTTCTACATCGGCCTGCCCCGCGCGCAGAGCGACCTGGCCAAGGCACAGGTGGACCTGGCGTCCAGCACCGGCCGGCTCGACGCGGCGAAGAAGGAGCTGGAAACGGCCAAGACCGAGTTCGAGCAGGCAAAGCGCGACGTGGGCCAGGCCCGCCAGGAAGTGGAAGACCTGCGCAAGACCTCGGACGAATTCAAGCTCACCATCTCGCAGTACCGCAGCACGCTCGCGCAGGTGCAGCAGGCCGACCGCAGTGCCAGCTACCTGCCGGCCGACACCCGCGCCGCGGTGAACCAGGCGGTGCGTCCACCGGTGTACGTTCAGTTCGCCGGCAGCGTGCAGCGGCCCTTCATCGACGGGCTGCGCGAATCGCTGCGCGAAGGCGGCTTCAACGCGCCGGCGGCCGAGCGCATCAACCGCGGCCAGAGCAACGAAGTGCGCTACTTCAGCGACACGCCGGCCGAGAAGGAGCGCGCCGAGGCCGTGGCGCGGCTGGTGGACATCTACCTGGAAGGCAACAACTGCAAGAGCCCGCCGCTGCGCGCACGGCTGGTGCCGGGCAAGCCCTCGCCGCTGGAGGTGTGGCTGATGCTCAATTGCGGCTGAAGCGCTACTTCGGCTGCAAGGCCTGACAAAGGGCCTGCAGGTCGCGCACGGTGATGTGCGGCTGCGTGTCGTGCTCCCACGGCCGCTCGTCGCGCACCAGCCAGGCAGCCTGCATGCCGGCATCGATGGCGCCCAGCACGTCCAGCGCCGCATCGTCGCCCACGTGCAGCACCTGCTCCGGTGCCAGGCCCAGCGAGGCCGCGGCCGCATGGAAGATCGGCGCCTGCGGCTTGCCGCTGCCGAAGCCCCGCGCGCTGAAAGCGCCCTTGAACCACTGTCCCACGCCCGTCAGGTGCACGTCGGCATTGCCGTTGGACACCGCCACCAGCGGATAGCGCGCGCTGAGCCACTGCAGCGCGGGCAATGCGTCCTCGTAGAGCTCCACGCGCTGGCGTTCGGCGAAGAAGGCATCGAAGGCCGGGTCGGCCAGTGCCGGGTCTTCGCCGGCCTTGCGAAGGGCGGCGCGTATCGATTCACGGCGCAGCGCGCTCAGGTCGTGCGCCAGGTCGGAGCGCTCGCGCTCGGTGGCTTCGCGCAGCTCGCGCAGCACGCCAGGCGTGACGAGCAGTTCGGCGGTGCGCGGTGCCTCGCGCACCAGCCAGCCGTGCAGCACCGCCTCGGCGCGCTCGATGGTCGGCCAGATGGGCCACAGGGTGTCGTCCAGGTCCAGGGTGATCCCGCGGATGCGCGAGACGTCCAGCCGGGGCGCCGGCATTGCTTCCAAGGTCATGCGGGAGAATATCGCATGCGCTTTCGCCCCGAGCCGCTGGCTCCCCCTGCCCCCAACACCCGCACCGCCCCCGCCACCGCCATCCTCTGGTGCAACCTCGGCTCGCCCGACGCGCCCACGGCCGGCGCGGTCCGCCGCTACCTGGCGCAGTTCCTGGCCGACCCGCGCGTGGTCGAGATTCCGGCGCCGATCTGGTGGCTGCTCCTGCACGGCATCATCCTGCGCACGCGGCCGGCGAAGTCGGCCGCCAAGTACGCCAGCATCTGGACCCCCGAAGGCTCGCCACTGAAGGTGTGGACCGCGAAGCAGGCGCAGATGCTGCGCAGCCTGTTCTCGGAGCACGGCCACGCGCTTCGCGTGCTCGACGCGATGCGCTACGGCCAGCCCGCCATCGGCGCGCAGCTCGACGCGCTCAAGGCCGAGGGCGTGGAGCGCGTGCTGGTGCTCCCGGCCTACCCGCAGTACTCGGGCACCACCACCGCCAGCGTGGTCGACGCAGTGAACGACTGGAGCCGGAAGGTGCGCCGCCTGCCCGAGCTGCGCTTCGTGAACAGCTACCACGACGATCCCGGCTACATCGAAGCGCTGGCGCGCAGCGTGCAGCGCCACTGGCGGGCCCATGGGCAGGGCGAGATGCTGCTGATGAGCTTCCACGGCGTGCCTGAGCGCACCGCGCTGCTGGGCGACCCCTATTCGGCGCAGTGCCAGGAGACGGCACGCCTGCTGGCCGAGTGCCTGCGCCTGCCGGCATCGCAGTTTCGCGTGAGCTTCCAATCGCGCTTCGGCCGCGCCAAGTGGCTGGAGCCTTCCACCGACGCCACGCTGCGCGGCTTCGGCGCGCAGGGCCTGGCGCGGGTGGACGTGATGTGCCCCGGCTTCACCAGCGACTGCCTGGAGACGCTGGAGGAAATCGCCATGGAAGGCCGCGACGCCTTCCTCGGATCAGGTGGAAAGGCCTTCCACTACATTCCCTGCCTCAACGACGACCCGGCGTGGATCGAGGCCCTGGGCGGCATCGCGATGCGGCACCTGGCCGGCTGGCCGACCGCGGCCGTCCCTTGAAACCTTAGGCCGCACGAAGAAGAACCCGAAGACAGCCCTCACCGCGGAACCGGCTTCGCCGGGCCGCTGGTGGAGTCTCCCCCTCGGGGGGTGGCGAATTACACGCAGCGAAGCGAAGTGAAAAGCCGGGGGGCCTAAATTTTGCCGAGGTAGTCGCGCTTGCCGAGAGGGACGCCCTGGTTGCGCAGCACGTCGTAGGCCGTGGTGATGTGGAAGTAGAAGTTGGGCAGGCCGAAACCCAGCAGGTACTGCTGGCCGCTGAACTGCATCACGTTGCCGCCCAGTTTCATCTCCACCACGCGCTCGGCCGCGGTGTCGAACAGCGCGCGGTCCACGCCCTGCACGAAGGCACGGGTCTTCTCACTGCGGGCGATGAGCTGCTCGATGGTGGTCTCGTCGTCGGGCATCGGCGGCGCCTCGGCGCCGGTGATGCGGGCGATGGTGGCCTTGGCCGTGTCGCTGGCACGCTGCACCTGGCCGGCCAGCGTCAGCATGTCGGGCGCCAGGCGCGCCTCCACCAGGCGGCCGGGCTCGATGCCCTGTTCCTTCGCGTGGGCCAGGCCCTTGCCCAGCACGTGCTCCAGTTGGCCCAGGCCACGGAGGATCACCGGAACCGAAATCTCGTACATCGAAAGCGCCATCATGTCTCCTTGGAAAGGGAGCGCATTGTCACGCGGCGTGGGATTTCTCGCTGGCGGCCAGGAAGTCCGCCACGGCATCCACCTGCGCCGGCACGTTCAGCGCCGGCGCGTGGCCGCAGCCGGGCACTTCGATCGCCTTGAAGCGTCCGCGGGTCGCCGGCCCGCGCCTGTGCATCTGCGCCACCGTCTCGCGCAACACCAGGTCCGAGGCCTCGCCGCGCAGCAGCAGCACCGGCACCTCGATCGCGTCGTAGTGGTTCCAGATCAGGTAGTCCTCCGGATGGACGGTGAACTGCCGCGCCATCGCCGGGTCGTAGTGCGGCGTGACGCGGCCGTCGGGCAGGCGGCGCGTCGAGGTCTCCGCCAGCCGGCGCCACTGCGCGTCGCTGAGCCAGCCGTAAGGCGCGTAGACCTGGCGGAAGAAGGCCTCCAGTTCCACCACCGTGTCGAAGGCCGGCGGCTCGCCGGCATAGGAGCGGATGCGATCGATGGCGGGCGCAGCCAGCTCGGGCGCGTTGTCGTTGAGCGTGAGACTGGCAATGCGCCCCTTCATCGCCGGCTGGAACAGTCCCGAGGCGCAGACCATGCCGATGGCCCCGCCCATCGAGGTGCCCACCCAGTGCACGCGCCGCAGGTCCAGTTGCTCGCACAGCTCGGCCGCGATCTGCGCGTAGAAGGACAGCTGGTAGTGCGCATCGGGCTCGCGGCTCCACTGGCTCAGTCCGCGGCCGATGGTGTCGGGGCAGATCACGCGCCAGCCGCGCGAGCACAGGTCGGCCGCCAGCTCGTCCATGTCGCGGCAGGTGCGCGCCAGGCCGTGCCAGGCGATCACGGTTTGCGCATGCTCGGCGCCCCACTCCACGTAGTGGATCTCGTGTCCGGCACAGCGGATGTAGTGCGAGGTGGGTGACATGGCGGGGGCCTCTCCTTGGCTTTCTGGTTACTTCAGCAGCTTTCCGCTGCTGCCGATGACGGTGACTTCCACGTAGCGCGAGCCGATGCGGTTCGCGTTCGAGAAATTGACGAAGACGCCACCCAGGTCGTAGTTGCTCATCGACTCCAGCGCTCGCAAGACGCGTGCGCGGCTCGGCGCGGCGCCGGCGCGGCGCAGGGCCTCGACCAGCACCTTGGCGCCGAGGAATTCCTCGAAGCTGGTGTAATTGGGCTCCTGCCCGGGTGCGTATTTCTTCAGGAGTTGGTGGTACTCGCGCACCGCCGGCAGGTCGGGCCGGTACGGGTATGGCACCACCTGGCTGATACCCAGGCCGCGCGCGTTGGCCAGCCCCGCGGACTTCACCAGCTCGGCCGGGTCGACCACCGAGATGTTGAACAGCTGCGCGCCGCCGCCCGACTCGCGGTAGCGCTTGATGAAGGCGGCCGCCGGCTTGTTGATGGCGATCATGATCACCGCCTGCGCGTCCGAGGCCTTGATGGCCTTCACGGCGTCGTCCACCTTGTCGGTGTTGCGCTCGTAGCTCGCGGCGGCGGCCATCGGCAGGTTGCGCTTCTGCAGCGCCGCGCCCACGCCGGCCAGGCCGGCCTTGCCGAAGGCGTCGTCCTGGTACATGACGGCGATGCGCTTGAGGCCCAAGGTCGTGACCTGCTGCACCATGTGCTCGGTCTCGTCGCCGTAGCCGGCACGCACGTGGAAGATCCACGGATTGAAGGGGTTGCGCAGCGGCTCGCCGCCCGTGTAGGGCGCCACCAGCGCCGCGCCACCACGCTCGAGCACGCCTTCGTCGAGCAGCCTCGCGACGTTGGCGGTGCCGGCAAAGCCGAACAGCGCCACCGTGTCGGACCTGGCCAGCAACTCCTTGGTGAGGCGCACCGTCTCGTCGACCTTGTAGCCGTCGTCCACCACCTTGTGGCGGATGCGAGCGCCGTTCACGCCGCCCTGGTCGTTGACCGCATCGAAGTAGATGCGGCCGCCCAGCACCATCTGTTCGCCGGTGCTCGCGAGCACCCCCGACAGCGGCGCCACCTGGCCGATCACCACCTCTGCGCCGCCTGTCGCCGGCTGCTGGGCCCATGCGCCGGATGCCGCCATCACGCCCCACAAGGCCGCAGCGCACCCGGCGCGCCAGGTTTTCCAGGGCTCGCCTACTCTTCTCATGGTCGTCTCCTCGTTGTTGTTCTTGGCGGCCTCTTGGGGCCCTAGCGGACGGCCTTCCTGCGAGCCGCGCGCAGCTTGCCCACCACGCCGGTGGGGAAGAAATAGACAGAGAGCACGAACAGCAGGCCCAGCCACAGCAACCAGCGGTCCGGCGAGAGCAATGCCGCAAGCCAGGGCAAGGCGCTGGCCTGCTCGCCCGCGATGCGCAGCAGGTCCTGCAGGTAGCTCTGGGCGATGACGAAGATGGCGGCGCCGATGACCGCGCCGTAGATGGTGCCCATGCCGCCGATCACCACGATGAGCAGCACGTCCACCATGATCTCGAAGGACAGCGAGGTCTCGGGCCCGTTGTAGCGCAGCCAGATGGCCAGCATCGCACCCGCCAGCGTGGCGAACAGCGCCGACAGCATGGAGGACACGGTGCGGTACACCACCACCCGGTAGCCGATGGCCTCGGCGCGGAACTCGTTCTCGCGGATGGCCTGCAGCACACGGCCGAAGGGCGAGTTGACGATGCGCAGCATGGCCAGCACCAGCACCACCGCCGTCACGAACAGGAGGTAGTAGCACAGCAGGCGGCCGTCGAGCGAGGCACCCAGGAAGGGTTCCTCGGCGAACTCGAAGCTCGGCGAGATGATCTCGGGCAGCTTGAAGGTCAGGCCGTCCTCGCCGCCGGTGAAGGCCGAGAGCTGCGAGGCCAGCGTCTGGAAGGCCGAGGCCACCGCCAGCGTGATCATGGCGAAGAAGATCGCCCGCACCCGCAGCGAGAACAGCCCGATGGCCAGCGACAGCAGCAGCGAGAGCAGCAGCGAAGCCACCAGCCCGACCGCGATGGCGCCCCAGGTGGGTCCCATGTTCGACGCGGCGATCGCGATGCCGTAGGCCCCGATGCCGAAGAACATGGTGTGGGCGAAGCTCACGATGCCGGTGTAGCCCAGCAGCAGGTCGAAGCTGGCCACGAGCACGATGAACACCAGGATCTTGGCCGCCACGCTCAGCGCCTTGACGCCCGGGAAGACGAAGGGCGCGAAGGCCAGCGCCAGCACGACGGCCACCAGGATCAGCGCCAGCACGCGGCTGCCCGGCAGGTCGTTGGAGAGGATTCTTTTCATGAACATGCGTGGCCTCCTTCAGCGGTTGGCCACGGCATAGACGCCCTGCGGACGCCACAGCAGCACCGCCACCATCAGCGCGATGGTGGAGAACTGCGTGGCCGCCGGCAGCAGGAAGCCGATGTAGTTGTTCATCAGCCCCACCAGCAGCGCGCCGATGAGCGCGCCGGTGGTCGAGCCCAGGCCGCCGATGATGATGACGATGAAGATCAGCACGTTGACCTGCGCGCCCATCTGCGGAATGAGGTTCTGCTGGAACAGGCCCCACATGGTCCCGCCCAGGCCGGCCAGCGCGCTGCCGGCCACGAAGATGCCGATGAACAGCAGGCCGATGCGATAGCCCAGCGCCTCGACCATCTCACGGTCCTGCACGCCGGCGCGGATCAAGAGGCCGATCTTGGTGCGGCTGAGCGTCCAGGCCAGCAGGCCGAACACCGCCAGGCCCACCGCCACCGCCAGCAGGCGGTACTTGCTGATGGCCGCGTCGGCGACAAAGAGCGAGCCGCGCAGCGCCTCGGGCAGCGGCAGCGGGAGCTGGCCGGGGCCCCAGATCACCTTGATCAGCTCCTCGCCGATGATCATGCCGCCCATGGTGATGAGGATCTGCTTGAGGTGCTGGCCGTACACCGGCCGCACGATCAGTCGCTCGAACACCAGGCCCAGGGCGCCGGCCACCAGCATCGCCACCAGCATCGCCGGGAACACCGCCACCAGGTTGCGCCACAGTTCCTGCGAGCCGGTCCAGTCGCTCATGAGGCCCAGCACGCTGCTGGCCACGAAGGCGCCCAGCGCGATGAACACGCCGTGGCCGAAGTTGAGCACGTCCATCAGCCCAAAGACCAGCGTGAGGCCCGAGGCGATGACAAAGATGATCATGCCCATCGCCAGGCCCGCCACGGTGAGCGTGAGCCAGGTCGAGAAGGAGCCGGTCAGCGGCAAGGCGATCAGGGCCAGCACGGGCGCCAGCAGGAGGGGCTTCCAGTCGATATCCGTTTTCATAGTGCGAGTCCCAGCAGACGCTGCTGCAGTTCGGCGTCTTGCGAGAACGCGGCCATGCCGCCGGCATGCACCACCTGGCCGTTGTCCATCACGGCCACGGTGTCGCCCAGGCGCTGCGCGAAGTTGAGGTTCTGCTCCACCAGCAGGATGGTCACGCCGCTCGCCTTGAGTTCGGCGAAGGCGTCGATCATGTTGTTGATGATGGCCGGCGCCAGGCCCTTGCTGGGCTCGTCGATGATGAGCAGCCGGCGCGGCTCCACGATGGCACGCGCCACCGCCAGCATCTGCTTCTGCCCGCCCGAGAGCTTGCCCGCGGGGTGGTTCCAGAACTTCTCCACCGCGGGGAACAGCTTGAAGATCCAGGCCAGTCGCTTGTCGTCCATGTCGGCGGCGCGGCGTGCGCCGCGCGCGGCCAGCAGCATGTTCTCCTTGACCGTCAGGTCGGAGAAGATGCCCATGTTCTCGGGCACGTAGGCGATGCCGAGGTCGGCGATCTGCGGCGTGCTCATTGCCGTGATGTCGGCGCCGCCGAAGCTCACCGACCCCTGCGACGCATGCCACAGGCCCATGATGGTCCGCAGCGTCGTGGTCTTGCCCGCGCCGTTGCGGCCCAGCAGCATGGTCAGCTGCCCCTGGGGCACGGCCAGGTCCACGCCGTGGAGGATGTGATAGGCGCCGATGTGCGTTTGCACACCCTGGAGCGCCAGCAGGTTCTCGCTCATGCGGCCTCCTTCGCGACGCCCAGGTAGGCCTCTTGAACCACCGGCGAAGCGATGACCTCGGCCGGTTCGCCGTCGGCCACCAGCGTGCCGTTGTGCAGCACGATGATGCGGTCGGCCAGCTCGCGCACCACGTCCATCTTGTGCTCCACCAGCAGGATGGTCTTGCTCTTGTCCGCTTTAAGCTGCCGGATCAGGTCGAGGATGACCGGCGCCTCGGCGGCATTCATTCCGGCCGTGGGTTCGTCGAACATGAAGACCTTCGGTTCCAGCGCGATGAGCAGCGCCACCTCCAGCTTGCGCTGGTCGCCGTGCGGCAGGCTGGCCACGGTGTCGTGCTCGCGCGCCTTCAGCGCGACCTGCGCCAGGATCTCGTCGGCGCGTGTGCTGAGCGCCTTGTGATCGCTCCAGATGCTCCACAGGTTCAGGCCGCGCCGGTGCGCGCCTTCGCGTGTCGCCTGCACCGCGAGCCGGACGTTCTCCAGCACTGTGAGGTTGGGGAACAGGTTGGTGAGCTGGAAGGCCCGGCCCAGGCCCGCGTGCGTACGTGCCGAGGGCGAGAGCCCGCTGAGCAGGCGGCCGTCGAGCGACACCGTGCCGCTCGTGGCCTTGAGCTGCCCCGAGATCAGGTTGAAGTAAGTCGTCTTGCCCGCTCCATTGGGGCCCACGATGGCCGTGAGCGTGCCCGGCGCGAAGGCGCAGGACACCGCATTCACGGCCACATGGCCTCCGAAGCGGATGGTGAGATCCCGGGTTTCCAGCATGTCTTTCTTGGGTTGCAGTTCCGCGTCAGGGACAGGTGCCGATCACGTAGTAGTTGGTGCCCGTCATCTTCAGCGTGGTGGTGACGAAGGTGTTCCACAGGCCCATGTTCTGGTTCGAGCCGTTGGCCAGCTCGTAGCCGCCGCTCTGGTGCGCGCGGCCGGCCGTCGTATGAGCATAGTTCGACGACGTGAAGCATTGGGCCGTGGTGCCGCCACCGGTGGTCGTGCCCGTGGCCGCAGAGGACATCGCGCCTTCGGCGCCCGCGGTGTCGACGGCGGCCACCGTCCAGCTGTAGGAGGTCGAGGCCGCCAGGCCGGTGTCGCTGTAGCTGGTGCCGGCAACCGGCGCAGCGGTGAGCTTGGTGCCGCTGCGGTACACGTTGTAGCCGGCGGCGCCGGACACCGCGGTCCAGCTCACCGTCATGCTGCTGCTGGTGGCGCCGGAGGTGGAAACGCTCGCGGGGGCCGGCAATGGCGTGCTGCCGCCGCCATCGCCTCCTCCGCCGGTGCTGCCGCTGCCCGAGGCCAGGCGATCCACCATCGCCTTGATGGCCGCCACCTGCGTGCCGGCGCGCTGCGCGAAGCTGGCGCCGTACCAGCCGATCCAGTCCCAGCAGCCGTTCGGGTTGGCCAGCGAGCCACTGGCCGCGGTCGAGCGGCTGGTGCTGTCCACCCGGGCCTGCGGGAACAGCACGATGATGTTGTTGGTGTCGGCCCAGCGGGTGTAGCCGGTGTTCTTGATGAACTTGTCGCCGATGGTGGCGTAGTTCTGCACGCAGCCATGCAGCGCCACGTGGATCTTGCAGACCGCACCGGCCGTGCAGCTCGCGGGCACGTACGCCCAGCCCGTGGGCGACACGCCCGCGTTGGTGGTGAAGGCCGCCTGGTCGAACTCGATGTAGTTGCCCGCGGCCGGCGCGTCGTTGCGGGGGTTCAGCGTGCCGTAGAGCCTGGTGAACAGCGCCTTGGCGCCGTCGTAGCCGCAGTTGGCGATGTAGGGCGAGGCCGTGCTGGAGCAGCTGTTGTTGCCGGTGGCATCGAAGTCGGTGGGAAACACGTGCGCGGTGCTGGCGCGCGCCACGTACTCCAGGTTGGCGGCCGGCACGCCGTTGTTGGTGTACTGGGTCTTCAGCGCGCTCATCGGGTTGGGCCCGACGGTGTAGTCGCTGTTGCCCACGAACATGTAGACCTTCTGGCCGGCGACATTGGCCAGCGAATCGATGCTGGTGCCGTTCCAGTTGTTCAGGTCGGCCTGCATGGTGCTGAGCATGCTCGCGCTGATGGTCGCGTTGTACATGCAGGCCGTGTAGTTGCTGTGCCCCGCGCACATGTAGGGGCCGCCGGCGAAGACGCCCACGCCCTTGAAGGTGCCCGAGAAGGCATAGCCCAGCTGCGTGGCCATGAAGGCGCCGCCAGACAGGCCGGACACGGTGGTCTTGCTGGTGTCGACGTTGAGCGCGGGCAGCGCCACGACCGCCTTCGCGGGCGCCGCGGCCGCCATGACCGACACGGCCAGGGCAAGACCCAGAAGCATTGACGGAATTCTCATTGTTGTCTCCTTATCGTTTGCTTTGCTCGGACGGCCTGGGGCCGCGGGGAATGCCGCTGCGCTTTCGCGCATGCGGCGGCCAAGCCGGCGACGCGCATGCAGCGCGGCCAGCGTCTTCTCGATGACGTCCAAGGTCAGCGGCGCCAGCCGCGACAGTTCAGGAACACCGCGGAACCGGCCATGCCGGGCCGCTTGGTGTTGCCCCCAAAGGGGGATGCGAGCTACAGGAAGTGAGCGAGGGTCGGGGGTGGGCCCGTTATCGCTTGTTCTTGATCGGGATGTTCATTTCCTCGGGCTTGATCTCGTGCACCAGCTCGGGCACGCCCCAGGTGAAGGCCGGGTCGGCCTTGATCTTGAAGTGGTACATGCTCTGCATGGCCTGGTGGTCTTCCTTGCGGAAGGTCATCTTGCCCTTGGGCGTGTCGAAGCTCATGCCTTCCATGGCGGTGATGAGCTTGTTGGTGTTGGTGTCGCCGCCCGTTTTCTTCAGCGCGGTGACCAGGGCCATCGCGGCGGAGAAACCGCCGGCCGTGAAGAAGTCCGGCGGCGTCTTGAACTGCTTGTAGTGCATGGACACCATTGCCTCGTTCACCGGGTTCTTCGGGATGCCGAAGTAGTAGTAGGTGGCGCCTTCCATGCCCGGGAACTGCTTGTAGCTGGCCATGGCCGGCAGGATGTTGCCGCCGGTGGCGATCTCGATGTTGTAGCGCTTGAGGTCCAGGTCGGCGATCTTGAACGGATTGCCCGCGCCGGCCCAGATCACGAAGATCACCTTGCGGCCCGGCTTGTCCTTGAGCGAGTCGATGAGGCGCTGCGCACCGGCGGTGAAGTCGGTGGTGTTGACCGGCAGGTATTCCTCATGAACGATCTTGGCCTTCTTCAACGCGTCCTTGAAGGCCTTCACGCCGTCGCGGCCAAAGGCGTAGTCCTGGGCCAGGGTGGCGACGCTCACGCCCTCCTTGTCCAGCGCCACGGCGTTGCTGATGGCGTCCTGGCTGGAATTGCGGCCGGTGCGGAAGATGTACTTGTTCCACTTGTCGCCAGTGATCGAATCGGCCACCGCGGGCTCCACGATCAGGACCTTCTTGTATTCCTCGGCCACCGGAAGCATCGCCAGCGCCACGCCGGACGACGAGGGGCCGATGGCGATGGCGGCCTTGTCGTCCGCATACGCGGCGGCCAGCAGCGACTTGCCCAGGTCGGGCTTGCCCTGGTCGTCCTTCTCGATGATCTCGATCTTCTTGCCGTTCACCGTCATCGTGCCGCCGGTGGCGTAGTCCAGGCCCATCATCAGGCCCACCTGGGTCTGCTTGCCGTAGGCCTCCAGCGGGCCGGTCTTGCTGTAGACGTGCGCGACCTTGATGGTGTCGGACTGGGCCCAGGCGGGCGAGCCGAAGCCGATGGCGGCGAAGGTGGCGATGGCCACCAGGTTGCGACGATGCATTGCGGAGTCTCCTTTTTCGTTGATGGCTGAATGTTGCACAGTTCGTGCCAGCCGTAACAGCACGTGTTAACGCGTACTTTCCAGGCTTCTTCGCTGGGAAGGCGCAAAGATTGCACAGCGTCATTGCCTGGATTCCAGGCGAATGACTGATTTCTATACAGGGTTTACCAGACGGTCGTAGAGCGTCGCGCGCGAGATGCCCAGCATGCGCGAGGCCGCCAGCTTGTTGCCGCCCGTGGCAGCCATGGCGGCGGCGATGGCACGCTGCTCCAGCTCGGCCACCTGCGCTTCCAGGGGGCGCAGAAGGGCCGCGTTGCGCGTGGCCTCGTCCAGCTCCACGGCGCTCTCGTGCGCCGGTGCGGCGGCATCTATCTGCTCCACGCCCGACTCGCGCATGATGGCCTCGAGCATGGCGGCGTCGATGCGCTGCGAGTCGCTGCGCATGGTCACCTGCTCCAGCACGTTGCGCAGCTCGCGGATGTTGCCGCGCCAGCGCTGACCGGCCAGCAGCGCCAGGGCGTCGGGCGTCAGCTCGGGCGGCGCCTCGCCGCTGCGCAGGGCCATGTCCTCGCCCAGCACTTCCACCAGCGCCGGAATGTCGGCGCGCCGCTCGCGCAACGGCGGCACGCGCAGCGGCAGCACGTTGAGGCGGTAGTAGAGGTCTTCGCGAAAGCGCCCGTCGCGCACCAGCGCTGGCAGGTCGCGCGAGGTGGCGGCGATCAGCCGCGCGTCGAAGGGCACGAGCTTGTTGGAGCCCAGCGGCTCGATCTCGCCTTCCTGCAGCGCGCGCAGCAGCTTGGCCTGCAGGCCGAGAGGCATGTCGCCGATCTCATCGAGGAAGAGCGTGCCGCCGTCGGCCAGCTTGAACTTGCCCTGTCGGCCCTTGCGGTCGGCGCCGGTGAAGGCGCCGGGGGCCACGCCGAAGAACTCGGCCTCCAGCAGCGTGTCGGGCACGGCCGCGATGTTGACGCTGACGAACTGGCCGTCGGCCCGCGAGGACGCGGCGTGGACCGCATGGGCCAGCAGTTCCTTGCCGGTGCCGGTCTCTCCCAGCAGCAGCACCGGGCTGTTGGACTGCGCCGCGCGGCGCGCGTGGCGCTTGACCTCCACCGCGGCCGGGCTGCTGCCCACGAAGCTGGCAAAGGTGTACTTGGAGCGCCGCAGCCCGTCGGCCGCGTGCTTGAAGAGCGGGTTGTTGCGCTGGCTGGCCAGCTCGCGCCGCGCATCGTCCAGGTCGCGCTGCAGCAGCGCGAACTTGTTGATCAGCGGCGCCAGCGTGGTCTGCGGCTGGTCGAAGAGCACGATGCCGATGGCGCCGATCACCGGGCCCAGCTTGCCGCTCTCGCTGTCCTCGCCCTCGTGCAGCGGGATGCGGCTGACGACGAAGGTGCCGGCCTTGTTGGTCAGCAGGTCGATCAGCACCGGCTCGCCGCTCTCGAGCACCTGCCGCATCAGCGTGTTCGGGATCACGTCCTCCACCATGTGGCCCAGGAACTGGTCCTGCGAGCTGAAGCCCAGCGCCGGCAGGAAGCGCTTGTAGCCCTCGTTCATCCAGACGATGCGCCCGCTGCGGTCCACCAGGAACATGCCCTGGCTGACGCTGGAAAAGAGTTTGAACATCGAGCGCGCGGCAAGCGCGAGGATGCCGTCGGCATCGAGGGGGAGCGCGGGAGAGGCAGCTGGCATGGCGACGCATTCTAAGAACGCGTGCGAATCGAGCATCAATGGTTGCCGAAACTCTCATCCCTGCGAGGCGCAGGCCTACCCGAAATGGGCCGCCCAACTTGCTATGCTCCGCCTCTTGCGCGCGAGCCAGGCTTACCCAGCTCGACTGGCGCATCCCGACCCGGACCGGCCTTCGCCCGCTGACTTGCCGGTCTCGCACATCCCGCCACGAGCGGAAGACGACCTGGACACCATGAGGAATCGACGCCTGCACGCGCTCGCCTGCCTGAGCGCCCCGCTGCTGTTGCTGCTGACGACGGCCTGCGCCACCCGGCCGCCCGACCGGGTGGACGACCCGACGCCCGCCCAGTGGCACGTGCCGCTGCCGTCCAGCGGCGCACCCACGCTGATGGCTGAGTGGTGGCGGCACCTGGACGAGCCGCTGCTGGTCGAGCTGATCGACGCGTCGCAGCAGGTCAGCCCCGACATCGCCAGCGCCGCCGCGCGCCTGGCCGATGCGCGCGCCAACCGCACCGCCGCAGGCGCGGCGCTGGTGCCCAACCTCAACGGCAACCTGCAGGCCAGCCGCGGCAACTCGCTAGCGGCCAGCGCACCGGGCCAGGCCGTGACGCCCATCACCACGCTGCAGGCCGGCCTGCAGTCGAGCTGGGAGATCGACCTGTTCGGCGGCCTGCGGGCCACCCGCGACGCGTCCCAGGCGCAGCTCGAAAGCGCGGATGCGCGGCTGTACGGTGCGCGCGTGGCGGTGGCGGCGGACACCGCGCTGAACTACTTCGACGAGCGCGCCTGCCAGCGCGAACTGGCCGTGACGATCAACGATGCGCAGTCGCGCGCCGACACCGCGCGCCTCACGGACCTGGCCGCCAAGGCCGGCTTCCAGGCACCGGCCGATGCCGCCCGCGCTCGCGCCGGCGCCTCCGACGCCGCGTCGCGCGTGACGCAGCAGCGCGCGCAGTGCACCCTGCTGCGCAAGGCGCTGGTGGCGCTCACCGGCCTGGATGCCGGACTGGTGGATGCGAAGCTGGACGCCGCGCCCATCGAGCCCTCGCTGCCCACGGTGAACAGCATCGGCGCAGTGCCCGCCGCCGCGCTGGCGCAGCGGCCCGACGTGTTCGCGGCCGAGAAATCGGTGGCCGCGGCCAGCGCCGAGGCCGGCGCGGCCGAGGCACGGCGCTATCCGCGCCTGACGCTCACCGGCTCCATCGCCGCACTGCAGTTCCGCATGGGCGGCTTCACGGAAAACATCAACACCTGGAGCATCGGCCCGCTGGCGCTGGACGTGCCCATCTTCGACGGCGGCACCCGCGCCGCCAACGCCGAGGCCGCACGCGTGCGCTACGACGAGGCTGCGAGCCAGTACCGCGCCACCGTGCGCCAGGCCGTGCGCGAGGTCGAGTCGGCCCTGGTCACGCTGCAGAGCACCAACGACCGCTTCGACGACGCCACCTCCGCGGTGCGCGACTTCCAGACCTCCTTCACCGCCACGCAGGCCCGCTACGACACCGGCCTGGCCAGCCTGTTCGAGCTGGAGGATTCGCGCCGCGCGCTCTTCGTCTCGCAGACCACGCTGGTCGGCCTGCAGCGCGCCCGCGCCGAGGCCTTCGTCACCCTCTATCGCGCCATGGGCGGCGGCTGGCAACGGCCGGATGCCGACACCGCCGTCTCTTCCGCATCGACCTCGCCATGAACTTCAAGAACATCAAACGCTCGCATCTCTTCATCGCGCTGGCCGTCCTGCTGCTGGTGGCCGTGGCCGCGGTCTTCGCGTTGCGGCCCAAGGGCGAGGAAAAGCCCAAGGAGGCCGCCAGGTCCGACGTGCCGGCCCGCCCTGCCCTCACGGTGACGGTGGCCCAGCCGGAAGATACCGAGCTGGTGGTGAAGCTGCCGGCCAACGGCAACATCGCCGCCTGGCAGGAAGCCAGTGTCGGCTCCGAGGCGGCCAACCTGCGCCTGGCCGAGGTGCGGGTGAACGTGGGCGACGTGGTCAGGAAGGGCCAGGTGCTGGCCGTGTTCGCACCTGAGTCGGTGCAGGCCGACATGGCGCAGGCCAAGGCCTCGCTGGCCGAAGCGCAGGCCACCGCCGCCGACGCCGCCGGCAACGCGAGCCGCGCGCGCACCCTGCAGACCACGGGCGCATTGAGCCAGCAGCAGATCAACCAGTACATCACTGCCGAGCAGACCGCCAAGGCCAAGGTCGAGGCGGCCAAGGCCATGCTCGCGGCGCAGCAGGTGCGCATCGGCAACACCCGCGTGCTGTCTCCGGACGACGGCGTGGTGTCCTCGCGCACCGCCACGGTGGGCAGCGTGGTCAACGCGGGCACCGAGCTGTTCCGCCTGATCCGCCAGGGCCGCCTGGAATGGCGCGCCGAGGTCACCGCCAGCGAGCTGGGCCGCATCGCGGTGGGCACGCCGGCCGTGGTCACCGGCGCCAGCGGCGCGCAGGTGCGCGGCACCGTGCGCAGCATGGCGCCCACGGTGGACCCGCAGACGCGCAACGCGCTGATCTACGTCGACCTGCCCGGCGCCATGGACGGCAAGTCGTCCCTGAAGGCCGGCATGTTCGCCAGCGGCGACTTCGAGCTGGGCCGCAACCAGGCCCGCACCGTGCCGCAGGCCTCCATCGTGCCGCGCGACGGCTTCAACCACGTGCTGGTGCTGCAGCCCGACCAGCGGGTGCGCGCCATCAAGGTCGAGACCGGCCGCCGCGTGGGCGACCGCGTGGAGATCCGGACCGAGCTGCCGGCCGACGCCAAGGTGGTCGTGCAGGGCGCGGGCTTCCTGAACGACGGCGACCTGGTTCGCGTGGTCGAAGCGCCCGCGGCCGCCGCCAACACGACGGCCACGGCCGCCAAGTGAACACCCAGCCAGAAAGCGCGCCATGAACGTCTCGGCCTGGTCCATACGCAACCCGATTCCCGCGCTGATGCTCTTCGTGCTGCTGAGCTTCGGCGGTATCTTCTCGTTCAAGGCGATGAAGGTGCAGAACTTCCCGGACATCGACCTGCCCACCGTCACCGTGACGGCGGCGCTGCCCGGTGCCGCGCCCTCGCAGCTGGAGAACGACGTGGCGCGCAAGATCGAGAACTCGATCGCGACCATCCAGGGCCTCAAGCACGTCACGACCAAGGTGCAGGACGGCGCCGCCAACCTCATCGTCGAGTTCCGCCTGGAAAAGCCGGTGCAGGAAGCTGTGGACGACGTGCGCTCGGCCGTGCAGCGCGTGCGTGCCGACCTGCCGGCCGACCTGCGCGACCCGGTGGTCACCAAGCTGGACTTCGCGGCGCAGCCGGTGCTGGCCTTCACCATCGCCTCCTCGCGCATGGATGCCGAGGGGCTGTCCTGGTTCGTGGACAACGACATCAGCAAGATGCTGCTGGCCATTCCCGGCGTGGGCGCAGTCAACCGCGTGGGCGGCGTCACGCGCCAGGTGCACATCGACCTGGACCCCGAGAAGCTGCAGGCCCTGGGCGCCACCGCCGCCGACATCTCGCGCCAGCTGCGCCTGATGCAGGTGGAAAGCGCCGGCGGCCGCACCGACCTGGGCGGCAGCGAGCAGCCGGTGCGCACCATGGCCACCGTGGCCTCGGCCGACGAGCTGCGCAACATCCAGGTGCCGCTGACGGACGGCCGCCGCATTCGCCTCGACCAGGTCGCACGCATCAGCGACACCATCGCCGAGCCGCGCGCCGCCGCCCTGCTCGACGGCAAGCCGGTGGTGGGCTTCGAGGTGGCCCGCGCCCGCGGCGCCAGCGAGGTGGAAGTGGGCCGCGCCATCCAGAAGCGCCTGGACGAGCTGCGCGCGCAGCGTCCCGACATCCAGCTGACCGAAGCCTTCAACTTCGTCGACCCGGCCGAGGAAGAGTACGTGGGTTCGCTGCACCTGCTGTACGAAGGGGCCATCCTCGCCGTGCTGGTGGTGTGGCTCTTCCTTCGCGACTGGCGCGCCACCTTCGTCTCGGCGGTGGCGCTGCCCATGTCGGTGATCCCCGCCTTCATCGGCATGCACCAGCTGGGCTTCTCCATCAACGTGGTGACGCTGCTGGCGCTCTCGCTGGTCATCGGCATCCTGGTGGACGACGCCATCGTGGAGGTGGAGAACATCGTGCGCCACCTGCGCATGGGCAAGTCGCCCTACCAGGCAGCCATGGAAGCGGCCGACGAGATCGGGCTGGCGGTGATCGCCACCACCTTCACGCTCATCGCCGTGTTCCTGCCCACCGCCTTCATGAGCGGCGTGGCCGGCAAGTTCTTCAAGCAGTTCGGCTGGACCGCCTCGCTGGCGGTGTTCGCCTCGCTTGTGGTGGCGCGGATGCTCACGCCGATGATGGCGGCCTACATGCTCAAGCCCATCGTCACGGCCGAGCACGAGCCCGGATGGCTGCGCATCTACATGCGCATGAGCGACTGGTGCGTGCGGCACCGGCTCCTCACCATGGTCATGGCCACGCTCTTCTTCATCGGCTCGGTGGCGATGATCCCGCTGCTCAAGACCGGCTTCATCCCGCCGGACGACAACTCGCAGACGCAGGTCTACATCTCGCTCGCACCGGGCGCCACGCTGGCGCAGACGCAGGCCGCGGCCGAGGAGACCCGCAAGCGCGTGATGGCCGTGCAGCACGTGAAGAGCGTCTACACCACCATCGGCGGCGGCAGCGCCGGCGGCGACCCCTTCGCCAGCTTCGGCACGCCCGAGACGCGCAAGGCCACGCTCACCATCCAGATCGACCCGCGCGGCGAGCGGCCGCGCAAGCAGGTGATCGAGAACGAGATCCGCGCGGCCATGCAGAGCATGCCCGGCGTGCGCAGCACGGTGGGCCTGGGCGGCTCGGGCGAGAAGTACATCCTGGTGCTCACCGGCGACGATCCGCACAACCTCTACACCGCGGCCCGCGCGGTGGAGAAGGACCTGCGCACCATTCCCGGCCTGGGCAACATCACCTCCACCGCCAGCCTGATCCGCCCGGAGATCGCGGTGCGGCCCGACTTCGCCCGCGCCGCCGACCTGGGCGTGACCAGCGCCGCCATCGCCGAGACGCTGCGCGTGGCCACGCTGGGCGACTACGACCAGAACCTGCCCAAGCTCAACCTGGCGCAGCGCCAGGTGCCCATCGTGGTGAAGCTGGAGGACTCGGCGCGGCAGGACCTGTCGCTGCTGGGCCGCCTCGCCGTGCCCGGCGCGCGCGGCCCGGTCATGCTCGACCAGGTGGCCACGCTCACCAACGAGGGCGGCCCGGCCGTCATCGACCGCTACGACCGCTCGCGCAACGTCAACTTCGAGATCGAGCTGTCGGGCGTGGGCCTGGGCGATGCGAAGACCGCCGTGGACGCCCTGCCCTCCATCCGCAACCTGCCGCCGGGCGTGCGCGTGGCCGAGGTGGGCGACGCGGAGATGATGACCGAGCTGTTCGCCAGCTTCGGCCTGGCCATGCTCACTGGCGTGCTGTGCATCTACATCGTGCTGGTGCTGCTGTTCAAGGACTTCCTGCACCCCGTCACCATCCTGGCCGCGCTGCCGCTGGCGCTGGGCGGTGCCTTCGTGGGCTTACTGATCGCCGACAAGGCCTTCTCCATGCCTTCGCTGATCGGCCTGATCATGCTCATGGGCATCGCCACCAAGAACTCCATCCTGCTGGTGGAGTACGCCATCGTGGCGCGGCGCGACCACGGCATGACGCGCATGGAAGCCCTGCGCGATGCCTGCCACAAGCGTGCGCGGCCCATCATCATGACCACGCTGGCCATGGGCGCGGGCATGCTGCCCATTGCGGTGGGCTGGGGCGCGGCGGATTCGAGCTTCCGCTCGCCGATGGCGGTGGCGGTGATCGGCGGCCTGATCACTTCCACGGTGCTCAGCCTGCTGGTGGTGCCGGCCGTGTTCACCTACATCGACGACCTGAAGAACTGGACGCTGCGCGTGTCGCGCAAGTTGCGCGGGCACCGTGGGGAGCCCGCGGCGGTGGATGAAGAGGAATCGCGGCTGCCGTCGGCGGGGTGATTTCTCCATCGCCACGGCGACAAACATCGCTGCAGGCAGCCTAGTCGGTATCGACGATCCAGCTAGCTCGCAAGACAGAGCGAGCTTGGTGGAAAAGGCGGCGGTCAATCGCGGAGAGGCACTGCAGCGGATAAAAGCGATCGCGGTGTGCAAGCCAGAGCTGCAGCAACGTGCCATGCAGCGCACTGGCCGCTCGCGGATCGCCGTCGCGCTCTGCGTTCAGGTAGGCCTCGGCGAGGGCCCCGGCCGCGAGCAGCGCAGGGGTAGCCAATGCGAATGCCCTCGCCAGTTCTGGCTTGTTGCGCCATAGGTCGAGGACCGTCGCCCGCCCGACGTTCCGCGCAGCCCCTTGCCAGCGCCGGCCGTTCTCGATCGGCAGGTTGTTTTCGATGAGTGCAGATGCTCGACGGACGAGGCGCTCTCTTCGCAGGATGTTCAGCAATCCCATGGCTTCCTCCCTTCACTATATGAATTAGTGTTTATGCGAATAAAAGCATAGCACCGACAGTTGAGGCCGTGGCATCAAGCGTGACAAAACGGTTCGGAGAATGCGTGCGAAACCTCCGCGAGGAGGCCGGCATGAGCCAGACCGCGTTTGGCGAGAAGTGCGGCTTCTATCAGACCTACCTGAGCCGAATCGAGAACGGGCGCGCCAACCCGACGCTCAACGCCATGGAGGTCATTGCCAATGGGCTGGGCCTGACGATCTACGAGTTGTTTGATCGGATGAAGCCGGCACCGGCGAAGGGGTCGGGGCGGGCTGCTTCTCGGGGATGAGAGGCGCGCGCTGGGCGGCGGGCGTGGACCTTGGCCGTATGCGGATTCAGAGGCTGAGGACCGATCTAGACTGATTGCTGTCCTTCGATGTCACCAACTTTAAGAGCCGCTTCGCTCGGAATAGCGGACCAGCATCAGAGAGATCGCGACCTTAGGAGTTCTTGCAGACGCCGGATCTAGTGGGTCAACGCGAGGGATTCGATGCCCATCCCTGGGTGAGGTCCCAGAAGTAATCCCAGAGATCGACCAAGATTCACTCTCGAAACGGCAAGAACCGGCCGGTCGCGTGTCGAGTACCATGATACAAGTTGCAACACCCGACCGGGGTACCCGTGCTCCTCACAGGTCGGGGAAATTTCGTGGAGGCGACGATTCAGAACAGTCTATTGCCCGTGCGCATCCGTCGGATCGATCCCGCAATCTTGCCTACGACCGCCGACGCGCAGGGGCTAGGGATCGCAATGAGCGGGCAGCGTTACGTGTTGAAGGCCAGTATCGGCTGGCACAAACTGATGCCGGCCAGTGAGTGGATCTGCCACGGCTTAGCCAGATGTTTGGAGCTCGCAATACCCCATTGGGAGCACTGCATCATGCCCGACGGGCGGGACGCGATTGGCTCGCGGCTCGAAGGCGACGTGTTGGAGCGCGAGTTCATTCCCACGTCGCGCGCATCGGCGGACAACCCAGAAGTGGTGAGTGGCACATTCGTATTAGACCTGTTCATCGGCAACGGGGACCGTCACAAAGGCCAATGGCTGCTCACTGAAGCAGGCGGTGGAAAACTTCTGCGACCGATTGACTTCTCTCGGGCTTGGTTCTTTCGCTGGCCGTTGCCAACTCCATCGTTCGGGCCAGGCAGCAACTTGCAATCAAGCCACGACAAGAGCCACGGCTACTACGTTATGGCAAAGCGGCACGGCGTCGTGCTGACCCAGGAGGCAATTGATACCTGGGAATGCCTCCGCATGCTGTCTAAGAACGCATGGCGTGGCATCATTTACTCTGTTCCGGAGGGCTGGATGTCGCCGCAGGAGGTGGTTGACTTGGTGAACTGGTGGTGGTCCCCCCAATGGCACACACATCTCATGGATCAAGACTCAGCTATGAACTCCGACACCTTCTTCTTCTCGCTGGTTAGGTACCAACCTGATCTGCATCGCCAGGAGGTTGTGAATGTTGGCGTCGTCCTGTTCACACCCAATGGGTCGCATGTTTCGTTTGCCTCGAACCAGGGCAAGTTGCTAGCGCTCGATCCGAACTTCCGACTCAATCGGCTCTTTGACCAAGCCCACAACCTAAATGAAGCGTTGAAGGGGCTTCACGAGGCCCGGGTACCCATTGAAGAGCAAATTCGGATGTTCAGCGTAGGGGGGGGGCTTTCATTGAGCCCTGCCGGAATGATTGATGCACAGGGGCAAGCATGTGAAGCGCTGCTCGACGAACTTCTTCGTGACCTCGTATCCGCCCCGACCAAAAAGCGATTGAGAGATCCCCGGGTAAGCCGTTTGCACAGCGAGCTTCGACAGGTCTTTCGACAGGCGAAGATACTGGGATCAAGTCCCGGTGACATTGAGAAGCATCTTGTCGTTCCGAACTTCCCGATCGATGCGGACGTTGGCCTTTTTGCAGAGTTTGCCCTTAGGAACGGGCGCCTCCACATTACGGAGACCGTTGATTTCCGGCTAAGCACTCCATCATCCAAGCGACAGGAGGCACAAGCAAAGACGTTGCTCCTTGTGCAAGCTCTGGAGCGCATGGGGTCAAACGATCTAAAGCGCTACGTCGTAGTCACCGGTGCTTCTGCTCAGGTGCAAGCAAGCATGAACCTCCTGGAACGTCATGCCGATGATTTCATTGTTCGAGAGAGCGCGCAGGACTGGCACCGATACGTGGAGGCAATGCATCGGGCTGCCTATCCCGGTGAAAGTGCGCTGCAATAGAACTGCCCTCGGTTCCCCTCTCAGCCGCAAACGATGTTTTCAGCTCCGTGAGCAATGAACAGCCTCCTTGAATCACTTAGCAAGCTCAGCGACGGATGGGTCGGCCTAATCGGCGTCCTCTTCGGTAGCGCTTTGACCGGTCTGTCGCAGTGGCGCAGTGCAAAGGCGACACGCATAGGCGAGGCAAAGTACTTAGCTGTACTCGTTAGTTCTCACCTTCGTCGGCTGGCACAGGAATGTCGCAACGTGGCTTCAGACGACGGAACTGATGAATACGGTCAGCCTGCTGGCTATGACAACGGTGATAGGTTTCTCGAGCCGGTTACCGTCGTGCCGGCATTCAGCCCGCTTGAGTTGGGGAAGGTTAGTTGGACTTCGCTAGACCCCGGACTCATGACTCGAATTCTGGACCTGCCGATTGAACTGGACGAACTTGAACGGCGGTTGGTGCGGTATCGGGATCATGATGATCCTATCCCGTGGAACGTCGCATGGTTTGCCCACCGTCGGCGCTGGTACGGCGACATGGCCGTAAAGGTCATCGAGATCATGAAGGAACTGCGCGACACATTGGGGTCCGACCAAGGCAATACAGCTCTTGTTAGGTCGGAGGTAGAAGAGTCTCGTCGGACCCAAGAGGCCGCCCGCGTGGCTTACGACGCATGGAAGGCTCGCGATGAGCTTCGGCTGATCGCTCGGCAGAAGGAGTGGGACGCCATGGGGCCTGGGCCGGCCGTCTCCACTTGAGGCGGGGTTCAAATATCGTGACCGGTTAGCTGTCTACGAGAAGGAAGCTGAGCGCATCTCCGTCTGCAACCGTACAAAGCTACAACAAGAAGTGAAAGCATCCGTCAAGGCAATTCCCATCGTAGCGAAGGAATGGGACCAAGTGTTCGCAAGTCCCAAGAGCAAGTCAGGCGTATGGGTTGATGAAGATCTTGTCGAATCTCAGGTCCTCTATCGCTATATGCAATGGGAGCCCTTTGGTCAAAAGATGCTTGAGCAGAGAAAGCTCTTCTTTTGCGCACCCTACAAGTGGACGGACCCCTATGAAAACTGGTGGTGTGAACAACTGTTCAGAGACGGAAGCAAGCTGGCCGACGTTAACGCATACGGATGGTGTACCACGACAGCGTTCGGAGACGAGCCGTATTGGCGCATGTATGACCACTCGGGTACCGTGCCAGTCGTCCGCTTCACGACCACAGTCCGGCGACTAGTGGGAGTGCTCAGGGAGTATGTGGCTCCTAGAAAGGCGAAGGCGTACATTGGAAGGGTGGCCTACCATCCTTCGGTAGGGCTTCGGAAGGAGGCGCTGAGACTTCGGGACTTGGGTGCAGGCGCGCAGCTCTCTCGCAACGTCGCTCACGCACTAATGCTGAAGCGTACCGCGTTCCGATTCGAGTCTGAAATTAGGGCGACCATTATCGAACCTGAGAATAAGCAAGATCATCGGTTGGTTGACTTCGAGCCAACGAAGTTGATTACTAACGTGATGCTGGCGCCGTCAATGAAAGCGGTCGACGAGCAGCGCATTCGATCCTTCCTCGCCCGTGCTGGCTTTGGCGATGACAAGGTCCGGCATTCGTCCATCTATTCGTCACCGAGGTGAGTTTCTGGAGTGATCGTTGCGCAATCTCGCGGCACGCAACAGCACGATGGCGGAAATCCTCTACTCGGAATCGGCCGAAGAGGAAGAGCTTGCGGTCACAGAGTTGTGTTAGCCGAACGTTGGCAACGCTTCTTGGCCGTTCAATCAATGCGTCCCGCAAAGAGTCATCCTAAGCAATATGAAGGCTTCAGCGTGCGGCTGCCGATGGCTGCGGCACCGTAAGCGGCCAGTCTCCCCACCTTGAGATCAGAGGCCAAGCCGGAGACCATGCTGTCCACCTAAGTTAGCTGGACATCTATGGACGTCAATCCGA
>NZ_FOUG01000029.1 GCF_900114785.1 Variovorax sp. OV329
TACTGCGCCCACTCGGCTGTCTGCAGTGGCACGTTGAGTACCGTGCATCTCAGCCTTCTCCGGGCTGGACCTACACCACGGAATGGGACACGACCATCAGCTGGAGATTCGAAGGTCTGCTGGTGAGATTCGGACATCATCGGTTCGTGTCCGACTGACCCGGAACTTGTCCGAATAGAGCAAGAACTGATTTGGTGCCTGCTTGAACACGGGAGTCGGCCGACACAAACCTCCATATCAGATGCCCTCATCCGCGACACGCCTGGCCCATTCATCTTCGCGTTTCCATGAGCTGATGCCTCTACGGTCGCGATAAATCGCGTTCCCATGTTCATGGCTTCAGCGCCCAGTGCAAGGGCAGCGACGAGTGAGCGGCCAGCTTCAGCCAAGCTATCGGTGACGCCTCGTTCCAGAGCCGCAGACGACTGGAGCAAAAGGATCATTGCAGCAACAGATCGGGCGGCGATGGACGAAAACTTCCGCAAGGAGTTGGCCAAAAACATCCGTTAGCTGCGGCTCCAATTTGGCACTGAACACGACGGGGCTTCTCGTGCCAGGCCGCGTTTTTCAAGCACTGCATCGATCCCAGGATCGCATTTAGTTCAGAACAAGCCTCGCCAGACTGCAGGCACGTCCGGGACGCTAGAGGCCTGCCTCGGAAAGCACCTCAGAAAGCGCAACTCCGATGCCGCGAGCAATCTGCACGAGCGTCATCACCCCCGGGTTCTGGGTACCGCGTTCGATGCTACTCATGAAGGACCGATCGATCCCACTGCGATGAGCGAGCTCCTCTTGAGAGATTCTTCGAGCAGATCGCATAGATCGAATTGCTTCTCCCAAAGCAATCAGCGCCGGATCGAGCGCATGCTTGGGAGAGGGTTTTGGCATCGACGAATCGTCGAGTCTTGAGTACGATCGCACCACGGACGATCTTCCACACACCATGTTCAAAGTTGATGCACGTTACCAAGTCGAACTGCCATTCCTGCTCGCCGAGGAGAATTCGGCGCAGCATTGGGTCATCGAGCAATGCTTCAATCATCCCCTATGGCAAATTCAAGTCCTTTCGCCGACCAGCAAGCACGGTAAAAAATCTCAATTCTGGACGAGATTGCTTGTGACGAGTGCTGATCACGCGCTCGGGGTTCTGCTCGGTGAAGCTTGGGAATGCGCCGAGGCAACGCTTGTTGTACCTGGTTATATGAACGGGAGCGGAGGCCCCGTTCTGGCGAAATGCATTGCCATATGGGAATGTGAAGATGTTCACTCAAAGGGCCGCACAGCTTGGCTTGTGCATACCGATCAAGGCGATTTTATGGATCCCTACCATGGTGTACAGAAAGTCGATTTCAAAGCGAAGGAGTTGAAATGGCAAAGCCCACCGCAACCCACTTGAATTCCACACGTCCGTGGGTGCGCTCGAAAGGCTCGGGCATGTCCCGAACTTTTCTTGTACAGGAGGCGGCAGTTGACCGGTTGCGGGACGAGGATCGTCGCCATCGGCTAACTCGCGAAGGTCTTGACAGCGTCGACGCAGGCCGGGTCGTGGATCATGCACTGGTGCAAACTTGGGCGAGGAGCCTCAGCTCCGCAGAGCCGATTCGGCGCCCCTCCTCTTGCTCATCAGGTTCGAAGGCGTAGCCGCCTAAGGGGTCTCAAAGGCGCCGCCTTTGGCACAGATATTTTGCGGCGGCGTAGCCGACTGTAAACATACTAATCGTGCCTGCCTTCTACCAAACCCGAGTTGCTGCTGGAAACCATGTTTTTTTGTGACCAGGCATCCCCGGGTTCCACTGGGTTCCACTGGGTTCCACTGGGTTCCACTATTTCGCAGGATTCAGGCGCTTCCCTGGGATTCCCCGGGATTTTGCGGGACGCGACACGAATCGCTGGGCAAAAGTCGCCCGAAGTCTGCATATCCGGCCGCTGCAGACCTGCGACGCGCTGCGATTCTTCGCGCGGCTGTGCGACAAGGTGCGAGAGCCTGCGAAAACGTGCGAAAACATGCGAAAACGTGCGAAAACCTGCGAGACTGCGCGAGAAAGGTCTGCAGCCGAATTGCGAGAAACCTTGGTGAACGCCTTCACACTTCTCTCGTGGATAGGAGAGCAGCCGTGCATCAATGCGACGTCGTTTTGCTGCGTAGCCACACGGAGAGGTTGAAAACGTTGCAGCGGAAGGCGTTCGGCGTTGGATGGCGGTCCACGTTGCTGAGCGGCTGCGCATTGTGCATTCCTAGCCCCGATTAACGCTCGAGAGATTACAAATGACCAACCAGATCCCCATTAAAACGCCCGTGCCCACCGCGCCGCCTCCCGAAAACAAGCGGCGACCTTCTTCAGTCGTTGAGGAGTGGAGCAAGAGAGTTATCGAATTGACAAATAGAGCGGCAACAGACGAGGAATATCGAAAAGAGCTGGCCAAGAGAATTAGATAGCTGGAGGTGCGTTAGGCCCGGCAGCCAAAGGCGCCTGCCCCACGCCGGAACCGACCCGGTCCCGACTAGGAAAGCAAATTTGGCGTGATCAAGGCGAGACCAGCTTTACTAGGCGGTTGAACACTTGGGCCAGACCACCCGAACGCGGAGATCTTGTCGATGCGCTCAGGGATCCGCTCCAGCGTCGCCAGCTCCTTCAGGCGCAGGGCGACCGGGTTGTCGTCCATTGCCTTGGCCGTGTTGAGCAGCGAGCGTGTCGCAGCGGTCCCCCCACGGGGTCGGATCACGCTGTCCTCCGCCTACTCGCCGGCCTCGACCAACTGCGCTAGCCGAGTGCCAGCAGCCCGGCGCCACGGGCGCAGCGGTGTCGCTCGCGCACGGGCTCAACGTCAACCCGGTTCACAAGTGGCTCAACGGCAAGGGCTTAAAGCGTGCGGGCTTGTCGACGCCACGCGCGGTCACACCGCGAGCGCATGTCGAGTCGACGAGTCCCGCCACGTCGACATCACCGCCGACGCTGCGCTTCGTGCCGGTGGAACTGCCTCGGCCGACACCGAGGTTGCTCCGGTGGTCGATCGTTGCGCCGCGGCCCGCGCCTGCGCCGAGGCCGAGATCCACATCGAACTGCAACGCGGAGAGACTCGCTTGACGGTGCAAATGGCCCAGCTCGCAGGCGGCGCACTGCGCGGCATGGCTGGGCGAGGTGGCTGCGGCGGCGCTGAAGTGATCCGCATCGACGAGGTGTGGCTGTGCGCGCAGCCCCCAGGAGGCAAGCGAACCGCGCAGCGCCAGGCGCGAAGGCCGCAGGACCGTAACCGGAAGCAGCCTTGTGGAGGCACGACGGGCCCGGGGCAGCCCGGCTGCGCTACCGAGGCGCCTCATGAAAAATGACGCGTCCACCAATTCCAAATTCACTCCACACCGCAAGGATGCCTCACTATCATCGCGCTCCAGTTCCGAGACTCAAGGGGCACGAAGATGGGCAGCTACCTCGCCAAGCAACCGGACACGGGCCGCGCGGTGGACCAGCGCGAGCTGACACCGACCGACGTCAACAGGTGGATGAACCTGCTCGACGGCAGCCGGCCGGGACAGGTCAACGTGCAGGCGTCCGATCTTTCCATCATTGACATGGACTACTACGGCGCTGCGGAGGGCGGCTACCTCAGCACCTGGGGCCAGACCGGTTGCACTGTCATCATGGCGATGCAGCACGTCGGGGCCACGGGCTGCTGGGCCTACTTCAGCCATGTCAACAGTTCCGTGATCGACGGCGCGCTCGCCCACGCCTGCCACTGCGCCTACCAGTTGGCCAACTCCGACGACATCATGTTTGTCATGATGGGCGGTCCGGGCGGATCCCTCACCTACAAGAAGCTTCTCCAGTGCATCAAGCCACTGGGAGACCGGTGGCGTTACCTGGTGCTCACCAAGCCCGAGAACGGCCTGGAAGAGTCGGTCTTCCACGTCCAGTCCGGTTGCCTGGCCCTGACCTCGCAGCTGGTTGGGCAAGCGCACAGTGAAAAGAAGCAGTTCCCCGGCTTCCATCCGCAGAAGGTCCCCTCCCCTGCTCCCAGGCTCGCCAAGCGAATCACGGGCCACAAGGACTTCGACGAGGCAATCAAGGGCGCCATCTCCCGGGAGGACATGTGGATCAGCCTGGGCGTTGAATGCGGCCACCTGCCCCCCGGCCTGCCTGCCGAAAGCGATCTCACGGCAGGCGCCAAGTGGATCGCGAACAAGCAGAACCTCTTGACGCTGCTCACCCACCTGTCGAAGCAATCCATGTACAAGGGGCTCGTCCTTGACAAGGCGGCCGAAGGGCTGCTTCAGCACGTACTGAGCCTCCCGGAAAGCTGACATGGCGTCGTTGCTGCATTTGGCGCCAGGCCCATGCGTTTTGGCCCTTTCCCCGACCCTTCGATGGATCGTGGGTCGGTCGGATCTGTGATCAAGCGCCCCGAAGCCGCCCTCAGATTCCGGCAACCCCTCGCGAAAGCGCGAAGTCGAGCAACTCCCGGTCAGTCACCGGCGCTGGCCATGTGGTGTTCGCAACCCACTTGAAGAATGCCGAACTGGCGACCCGGCTGGCCGGGCCGTCCTTGCGCCAGGAACGCGCGATCGGCGCGGCAAGTTTCTCGACCTCTGACTCGTCAAAGCGAGCCCGAAGCTCCTCCTGCTGCTGCGCCGACATCTCCTTGAACATGTCCCGCGCCTCTTGCATCCGATCCTTCTGCCACAGCTCCCGAAGACGCTGCAGGCGCTCTGCATCAGACTCCTGGGCCGCACTGCCCTCCCCTGCCCGCGGCGACGGGAGCGTCGGGGCGGCTGCCTCCTTCGTCCCGGCGTAACCCTTCTTCAGGGCGTCCTTCAGGTAGGCGCCTGGTGATTTCAGCTCGGGCAGGCTTTGGTTGCGAAGTCGCTGCTGCACATGATCGATGGCGGCACGGATCTGCCCTTCGTCCGTCGTGGCGTAGAGGTCCTGCGCTTCTTCCTGCTTCAGGCCCAGGGCAATCAATTGCCCCACCAGTTCCAGGTCGAACACGTTGCGGGTCGACTCGTCGATCTCGCCGATCCGCTGCTGCACCCGGGGCACCACGCGAAACTGGATGTCCTCGATCTTGCGGCCGCTCTTGTGCTCGATCAGCTCCAGGCTGAAGTCCTCGCAAAGCGCCTCGACCTCGGCGAGCGCCTTGGCGATCACGTCCCGCTTGAAGAAGCGGTAGTCGACCTCGGTGAGGTCGCTGCGCCCGGTGAGCACCGACGCCCACCAGAGAACGTCCTCTCGCATCGTCAGCTTCCCAGGCGAGGTGAGGTACCGCGCTCCGATCTCGTAGAGCACCGCTGCCGAGTAGCTGCGCATCTGGCCGCTCATTTCCAGGAGGACACGCGTGTACTGGTGCGGCCGCACCAGTCTTTCCTTGATCTCTTCCGGATAGCGCCATGTCACGAAACAGGGTCGACCCCTGCCCTGTTCCTCGATGGTGACCGTGCCGATGAGCTGAGTGGACACCCAGCGCTGCCCGCCGGCCGAACTGGTGGACCACTCGATGGTGGTCGCCTGCATGTCTCGCAAGTGCGACTTCAGCAGTTCGGTGTTCTTGGAGTTGAAGTGCGCATCACCGATCAGTTCACTCAACGACAGCCGGTAGACGGGCTCGTCGACGCCCTGGCGCTGCGAGTGATACAGCAGCGCGTTGTAGATACGGCGCGAAAGCAATGTCAGTCGGCCGCGCTTGGGACGGATTGCGATCGCTTCGTTTGCCTTCGCGAGCGTCTGTTCGTCAGACATCCTCGCTTTGGGCTTTTCATTGTTCTCCATCACTCCCAATCATGCGGAAGCATTGTGATTGAGTCAATTCACAATAGAAAAACTGCCCCGCCTTGATTCTTTTGAATACAACACTTGAGAATCTTTGAGAGTTTGGGGCTCTGGATTCTTCATGCGGGACAAGGGGTTAGCTCATGTATGGTGAGTGGATATGGGGTTTGATGTGAGATCGTTTGGGATTTGATGTGAGCTTCTATGGGGTTTGGGCGCTCTTGGCGTGAGGCTCACTGGGGATCAGTGTGAGTGGATATGGGGTTTCGGCGCCCTTCTCTGCCCTCGATTGTCCCGGGTCGGCCGATCCAGCGCCGTTTTGACATCCACGAGGGCTTCATAGCTCGCGTATCGCAGTCCAGCTCATCACCAACTACCGAGGTTCCCCAATTCACCTCACATTTTGCGCGTGCGAAATATTTCGAGTTCGCAGCATGTTGGAGATTAGACGGATTCCCATAGAATCGCTGGAAAACGTCGAATCAAGGTGATAAGAACCATGGCTGTCCCCTCCTCCCAACTCCTTGGCAACCCGGTTGCCACTGGCCAAGAACCCCGGTCGGCCACCATTGATATGGCCCGCATCGCGTCGCTCGCTACCCGTGCTGGCTCAATGGTAGAGCAGATTCGCGGCCGACTGCTGGCTCCCGAAGCCCGCAAGACCGCCCCGACCTACAGCACCGCTCAGCTGGCTGCACTATGCGGCGTCGATAAGGCGCACATTTCGTATCGGATCACCAAGGATGACTTGCCCGCTGGGCGGCTGACGCCCGCGGGGGGAAAGCGGATCTTCGAGCTGTCGGAGATGCGCAGCTGGACCCGAGCCTATCGCGAGGACAAGATGCGTCCGGCTGGCAAGAAGGCCATCACTATTTCAGTCGGCAACTTCAAGGGAGGCGTCGCCAAGACGACGACCTCGATGGTCCTCGCCCAGGGCCTGAGCCTTCGCGGTCATCGCGTCCTGGCCATAGACACAGATCCCCAGGGTTCGCTGACCACGCTTCATGGACTTCTACCCGAGGCCGAGATTTCGGAAGAGATGACCATTGGTCCGCTATGCGACGGTACCGAGTCGGACATTCGCTACGCGATCCGCTCAACCTATTGGGATGGCATCGACCTCGTGGCTGCCGCGCCCTTTCTTTTCTCGGCCGAATTTGCCCTCCCGGCTCGCCAGATGCAGGAGAGCAGCGTCGAGTTCTGGAATGTGCTGAACGACGGACTGGAGAGCGTTCGGGACCTTTACGACGTGATCGTCATCGATACGCCGCCTTCCCTGTCGTACGTCACCATCAACGCCCTTTGGGCGTCCAACGGCATCGTCGTTCCGGTACCGCCTTCGGGCCTGGATTTCGCGTCGTCAGCGCAGTTCTGGTCCTTGCTCGCAGACCTCGGATCGAACCTGGATAAGCAGGGCAAGGGTGCTCGCAAGAAGGCCTTTGACTTCCTCCACGTGCTGCTAAGCCGCGTAGACCAGGCAGACCCAGCAATGCCTGCCGTCAGGCAGTGGATCCAGGCGACGTATGGCGAGTACACCTTGCCAGTTGAGATCCCCAAAACGAGCGTCACGAGCAACAAAGCGGCGGAATTCGCAACGGTCTACGACGTTCAGAAATACGAGGGGGCAGCCAAGACCTACAAGCGGGCTGTCGATGCCTATGACGCGTTCGTCGACTTGGTCGAGCAATCGGTGGTTGGCGCTTGGCACGAGCCGGCCGGGGGAGGGCGCTGACGTGATGGGTATGCTGACTGGCAACCCGGTTGCCACCGTCGGAGCTGGCAACCCGGTTGCCACCGTCGGAGCTGGCAACCCGGTTGCCACCGTCGGAGCTGGCAACCCGGTTGCCAGGGCCTGCCACACACCAAAGGTATGCCGGCGCAGGGTACAGCGCCGCAATACTCCCCAAACAACCCGCCACGCCGGGTACTGGCAACCCGGTTGCCACTGACTGGAGAAACAAGAATGAGCAACACCAGAAAGCGTCTTGAAGCCCTAACGGCCGGACTGTCCCTTCCAGATCTGGCGCCGAAGGAAGCACAAAAGTCCACCGCACCCGGGCCGGCGCAAGGGGAGGACGAACCAATGCCAGCCCCTCGCGGGGAACCTGAAATCAAGTTTCCGCCAGCTAGGCCGATCATGGGACAGCCCCGCACTGGACCAGGCCAAATGCTCGCCTTCCGCGGTCAGATGCAAGCGGTCGAGGGAGAACTCTCGACCCTTCGCGAAAAGCTAAGCTTGCACCAGGACTCCCTGCCGACCAAGCGGCTGGATCCCCAACTCATCGAGCCGAGCCACTGGGCCAACCGGCATGGAGACAGCTTCAAGACGGCAGAGTTTGCTGGCCTCAAGGCAGACATCGAGAAGGCTGGCGGAAATGTCCAGCCGATTCTGGTCAGGCCCCTGAGCCAGAAGGAAGGTCGCTACGAACTTGTATTCGGCCATCGGCGACACCGTGCCTCTCTCGAGCTCGGGATCCCGGTCCTCGCCATGATTTGGACCGACGACCTGGCCGACGCCGAATTGTTCGCCGCCATGGATCGCGAGAACCGCGAGCGTGAAGACTTGTCGCCATACGAGCAAGGCTCGATGTACCGTCGCGCACTGGAGGAGGGCCTGTTCCCGACCCAGCGGCGCATGGCTGAGCAACTCGGGGTAAGCCACACCTGGATCCAGAAAACGCTACGGGTGGCCCAACTTCCTCCCGCTATTCTGGAGTGTTTCAAGAGCCCGCTGGATGTCACCTGCAGGCAGGCTGAAGTCATTCAGGCCAGCCTGGACAAAGACGGGAGAGGCGTGCTCAAGCGCGCAGAAAAGCTCCGCGGCCAGCAACTGGCCGCCAGTGCGGTCGTCAGCCGGCTGCTGGACAACAAGCCCGCCGCAAAGGCCCAGCAGATGGACGTCAGGGCAGGGGACAAGCTCATCGGGAAGGCAACGCTCGCCCCGGATGGTGGAATGACGATCGATCTCAAGGGCGCCGCAGTCGGCAGCGCTTCCAACGATGAAATCCTCCAGGCAGTGCGAGCGATCCTAGATAAATTCAACCGGACTGCGGGCTAGTGTGAGATCCGTTGGGGTTTGCTTTGGCCCCAGCGGCCCGCGGGCGATTCGGCAAACGGCGTTACAGACCATTGCCGCGATTCTCCTCGACGGCCTCCGCGCTTACAGCGGGGGAACTTGCGGCACAGGTACAATGGACCGTGCTCACAGGCCGTTCTTTCGGCTGATTGACTCTCGAACAGAGAGCGTTACATTAACGTCTGCAACTGCCATAGAGAGCTTTGATGATGATGATGATCGAACCCCGCCCCGTCTACTGAGAACCTATCCCTCGACCTCCTCCCGCTGGATCGCTTCGAGGGCGGCCTTCAGTTCCTTCTTGTCCGCAAAGATCGCAGCAACGTCTTCGTCCTTGAGGATGGCAAGAGCTTGTCGTGTGGTCATGTATCCCTGCATCATCTCCAGAGTCTTGATGCATAGGTCGAGCGATCGATCAACGCGAGTTTTCTGGTAGTGCAAGTAGGCGATGCAGGCGAGATTGCGGTGGTGATCAAATCTCGCATGGTCTGCGATGTCTCGGCAGGCATCCTCTTGATAAGGAAGCGCTTTCTCGTAGTCGCGCCTGAAGTAGTAAATCATCGCCCGCGAACTCTGTGCCCAACAAAGCGCGCGAGGACTGGGGATTTTCTTTGCGTATTCATCGCAACCGTGCAACATGCGCAAGAGACTGGCCTCGAGCTCGTCATCAATTAGGGAAACGGCCTGATTCTCCGGAGTACGCTTCGAGGTGACGTGGGCGTTGAAGAGATTGGCGTAGCCGCACATGTTGATTCCGAGCAGGGCTGCGTATTGGGACCGCTCAGCGTTCTCCTTCTCGAGCCTCGAGATGGCTTCCGACAGGATTTGATCCCCCTTTGTCGCGATCCCGGCGGTCGCCTCTGTCAGGGCTGATTCAAACCGCTGACCGCTTTCCCTTTTCAGTCGCTTGACCGATTTGTCGAGGATCCTGGTGCCTTTGGCGGCCAAGTCGCTCTGTGCCTTGTTCAACGCACCCTCGGCCATCTCCTTGGTGCGCTCGCGTATCCCTTGCATCTCGCGATACCCGAAGAATGCCGCGACTCCTAAGCAGATCGTCAGGAGTACTCCCGCAGCGACCAGAAGGGCGCTCCACAACTCCAATGTCTTTTCGGCGTGCTTCTGGCCGTCTTGGGCTGCCGAAATGGCCTTCTCCGCGACCTCCTTGATCCTTGTGACGGCGGCGGCGTTCTCCGCTACGGCATTGCTTGCAAGGGTCTGGATGTTCTTGAGCGCGGCCTCGTGTTCCTCTTGCGCTGTCTTGGCCGCCGCTCGAGTTTGCTCGATCGTCGCCTCGTGCCGTCTCCTGGTCTCCTCAAGAATCTGCAGTTGAAGCGCGGTCAGGCCGGGGCCCGCCGGCGCGGTGCTGCTTCTTCGCTGCGCGGCCGGAGAGGAGGGGGTGGGGGCAGGCAGCATCTGCACTTGGACGACGTACGGCCGATCGGCGGGCGGAGCGCTAGGTTGAGCGGGATTTTGTGCTCTGGCGAACAGACTCACTGTGAGCAGCGCTGCAAGGGCCACTGAACCGCGTCGAACGCTCATGGCATTTCCCGAGTGAAGGAGGTGCTCAAGCGTAGCGTGAACGCCCGCCGCGGGATACATCCGAATACTTGTAATCGAAAAATCTCTATCCTGATAAGATTAGTTATCAGGAATCAAAAGAGTGCAGACGATCCTTCAATCCGCAAAAGGCGGTGCGTGCATGCTAGCGGTGCGACTCGTACCTGAGGCGTGTCTGCCCACCGTCCCTAGTCTCCTGAAAAGCCGCTGAAAGGAAAAATGCGACCGACCGCTGCGCAGCGCCGTCAAAGAAAACTTTCTTCGGCGCATTTCGCTTTCGTGCGGGCGCTGATCCAGGGGGTGGAGCCCGCGCGGGCGTTTGCGCAGTACCTCCAATTGGAAGGCGAGGCGAGCGATCTGCGCCTCGTGAAAAAAACCATCCGGTGGATCCGCGACGAGATCGCCGCGGCCGCGCGGCGCGAGAAGCGGCCGGGAACCGCGCGCCTGGTGCTCATGGATTTACAGAGCCTCGGCGCGGCGCGGGCCGTCGCGGAGGCGCTGCCGACGCTGGCCGAGTTCGCCGCCGCGCAGGGGCTGGAGGATTTCTCCGAAGAAGAGCAGCTGGAGGCCTACGCGAGCGCCTACCCGCAAGCGTCCAGCCGCAGCGCGGCGCCCGCGCGCCGCGAGCGGCTCATCCGCCGGCAGCTCGAGGCGATCACCTGGCTCGAGAAGAACGTCGCCCAGGCGCCCGCGCCTGGGGATCCGGTGGGGGCGTGGCTCAATCCGCTGCTGGCGGTGCGCCTGGAGAAATCGGGGCTGCCCACGCTCTTTACGCTGGCCGAGCGCATCAACGGCCTGGGCCTCACCTGGTACCGGGCCATCCCCGGGGTGGGGGCGCGCAAGGCCGAGCGGATCGTCACGTGGCTGCGCGAGCACGCCCTGTTCACCGGCCTGGTCCTTGGCGCCCACGTGGGGATTCCTCGCCGGCAGCTCAGCGCCCAGGCACTCGTCCAGGTGGTTTCACCAGCAACCGCCCTGGTCCCCCTGGAGAAGCTGCAGGTGCCCGCACACCTGTCCGGCGTGAACGGGCGGTATCGGGGGCCGCCGGCGCAGTGCCTGCTGGATGCGGCCGACGACTACCAGGCCGTGCTGGCCTGGCTCGCGTCCAAAAGGCGTGGCCCCGTGGGGGCCGGAGCCGCAGGGGAGGGCGCCACCCACCGGGCGTACCGCAAGGAGGCCGAGCGCCTGCTGCTGTGGTGCGTGCTCGAGAGGGAGAAGGCGCTGTCGTCGCTGAGCGTGGAGGACGCCAGTGCGTATGTGGCGTTCTTGCAGGCGCCGCCCACAGGGTGGTGTGGCAGCAAGGCGCATGGGCGCTGGTCGCCGCTGTGGCGGCCCATGGAGGGGGCGCTCAGCGATGCGGCGCTGCGCTACGCGCTGCGGGTGCTCACGGGGCTGTTCGATTTCTTGCGCGACCAGGCGTACCTGGTGGGCAATCCCTTCTCGGCGGTGGCCATGCCGGCCGATCCGCGCATGCGGCTGGGCTCGCAGCGGGCGCTCACCTTGAAGCAGTGGTTGCACCTGGTGCAGTGTCTCAAGAAAGAAACCACCGAACCGGGCCAGCGCCTGGCCCGGGCGGTGGCCTGGTTCTACGCGACGGGGCTGCGTTTGTCGGAACTTGCCGCGGCCAGCGTCGGGGACCTGCAGGTGGTGGAGTACGAGGAGCGGGAAGGGCAGGGCGGACAGAGCGGCGGGGGTCTGGTTCGCGGGTGGCTCCTGGGCGTGCGGGGCAAGGGCGGTAAGTGGCGTGAAGTCCCAGTGCCGCCAGCTCTGATCCGCGAACTCGAGGACGTGATGGCCCGGCATGGCTACGCCGGCGGGGTAGAGCGGTCCGAATACGCGCAGCTGCCGCTCATCGCCCGGTTCGAGGAAGCGTCGGCGGGGAAGGGCGGGGGTACGGACGGTGCCGCTGCGGGGCTGCGTTGGTCGACCAGTGGCCTGACCAAGGCGTTGAAGGCTTTCTTCGCGCGCGCGGCCCTGGAGCTCGACGGGCTGGACGCGCAGCGCTTGGTGACCGCCTCGGCCCACTGGCTGCGCCACACCCACGCCTCGCACACCCTCAACGGCGTGGGCGGGCGCCCCGCGGTGGCGCCGCAGGTGGTGCAGAACAACTTAGGGCACGCGAGCCTGGCCACGACCAGCGCCTACATGCACACCGAGCGGGATGCGCGACTGCGGGCAATGGGTAACTACTTCGGTCAGACCTGACTGCCGGCGCGGAACTGGTCACAGCACCAATATGTCAGTGCTCACTGCTGCTTCGGCAACCAGCTGTCCGCGCGTGGGCATGGTCGGCTCCGATGATATTGATCGGTCAAAACGTGGTTAATATGTGGTTCACCACTGTTGATGACCCGGTCTGAAATAGAATCACCGACTCACTACGAACTGCACTCGACCGCAGGCAGGCTCATGGCTACGACTATTGGACTTTTTGATTCCGTGCCAAAGGACGCCTTTCAATTCGGCTACGGAACTGACTTTGATGCCCGCAAGGTGTCCGAAGCTCTGCGCCTGAAAAAGGAAGACGTGTCGCACCTGGCGTCGGTGTCGGTCAAGTCGGTTCGATATGACGACGCCATCCCGGAGCAAGTGCGCGAGCGCTTGGCGGAGATCGCAAACACCATGAACTTGGTGGCAGCAACGTTCGATGGCGACGTGGCCAAAGCGGCAACCTGGTTCCTCACCCGCAATCCGTTGCTTGGCGACGTCGCGCCTCGCGACATGATTCGTTTGGGTCGCTACGAGCGACTGCGCCGCTTCATCATCAATGCGATGCGTGAGCGCGAGCCGCAGCGCTACGCAGCCTGACGTCTCGTTCCTCCCGAGACGTGCCGAAAAGAAAAATACCATCCGCCGCTCCCGCGCCGACGCCAGGTCTTCCTGGACTTCTCGAGCTGGACCGCTTCAGCGCTGCTACGCTTGAAAAGTGGACCGAGGCCTCTCGCGACATTGATCAGCTGAGTGCCTCCTTGTTCTTCGGAACTGAACCCGAGCGCAGAAGGTATCGGGAAGACCTCATCACCGCACTCAGGTCAGCGCCCCCAACACCGTTGGAGTTCACTTCCTGGGTCAGGATCGTCACCTATCGGTATGGCTTGGCCCCTTTGTCGAGCGCGGGCAGCCTTCATGGCGTAGGCGGGCGCTTTAATGCGGGTACCGACCTGGACGATCAGACACTCAAGGCTTGGCCGTGCCTGTACATCGCGCAAGACTATGAGACAGCCTTCCGGGAGAAGTTTCAGCTGGCCACAGGCGACAACTTGGGAGGCCTCACCGCGCTGGACCTGGCGCTCACTCCGAACGCCAGTCATTCCACCGTGGTGCTGCGCGGCCAGTTGGCCAACGTCTTTGCGTTGAACGATGACAAGGCGCTCAACGCGGTCTGCAGGGTGTTGAGGCGCATCAAGATGCCCGAGGCGGCCGTGCGGTTGCAAAAGAGGTTGAAGATCTCCAGCCGCGACAACTACATGATCCGCTCGCCGTTCCAATTGAAGCGAGCGCTCCTGGCGCAAAACTGGCGACTGCAGCCCGTGCAGTTCGGCATGCCCGCTCCGAGCCAGATCTTTGCGGAGCTGATTCGTGCAGCCGGTTTTGAAGGTGTGCTGTACGAAAGCACCAAAGGGCCCGGTCAATGTCTGGCGATCTTTCCGGAGGCGCTGGAAGACGGATCGTACGTAGAGCTGGTCGATCCGGCGCCTGAACCCATCAAGCACACTCGATTGGATTGCACGAATTCTGATGCTCTCTCCGGCTGGGATGACGTTGCGAAGCAACTGCGACCCACAGCATAGGCGCTGAACAACTGGGTACCCCATGAACTCTGGATCCGTCTCGACGTTCTCTTCGCTTGCGCCGCTGCTGATTGCACTCGTGCCTCTTGTTGCGTTTGGCCTAGTGTGGTGGAGGACGGGGTCCCTGTACCTCCCGCTCAACCGGCTGTGGCAACTCATTTATGGAGGCCAGGATGTCCAGGACTCGGAGATCAAGGCGCTCATCGCTCAGCAGAATGACAGGATGCGGTTCCGCCTGGCGTTTCGGATCCCAGTGGCCTCCATGGCGCAGCTCCGCAAACTTCAAGCTTGGGCTGGGGCGCACAGGCTCGAGATGCATGAGATCGGCGAATGCGGCCCGTTCTTCCTAGTGGGCGACTTGAAGGTCAAACTTCCGTCGGCTTGGCGAGTCGTCCCTCAGGTGGCGCTCGTGCTGGTGCTCTTCCTGCCATTGCCGATCCTCCCCTGGCTGCTGGTCCAAGATCAAGTGCTCGTGAACCTTAGGGAGTCAGGGCGTTCGTTCCTGCTGGATGAATCGACGGCACGGCCAGTTTTCCCACTCGGCCCCCAACTCAGCAAGGCGGCTTGCGCGGCACGCAATGGTTTGCAGGACGATCGCGGGTTCAGCCCTGTCGAGCGAGACATTCTGTGCAAGGTTTTCATAGGTGACGGAACTGATGACGGTCGCACCAAAGCAGCCACGGAATTGACCAACTTCATTCAGGACGCCCTCACTTCCCAGCGGTGGAGTTTGGCGGCACTAGGAGCAATCCTCGCGATGAGCGTCACAGCGATCTGGTTGTGGCTGCGCGCATTCAGTGCGGCGAAGGATTTGCAACGGCGACTGCGTGCCTTTTCGAATGAGAGAGCAGAAGCTGGCTGCAGATGAACGGACGTCCAGGCAACGCCTTGCACCTGACACGCGTTAGGCTTGGAGGCACGTTCGCTACCTGCGGGAACGGTGCCTGCTCATGGCTTGAAAGTTCAGCGTCCTGATATCCGTTTTAGACTTGACTGGTTGCAGCCGATTGACGCAAACGCGCTTGAACTACGGCGCAATGGCGAATCGAACGTCTTTGATTGCGTCATTCATCCGCGGATGGCTTCGATCGAATCGGGCTAGCGGACCGCCATTTGGTATTAAGTGGAGGCTTGGGCGGAGGACCAACGTTCGCGAAGAGGCTGGTCGCATATCGCTCACATACCACTCTGGCCAACTCTGATTGGTCAAGCCCAGCCAAGGTGTCGAAGTCCTCTGCCCCTTTGAGGAGCTTCAATAGTTGCTCTTTCGAACTCTTGCTGTACGTCTCCATGAAGAAGTCGTAGAGGTCTAACGCCGTCTCGCACTTGCGTTCCCTAGATACTTCACCAAAGAACGTTGTTGGATGCCTCTTCCAGGCAGCAAGCTCTTCGTCGGAAAGAGCAGCTTTAATGATCAGTCCGCTTCCATCGTCGGTATTGACAGCACAAGCCGCCACCTTCTCGGCTTCCACTACTACTGCTGATGCGAGCACACCTTCAACTTCGTTGCCTTTTCCATCGGGGACCCGCAGTCGCTTTCCGATAGTCAACCTTGGTTGCTGCCCGCCGTCTGGAAACGCTAGTTCGGGGCTCTCGCCATCAAAAGTTGAAGGAATGCCCGAGTGCGTCCGCATCGACTCAAGCAGTGCGTGCATTTCCAGATGGGGTTGCCGCGCGTCTACTGCTGCGCGAATGGACGGGTAGACCTGATCCATCTTGAAATCGTTGATGTGAAATCCGTCGGCGATAGCAAGGAGCCGCCATTCAGTGCTATCCAACTGGTGTTCCCATGGGGTGTTGGTCATGAAGACGTATGCGGTCGGCAAGCGCTTTGCTTGTGGATCAAGAGTCTCGAATCGCCGCAGTAGGTCAAAGGCCCGTTGCAGATACGCCGGCACGGCATCACCAATCGATGGGTCAGGATTGTTCAGATCGATGAAAACAATACGTTGGTGGCCTGCGGTCTTGTTGAGTGCGCGTACCAACTGTCTTTGAACACGCCCACTTTCTGCGCGCTTTGCTTCAACAGAGAACTGCTTGCCCGTCGAACTTGTTGCTACGAACTCGCAGTGGGAAGAACTGCGATCATCCTCGTTCTCAAATGACAGCGAAAATCCAGCTCGCGTCAATATGGCGGCAACATGAACTTCGTAGCGAGCACCGGCGAAGAGATCTTGATTGCGGAGGCGATTGAGCAGCTTGGCTTGCAGATCAGCGTTGTGATCAAGTGCATAGAGGTCGTATGCGAGATGCATGTAGGCCGCGACTGCCCCAGTCATACGGCCAGTTGATACCTTTCCAGGCTCGTGAATGAAGACGCGTTGTTGCTCGCAGAGCTTCTGGTACCACTGCAGTATCGGGTGCCTTTGATCCAAGGGCTTCTTTAGTTCGGCATTGCCCCAATCAGCACCTGTGACGTTCTTGAGGTAGTAGATCAAGAAGTCGTGAAACGTTTTCCAGTTCTTCGAGTAGTGAAGGCGGTTGTTAACGGCAACAAACTGATAGCCGTTGCCCATTCTTGCCGCGATGATCGGCCTTCCCAGGCCCTGTTGCTCAACGCGCTGGTGCTCCTTCGCCTCATGGTTGGCCCGCATAGCAGGAATTGCAGAGGCGATGCCAGCCATGCGATCCAGAATGCTCAAGTTGCCATGGCACTTCTTGTACTTTCGGCCACTGCCGCAAGGACACGGGTCATTCCGTCCGATCTTGGCCATGCGTTCAGCGGGTGGTTGGCACCCTCGATGCTACCTGGTCGGTGCGGGCTCGACAGGTCTGCATTGCCACACCCGGCGATGGTCGCGGAGTATGAGCCCGCCGTTTGCTCACAGGCCCAGGCAGACAACAAGTGCGGCTTGATTTGCCAAGTGCGTACAGGATTTGCAGGCCCACCACAGATGCACTGGCGGCCGCACTCATAGCCCTTTGGCGTCGGCTGTCGAGCCGGGCTTGGGCAGGCACGTCGCGCGCAACCCACGGTTGGCTGTGACGTATTTCCCAGCCGGCATTCGGCAGAGCGCATTCGGCAACCGATCCCCAGCAAAATGTTCCAAACAACCGAACTGCAAATGGGCCGCCACAAATCTTCCAGCCTCGCAGACGACGTCATCGACGCCTCCAGTGGCATCACGGCAAAGACACGGCGAAAAGACCGCCGCAAGGAGGAGGCATGAATCGACCTGAGCCTTTGCTGCCGGCGTACGACTTCTCTTCCACCTCGGAACCTGTCAGCCTGCTCCGAGGTCCGGTGGAGGTAGCCTTGGGCGACGACAAGTTCGCTGGAACGGCTGACCTGCTGCTGCAATTTCTCCCCAGCCCGCGCGTCGTCTTTCATGCGAGTGTCGAGAGCTCCTCGAAGTCGGCCCTTCTTGCTGTCTTCGAAGAGCCAGTTAATCCTTGGTTTTCGTTCAACGGTCAGCCGGTCGAAGGGTTCTGCGGAAGGCGTAAGGCAAATGCCGATACTCTGGAACTGGATTGGTACCCCCAATCCGAGCCGGTGACGTTGAGCGACATGCAGTCCAAGACTTCAGTTGTAGCAATTCTTCATCTCTTCAACTTCCCTGACTTCCGGGATGGTCGGCATCAGACGACCGCAGCGCCTGCCGGGTGCGCGGTGCTTTTGCTGGAATCCGAAGAGTGGCGAATCTCCCTCCAGTCATTGCCGAACAACGCCACCCACAAGGCATGGGAGCGAATCAAGAGCGAAGGCGGCTGCTCCCTGACGCATGTCGCAAAGTTGGAGCGTAAGGACGGCAAACCCTTCTCCGGGGAAGAGGCTGGCGAACAGCGTTTTCTGCTTACCAACTTTCTTTCGCTGATCAAGGGTGGTCGGTGCTCGACAGTGTGCGAAGCGGGAATCGACGCGGGGGGCGAGAAAACTTGGGCGATGTTTGCTTCTCCATACATCAGTAGCCCACCCTATTCGTGGTTCAACCCGTTCAAGGGGAGTCAGGCTGAGCTCTTGTTTCCGCTGTTCGCAAAGCGGTGGCAGCAGTCAGAGGAATGGAAGGACTGTCTGCGGTCGACAATCTACTGGTATGTGCAGGCCAACACGAGCGGCGGTTCGCCGGGCCTGGACGCTGCCATCATCCTGGCGCAATCCGCCTTGGAGCGATTGGCGCATCATCACCTGGTAGTCGACAAAAAGATGGTCTCGTCAGAGGGGCTCGATCGCCTAAAGGCGTCAGACCGCCTGAGACTACTGTTCTCCAGCTTGAACCTCCCAATTGAGATAGGTACCGCAACGCCGGACATTCAGAAGGCCGCGCTTAACTTTAAGTGGGTGGATGCGCCGCATGCCATGACAGATATACGCAATGAGCTGGTTCATCCGATCAGCAAGAAGCAGATCGCCAATTGCTTTTTTGACGCATGGAGGTTGAGCCTGTGGTATCTGGAGCTGTCTATGCTGGCCCTGTGCGGCTATGACGACACCTACACCAGCCGTTTGACAGCGAAGTACGTAACCGACTCAGAGAAAGTCCCATGGAGCGCAAAGGCATGAGCAACAACGTCCACACAGTGGCCAAGAGCGACCAGGCAACCTCAAGCCACCTTTCTCTCGGCCTCCGAGATCCCGCCCTCTGAACGATCCATGCTTCTGTATCGCGTCGAGCGCACCCCGCACGTTTCCGGGTTCGTCCTGGCCGCCGGGCACTGGGGAGATGGCTTCACCAGGTACACGATAGCGCGGTGCCAAACTGACTTTTGGGCGCCTTGGAGGGTGGCCAGCGAGGCCATCATTGAGCGCGTACGAGCCATTGAGTTTCCGCAGCGGCCCAGCAGGCTGCGATGCAGCTTTTCCTGGCCGGATGAGGCCAGTGCGCGTGTCGCGTTGGCGCAATCGCCAGGATGGTGCATCGAGATACTCGAGCCGATCGACCCGCTCGCGAATCAGTTCGTTGCCGACTTTGCTTTGCTCTCGTCCGGATCCCGCTTTCAACTCCACGCGCCATTTCTTCTGGACAACGAGCGCATCGCGCGCCAGTATTGGACTGGCGGTCAAGCTGTGGCGCCTGAGCTGTTGATCGAGAGCGATCTGCGGGTAGTTGGCGTTCTGCCATAGGCTTAGGCAACGATCCTGGACCAAGTGACCGTCGCTAGACAAACGAGAAAGAGGACCGAGCTGTACCTGGACGGATGAACGCCAGGTCCGCTCGGTGCTCCCGCGCGCGATCCAGCCGCGATCAAGCACAAGCCCGCCGTGAGCAACCGCAGAGTGGCAGATTGGTCATGCGTATCCTCCGGCTTGGAGGACCGCTTTCGCGGCCAACCACTACGATCCATCAACTCAAGGGGCCCAGTTGCCCGGAGCACAGGAATGAAAGAGCTTGCGGCATGAGTCAGCAGCAAAGTTTCGCGGACGAACTAGCCGACATCGTGGAACGCATCAAAGTAATAGAGACGCAGTTTCGGCGCACGCGAGACTCCATCTCGCTGACCACGGAGGACGAGACGACCTTTCGCATGCTGATCACAGACGCGTTGTCGATCTACGAGCTCGCCTTCGGGAAAGGAAGCAAGTTCGGCCGAGATCTCGCTGAATGGGTGAATTCATACAGTGGGGGCATGTCGGGAGGGCCATCCCTTTACGCTGTTCAGGGCTCTCACAAGTTGATCGAGGCAGCTAAGAGGCAAATGCTTCGGCTTCAAGCGATAAGTCCCCCTGCGGCGGCGCCACCGAATCCACCACTTAGACCTCCCTATGTCGACCCGACCCGATTGAATGAGTTGAGAGCCTTGCCAAAAGGTGCATGGGACTTGACTCGCTTTGTGCGCATGCTCGAAGAGCTCAATGATGCGTACGAGCGAGGTAATTTTCAAACGGTGCCTATGCTGGTACGGGCGATCAAAGATCATGTACCCCCGATCTTTGGTGAGGCCAACTTTGCAGGCGTTTTCAATAGCTCTACGAAGTCGATCAAGGGCAATCTCGAACACCTCGAAAACTCGCTGAAGCATATTGCTGATGGACAGCTCCACATGCAGATTCGCCGTTCCGAAGTCTTGCCGACAGAGGGCCAGGTTGACTTTCGACGTGACCTAGACGTTCTTCTTGCTGAGATTGTTCGTCGGCTCAAGCCATGATGGGTCTGACGGGAGGCGGCTACGGGGCCCCGTCCTCAACGTTCGGCACTCGCAACGAGGTAGGGCGTCGGGAGTGCGTGAAGAGAGGCGCACTGCGGTCATCGCTGCTCATCGAGGCGAACGACCGCAAACGCTGCGAAGCACGAGCTAAAGCGCGCGTCCGTTCCTGGTCACTCTCTGCTGCTCAGCTCGCAGTCAATTCGTGGCCGGAGGTTTGGCGCAGAGAAGAGGCGATTGGGGGCTCCACACTTGGCCGCACGTCCTCTAAGACTTCACAGCTGAACTTCTTGGCCAGCGGCCACAGATCCGGGGGCAGCTTTCCCTGAAGAGCGAGGAATACTTTCACTTGGCGAGGAGAGTCATGGTTGTCCCATGCGGCTTGGGCTTTGAGAACGGCGCGATACTTGATCACCTGGTAGATGCCTCGCTCGTAGTCGCCAGCTACTGTGTCGGAGATCTTGGACTTCACCTCCACCGCAACCCAAGCGGAAGGTGTCCACGAAGTCGGAACTCGCCAAGGCCATCGGCTACTCGCTTGGGCGCTGGCAGTCGCTCACGCGTTACCGTGACGATGGCCACATCGAGATCGACAACAACGCTGCTGAGCGTGCCTTGCGTGGTGTGGCCCTTGGAAGATCGAACTACCTCTTCATGGGCTCGGACGCTGGAGGCAAGCGGGCCGCGGCGATCTACAGTCTGGTGGAGTCGGCCAAGCTGAACGGGCTCGATCCGCAGGCGTATCTGCGCGACGTGCTCGACCGAATTGCCGACCATCCGATCAACCGCATCGACGAGCTGCTGCCGTGGAACATGGGCGGGCAACACGTTGAGCAACGACTGGCGGCCTGAACCACGCAAGCAGGCTGCGCGACGAAGGAAGACGAGAGTGAACTCGCAAGGCACCGACCCGCGGATGATGGAAGCCCTCGAGGGCGCGAGCAGCCTGCAGCTCTACCAGCTCAAGGCATTGATTGAGGGCATGCTGGCCGACCCGCGTCGGGGCATTGCCGCACGTGCAAACCTCCATCTTGGCCAGCCTGTGCAGTTCGTCGACTTCCGCGATGGTCAGATGCGCCGCGGCAAGATCATCGCCATGAGGAATACGCAGGCGACGGTGCTGGAGGAAGGCACCAAGCGAACCTGGAAGATCCCGTGCCTGGCGATGCAGGGCTATCACGGCGCAGAACGTCGTGACGAGCAAGCCCCTTATGAGCCACCGCCGGAACCTGCCATCGCGACAACACACGCCCGCGAGTTCCAACGTGGAGACACCGTCACGTTCAACGACCGTGATGGTCGCAACATCACCGGCGTGATCGTGCGCATCAACCAGCGCACGGCTACCCTGGGCACCAGCGATGGCGAGACTTGGCGAGCACCGTTCCACGTCCTGCGCCATGTGCTCGACGTCTGAGCACGGTCGGCCTCCTCACCCAGTCGGCGTCAAGAGGGCCTTGAGGCCGCGCTTACCTATTACCCGCGCCGCACGAGTTCCAACTAGCGCGAGAAAAGTTCTAGCTGGACCGACAACCGACAGCCACCCATGTCGAGTTGCGCAGCTCGTTGAACTCGGACGCCAGCCGAATCAATGGCCTGCAGGCGATCTCATCGAACGACTTTGAACTCGCTGATCATCCGAGATTGAATTCGCAGGTCGGCTTTTCATTCGGGATGGAAGTTTCGGGCCCGCGATCGCCGGCTCGAAGAGACTGTGCCAGACGAACGGCGGCTATGGAGACGACACGAAGGCCCGGGTTGCGCCCGCTGCAGTCCTTCGCGATCCCGTTGGTTCATGGCAGGTCACTAACGTCAAGCGGTCCTAGCCCTGAAGTCGACTCTCGCTGCACTACGGCCTTCGAGAGGTCGGCCGGTTAGGGGGCCCTGTCGGTGCCGTTCTCGGACGTTGATGCATCAGGTACGAACGGACATTAAGATCCAATGTCTGCTGCTGTCCGAAGGTCGGCGCCGCGACCCGCTACGGTCGGCGAATAGCGGCTCTTCAGCGTGGATCCACTATCGCGCCGAGAGCGCATCTCGTAGGGGCCCAAACCCCTACAGGTGAGTTTCCTTCAGCGCTTCGAAGCCTGCATCCATCGCCTGCTCGAAGTCCGAGAATCGCGCTCCAGATTCCAACACGCAGGCTGCGGGTGCGCTACAACTAGGACCTCTCATTAGGCTCCATGAATACTCGGCAGGGCCGTGCTGTGTCACGGTGACCGTCAATGGCGGTCGAGATGGGAAGAGGCTGTGCACGTAGGGACCTGACTAGAAGCCGAGGTAGCGACTGGCCGCCCGACCTAAGGGTGTGATCTCCGTCACCGTCGCTGATCCGGCTTGCCCCAGAGAGAAGGGCGGCCCGAAGGTGACGCGGAGGTAGCCCGCTGCGCGCAAGTCTTGAAGATGGCTAATATCTGCGCGAACGGCGAATCGCATCGGCAGGCTCCCATGACGGACTCGCCTAAGGATGTATTGGCTCATGTTTTGCCTTTGCGTCCAAAGAGTGATTGGAACATCATCTGGCCGTTGCCGTGCTCAACAGACGTAACAACCTGAACCCTGAGTCCACACTGTCCAGTGCTCCGAGAGCTTTCGCCGATTGAATCCAGATTCCGTCTGGACAGGTGTATGAGGCCGCCGCACGAGGTCCTGGCGCCGTTCAGCCGCACTTGCAGACCTTGGCGTTGGCTTGCGCTTTTGGATTGAGTGCTTTCATGGCCTCCTCATTTCCGAGGGTGGGATGTACCTCTTGTTCGCGAGCAACTCACGCGCCTGGCTCGGATTCCTCCCCTCCTTCTGCACAGCCCCGATCAAGGGGGCGTCCGTGCGCTAACGCACGGACGAAATGTGCAGCGCGTTCTACAAATAGACTTTGGAGCGCTCCGAGAGCAATCCCATGAATCACACCACGCACTGCGAGTTCCCGGGTTTGAAGGGCAAGTCATGACGAGCGTGCCCATTTTCCATGAGGCGTCAGGCACGGTTCGATTCTGGGTGCTCGTCGAAGGCAATGAAGTGGGCGCCATGATCGGCAAGGAGACACTGCACTACCTCTATCGACCTACTGCCGTCGACGATGTGCCTTTGGAAACCTTCGCCCTTCATGCAGAGGAGCTTGCTGAAGCCGTGCGGCGGCGTGTGACTGGCGGCGCCTTCGTGCCCGTGATGCTCCGAGAACGCGATATGGCAACTTGAAGTCGACCAGGATGAACACGTCGACTAATGAACGCTCTCGGCTCTACGAACATGTTTCACCACCGGCGCTGTGGACGTCGATGCGCGAAAGCGAGTCGGCGATTGGGCACCGGGGGCCGTGCACGGTGACACCCATTTCTCCGATCGTGAGGCGGTCGCAGGCATCTTGCTCTCCCTCGTTCTTGCAAGGCTGCTCGAGGGCGGGGCGAACAAGACCTCACGCACGGGCCTTCACTTAAGCGTGCCGGTCAGTGTGCGTCCTTCAGTGCGCCGTGGACTCACTGCGCTAGTTGACCACGGCGTGCTCGCAATGTCCGGTGAGGACATCGGCTTCACTTTCAAGGGACGATTGCTTCGTGTTCGCCTTCAAAGTGCACGCACTCATTCGCGCCAGGGCAACGACCCGCGCGACCATATTGCGGCGCAGATCGATTCGATAGTCAACGCCATCGATCGAGATGATCGCTTCGACCCGCAAGGGCCCGTTGAGGAGATGCAATCGCTGGCCGCCCGATTACAGGCAGCGCGCACGCCCCGTCGGCCCATCATTTCGGCAAGGTAGGTTGCCCTTGGCTGCCTCCTCGCGGTAGCAGCCGCTTCCGCCTTCTAGCACTGACTTGGAGGGACAAGAAGATCGTGTCCCTGTCCGCGCCGAAGTAGAACTGAGCCACCGCGCCAATCGAATCGTGAGCCAGGGGTGGAAGCCGACGTAGCGGTGGTCGGCTGTGGATAAGTGTATGCCTTGCCTTGTTCGTTGACCTCCTTTTGGTTCTTGTGTTTCGAGTCATAGGGCGCGCAGGGCGAAGCCCGCAGCGCCTTGTCTCGGATGCTGCGTACGTCAGTCAGCGCTGTCCGTTGGCTCGCTCCTGCTACTGCCCTTGCGGGCCTGTTCCCTGGCCTTGATGCGCTTCTTGGCTGTGGCGCTGCTGTGCAGGAAGCGATGGCTCTCGTTGCCCGTCTCCACGATGTGGCAGTGATGCGTGAGCCGATCGAGCAAGGCGGTGGTCATCTTCGCGTCGCCGAACACCGTGGACCATTCGGCGAAGTCTAGGTTGGTAGTGATCACCACGCTGGTGTGCTCGTACAGCTTGGACAGCAGGTGGAACAGCAGCGCGCCGCCGGCCTGACTGAACGGCAGGTAGCCCAGCTCGTCCAGGATCACCAGGTCCATGCGCACCAGCGCACTGGCGATGCGCCCGGCCTTGCCCTGGGCCTTCTCCTGCTCCAGTGCGTTGACCAGATCGACCGTCGAGAAGAACCGCACGCGCTTGCCATGGCGCGTGATGCCCGAGACACCCAGGGCCGTGGCCAGATGGGTCTTGCCCGTGCCCGGGCCTCCGACCAGCACGGTGTTGTGCGCGGCCTCGGTGAACTCCAATGTCGCGAGCTGGTGGATCAGCTTCTTGTCCACGACCGAGGCGTCGAAGTCGAAGCCCGCGAGATCCCGGTGCACTGGGAAGCGCGCCGACGTCATCTGGTACTGGACTGAGCGCATTGCTCGGTCCGTCGTCTCGGCCTGCAGCAGGTGCTCGACCAGCCAGCGCGCAGCATCCAGGCCTGACGCCGGCCCTTGCTCCTGGAGATCGAACCAGGCCCCGGCCATGCCGTGCAGGCGTAACGCCTTGAGCTCAACCGTCACTTCACGCATGGTCCACCTCCTGGCCACGCAGGCTGTCGTAGCGCGCCGTGTTGGCCAGCGGCGGTGTGGCCACCTGCAGCCCCGTCTCGGCGCTCTGCGGCGCAGCCGGTGCGGTCAGCCGGCTGAGCACATTGACCACGTGCTCCACGCTGACGCGCCCGGACGCAGGGCTGCTTTCCATCGCCAGCTCGACCGCCACGATCACCGCATCCAGGCCAGCCGTGGGCACGATGGCCAGCACCTGGGCCATCACGCGGTCGCCGCCGGCCTGGCGCAGCAGGCCGCGTCGCAACTGCTGCAGCGCCTCGGGCATGTCCGCGAAGGGCGCTCCGTTCCTGAGCGCACCGGGCTTGCGCTGCACCAGCGGGATGTAGTGCTGCCAGTCGTAGCGAGTGCCGCCCGAGTCGCTCAGGCGCTCGTGGCGAGCGACCACTGCGTCATCGGCGACAACGACAACGCTGCTCGGATACAGCCGTGTGCTGACCATCTGTCCGGCCAGCTCGCACGGCACCGAGTAGCGATTGCGCGCCACCGCGACCAGGCAGGTGCTCGACACCCGCGCAGGCTTCTCCACATAGCCATCGAAGGGCTCGGGCATGGGCATCAGGTGGGGCCGCTCGTGCTCGAGCATCTCGGCCACGCTGAACTGGCTGTGCTCGGGATGACGCACCTCGCTCCACAGCGCCCGGCATCGCTCGCTCAGCCACGCGTTGAGCTCAGCAAATGAGCCGAAGCGTCGCCGGGCTGCTTCGATCCAGATGCGCCGCCGGCTGTCCTGCACGTTCTTCTCCACGCGCCCCTTCTCCCAGCCCGAGGCCACGTTGCAGAAGTCGGGGTCGTACAGGTAGTGCGCGCACATCACTGCAAACCGCGCGTTGACGGTGCGGCCCTTGCCCTTGTGGACCTTGTCCACGGCGGTGCGCATGTTGTCGTAAATCCCGCGGCGTGCCACACCGCCCAATGCAGCGAACGAGCGGGTGTGAGCGTCGAACAGCATCTCATGGCCCTGGCTCGGGTAAGCCACCAGCCAGAACGCGCGGCTCGCGCACAGCTTCAAGTGGGCCACCTGCACCCGGTAGTAAATGCCACCGACCACCAAGCCTTCCTCGCTCCAATCGAATTGGAAGGCTTCGCCCAACTCGAAGTTCAGCGGAACGTAGGCCGTGACGTTGACCGCCTGGCCCTCGCCCTGGCGCCAGGCTCGAACGAAATCAGTGACGCCGGAGTACCCGCCGGCATAGCCCGCGGCCTTGATCTCGGCATGCAGCGCACGTGCCGTGCGCCTCTCGTGCTTGGGCCGCCTGGCATCGGCCGTCAGCGCCTGCTTGAGCGCCTCCTCGAACGCACTGAGCTTGTTGGGGCGTGGCTCGCGCCGGTACTTCGGCGCCTCGGTCACCGGCGCGTGCAGCCACTTCGACACCGTGTTGCGAGACAGCCCCGTCTTGCGCGCGATCTCGCGCTCCGACAGCTTGTCCCTCGCGTGCAGCCGTCGGATCTTGCCAATCATGTCCATGGTGATCACTCCTCGAACCCCGCCGCTTAAAAAAACAGCAGGGTAGGTTGAACACCTGGCTCACTTTTACTTCGGCACTACACGCAAAACTGGCTCAACTTCCGGTCGGCGCCAACACGTGTCCCCGAATCTTGCGCATTGAACGACAATGCTTGGCCGAATCGGCCATTTCAGCGGCGGGTTCGTGATCCGGCGATCGGCTGGTTTCGCGCCACAGCGCATTCTTGTTTGTTGTGACTCTGGGACTCCCCGTTTCGTTTTTCTGGTTAGAAACAGGAGTTCCTCTATGGGCAAAAAACTTTACGTAGGCAACCTCGCCTACTCGGTTCGCGACAACGATCTTCAACAGGCTTTCGCAATATGGTTCGGTCGCGAGCGCCAAGGTCATGATGGAGCGAGATGCCGACCGCTCCAAGGGCTTTGGATTCGTCGAGATAGGTACCGACGCCGAAGCGCTGGCTGCCATTGAAGGACTCAACGGCCGTTCGCTCGGCGGTCGAAGCCTGACTGTCAAGGAGGCCCGTCCGATGGAGCCCCGTCCTGCGGGTGGCGGCTACGGAGGCGGTGGTCGCAGCGGCGGCGGCGGCTACGGCGGCGGAAATCGCAGTGGTGGTAGCCGCGGCGGATACTGAGCGGTTTGGCATCAGCCAGGAAGGCTCCTTCGGGAGCCTTTTCTTGTTAAGCGCTACCCGAAGGCACTCGCGCACTCGCCGCGTTCGAGCGAGACTGCAATCACAACGCAGCGAGTCACCGACGACCGACGACCGACGACCGACGACCGACGACCGACGCCCGACACCAGTCGAGGTACCGCCAGATGTTCGGGGTTCACCTAGAGTTGCACTGTGAGTGAGAGCGGTTCGTCGACTCAATGTGTGTGGGGTTCTGCAAGCGGCCATCCTGCGGACGTGTCGTCCTCCTCCGCTAAAAAGGTTAGAGGGCAACGCCACATTGGACAGTTGGTGCGATCACCGGGAGAGGATCTCAGGTGATGAGTTGCATCGTCACGTCGCCGAAACCTTCGCGCAGGCCGATGCGCTCATCCTGGATTGGCTCATCGGCGGCCGCCGGTGCAGGTGCGCCCGGGTCCCCGACTAAACCATGGTGCAAGTTTCGACGCGCTGAGAGAAACTTCAGGTGCAGGGCTTGCCTGCCATGCCGCGGATCGCCACCGAGCCCGGTTGCTGTAAAGCTCGGAGTGCCACAGCAGCACCGCCTCAAGCTTCAAGCAGCGCCTCCGCTTGGCGTCAAGTGCCGCACCGCCAGTTCAAAGCCCTCGTCGAAAGCAGCGTCCAAGCTCTCCGCCCAGTACCCGGTCGGACGATCGCTCATCCGGTCGGTCTGCCCGCCACTTTGATGGAGGTAGACATGAAACGGCCATCCGTCCGTCTGGATGTCGTAGCCCGCAACAACCTCAATGCGGGTGCCCAAATAGGTGCCTTGCATCACGTGACGTGGGCCAGTCTCTGTTTGCACCATGTTCTCGACTCTGCTCGGCATGGCAGCTCCTTCCAAAAGACCCAGTATGTCGTCTTCAGGGCGCTGCAGGTTTTGGGCGACGGGAAATACTCGGGACTTCGCGCCACCGATTCGAGGCCACCAAGCCGCCCAGACTCTCGCGAAGCTGGGCAAATCCGCCGGGTCGAAATCGAGTCGATTGCAGCAAATGGGTCCTTGAGAAGGAGTTGCTACGTTGCGTTGCACACCGCTAGTCCGTCAAAGTACCCACGAAGAACGCACCAATGCTGCAGCCGGCGTGAGAGATGGCCACGCCCTCAAGGACGGTGCGAACCGGCTGCATTGCACAGGCCCCGGATCTTGGCGAAACTGCGCTGCACGCCCTCGAACTGATGCTGCACAGGATCGTGCACCTCGACGAGCGACAAACCCGCTGCGGCCGGCGCAAGTCACTACCACTAGATCGTTACGTACGTCGACTCCCTGCTCCCTGTCCATGGCACTACCCGCGCGAGGTTTCTTGGCCGTTCGCATTCGAGTAAGAGATCAACGAACGTCACTTCATTTCACTTAGTCGTGAGTCGATGGTGCCTGGATCCTCCCGGCGCGATTGCCTGAAGATTTCATTTGCGCTCTTGGGGTCACTTGGACTTTGCAAAGGTATCAACGAACCAGCAAGTGATTCTGTGAAGTCCCCAGATGGAGAGCAAAAGGGCACAGGCTGTGCCTAGGAATCGTCCAAACAAGGCGGCCAACTCGACTGTATTCGATTCTGATGCAATGGAGCCGGCCAGTACAAGGCTGAGCAAACCCACAAAGGTCCACCACACGGCACTTGCGCGCTTGAGCGAAACACCGTCGAGTGTGTCATTGGCGTTCATTCTCACTTGATACCATCTCTCCGCGGGGACCTCACGATCTAATCTTTTGCGAAACCGTACATCGGCCGAAGACGGAGTGTTGAAACAATGCTGTCTGTTGGTACTCGGAGCAGTAGGGCCGAAGGCTAGGTGGATGGGCCTCGCCCGACTACGCTTTATAGAGGTCGCGGGGTTGCTCTGTCTGTCCGCGAGCGCACGTAGCAACGGGCCTCGCTATGTCGCGTTTGGCGAGCTAGAGCAGCCTGGCGTAGCTGAATGTGTCCGCGGCATAGCAGGCGCAAGCCGCTGCTTCGAGACCACGGCGATCAAGCACCTTGACGATGCCGCGGCTGTACTCGATCAGCCCATCGCGTTGCAAGCAACCTGCGGCCAAGGTGATGCCGACGCGGCGCACACCGAGCAGATGCGCCAGCAACTCTTGCGTAGCGTGAAAGCTGTCGGCGTGCGCGCGGTCATGGCTCATCAAGAGCCAGCGCGCTAGACGCGGGCCGATCTGATGGAAGCGCACACACGCGGCCGAGGCGGCCAACTGGGACATGGAGATTTGGATGTAGAGGTCCAGTATGCGCCGCAGCGCCGCGCCGCGTTTGAGTTCACGTCGGAATTCAACGGCAGTCAGGCGCCACGCTCGGCCCTCACCCTGTACCAATGCGTGCAAGGGGGATTTCGCTACGCCGAGGGCCAGGTGCAACCCTAACATCCCCTCGCGTCCCACCATGCAAACTTCGAGGCCGGGGCGTTCATCGACCTGCGTCACCAGAGAGATGAAGCCATCGACAGGAAAGTAGGCATGCCGGGTTGCCGTTCCTTGTTGGTAGAGCACTTCACCCACGGCCAGTTCGATGGCGGAACACGCCGCCATCAGACGTTGGCGGTCATTCCGTGGCAACAGCTTGATGAGGTGATTCTCGACGGAGGGCAAGGTCGTCTCCTGCAGCGCAAGATACACCAGTCTGCATCAAGACCGGCGGCGCGACCGTCTGCTAGCGCACAAAGCCTGCCGCGCAGCGCAACGCCTCAGATCGCAACCCGATTCGGAAGGAGCCGGTCGTACTCGTTCTTCACCACCGCGTAGCACTCGCACGATCGCTGTTCCAGTCCGCGACGGTCCAACACAGATATTCGCCCTCTCGCGTAGCGGATGAGGCCGGCCCTTTGGAGCTTGAGTGCGCTTTCGGTGACACCTTCTCGCCGCACACCCAACATGTTGGCGATCAGCTCCTGCGTCATCACCAGCTCACTACCCTGCAACCTGTCAAGACTCAGAAGCAACCAACGGCACAACTGCTGGTCAAGCGAGTGGTGCCGATTGCACACCGCCGTTTGCGCCATCTGTGTGATCAGCGCTTGGGTGTATCGCAGCAGAAGGTGCAGGACCGGTCCGGCACGGTTGAACTCTTCCCGAATTACCTGAGCCTTCAACCGCCAACCGTTGCCGGCACTCTGCACCACCGCCCGACTGGTGGTGGACTCACCGCCCATGAAAATCGAGATTCCCACGACGCCTTCATTGCCAACAACGGCAATCTCCGCGGACGCGCCGTCCTCCATCACGTAGAGCAAGGAAACGATGGAACTTGTCGGGAAGTAGACGTGGCTCAACGTGCTGCCGGATTCGTACAGCACCTGTCCTAGCGGCATCTCGACTGCCTCTAGCTGCGGTAGCCAGCGCTGCCATTCAGCGTCGGGCAGTGCGCCAAGCAACTGGTTCCTTCTCGGCTCGGGCAAATTGGCCACAGCTTCCTCCAAGGGCTCAATGGATGACCCTGGTGGTCCAGGGGCACGCAAGAGACCACGAGGGCCAGTATAGGTCGCGAACGGTGCAGCCGCTTGACCTCTTTGTCCGCTATCGCACAGTCGATTCATCGGAGCGCAAACTTCCCCCGCAAGTCGTGGCGGCGCCATCGTGGCATCAGACGCTCTGTACGCCGGCGCACAGACCATCGCCGTGCGAATGCCCATGCTATGAATGACAGCGTGTCGGCGATGGTAGAGGGGGCTCGGCAGCCACCTCTTGGGGGTGGTCCCTTGATGCCGACGGCTGTCGCCAGTCTTTAAGGCCATTATGGAAAACATCACGCAATCCTTTGTCAACCTAAATACCGCAAATGCGGAGCTCATCGCGAGATTCGCTGCATCACCGGAGATGACCGAACTGGCAAATGCAACCGCCCAGCAATACCTCGAGCTGGCACAAAAGGCTTGCCGGCCAGACGCGCGCAGAGTAGCCCGCAGGCATTGCATGGGCCACCGGCGCGCGCAGCATCGGAGCGCCAGAATCCGTCGCTGCCTCGCCTGTCGGAAGTCCCCGTGACGGCTTGCAGGGCGGATGCCGCGCGCCTAGCTACCACGCCGTCGTGCGCCACGAGACGTGCGGCGCCTATGGACTGCGGAGCCGCCGGTGCATCTTGTTGGCGCTATGGGACTGAATGATCCGGTTGCCCGTCTGCGCGCGACCGCGGGTGCGCACGTTGCGCTTGTTGGAGATCGTCATGTCGCTTGGTATTTATCTCACGATTGCACTTGCGATCGCCGCGAGCATTCCTGTGATCGAAATGATCGCGAACTGGTGCTCCAGGCGATTCAGACCGACCCCTTCGTGGTCTCGTTCAGCAGCTCCCGAGCGGCTGCATATGGATCAAAAAGAGCGTTCGCAAGTGAAGGAAAGAGTTCGCACAGGCGGGGAGCCGAGTTGGACGAAGCTCGATCTGTCCAGCATGCCTAGAGAAACACAGGCGCAGATGACCGAACTGGCGATCGGCTTTGATGGCCGCCAGTACACCTATTGCAGCTATCGCTATGACCGCCTCTCGGATGCGATCAACTACGTGCAACTCATGCGATCTCGAGGTGCACCTGGTGAGCATTGCTAAAGGTCCCGGGCCTGCGGCCGTATTGGTCCTCGTGTTCGAAAGTGAAGGAGCGACAGCATGAGGATCGCACAGGTAGCCCCGCTGTTCGAAGCGGTTCCGCCGAAACTGTATGGAGGTACGGAGCGGGTGGTAGCCCATCTCACGGACGCTCTAGTCGACCAAGGGCACGATGTCACGCTGTTCGCAGCCGGCGAGACGCAAACCAAGGCGAAGCTCGTCGCGGTACGTGCCAGGCCACTGCGCCTAGACAGTGGGCACCTCAACTCGGACCTGGCCAGCCATCTTTCCATGATGCACGAGGTACGACTGCGCGCCGATGCGTTCGACGTGATTCACTTTCATGTCGACCTGATCCACTTCCCCTTCTTCGAGGACATGCCGCAGCGCACGCTCACGACGTTGCATGGTCGGCTCGACATCGACGACTTGCGCGGTGCCTATGCGCGTTGGCATTCGTATCCACTAGTGTCAATTTCGCGAAGCCAGCGCGCCCCTCTTCCGAATGCCAACTGGTACGCCACCGTTCAACACGGCGTACTCCCCGATCACTATCGGTTCAACCCGCAGTCTCAAGGGGGCTACCTTGCCTTCCTGGGACGCATCTCGCCGGAGAAGCGCCCCGATCGCGCGATCGAGATTGCAAAGGCGGCGGGCCTGCCCCTGAGGATCGCGGCCAAGGTGGATGCGGCGGACCATGCCTACTTCGAAACTTGCATCCGGCCCCTCCTAGATCATCCGCTGATCGAGTTCATCGGCGAGATCGGTGATCGCGAGAAGAGTGCATTCCTGGGTGGGGCGCGGGCGCTGCTGTTTCCCATTGATTGGCCCGAGCCATTTGGCCTCGTGATGATCGAGGCAATGGCGTGCGGCACACCGGTAGTCGCTTGGAACTGCGGGTCGGTCCCGGAGGTGATCCAGCACGGTGTCTCAGGCCTCATCGTGGACGACATCGCGGGGGCTGTGAAGGCGGTGCGCACCATCGCTGAGCTGTCGCGCGCCCGGGTGCGACGAGCGTTCGACGAGCGCTTCACCGCGGATGCGATGGCAACGCGGTACGCGCGCCTGTACTGGCAACTGGCTCGCGACAGCCGTGTGCAAGTAGGCGGCGTGGCATGAGTGCGCCGAGCCCGCAAGACGAACCGCGGCCCCGGCGCGCAGGCGCAGACGTGCCAGTTGCGCGCACGGCCGAGCCCTTCGGATGCCGACCTCGCTTTGCTGACTACTGCTTTGCCGACCCCTATCCCTACGCCGGTATTCCGCGGCCCTCCACCCCATTCGGGCGTGGTTTGATCTGCGACTTCGAGACGTCCCGTTGCACCCAATTGCCGCATACGAATCTACTCGACATGCACGCCAGACATCCGCTGAGAATCTACGCTCCTCTGAGCAAAACTGTCCGCGGGACAAGGAACGCATGAGGGTGCGCAGCGCTCAGGTGATGTGAGGGCCTGCCGAAACTCCAGAACCACGTTGGGCATGTTGGTTTGCATCGACGCGGGTCGGCTCCTTCGCGGGTGCAGCGCCATAGGGTTCGATCGCCGTACTGCGGCGACCGTTTCTGCCTGAGGCGCCAAGAGGGCTTCTCCCGTGCCCGTATGCAGGCGCTCAACGAAAGCGCCTAATACAGCTCTTACGACTTTCCCCTCGTCAGCATCGGTTTCTTCTCCTGCTCAGGCAAAGTTGCTCGGCGCAGCCGAATCTTCCTTCGCTGAGCTTGCCGATGTCGTCAACCGTCGATGAAGGTGCGCGGCGCCGGGTTGGCACGCCGACCTCGTAGTGGCGGCCGGCAACGTGCTGGGGCTTTGTCTCCCCTTGGAGAAAACATGGCTCGAATTGCGAATCCCTCACTCGCTGCTGGCGCCGTAGCGCTGCACGCAGGCCGTAAACAGCCGGCCTTGCCCCGCTCGCTCGTTCGTGCCAGACGCGTCCGGCATATCGGGGACAGCAGAACGCCACACCCCTTAGACGAGCTTCGTTCGGATTCGAGGTCACAATGAATATCAACTCAGGGGCCGTTACCCGTATGGGCTACTCGGTCGAGCTGACCTACAGGGTCAACCGTTCAGGCGCTGACTTCCTGTTCAACGTGCAGGCGGCGTCGACGGGGAGGCAGCGAATCGTGCGCGAATGCCTCGAGATCGGCCCGTCCCAGTCTTACCAAGAATACGTGGACCAAGGGAGTTCAACCCGGCTGCTGCGGTTGCGGGCCGACTCGGGCGCGCTGATCGTGCGCTATGACTGTGAAGTCGACCTGGAGCATGCGTGGGCCGATCCGGGGACGGTGACGCAAACGTGGATCGGCAACTTGCCAGGTGAGGTGCTGCCCTTTCTTTACCCGAGCCGCTACTGCGAATCGGACCGGCTCAGCGAGTTCGCGCATCAGCGGTTCGGAACGCTGCCTCAAGGCTACGTGCGCGCGCAGACGATTTGCGACTGGGTGCGCCACCACGTCGTGTTCACAGTTGGCAGCTCGGGGGGCTGCAGGACCGCCGTTGACACGTTCGCAAGCCGCCAGGGCGTTTGTCGCGATTTCGCGCACCTGATGATCGCCCTGTGCCGAGCCCTGAACATCCCTGCTCGCTTCGTCACGGGTTTTGACTACGGAGCAGACCCCGACCTCGGCCCCACTGATTTTCATGCCTATGTAGAGCTGTATCTTGGAGATCACTGGTACCTCTTTGACCCCTCAGGCACCGCCATCCCGATGGGCTTGGTGCGCCTGGCCTCAGGGCGGGACGCCTCTGACTGCGCCTACGCCACCATCTTTGGTGACGTGACGCCCTTGAGCCGCTGGCTGACCGTCGAACCGCTCGCCGGACGCCATGGCCAGCTGAACATTCCGCGTCGATGCGAACTCGCACTGTCAACCGACGATGGACCTGTCGGATCGGCCTTTAGTCCTGCGCGTGTTGCATCGTCGATGTCGAATGCGGCAGTCGGTTAGCAGCCCTTTACAACTTCGTCGCGGATTCGAGCGCAAGCTCAGTCACTCCCTTGTGCGCCGACTGCCATGAGAATCTTTCCCTGTGCACTATGCGGCCACGCCCTGCATTTCGAGAACGTGCGATGCCTCGTGTGCAACAGCAAGCTCGCCTTCGTGCCGGATCTACTGGCCATCGAGGCCATCCAGCCTGAAACCAACGGACTGTGGTCAGTCATAGACATTAGAGGCGGCGAGCCGTCGGCCAATCGCTACCGCCTGTGCAAGAACGGGACGGTGCATGGAGTATGCAATTTCGCAGTTCCCGCGCAGGACAGAAATCCCTACTGCGTGGCCTGCCGCCTCACCCGCGTACTGCCGGACCTCAATATTGCCGGCAACCGCGAGCGCTGGCACGCCGTTGAGGTGGCCAAGCGTCGACTGTTCTACACGCTGGCCCACCTGGGCTTGATAAGCCCAGCGCCGCCCCCCGCCCATCGAGAGAGGCTTCGCTTCGAGTTTCTCGAAGATCATTCGGAACGACCGGTGCTCACCGGGCACACCAACGGCCTCATCACTATCAACATCGCTGAAGCAGATGATGAAGTGCGCGCCAGACGCCGTACTCACCTTCATGAGCCCTACCGGACTTTGCTTGGTCACTTCCGTCACGAATCAGGGCACTACTACTGGGACTGCCTGATCAGGGATGCGGGCCGGCTGGACTCGTACCGTCAAGTGTTTGGCGACGAGTCTGTGGACTACCGGCAGTCTTTGAAGCGGCACTACGATACGGCAGGCAGAGCCACCGACTGGGAAGCGCGGCACGTCAGCGCCTACGCAAAGTGCCATCCCTGGGAGGACTGGGCCGAAACATGGGCGCACTACCTGCACATGGTGGATCTGCTCGACACCGCAGCTTCTCACGACGCCTTCTTCGCTGCCTCTGCCGACTGCCCAGCTCCCCCGAACAGCCGGGCGTCACCGCCCGGACGACCCCCAGATGGCATGGAGTTTCGTCTTCTCGTCGCCCGCTGGGTCCCCCTAACACTACTGGTCAACAGCCTCAACCGCAGCCTGGGACAGGCTGATGCTTACCCGTTCGCCTTGTCGCGCGGCGCATTGGACAAGCTACAGTACATCCACGAGATCGTGAGCCAGGTCGGGTCAAACAGGCGCGAGTGACGGAAGAACATGCCGTTCCAGGCCATCCTGCCGTGGCCTGGAAAGACAGGCCCGCTAAGGATATTGGCAACTCAAGAACTTGCTGCTCTGCAGGCAGTGCCTGGCGTGCCAGAAGTCATCGTCGTCTGCCTAGACTGCCAGACCATTCACCAACATCCTCTCGATGGGTTTCATCGCTTGGCTGCAAGCCAACCCAATCAGGGGGCATCGTCGGATCACGGGCCCGCTCGCGCTCGGCCCAGTTCGTGAGCGCCTGCTCGATCCCTTGGGTCCATGAATCGCCCCGGTTTTGAACTGACCCCCAGAAGTTGGACGGTAAGCGGCCAGTCTCCCCACCTTGAGATCAGAGGCCAAGCCGGAGACCATGCTGTCCACCTAAGTTAGCTGGACATCTATGGACGTCAATCCGA
>NZ_FOUG01000037.1 GCF_900114785.1 Variovorax sp. OV329
GTCGCGCGCGAGGTGAGCTGGTCGATGCCGTCGCGCACCTCGGTCACTTCGGAGAACATCACGGTGGCGCCCGCGCGCACCAGCAGGTCGGTGCAGAAGCCCACCGCCGGGTTGGCGGTGACGCCCGAGAAGGCGTCGCTGCCGCCGCACTGCACGCCCACCACCAGTTCGCTGGCGGGCACGGTCTCGCGCCGGCGGGCGTTCAGGCGCTCCAGGTGTTCCTCGGCCTGGCGCATGACCGAGTCGATCATGGACATGAAGCCCACGTGCGCCTCGTCCTGCAGGCAGACCACGTCGAGCTTGTTCTCGGCCGAGGCGCCGATGTCGGCCACGTTGCGCTCGTCCACCAGCGGGATGGTGCCGGGGGGCAGCAGGCGTTCGGGCTGCAGCTTCTCGCAGCCCAGGCTCACCACCATCACCTCGCCACCGAAGTTGGGGTTCAGGCTGATGTTGCGCAGGGTGCGGATGGGAATGATGGCGTCGGGCGCGTCGATGGCCACGCCGCAGCCGTAGCTGTGCTCCAGGGCCACCACGTCGTCCACATGCGGGTACTTGGGCAGCAGCTCCTTCTTGATCCGTTGAACCGCGAAGTCGGTGACGCCGGCCACGCATTGCACGGTCTGGGTGATGGCCAGGATGTTGCGCGTGCCCACCGTGCCGTCGGGGTTGCGGTAGCCCTCGAAGCTGAAGCCTTCCAGGGGCGCGGCAGCCGGCGGCTTGACGGTGGCGATGGGCAGGCCTTGCAGTTCGCGCGCGGCGGGCATCTGCAGCAGGCGCTCGTGCACCCAGCTGCCCGCGGGAATGGGCTTGAGGGCGTAGCCGATCGGCACGTCGTAGCGGCGAACCTCGCCGCCCTCGGGAATGTCCACCAGCGCCACCTTGTGCGCCTGCGGCACCTTCTCGCGCAGCACGAGGCCCGAAGGGAAGACGGTGCCCGGCGGCAGGCCGCCGTCGTTGGCCACGATCGCGACGTTGTCGCGCTCGTGCATGGTGATGAACAGCGGGGGGCGGGCGGCTTGCGGGTCCATGATCAGTTCTTCAAAGGCTGCGGGAATTCGTTCAGGCGCGCTTGCCGACCTCGACGATCTCGCGGGTCCAAGCGCGCGCCTGCTCGCTCAGGCTCAGGCCCAGGCCGGGGCGGGTCGGCACGATCATCCGGCCGTCCTTGATTTCGAGCCGCTCGTTGAACAGGGGCTCCAGCCAGTCGAAGTGTTCCACCCAGGGCTCGGTCTGGTAGATGGCGCCCAGGTGCACGTGCAGCTCCATCGCGAAGTGCGGGCCCAGCATCAGGCCGGCCTGCTCGGCCTGGCCGGCGATCTTCAGGAAGGGCGTGATGCCGCCGACGCGTGGCGCATCGGGCATCAGGTAGTCGGCTGCGCGATGGCGGATGAGCTCGCCGTGTTCGGCCACGCTGGTGAGCATCTCACCGGTGGCAATCGGCGTGTCGAAGGTCGCGGCCAGCGCTGCATGGCCTTCGTTGTCGTAGGCGTCGAGCGGCTCCTCGATCCACACCAGGTTGAACTGCTCGAAGATGCGGCACATGCGCTGCGCGGTCGGGCGGTCCCACTGCTGGTTGGCATCGACCATCAGCGGCGCATGATCGCCCAGGCGCTTGCGAACGGCTTCCACGCGCTGGATGTCCAGCTTGCCATCGGGTTGCCCCACCTTGAGCTTGATACCGCCGATGCCGCGCTCGCGGGAGGCGGCCGCGTTGACGAGCAGTTGCTCGATGGGGGTGTGAAGGAAACCGCCCGAGGTGTTGTAGCACTGGACCGAGTCGCGCTGCGAGCCCAGCAGCTTGGACAGCGACAGCCCCGCGCGGCGCGCCTTGAGGTCGTACAGCGCGACGTCGAAGGCGCCGATGGCCTGCGTCGACATGCCGCTGCGCCCCACCGACGCGCCGGCCCAGCACAGCTTGGTCCACAGCTTCGAGATGTCGCTGGGGTCCTCGCCGATCAGCACCGGGGCGATCTCCTTCGCGTGCGCGAACTGCCCGGGTCCGCCGGCCCGCTTGGAGTAGCTCAGGCCCAGGCCCCTGTGGCCGTCCTTGCTCTCGATCTCGACGAAGAGCATCGCGATCTCGGTCATCGGCTTCTGCCGGCCGGTCAGCACCTTCGCATCGCTGATCGGCGTGGCCAGCGGCAGGTAGCACGAGGAGATCCGCATCCAGGCGATGCTGTCGTTGGAGGGGCTGGAGGCGATGGCGGTCATGGGCGTCGGGAGCGGTTGGTTGGGCGGGGCTAGGGGCGGGTGGCCGGGTCAGTCGATCGTGATCTTTCCGGTCTCGACCACCTGCTTCCACCTCGCGTATTCCTTCTTCTGGAACTCGGCGAACTGGGCGGGGGTGTTTGAGACCATCTCGAAGCCGATGGAGGTGAACTGGTCCTTCACGGCGGGATCGTTGAGCGCTTCGACGAATGCGGCGTTCGCCTTGTCGCGCAGCGCCGGCGGCAGGCCCTTGGGTGCGACCACGGCCTGCCAGGAGGCCACTTCCACGTTCTTGACGCCGGCCTCTGCCAATGTCGGCACGTCCGGCAGGATGGGCGAACGCTTGGGGCTGGTGATGGCCAGGGCGCGCATCTTGCCGCCCTTGATGTACTGGGCCACCGAGTTGATGTTCTGGAAGGAGGCGTCCACCTGGCCGCCCATCAGGTCGGTGTGCGCAGGCGCGCCACCCTTGTAGGGCACGTGGATACCCTTGGTGCCGGTCTGCTGCCAGAACAGCTCCGCCGTGAGATGGTCGCTGGACCCGTTGCCCGCCGAGGCGAAGCTCATCTTGCCCGGGTTGGCTTTCTGGAAGGCGATGACGTCCGCGACGCTCTTGTGCGGCGAGTTCGCCGGCACCACGAGCACGTTGGGCGAGGCCACGGCCACCGTGATGAGGTCGAAGTCCTTCAGCGGGTCGTACTGCAGGCCCTTGACCAGGTGCGGAACGATCACGAGCGGGCCCAGCGAGGTCACCAGGAAGGTGTAGCCGTCGGCCGGCGCACGCTTCACGAAGGTGGCGCCGATGGTCCCGGTGGCGCCGGCCTTGTTGTCCACGAGGAAGGACTGCTTGAACTTCTCCGTGAGCTTCGGCCCGACGGCGCGTGCCACCTGGTCGGTCGAGCCGCCCGGCGGGAAGGGCACGACGAGCGTGACGGACTTGTCCGGCCAGGTCTGGGCGTGGGCGCCCAGGACGGCGGCGCCGATTGCGATGGATGCCAGCAGTTTCTTCATGGGTGTCTCCAATGTTCGGCGCAGTTGGCGCCACCGATTGATAACGTTATCATTTTCAGCGGGCCGAACCCGCCTGTTGACTAGCCCGAGCACGTGGCCACGATCACAACCCTCACAGCCAAGCCTCAGCGCATGGCGTATGATAGCGTTGTCATTTTCATAGTCAACATCGGCGGGGCAGGGTCTTCCCGAGTGCGGAAGATTCAACTGTTCTACTAGAGGCAGACGCGCATCGGAATCTGCGCTCGCACACACAGACAATTTGCTATCGTTGTCATGGACCGCAGCCTTGGTTGCCGTTCCGCTCCCCGAGGCTTCAAAACAATGAACAACATGTCTCCCGCCACCAAAGCCGCCACGCTGCACGACGTCGCAAAAGCAGCGGGGGTGTCGCTCATCACGGCATCACGGGCCCTGAGCAATCCTGGCGTCGTCTCCGAGAAGACCATCGCCAAGGTCCGCGAAGCGGTCGACGCCACGGGCTACATCCCCAACCTGCTGGCCGGCGGTCTCAAGTCCAAGCGCAGCCTGATGGTGGCTGGCATCGTCCCCGCGCTGGCCGTGTCGCAGTTCCTGCCGACGGTGCAGACCTTGACCGGTGAGCTGGCGGCGGCCGGCTACCAGCTCATCCTCGGGCAGACCAACTACGACGCCGACGTGGAAGAGCAGGTGCTCAACACCATGATCGGGCGCCAGCCCGACGGCATCGTCGTCACCGGCCTGGTCCAGTCGCAGAAGGCGCGCGACAGGCTTCGCCAGTCCAGGATCCCGGTCGTGGAGACCTGGGACCTGAGCGAGCGGCCCATCGACATGCTGGTGGGCTTCTCACACATCAAGGTCGGGGGCGCGCTGGGCGGGTACTTCCTCGGCAAGGGCTGGAAGCACATCGGCATTGCCAGTGGCGACGACCATCGCGCCCGCATGCGTCGCGATGGCTTCGAGACCACGCTGGGACGCAAGGTACCGACGGCCCTGGTGCCTGCGCCAAGCTCGCTGGAACTGGGCCGCAAGGCACTGGGAGAGCTGCTGGAGATGGATCCGAAGCTGCAGGCCGTGTGCTGCAGTTCGGATCAACTGGCCCAGGGCGTCCTGGTCGAGGCATTGGCGCGCGGATTGCGCGTGCCCCAGGACCTGGCGATCTGCGGCTTCGGCAATGCGGATTTCAGCGCGCACACCGTGCCGTCGATCTCCACCGTCCACGTCGACGGACCCGAGATCGGGCGCCTTGCCGCGCGCCTGATCATCGACCGCTGCCGAGGCGAGGCGGTGTCGCAGCCCATCGTCGACGTGGGCTTCCGGCTGATCGAGCGGCAGACGACCTGAGCGTCGGCCGCACGGGTGCGGCGAGGTGGGGGCTCGACCCTACTCGAACTTGGCGCCCGACTCCTTGACGACCTTGGCCCATCGGGCCTTCTCCGTCTTGATGAATTCGCCGAACTGAGCCGACGTGCCCGGACGGTACTCGGCGCCCAGTTCCTGCAGGCGCTTTTGCATGTCGGGCGCGGCAAGGATCTTCTCGACGGCGCCGTGGATGGTGGCGACCACCGGCGCAGGCGTGCCTGCCGGAGCCACGATGCCCTGGAACGATCCGGTCTCGAATCCGGCGAGCCCGGCCGATTCGGCGACGGTCGGGATCTCCGGGGCACCGGGGAAGCGCTTCGCACTCGAGATGGCGAGCGCCTTGAGCTTGCCTGCCTTGACCATCGGGTAGGTCGCGACCATGCCGTTGAAGAGCAGGTCTGCCTGGCCGGCCATCACGTCATTGATGGCCTGCGATCCGCCCTTGTACGGGATGTAGGTCCAGACGATGCCGGTGCGCATGGCGAAGTCGATGCCTGCCAGGTGGTTCGCGCCGCCCGTGCCCGAGATGGCGAAGTTGATCGAGTTGGGCTTCGCCTTGGCCATTGCGATCAGCTCCTTCACGTCCTTGGCAGGCAGCGCCGGGTTCGCCGCCAGGATGTGGGGCGAGTAAGCGACGAGGCCCACCGGCGCGAAGTCCTTGACCGGATCGAAGGGCAGCGTGGGGAACACGCTGGGCGCGATCGCCAGCGAGCCGATGTCGTTGAGCAGTAGCGTCAGGCCGTCGGGTGCGGACTTCGCGACGAAGTCAGATCCGAGGTTGCCGGTTGCGCCCGCCTTGTTGTCCACGAGCACGGTGGCGCCGAGCGACTCGGCCAGCTTGGGCGCCAGGATGCGCGCCAGGATGTCGGAGGTGCCGCCGGCCGGATTGGGCACGATGATCTTGACGGTCTTCCCGGCGAAGTAGGCGGCGCCGGGCTCTGCGGCGCCTGCATTCATCGCTGCGCACAGGGTGGTGGCCGCGACGGCCAAGGCAAGTGTTAACTGGCTGCGGCGGGTCAGGACTCTCATGTCATCTCCAAATTGGTAACGTTATCACCGTCGAGGGCAAATTTGAAGGCTTCGAGCGGCTCAGCTCATGCTCGCGGCCCAGGCTGCCTCTGCTTCTCGTGAATGGTATCGTTGTCATTTGCGGCGGGCAAGGCTTGGAGAGGAGGGTTTTCCCGCGACCCAAAGCTCATTGCCGAAGGGCGGCGGGGCCGGCGCCAACCCTCGGAGCTGCGCCCCGACCCCGAGGGCTCGTGCCTCTACTCGGCTTCGATGCCCGCCTCCTTGACCACCTTGCCCCATTTCGCGAGGTCTGACTTGATCAGCGCCGCGTACTCCTGCGGCGTGCCGCCTTGCACCTCGATGCCGGCGGCCTCGAGCTTGGAGCGCACTTCCGGCAGCTTCAGGGCCGCGTTGATCTCGGCATTGAGCTTGGCAACGATCGGCTTGGGCGTGCCGGCAGGCGCGAGGAAGCCGCCGTTGGTGTTGGCGTCGTAGCCCTTCAGGCCCTGTTCGTCCGCGGTCGGCACGTCCGGCAGGGCGGCGCTGCGCTTGAGGGTCGACACCGCGACCGCGCGCACGTTGCCGCCCTTCACCTGCGGCAGGATCGCGCTGAGGGTGTCGATGTACAGCGCGGTGCGTCCGCCCAGCAGGTCCGGATGCGCGGCGGAAGAGCCCTTGTAGGGCACCAGCAGCATGTCGGTCTTGCTGGCCATGCGGAACATCTCGGCCGCCATTTCCTGCGCGCTGCCGCGGCCCGACGTCGCCACCTTGGCCTTGTCGGGGTTGGCTTTCATCCAGCCCACGAACTCCGGCAGCGTCTTGGCCGGAATCTGCGGATTGATGGCGAAAACCAGCGGCACCACGTGCGTGTAGACGATGGGCTCGAAGCTCTTCTCCGGGTCCCAGCCCAGGTTCTTGAACAGGTACTTGTTGATGTTGTGGCTGCCACCCACGATGCCGATGGTGTAGCCGTCGGCCGGCGACTTGGCGAGCACGTCGGTGCCCAGGTTGTTGGAGGCGCCGGGCCGGTTGTCCACCACCACCGGCTGCCCCATCGAGGTGGCCAGCTTGTCGCCGACGACGCGGGCGATGAGGTCGATGGCGCCACCCGGCGGGGCCGGCACGATGATCTTGATGGGGCGGCTCGGGTAGGCCTGCTGCGCCGGCGCCAGGGCCGGCAGCGTGGCCAGGCAGGCCGAGACGGCCAGGGTCCTGAACAGGGATGTGGTTTGCATGCTTGTCTCCTCTTGCTGATGGTGGTGGGTCGCCATGAGGCGCCGCGGGGCGCCCGGCGTGGATCGGCTTGCCGCGTTGCTCAGCCGCGGCCGACGAAGGGCATGGCGCTGGCCATGACCGTCATGTTGAGCACGTTGGCGCCCAGCGGCAGGGCGGCGATGTGGCGCACGGCATCGGCCACGTGCCGTGCGTCCATCATGGGCTCGGGCGCGGTGCTGCCGTTGGCCTGCAGGACGCCGCGCGTCATGCGCTCGGACAACTCCGTCAGCGCGTTGCCGATGTCGACCTGGCTGGCCACGATGTTGAAGGCGCGGCCGTCCAGCGCGATCGACTTGGTCAGCCCGCTCACCGCGTGCTTGCTGGCGGTGTAGGGCGCGGTGAAGGGCCGCGGCGTGTGGGCCGACACCGAGCCGTTGTTGATGATGCGCCCGCCCTGCGGCGACTGCCGCCGCATCAGCCCGAAAGCCGCGCGTGCGCAAAGGAACACGCCGGTGACGTTGGTGTTGATCACGCTGAGCCACTTGTCCAGCGGCAGCTCGTCCATCGGCACCGCCGGCGCGTTCACGCCGGCGTTGTTGAACAGCAGGTCCAGGCGGCCGAAGCGCTGCTCGATGGTGGCGAAGAGCGCTTCCACGCTTTCGGGGGACGTGACGTCGGTAGGCACGGCCATTGCCATCTGGCCGTGCGCCTCGGCCTGCGCGGCGAGCGCCTGCAGCGGCTCGGCTCGGCGTCCGGCGAGCACCACGCTCCAGCCGTCTTCCCGAAGGGCCAGGGCCACGGCGCGGCCGATGCCGCTGCCCGCGCCGGTGACCAGGGCGATGCCCTTGTGGGATGTGCTTGTGTTCACGATGAGACTCCTGTCATGGATGCGGAAGCGCTGCGCCACGCTGGCTCCGGCGGACTGCACACGGTCATGGAGAAGCGGCCGATGTCCGCCACCGCGCCGCTGACGACGTCGCCCGGCTGCAGCGGGCCAACGCCCGAAGGTGTGCCGGTGAAGACCAGGTCGCCCGGCTGAAGCGCGACCGAGCGCGACAGCATGGCCACCAGCTCGCGCACCGGCCACAGGAGTTCCGACAGGTCGCCGCGCTGGCGCTCGGTGCCGTTGACCGCCAGCCACACCTCGCCCTGCCGCGGGTGTCCGCACACCTGGGCGGGCACGAGCGGCGTGCAGGGCGCCGAATGGTCGAAGGCCTTGGCGGCCTCCCACGGATTGCCCGCGCGCTTGGCCTGCTGCTGCAGGTCGCGCCGCGTCAGGTCCAGTCCCGCGGCATAGCCCCAGATGTGCCCCGCCTCCACCTGCGCCGGGTCGATGTCGCTGCCGCCGCGGCCAATGGCCACGACCAGCTCGACCTCGTGGCAGAAGTCGCTCGTGCCGGGCGGGTAGGGCAGTTCACCCTGCGCTGGCACGACGGCATTGGCGGGTTTCATGAACCAGGGCGGCATGTCCACCGGGCTTGCCGTGTCTTGCCGGTCCCATCGGTAGTTGCGGCCGATGCAGAACACGCGGCCTACGGGGAAGACCGCCGTCGTGCCCGTGACCGGCAGGCTGGCGGGCGTGGGTGCCGGAATCACGGAGTCCGTCATGGCTTGCCTTGCTCCACCTGACTGCGTGGCCGGGGTTCAGTCGACCGTGATCTTGCGGCTGCGGATGACCTGCGCGTAGCGCTGACGGTCGTTGGCGATCAGCTTGGCGAATTCCTGCGGCGTCGTGGCGCGGGGCACACCGCCCAGGGCCACGATGCGCGCCTTCACCGCGTCGTCCGCCAGCACGGCGCGCACGTCCGCCGCGATCTTGTCCACGATGTCCTTGGGCGTGCCCGCTGGCGCCAGCAGGCCGATCCAGGAGATCGCGTCGAAGCCCGGAAGCACCGTCTCGGAGAGGGTGGGCACATCGGGCAGCGCGGGCACGCGCTTGTCGCCGGTCACCGCCAGCGCGCGCAGCTTGCCGGCCTTGACGTGGCCCGATGCCTCCAGCAGCGTCATGAAGGACAGCTGCACGTGGCCCGCGATGAGGTCGGCGATGGCAGGGCCGCCGCCCCGGTAGGGCGCGTGCACGACGAAGGTGCCGGTCTGGTCCTTGAACATCTCGGTCACCAGATGCGGGGCGCCGCCGGCACCCGAACTGCTGTAGGTGAGCTGTCCCGGCTTGGACCTGGCCAGGGCGATGAACTCGGCCGGTGTCTTCGCCGGCAACGAGGGGTTGACCATCATGGCCAGCGGCAGCTCGGCCACCAGCGACACCGGCGCGAACGCGGTGTCCGGGTCGTAGGGGAGCTTGGCGTACAGGGACGGGTTGATGGCCTGCGTGCCGATGTTGCCCAGCAGCAGGGTGTAGCCATCGGGCTTGGCCTTGGCGACGTGGTCCGCCCCGATCTGGCCGGCCGCGCCTCCTTTGTTGTCCACGACCACCGGCTGCCCCCAGCGCTTGCCGAGTTGTTCGGCGATCACGCGGGCACCCGTGTCGGTTCCGCCGCCGGGCGGGAAGGGCACGACCAGGGTCACCGGCCTTGCCGGGTAGGTTTGCGCGATGCTGGGCGCAGGGGCCGTCGCAAGCAGGGCGATGGCCGCGGCAATGGCGAAGCGTTGGATGGGCAAGGTGTGTCTCCGTTGATTGTTGTGGAACGAGGCGAGGGCGTCGCAGCGCGTGAGGCTCAGGTGGTCAGGCTCATCGCCGGCCGCTGGCCGGCCATCGCCTGGGCCAGGCTGTCGAGCACCATTCGCCCCATGGCGGCGCGGGTCTCCCATGTCGCGCTGGCGCGGTGGGCCTGCAGCGTGGCGCGGCCGGACTCGCGCAAGGCCTGCGGCACGCGGGGCTCGTCGACGAACACGTCCAGGCCCGCACCCGCGATGCGGCCGGCGGCCAGCGCTTCGGTCAGGTCGTCCTCGCGCACCAGGCGGCCGCGCGCCACGTTGACCAGGAAGCCCCGTGGCCCGAGCGCCTCGATGACGGCCGCATCGACGATGCCTTCGGCCTTGTCCGCCGCCGCGCAGAGCACCAGCGCATCGCATTCGCGTGCGAGCTCGATGAGCTCGGGCACGAAGCGATGGGGCACGTCGTCCATCGCCCGCAGGTCGGTGTAGCTGATCGGGCAGCCGAAGGCCGCCGCGCGCACCGCGACGGCACGGCCCACGCGGCCCATGCCGACGATGCCCACGCGCATGCCGCTGAAGCGGCGGGCCAGGGGAATGGCGCTCGGGTTGGGAAAGCGCTCCCACTGTCCCTCGCGCACGAAGCGGTCGCCGGCGCACAGGTTGCGGCAGGCCGCGATGAGCAGGCCGATGGCCAGGTCGGCGACGTCCTCGGTGAGCGCGCCGAGCGTCGCGGTCACGGGGAGGGCACGGCTTGCGCAGTAGGCCAGGTCGACCGCATCGGTTCCGACGCCGTTGACTGCCACGACCTTGAGTTGAGGCAACTGTTCCAGCATGGCCCGGGTGATTCCCGTGTGACCGCCTGTGATCGCCGCGTCGATGGACGCGCCATGTTCCCGAAGCCAGCCCTGTGGATCGGGCATCTCGAAGAGCTTGTGGACGTCATACAGCGAGGCCAGCTCGTCGTTGATCTCGGGCACCAGGATGGGGTTGAGTTGCAGGACGCGCGGTTTCATGGAGTCGGCAGGTAGGCGTTTGGGAATGGGTCGATGGTAGATATAGGTTGATTAAACAAGCAATCTTGACGTATAAAATCAATATATAAAACTTGCTTGACCGACCCGCCATGGCCTCCTGGATTTCGATGGACGAGGCGTGCCGCCTCCTCGGGGTGCAACCCCAGACCGTCTACGCCTACGTCAGCCGCGGCAAGCTGGAAGTCATGACCGACCCGGTCGACACGCGCCGCAGCCTGTACCGCGCCGAGGACGTTGCCGCACTGGCCAGGCGCAAGCAGGCCGGCCGCAAGCACGAGACCTTGGCGACCAACACGCTGTTTGGCGCGGAGCCCAGCATTCCGACCGCCCTGTCGTCGTTCTATCGCGGGCGTGTGTACTACCGCGGCCAGGACGCGGTGCGCCTGGCGGGCTCTGCCAGCCTCGAAGAGGCGGCGCGGCTGCTGTGGGCAGCCGAGCAGCCGGTGGACTTCTCTTCGCCCAAGTCGACCCGCTCGCCCAAGCCCGGGCGCGCTGCCGCTTTCACGGCGCTGGCCGGCCTCGCGGCCAGCGGGCACTCCACGCACGGGCGCCTCACCCGCGTGCTGCACACGGAGGGGCAGGCGCTGGTGGGGCAATTGGCGACTTCCTTCGGCGCGAAGCCCGGGAGCGAAGCTCTGCACCTGCGCTTCGCGCAAGGCTGGAGCTTGCCGCGGGAGGTGGCCGAACTGCTGCGAACGGCGATGGTGCTACTGGCCGATCACGAACTGACCAGTTCTGCGTTCGCTGCGCGCATAGCGGCCTCCACCGGTGCGTCGCTGCCCGCATGCGTGCTGGCCGGATTGACGACCCTGTCGGGTCCCCTGCACGGGGATGCTTCCGGGCGCGTGCAGGCCCTCTTCGATGAGGTGGAGCGCTTGGGGGAGGACCAGGTGGTTTCCTACTACCTGTCCACCGCGATGCCCTTGGCCGGCTTCGGCCACCACCTCTATCCGGACGGCGATCCGCGCGCCGCCGCGTTGCTGGCATTGTTCGAGCCGCCGAAGGTCATCTCACGCTTCATCCGGAAAGTGGCCGAGCTCACCGGCTTGCAGCCGAACATCGACGTGGCCCTTGCGGCGCTTGTGGCGAGCTACCAGTTGCCGACCGATGCGGCCTTCGGCCTCTTTGCGACGGCGCGCAGCGTTGGCCTGCTGGCGCACAGCCTGGAACAACTGGGCGTGAAACAAGTGATCCGGCCACGTGGCCGCTATGTGGGGCAGGCGCCTGACGTCGCGCAGACCGCGCGCCCTTAGGGTCGGGGCAAGGCTCTGGCAAGTGGCTTGATTCAGCAACAGCCGCATTGAAGCGTGTGCGGTCTCAATTGTTGCGGTCGGCGTTCGACTGCTTGGCGTTCCTAAAGGGCAAGCTGCGCGTGATCCTTCGGCTGAGCATGTTGGGACAGCACTGCTGCTTCATGGGGCATGCCAAACAGTCGTGCTGATTCAAGACCAAGGCAATTCGGTCGGATTGAACTACAGCTCGACGGAAGCCTGGATCTACGTCCGAAAGTCCTTTTGAGTTCCTCCGTCCACTGCACCCCGGCGCCATCCGGCGGATCGGCGGCATGCTTGCCGCTGCAGCGCCTTCGTTTTCAGTTGCATCTTTCAACGGCGGCAGGCAGAGTGCTCGCAAGCGCAATGAACGCCAGTGTGTTGAGTTCCATGCAATCCTGACCCGGCATTTCCATCCAATATTGACCCACCCTCTTTGCGAGCCTGGTGGCTCACGGTGTGGATAAGTTCTT
>NZ_FOUG01000030.1 GCF_900114785.1 Variovorax sp. OV329
GACTACCTGTTCAACATCCCGCAGGACGAGCGCGAACGCGCCAACCTGGGCAGGAAGGAGCCGCAGCGCCTGGACGCGATGCGCGCGGCCTGGGAGGCCTGGAACGGCACCATGCCACCCATCCCGGAAGACGCGACCGTGAGCCTTGGTTACTCCTTCAAGGACATGCCGCAACGCTAGGCGATCACTGCCCGCGCGGCGCCCTTTCCCGCCGACCGGCAACCGAGGACCGCTCCTACACGCCCGCGTGGCGTGCGGGCGCAGCATGGGGCCTTTCGCATGCTGTGAAGGAGACGACCATGCCCAGAGGCGACAAGTCGGCATATTCGGACAAGCAGAAGCGCAAGGCCGAGCACATCGAGGAAGGCTACGAGGACCGCGGGGTCGGAAAGAACGAGGCCGAGCGCCGCGCCTGGGCCACGGTGAACAAGGAAAGCGGCGGCGAGAAGAGCGGCTCGGGCCGCGGCAAGCCGGAGAACCACAGCGCCTCGCGCAAGGGCGGCCAGGTAGGCGGACGCGCGTCGGCGGCGCGCTCGGCGGCCGATCGCTCGGCCTCGGCCAAGAAGGCAGCTGCCACGCGCAAGCGAAACGCGGCCGCGCGTTCGCGCTCCCACTGAGACGCACGCATGGCGAGCAAGAAGAAACCTGGCACGCGCGCGGTCGTCGAAAAGCAGCGAACGATCCAGCGCGAGCAGGACGCCAAGGACCGCAGCAAGGCCAAGGGCAAGCCCCGGAAATCTCCGATGCAGGCCGGGCACCACGAGGAGCCGCGCAACCCCTTGCCGCAGCAGCACCTGCGCAAGCCCGGCATCGAGGCGGAGATGGAATTGCGTCCGCGCTTCCGTGCGCCCGACTACAGGGGCAGCGGCAAGTTGCAAGGCATGACGGCCCTCATTACCGGCGGCGATTCGGGCATCGGCCGCTCGGTGGCGGTGCTGTTCGCTCGCGAAGGCGCGGACGTGGCCATCGTCTACCTCGATGAGCACGAGGACGCGAAGGAGACGCACAAGCACGTCCAGAACGAAGGCCAGCGCTGCCTCCTCATTGCTGGCGACGTGCGCGACGCCGCCTTCTGCAGGAAGGCCGTGCAGAAGACCGTGAAGACCTTCGGCCGCCTGGACCTGCTGGTCAACAACGCAGCCTTCCAGATGCATGCAGCCGGCATCGAGGACCTGTCGGACGAACGCCTCGAACTCACGCTGCAGACCAATATCGGCGGCTACTTCCGCATGACCCGCGCCGCGCTGCCGCACCTGAAGGAGGGCGCCAGCATCATCAACACCGGCTCGGTCACCGGGCTGGAAGGCAGCGGCCACCTGCTGGACTATGCGTCCACCAAGGGCGCCATCCATGCATTCACCAAGTCGCTGGCCAGCAACCTGCTGCCCAAGGGCATCCGCGTGAATGCCGTGGCGCCCGGGCCGGTGTGGACGCCGCTCAATCCGGCGGACCAGCAGCCCGAGCAGATCGCGCACTTCGGCGAGAAGACCGACATGGGCCGTCCCGCGCAGCCCGAGGAACTGTCGCCCGCCTACGTGTTCCTGGCTGCGCCCTGCTGCTCGAGCTATATCACGGGTATCGTGCTGCCGGTGACCGGCAGCGTCGGCGCGATCTGACTCCCTTCCCGCAACAAGACTGGAGACTCGCATGTACGTAGATGGATTCGTCGTCCCGGTTCCGCGCAAGAACGTCGACGCCTACCGCGACATGGCGCTCAAGGCCGGCAAGGTCTGGCTGGAGCACGGCGCCCTGCAGTTTCGCGAGTGCATGGGCGACGACGTCAAGCCCGGCGAGCTCACCTCCTTTCCGCAGAGCGTGAAGCTCGAGGAGGGCGAGGTGGTTTTCTTCTCCTGGATCACCTACGAGTCGCGCGCCAAGCGCGACGAGGTCAACGACAAGGTCATGAAGGACCCGCGCATGAAGGAGATGATGGAGCCCAAGGACGCGCCTTTCGACACCAGGCGAATGATCTTCGGCGGCTTCGAGGTGGTGGTCGACCTGTGACGCCGCACGGCTGAACGCAGGCACGCGGAGCTGCTGCCGACCCGGCACAATGCCCGGGAGAAGAACTCGGAGCCCTCCGCCATGAAAAGACTTTGCGCGCCCTTCCTGATCGCAGCCTGCCTGGCCGTTCCCGGCCTGCCCGCCTGGGCCCAGGGCGCGGACCTGCTCTTCCTGAAGAACAGCCCGGCCTCGCGCTTCAACGCGGCTGATTTCCGGATGCTGCGCGCCACCGTCAACAAGGCGCTGGCCGGTCCGGCAGATGGTCCGGCGCTGGAATGGACCAACGACAAGACCGGCGCGGCCGGAACGGTCACCCCGGCCGGCGGCGATGATTCGGCCAGCGCCCGCCCCTGCCGCAGGTTGCGCATTGCCAACAGCTTCCGGAACATGCGCGACGAGGGCGTCTACAGCTTCTGCAGGGACAGCAGCACCGGCAAATGGGCGCTAAGGCCCTGAAGCCTGATCCGGGTAAACCCATATCCCCTCCTTTGGGGAAGACGCCCGCACGCGTCTGAGGCAAAAACGCGGGCGTCGCCGGCCCGCGTCTTCCCTCTGCCAACACGCACTGCGCCGATTCGACGTTTCCGCGCCCATCCGAGGCGAGCAACAAGAACAACGGAACAGGAAACCGATATGGCTTTTGCAGATGGATTCGTGGTCCCCCGACTGCTCCGGATGGGCGACGCCCACCGCACCCTGAGCAGCCCGCGGCGCCGGGACATCGAGGAAGAAGAGACCGCACCCGCTCTCATGCCCCTGGCCGACCAGGCCATGGCCGGGCTGGTGCGCCTGCTGGAAGCCGACCTCGGCATCGTGGTGCGCTTCGTCGCCGAGCCGGACATGGACCCCGCGCAGAGCAAGCCGGCCGGGGCCGGCATCGGCGCCCCCGTGCGGCTGGCCGACGGCCACATCATGGGCATGCTGTGCTTCTTCCATCCCCAGCCCGACGGCCAGCTGGACGAGCGCGACGTGCGGCGGCTGGACATGGCGGCCCGCCTGGCCGCGCGCCTGATCGATGGCGCCGATGCGCACGGCATTCCGTCCTGACACATCGCGACCAAACTCCCTCCTTCGAAAAAGCGGCGCCTCAGGCGCCGTTTTTTTCGTCCGCGCCAGGGAGGCATGACAATTGCATGCAGTCAATGTCAACATCCCAGGATCGATTTTGTCGACAATATGGCGCTAGCGCCTTGCCTGCCTGCCCTGCCATGACCGCATCCACCGAAATCGACTTCTCCGCCATCACCGCCTACCAGCGCTACAAGCTGATGGCCAGCCTGATCGTGCCGCGCCCGATCGCCCTGGTCACCACGCAGAGCGCCGAGGGCGTCATCAATGCGGCGCCCTTCAGCATGTTCAACATGCTGGGCGAGGACCCGCCCATCCTGATGATCAGCATCAACAAGCTGCAGGACGACCTGCTCAAGGACACCTCGGCCAACATCCTGGCCAGTGGCGAGTTCGTGGTGCACATCGCCGACGAGCCCATGGCCGAGCAGATGCACCGCTGCGGCGAGCGCCTGCCGGCCACCCACAGCGAGCTGGACGCGGTCGGCCTCACGCCGGCGCCCTCCCGCTCGGTGCGGCCGCCGCGCATCGCGCAGGCCCCGGTGGCCTTCGAATGCCGCCTCTCGGAGAAACTGGAGACGGCCAGCCGCCACATCTTCATCGGCGAGGTGCTGTGGCTGCATGCGCGCGAGGACCTGATCGACCTGGAGCGCTACCGGGTGCGGTTGCAGAACTACTTTCCGGTGGCGCGCTTCGGTGCCAGCTTCTACGTGCGCACGCGCGACCGCTTCTCCATGGAAGCGCCGCACGAGGTCAACGCCATCGATTCGCTGGGCTAAGCTCGGCGGATGACTCCTGCCGCTGCCGCCCCGTCGGCCATCCGCCGGGTGCGCCCGCCGGGCCACGAAGGCCTGGCCGACCTGCTGATCGAGAACGGGCGCATCGCCGCCCTGCTGCCCGCCGGCACTGCGCCGCCCGAACTGCCCACGCTGGCCGACGGCGAAGGCCGCCTGATGCTGCTGCCGGCGCTGGTGGAATCGCACATCCACTTCGACAAGACCCTGTGGGGCGCGCCCTGGCGGCCCAACAGTTCGGGCCCCACGCGCAACCACCGCATCGCCAACGAGCAGGCGGTGCTCAAGGACTTCCCGCTCTCGCTGGCCGAGCGCGCTGGCCCGCTCATCGAGCATTGCGTGGCGCGCGGCTCGCTGCACTTTCGCAGCCACGTCGACGTGCAGCCGGCCTTCGGCATCGCGCGCATCGAGGAGATGCTGGCCCTGCGCCAGCGCTATGCGCACCTGGTGGACATGCAGCTGGTGGCCTTCCCGCAGGCCGGCCTGATCACCGCGCCCGGCACCGCCGACCTGATGGAGCACGCGCTGGCCCTGGGCCTGGAGGTGGTGGGCGGCATCGATCCGTCGGGCATCGACCACAACCCGGTGCGGCACCTGGAAGCCGTGTTCGACCTGGCCGTGCGCTTCGGCCGCGGCATCGACATTCACCTGCACGACGGCGGCGAGCTGGGACGCTTCGAGATCGAACGCATCGCCGACATGACCGAGGCGCACGGCCTGGCCGGCCGGGTCGTCATCAGCCACGCCTACGCGCTGGGCGCCTTCGCCCCGGCCGAGCTGTACCCGCTGGCCGACCGGCTGGCGCGGGCGGGCATCTCCATCATGAGCTGCGCGCCCTCGCACTTCATGGCGCCGCCGCTGGCCATGCTGCGCAGCCGCGGCGTGAACGTGTGCTCCGGCTCGGACAACGTGCGTGACACCTGGTCGCCCATGGGCAACGGCGACATGCTGGACCGCGCGCGCCTCATCGCCATGCGCTTCGGCTGGAGCAAGGACGAGCAGCTGGCCGATGCCTTCGACATCGTCACCCACGGCGGCGCCAAGGCCCTCGGCCTGGGCGAGCGCTACGGCATCGCGCCGGGATGCGACGCCGACCTGCTGCTGCTGCCGGCCGAGAGCATCGCCCACGCGGTGGTGAGCTGCCCGCTGGAGCGCACCGTGATCCGACGTGGGCGCGTGGTGGCGCGCGACGGGGTGCTGATCGCGGACGCAGCCCTCGCCTGAGACTCAGGTCCGGCCCGCACGGCTGGCCGCTTCGGGCAAGGGCGCGGTTCAGGCAGCGGCTGGATGAAGACGCGTCCAGGCCGCCAGCAGCACGACGGCTGCCAGCACCCAGGCCACCGTCGCCAGGCCCAGCGTGCCGGCCAGCGAGTAGCGCACGCTCAGCCAGTACACCGCGAGCAGGTACACCGCATACGGAATCAGCGACCACAGCCCGAAGAGCGCGGTGGTGCGCAGGTCGGCCACCGATCGCTCGCTGCCCACGATGTAGTGGGCGATCAGCGCGAAGGTCGGAAAGAGCGGCACCAGGCCGGCGATGAAGAAGTTGCGCGTCCTGGACAAGAGCGCAATCAGCAGCACAGCCAACGCGCCCAGCAGGCACTTGAGAAACAGCGAAGTCATGCACCCGCCCCCTTGGGCGCCGCGGGTGGCGCGCCTTCGCGCAGCACGTCGTAGCGCAGCTCGGCCATGCCCGGCCCGAAGCGCCGCACCTGCGTGAGCTCCAGCCGGCGCGGCAGCGCGATGCGGCGCGGCAGCAGCGGCGCGCCGCTGCCCAGGGTGACGGAGCCGACCTGCACGATGATCTCGTCCAGCAGGCCCGCGTCGAAGAACTGCCCGACCAGTTCGCCGCCGCCCACCAGCCAGATGTTCCTGCCGCTGCCCTGCAGCGCGCCGCGCATCGCCTCGTGCACCGGGCGCACGTCACCCTGCACGAAGCGGATGTCGGCGTCCGGCACCGCCTCGCGCTTTCTGCTGCTGAACACCCAGGTGGGCTGCGCGTAGGGCCAGGGCGAGCCGCCGCCGGGCGCATGGATCACGTGGCGCAGCATCCACTCGTAAGTGGACGAACCCATGGCCAGGGCACCCACGCCCTCCATGAACTGCGGCAGGCTGGTGTCCTGGATGTCGACCAGCGGGAACAGCCATTCCAGGGAATGGTCCTCGGTGGCCAGGAAGCCGTCCAGGCTCGCGGCGGTGTAGTACTGGGTGCGCATCCGGGGCAGTTTAGAGAATCGGAACGCCGCTGCCGAGCCCCGTATAGTTCCGGGCTGTCCCTCACCGCCCAGACCGCTTTTTTCTCCCCGTATGACTTCCGCCGCCGCCCTGGACCTGAGTGCGCACACGCCCATGATGCAGCAGTACCTGCAGCTCAAGGCCGACTTCCCCGAGACGCTCCTCTTCTACCGGATGGGCGACTTCTACGAGCTCTTCTACGCCGATGCGGAGAAGGCGGTGCGCCTGCTGGACATCACGCTCACCCAGCGCGGCCAGTCGGCCGGCGCGCCGGTGGTGATGGCCGGCGTGCCCTTCCACGCGGTCGACGCCTACCTCTCGCGCCTGATCAAGCTGGGCGAGTCGGTGGCCATCTGCGAGCAGGTGGGCGAGGTGGGCGCCAGCAAGGGCCCGGTGGAGCGCAAGGTAGTGCGCGTGGTCACGCCCGGCACGCTGACCGAGGCCGAACTGCTCAGCGACAAGACCGACTCGCTGCTGCTGGCCGTCCACGCCAGCGCCCGCAACACCTGCGGCGCGGCCTGGCTCAGCGTTACCGGCGCGCAGATGCACCTGGCCGAATTCGAGGCCGACGAGCTGGAGGCCTGGCTGGCGCGCATCGGCCCCAGCGAGCTGATCTACAGCGCCGAGGTCACGCCAGCCTTCGAGCAGCGGCTGAAGGACGCCCGCAGCGCCGCTGCGTACACGCTCACCGTGCGGCCGGCCTGGCAGTTCGACGGCGGCCTGGGCGAGCGCCGCCTGTCCGAACTCATGGGCGCCGCCACGCTGTCGGCCTGGAACGCGCAGGCGCTCACGCAGGCGCAGGCCGCCGCCTCCGCGCTGCTGGGCTACGCGGAGCACACGCAGGGCCGCGCCCTGTCGCACGTGCAGCGCCTGGTGGTGGAGCAGGACGACGAGTTCATCGACCTGCCCGCCACGACGCGCCGCAACCTGGAGCTGGTGCAGACGCTGCGCGGCGAAGCCGCGCCCACCCTCTTCTCGCTGCTGGACACCTGCATGAGCGGCATGGGCAGCCGCATGCTTCGCCGCTGGCTGCTGACGCCGCGGCGCGAGCGCACGGCGGCGCGCGAGCGCCTCGATGCCATCGCCGCCCTGGGCCGTCCCGATGCAAGCACCGCCCTGCCGCAATGGCGCGGCCTGCGCGAGCAGCTCAAGGCCACCAGCGACGTGGAGCGCATCGCCGCCCGCATCGCGCTGCGCCAGGTCAAGCCGCGCGAGCTGGTGGCGCTGGGCCTGGCGCTGCAAAAGGCTCGCCAGCTCGCGCCGGTGCTGCCGCGCGGCACGCCGCTGCTGGAGCGCATTGCGCAGGAGCTGTCGCCGCCCGAGGGCTGCGCCGAACTGCTGGTGCGCGCGCTCAGGGCCGAGCCCTCGGCCCTGGTGCGCGACGGCGGCGTGATCGCCGAAGGCTTCGATGCCGACCTGGACGAGTTGCGCGCCATCGGCGAGAACTGCGACGCCTTCCTGCTGGAACTGGAAGTGCGCGAGCGCGAGCGCACCGGCATCGCCAACCTGCGGGTGCAGTTCAACCGGGTGCATGGCTTCTACATCGAGGTGACGCAAAGCGCCCTATCCAGGGTGCCCGACGACTACCGCCGCCGCCAGACGCTGAAGAACGCCGAGCGTTTCATCACGCCCGAGCTCAAGACCTTCGAGGACAAGGCCCTGTCAGCGCAGGACCGCGCCCTGGCGCGCGAGAAATGGCTCTACGAGCAGCTGCTCGACGCGCTGCAGCCCTACGTGCAGCCGCTCACCAGCGTGGCTTTCGCGCTGGCCTCGCTGGATGCGCTGTGCGCCCTGGCCGAGCGCGCCCACACGCTGAACTGGAACGCGCCCGAATTCGTGGCGCACCCTTGCATCGAGATCCTGCAGGGTCGCCACCCGGTGGTGGAGGCGCGGCTGGCGGAGAAGTCGGCCGGCAGCTTCATCGCCAACGACACCCGCCTGGGTCCGCAGCAGCGCATGCAGGTCATCACCGGGCCCAACATGGGCGGCAAGTCCACCTACATGCGGCAGATCGCCATCATCGTGCTGCTGGCCTCGATGGGCTCCTGCGTGCCGGCCACCGCCTGCAGGCTGGGCCCCATCGACGCGATCCACACCCGCATCGGCGCGGCCGACGACCTGGCGAATGCACAGTCCACCTTCATGCTGGAAATGACCGAGGCGGCGCAGATCCTGCACGGCGCCACCGCGCAGTCCCTGGTGCTCATGGACGAGATCGGCCGCGGCACCAGCACCTTCGACGGCCTGGCGCTGGCGGCCGGCATCGCCGCGCACCTGCACGACCGCTCGCGCGCCTTCACGCTCTTCGCCACCCACTACTTCGAGCTGACCGAATTCCCGGCCAGCCACCACCAGGCGGTGAACATGCACGTGAGCGCGACCGAGGCGGGCCGCGACATCGTCTTCCTGCACGAGATGCACCCCGGCCCCGCCAGCCGCAGCTACGGCATCCAGGTGGCGCGCCTGGCCGGCATGCCGGCGGCCGTGGTCAACCATGCGCAGAAGGCGCTGGGCGCGCTGGAGGCCCAGCAGAGCGAGACGCGGGCGCAGGTGGACCTGTTCGCGCCCCCGCCCGCCGAGGAGGCCCGGGCCCCCAGCGCCGTAGAATCGGCCCTGGCCGCGCTCGACCCCGATGCGATGAGCCCCAGGGAGGCGCTGGACGCGCTCTACGCCTTGCAGAAGTTGCGCCGGCGCGAACTACAGTGAAGACACCGGCCCAGAACCCACTCCAACAACCCGCCAGCCCCATGACGTACTGCGTAGGCATCAAACTCAACGCCGGACTGGTGTTTCTCTCGGACTCGCGTACCAACGCGGGGGTGGACCACATCAGCACCTTCCGCAAGATGATCGTGTACGAGCAGCCGGGCGAGCGCTTCATGGTGCTGCTGTCGGCCGGCAACCTGAGCATCTCGCAGTCGGTGCGCGAGATCCTGCAGATCGAGGAGCTGCGCGAGACCGAGGACAGCCCGCCCATCACCATCTGGAACGCCCCCAGCATGTTCGACGCGGCCCGGGTGCTGGGCTCGGCGGTGCGCCACGTGTACGAGCGCGACGCGGCCTCGCTCAAGCAGGCGGGGCTGGATTTCAACGTCTCCTTCATCTTCGGCGGCCAGGTCAAGGGCGAGGGCATGCGCCTGTTCATGGTCTATTCGGCCGGCAATTTCATCGAGGCCACCACCGAGACGCCCTACTTCCAGGTGGGCGAATCGAAATACGGCAAGCCGGTGCTCGACCGCGTGCTCACGCCCGACACCCCGCTGGACGAAGCGGCCAAGTGCGCGCTGGTGTCCATGGACTCGACCATGAAGTCGAACCTCTCGGTGGGCCTGCCGCTGGACCTGGTGGTGTACGAGGCCAACCAGCTCTCGACCGACCGCGTGATCTGCATCGACGCAGAGAACCCCTACTACCGCATGCTGCACAACAGCTGGGGCCAGAAGCTGCGCGAGGTGTTCGACAGCATCGAGGACCCGGTGTGGGACGGCGGCTTCACGCAGCACCCGCTGCGCATGCCGGCGACGCGCCACGGCGCGTTGAAGAAGATCTCGACGCCGGACGAGAAATTGATCTGAACGGAGGACAACACGGCGCTTTGCGCCGTGTCCTTCTATTTTTATGCCCCCAATCGTCTTCTCGCACGGGAACAGCTTCCCGGCGAGCACCTATCGCGTGATGCTCGACAGCCTGCGCAACCGCGGCTTCGACGTGGACGCCATCGAGAAGTTCGGGCACGACCCGAAGTACCCCGTCACCGACAACTGGCCCCACCTGGTGCAGCAGTTGGCCGACTTCGCGCGCGAGCGGGTGGAGTTCGCCGGTGGGCCGGTGTTCCTGGTGGGCCACTCGCTGGGCGGCTTCCTCAGCCTGATGTGCGCGGCGCGCCATCCGGAGCTGGCGCGCGGCGTGGTGCTGATCGACTCGCCCATCCTGGGCGGCTGGCGCGCCGGCGCGCTGGAGCTGGCCAAGCGCACCCCGCTCATGAAGAGCGTCTCGCCCGGCGCCATCAGCCGAAAGCGAAAGAACCAGTGGGAGCACCGCGACGCGGTGTTCGAGCACTTCCGCAGCAAGAAGGCCTTCGCCAAGTGGGACGAGCGGGTGCTGCGCGACTACATCGAGCACGGCACCTTCGACGCCGAGGATTCGCGCCAGCTGAGCTTCGACCGCGACGTCGAGACCACCATCTACGACACGCTGCCGCACAACCTGAGCGGCCTGCTGCGCAAGCATCCGCTCAAGTGCAAGGCGGCCTTCATCGGCGGGCGCCATTCGGTGGAGATGAAGCGCGTGGGCCTGGCAATGACCGAGCAGGTCACGAAGGGCCGCATGACCATGCTCGACGGCACGCACCTCTTTCCCATGGAAAAGCCCATCACGACGGCGGCGGCCGTCGAGGCCTCGCTGCGCAACCTGCTGTAGGCCGTGCGCACCGGCCATGGCCAGGCGCGGCCGCGCATGGAGACCCTGTAACCAGCAGGCCTCAGGCGACGAACTAGATTGCGCACCACCCGCAACGTTTTTTGCCGGAGCCCGCCATGAAAGCATCCACCCTCAAGATCGGTTCGCGCTGGGCGGCCGTCGCCCTGTTCGCCGGTCTGGCCGCCTGGGCCTTCCACGGCGGTGGCCCGGCCTTCGCCGCAGGCGGCTCGGGCAAGGCTGTCGTCATTCCGGCGCCGGCCGACGACAAGGGCAATGCCCCGGCCAGCGCCAGCGGCACCGAGACCGCCGTGCTGGCCGGTGGGTGCTTCTGGGGCGTGCAGGCCGTGTACCAGCACGTGGAGGGAGTGACCCGTGCCACTTCGGGCTACGCAGGCGGCGACTCGAAGAGCGCCACCTATCCGATCGTGAGCGCCGGCGTGACATCCCATGCCGAAGCGGTACGCATCGAGTTCGACCCCAGGCGCATCAGCTACGGGCGCATCCTGCAGATCTACTTCTCGGTGGCCCACGACCCCACGGAGCTGGACCGCCAGGGGCCGGACGTGGGGACGCAATACCGCTCGACCATCTTCGCGCAGTCGCCCGAGCAGGCGAGCGCGGCGCGCAGCTACATCGCGCAGCTGGGCGGCGCGGCCGCCTTCGGCGCCCCCATCGTCACCACCATCGAGCAAGGCAAGGCCTTCTATCCGGCGGAGGCCTATCACCAGGACTACCTGGTGCGGCATCCGACGCAGCCCTACATCGTCTACAACGACCTGCCGAAGATCGAGGCGCTGAAGAAGCAGTTTCCGCAGCTGTACCGGACGGAACCGGTGCTGGTCGGAAGCGCGCCCTAGCGCCCCGTCTTCAGAAGGCCATCACTCCCTGTAGGACCACAGGTCCAGCGCCTGAGAACCGTTGTCGGCCACCAGCCTGAAGCGCGCAGGCGTGTAGTCGCTGTCGATCACCAGCGCGCCGTTGCTGCTGGAAGGCAATCCTGCGCAGGCCGCGCTCGCGTTCAGCGTGAGCTTGAGCGTGGACGGCAGCTTGCCTTCGCCCACCTGCCCGCTGAGTTTGCAGCCGCCGTCGCCCGCCGTGATCGATCCGCCAGCCGCCAGCGCGAAGCGAACGGCGGAGCCATCGCCCAGCGCCGCCACGTAGTTGCCGGCCAGCTGCGCCAGGTCCACGGCCTGAGCAGGCAGGGCGTCGCCGCGCAGCAGCGTGAGCTGAACATCGGCGCTTGCAGCCGGCACCGCCACCCAGGTCGACGCGCCGGGGTCTCGGCGGTACAGGGTGCCCAGCCTGTCGTCGGCCTTGGCCAGCAGAAGCAGGCGGCTGCCGTCGTCGCCGGCGTAGTACTTGCCCACCGTGGGTGCGTTGGCATCGCCCACGCTCACGGTGTAGCTGCCTGTGGAAAGGTCCTGCACCGACACCTTGGGCGCGGTGGCCGCGGGCGTGCGGCCGTCGCCTGCATTGCCGTCGTGTCCGCCGCCGCATCCGAAGAGCATCAGCGCGATGGCCGCGAGCGCGGCCCCTGTGACGAGGGAATTGCTCATGCGCCCCCCGTTCACTGCGCGAACAGGTCGGACAGGCGCAGGCGCAGCCACTGCTGGCCGGCCGGGCGGTATTCGAAGCCCACCTGCATGGCGGTCACCGACACCCTGGTCTGCGAGACCACCGACTCGTCCTCGGCCTGGTCGGCGTTCGGGCGCTGGGTGTTCAGGCTGATGCCCAGGCCATAGGGCACGGCGTTGTTGAACTTGAGCGCGTAGGCGTCGAAGCTGCCCACCCGCGAGAAGGCGAACTTCAGGTCGGCGGTGGGCTTGTTCGGGAAGTTGACGTTGAGCGCCAGGCCGGCGGGCAGCAGCGCACCGCCGACGGCCTTGGCCTGCAGCGACTTGAGCAGGTCCACGCTCAGCTTGCCGACCACGGCCGAGTACGGATTGGCCAGGCCGGCGTTGTCGGTGGTGTCGGAGCCGGCGCTCAGCGCGATGGCCGGAATGTTGCGGCTGGCCGCGGTCTGTGCGTTGCCCACGGTGCCCGAGCTGTTGATGATCTTGCCCAGGTTCTGGCCTTCGTTCGGGCCCGAGAGCACCACGTCGGGCGCCTTGCCCCAGCGGGCCTGGCCCACCACGTCCAGGCCGTAGAGCGTCGCCATGACCGGCGTGCCGTGCACGTAGTAGAAGTCGCCGTTGGTGTAGCCGGCCTTGGTGAAGGGGCCCACTGCCGGCGCGCCCGCAGGCGCGGCGCCGTTGTGGCAGCCGCCCTCTGCCTCGACCTGCGTCTTGTCGTTGTCCGGGACGATGACGCTGGTGCTGTACATCACGATGGCCGCGCCGCGGCCGCTCTGGCCGGTGCAGGGCACCGACACCACGACGTCGTGGCCGGCAGCCTTGACCGCGTCGTACAGCGCCTTGAGATTGCTGGTGAGGCCGTCGTCGTTGGTGATGAGGACGTTGAGGGCGAAGGCCGGACTGAGGCCGCCGCCCAGCAGCGCGAGAGCTGCGAGCTTCTTCTTGAATTTCATGCTGTGCTTCCCTGATTGCAATGAACAAAGGCACGCGCCCGTCTGCGAGGCAGAACGAGCGCGTGCCCGGGAAGTTTCAACAGGGTTCGTGACAGCGGCGTGTCGTGCGCGCCTGCAGTGCAACGCAGGCGACAGGGGCGGTGACCCGATCAGGAAAGCGCGGGGCCCGGATCACTCCACCCACGTCACGGCACCGCTCCACGCGGTGGCCAGCACGACGATGCCGAACACGATGCGGTACCAGGCAAAGGGGATGAAGTTGTGCGTGGAGATGTAGCGCAGCAGCCAGCGCACGCAGAACCAGGCGCTGATGAAGGAGAAGACCAGCCCCACGCCGAACAGCGGCAGGTCCGCCATGGACAGCATCGCGCGCTCCTTGTAGAGGCTGTAGACGCCGGCACCGATCAGGGTGGGCATGGCCAGGAAGAAGGAGAACTCGGTGGCCGCCTTGCGCGACAGCCCCAGCAGCATGCCGCCGATGATGGTGGCGCCCGAACGGCTGGTGCCCGGCACCATCGCCAGGCACTGCACCAGGCCGACCTTGAGCGCGTCCCAGATCGTCATGTCGTCGACGTTCTCCACACGGACCGAGCCGGGCGGGCGCTTCTCGGCCCACAGGATCACGAAGCCGCCGACGATGAAGGTGGAAGCCACCACGGCCGGGGTGAACAGATGCGCCTGGATCGCCTTGCCGAAGGCCAGGCCCAGCACCACGGCGGGCAGGAAGGCGACGAAAACGTTGAGCGCGAAGCGCTGCGCCTTGGGTTGGCGGGGCAGCGCCACCAGCGTCGAGTGGATCTTCTGCCAATAGACGAGGATCACCGCGAAGATCGCGCCGGTCTGGATCGCGATGTCGAAGACCTTGGCCTTGTTGTCGTCGAAGCCGAGCAGCGAGCCCACCAGGATCAAGTGGCCGGTGGACGAGATGGGGAGGAATTCGGTGAGCCCCTCCACGATGCCCATGACGGCGGCCTTCGCCAGCAAAACCAGATCCAACGTGCGCTCCTAGGTCGATAAGAGCCAGGATTATCGCCAGCGTCTGTGCATTGCCCTGAACAGGCGGCAGCGGCACCGGCCGCAGGGCCGCATCGATCGCGTCACTGCAGCCCTCAGCGGGACTTGCTCAGCAGCGTCGGCACCAGGTAGCCGTTGCGGTAGACGCTGTCGATCTCGCCGCCCTGGACCAGGTCGTTGGGTCGTGCGGTCACGAACTTGGCATCGGGGGTCTTGTAGACCACGATGGTGCAAGCCGAGAACTTACTCAGCGTTCTTGCAACGCCGGTTGCCTGGAGGACGGTGGGATAAGTGTTCATGGTTGCATCGAAATGTAAACTTAAAGTATTGCCCACGGATGGGCAATTAATACCAAGGGCTGCGTCCCGTGAAAAATTCCACACGCATGTCGCAAGGCCGTCACAAGGGCGATCCGGGCATCGCCCGCATCTTGCGCGAAGGCCGGCGCGCGGTGGCCTTCACCTACACGCTGACGCTGGTGGAGAACGCCTGCGCCCTGGCCTACCCCGCCCTCACCGGCCTGGCGGTGGACGGCCTGGTCAAGCGCGATTTTCGCTACCTCGGCATGCTGGTCGCGGTGTGGCTGCTGCACCTGGTGATCTCCTTCGGCCGCCAGCGCTACGACACCCGCGTCTTCATGGGCCTGAACGCGAAGATCGCCTCGCACATGGTGGCGCAGCAACATGAACTGGGCCACGGCACCAGCACCGTGTCGGCGCGCGTGGAGATGGTGCGGGACATCGTCGGCTTCTTCGAGACCGAGGTGCCCGACATGTTCCGCCACGCGGTGACCATCGTGGGCTCGCTGGCGATGCTCTTCACCTACGACACGGACGCGGGCCTCATCGCGCTCGTGGTGCTCTTGCCCATGGGACTGGTCAACGCCTGGTACTGGCGCAAGGCGCTGCGGCTCAACCAGGGCATCAACAACCAGATGGAGCGCGAGGTGGACGACATCGAGTCGCTGCGGCCCTTCCGCGTGCGCCGCCATTTCTGGCTGATGCGGCGCTGGCGGGTGATGCTGTCGGATGCGGAGTCGTGGACCTGGGCGCTCACGGAGTTGTGCACCATCGCCGCGCTGGTTTTCATCCTGATCGACTTCACGCAGTCGCCCGCCTTCACGGCCGGCGCCATTTACGCGGTGCTGGCCTATGTGTACGACTACCTGGAGAGCCTCAACCACGTGCCCACGCTGGTGAACAACCTGGCGCGGCTGAAGGACGTGCGAACGCGGCTTTGAAAGCGTTCAGTGCGGCAGCTGCGGTCGCTCGCCACCGTGCTCGCCGCCCGCCTGGAACAGGGCCTGCAGCTCTGGCACCAGCGTCAGCAGGCGCCGGGTGAGCCAGTACAGCTGTGCGGCGTCGATCGGGTCAGGCATCCGCAAGGCATGGACCAGCCGCTGCGGCCGCCCGTCCAGCGGCAGCGCCACCAGCGGATCGAGCAGTTCGGCCAGGTGCTCGCGCACCGCGTGGTCGACCAGGTCATGGGCGTCCAGGCGCTGCCAGATCGCCCGCACCACACGCTCACAGAACTCGGCATCCGGGGGCGACGCGAGGTGCGCACCCATCTCGCCGCCTGCCGGCAGGCCCGGCTTCGCCATTGCAGTGGGAGTACGCACGGAGCCACTCCTTGTCGTTGTAAACGAAGGAATAGTTTAGTACTACCGGACCTGGACGCAATGCCGGCCGCCCGGCCTACTGCGCGTGGGCGGCCGCCGACGCCTGGGCCAGCCATTCGGCCTGCCAGCCGCCACCCAGCGCCTGGATCAGCGCGATGGCCGCCAACTGCTGGGCCACCTGCAGCTGCAGCACGTTGCGCCGCGCGTTCAGCGCCGAGGCCTGCGCCACCACCACCTCGGTGTAGCCCACCTGGCCGGCGCGGTAGCGGTTGATGATCTGCTGCTCGGTCTTGTCTGCCGCCTGCGAGGCGATGGTGTACTGCTTGAACTGCTGCTCCAGGCTGATGGCGGCGCTGAGCTGGTCCTCCACCACCTGGAAGGCCGACAGCACCGTCTGGCGGTAGCGGGCGATAGCCGCGTCGCGCGAGGCATTGGCCTGGTCCACCCGCGCATCGATGGCGCCGGCGTCGAACACCACCTGCGCCACCGACAGGCCCAGCGACCACAGCGTGTTCGAGGCGTTGAAGAGGTCGGACACCCGCGTGCTGCTGCGCCCCAGCGAGGCGTCGAGGCTGAAGCTGGGGTAGTAGGCCGAGCGGGCGATCCCGATCTGCGAGTTGGCCACCGACACCGCCCGCTCGGACGAGGCGATGTCGGGACGTCGCTGCAGCAGCTCGGAAGGCACGCCGCTGGGCACGCTCGGTACCACCGGCGTCCAGGCCGCCTTGGCCACCGAGAAGCCCGAAGGTGGCGCGCCGGTGAGCACGGCGATGGCGTGCTCCAGCGCGGCGCGCGTGCGCTCCGTGGATGCGTACTGCGCGCGGGTGTTGGCCAGCAGGGTCTCGGCCTGCAGTACGTCGCTCTGCGCCGCGATGCCGGCCTCGTAGCGGTTGCGCGTGATGGTCAGCGAGCGCTCGTAGCCTTCGATGGTGGTGGCCAGCACGGCCAGCTCGGCATCGGCTTCGCGCAGCGAGAAGTAGTTGATGGCCAGTTCGCCCAGCATCGACAGGCGCGCCGAGGCCAGGTCGGCCTCGCTCGCCTGCGCCGCCGCCTGGGCACTGCTGACGGATTCACGCAGGCGGCCCCACAGGTCGGGCTCCCACGAGGCGCCAAGGGCCACGTTGGCGCTGCCGCTGGTGGTGCCGGGGCTGCGCTCGCCGCTGCGGCGCGCGCCGCCGGTCAATGCCACGGTGGGAAAGAGCGAGGCGCGCTGCTCGCGCACCGCCGCCTGCGCCTGCGTGTAGTTGGCAACGGCCGCGGCGATGTTCTGGTTGGAGACCTGCACCTTCTCGGCCAGCTCGTCCAGGCCCGGATCGTCGAAGAGCTTCCACCACTCGCCACGCGCCAGCGCGTCGGCCGGCAGCGCGGGCGCCCAGCCGGCGGCCGCGGGTGCTTCCTTCCAGGCGGCCGGCGTGGGCGCGTCGGGCCGCTGGTAGGCGGGGCCGACCGCGCAGCCTGCCAGCACGGCCAGGGCAGCGCCGGCAACGATCGCGCGGACGAAGGAGGGACGGAAGCGGTGGTTCATGGGTTCGATGGATCGGGTCATGCCGAGGCAGCTTGGTCGGCGGCACCGGCGCGGCTGAGTGCGCGCTCGTCGCCGCTCTTTCGGCGCAGCTTGTCGAGCAGCACGTAGACCACCGGGGTGGTCAGCAGGGTGAGCAGCTGGCAGGCCAGCAGCCCGCCGATGATGGCCACGCCCAGCGGCTGGCGCAGCTCCGAGCCCAGGCCGAAGCCGATGGCCAGCGGCAGCGCGCCCAGCATGGCGGCCATGGTGGTCATCAGGATCGGCCGCAGGCGCAGCAGGCAGGCCTCGCGCACCGCCTCGGTGGCCGTGAGCCCGCGCGAGCGCTCGGCCTCCAGCGCGAAGTCGATGATGAGGATGGCGTTCTTCTTCACGATGCCGATCAGAAGGAACAGGCCGATCAGGGCAATGATCGACAGCTCCATGCGGAACAGCATCAACGCCAGCACCGCGCCCACGCCGGCCGAGGGCAGCGTGCTCAGCACGGTCAGCGGATGGATCAGGCTTTCGTACAGGATGCCCAGCACGATGTAGATGACCACCACCGCCGCGAAGATCAGCATGAGTTGCTGCGAGTTGCTCTCGCCGGCGGCGCGCGCCGTGCCCTGGAAGCTGCCGCGCACGTTGATGGGCATGGCGATGTCGGCCTCGGCCTGCTGAACCGCGCGCTTGGCGTCGTCCAGCGCCACGCCGTCGGGCAGGTTGAAGGAGATGGTGCTGGCCAGCTCGGTGTCCTGGTGGCTGATCGAGCTGGGCACCGCGCGCTCTGCCAGCCTGGCGAAGGTGGACAGCGGCACCAGCGCCGTGGTGCTGGTCGCCAGTGCCTGGCCCGCCGACGAGGCACGCGAGCCGGGGTTGGCCGAGGTGGTGGTCGAGGTGCCGGAGCTGGCGTCCGTCTTGTTCTCGACCGAACTGAGCACCGTGGCGCCGGTGGCGGCGCTGGTGCTGCTGTTGAGCGTCGACGGTACGTGCAGGTCGGCCAGCACCACTGGCGAGGGCTGGTACTTCGGCGCCCATTCCATGATCACCGAGTACTGGTTCTGGTCGTTGTAGATCGTGGCGACCGAGCGCTGGCCGAAGGCGTTGTACAGCGCGCTGTTGAGCGCCGTGGTGTTCACGCCCAGGCGCGCGGCCTGGTCGCGATCCACCTGCACGAAGGTCTCCACGCCGTTGTCGCTGCTCTCGCCGTCCACGTCGGCCAGTTGCGGATACTGCGACATGCGCTCTGTCAGCTTCGCGGACCAGGTGCGCAGGTCCGCCAGGTTGTCGCTCTTGAGCGTGTACTGGTAGGTGGAGTTGCTGCGCCGCCCGCCCATGCGCAGGTCCTGCACCGGGCCGAGGAAGATGCGCAGGCCCGGGATCTCGTTCATCTTGGGGCGCAGGCGGTCGATCACCTGCTGGGTCTTCACGTCGCGCTCGCCCACCGGCTTGAGGTTGACGAACATGAAGCCGCCGCCCGCCCGCGAGCCGCCGGCGAAGCCCACCACCGTGTCCACCGCCGGGTCGGCGTGGATGATGTCCACCGCCTGCTGCAGCTTCTCGGTGAGCGCGGCGGAGGAGATGCTCTGGTCCGCGCGGATGCCGGTCACCATCTGGCCGTTGTCCTGCTGCGGGAAGTAGCCCTTGGGGATGGCGTTGAAGAGCGCGTAGTTGAGCCCGATCACCACCAGCAACGTGAGCATGACCAGCGCCTTGTGCGCCAGCGCCCAGTCCAGGCTCGCGGCATAGGCACGCATGACCCTGTCCCAGCCGCGCTCGGCCGCGCGGCCGAAACGGCCCGGCGGGTTGCGGCTGTAGTAGCTGTCGGGGCGCAGCAGCGCCGCGCACATCATGGGCGTGGTGGTGAGCGAGACCACCAGCGAGATCATCACCGAGGCCGACAGCGTGATCGCGAATTCGGAGAACAGCCGCCCCACCTGCCCGCCCATGAACAGCAGCGGAATGAACACCGCCACCAGCGACAGGCTGATCGACAGCACCGTGAAGCCCACCTCACGCGCGCCCTTGAGCGCCGCCTCCACCCGGCCCATGCCGGCCTCGATGTGGCGCTGGATGTTCTCCAGCACCACGATGGCGTCGTCCACCACGAAGCCGGTGGCCACGGTGAGCGCCATCAGGCTGAGGTTGTTGAGCGAGAAGCCCAGCAGGTGCATCACGCCGAAGGTGGCCATGAGCGACACCACCGTCGCCACCGCCGGGATGAGGGTGGCGCGGGCGCGGCGCAGGAACAGGCCCACCACCAGCACCACCAGGCCCACCGAGATCATCAGCGTCAGCTCCACCTCGCGCAGCGAGGCGCGGATGGAGTTGGTGCGGTCCGAGGCCACCTGCACCGCGATGTCGGCCGGCAGCTGCGCACGCAGCTCGGGCAGCAGCGCGCGCACGCTGTCCACCGTCTCGATGATGTTCGCGCCGGGCTGCTGCGTGACCAGCACCACCACCGCCGGCGCGCCGTTGAACAGGCCCACGGTGCGGGTGTTCTCCACGCTGTCGTCGACCTTCGCCACGTCGCGCAGGCGCACCGCGGCGTTGTTGCGCCAGGCGATCACCAGGTCGCGGTAGTCGGCCGCGCGCAGGCCGGGGGCCGGCGTGTAGATCTGCAGGCGGCGGTCGCCGCTCTGCACCTCGCCCTTGGGCCGGTTGGCGTTGTTGGCCTGGATGGCGGCGCGCACGTCCTCGGTGCTGATGCCCCACTGGTTGAGCGAATAGGGCTCCAGCTCGATGCGCACCGCCGGCAGCGAGCCGCCGCCGATCTCCACGTCGCCCACGCCCTCGACCTGCGAGAGGCGCTGGCTCACGATGTTGGAGACCGCGTCGTAGATCTGCCCCGGCGTGCGCGTCTTGGAAGTGAGCGCCAGGATGATCACAGGCGAGGCGGCCGGGTTCACCTTGCGGTAGCTGGGGTTGCTGCGCAGCGTGGCCGGCAGGTCCACGCGCGCCGCATTGATGGCCGCCTGCACCTCGCGCGCGGCCGAGTCGATGTTGCGGCTGAGGTCGAACTGCAGCGTGATGCGGGTGGAGCCGTTGGAGCTGTTGGAGGTGATCTCGTTCACCCCCGGGATCACGCCCAGGTAGCGCTCCAGCGGCGTGGCCACGCTGGAGGCCATGGTGCTGGGGCTTGCCCCGGCCATGTTCGCGCTGACCGAGATGGTGGGGTAGTCCACCTGCGGCAGTGGCGCCACCGGCAGCACGAAGAAGGCCATCATGCCCGCCAGCGCCAGGCCGATGGTCAGCAGCACCGTGGCGATCGGCCGCTCAACGAAGGGGCGCGACAAATTCATGTCAAGCTGCCTCGCCGCGCGGGTCTTCTTCCTCGCTGCGCTGGCGGCGAAAGCGCGCACCCAGGCGATCGAAGGCCAGGTAGATCACGGGCGTGGTGTAGAGCGTCAGCGCCTGCGACAGCACCAGGCCGCCGAAGATCGCCAGGCCCAGCGGACGGCGCAGCTCCGCGCCCTCGCCCCAGCCGAACATCAGCGGCAGGGCCGCGCCCAGCGCTGCCAGCGTGGTCATCATGATCGGGCGGAAGCGCAGCAGCGCCGCCTGGTGGATGGCCGGCTGCGGCGCCATGCCCTGGTTGCGCTCGGCGTCGATGGCGAAGTCGATCATCATGATCGCGTTCTTCTTCACGATGCCGATGAGCAGGATGATGCCGATGATGCCGATCACCCCCAGGTCGTTGCCGGTCACCATCAGCGCCAGCAGCGCGCCCACGCCGGCCGAGGGCAGCGTGCTCAGGATGGTCAGCGGATGCACGTAGCTCTCGTAGAGCACGCCCAGCACGATGTACACGCACACCACCGCCGCCAGGATCAGCCACAGCTGGCTGGTCAGCGATTTCTCGTAGGCACCGGCCGCGCCCAGGAAGCGCAGCTGCATGCCCGAGGGCAGGCCGATCTCGCGCGCGGCCTTGCGGATCTCGGTCACGGAGCGGCCCAGTGCCACGCCGGGCGCGGTGTCGAAGCCCACGGTGGCGGCGGGGTACTGCGACACGCGCGTGATCTGCAGCGGTGCCGGCTGCTCGCGCACCGTGGCGAAGGACGAGAGCGGCGTGGTGGTGCCGCTGCCGGTCTTCAGCTGCAGCGAACCCAGGCCTTCCACGGAGGCCAGGCCCTGGCGCTGCGCCTCCAGGATCACGCGGTACTGGTTGGTCTCGGTGAAGATGGTGGAAACGATGCGCTGGCCGAAGGCGCTGTAGATGGCATCGTCCACCGCGCTGGCGGTGATCGACAGGCGCGACGCGGTGTTGCGGTCGATGTCCACGTAGGCCGCCAGGCCCTGCGCGCCTGCATCGGTGGTGGCGTTGCGCACCCAGGGCTGCAGTGCGTCCGTGCGCAGCCTGGCCACCAGCTTGGCGGCCCACTCGTTGACCTGCGCAGTGTCGGCGCCCTCGATGGACACGCGGTATTCGGTGGGGCCGGTCTCGGCGTCGATGGTCAGGTCCTGCGTGGGCTGCATGTACAGCGTCACGCCCGCCACCTGGCGCTGCACCTCGTCCTTCAGCCGCTGCATCAGGTCCTGCTGGCTGCCGTGCCCGCGCTCGAAGTTGACCAGCATGGTGCCGGTGTTGAGCATGGTGTTGTTGGCCGCGTCCACGCCCACCACCGCGCTCAGCGCGCGCACCGCCGGGTCGGCCAGCACCACGCGCGACACCTGCTGCTGCAGCTGCGCCATGCGCGGGTACGACACGTCCTGCGCGGCCTCGACGCGCACGCGCAGCTGGCCGGTGTCCTGCGTCGGGAACAGGCCCTTGGGGATCACCACGTACAGCAGCGCCGTCAGCACCACCGTGGCAGTGGCGACGATCAGCGTCAGCCCCTGGTGGCGCAGCACCCAGGTGAGCTGGCGGTCGTAGCCGCGGATCACGCGGTCGAAGAAGCGCTGCACCGCCACCGCGAGCCGCCCCTGCCGCGACACCTCTTCGTGGCGCAGCCAGCGGGCCGCCATCATCGGCACCAGCGTGAGCGAGACCACCGCCGAGATCAGGATGGTGATGGCCAGCGTCACCGCGAACTCGCGGAACAGTCGGCCCACCACGTCTTCCATGAACAGCAGCGGAATCAGCACCGCCACCAGAGACACCGTCAGCGAGATGATGGTGAAGCCGATCTGCGTCGCGCCCTTGATGGCGGCGGCGAAGGGCGTCTCGCCCTCCTCGATGTAGCGGGCGATGTTCTCGATCATCACGATCGCGTCGTCCACCACGAAGCCGGTGGCGATGGTCAGCGCCATCAGGCTCAGGTTGTTGAGCGAGTAGCCCAGCAGGTACATGAGCCCGCAGGTGCCGATGAGCGAGATGGGCACCGCGATGGTGGCGATGATGGTGGCGCGCAGGCTGTGCAGGAAGAAGAAGATCACCAGCACCACCAGCGCCACCGCCAGCCCCAACTCGATCTGCACGTGCTGCACCGAGGCGCGGATGCCCTGCGTGCGGTCGGACAGCACTTCCAGCTTGAGCGAGCCCGGCAGCGAGGCGGTGAGCTCGGGCAGGCGGGTTCGGATCGCGTCGACCGTGGAGATCACGTTGGCGCCCGGCTGGCGCTGCACGTTGATGATGACCGCCGGATGCAGCGAGGCATCCGCCTCCACCTTCAGTGCCGCCCAGGCGCCCAGCTGCGTGTTCTCGGCGCTGTCCACCACCTTGGCCACGTCGCGCATGCGCACCGGCGCGCCGTTCTTCCAGGCCACGATCAGGTTCTGGTAGTCGGCCGCAGTCAGCAACTGGTCGTTGGCGTTGATGGTGTAGGCGCGCAGCGGGCCGTCGAAGCTGCCCTTGGCGCTGTTGGCGTTGGCCGCGCTGATGGCGTTGCGCAGCGTGTCGATGCCGATGCCCACCGAGGCCAGGGCGTTGGTGTCGGCCTGGATGCGCACCGCAGGGCGCTGGCCGCCGGCCAGCGTGACCAGGCCGACGCCACCCACCTGGCTGATCTTCTGCGCCAGGCGCGTGTTCACCAGGTTCTGCACCTCGGTCAGCGGCAGCGTGTCGGAACGCACCGCCAGCGTGAGGATGGGCGCGTCGGCCGGGTTGACCTTGGCGTACACCGGCGGCGCCGGCAGGTCGGCCGGCAGGAAGGAGCCGCCCGCGTTGATGGCGGCCTGCACCTGCTGCTCGGCCACGTCCAGGGTCTGGTCCAGGTCGAACTGCAGGGTGACGATGGACACGCCCGACGCGCTGGTCGAGCTCATGCGGTTCAGGCCGGACATCTGGCCGAACTGGCGCTCCAGCGGCGCGCTGACGGTGCGGCTCATCACCTCGGGGCTGGCGCCCGGGTACAGGGTCTGGACCTGGATGGTGGGGTAGTCCACCTGCGGCAGCGCGGACAGCGGCAGCAGGCGCAGGCCCACCAGGCCGGCCAGCACGATGGCGAGCATCAGCAGCCCGGTGGCCACCGGGCGCTGGATGAAGGGACGCGAGGGACTCAGCATGGGGTCTTCACGGGCGGGTCTTGCCCGGGCCTCACTCGGGTCCGTTGTTGCGGCGGCGGCGCTGGCTCATCTGCTGCCAGCGCTCCAGGGCCTCGGGGTCGCCGCGGTCGATGGCGGCCAGGAAGGCCTTGCGCTGCGCCAGCTTCTCGGCGTCGCCGCCGGCGGAATCGAGCATGCGCTGGCGCTGCTCGGCGTTGGGCGGGCTGACCTTGCGCGCACCGGCTTCCCCGCCGGCCGCGGCAACGGGCTTGCCGTCGGCGCCGGGCGCCCGCGCAACGGGTGCGCCGCCGCCCGGTGCGGGCGTCTCGCCCTGCAGCTGCACGCGGGTGCCGTCGTCCAGCCGGTCGCCGCCCTCGGTGACCACCTGCTCGCCTTCCTTCAGGCCCTCGGTGATCTGGATCCACTCCACCGTGGTCTCGCCGCGCTTGATGGCGCGCATCTTCACCTTCCTGTCCTCGCCCACCACGAACACGTAGGGGCCCTTGGGGCCGTTGCGCACGGCGGTCACCGGCACCACCAGCGCGTCGATGGTGCGCAGGGTCATGCGCACGTTGACGAACTGGTTCGGAAAGAGCGTGGACTTGGCGTTCTCGAAGCGGGCCTTGGACTTGACGGTGCCGGTGCTCACGTCCACCACGTTGTCCAGGGTGGAGAAGCGGCCGGTGTCCAGCGCGTCGCTGCGGGTGCGGTCCAGGGCCACCACCTGCATGGCGTCGCCGGCCTGCAGCTGGCGCATGATTTCGGGCACCCGGTCCTGCGGCACCGAGAACTGCACGTCGATGGGGTTGATCTGCGTCACCACCGCGATGCCGGTGGTGCTGTTGGCCGTGACCGTGTTGCCCGGGTCCACCGCGCGCAGGCCGATGCGCCCGTCGATGGGCGAGGTGATGCGGGTGAAGTCCAGGTTGAGCTGCGCCGCCGCCACGTTGGCGCGGTCGGTGACGATGGCGCCCTCCAGCTGGCTCACCAGGGCCGCCTGCGTGTCGACTTCCTGGCGGGCGATGGAATCCTGGCCCAGCAGCGTCTTGTAGCGCTGCAGCGTGACGCGCGCGGCCTCCAGCTGCGCCTGGTCGCGCTTGAGCGCGCCCTGGGCCTGCATCAGCACCTGCTCGTAGGGGCGCGGATCGATCTGCGCCAGCAGCTGGCCCTTCTTCACGCGCTGGCCTTCCTCGAACAGCACCTGGGTCAGCACGCCGCCCACCTGCGGCTTGAGCGTGACGGTGGCCAGCGGCGTGACGGTGCCCAGCGCGTCCAGCGTCACCGGCAGCGGCTTGCGCTGCGCCAGCGCATGGCCGACGGTGACCGTCGGCGGCCCGTTGGCGCCGAAGCCTCCCCGGCCGCCCGGCCCGCCACCACCGCCTGCCGCCGGACGCTTGATGAGATACCAGCTGCCACCCACCAGCGCCACGATCAGCAGCAGCGCCAGCGCGGTGCCCCAGCCGCGGTGGCGCCGCCAGCCTGCGGCGGCACGGGCTGGCGGGGTGGCTTGGGAATCGTGGGAAGGCGCGGGCGGCGTCTGTGGCATCGGGAAGCGGAACAGGTTTGTCGGACGGGCACGGTCCTGCGGCATGCAGGCTTCGGGGACCGGCCCAAGTAGAGCCAACCATCGTAGCTGCGATGGCATACGGCGCGTAAAGAAGCGGTAAAGGGCGGCCGGCCTCGGACCTCCCCTGGCGCGGGTGGGCGTCATCCGGCCGCCATCGTCGGGCGGCATGGGCGTCGGATCACGCTCCGCCGCTGCATTTCGCGCCGCCCCGGCGCATTTCGTCGCAAGCCGCTCGCTGCCGCCCGGGCCGCTCGGCACAGTCCGCCCATCGCCAACCCCAAAGCCCCCGGAGAGCACCATGCAGATGAGCCCCGTGATTGCCGTCCACCTGACCGCCGCCGTGTCGGCGCTGGTCCTGGGTCCGATGGTGCTGTGGACGCGACGCAGCGGCCAGCAGCACCCCCGCCTGCACCGGGCCCTGGGCTACGCCTGGGTCACGCTGATGGTGCTGGCCGCCGTGTCCGCGATGTGGATCCGCGACTTCAGACTGCCCAACCTGGGCGGCTACACCCTCATCCACCTGCTGGTGCCGGCGACCTTCGGCGGCCTGGCACTGGCCTTCTGGCGCCTGGCGCGTCGCAACTTCGGCGGCCACCGCCGCGCGATGCAGATCACCTACCTGGCCGGCTGCATCGTGGCCGGCAGCTTCGCCCTGCTGCCCGACCGCTACCTGGGCCAGCTGGTCTGGGGCCAGTGGCTCGGCCTGCTGAGCTGATTTCCCGCACTTCCTCGTCCACCGACACCCTCAGGAGTTGACCATGCCCCTTCAGATCCTCCAGCACACGCCCACCTGGGTTTTCGGCCTGTTCGCCGTGCTCATCGCGCTCGGCGGCCGCCAGATGCTGCCCACGCAGGCAAGCCTTCGCCGCCTCACGATCCTGCCGCTGGCCATGGCCGGCCTCTCGGCCTCCGGGATGATCTCCGCCTTCGGCGACCGGCCGGTGGCATTGGCCGCCTGGGCCGCCGCCGCGGCCGCCCTGCTCTTCGTGGTGCTGCAGCGCCCGCTGCCCGCCGGCGTGCGCTTCGACCGCGACTCGATGCGCTTCGCGCTGCCCGGCACCATCGTGCCCCTGGCGCTGATGATGGGCATCTTCTTCACCAAGTACACCGTCGGCGTGGAGCTGGCCCTGCATCCGCAGCTGGCGCACCAGAGCGGTTTCGCGCTCGCGGTGAGCACGATCTATGGCGCCTTCGCCGGCGTGTTCCTCGGGCGCTCGCTGCGCCTGTGGAAGCTGGCGATGCGCAGCCAGGCCGCCGCCCAACCGCTGGCCGCGACGCTGGCCAAGTGACCGCCAGCTCGAACGACACCAGGAGAACTACCATGACCCAACAGCAGCAACACACCCTCGAACGCCTGGCCGTGCGCCGTGCCCGCGCCAAGGCCGGCTGGTGGATGCACGCCACCGTCTTCGCCATCGTCAATCTCGGCATGGCCGCCCTCTCGCTGTCATCCGGCCGGCACTGGGCCCTCTATCCCTTCTTCGGCTGGGGCGTGGCCCTGGCCCTGCATGCGGCGGCGGTCTGGCTGCTGGCGCCGGGCGGTGAATTCATGGAGCGCCTGGTGGCCCGCGAACGCAGCAAGCTGCAGGCGCGCGACCCGTGGTGATCGGGCCCGGCGCTCTTCATCCAGAATCCCGCCCATGAAGATCGTTTGGCGCGACGTCCTTCGCCACGGCCTGCTGGTCGTGGCGTTCTGCTTTGCCATCGCGGCGGTCATCAACAGCATCTGGCCCAACAAGAGCTACCTCCACCACCTGGGCTACTCCTTCTGCATCGGGCTGCTGATCTGGCTGGTGATCGAATTCGGCCGCTATCCGCTGCGGCGCCCCGAGGACCCCGGCGGCTGGCCGCACGGCTGGCGCGGCGGCCTGCTCACGGTGGTGGGCATCGTGCTGGGCTACTACGCGGGGTCGGCACTGGGAGACCTGCTCATCGGCGGCGGCAGCGGCGCGATCGGCATGGGCGAATCGCAGCACGACCAGCGCGTGTCGCTGGCCATCACCGTGCTGGCGGGCGCGCTGGGCAGCTACTTCTTCTACTCGCGCGGCCACAACTCGGCGCTGGCGGCGCGAGTGAGCGCGGCCGAGCGCGACGCCACGGAAGCACGGCTCAAGCTGCTGGAGACGCAGCTGGAGCCGCACATGCTCTTCAACACCCTGGCCAACCTGCGCGTGCTCATCGCCACCGATCCGCCGCGCGCGGTGGACATGCTGGACCGCCTGAACAACTACCTGCGCGCCACGCTCTCGGGCTCGCGCGTGCTGGCGCATCCGCTGTCGGCCGAATTCGAGCGGCTGGGCGACTACCTCTCGCTGATGTCGGTGCGCATGGGCGAGCGGCTGCGCTTCCGGCTGGAGTTGCCACCCGCGCTGGCGGCCGTGCAGGTGCCGCCGCTCATCCTGCAGCCGCTGGTCGAGAACAGCATCCGCCACGGGCTGGAGCCCAAGGTGGAAGGCGGCGACGTCGTCGTGACCGCACGGGCCGGCGAAGACGGCACTCTGCTGGTCATCGAGGTGAGCGACACCGGCGTGGGCATCGACGAAGCGCAGGCCAGGGCCATCGCCGTCGACACCAACGGCAGCTTCGGCCTGGGCCACATCCGCGAGCGGCTCGCCACCGTCTACGGCGCGCGCGGCACGCTCGAATTCGGCGCCCTGCCGGGTGGCGGCACCCGCGCCACCCTCCACATTCCCCTGAACACATGAAAGCCACCGCCCTCATCGCCGAAGACGAACCGCTGCTCGCGCAGGCCCTGCGCGCCGAGCTGCGGGCGGCCTGGCCCGAGCTGGAGGTTCTGGCCACCGTCGGCGACGGCCGCAGTGCCGTGCGCGAGGCGCTGGACCAGATGCCGCAGGTGCTCTTCCTCGACATCCGCATGCCCGGCCTGGACGGCCTGGGCGCGGCGATGGAAATCGCCGACGGCTGGCCCGAGGGCGACGCGCCGATGCCGCAGCTGGTGTTCGTCACCGCCTACGACGAATACGCGGTGCAGGCCTTCGACGCCCAGGCCATCGACTACGTGCGCAAGCCGGTTCAGCCCGAGCGCCTGCGCAAAACGGTGGCCCGCGTGCAGCAGGCACTGGCCGCACAGCAGCAGGCAGCGGTGCGCGCACCGGCGCCCGAGCTCCTGGAGCAGACGCTGGGCGAATGGCGCCGCCTCATCGGCGCGGCGTCGGCGCCGGGAAGCTCCGGCGCGTCCGGTGCGCCGCTGTTGAAGTTCATCGCCGCCAGCGACGCCGGCGGCACGACGGTGCACATGGTTCCGGTGCAGGACGTGCTGTATTTCGAGGCCGCCGACAAGTACGTGCGGGTGCTGACCGCCGATCGCGAATTCCTGATCCGCACGCCGCTCAAGCAGCTGTTGCCGCAGCTGGACCCCCACACCTTCTGGCAGGTGCACCGCGCGGTGGTGGTGCGCAGCGATGCCATCGAGCAGGTGCAGCGGGACGACTCGGGCAAGCTGCTGCTGCGCCTGCGCGGGCGGCCCGAGAAGATCGTGGTGAGCCGCCTCTACGCCCACCTTTTCCGCGCGATGTAGGACAAGGCCGCGCATATGGAAAAAGCCGGCCCGAGGGCCGGCTTTTCATTGCCGATGTGCGACTTTCTTCTCAGTAGCGGTAGACCGGACGCGGCCCGTAGTATCGGGGCCCGTGGCGGTAGTAGCCGCCACCCTGGATGTAGACCGGCGCCGGGCGGTAGTACACCGGGGGCGGAGGTGCGTAGTACACGGGAGCCGGGGGACGGTAATAGACCGGCGGGGGCGGTGCGTAGTACACGGGGGCTGGCGAGTAGTAGACCGGCGCCGGGGCCACCACGATGCCGGGAACGCCCACGTTGACCGACCAGGACGCACCGGCGGATGCGGTGGCGGCGGCGCCCAGGGCACCGGCAGCCAGCACGGCAGCGGTGGCCCACTTGAAGAACGAACGATGGATGGTCATTTTGGGTTTCTCCTTGGGTGCCCGGATCGACCGGGCGCCTTCGTATGGATTCAACGCGCTGCGTGTGAGTTCCGTGCACGCTGCGCGGTGAAGTTCGTTCCAAAAAGTAACCCCGCCTCCGCCCTTCTAAAATCATCAGATGAATTCCCCTGCCGATAAAGAGCCGGCCAAGCCCAGCAATTTCCTGCGCCACGTCATCGAGAACGATCTTGAACAGGGCACCTACGCCACCCGCAAGTGGGGCGGCTCGCCGGGCGACGCACGGCACCACGACCAGGGCATGGCCGATCCGGCCCGCGTGCGCCTGCGCTTTCCGCCCGAGCCCAACGGCTATTTGCACCTGGGCCATGCCAAGAGCATCTGGCTGAACTTCAGCCTGGCCGAGCAGTACGGCGGCGTGTGCCACCTGCGCTTCGACGACACCAACCCCGAGAAGGAAGAGCAGGAGTACGTCGACGCCATCCGCGAAGCGGTCAACTGGCTGGGCTACGGCACCTCCATCGCCGACGACCCGGCGCACCCGGGCGCGCAGGCCTCGCACCAGTACTTCGCGAGCGACTACTTCGACTTCATGTACCGCGCCGCCGAATACCTCATCACGGCCGGCCTGGCCTACGTGGACGAGCAGAGCCCCGAGGAGATGCGCGCCAGCCGCGGCGACTTCAACACGCCCGGCACGCCCAGTCCCTTCCGCTCGCGCACGCCCGAGGAACACCTGGCGCGCTTTCGCGAGATGCGCGACGGCAAGCTGCCCGACGGCGCCGCGGTGCTGCGCGCCAAGATCGACCTGGCCAGCCCCAACATCAACCTGCGCGACCCGGCCCTCTACCGCATCCGCCGCGCGACCCACCACAACACCGGCGACAAGTGGTGCATCTACCCGATGTACACCTTCGCCCACCCCATCGAGGACGCGCTGGAGCAGATCACGCACAGCGTGTGCACGCTCGAGTTCGAGGACCAGCGGCCCTTCTACGACTGGCTGCTGGACCGCCTGGCCGAGGGCGGTCTCATCGCCAGCCCGCATCCGCGCCAGTACGAGTTCGCGCGACTGAACGTGACGCACGTGGTGACCAGCAAGCGCAAGCTGCGCCAGCTGGTGGAAGACGGCCACGTCGAAGGCTGGGACGATCCGCGCATGCCCACGCTGGCCGGGCTGCGCCGGCGCGGCTATTCGCCCGATGCGCTCAAGCTCTTCTGCGAGCGCTCCGGCGTCACCAAGTCCGGCGGCTGGACCGAGTACGCCGCACTGGAAGCCGCGCTGCGCGACACGCTGGACCCTATCGCGCCGCGCGCCATGGCCGTGCTGGACCCGGTGAAGCTGGTCATCACCAACTGGGGCGAACTGATGGGCGGCGACGCTGCGCTGGACGACTGCAGCGCGCCGGTGCACCCGCACCATCCCGACATGGGCACGCGCCGCTTCAAGCTCGGCCGCGAGGTCTGGATCGAGCGCACCGACTATGAAGACGTGCAGCCCAAGGGCTTCTTCCGCCTGTTCCCCGGCAACAAGGTGCGCCTGAAGTACGGCCACGTCATCGAATGCACCGGCGCCACGCGCGACGCCGACGGCAAGCTGGTGGAAGTGCAGGCGAAGCTGGTGCCCGACACCAAGAGCGGCACGCCCGGCGCCGATGCGATCAAGGTCAAGGGCAACATCACCTGGGTGGCGGCCGCCGATACGGTGCCGGCCGAGGTGCGGCTCTACGAGCGCCTCTTTGCCGCCGACAACCCCGGCAGCGGCGAACTGGTGGACGAGCTCAATCCGCACAGCCTGCAGGTCAGCCACGGCTATGTCGAGCCCGCGCTGGCGCAGGCCCACAGCAGCCTGCCCTTCCAGTTCGAGCGCCACGGCTACTTCGTGCTCGATGCGAAGTCCGCCAGCAGCGACGGCCGCCTGGTCTTCAACCGCGCCGCCGGCATGCGCGACAGCTGGGGCAAGTAGGCATGCGCCGCCGCGAGCTGATGGCCGGCACCGCCGCCCTGCTGGCGATGCCGGTGCAGGTGCTGCGCGCCCAGCCGGCCGACGAGGGCAGCTGGCCGCGCAGCGCACAGGTGCCGGGCGGCATCGCGCGTGTGTCGCTGGGGCCGGCGGCCGAGCGCCCGAAAGCCTTTGCCGAGAACGACATTCCGCTGCTGGTGCTGGGCGACGCCATCGAATGGACGGCGCTGGTGGGCATTCCGCTCTCGGCGGTGCCGGGCGAGCGCCGCATCGAGCTGCGAAGCACCAGCGGCGCCCGCCGCACGCTGGGCTATCCCGTCGCGCCGAAGAAATACAGCGAGCAGCACCTGAAGGTGTCGCCGCGCACGGTGGACCTCTCGCCCGCCGACCAGGCCCGCTACGAACGCGAGCGCGACCACCTGGCCGGTGTCATGGCCACCTTCAGCGAGGCCGGCGCCCTGCCCCCGTCGCTGCAGATGCAGGTGCCGGTGCCAGGGCGCCGCTCCAGCTCCTTCGGCCTGCGCCGCGTCTTCAACGGCCAGAGCCGCAATCCGCACAGCGGCATGGACATCGCCGCCGGAACCGGCACGCCGGTGCGCGCGCCGCTGCCGGGCCGGGTCATCGACACCGGCGACTATTTCTTCAACGGCAACACCGTCTGGCTGGACCATGGCGGCGGCCTGCTGAGCATGTACTGCCACCTCAGCGCCACCGAGGTGCGGGCGGGCGACTTGCTCCGCACCGGCGAGACGCTTGGCGCCGTAGGCGCCACCGGCCGCGTGACGGGGCCGCACCTGCACTGGTCGGTGATGCTGAACCGGGCCATGGTGGACCCGGCCCTCTTCATCGCCGCAGCCTAGATCGGCCGCGACAGGTAGACGCCCTCGCGTCCGACGATAGGCAGGCGCGCCGGCATCAGCACGGTGCAGTCGTCGCAAGGGGCACGCACTTCCTCGTCGCCGTCGGTGGCGATGAGCTCGCCCTCGGCGAAGGTCTCGAAGCCCACCAGCGGCCGCACGAAGCGGAATTCCGGCGTCTTGATCATGCGGGTCTGCAGCAGCTCGAAGCGGCGCTGCGGCACGGCCGCGGACCGCTCGGCCGGGTCGCGCTCGATGAGGCCGAAATGCGCCAGGAAGTCCAGGCTCACCTGCGTGGCCATGTCCGCCGCCGATTGCAGGAAGTGCTGTCCGCATTCGGCCACCAGCGCCGCGCCGGCGGGGCCGCCGTCCTCGCCATGGCGGCCGTGCTGGATCAGCGGCGTGCCCGAGCCCAGGCCCTTGGGCATCACCAGGTGGATGGACGGCCGCCCGATGGCCAGCGCCACTTCGGCGTTGCGCGCGAAGGCCGGGTAGACCCAGAAGGGATCGACCGGCTGGCTGGTCGAGTGGATGTCCAGGATGTGGTCGGCCGCCGCCACCACCGGCCGCATCTCGCGGGCGCGGCGCAGTTCGGGGCTGTCTTCCGTGCCGTCCAGCCATTCGTCGGACCAGACGCGGTTGAGGTTGTGCACCAGCTGGCGGTTCTCGTGCGGCGCTTGTGCGTCGAAGGCGTTGTAGGCTTCCACGTGGGCAAAGCTGACGGTGAGCGTGCCGATCTTCGGACGAACGCCCGTGTCCAGCAGATGGGTGGCCGCCACCATTCCGCAGATTTCATTACCGTGCGTGAGGGCGTTGATCAGCACGTGCGGGCCCGGCTTGCCGGACTCGAAGCGGTGGACGTAGGGGATGCCGGTATTGCCCCGTGCGTAGGCGGAAATGTCGCGGGGCAGGACTTCGAGGGGCGGGAGGTCGTTTTCGGAATTCATCCGCTAATTGTGTCAATTTCGTCACGAAACTCGTACACTCCGCCAACCTACAACTTTTGGTTACATGCGCATGAATGCCATGAGCGATTCGGGCCGGGTTCGACGCGGGCATGCAATAGGCGACCAAGGTGGCTCTGCCGTGAAGGGCTGGCTCGTCGCGCTGGTTGGCGTGCTGGTGCTGCTGGCCTCGTACCAGTTGCCCAAGGAGAGCCTGTTCGAGACGCTGTCGGTGGCACTGCGCCCCGTGGCCTGGCTGGCGCTGGGGCTGGGACTGGCCTTCGTAGCATACAAGTGGCTGACGCGCGGCAGCGGCGGGCGGCAGGTTGAGCGGGATGTCGATCCCGTCGACGACGATGCCCAGGCAGGAATGACGCGTCCTTCGGTGCTCGCCGCGCTGGGCGTAGGCTGGGGCGCCGCTCCGGCCGAACTCGAGCCGCGCTTCGTGGACACGATCGCCGTGCATCCGCATCCGCCGGTGGTCGAAGATTCGGAACCGCTGAATGAAGACGACGAGGCACCGGCCAAGCAATGGAGCCCGCGCGTGCTGGCGCGGATCGACTGGCGCCACTTCGAGGCGCTGTGCGCGGCCTTCTTCAAGCAGGCCGGTTTCTCCACCAGCACGCAGAGCCAGGGCAGCGACGGCGGCGTGGACATCTGGGTGCAGTCGCGCCACATGCCCGAGCCGCGCATCGTGCGCTGCCGGCACTGGGAGAGCCAGTCGGTCACGGTGAAGGAATTGCGCGATTTCCTGGCCGTGATGAGTGCACAGGGCCTGGCCCACGGAACCTACGTGACCAGCTCGGTGTTCGCGCCCGAGGCGGTGGAGTTCGCCAAGGCCAACGGCATCCAGACGCAGGACGGCGCGGCGCTGCTCAAGCTGATCTCGCACAGGTCGCGGGCGCAGCAGGACGAACTGCTGGCCATCGCCACGGGCGCGGCGCCCGCCACCGCGGCACCGGAAGCATCGGCGGCCGGCTGAGCGGGCCGCCGGCAGGGGCCGCTACAGTCGGCCCACCATGAACATCCACTATGCCTACCTGGCGATCGCCATCCTGTCGGAGGTGTTCGCCACGAGTTGCCTCAAGGCCTCAGACAGCTTCACCCGGCTGTGGCCCAGCGTGGCAACGGTGGTGGGCTATGGGGTGTCGTTCTACTTCCTGTCGCTCACGCTGCGCGTGATTCCGACAGGCATTGCGTACGCCATCTGGTCGGGCGTGGGGATTGTGCTGATTTCGCTGGTTGGCTTGTTGCTCTTCGGGCAGCGGCTGGATGGGCCCGCTGTGGCCGGCATGGGGCTGATCATTGCGGGGGTGCTGGTGATCAACGTGTTCTCGAAGTCTGTCTCGCACTGAACTGTTCGGTTGTTCGGTTTCGGTCGTTCGGTCGTTCGGTCGTTCGGTCGTTCGGTCGTTCGGTCGTTCGGTCGTTCGGGGGGCACGGGGCAGGCGGTCTGGGCCGTGGGCTCATCCCGTGGGAAACGGTGTGACGGTTTCACAGCGGCCGAACAACCGAGCGTTGACTACCGACAGCCCGCGAGGCACGACGCGTCGATCAACCACGTGTCCGGTCAAAGGCCTGTGTGCCGCTGTGTGCGCAGCGCGCCTCTTGGGCGCCGAGCAGCGCAGCGGGACCGGCCCGTTCTTGTGTGCCGAAGGACACACAAGAACTTCAACATCTAGCTGTTGAGTTGCAATAGGTTCTTCCCGCCAAGGCGGGAGGCTGGCGGCTGGTATCCCAAGGCCGAGTGCGGCCTTCGGGCGTTGTAGTAGC
>NZ_FOUG01000033.1 GCF_900114785.1 Variovorax sp. OV329
TCCCGCCAGCCGTATCGAAGAGCTCCTGCCGCATCGCTGGCAGCAGAGCTGACCTGCGCGAATCGCCGTCAAGGCGAGTTCACCGGACGCTTACCTTGGTTTGGGTGTCGAGCGCCTTAGTCAGCAATTGACGCGTCGCTTCATGCGCTGCCTTTTCCTCCTGCAGTCGCGCGGCCAGGTCTTGCCCGCGCTCCAGGAACGACTCGCCATCGCTTTTCGCCTTGGCCAGGTCCACCGCCTGAGAAGCCACTTGCTCGCGCAGTTCGCGCTCCATCTGCTGCGCCGCCTGCTGCGTCTCGCGCAACCGCTGGCGCCCCGCCTCCAGCGTCTGGGCCGCGGCCTCTTCGCTCTGCAGGCGTCGCTGCTGTTCCCGAGCAAACCCTGCCTCGGCGTGCTTGGCCGCCTGGCGCGCCCGATCGACGTCTTCGAGCATGCGCCGCTCCTGGGCGGCATGCCGTTCCTCCGCGCGACGCAGGTCGTGGTCCTTGACCGCGATCGCCTCGGCGTGCGCACGCCGCATGTCTTCCTGCACCGCAGCAGCCTGAGAGAGCAGGGCGGTGAGGCGCTTGATCTCGTCCTCCAGCCCCGCGCGCACCCGGTGCGCCTCGATGGCGTGGTCTTTCAGCTGCCGCTCCAGGGTTTCGCGCGCCTGCTGCGACGACGCGAGCGCCGCATCCAGGCTCATGCGCGCCTGCTTGAAGGCTTCTTCTCGCTGCGCCAGCACCCCCTGGGCCTCGGCCAGCGCGTCCTCGCGCACCTGCAACTGCTCGCGCACCGACGCCGCTTCGGCCCGCTGAACTTCCTCGGCCTCCCGGCGCGCCGTCTCCCACAGCAACTTCGCGGCGTTGCGCACACCCACCGGCATGCCCTCTGAATCGTTGCCCGCGGCCTTGGCTGCGCCGGCATGAACGCTCACCAGCCGGTCCCCGAGCGTCGCAAACCATTTCTCCAGCATGGGGCTGACGGTATTGGGCGAGCCGCGCCCAATGTGCAGGCGCACGCGCTCGATGGTGGGCCGCTTGCCCTCGGCCAAGAGCGCATCCGCGGCCGCATAGACGTCCGCCTCCTGGATTCCGCGCCCCCTGAATTCCGTGACCTGGCTCATGTCGTTTCCTTTCAACTGCTTGGCGAGCTTTCAGGGCTGCAGACGCCAGCGCACCCTTCAAAACCACCCTCGAACATCTGGAGTACTCTTCCACCGCCCTCTTTTACCTACGATAAGCGATGGTTATCGTGATCTATCGGTGTATACTGTAGCGAATCATATGTCATATGTACTTTTTGCACCATGAACCCGCCGTCTTCCAAACCTGGTTCCGACGCCGCCGGCGCGGCGGATACCCAAGCGGCGCCCGCGCGCGCCGGTCAGGCGCCTGCGGCACTGACACCCCTTTCCCATCCGCCCGTTTCCCATCCGCCCGCGCCGCTCGCGCAGCGCCGGGCTGCGCTGGATCCGAAAAGCCTGCAGGACACGGCGCAACGCGCGGCCCGGGCGCTGCTGCGCCAAGGCGAAGCGAGCAATACGCGGCTGTCTTACAGCTCGGCCATGCGCTACTGGTGCGCCTGGTACGCCGCACGCTACGGCGCGGCGCTCACGCTGCCAGTTCCCGTACCGGTGGTGATCCAGTTCATCGTCGACCACGCTGCCCGCCGCCCGGATGAAGGCAGCGAAGAACCCGGCCAAAACGCGGGCGACGCCGAGGTAGCCGGACAGTCCGCGGAACTGGGCGACTCGTCGCCCACCCACGCCAAAGAAACAAAGCGGCGCACCCGGCGCACCGCCACAGCCGCTCTGGTCACCCAGCTGCCGCCCGAGGTCGATGCCGCGCTGGTGGCCGGCGGCTACAAAGGCAAGCTGGGCGCCCCGAGCCTGAACACGCTGGTGCATCGCATCGCCGTGCTGTCCAAGGCCCACCAGTTGGCCCCGATGGGACCTGTCGGAGCCAGCGCCAATGACGCAGGCATCTCGGCCGCTGCGCAAGACCCAGGGCGCAGCGGGCGCGCCGCACAGCGGCCCAGCGAGCGCGTCAATCCGTGCGCCGACCCGCTCGTGCGGGAGCTGCTCGCGCGCACACGGCGCGCGTACGCGCAGCGCGGCGCGGCGCCCAAGCGCCAGCGCGCCCTGACCAAGGACCCGCTGCAGCTCCTCCTGGCCACCTGCGACGAGTCCCTCGCCGGCAAACGCGACCGCGCCCTGCTCCTGTTTGCCTGGGCCACGGGCGGGCGCCGGCGCTCCGAAGTCGCGTCGGCCACCTTGGAGAACCTGCAGCGCGTGGATGGAGATGCCTTTGTCTACACCCTCACCCATTCCAAGACCAATCAGCGCGGCGACCTGCGGCCCGAGGATGTGAAGCCCCTCGTGGGCAGCGCCGCAGCGGCTATGCGGCACTGGCTCGCCGTGCTGCACGCGCACGGGGTCCGCGAGGGCGCGATCTTTAGGCGCATTCGCCGCGGGGGGCACCTTGCCGAGCCGCTCGCCGCGGCGGCCGTGCGCGACATCGTCAAGTCACGCTGCACGCTGGCGGGCATCGAAGGGCGCTTCTCTGCGCATTCCCTGCGGGCGGGTTTTGTGACCGAGGCCGGAAAGCAGAACCTGCCGCTGGCCGAGACCATGGCGCTCACTGGGCATCAGAGCGTGGCCAGCGTCGTGGGCTACTTCCGCGCTGAAAATTCGCTCAAAAGCAAGGCCAGCCGGATGCTCGACGAGGCGTGACTAGTCCTCACTTCTTTGCCTAGATTCGGTGCTGCTGTTACATGCGTACTAGATGCCCGCGGTCGCAGTCATGAATTCACCCAAAGACACTATGGACCTTCACCGTCGCGCCCAAAGTATCGAACTGCGTGCAACACCGACTGTCTGTACGACCAAAGTGCGCCGAACGCAGATATTGGGAAGCCAAGAGTGGCGAGAACGGCTTCGAACGTCGTTTGCGCGCCGGGATTGGTGGCACTTCTGTCGAGTTGGCTCCGCAGAGAAAGACAGACCAACCAGGCGCCCATCAGAAACAGAATGCGGGGCAGCCATGAGTGCATCCATTTGCTTGACCCGAACGCGTTCTCGCTGAATCCGGCTACTCCTCGAATCGCAAGAATGTCCAGGGAAGCGTAGTCGCCCGGTTTCACTCGACATGGCACAACGCCGAGGGTCCTGGCGTCCTTGCTGATTGCAGCTGCGACCTTCAATCCGCAAGGTCGACAGGGTCCTGGCTCCCATCGAAGGAGCCTGCTGTCTTCCTCTAGTCTTAAGCTCAGAGGCCTCTCAAATTCGCTTTCCCCGATCTCCTCGTCTCCCGTATTGGCCAGCACGAGCCTGAGATGGATCGTCCGTTCTGGCCAACCATCAACAGATTCTCGCTCCCCCCGACCATTCGCCTCAACGGCGGGTACCCCAAGACAGGCTCGTGCACCCACACTGCCACATCACGCCCGCGATACCTTCTGATCGGACCGATCCATACGCACCGTAGACCCCACAAGCCCACGAGTGCGGAGATGAGAGGCGGAATCGCGATTGCCGCGTCACCCAGTTGCCTCCAACAGTTCATACCCATATGCGAGAACTTTAGAGGAATTCCGGTTGGCTAGATGAGCTCCGACATGTTGGGCACCCAGTGGTCAGGTCACGGGCCTCAGGAGACTACCTGGTAGTAAAGGTTCTGCGGATGATTAACTTGCGCAAAGAAGAACCACCGGTCCGCCAGAAGTCCGGGCACCTGAACGATCCAGGCAACAGCAAAGACTGCTGGCTGCGCTGACACCATTGCGATCACCAGGAGCAACGCAGGAACAGCGAACCCCAGCGCCAAGCCGGCAAACTTCATGCGCCGCAGGAAAGGGCGACTGCGTTGGTGGAAGAACTCGCGCGTGTTAAACGAGCCGGCCGAAAATCCCATCGATCGCTGGACCAATCGCGCGTTCTGCACGCCCGTTGCGGACTGGAGGGTGGACATTGGCTTCAAGCTGGCATTGCGGCGCAGCGCCGCCACGCGTGCGAGCCCGCCAGTCCCGGTGGCCGCCAGCGCCATTGGCGCAGCGACCGTGAGCACATCCCACTCGCCCTGCCAAGCGGCAACCGCGCTTGTCAGGAGGTGCCCCGAGGACAATCCTGTCAGGATGAAAGTGACCGAGGTTAGCGGGTGTGCCCATTCCAGGATGAAGTACAAAGATGCATAGATTTTTGCCGTGCAGTACCAAAGCACGATGGCCAACCCGAGTGCCGCCAGCGGCAGTACGCTCGAGCTGACACCGCGTCCCAATGCCCATCCCCACAGACCCGTGACAGACATGAACATGGGCAGCGCAATGACCTCCCGCGACAACCACGACGTGCGCCACATCATCACGGCTCGCCAAGCCCGCTGCGGATGCCCGAGGTGACCAAAGGACGCCGCCAGACCGACAAAGAGCATCACTTGCGCAATGAGCAAGGCGTTGCCGACAAAATCCCTCCCCACGGTGATGGGCCCCAGCTCCAGCAGGGCCAGCGCCACGACCAAGCCCTGCGCTGTGCCAGACAAGGTCGTGAACAAGATGACCGACCAGGCAGGGTTCATGCGTGGGACCCCCCGTCTTCCTGGACCTGGGGCCCACCATCGAAGGGCTGGGTCACGCGGCGGGGCAGATACTGGTTCGAAGGCCGGGTTTGCCATTCGGGCATGAGGGCGTACCCTCCGCGCTCCCGAATGGCAACAGCAATGGCGGAGTTCGCATCCCTGACGTCGCCGAACATGCGCGCACCGGTCGGACAGGCCTTCACGCAGGCGGGTTTGCGATCTTCCTTCGGAAGGGCCTCGTCATAGATCCGGTCCACACACAAGGTGCACTTGGTCATGACCCGCCGTTTCTCGTCGAACTCGCGTGCCCCGTACGGGCAGGCCCACGCGCAGTACTTGCACCCAATGCACTTGTCGTAGTCAACGAGCACGATTCCGTCTTCCTTGCGCTTGTAGCTGGCGCCGGTCGGACACACGGGCACGCAAGGCGGCTCCTCGCAGTGCAGACAGCTCTTAGGAAAATGAATGGTCTCGGAGACTGGGTACTCGCCAGCCTCATAGGTTTGGACTCGGTTGAAGAACGTCCCCGTCGGGCTCACGCCGTACGGCTCGTCATCGAGCAGGGGCCCCGCGCTGCCCGAGGTGTTCCATTGCTTGCATGACGTCACGCACGCATGGCAGCCCACGCAAACGTTCAGATCAATCACCAAGGCGAGTTGTTTGGCCAGAGTCTCCTCGCCTTGCGCACATGCCGCCACCTCGCCATTGCGCACGGCCGTTGTCGACACGTACTCACTCATTCCGTCAAGACTGGGGGCCGAAGTCGTGATCAGATTCTTGAGCCACTGGATCACTTGGCGCGCCCCGCGAAGTAGGCCAACACCCTCGGCACCTTGACATCTCCACCGGCCAGACTGGCTCGGCCCCGTGTCAGCGGGAATGTCTCTTCGGGTTCCACAAGGTCTGCTGCTCGAATACGGACCCGAACGTCGTACCAGGCCGCCTGGCCAGTGATGGGATCCGAGTTTCCGATGGCAGAAGGGCCACCAGCGGCCGCAGCAGGAAGCTCCTGCGCAATCAGATGATTTAGGAGGAATCCCTTGCGCACTTCGTCGCTGCCAGCGGTGAGTTGCCATGCCCCGTCTGCCTTGCCGATGGCATTCCAGGTCCACACGGTACCAGGCTCCACCGCTTCGCTGTATCGCAGCATGCACCGCACGCTTCCCCACTGGCTCTCCACCCAACACCAACCACCATCCGCAACCCCAGCGGCCGCAGCGGTCGCTGGATTTACGTGCAGATAGTTGTGGCTGTGAATCTGGCGCAACCATGCATTCTGCGAATCCCATGAGTGGTACATCGCCATGGGCCGCTGAGTGATCGCGTTCAGCGGATAGATCTGCTGGTCCGTCACCTCGTCCTCCAACGGTGGATACCAGAACGGCAGCGGATCGAAGTAGGTCCCAATGCGCTCTCGCAGTTCGTCTGGCGGTTGGCGGCCCGAGGTTTTTCCTTGCGCAGCCAGCCTAAAGCTCTGCAGTGTGTCCGAATACAGGGCCAGTTGCACCGGATCACTCTTCTGTCGCCAACCCTTGTCCTTGGCGAAATCAAGGTAGTCGCGGTTCCAGTTGCGCATGTACTGCATCGACTCGGGCAGGTGATACTGGAACACGCAGTTGTTTTGTGCGTACGCTTCCCACTGGTTCGGATTGGGCGCCCCCTTCAGATGCTCCGTGCCGTCGCGTCCCCGCCAGCCCATCAGGAAGCCAATACCCGGCTGGGACTGGTAGTTGACGATGAAATCCTGATAGCCAGCGAACTTCGGGGTCCCGTCGGCTGCAGTGAAAGCGGGGAGCCTCAAGCGCGAGGCCAGTTCGATCAGCACCTCCTGGAATGGTCGACACTCACCGGCTGGCGGCACGACCGGAATGCGCACCGAATCCACCGGACCGTCGAATTCGCTAATCGGACGGTCCAGCATGCTCATCACGTCATGGCGCTCGAGGTACGTCGTGTCGGGAAGGACCAGATCGGCAAAGGCCACGGTCTCGCTCTGGAAGGCATCGCAGACGACCAGAAACGGAATGAGGTACTCACCCTTGTCGTCGCGCCGATTGAGCATCTCTCGTGCCGACATGGGGCTCATGCTCGAGTTCCAGGCCATGTTCGCCATGAACAGCAAGAGCGTGTCGATCCGGTAGGGGTCCCCTTTGACGGCATTGGCGATCACGTTGTGCATCAGCCCGTGGGCGGAAAGCGGATATTTCCAGGAGAAGGCGTGGTCGATTCGAATAGGCGAGCCGTCCGCATGAATAGCTAGCTCCTCCGGATTTGCTGGAAACCCCAGCGGCGCCGCGTTCAGTGGCATGTCTGGCTGGATCATGTCCGGCGAGTTGAAGGCTCGGTAGTTCGGCACGATATGCCGCGGATACGGCGCCTTGTGCCTGAAGCCGCCGGGCGCATCGATCGTGCCCAGCAAGCTCATCAGGACGGCCAGGGCACGCACCGTCTGAAAGCCATTGGAATGGGCCGCCAGCCCGCGCATGGCATGGAAGGCCACCGGCCTGGCCTGCGTGGTCTCATGCACCGTCCCCCACGCATCGGTCCAAGGTATCGGTAGCTCGAACGCCTGCTTCAGTGCGTTGTCGCCCAGCTCCTGAGCAAGGCCGCGGATGCGCTTGGCTTCAATGCCCGTGATGCCCTGCGCCCACTCGGGCGTGCACGACGCCACGCGATCCCGCAGCAACTGAAATGCAGGCGCCACCCGAGTGCCATCGGCTAGGGTGAAGTAGCCCTCGAGTGCCGGATCACACCCTGACGCCACTCCCGCAGGATAGGCCGCCTTGACGACACCATCGGCCTTGTCCCAAATCAGCTTGTTGTGCGGGTGGCGACCATCACCCGGTGGTCCGCATGCAGGATCTGGGTCAAAGGCAAACAGGCCTTCTCGCTCACCTTCGTCCAGCACCACTAGTTGGGGCGCATTGGTGAATCGCTTCAGGAACGCATGATCTATCAGGTCAGCGGCGATGAGCTCATGCAACAAGGCCATCAACAGCGCCCCGTCGGTGCCCGGGCGGATCGGAATCCATTCGTCCGCGATCGCCGAGTATCCGGTGCGCACGGGGTTGATCGAAATGAACCGTCCGCCCCTTCGCTTGAACTTGCCCAGGGCCATCTTCATCGGGTTGCTGTGATGGTCTTCGGCGGTGCCGATCATCACGAACAACTTCGCCCGCTCCAGATCAGGACCGCCGAACTCCCAGAAGCTGCCGCCCACCGTGTAGATCATCCCGGCCGCCATGTTCACGGAGCAAAAGCCCCCATGGGCCGCGTAGTTGGGCGTGCCGAACTGGCGCGCGAACAGACCCGTGAGCGCCTGCATCTGGTCGCGCCCAGTGAAGAGGGCAAATTTCTTGGGATCACTGGCCCGAATCCGGCGCAAGCGTTCGGTGAGCATGCCCAGCGCCCGCTCCCAGCTGATGGGCTCGAAGTCTCCCGCCCCGCGTTCGCTGCCAGGCTTTCGAAGCAGCGGTTGCATGACCCGCGCGGGCGAGCGCTGCTTCATGATGCCCGACGCACCCTTGGCACAGATCACACCTTGGTTCAGAGGGTGAGCGGGGTTGCCGTCGATGTAGCGCACCTCACCATCACGAAGATGGACACGGATGCCGCAGCGACACGCACACATGTAGCACGTGGTCGTCTTGACTTCTTCCACCTGCGCTGGCGGCTTGGCCAAGGGATCATGAATCGGTTCGCGCGAAAGAAACCTGAACACAGCTGTCACCTCTGCGACGCAGCGCCGCCAAGCCCGGGCAACGCGATTTGCCAGACCATCGCACGTGCAGAGACAGGGTCCGGCCCCATCTCAGCCACCCACCTGGCCGCGCTGCGCTAGCGCTCGGATGGGCTCGAGCACGTCCTGAGCGAGCGCAATGCCCGCTCGCTCAGCACGCTGTGCCAACTGGTCGCGCCGCTCGCCTGGGACACGCACCTGCGCATCGAGCAACATGACGCGCACCAGTTCCTCAACGCGCGCCAGGTAGGTCTCGCGGCCGGCCAGCGCTGCCGGATCGATGGCCAGGAAGACCTGACCCAGTCGCGGGCGATTGCCTTCCTGCTCAAAGAAGGAGTCGGCCTCGGCGCCGAAATGGGCACCGGTGAGTGTGGACACCAGCAACTCTACCACCAGGGCTAGCATCGCGCCTTTAGTTCCACCAGCAGGCAGCATCGCGCCTTGCAGTCCCTTGGCAGGGTCGGTCGTGGGCACCCCGTCCGCATCGAGTGCCCATCCCAGTGGAATCGATTCTCCCTTCCTAGCCGCCACGAGCAGCTTGCCGCGCGCAACTTCGGACAGCGACAAGTCCACGACGATCGGCCGGCCTGCAGCGCGGGGGAAGACCGCGGCGATGGGGTTGGTTCCGAACAACGGCCGCCTTCCCCCCGCCGCGGGCATCGCGGCTGGCGAATTGCCGAAGGCTAGACCGACGAGACCGGCCTGCGCGATAGGCTCTAGGTGATACGCCGCAGCGCCGAAGTGGTGGCTGTTGGTGACTGCGCCTACGGCGATGCCCCACTGCTTTGCGCGTGCCGCGGCCTCGCGCACCGCCAACTCGCAGGCGGGAAATGCGAAACCGTCCGCCGCATCCACTAACACAGCAGCGTCCGCGCGCGACGGAAGGATGCGCGGTTGGGCACTCCCGTCGACACGGCCCGCAGCCAGATGGCCTGCATACATGGCGACACGCGACAGACCATGCGAGGACAAGCCCTGCGCCTCGGCAGCCGTTAACGCGCGTGCGGTGCTCGATGCCTGCAGGGGCGAAGCGCCCGCGCCTCGCAGGGCCTGCTCGACCACCGCCTGAACTTCATGGAGCCCCAACACGCTCATGACCGCCCCTTCAGATGCCGCGCCACTTCGGCCGCAATCAACGTGGACACCCGCAGGTTGGCTTCAGCCGTCACACCCGCCACATGCGGCGTCAAGATCACGTTCGGGCACCCGGTCCAGATGCTTCCCGCAGGCAAGGGCTCTGCCTCGAAGACGTCGATCGCGGCACCAGCCAACGCGCCGCTGCGCAATGCAGCGGTCAGCGCTGCCTCGTCCAGAACGCCTCCCCGTGACGTGTTGATGACGACCGCGCCCTGTTTCATCTGGGCGATGCGCGACGCGTCCAGCAGATACCGGGTCTGGGCGATCAGAGGTACATGCAGACTCACGACTTCTGCCTGCGCGAGCAGAGCCTCGAGCGCCACCGGCGTCGCTGCGGCCTGCGCCCACACAGGATGCCCCGGTGGCATGAGCGGGTCGTGTGCCAGGACCTGCATGCCCATCCCCCGCGCGAGACGCGCGGTCAGCTGCCCGATGCCTCCGAACCCGATCAGGCCGAGCGTCTTGCCGCCCACCTCCCGTCCCTCCGACAGCGATGCCCGGGGCCACTGACCCGAGGCCACCGCATCCGCGGCATGAAAAACCCCACGCAGCAGCACCATAGCGGCCGCCACCACGTACTCGGCCACGGCCTGGGCGTTGGCACCAGTCGCGGGAATCACCCGCACGCCACGCGCGATGCACGCGTCCACGTCAATGTTGTCCAGGCCCACCCCCAGACGTCCGACGACGGACACATGGCCAAACGCGGCTAGAAGGTCGCCTCGCACCTGTGTCCGGTTGCGCACGATTAGCGCGTCGGCCGAGGCAGCGGCCGCGCGAAGCGCGGCCGGATCATCGACCAGCGTCGGGTCATACAGGACATCGAACTGCGAACGCAGCGACTGCACAGCCGTTGCGTCCATGAACTCGGAGATCACGATCTGCTTCATGACAGGCCTTGGACAAGGGTCAGGAGAAATCGATGCCAGAGTCGGGCCGCCCGCACTGACAGCGGCGATCGCATCGCTCGCGTGCAGCTGGGCGGTGCGGACTGCCGGGGCTTGGGCGCTGGCGCCAGCATCTCAAGCACTCTCAAAGAGACGGGTCAGCACGAATTCGCGATGTCCCAGGGCTTCGGCCGCCGTGTAGCGACCGTTGACTGTTCGCATCATCATCTCCAGCAACTGGTCGCCGGTTTCGTCCATCGTGCGCTCGCGCTGCAGCAATCCGGAACAATCGACGTCCACATGCTCCTTCATGGTCCGCACCGTGCGCGGGTTCGCGCATATCTTGATCACCGGCACGATCGGATTGCCAATGACGTTGCCCTGCCCCGTGGGGAAGAAGTGCACGACGAAGCCGGACGCCGCGCACAGTGTGACCATCTCGGCCGCCGCCGACGAAGAATCCATGAACCACAGGCCGGGGTGCGTGGGGACTTCGGCCTTGTCGAGCACACCGTCCACGGTGCATTTGCGGCCTATCTTCTGGATGTTGCCCAGCGCCTTCTCTTCGATTGTGGTCAGCCCGCCGGCGATATTGCCTTTGGTGGGCTGCGATTCGGACAGGTCCGTCGTCTTGTTGCGATGGATCATGTCCTGGTAGCGATTGAACAGCCGCATGAAGTCTTCGCGCACCAGGGGATTCGCACAACGCTCGGCCACGATGTGTTCGCCGCCGGTGAGCTCGGAGGTTTCCCCGAAGACCAAGGTCGTGCCCAGCGCGTGAAGCTTGTCAAATGCATTGCCAACCGTCGGATTGGCGCCGCACCCAGAGGTGGTGTCCGATTCACCGCACTTGGTGGACACCCAAAGCTCCGAGATCGGGCACTCCTCTCGGTGTAACTCGGTCGCGTACTGCACGTATTCACGTGCGGCGCGCGAGGCTCTCAGGATGGTCTCATGGTCACCATGGCCCTCGATGCCAAAGCCCATTACCGGCTTACCAGTGACCGCAATCCCTTCCACCACACGCTGGGTCCAGCCGTCCTCAATCCCGATCACGACCACCGCCGCCACATTGGGATTGCAACCCGCTCCAATCAGCGTTGCGAAGTGCAGATCGAGGTCCGCCCCGAACTGCAAGCGACCGTAGGGATGCGGAATCGCCATCGTGCCCTTGACGTTGTGCGCTACCGCTTCGGCCGCCGTGTTGGACAGGTCGTCGAGCGGCAGGATCAGGACGTGGTTGCGCACGCCCACGCGGCCGTTCTTTCGGCGGTAGCCCCAGAAGGTCGATACTTTGGAGATGACAGACATGAATGTTCCTCGGCTTGTTGTTGCGCGGCCTACCAGCGCTTGGTCTTGATGTTGTGAACATGCGCGTGCTCACCCGCCTGGATCGGGGCGACCACCTTGCCGATGTCCACTCCGTACTTGATCACCGTGTCACCCACGGCGAGATCGATCATGGCCACCTTGTGGCCCAAGGGAATGTCCGATTTGCAGGGAATCTGGATCGTGCGGTCCTCGTCGAGGATCAACGCGGTCAGGGTCTGCCCCGCTTTGGTTCCTTCCGTGACGACAACAGCCACGCTGTCTTGGGGGTCGTGCAATACGCAGTGAATCATCGAGCTACTCCGGTTGATATGCGGCACATAGGCCACGTCCTAACGCCTATGTGTTAACGATAACATATTGATCGATTTGTGGGGGAGTTTCTTTTTGACATGAGGTGGGGATCGAGCTGGCCCTGGGACCTGAAGGCCAGGGGCCGCTTCGCGCGGCTACTCGGCGCGGGCGCCGGTTTCCTTTACCAGCTTGCCCCATCGGAGGGTCTCGCTGGCGATTAAGGCGCCAAACTCCGCTGGTGTGCTGGCAGCGGCAATGACGCCTTGCCGCGCAAAGTCGTTTCGGATCGCCTCGCTCTCAACGATTCGCTGTAAGGCAGCTGCGAGCTTCTCGATCACCGTCCTCGGCGTGCCAGCGGGTGCCAGCACGCCTTGCCAGCCCGTGATCTCGATATCCTTCATGCCCAATTCGATCAAGGTCGGCACTCCCGGCAGCACCGCCAGGCGCTGAGCGGAAGTGACCGCGAGGGCCTTGAGCCTGCCGTCCGCGAGGTAGGGTGCGCCGACGCTGTAGACGTCGCAGTAGCCATGCACGCGGCCGGCGAGCAGATCCACCATGGCCGGCGCGCCCCCCTTGTAGGGAATGTGGGGCATCTCGATGCCTGCGGCGCGCTTCACGAGCTCGGTGCAAAGGTGGTTGCTTGTGCCGCTGCCGCCCGAGGCGAAGTTGTAGGTGCCCGGCTGCGCCTTGGCGGCTTTAACAAACGCGCTCCAATCCTCGCCAGGCATCGTTGTCGAGGTCCACAGCACAAAGGGGTTCTTGACGACCAGCCCGATGGGTGCGAGCGCCGTGCGCGGGTCATGTTTCATCGGATAAAGAAATGGATTGATCGTGAGCACGCCCACATTGGCCCACAGCAAGGTGTAGCCGTCCGCTGGGGTGTCGGCCACATAGCCCAACGCGAGATTACCTGCCGCACCCGGCTTGTTCTCCATCATCACCGGCTGCCCCAGCGCTTGCGACAGCAAGGGTGCAATAAGCCGCGCATTCGCGTCGACCCCCCCACCCGCTGGGAAAGGCACGATCACGCGGATGGGACGGGTTGGCCAGTCGGCATGGGCCAGTGTCACCGTCAACGCAAGTGCAAGACCCAATCCGATGATCGCGGGCATTCGGGCAAGGAACCGACAGAGTTTCATGACAGAGACTGAAGGCGACGCCGCCGTGTTGGCCGACGCAGCGATCGTGACAACATGTGTGGGCTAGGAGATGTTAGCGATACCACGAGAATCTGATCCACAGCGCTCTTAGCCTCAATCGGGTTAAACCCGTCATTTGATGTGTCGCGGCGATTGCCGTGGCGTTCGACTTTTATTGGAAGAGGTGAGCGATCGCCCGCCGCTTCGCGGCCATGATCGGCGATCAGCCGCCGGGCGCCTGCACGGCCATGCGCAGCGGCTCGCTCAGTTCCACATGCTGAGATCGGAAGAAAAGACGCACGGCGCGCTGCCCTGAGAGCCGCATGTCAGGCATCTCCGCGCGCAACTGGATGCTGTGGGAGCGGTTGTCCGAGAACGCGAAGCGTCCCTGCGCATCCGTGTACGTGCTCGAGCGGGGCGAGTTGGTATTGAAGTTTTGCTCGAACATGCTCACCGTCGCCCCTACCACGGGTTCACCATTGGGGCCCACCACCCGTCCCCGCACGACGCCGTCATTGTGGAGCTCCACGTAAACGTTCCACCCGATCACCACGATCGCCAGGATGGCAGGCACCCAGAAAAAGCGACTGCCCAAGATGCGTGAGAGTGTTCGACGCATGGACGGCTCCTTCAACCCTTGGTGGCGCCAGACGTCAGGCCGCGAATGAATTCCTTCTGCGCCATCAGAAAGATTGCGATGCCAGGCAACAGCACCATCACGCAGAACGCGTAGAGCGCGCCCGTCGTGTTCTCGTGGTACGCCATGAACCTCGAAAGCCCCAGCGGCAGGGTCTGCATTTCCGGCTCGCGCACGATGATCAGAGGCCACAAGAAGTTGTTCCACGACCAGATGAAAGAAAGAATCACGTTGGTCGCCACGGCAGAACGCGACAGCGGCAACATGATCTTTCGGATGATCTGCAGTTCCGACAGGCCATCGATGCGTGCCGCGTCGATCAATGATTGCGGCACCGCCTCGAAACTCGCCTTGTACACAAAGATGCAGACAATGGTCGAGAAGGTCGGCAGCGCCAATCCGAGATAGCTGTTGAGCAGACCGAGCTTGCCGGTGATCAGATAGGCCGGAACGATCGTGCTCTGGAACGGGATCATCGTGCACGATAGCAAGGCGGCCATCATCAAACCGCGCCCCTTGAAGCGCTTGGTTAGCGCATAGGCGGCCATCGCGTTGAACACCACGTTGGCGATGATGGCCAACGTCGAAACAATCACACTGTTGAGCAGATAGCGCGCAAATGGAATGTAGTACCAGGTGTCGACGAAGAAGAACGGCTGCGGATCAACAGGCAGAATATTGGGCGGATAGGTGAAGATGTTCTCGCCCGTCAGGCTGGTCTTGAGCACCCAGTAGAAAGGCACCAGCATGCACGCGCTGATCACCACCAGCAGCGTGTGCAGCACCCATGAAGGAAGCGCCTGATGGTGCGGCACGCGATCGACGCGGGCGGGAGAGTTTGGATGGGCCATTGTCATGCTTTCTGGTTCGAACCGGCTTCGCCGCCGGACCATCGGTTTCCAAGCCAGGTCAGGGTCACCAGCAAGGCAAACTGAACCACGGTCAGGGCCGCGGCATAGTCCACCTTCGAGAGCTGAAACGCCGCCTTATAGATGTAGGTCACCAGCAACTCGGTGCTGTGTCCAGGCCCACCCTGCGTCATCACGTAGACGAGGTCGAAGCTGGTGAACGAAGTCATTACGCCCACGACAAATGCGAGAAACATGGCAGGGCGCAGCAGCGGCAACGTGATGCGAAAGAATATCTGCCAGGCGTTCGCGCCGTCGATGGCCGCCGCTTCGTACACGTTGGCCGGAATGTTCTGCAGACCGGCCAACAAGATGATCATGTAGAAGCCTAAGATCTGCCAGATGTTGGCCACCAGCACCGATGGCAGTGCCAGTTCGAAGCTCTGCAGGAACGGGATCGGCTGATCAATCAGGCCCAGCGTGCGCAGCGCGTAGTTGAACAGCCCCACCTTCTCGTCGTACAGCCAGCGCCAGATGATCCCCACCGCGACCGTCATAAGCGGATACGAGAGAAAGACCACCGTGCGGTAGATGTTTCGCCCTCGAATCTCGCTGTTGAGCATCAGTGCGATGGCTAGAGCGAGGACGATGCCGACCGGGGCACTGGCCAGAAAGATCAGCGTGTTGCCCAACGACGCCCAGAACACCTCGTCATTCCACATCTCCACGTAGTGGCTTAGGCCGGCCCACTTCGTGCCGCCAAACAGCGAAAAATGCTGGAAGGACATGACCACGTTCCACACCAGCGGCAGGATCCGATAGAGCACAAAGACAACGATGGAAGGCAGCAGGAAGCACCACACAAGGAGCACGTCGCTGCGCAGCCGGCGAGCCGGCCGGGCGGGCGCCCGGCGAGCCCCTGCGACGGGCCGACGCGTATCCAAGCTGGAAGTCTGAGGAGTGGTAACGGAGATGCTCATGGGGGGCTGCCCTGCAATGAATGATGGCCGTCAGCGCCATGGGTTGGATGCCTGTCGCGCTCTCGGTCAGGCCGCAAGTACTCGGTTGACTTTGGATTCCGCGTCTTTGAGCGCCTGCGCGGCGGACTTGCGGCCCAGCACAGCGTTCTGGATTTCCGGATAAAAGGCCTGCTTGACCCGTGCGTCGTTCGGCAACGGCCAGTTGCCAGTGAGCTTGTCAGTGTTCTCCAGTTGCGTCTGCAGCACCTGGGCAGCCAACGGGTCCTGGCTGCGCATTGCCTCCAGAATCGCCTTGTCCGAGGCGATGTTGCCCGTCACCACCTTGCGGCTTTCGCTCAGGCGTTGGGTCCACCTCTCGCTGGTGGCCATCTTCAGAAACTCCCAAGCCTCTTCGGGATGCCTGGACCCCTTGGAAATGCCCCAGCCATGGGAATTGGGCGTGGACCACCCGCCAGGTGCATTCGCCACGCCAAAGGTGTTGGCGTTGAGCCAGGGGGCCTGGCCACGGATGACGAAGAACGCCGGCGAGTGCGCCATCAGCATGCCGACATTGCCGCTCGCGAACGCACCGATGGGCTCCGTCCAGCGGCCCGTCCAGGAGATCTTGTTGATGCCTCCGCCGGCGGTCTGCTGGGTCAGCGCCTCCAGCACGGCCACCGCCTGCGGCGTGTTGAAGGCGGCCTTCTTCATGTCGGCGGTGAGCAAGTCCACGCCGTTCATCTTGAACATCGGCCAGTACAGCCAATCGAAGTTAAGCAGCAGCAAGCCGGACTTGTCGCCCGACGCCATCTTCGCCGAGCTGCTCATCATCTGTTCGAAGCTCGCCGGCGGCTCCGCGATGTCCGACGCCTTGAACATCGTCCGGTTGAACATGACCATGGTCTTGGTCAATAGGAACGGAAGCATGTAGTTCTTGTTCTCCAACTTCCAGTTCGCCAGATATGCGGCGTTGAATCGCGCACGAACGTCCGCGTCCTTTTCCAGGTAGGGCGTGAGATCCATCAACCCCCCCGCGGCGGCATACTCCAGCCACAGCGCGCCCTGCGTGTCGATGATGTCCGGCGGGGTGCCCGCCATCACCTGAGTCTGGTAGTAGGCGGCGTACTCTGTCCCGTTCTTGTCGAGCCACTCCACCTCGACGTCGGGGCGGATCTTCTTGAATTCGGCAATCCACTGCTTGAACAGCTCCTGCTGATCGGAGATGTTCCACGTGAGAAAGCTGATCTTTTTTTGTGCCGCCCGCGCGGGCGGCAAAGCGATGGTGGAGGCAAGACCCGCGGCCGCGGCGCCTGCGTACAGTATGAAGTCCCGGCGATTTCCAGATTGCTCGTGCATGCCTTTGTCTCCGTGGTTTAAGTTATCGATAACATATCGGTACGCAAGAATCACTTCATCGTGGGCTCGCGCGCTCAGAGCGCCTTCTCGGTCCCAGGGTCGAACAGGTGAAGCTGCTGCGCATCCACCTGGAGGGCCATCGACGTGCCTCGCGCGGCGCGCGTGGACGGAGGCAACCTGGCCACCACCTGCGCCTCTCCTAACTGAAAGAACACCAGGGTGTCGGAGCCCAGCGGCTCGATCATGTCCAGTATCGGGCACAAGTCCGCCCCACCCTCGCCCCGCCCGCTGGCCGGCAGGATGTTCTCGGGACGAATCCCTACGATGACGCGGCGCCCGCCGTGCGCGCGATAGCGCAGCGTCTGCTCCGTACTCAGCGACAACGTCACAGGCGGGCCACAGTCCAGATGGACGGCGCTGGCATCTTGCGTTAGCACGCCCGGCACGAAGTTCATGGATGGCGATCCGATGAAGCCCGCCACGAACATCGAGGCGGGGTGGTTGTAAATTTGGTCCGGCGTGCCCACCTGCTCGATCAGTCCTCCACGCAGCAGCACTATGCGATCCGCGAGTGTCATCGCCTCGACCTGATCGTGGGTGACGTAGATCACCGTGGTAGCCACCTGCTGATGCAGCCGCTTGATCTCGGTGCGCATCTGTGCACGAAGCTTCGTGTCCAGGTTCGACAACGGCTCATCAAACAGGAAGACCTTGGGCCGTCGAACGATCGCACGACCCATCGCCACCCGCTGGCGCTGACCCCCAGACAGCTCCTTGGGCTTGCGATCGAGCAGGTTCGCGATGTTGAGCGCCTGGGCTGCCGCCAGCACCCGTTCGTGGATCTCGCTCTTGGGCACCCGCTGGATCGATAGCCCGAACGACATGTTGTCGTAAACGCTCATGTGCGGGTACAGCGCATAGTCCTGAAAGACCATCGCGATGTCGCGATCCTTAGGCGCGAGGTCATTGACCACCAACCCGTCCACCAGCACCTCGCCGCTGCTGACGCTCTCCAGCCCCGCGATCATGCGCAAGGTAGTGCTCTTGCCACATCCCGAGGGCCCCAACAAGGCGATGAACTCGTTGTGTGCAATGTCCAAATTGATCCCTTGCACGATTCGGTTCGAACCGAATTCCTTGGCAAGTTCTTTCAGGTTCACGCTGGCCATGAGTTGCCTTTGATAGCAGGGAAGGTTGCGGCGCAAGTGCTCGCCGACAGCAGCGAAATCAGTATATAGTGAGTTTGACAGCGCTTGCAAGATGCATCATGATTTTGTTTTCTTCCATAGAAATCAAATACTTAGATGGACAATTTCCAATGATTGCGCTTGCAAGAACCACTCGGGTTTGCCAATAGTCGATGAGCGCGTCTTCCGATCCCGTCAGCCGCCTCCCGCCTGCGCGCCGCCCGATGGGGCGGGCGCAGATGTCTGACATCGCCCAGCTGGCCGGCGTCTCCGCGTCGACAGTGTCGCGCGCTCTGCGCAACCCCGAGGCCGTGTCTGATGCGTTGCGTGCCAAGGTCAATGCGGCCATCGAGCAGACCGGCTACGTGCCCAACCGCATGGCCGGTGGCCTGGCAGCATCACGCACCCGCACCGTGGGCGTGATCGTTCCTTCGCTCATCAACACCTTTTTTGCCGCCACCGTGGAGGCGATGGCCGATCGCCTGGAGCCGCATGGCTACCAACTCATGGTGGGCACCAGCGGCTACTCGCCCGAGCGCGAGGAGGCACTCGCCACCTCCTTTCTCTCCTGGCTGCCGTCGGCGATGGTGCTGACCGGCACGCACCACGCGCGTGGCACCCTCAAGCGCCTGGTCGGCCTGGACATCCCGATCGTCGAGATGTGGGAGCTCGGAGACAACGCCCTGGATACCACCATCGGCTTCTCCCACCGCGACGTCGGTCGTGAGGCCGCACAACACCTGTTCGAGCGGGGCAGGCGCCGCATCGCGTTCGCAGGCGCAGCGATCGACGAGGATCGGCGCGCCTGGCAACGCCGCGAGGGCTTTCTGGATGCGGTGCGGGCAACCCAGCACCAATCGCCCATTTCGCACGTGATCCCCCAGCGCGCCAGCGTGGAAGCCGGCGCGGTCGTCTTCCGGGAACTGCTGGAAATGCACCCGGAAATCGACGGGGCCTTCTTCTCAAACGATGCCTTGATGTTGGGCGCCATGTTCGAGTGCCAGCGACGCGGGATCACGGTCCCCCAGCAGATCGCCATGATCGGCTTCGGCGACCTGGACTATGGCGCGTGGAGCTCACCGCGCCTGTCCACCATCCGCCCGCCGCGCCGGGAAATCGGTCTTGCGGTGGCCGATCACCTGCTCAAGCGCTTCAACGATTCGAGCGCCGGCGGCGAAGTCATCGACCTCGGGTTTCAACTGGTGCCGCGAGAAAGCTCCTGAGCGCAGCACCTCGCCACCGTCTTTCCATCCCTCCTCACCACGGACACCTCGCTGATGAACAACCCCTTCCAGGATTTGCTTGCCCGCCACGCCTCCAGTGGCACCTTTGCCGTCGGTACCTTCGTGATGTCGGCCTCGCCGATCATCGCCGAGGCGATCGGCTGCGCCGGCTTCGACTGGGCGGTCGTCGACATGGAGCATTCCCCGCTGGACCTGACCAACCTGGTTCATACTCTCCAGGCTCTCTCAGGCACCGGGCTCGTGCCCATCACTCGCGTGCCTTGGAACGATCCGGTCACCGTCAAGCGCGTCCTCGATGCGGGTGCGCAAACACTGCTCTTTCCCTTCGTGCAAGATGGCCACGAGGCTAGGCAGGCTGCGGCGTCGTGCAAGTACCCTCCCCTGGGCGCTCGCGGCATGGCCGCCATGAGCCGCGGATCGCGCTTTGGCACCGTGAAGGACTATTTCCACAAGGCCAACGCCGCCGTGTCTGTAGTGGTGCAGATCGAAACACCCACCGCAATCGATCATCTCGAAGAGATCGCGGGGGTCGAGGGCATTGACTCGATCTTCGTCGGGCCCGGCGACCTGAGCGGCGCCATGGGCCACATCGGCGACCTGACCCACCCAGCCGTTCTTGAAGCGATGACGCAATGCGTCAAGCGCTGCCACGAACTGGGCAAGCCGATCGGCACCGTTGGAGGCACCCCTGAAGTCGTGGCGGCGTACCGGCAGGCCGGGTTCGACTACGTCGGCGTGGCGTCCGATCTGGGCTTGATGATGCGAAGCTGCGCCAACACCTTATCCGCGATCCGCTCGCGCGCGGAACTCAACCACGCACAAGGCTATTGAGTCTTGGAGTCTGCCGGACCGTCCCGCCCAGCGCGCGCGACGCTCAAGCGTCGCCGCGCCCAGTCAGGCACTTTCGCGACGCACCAGTTCGAAACCCAGATCGACGCGCCGCGACCGGGTGGACTTTCCGTCCAGCCGCGCGACCAGCATTTCGGCCGCGCGTCGACCGATCTCGTAGCGCGGCACCCTCACTGTCGTGAGCGCAGGCACGCACACCGAGGCCTCATCAAAGTCACCAAAGCCCGCAATGGCGAGATTGCGTGGCACGGCAATGCGGCGTCGCCGACACTCGTAAAGCGCGCCGATCGCCACAATGTCGTTCGAAAAGAAGACGGCATCCAGCCCCAGCTTGCGCTCGAGCAACCAACGCATGGCGATAACGCCCCCGGAGGTGGCCAGGGGATAATCAATCTCGAAGTGCAGGCCCGGCGCCAGCTCAAACTCTTCGACCGCCGTCGCGTACCCCCGGCTGCGGTTGGCCGTGCGAATATCGCCAGTGCGCGAACTGCGCACAAAAGCGATCCGGCGATAGCCCTGCTCGTGCAGATGCCGCGTCATCGCGTACGCCGCCTGGAAATTGGAATAGCCCACGCAGGCGTCTACCGGCTTGCTGTCGATGTCCCACACCTCGATCACCGGCACGCCGCGCGCAGGCAGAAGCGCGAGCTCCGCGCGGTTCTCGCGCACCGGCACGGCCACGATGCCGGCGGGGCGCCAGGACACCGTGGTGGAGATCAGGCTGTTCTCCAGCTCAGGGTCATACGCCGAGCAGCCCAGCATCAGCTGAATGCCGCGCCGACCGAGTTCGTCGGACAAACCCTGGACGGTATCGGCAAACAGCGAGTTGGCGATGGTCGGCACGATGGCCGCAACGATGGCGGTCGAGCGCGAAGACAGGCTTCCGGCCAGTCGGTTGGGCACATAGCCCAGCTTGGCAGCAGCAGCCTTGACCTTCTCGCCCGTGCCCTCGTCCACATACATCGCACCACGCAGCACGCGTGAGACGGTCATCACACTCACCTGAGCAGCCCGCGCGACGTCGGCCATGGTCGGCACAGGCGGCACCGCGCCCTCGGCGTCGCGCTTGACTCTACCCATGCGACAGACTCGAGCTGAAAATGAGAGGAATGAACATGCAGTGCGCCATCAATACGAAAAGAGGGGTCCGACCCACCGGAGCCCGGAACTCCTCGACGTCGGACAGGGCGTCTACGCCGGGCGCAACGGTAACATGAATCAACCCGCGAGCAGCTCGTTGCGCGTAACCACACGCCCCTGTTCCAACGAACGCTGTGCCGCCAAGCACGTCACTAGATTCTCAAAGCCCTGCCCCGCCTCAGACTCGTTCACGCGGCGCCCCTGCAAGACGATGTCGGCAAAGCGCCGGTGCGCCAGATCGAAACCCAGATGCCCTTCGTGTTCGGCCGCATCGACTACGACCTCACGTCCGCCCGGATGTGCGGGATCGTAGACCTGCAAGCGCCCCGCCCCATCCGTGTCGCCCACCAGTTTGCCGTTGGCCCCCACCAGTCCAAACAGGTTGTGGCGCGGATAGTCAGTGAAATAGCTGAAGTTCAGGCTCGCGCGGACCCCGTTCTCGTACTCGATCAGCGTGACGGCGTTGTCTTCGAAGTCCTGCTGTCCTCCCAACACGTCCAGCCCTCCGAAACTGCACAGGCGCGAGAACGGATGCTCGTCGTTGAACAGCGAAAACAGATTGATCCAATGGCAGATCTCCGCCACGAAGGCTCCGCCACTGACGGCGCGTTGCCGATAGCCAGGTCGAAAAGGCATGCGGAACGCGTTCCACCACATCATGCGCAGCTCCCCGATGTGGCGCTCGTCCAGTTCGGCCCGCACTCGCCGCACGAGCGGCGACTGGCGAAACTCGAAGTTCAGAACAAACGCCGCCCGAGCCCTGCGCGCAACGTCCAGAAGCCGCATGCCCTCGACCAAGTTGACCGCAAATGGTTTGGACGCCATGACGTGCTTGCCGCACTCCAGCGCCGCGCTCGCGTAGGTCGCATTGAGATTGATGGGCACCGCCAGGATCACCGCCTCCAGTCCAGGATGCGCCAACAAGCGCGCATAGTCGTCGTAGAAAGCAACCTGGCTGAAATCCCGCAAGGCGCGACTCTGCGCGATCAGCTGCTCGCGCGGCGCCGTGAAAGTCACGCTGTCCAAGGGCTTGTCCGGCACAGCGCCCAACAGGTAATCGTAGGTTTCCCGCGCGTGGCTGCACAGCGCGACCAGCTCGAAGCGCTCGTCCCTGCACACCTCCAGCACACTGGCCATCCCATGCCGCAGACCCACCACACCGACCCGAATCTTGTGCATCGATCCACTCTCCGTGACGCTTGCGCGCAATAATGTTATCGCTACCATATTATGCAGGCCAGTGCTCCTCAGGTCAACCCAGAAGCCGCCATCTTCCTGTTACGGGCGGGCGCCCTCCGCGTGGAGGTCTGTCCCGAATTCGGGGGTCGCCTTCTACGCTTCTGGTCAGAGACAAGGCAGCAGCCCCAGTGGCTGCACCCCATCTCGCACGAAGAGGCTCGGAATGGGCAGCACGTTCGTGGCGGCTGCTTTCCACTCGTACCCTACTCCAACCGCATCCGCCACGCGCAACTCGCACGGCCAGAGGGCGACCTGCAGCTTAGCGCCGATCCGCTTGGGGCACCTCACGCCATGCACGGCCCCGGCTGGCGCCGCCCCTGGACCGTAATCAAGCACGGCGACGGGTCGCTCGCCATGGAACTGATGCACCGGGCCGATCGCGACTGGCCTTTCGAATTCAGGGCCGAGCAGTTCGTGCGCTTGCGGGCCGGTCAACTTGAACTCGAACTTCGCCTGCACGCCTTGGCCGCTCAGCCCATGCCCGCGGGACTGGGCTGGCACCCCTACTTTCCGGATCACGGCGATGTCGACCTGCAGTTGCGTGCGCGCCGTGATTGGCCTGTGCCGGCCGACGTGATGCCAGTGGGCAGCGTCCCCCTGCCCGTGGTGCAGCGCCTTGTCCATCTGCGCCGTCATGCGCCACGAGACGCCCTGGTGCGCGCGCTGAGCGAATGGGACGGCAGCGCTGTGCTTCACTGGCCGAGCCAAGGGTGCGCCCTGTCCCTGAAAGCCAGCCGGTTGCTACGCCATGTGATCCTGTTCGCGCCCACCGACGCGCCGTTCCTGTGCGTCGAGCCGGTTAGCCACGCTATCGACGGATTCAACCTCCAGGCCCGCGGGTTACGAAATACCGGCACCCGCACCCTGGCACCCGGCCAGACGCTGCGCGCCAGTCTGCGCATGCAACCGCTGGAGCGCTAACCCTTAAAGCGCGGCTCGGCCAGACCGCGCACCCCCAGCCCCTCGATCGCGAATAGCGCACCGGCAAGTGGCTGCGAAGCCCTTTCGTCGTCCGCCAGCATGGCGTTCGCACTGGTCACGTACAGCACATCCAGCCCGGGACCGCCAAAGCTGCACATAGTGGGGTGCCGCACGGGCAGCTCGACGCGCCGGTCCAGCCGGCCGTCCGGGGCGAATCGCGCGATCGCGCCCCCATGCACTAGCGCACACCAGTAGTAGCCTTGCGAATCCACGGTGGCGCCATCGGGTCGCCCTCCCACGGCATGGGTTGTGACAAACACCCGGCGATTGCGGATCGCGCCTGAGTCCAGATCAAAATCGTAAGCAAACACGGTGTGTTGACGCGAGTCCGCCAGGTACAGAGTCTTGCCCTCGGGGCTGAAGGCGATCCCGTTGGAGACGATGAAGCCTTCGTCCATCGTGCTGCATTTGCCCTCCGCCCCCAATCGATAGAGCCGCCCGATCGGATGCGTCAGGCTGCGATCGCGCGATCCGCACCAATAGCGGCCCCGCGGATCGCATTTGCCGTCGTTCAACAGCGTTCCAGGCACCTCGCCCGCCGGATCGCAGATGGCTTGCAAGCGCGCCGGCTCGCCGGGGGCCCCAAGATCGACGAAGAAGAAGCCGCCCTCCATGGCGCCAACCAATCCTCCGGCTTCTCGCAGCACGAGCGAGCCAATGGGACCGGGCAATGGCCAGCGCGCCAGACCTCCCGTGGCATCCAGGCGCTGAATCGCCCCCGCGTACGCGTCTACCCAATACAGCACCTGGTCGCGGGGATCCCACAACGGGGATTCACCCACCTGGTTGTGCGCCTCGTGAACGCAGCGCACAATAATCGGAGCCCCGGCTACCAAGGCAGCACCGTGTCATTGAACATGTAGAAGCTACCCGTCTCGTGCGCGCTGGCCCGATGGATCACGCGGCGCATGCCCCGCACACTTTCATCGACCTCTACCCGTGCCCCGGGCTCGGTCTTGGCCCAGCCCGGGTGCAACGCCAACACCGTGATGTGGCGCTCACGCAGGTCCATCGCCATGGTCCTGACCAGCGAATTGAGCGCTGCCTTGCTCGCCCGGTAGGCGTATGCACCGCCGGTCGTGTTCAGCGTCGTGCTACCCATGCGGCTGGAGATGAAGGCCATTGCCCGCAATTCGCTGCGGGCCACATGCTCGACGAACGCCTCGGCCAGGTGCAACGGCGCGATTGCGTTCGTCTCGACGATCCGCCGCATGGTCGGGTAGTCTGTCGATCCAAAGGGCGGATTCATCCGCGCAAGGGCCGCATTGCTCACGAGCAGATCGATCGGCTCCTCGCGAAGCTCGTGCGCCAGGGCCTGGACCGCGGCGAAATCAGTGACATCGAGAGCGCACACGCGCACGTTGCCCCCCAAGGCGGCAAGCTCGGGCGTCGCCTGCGGCTCGCGGGCGGTGGCGATCACTCGCCACTGGTCAGCCGCGTACTGGCGGACAAACTCCAGACCCAGGCCGCGACCGCAGCCGGTAATCAGTACAGTGGGCATCAAGAATCCTCAGTCGTTTCGGTGCTGCCGGTACAACAGCCGGTTGTCGTGAACGATGTATTGCATGTCCTCGATCTCAAGGCTCAACCCGTTGCGGGCGCGGATCTGCACATTCGCCTGAGCCAGCCACCAATACAGCACGGTGCATCCGTGCTTGTAGTGCGGCCACAGGTAGTACGCACGGGCGTGCGCGCGCGCCCGCACCACCACCTGGCCCGACGGTCCTTCGAAGGTCGAACGCCACGCGCAAGGAATCTGCAATCGGCTTTGCGGGTCCACCCAGAACTCTGTCTCGTCGATCGCATAGCGGTGCTCCGGCGCGCTGAAATCCAGAACCTGGTCCTGATGCACCAGGCGACACCATGCCAGGCCGAGGGACGGACGCGACAGGAATATGATCTGCGTGTCACCCGCACCTCCACCGTGCCAGGTCACGCCGCGCGCAGACAGCGTCTTGACCGGGTTGTAGCGCACGCCGCAATGCACATGACGTTCATGGCTCGCAAATCCGGAGATCGGGATGCGCTCTCCCTGCACATCGATAACACCTTTGGCGCGCGCGCAAGCCACAAACCACTGCTCTTCGGTCTCCTCCACACGGGCCTGAGGATCGGTGAACCAGAAGCCCGGGCCCATGGCTTGCATCGACAGGTCCAAGCCGACACCCGCGTGTTCACCATGCAGCGACCACTGAGGCGGACGGGCGATGACTTGGCGGTTGCCAACCTGCCAGCGCGCGCGGCTCGCGTCGATGTCCACCTGGATCGCCTGGGCAGGCAGATGGTCCCCCAGGTCGTAGCCCACACAGAGAAACGGGTTGTCGCGCATCGCGGCCTGTCCTGGCGCGGGCGTCGCTGCGCGCACCAGCAACGTCTGAGAAAGCGCCACGTCGCCCAGCGCATACGGACCGCCCGGCTGCCCACCGAACAACCGGTAAGGCGAAGCCCACAGCAGAATATCCTCTCCGCCGGTGCGGTCCCAGACCATCCACCCGTTGTTTTCCCAAAGATTGCCCATCTCATGGGCGAGCGAGTGGTGGTCCCGGTAGTTGGAAGGCGTGATGTTGAAGCTCATTCTGCGCCCTTCATCGCGTAGTGGCGCAGCGCGTCTTCGTCCACCTCTATCCCGAGACCCGGGCCTTCAGGCACATACATCGTGCCCCCTTCCTTGCGCACAGGCTTGCACAGCAGGTCGTGCTCATTCAGGTCGTAGGCCAGCGCGGCCGGAAAATGCGCGTTGGACAGCGCCGCGGCATAGTGCGCATGCGCCGCCTCCGAGATGCCAAGCGGAACGCGCTCGCCCACCGAGATGTCGGCATCAAAGGTCTGGGCCAGCGAAGCAATGCGCATGCTCTCGCGTAGCCCACCGCATTTGCCGAGATAGACATGCAGCGTGTCAGCTGCACGCGCCTGCAACAGCAACCGCGCATCGTTGGCACTCCAGAAGCCTTCATCCGCAATGATCGAGGTGCGCACCGTGCGCACGACTTGCGCGCCGCCCTCGAGGTCCCAGAACTTGCAAGGCTGCTCAACGCTGTCGATGCCATAGGCTTCAAAGTCTTGGATCCTCTGGATTGCCTGCTTCGGGGTCCAGGCCTGGTTGGCATCAATTCGAATGCTGATGTCTGGCCCCACCGCCTCGCGCACCGCACGGATACGTGCCACGTCGACGCTGTGATTCCCCCCCACTCGCATCTTTATGTTGCGATAGCCATCCTGCGTGCAGCGCAGCGCAATCTCCGCCGACGTCTTCGAATCGCTCACGCCAATGTTCTTGACGATCTCGAACGAATCGCGTTGCTTGCCACCCAGCAACTGATACACCGGCACGTTGAGCGCCCTGCCCATCGCGTCATGCAAGGCAATGTCGATGGCGCAACGCACGCAGTTCCAATGCCCGAGGCGTTCGGTCACCATCATCTCAATCGCGTCCATCTTGGCGTGCAACGCGGTGAAATTGAAGGCGTCGTCGCCCACCAGAGCATCCGCGAGATGATCGCGTGCCACCGTGAAGAGGCTGCGCACCTGCGTGTCGCCCTCCCCCCAGCCCACCACTCCCTGATCCGTCGTCACGCGGACCACGGTGAAGGGCGACGTCCGAGGCGTGCGCCCACGTTGCAGATCGAATGACCCATGGCGCGGCACTTCCACGGGAAAGATGTCGACCCGTGCAATGCGATGTCGAGTGGTTGAATCGTTCGTCATGGAGATGAATGTGGCTGTTGTGGCGATTTCTGTTATCGTTATCATACCCGGCGAATTGTTTGTGTCAACGCCTCAATCTAGGGCTCCCCATGACGAGTTCTCTCGCGACAACATCCGAATCCACGCCAACTTCGGGCACCTACCCTCATACGCGCCTGCTGATCAACAACGAATGGTGCGACGCGGCCAGCGGCAAGACGCTGGACGTGTACAACCCCGCCACCGGCAAGGTGATCGGCAAGGTCGCCCATGC
>NZ_FOUG01000019.1 GCF_900114785.1 Variovorax sp. OV329
CACTAAAAGCAGCAGGTTAGGGTTCTTACGTGGGTCAGATTTAGATGGAAATCGCCGGGGTTAGTGGGTCACTTCTAGATGGAAATCAACAGTCCGTCGTCTGGAGCAGGATGATCGTCCATGGCGCCAACCCTTTCGCGATCCCCTTCCCGCAGGGGCTGGCGAGCGATCTCCCCTTGAACCACGACTCGTTCTCCATGACGTACGGGCCGCTGTGGGCCTTGATCTCCTCGGCCGTCGTGCTCGCAACCAGCGGCGTACCGTGGGCCAGTTGGTTGATTCTGAAGTTGATCCTGGCGGCGTCCTGGATTGCCTGTCTGCTGCTCACCGGGAAGCTGACGACCCCCTGGCCGGCCTGGCGCAGGTGCATGGCCATCGCGGTCGTCGGCTGGCTGCCCCTCGGTGTCCACAGCAGCGTTGCCGAGGGGCACAACGACGTGACCATGATCGCTGCCGCGCTGCTCTGGATGGCCCTCCTGGGTTCACAATTGGCAGCTGGCCCGCTCATGCTGGCCATGTCCGTGCTGACAAAGTACGTGACCGCGCCCCTTGCACTGGCCGACGCCATCTACCACCGGGGCGCACGAATGTTGTCCGTCGCGCAGTATGTGCGGCGCGTGCTTCCGGCCATTGTCATCATGGCCGTGGCCGGCCTGTTCCTGTTCCGGTCGCTCAGCGGCTTGCAGCAGACGGCGTCGATGGTGGAGTGGAAATTCCTGCGGCCCGTGGACGCGCTGCTGATTCTGGAACACCTCTGGGGAGTACAGATTCCGGGCGCATCCTTCGCGTTCATGCTGCTGTTCGTCGGCATTGCCGCGATCGAAATCTACCGGCTTTGGAAAGACACCACTTCCGAGAATCTGGCCCGCGCCCAACTCGCCGTGCTCACGGCCGTTCTGATGGGCGCGGTAGGCCACGTGTTCTGCTGGTTCTTCGTCTGGTGCATTGTGTACGCGGCCCTGGCCCCGCGTTTCTGGCTTTCCTGGTTCATCGTTGGTGCTGCAGTCATCGCGCCGTTCAGCGTCGTTCCGCGACTGCTGGCACGCGGTAGCGGCGAGCTCCTCGGCAATGCAGTTCCTTCTCTCCTGATGTATGGATTCGCAGTGGGGATGGTGTTGCTGTACCTGCGATTCGGGTGGCACAGTGAAGCGCCCTTGCGCTTTTCCTTCGACAGGGAGCGCAGTCCGGATGCGGTCGAGCCCCGGGTCTGCGTGGTCCGCGCCGAAGCCTCCGTCGAAGCGACCGACAGGGCCGCATAGCCGCGACGGCGGCTTTCACCGCGCCAAGAATGGGCACGCGAACGTCCCGCTACCAGCGAAACGTCGCCCCGATCATCGGACCGTTGAAGTTAGTGTCCTCAAGGTTCGCGGGCGCAGGAGCCGAAAGAGCGAGAATTGCAGCATGGCTACTGCAAAGTCCTTCGAGACCATCGACTACAAGCTCTTCCCCTCGCCACGCAACGTGCATCGGATGGTGTTCGAACACCAGGTGTTCGTGCCGCAGCCGTATGCGCTCATCGACCTCCCGAGCTATGACCTGCGTGGCCGCTACAGCCTCTTCGCCGCATGCCGGCTGTCGGACGGCAAGATGGGTCAACTCGTGACCCTGGAACAGCCGGATGACGTCGCCAGGTTCAAGGCAAGGTTCGTTCCGGACTAGGCTTTCCGGCAAGACGGCTTTCGCGCCAGTCCTGCAGATAGCTGGTCACAAGCCGCGACTTCGCATTCACTGACGGGGCCGCTGGGCAGATGTCGCGCGAGGAAATGCTCATGCATGTTCTACAGCACTGGCCAAGACCAGCCTCTGGAGTACATCATCCCCGGTTCGGCGAGAGGTTGACCAGGAATCCATCTGCAGGTCACGAAAGATGATGGCGAAGGTCCGCGCGTCAACTCAGGCGTTTCCATTGCGGCAAGCAATGCCGTGCCAGCGCAGTCACCCATGACGGCTCCGAGGGGTCGAAGGCCAGGCCGAACCCGGGGCTGACCAGGAAGCCGGCGCGCTCGAACGCCGCCGGGTCGTGGGCGCGGACGAAGGCGGCGAGGCAGGCGAAGGGAACGGCCAGGTTGCCGATGCTCAGCACTTCGGCCTGCAGCGTGATCTCCTCCAGGCGGCCGCAGTCCTGGAAGCGGTACACCACGTCGCCGTAGTCCATCTCGTTCAGGCCGACGTCGTTGCGCAGCGCGCGCCAGGGCTCACCGCGGTCGCGCAACAAGGCCTCTTTCGAGAGTGCGAACGGCGTGTCGTCCACACGTTCAAAGGGATCGAGCTTCATCTCGGGCATTGCCACGCGAAGGGCCGCGCCGGCACCTTGAAGTACGCGAACCGCCCGCCCTTGGGGTCGGCCGCCCTTGCGCCGATCGGTTGAGTCGGTACATTGTGGCCACCACTTTGCGACGATCGAACCCGCCTTGACTATCTCGCGCATATTCCCCTGGCTCCTGGCGATGTCTTGCATTTCGGCCGCCGCCGCCGCCCCGGACGCGGGCGAGGCATGCCAGGCACGCGATCTCGCTTTCGATGCCAAGGCTGCAGGCTGGTCTGCCGTGCCCCTGTCCAGGCTCAAGCGAGACACCGAATACAGCGTGGCACAAGAAAACGGCCGCGCCGTGCTCAGGGCCGTGGCAGACCGATCGGCCTCCCTCTACGTGGCACGGCTGCAAGCCGCGCAGCGCACGCCGATGACGATCCATTGGGATTGGATGACCGACGCCCTGGTGCCGGGCGCCGACAACCGGGACAAGACCAAGGAGGACGCGCCGCTGCGCGTACTGGTGGCCTTCGACGGAGACGTCGCCACGCTGCCCGAGGTGGAGCGCAAGCGCTTCAGCCGGGCAAAGAACCTGGCCCGTCGCGACCTGCCTTACGCGGTGCTCATGTACATCTGGTCCGACCATGTCCCCGTGGGCACGGTGATTCCTTCCGCGCATACGAGCCAGGTGAAGATGATGGTGGTGGCCTCGGGGCCCGGTGGCCTGGGCCGCTGGCAGTCTGTGCAGCGCAACGTGGCCGACGACTACAGGAAGGCCTGGGGCACCGAGCCGGGGCCGGTGCTGGGGGTCGCGGTGATGACGGACACGGACAACACCGGCGCCCAGGCAACTGGAAACTACGCCGGCATCCGGATCAGTTGCGGCAGCCCCTGAGCGGGGCTCTCGCGCCCGTCAGTTGCAGTGAATGAACTTGCCGACGGACTGGCATGGCCGTCCTTCCGGGCTCACGAGCCTGGAACCTTCCCCGGTGCTGTTGTATCGATTGCCCTGGCTGTCCCAGCAGCCGCCGGCATTGCAGGTGCCCATGGGCACCGGCGGCGGGCTGGATTGCGGCACTGCGGGTTGCGCCGTCCGGTTCTCGGCTCGCGCCGGCTTCCCGTCGATCGCCGCACCGTCGGCGGGGCGGCCAATCTGCACGGGTGGGACTGCGATCGGTGCCCCCGCGCCTGACCCCGCAATCGGGACCTGGGCAGCGGCGCCCGTGATGGCGAGCAACCCGACGAGGAAGAGGAGTGGTCGAATCATTCCTGATACATCGGAGGCATGGCTTTTGGACGTGCAAGCGAGTCGGAGGTTCATCGCGATCCGCGAAGAATGGCGTCGCGACTTTCCGCGGCGCTCCATCCTGCACGCCCGTGCACCGCTTTCCTACTCGACTGGGAGCAAAACACGCGCGCCTGTGCGCGCTCCCGCGGGATAAGTTGGCAGCGTCGATCTACATCCTGGGTCATTCCATGCGCGCAATTCGCTCTGCCTCTTTCGTCATCGCCGTCCCACTGATGCTCGTCGCCTGCGGCTCATCCGGGCCCCGTTACGCCAAACAGGGCGTCGGCGAGGAAGACGCAAAGACGGCCATGTCCGAATGCGAATACCAGATCCGGCTCAACAAGACACCGAAGGGTGAGCAGGACGAACTGCGCAACCTGTGCATGCAGGGCAAGGGCTACCGCGCCGGCAAATGAGGCAGGAGGGGCCTCGACAACACGAGCCTCCTCTCTTCAATTAGCCGGCACCTGCAACTTCTCCAGTTGCTGGCGCAGTCGATAGGCGCCTGTCGACGTGTCGATTGCCACGTCACTCCAACTGAGGCTCTGCCCTTCCTTCACCGGCCGTACGAGCTTGATGCCGTGGGCCAGGCCCAGCGGCGCGCCGCCGATGCGAAGGGAGGTCTCGGCTGGCAGCAGCTTGCCCCAGACCGTGTAGCCGCCTTCGCCGTCCAGCATCTCGCCCGCCTGCAGGTCGCGCTTGGCAGTGGCCACGACGTCGGCGCAATGGCGGGCGCCGGCCTGCTGATCATCTATGGCTTGCCACGGCTGACGACCATCGCATCGACCTCAGCGACGCCCATTTCTGGGACATCACCGCAGTGAACGCCCTGGACAAGATCTGCCAGCGCCTTCGCAAGCACGGCAGCACCGTGGAGGTCGTCGGCATGAGCGAGCACAGTCGCGCCCTGGTCTCCAGGCTGGACCGGGCATCGAATAGGTTGTGCCGTAGAGGCGGCGCGGCCAATTGCGCTGGAGCAAGTGGACTGGAACGCCCAGGTCGTGCGCGGCAATCAACTGGAGCACACCGTCCGGCAACTCGGGCAGCAGCCCGGCAGGCTCTGTTCGCGGGCGGCGTGAAGCTTCCGATGGCGTTGGCGGAGCTTGGCTTGATCGACGAGTACGAGTTCATCGAAACCGATCGGCAAGGGTGTGTCGCCGGGCATCTGCGCATCCGCGCACCGGCGCACCGAAGCGCAGGCCCGATCGCTTCATACTCCGGGGATGACCTGGATAGCGATCTACTTTGCCGTTGGCGCCTTTATCGGCTTTCTGGCCGGCTTGCTCGGAATTGGCGGCGGCATGACGCTGGTGCCCGTGCTGGCGTCGATGTTCGCTGCGCAAAAATTCGCGCCGGACCACGTGGTGCATCTCGCCTTGGGAACGGGCATGGCGTCCATCATGTTCACCTCCAGTGCGAGCGTGCGCGCACATCATCGCTTGGGCGGCGTGGACTGGTCCCTGGTCCGCCGCGTGGGTCCGGCGATGGTCGTCGGGACCCTGCTGTCCACTGCGCTTTCGGCGTGGATTCCTCAGCGCGCGCTCGCATTGGCCTTCAGCGCGATCGTGTTCGCGGGTGCGACGCAGATCCTGCTCGGTCGGAAGCCATCGGCTGCGCGGACCTTGCCTGGCACGCCGGTGCTGATCGCGATCGGGGTCGTCATCGGCGTGATCTGCGGCCTTGTTTCAGCGGGTGGCGCCTTCCTCACCGTGCCGTTCATGCTGTTCTGCGGTGTTTCCATCACCACCGCGATCGGCACTGGCGCCGCGCTCGGCGTTCCGGTGGCCGTGATGGGCACGCTCGGGTATGTGTTCAGCGGCTGGAATGTCCCTGGTCTTCCGCCTCTGGCCGTCGGATTCGTGTATGCCCCCGCGCTCGTCGGCATTGTGGCCGGCAGCGTGCTGACGGCACCCATCGGCGCCCGGACTGCCCATCGACTGCCCCTGGGCATCCTTCGGCGGGTCTTCGCCTGCCTGCTGTACGCACTGGCAACGAAGATGTTGTGGACCTACTTGTAAGGTTCAAGCCGGCCGAAACCGCTCGTTGACACGGTCGCCTTCCCCATCGGCCTGGCGTAACACCTGCCTCGACGCTGGAATCCCCGGCCCGGCAGCGACGCGCCTGTGGCAGGTGTAGGCTGCCCGCGGAGGCTGCCGTGACGATCCGCTTGTGCTTCCTGGGTGCGCTGCTGGCGCTGTTGCTGCCATGGGGTGCCGCTGCGCCACAGCAGCGGCAGCAGGGACAGCAACAAGACAGCAGCCTTGCTGCCTCACCCCCGGTTCTGGTGCTGCAGATCGACGGCGCCATCGGCCCCGTCGCCGTGGATCGGGTGCAGCGCACCCTGGACCGCGCCGCACGCGAGCAGGCTCGGCTGGTGGTGCTGGAGATCAACACACCGGGTGGACTGGACACCGCGATGCGCAGCATCGTCCAGGCCATCCTGGCCTCGCCGGTGCCGGTGGCCGGCTACGTGGCACCGCCAGGTGCCCGCGCTGCCAGCGCCGGCACCTACATCCTCTACGCCTGCCATGTCGCAGCGATGGCACCGGCCACGAACCTCGGGCCGCGACCCCGGTCGCTGTCGGAATACCAGGCGTCGGCCCGGACAAGGAGCCCAGGGATGGCAAGGACGCCAAGGAGGGCAAGGACAGCGCCACCGGTCCCGCCGCCGACAAATCGCAGGACACGATGAGCGCCAAGCGGGTGCAGGACGCCAGCGCCTATCTGCGCAGCCTGGCGCAGCTGCGCGGCCGCGACGCGGCATGGGCCGATCAGGCGGTGAAGGAATCCGCCAGCCTGGCGGCCCCCGAGGCGCTGGCGCGCAAGGTCGTCGACCTGGTGGCGGCCGATCGCACCGACTTGCTGCGCCAGCTCGATGGGCGTGAAGTTCGCCTGGGCGGCGCCGGCAAGCCCGAGGGGCCCGCCGTGAAGCTGGCCACCACCCAGGCCCCGGTGCTGGTGATGGAACTCAATTGGCGCGACCGGCTGCTCGGCGCATTGAGCGATCCGAGCCTGGCGCTCCTCCTGATGATGGTGGGCATCTACGGCCTGGTGTTCGAGTTCATGAACCCGGGTTTCGTCGCGCCGGGCGTGATCGGCGGCGTGTGCCTGCTGCTGGCCCTGTGGGGGCTCCAGATGCTGCCGATCAACTACACCGGCCTGGCGCTGCTCCTTCTGGGCATCGCCTTCTTCGTGGCGGAGGCCTTCGTGCCCAGCTATGGCGCGCTGGGCCTGGGCGGCATTGCTGCCTTCGTGTTCGGCGCGCTGCTGCTGATCGACAGCGAACTGCCCGGGTTCGGCGTACCGCTGCCTTTTGTGGCGACGCTTGCCGGGCTCTTCGCCCTGGCCCTTGTCGCGCTGATCCGAATGGCCGTCAAGGCGCACGCTCGACCGGTGGTGACCGGCGCTCCGCAACTGTTCGGCACGCATGCAGTGGTGATCGAGTTCGACCCCCGGGACGGCGAAGGCTGGGCCCTGCTGAACGGCGAACGCTGGTGCATTCACGCCGGCCAGCCGCTGGCGCCGGGCCAGATCGTTCGAGTCGTGCGCATGGACGGGCTGCGCCTGGAGGTGCAACCCATCGTTGGCGCGGACGCGGCTTCCCAACAACAGCAACAACCAGCGAGCGCACCATGACCCACCTGATCGTCCCGCCCCTGCTCATCCTGCTGCTGGTGCTGCTGGCAGCCAGCTCGCTACGCATCCTGCGCGAGTACGAGCGCGGCGTGGTGTTTCAGCTGGGCCGCTTCTGGCGCGTGAAAGGACCGGGCCTGGTGATCCTCGTTCCCGGCATCCAGCAGATGGTGCGAATCGATCTGCGCATCGTGACCCTGGACGTTCCTTCGCAGGACGTGATCTCGCGCGACAACGTCACGCTCAAGGTCAACGCCGTGCTGTACTTCAAGGTGGTCGTTCCGGAGCGGGCAGTCATCCAGGTGGAACACTACCTGGCAGCCACCAGCCAGCTGGCACAGACCACGCTGCGCGCGGTGCTGGGCAAGCACACGCTGGACGAAATGCTGTCCGAGCGCGAACGGCTCAACCTCGACCTGCAGAAGATCCTCGACAGCCAGACCGACGCCTGGGGCATCAAGGTGACCAATGTCGAGATCAAGCACGTGGACCTGAATGACTCCATGATCCGGGCCATCGCCCGCCAGGCAGAAGCCGAGCGCGAGCGGCGCGCCAAGGTGATCCATGCCGAAGGAGAATTGCAGGCTTCCGAGAAGCTCGCCCAGGCGGCGCAGGTCCTCGCACGCGAGCCGCAGGCGCTGCAGCTGCGCTACCTGGAGACGCTCACGGTGATCGCGGCCGACAAGAACTCCACCATCGTCTTCCCGCTGCCGCTGGACATCGTCGGCCCGCTGCTGGACGTGCTGCGAAGGAGCCCCCCGCCGGCGGCGTGAGTCGACCTGGTCCGGGGCAACGTGCGCACCCGCACGCTGCGCGCATACTCCGCCGGGGCGCAGCCAACGCCCGCTGTCGCAAGGTTCCGGGGGTTCTCCATGTCCGTTGAGCAAGTCGAAACCGTCGTGATCGGTGGTGGCCAGGCTGGCCTGGCGATGAGCTACCACCTGAGCCGCCTGGGCTGCGAACACCTCGTGCTCGAGCGCGGACAGCTGGCGGAGCGCTGGCGCAGCGAGCGCTGGGATTCGCTGCACTTCCAGTCGCCCAACTGGAACATGAACCTTCCGGGCTGGCCCGGCATGACGGCCGACCCGCTCGCCGACCCCGATGCCTTCTCGCCACTGCGCGAGGTGACCGACTACATCGAGCGCTACGCAGCGGCCATCCGCGCGCCCGTGCGAACCCAGTGCGCAGCGCTTTCGCTTGCGCGCAAGCCGGGGTCGGGCGAGTTGCAAGTGCAGACCGACGGCACTCTTTTCGTCGCACGCAACGTCGTCGTGGCGACGGGCCCTTACCAGGTGCCGCGGGCGACAGCGTCATTGGGCGCGGGCGTGTTCGAGCTTCATTCGACCGGGTACCGCAATCCGGGGCAGCTGCCATCGGGCGCCGTGCTCGTGGTCGGCGCCGGGAACTCCGGCGTGCAGATTGCCGAGGAGTTGTGCCGCGCCGGCCGGCGCGTGTTCCTGTCCGTCAGCTCGCACGAGCGGATCCGGCGCAGCTATCGCGGCAAGGACTGCATCTGGTGGCTGATCGCAACGGGCTCGGCCGATTCAACGCTTCGCGAGTGGAAGGGCGCCCGCCTGTCCCGCCTGATGACCGGCGTGAACGGCGGGCATGACATCGACCTGCGCCAGTTGGCCGCCGACGGCGTCGTGCTGCTCGGGCGCGTCAGGGCCGCCCGGGACGGCAGGATCGAGATTGCCGACGACCTTGCTGCCAGCGTCGCTCATGGCGACGAATCGCTGCAGGCGTTCACACTTCGGTGCGACGAGGTGGTTCGGGCGCAGCAACTGGATGTGGAACCTGCGGAGGATTCGCCGGAAGACCCCTTGCCGGATCCGCCGGAACTCAAGGAGCCCATCCGCACCCTCGATCTCGCTCGCGAAGGTATCGGCGCTGTGATCTGGGCCAACGGTGCACACGCGGAGTTCAGCTGGATCGACCTTCCTGTATTCGGCGAATCACCTGCGTCCAAGAGAACACCTGTGCATGAGCGCGGCGTGACCTCCGAAGCCGGTCTCTACTTCCTGGGCTTGCCTTGGCTCCACAAGTGGAAGTCGGGCTTCTTGTTCGGGGCGGATGAGGATGCGGGCTACCTGGCGGGGCGGATCGTCTTGCGGTAGAGGCAAAGTCTCATGGTGAGGCAGGGGGCTGGCCCGCTCGGACGCGTGCAGCAGTACGCTGCACCTGCTCCGCCCACTCCTGCGCGCGCGCCTCGCTGAGAAATCCGGACTCGATGAGGGCGCCGAAGTAGTGCTCCCGAATCAGCGAAAGCCATCGAGGGTTGTCTGACGTACGCATCCATTGGCGATGGATCGCACTGTCCGGGTGAAGTGTCGCAAGCACCTCGCGTGCAGGCCCCAGGCGCCCGAGACGGTGCCTGACATTCGGTCCGGGCTGGGGCGTCGTCTCGGGCGAGGAACGTGCTTGGCAGCATTGTCGGCGTCGATCGTCCGGGTCCCTTGCGACAACCACGACTAGACATGCCAGCATGCAGGTGACTAGCAGCTTCGGGGGGACGTCGGCGACTACCCTGAAAGGCCCACGAACACGTTCTGCACGTCGTCGTTCGCATCGATGGCGGCCAGGAAGGTCTCGACCTCTTCCAACGCCTCAGCGCTCAGGCTGCTCGGATCGATCGGATTCTTGGCCTTGTAGCCCAGCTTCGCCGAAAGCACGCGGAAGCCCTGCGCCGGCAGCGCCCGGCTAACCAGGTCGAGATCGACCGGGTCGGTCAGGAAAACCGTGACCCCCTCCTCACCGCGCTCGAAATCCTGTGCACCCGCCTCGATGGCGGCAACTTCAGGGTCGGCCCCTGCTTGCTGCGGTTCGGCCTCGATCATGCCGAGATGGTCGAAATCCCAGGCAACCGAACCTGAAGCGCCTAACTGGCCCTTGCGGAACAGCACGCGCATTTCCGGCGCGGTACGGTTCACGTTGTCGGTCAGGCATTCGACCATCACCGGCACCCGGTGCGGCGCGAAGCCTTCGTAGACCACATGCTCGAAATGCACCGACTCGCCGGTCAGGCCGGCGCCCTTCTTGATGGCTCGCTCCAGCGTGTCCTTGGGCATCGAGACCTTGCGCGCCTGCTCAACCACCAGCCGCAGCCGAGCATTCGATGCCGGATCTGCCCCATTGCGGGCGGCGATCATGATTTCCTTCGCAAGCTTCCCGAACAAGCGTCCCCGGGCATTGGCCGCCAGGTCCTTGTGCTTGGCTTTCCATTGCGCGCCCATGTGTGATGTTCCTTAGGTTCCGGCATTGCCACTGGCTGAGGATTCTGCCGTAGGCCCGACGGACCACGAAACAAAAACGCCTACAGATCCCAGGCGGGACAGATCGGCGAATCGCTCCCGGTGGAACTGAACGCCACTTCTGTTCCGCCGGCGTGCGCCCGCTTTGTAGCGAGAGCAGCCGATAGAGAGGGCAGGGCGCAACTGCTGGATCTTCCAAGACTTGGCTTAGGTTGCGCTCGCGGCAAGGTTGCGGACAGCGTCTATGGCTTGGGGATCCTCGATCCGCTGAGAAACCGCGAAGGCAAGGGTGTCGGATGCTCTCGGTCGACGACCTCGCCTGCGACCATGGCGCGAGCCCTCAAGATCATTCGGCAGATACTTCGTTAACTGCCGCCGAGCAGGCCTTGGAGATCAATCAGTTCCGCCATCGCTTTGTAGCCCGCATCGTTGGGATGCAAATGATCGCCGGAGTCGTAGGCCTCGCGCATCCGGCTCGGGCGGCTTTCGTCGCGCAGCAACCGGTCGAAGTCGGCCACCCCGTCAAAGGTGCCAGAGGTGCGGATCCACTGGTTGAGTGCGTTGCGCAGTGCATCCTTCTGGCGACTGTAGTGGCCTTCGAACGGCGTCCCTTTCAGCGCGTCTTCGAAAGGCGGCAAGGTCGCGCCGATCACCCGCACACCGCGCACGTGCGCTTGCGCAACGAACTGGCGAAAGCCTTGCGTCAGCTCATCGAGGTCCGGCAACGCCTCGCCGGGCGCGAAGGCCGCGCCGGGCCAGCCGATGTCGTTCGTTCCGAGCAGGGCGACCACCCCTCGCACGCCCGTCTGCTGGAGCGCGTCGCGCTCGAGGCGCGCCATGGCGCTCTCGCCCATGCCGGGCCGCAGAAGGCGATTGCCCGAGATGCCGGCATTGAGCACGGCGACGCCGTGCGATTGCATGCGACGGGCCAGGAAGTCTGGCCAGCGGTGGTCGGCACCCGGCGTGGAGCCGTTGCCATCGGTGATCGAGTCCCCCAGCGTCACGACCGTGGCCGGTTCGCGGCTGGACTCGACCTGCACGGCCGAGAGGAATGCGCGGGTACCGAGCGCCTGGCCCTGGGCCGGACCGACCTTTCCGGCGACGTTGCCGGTCAGCAGGGTCGAGAGATCCCGCGCATCCCAGTGAAAGCCGCCGATGCGTGCAGCGCCTGGAAGGTAGATGTCCACCTTCAGGCGGGATCCATCCCGCACCTGGAGGTCAATGGGGTCGCTCAAAGCCTTCGCGCCGGCCGCCACGAAGACTCCGTGCGCGCCCTGGAAAAGGACGTCAGCGCCGACGGGATGGCCCTCGACTGCGACGTGCACGGCGCCGACCTTGAGCGGCTGGCCGCTGTACTCGTTGCTGATCACGAGCCTGATGCGCTCGCCGCCGAGGCTCACGCGCAGGTGCTGGCGCAGCGTGGAGTCCTTCAGTTCCTCGGCCATTCCAAGGGGCAGGGCGAAGTCCTTGTCCCATGTGGGCTCGGCGGGGGCGATCCAACTGGTCGTCCAGTGCTTGCGCTGGGCTTGGTCGGTCGGTCGCACCGCTTGTGCCGAGCTCATGGCCGCGCAGACGGCGAGCGCTGCGCCGAGTGCGAAATGAGTCACGCGTGTCGTCATGAAGTTCACCTTGGATGTATCGGTCGCCTCACTGTCGATGATTCCAACTTTGATGTGAAGGCGGCAAAATGGAAGACGACCTCAAAGAAACTGGAATGACGTGGATCGATTGAAAGCAATGGGCGCTTTCGTGCGGGCCGTTGAACTGGGCAGCATCTCCGCGGTGGCCCGGGAGATGGGCACGACGCAGCCCACCGTGAGCAAGCTCGTCGCCGCCCTGGAAGGCTCGGTTGGCGTTCGGCTTCTCGAGCGCAGCAGTTTCCGGGTGCTGCCCACGGACGAAGGTGTGCGCTTTCTGGTCAGCGCAAAGCAACTGCTGGAGGCCTACGACGAGGCCGTATCCGACCTTGGTGATCGGGTGCGAACGCCCCGCGGCCCCGTACGCGTCGCAGCCCCCGTTGCATTGGGCGAATTGCGCCTGAACAGCCTCATGCTGCAGGCCTTGGAGGAATTTCCACTGCTGCAGATCGAGCTGGTGCTGGAAGATCGTTTCGTCGACCCCGTGGAGGAACGCATCGACCTTGCGGTTCGCATCGGAGGCGCTTTGCCGCCTGACCTCGTCGCCCGGCAGTTGGCGATCTGGCCGCGCTACCTGGTCGCCACGCGCGAGTACCTGAAGCAGCATGGGCGCCCGAGGCGCCCAGAGGACTTGGCCAAACACCGCTACCTCCGATACGGCGGGCGCGATGACGCCGTGGTCCTCACAGGGCGTGCCGGGGACGTGAGCGTCGTCATCTCGAGCCGCTATCGGGTCAACAGCGCGGTGGCCTTGCTGCAGGCCGTTCAGTCAAGCGCCGGAATTGCGTTGCAGCCGAGCTGGATGGTCAATGAGCTTCTGCGCGACGGGTCGCTCGTGCGCGTACTACCGCAATGGACGGGTCCTTCCCAGACGGCGCATCTGGTTCATGCGCCGCGACGCAGGCAGCCGATGCGCGTGCAAGCCGTCATGGCGCTGCTTCTCGCTCACATGCCGAACTGGTGAGGGGACCCGATCGCGGTGCCCGTCGGCTCAGGCATCCGGCACGTGGCGAACGTCGCTGTCTATACGGCGTGTTCATGTCTAACCGGGCGCACCCGGGGTTTGGCTGCTTGCCCTTCCGAAAGGCGACATTAGCGGGTGGTTTTCTGAGCTTCCGCTGGTGGCCGACTGAAGCCGGCCGAGGCACTTGACTGGCGCCTTGAGGCATCCGCATTCAAGTGCCGCCTCTGAACAGGACGCGGAATCGCTCGCACGCAACAGGCATGACCAGACTTGGCTCTCGGCCCAAGCGCATGCACTCGCGGCCAAAGTAAGCCCAGTGAACGCGCCGCCAATACGCGAGCGTCCCGTCGCCTTCCCCCTCGCAGGCCGCGAATTCGGTACTGACCTGCTCGAATGTTGAGACCTCGACCTCCCGGGTCTCTATCACACACGCCGGCCTTCCATCCCAGTCGGTGACGACGCTGAGAGCGCCCGGCTTGGGTAGCGGGCGTTTGTCGTTCTCGAAGGACCAGACCAGGCTGGCTGTTGCCCGCTTTCCGCCCGCGAGTACGAGGGTCGCAAGTGCATTGGCGTCAGATTCGTTGTCGGCGAAATGGAACGCTTCGTAGAACCGGTCGGAGCAATCGGCTCCGACCTCAGCGCAGAAGGCTGCCCAGAACGTCGAGATGCTTGGAGGAATGCTCATGGTCATCCTGTCGGGCGGGCAATCCAGGCAGTGAGGACTAGAGGCCAGCCCGCACAAGATTCTGAACCCGACCCATGCCAGAAGTGCCCCGTTCCATAGACTGCATGGTAGACGGGTAGTCCGTCCTTTGTTCCGAAAAGGTTCGACAGCCCCTGAACCAGAGGCGAAGCGCCTTTGCCCACCGGGATAACCTGCGTCTGACTAGCCAGCCCGAGAAGCAAGCAGAGATGCGAGAACTCCGCTGCAACCTAAAATTTCAAGGCATTCCCGTTGAGCCGTGAACGGCCAGGAGCAGTCTTTCAGCTCAGGGCCCCCGATGTCCGGTGACTGGCGTTAAGCAGTCTCAAGATAGGGACCCGTTCTGCAGGAATGTGCTCCAAGCGGATATTGACGGCCGTGGAGACCATTCTCAGGCAGTCGCGTACGCCTGCGCGGCACCGTACTCGGCATGCTGCGCCGTCACGATGTCTGTCGATCAGGTTGTTCTTCGCCAGCCGATCCAGCTGGGCGAGTTCGTGGCATTCCTCGAGCGGTGAACCACACAGTCCATCCAAGGACCATGAGCCGTCCGACGTCTTTCTAGTCGACAGCCGCGCGGCGGCTGAACGAACTTGGGAGCAGGATCTGACGCAGGGCGCGCGAGCTGGTGTGCATGAGCATTTGCAAAAGGCGAAGTTGCGCTCCCTGCCAGTCGAAATGCTTTAGATCATTCCGGCCTTGGTCATGGTGGCACGCAAGCCTGCAAATTCGTCTTCCACGAACTTGCTGAACTCGTCGCCAGTCAGCAACGCGGGTGTCCACCCGTTCTGTTCAACGGCTTGCTGCCAGGCTTTCGTCTTGGTCGCCTTCACGATGCCCTCGATGAGCGCCGTGCGCTGCGCCGGGGTGATGTCTGGAGCGCCGTGGACACCACGCCAGTTGCCGATCACGACGTTCAGGCCCTGTTCTTTGAGGGTTGGTGCGTCGACGCCCTTCAAGCGCGCATCGGAGGTCACTGCGATGGCGCGCATCTTGCCGGCCTTGATGTATTCGCCAAACTCGGTGTAGCCGCTTCCGCCCACCGTGACGTTGCCCCCGAGGATGGAGGCGACGGCCTCACCGCCGCCCCGGAACGCGACATAGTTCACTTTGGTGGGTTCGATGCCAGCTTCCCGCGCGATCATGACCGCGGCGATGTGCTCCGTCGTCCCACGCGAGCCGCCGGCCCATTTGACGCTGCCAGGGTCCTTCTTCATCTGATCGACCACATCCTTCATCGTCTTGATGGGCGAGTCGGTTGGCACTACGAACACCTGGTATTCGCTCATGAGTCGCACCAGCGGCGTGGCCGCCTGCAACTGCGAAGCTTGCTTGCTGGCGATGATGCCGCCTACCATTGTTGCGCCGGTCATGATGATCGCGTTCGGATCCTTCTTGGTGCTGTTGACGAACTGCGCCAAGCCAATCGTCCCGGAGGCGCCGCCCTTGTTTTCGTAGTTGACCGACGAGGCGAACCCGGCCTCCTGCATGGCTTTGCCCAGAGCCCGGGCGGTCGTGTCCCAGCCTCCTCCAGGGTTGGCGGGGATCATCGTCTTGATGTCGGCGGCGGCCCAGGCTGACAGGGGAAGCGCACCGGTGACCGATAGCGCTGCGAGAGATTTCAGGAATGTGCTGCGATGCATGTTGTCTCCTTGGGTTGAGCGAGGTTGTGGCAAGAGCGGCCTGCAAGGCCTCTCAGTTTTCCGGGGTGATCTTTGCGGCTTCGACGATACGGGCGTACTGCACCGACTCGGCCTTGATGAACGTGCGGAACTGATCGATGGTCATGGGTGCGGGCTCGCCGCCCTGATCGTTCAACTTTTTCGCCAGAGCGGGGTCACGCAGCGCCTGCGTCACTGCGGCGTTGAGCTTCTGCTGCACATCTGGCGGTGTTTTGGCAGGCGCGAACAGTCCGAACCAGTTGTCCAGGTTGTAGGCAGCCATCGGCTTGTACTCGGCAATGCTCGGAACTTCAGGCGCAAAGCTGGCGCGCTTGGCCGACGTCACGGCCAGCGCCTTCAGCCGGCCGCCCTTGATGAACGGCGCCGCGCCGGCCATGCTGACAAAACTCAGGTCGACGTTGCCACCAGCGACGTCGACGAGTTGTCCGGCTGAACCCTTGTAAGGAATGTGATTCATCTGGATACCGGCCAGCGAATTGAACAGCTCGCCATTCAGGTGCTGCGGGTTCCCCACGCCACTGGTCGCGTACGACACCTTGCCCGGGTTCTTCTTCGCGTAGGCAATCAACTCCTCGACGTTCTTGACCGGCAGCGCCGAGTTAGCCACCAGCACATTCGGCACCCGCGTGACCAACGTGATCGGCGCCAGATCCTTCTCAGGCGCGTATTGCATGCGACCCTTGTAGACGAAAGGGTTGATTGCTGTTTCACCGGCCGAGCCGAGCAGCAGCGTGTAGCCATCAGGTGCGGCCTTGACCACCGCCTGCGCGCCCAGCATGCCGCTGGCACCCGGCTTGTTGTCGATCACGATCGTCTGCTTGAGTGTGGTGCGCAACTGTTCGGCCAACAGACGCGCAATGTTGTCCACGCCACCGCCAGCCGAAAACGGGACGACGATGGTGATGGTCTTGGCGGGATAGTCGGCGCCCTGCGCAAAGGTCGAGGTCGTTGCGGCAGCGGCGAGGCCGAGTGCGAGGATGGAGCGTTTGAAAGTCATGAGAGGTCCTTGAACGGTTCGGATGGGAGAGGCGGTGCCCCTCAGGCGGAGAACACCATGCACACCGGGCTGCCGGAGCTCACCCGGGCCCCGGTTGGTTCGAGCAGTCCGGTCTTCGAATCCACTGCGAGCGTTTCGATCGAGTCGCTGTCCTCGTTGAGAGCAAACATGAAGCGCCCGTCGGGCGCCAGCGCGAAGAAGCGCGGGGTCTTGCCCGAGGTCTGCTGCGCGCCCTGGAAGCTCAGGCGTCCAGTCGCGCTGTCGATGGCGAACACGGCGACGCAGTCGTAGCCCCTGTTGGAGGCGTAGAGGAAGCGGCCGCTGGCGTCGACCTCGATCTCGGATGCCCGGCTGTTGCCGATGAAGCTGTCCGGCAGCGACGAGACGATCTGGAAGGCGTCGAGCGCACCGGTGCTTGCGTCGAAGCGGTAGGCGGTGACGGTGGAATCGAGTTCGTTCACGACGTAGGCCCATGGCGACTTCGGATGGAAGGCCAGGTGGCGCGGCCCGGCCGTCTCGCGTGTGACCGCGAAGGCCTTTTCCGCCGGCACGAGTTGCCCCTGCTCGAACCGGAAGCTGAAAACGCGGTCCAGGCCCTTGTCGGGCACCACCACGAATCGTCCGGACGGATCGAAGGGATTGAAGTGCGGCTTGGCCTGCTTCTGCTCGGCGCGGTGGGGGCCGATCGGGCCCTCGAGCTTCACCAGTTGAGTCAGCGGCGCGAGCGTGCCGTCGGCATTGACCGGCACCACCGCCAGGCTGGCGCCGATGTGGTTGGAGATGACCAGGTAGCGGCCGCTCGGGTCGAAGGCCAGGTGCACGGGGTTCTTGCCCTGCGTGCTCTGCCGGTTGAGGAAGTCCAGGCGGCCCGTCTGGCGATCGACCTTGAAGGCACTGACTTCGCTCTCGTCGCCGTGCACGGTGTAGAGGAAGTTGCCGTCGCGGCTGAGCGCCAGGAAGGACGGGTTGACCAGCCCCTTCTCGATGCCGACGAGTTGCAGCGTTCCGCGCTCGGGATCGAAGCGGAAGATGCTGATGCCCTCGCCGCGCGCGTTTCTTTCCTTGGTGGTTCGGCTGCCGACATAGGCGTACATGGGAAATCCTTTGGAAGCGGTAGAGGTGGTCGCAGGCGTGGCGCCGAGCCCGGCGCAACCGGCCAATACGCCCACCACGGCCGGGCCTGTCAGCGTCAGCCCAAGGCCGACGCCGCACTGCTGCAGCGCGCGGCGCCTGCTGGGCAGCGCCTGCGCGACCTTGTTTCGCGAGATGTCAGAAGTCACTGGGAGGGCTCATTGCCGGGCGCAGTGCGGCGCCGCGGAGGAATCTGAGGGTTTGCACTGGTTTGCATTTTATGAACGGCAAATGCAAAATCCAAATCATGGAAAACACTGAGATGCCTCCCAGGCTTGGCTTGAAGGTGGGCGGCAGGGGCTATCAGGCGGTCAACCTTGCCCGCCTGGCAGGAGCGCGTCTGGATCGCTTGCCCGTGGTGTTGCGGCTGCTGCTGGAAAACGTGGCGCGCAACATGCGCGGCGAAGAACGGCATGCGGCCATCGAGGCCTTGCTGGCGTGGGCGGACCACGGCACCAGCGATGCCGAGGTGGCGTTCCAGCCCGGCCGCGTGCTGATGCACGACACGACCAGCACACCGGCGCTGGTGGACCTGGCCGCCATGCGCAGCACGCTGGCCGAGGCAGGCATCGACCCTGCGCTGCTCAACTCCAGCCTTCCCGTGGACGTCTCGGTGGACCACTCGCTGGCGGTGGAAGCTTTCGGCCGCCCCGATGCGCCTGAGCGCAACATGGCGTTCGAGATCCGCCGCAATGCCGAGCGCTACGGCTTCCTGCGCTGGGCGTCCAAGGTCCTCAAGGGCGTGCGCATCAATCCGCCGGGGACGGGGATCATGCACACCATCAACCTGGAGCAGCTCGCCACCGTCGTCACCACGCAGGAGCGCGACGGTGCCCACTGGCTGGTACCGGACATGATGATCGGCACCGACAGCCACACCCCCATGGTCAACGGCATCGGCGTGCTGGGCTGGGGCGTCGGCGGCCTGGAAGCGCAGACGGTGATGTTCGGCATGCCCACCATGCTGCGCATCCCCGACGTGATCGGCGTGCGCCTCTCGGGCCGCCTGCGGCCCGGGGTGCTCGCCACCGATCTGGCGCTGACGGTCACCAGCAGATTGCGCGCCACCGGCGTCTCCGGTGAGTTCGTCGAGTTCTTCGGGCCGGGCGTGGCGGCGCTCAGTGCGGGCGACCGCTGCGTGGTCGCCAACATGGCACCCGAATACGGGGCGACCACCGGCTTCTTTCCCGTGGACGAGCACACCCTCGCCTACCTTCGGGGCACGGGCCGAAGCGCCGAGGCGGTCGAGAGGGTGCGCGTGCTCACGCAGGCGACCGGCCTCTGGTTCGATCCCTCGGCCAGCCCCCGCTACACGCGCAGCATCGAGATCGACCTGGATGCCGTGCAGATGCACGTGGCCGGCCCGCGCCGCCCGCAGGACCTACATGGCTACGGCGACACGGCCGCACAACTCCGCGCCCTGGGCTTCCAACCCAAGGCGCCGGCTGCTGGCGGCATGCCCAGGCATCCGGTGGCGATTGCTGCGATCACCAGCTGCACCAACACCTCGGACCCTCGCCTACTGATCGCCGCCGGGCTCGTCGCCCGCAAGGCGCGGGCCCTCGGCCTGAAGGCGCCGTCGTGGGTGAAGACGTCCACGGGGCCGGGCTCTCCTGCGGCCGCTGCCTATCTGCTGAGGGCGGGGCTCACGGAAGATCTGGCCGCTGTCGGGTTTGACATCGTGGGCTACGGCTGCACCACCTGCATCGGAAATTCGGGGCAACTGCTGCCGCAGGTGCAGGCGGCGATGGCAGCCGAAGCGATCCATCCGGTGGCCATGCTCTCGGGCAACCGCAACTTTCCGGGCCGAGTGCACCCGGACCTGGATCTCGGGTTCCTGATGTCTCCGCCCCTGGTTATCGCTTTCGGGTTGGCCGGCGACGCGGAGAAGGATTTCCGCACCGACCCGGTCCAGATCACAGCGGCGGGCCAGCCAATTTTCCTGAAGGACCTGTGGCCGACGCCCGAGGAGATCGACGCCTGCCTAGCTGCCTCCCAGGACCCGGCCGACTACCGCCGCGCCTTCACGCTGGCCTCCCAGAACCCCCTGTGGCACCAGCTGCCCGCCCCCGATTCGGCGCTCTATCCCTGGGATGAAAAATCCACCGCGCTGCGGCGCCCGCCCTTTGCCGCCATGGACGAGGGCAGCCTGCTGGGCAACTACACCGCCTACCCGCTGCTGGTGGTGGGCGACGACATCACCACCGACCACATCTCGCCGGCCAGCGCCATCCCCCGCAACAGCATGGTGGCCGACTTCCTGGTCGAGCGCGGCGACGACCGCGACGACCTGAACGTCTTCGCCTCGCGCCGCGGCAACTGGGAAGTGATGGTGCGCGGGGCCTTCCACAGCAAGACGCTGAAGAACCTGCTGGCACCGGGCGTGCCGGTGGCCCACACCATCCATGCGCCCAGCGGCGATGTCATGCCCCTGTACGACGCGGCGCGCCGCCATGCGGGCGACGGCGAGGCCGTGGTGCTCGTGGCCGGCGAGCGCTACGGCACGGGGTCTTCGCGCGACTGGGCCGCCAAGGGCCAGCGCCTGCTGGGCATCCGCGCCGTGCTGGCCAACAGCTTCGAGCGCATCCACCGCTCCAACCTCATCGGCATGGGGATCCTGCCGCTGAAGTTCCCGGCCGGCATCACCCCCGCTTCCCTGGACCTGGTCCCTGGCGACCGGATCTCGGTCGATGCGAAGCCCCAGGACATCTCGCCGCGCTGCACCGTCGAAGTCCGGGTTCTGCGCGCCGATGGAAGGAGCGAAGCGCTCTCGGCGACGGCGGCCGTGGAGACCCAGCTCGAAGTCGACCTGCTGCGCAAGGGCGGCGTGATCCCCTCCACCCTCCGGCGCATGGTGGCCGAGCACGGCAAGCCGGCGCAGCCATGACCGAGTTGAATGGACAATTCAGGCCCATGCGGCCCGAACAACCCATCACCACCCAGATCATCGACCTGATCAAGGCCGAGGCCATGCCCGTGGGCAGCCACCTGCCGGCCCAATTGCTCGCGGACCGGCTGCGGGTGTCCCGCTCGCCGATCAACGACGCCCTGTCGCTGCTGGCGGAGAAAGGCGTGCTCAAGCGCGAGCCCAATCGCGGCTACTTCCTTGCCCAGACGGTCGACTCGACGGCCAAGGACTTCGCGGAGAAGCTGGGCATCGACGAGACGGACGTCATCACCGAGGTGTACTTCCGCATCGCCGACGACCGCCTGCGCGGCCTGCTGCCGGCCGAGTTCACCGAGACCCTGATCAAGCAGCGCTACAACCTCACGCCTGCCCAGCTCAACGGCGTGCTGGGCCGCATCGCCAACGAAGGCTGGGCGGAGAAGAAGCCGGGCTACGGCTGGATCTTCTCTTCCATGCTCACGACCGCGGACAGCCTGCTGCAGTCCTACCGGCTTCGTTTGGCGCTCGAGCCTGCGGCGCTGCTGGAGCCGAACTACCGGCTTGCGCCCGAGGTGATCGCGCGCTGCCGCGCGGCCGAAAAGCACCTGCTGGACGGTGGCATCGAGACCGACAGCGCCGACGCGCTGCACGAGCGCGGGGTGCGCTTCCACGAATCGCTTGTCGAGGGCTCGGGAAACGCCTTCTTCATCGACACCATCCGGCGCGTCAACCGCGTGCGCCGCCTGCTGTCCTACCGCTCGATGCAGAACCGCACGCGCTACAAGGAGCACTGCAAGCAGCACCTGCAGCTGCTGGACCTGCTGGAGCGCGAGCGCAACGAAGAGGCGGCCGAGGCCATGCGCGAACACTTGAGGATCACGTTGCGCAACCACACGAAGATCCGCGAGATCCTGACCCCCTGAGCCCCTTCCATGCCTGTTTCTCCGGACATCGTCAAAGCTTTCACGCCCACCGGCGTGCTTCGCGCCTCCATCAACCTCGGGAACCCGATCCTCGCGAATTGGAATCCGCAGACGGCGGCGGTGGGTGGCGTCTCGGTGGACCTGGCCCGGGCCTTCGCCAGCCACTTGGGCGTGGCCGTGGAACTGGTGGTTTTCGACGCTGCCGGCAAGTCCGTGGAGGCCGTCACCGCCGAGCAGGCCGACATCGGATTCTTCGCCATCGACCCGCTTCGCGGCCAGGGCATCCGCTTCACCGCGCCCTATGTGCTGATCGAAGGCGCGTACCTGGTACGCAGCGACTCGCCCCTGCAAGACAACGAGGAAGTCGACCGTGCGGGCACGCGGGTCACCGTGGGCAAGGGCAGCGCCTACGACCTTTATCTCACGCGCGCGATGAAGGCCGCGTCCATCGAGCGGGCGCCCACCTCCCCTGCCGTGGTGGACACCTTCCTGGAGCAGGGCTCGGACGTGGCCGCGGGCGTGAAGCAGCAACTCGAGGCCGACGCCCGGCGCCTGGGCGGGCTTCGCTTGCTGCCCGGTCGCTTCATGTTGATCCAGCAGGCCATGGGCACGCCGGCCAGCCGCGGCCCGGGCGCGGAGCAGGCCCTGAAGGACTTCGTCGAGGAATGCAAGCGCAATGGCTTCGTGGCCGAAGCCTTAGCCCGGCATGGCATCCAGGGCGCCGCGGTGGCGCCGCCCGCAAGAGCTGCACAGTAGGCCGCCACTCTCGAAGCGCCCGCGCTCGCCCACACATGCGTCGGCATGCCGGAAACGCGGCGAGGCCCTTTTAGGAGGTTAGCCAAGTGTCCGATCAGGACGAGCAGGGGCCAAAGTGCCTGAGCTCGATCGTTGACTGCTTAGCCCTCAGAAATCGGCCCTTTCGACCGGGCCGCTTCTACGTCCGCAAGGGGCCCATTTGGGACACTTCCCGCAGTTTCCGTAATCCGATCTCGGCTAGTCTACTTAAGTGCAGGGGAGAGCCGTCCCTGCTGAATTCAAGTCTGTGAAAGTCGGCGACCAGGGAGTCTGAGCCAGTCACCGGCTTCGCGAGCGCTACGCGCCGCGTAGAAGCTCCCTCGGCCCGGTTGAAAGGCCCGCGACTTGGCACCAGCGTTCAACGGGCGCCGACGCCGCGCCAACGTCGCCTTCCCGAGAATTCATCCACTCAACCGGCTCGCTCTACGGTTTCCACCAAGCACCGGCAGCAGTTCCCTCCCAATCTGCTCCACCAACGCGGCCGGTGACACCCCCAGTGCCTGGCACACCGTGACGAAGTCGATCACATCCAGGTTCCGCTCCCCGTTTTCGTACTTCGACACATAGGACTGCGGCCGTCCGAGCCGCTCGCCGACCTGCATCTGCGTCAGCCCCGCCGCCTTGCGCGCAGCCACCAGCAGCCGCTGGAGCTTGCGGTATTCAGACGAGGACAGAGTGCGCGGCACTTCCCCAGCGTGAATCCTGATTCGGAATAACCCGAATCAGGATCGACACTCCGCGCCACACAAACTGCAAGCGACAGGGAGGAGGAGGTGATGCGCTTTCTGAACAAGTTCCGAGCGGCCGAGGCCATCGCGCTCGCGGCAGAACTCATCGACAGGAATCTGCAGCTTCTTGCAGGCGCCAATCCGATCGCAGTCGGTTCAAAGGGGAAGGGTGCTGCACTGGTCATGGATCTGTGGCGCACGATCCCGAAGGTCGCCGATGGTCCGGAAAAGCCGGCGCCGGTCCTGCTTGCGGCGGGCGCGCTGGCCAAGGCGATCCGCGAGTCGGAACTCGATGGCGACGGGCAGAAGTGCGACGTGTTGCACGGCACCCTGCAACTGCTATGGATCTCCGACCTGGGTCGGTCGCTCGACGCCAGGCGCCTCAGCGGAATCGACAAACGCCTCTTCGACTCGGCACTTTCGGTCCTGCGTCTGTCTTGGTTGTCGAAGCTGGAAATGCGGCCCGATTGATCCCCGACCACGGGCGCATTCCACTCGCATCTGTCACGCTGCCGGCCTGCTTCTCTCAGGCGGCGCCGCCCCGCTATCCGAGCAGAACACTCCGTAACCAAGTGTTCATCACAACACACTATTGACAAACGAATTTGTATGATGATCGGGCAACTTGTCATGGGCGCAGGGCAGGTTGCAGATGGGGATGTGCGCCGATCCGCCCTCGTCGCGGCGCTGTCCGCGCTCCGTGGGTTCGTCACCAACGACAGGAGACAACAATGAGCCTTCGCACTGGCATTGCGGCCGCGGTTGCGGCATGTCTGGCCTCTTTCGCAGCCTCGGCCGCCGGTCCTTCGGTCGTCAAGGGCCCCGGCGAGAACCCGGCCTGCTTCAAGCCCTGGGACGCCAACACCAAGTACTTCCAGTGGCCGGCCAAGAAGGGCCCCTATCGCATTGCCCTGGCCAACGGCTTCGTTGGCAACACCTGGCGCATCCAGATGATCAAGATGGCCAAGGCCTATGCGGCCACGCCCGAGATCAAGCCGCAGATCAAGGAGTTCAAGATCGTCTCCACCGGCACCGACGTAGCGGCGCAGATCGCGGCCATCGACAACTTCATCAACTCGGGCTACGACGCCATCGTGACCATCGCGGTCAACCCCACCGCCTTCGCGCCGGTGATCAAGCGCGCCAACGCGGCCGGCGTGGTGCTGGTGCCCTTCGACAACGTGCTCGACAGCACCGACGTGATGATGGTGAATGAAGACCAGCTGGCCATGGGTGTGCAGTCGGGCGAATGGGTGGTGAAGAACATCCCGGCCAAGAGCGGCAAGTTGCTGGAAGTGCGCGGCGTGCCGGGCAACTCGGTGGACCGCGACCGGCACCTGGGCTTCCGCAAGGTCGTCGAGTCGCCGGGCAACAAGTTCGAGGTGGTCGAGGTGGTGGGCAACTGGGACGACGGCACCGCGCAGAAGGTGGTGGCCGACGCGCTGGCAGTGCACAAGAACTTCGACGGCATGTTCGTCCAGGGCGGCTCCACCGGCGCGGTGCGCGCACTCATCGACGCGAAGCACAAGATGATTCCTGTGGCGGGCGAGGCCGAGAACGGCTTCCGCAAGCTGTGCGCCGAGCGCGCCAAGGACGGGTTGCTGTGCGCCTCGCTCGGCCAGTCGCCGGGCCTGGTGGCCATCTCGATGAAGGCGGCCCTCTCGGCGCTGGAAGGCAAGGTCATGCCGCAGATGATCTCGGTGCCCATCCCCATGGCAGCGCACCCCGACTTCAAGGCGGGCGAGAACTACTTCCCCGACCTTACCGACAACTTCTTCACCACCAACGACTTCCCGCCCTGTGGCGTGAACCTGAAGGCCATCGACATCATGTCGAAGGACGAGAAGAACAGCTGAACAACAGGAAGCAAGAAGAAGCCGATCGGGCGTGCGCGTGGATCCGCAGCAGCAACCCCTTCTTCAGCTGGTCGACGTCTCCAAGCGCTATGGCGGCGTGCGCGCGCTCGAGGGCGCGCAGTTCGCCTGCGCGCCGGGGCGCATCCACGCGCTGCTGGGCGAGAACGGCGCGGGCAAGTCCACGCTGATCAAGATCATGGCCGGCGTGGTGCAGCCCGATGCGGGCCGCATCCTGCTGGAAGGGCAGGCGCGCCGCTTCGCGCACCCGCAGGACGCGGTGGCCGCGGGCATCGCCTGCATCTTCCAGGAGCTGTCGCTCATGCCCGAGCTGAGCGTGGCCGACAACATCTGCATCACCAACCCGCCGCGCCGCTTCGGGCCTTTCATCGACCGCAAGGCGCAGCGGCGCATCGCCGAGGCGGCACTGGCCCGCGCGGGCGCGGAGGACATCCATCCGCTGGCGCCCGTGGGCAGTCTTTCGCTCTCGCGCCGGCAGATGGTGGAGATCGCCAAGGCCCTGGCGCGCTCGCCCAAGATCCTCATCCTTGACGAGGCCACCTCGGCGCTTACCGCCGCCGACGTGGAGCGGGTGCAGGCGCTGCTCAAGCGCCTGCGCGGCGAGGGCATGGCCATCGTCTACATCTCGCACCGTATGAAGGAGATCGCGGCGCTGGCGGATGACTGTTCGGTGTTCCGCAATGGCCGCCACGTCGCCACCTTCCCCGCCGGCAGCCGCAGCCATGCGCAGACGGTGGAGATGATGATCGGGCGCGACATCGCCCATGCCTTCCCGCCCAAGTCGCAGGTGGCCGATACGGCTGCCAACGATGCAGCGGCGCCCGCGCTGGAAGTACGTGGCCTGTCGTGGAATGACCGCCTGCACGATATCGACCTGCAGCTGCGCCCCGGCGAGATCGTGGGCCTGGGCGGGCTCGACGGCCAGGGCCAGCGCGAGTTCTTCCTCGCCCTGTTCGGCGTGCTGCGCGGCGTGAGCGGCGAGCTGCAGCTGTCGGGCCGCCCGGCCTCGGTGAAGAGCCCCCGCCGCGCCAAGGCTGCGCGCATCGGCATCGCGCTGGTGCCGGAAGACCGCAAGACCGATGGCCTGATGCTGCCCATGTCGGTGAAGGACAACCTCAGCTTCGCGGCGCTGGAAAGCCTGTCGCGCGGCGGCGTGGTGAGCCGTGCCCGCGAGTCGCAGGCGGTGGCCGAGATGGTGCGCAGGCTGTCGATCAAGGCGCCGGCGCTGGACGATCCGGTGGGCCAGCTCTCGGGCGGCAACCAGCAGAAGGTGGTGATCGCCAAGTGGCTGATGAACGCGCCGCGCATCGTGCTGCTCAACGACCCCACGCGCGGCATCGACGTGGGCACCAAGCAGGAGATCTACGTGCTGCTGCGCCAGCTGGCGCAGGAGGGCGCTGCGGTGCTGCTGTATTCCACCGACTACGCCGAACTCATCGGTTGCTGCGACCGCGTGGCCGTGTTCTACGACGGGCGCATCGTGCGCTGGCTGGCCGGCGAGGCGCTGACCGAGCACGCACTGGTGGCCAGCGCCCTCAACCTCGGCGACGAGTCGACGACGGCAACGAACCAAGTGCAAGAGGAGGAAAGCGCATGAACGACAAGCCCGCCACGCAGCGGACAACCGACTGGCTTCCCGACTGGCGCTACCGCCTGCACGAGCAGCGCGGCACCTGGGCGGCGGTGGCGATGTTCGTGCTGATCTTCACGCTCTACATCGCCAAGCATCCCTCGGGGCTCACGGTGCCGGTGCTCGTCACGGCGACCAACAAGGGCGTGCTGCTGGCCGTCGTGGCCATGGCGCAGACGCTGCCGGTGCTCACCTCGGGCATCGACCTGTCGGTGGGCATGGTGTTCGTGCTGGCCAACTGCCTGGCCTCGCACCTGGTGGTGGGCACGCCGGCGCAGGCGGCCTTCGGCGTGGTGGTGGTGCTGGCGGTGGGCTCGCTGTGCGGCTTCATCAACGGCGCGATCATCGTGTGGGGGCGGCTGCAGCCCATCATCACCACGCTGGCCACCGGCACGATCTACTTCGGCATCGCGCTGGGCCTGCGGCCGGTGCCCGGCGGCGACGTCAACGCGGAGCTGGCCGATGCGCTCACCGGCGCGCTGCCCGGCGGTGTGCCGGCGATGGTGGTGGTGCTCGTGGCCGTGATCCTGCTGGTGTGGCTGCCCTACCGGCGCTCGGCGCTGGGACGCGCCGCGCTGGCCATCGGCTCGGCCGAGGGCGCGGCCTACATGTCGGGCGTGGACATCGGCCGCACCAAGCTGCTCACGTACACGCTGGCCGGGCTGCTGGCGGCCATCGGCGGGGTGCTGCTCACCTTCGTCACCTACTCGGGCGAGGCCTCCTCGGCCATCGGCGGGGTTTACACGCTCAACTCGATCGCGGCGGTGGTCATCGGCGGCACCTCACTGGCTGGCGGGGCGGGCAGCGCCATCGGCTCGGTGTTCGGCGCGATGGTGCTGCGCACCATCGGCGACCTGCTCTTCGTGTTTGATTTGGAGCCGCTGTGGCAGCCACTGTTCCAGGGGCTGATCCTGCTGACGGCGGTGAGCCTGGGTGCGGTGCAGTTGCTCAAGGTGAGCAACCGGCTCGAACTCTTCAAGTGAGCAAGGCGCACGCCATGCAGGCCCTGGTGCTGCGGCTTCGCCAATCGGGGCACCTGCCGGTGCTGGCGGCGGCGGCCTGCACGCTGGCGTTGCTGCTGCTGGGCAGCCTCTATTCGAAAAACTTCCTGTCGGCGCAGTACCTGCTGCAGCAGCTGCAGATTGCGTCCTTCCTCGGCATCGTCGCCACCGGCGCCATGCTGGTGATCCTGCTGGGCGGCATCGATCTGTCGGTGCCCTGGGTGGTGACGGTGGGCGGCGTGATGTCCGCGGCGGCGGCCGGCTGGTGGGGCAGCACGGGCGAGATGCTGGCCATTCCCTTCGGCATCGCCTGCGGCTGCCTGTTCGGCGCCATCAATGGCATCGGCGTGGCCTATCTGCGCGTGCCTTCGATGATCTTCACACTGGGCATGAACGCGGTGGCGCAGGGGCTGATCGTGGTGCAGACCGGCGGCTTCGCGCCGCAGGACCGGTCTACGCCCGCCATGCATGTGCTGGCCACGGGGCGCGCACTGCTGGGCATTCCCAATGCGCTGCTGGTGTGGTTGATGGTGGGGGCGTGCACCGTGTTCCTGCTGCATCGAACCACGCTGGGGCGCGCCATCTACGCCGTGGGCAACCGCGAGCGGGCGGCCTACCTGTCGGGGGTGGACACGCGTCGCGTCACTTTCCTGTGCTTCCTGATCGCGGGCGGCTGCTCGGCCGCCACCGGCGTGCTGCTCACCGGCTATGCCACCAAGGCCTACCAGGCGATGGGCGATGCCTACCTGTTGCCCGCCATTGCCGCCGTGGTGCTGGGCGGCACGCATATCCTCGGCGGGCGAGGCTCGTACCTGGGCACGGTGGTCGGCGTGCTGCTCATCACGCTGCTGCAGTCCATCCTGTCGGTGATGCAGATTCCGGAGATGGGGCGGCAGGTGATCTACGGCGTGGTCATCATCTCGATGCTGCTGGTCTACGGGCGTGGCCAGCGGCTGGCACAGTAGCGACAACAACAGATCAGAAGAAAGGACGGAGACCTTGGCCCTCGACCCCAGCCCCACCACCTTCGAGGTGCGCGATGCGCGCTTTCGCAAGCTCTTCTTCGGCAATGCGCACCTGGAGAAGCTCTACACCGGCTGCCGCTGGGCCGAAGGGCCGGTGTGGTTCGCGGCAGGCCGCTACCTGCTGTGGTCCGACATTCCCAACGACCGCATGCTGCGCTGGGACGAGTGCGACGGCTCGGTCGCAGTATTCCGCCAGCCGGCCATGAACACCAACGGCCACACGGTGGACCACGAGGGCCGGCTGGTGTCCTGCGAGCACCGCGGCCGCTGCGTCTCGCGCACAGAGCACGACGGCAGCCGGCGGGTGTTGGCCTCGCACGTCGAGGGCAAGCGCCTCAGTTCGCCCAACGACCTGGTGGTGAAGTCCGACGGCAGCATCTGGTTCACCGACCCGAGCTACGGCATCGACAGCGACTACGAAGGCGACGCCTCGCCCAACGAGATCGGCGCCCAGTGCGTCTACCGCATCGCGCCCGACCTGGCCAGCGTGCGCCGCGTAGCCGAGGGCTTCGTGCAGCCCAACGGCATTGCCTTCTCGCCCGACGAGCGGCTGCTCTACGTGGCCGACACCGGCGCCACGCACGTGGACAACGGGCCGCGCCACATCCGTCGCTTCACCGTTGGCGCGGACGGCGCGAGCGTGCAGGGCGGCGAGGTGTTCGCCGACTGCGAGGCGGGGCTCTTCGACGGCTTTCGCATCGACGTGCACGGCAACCTGTGGACCAGTGCCGGCGACGGCGTGCACTGCTTCGCGCCCGACGGCACGCTGCTGGGCAAGGTGCGCGTGCCCGAGGTGGTGGCCAACGTGTGCTTCGGCGGGCAGAAGCTCAATAGGCTTTTCATCTGCGGCACGACCTCGCTGTACTCGGTGTACCTGAACACGCGGGGGGCGGTGCGGCCGGCGGGTTGATGGGCGCGCAACAAGGTCGCCAGCCCTCGGCAGCTCAGAAGTCCACCAGCCGCAGCCCCACGCCGAACACCGTGCGGCTGCGGTTGTAGTCCACCAGCGTGTCGCCATACCCGTGGAAGATCTGCGCCACGAAGCGCAGGTTGGTGGTGGCCGGGTCCCCGATGGCGCGGGTGTATTCCAGGCGCTGCGAGCCCTTGCCCCAGGTGCGCCAGGTCAGGCCGATGGCGTTCTTCGCGTCCGGATACCACCAGCCCGACAGCTCGACGCGGCCGATGTAGTCGGTGATGTCGGGGTTGTCGTCGTTCTCCGGGTCCTCGCTGATGCGCTTCCACGCGCGGGCGTTGAACACGAAGCGGTTGTCAAGTTCGATGCCGCCCATCAGGTAGATGCGGTTCCAACTGCGCGAGTACGGGTCGCTCTGGCCGTTGGACTGGTGTGCGATGCCGGCGCCCGCGTAGCGCCAGCGCCAGCCGCCGGGCAGCTTCAGGTCGGTCGGATAGACATACATCATCTCCGGCTCGTGGTCGGTGGTGCGGAAGGGCCGAGACAGCTCGGAGTTGAACACTTGCCAGGTCGACTGCTGCGTGTAGCCGAACCACAGCGAATCCTTGCGCGTCGGGTCGGCGCCGGTGAGCAGGCCCTGGGCAACCTTGGTGCGCAGCGACAGGTTCAACCGCATCTCGCCCGGCTGGTAGTCCTGCGGCGTGCCGGTGTGGTTGGGCGCGGGCGAGGTGGGCGTCTGCGGACGGTCGGTGGCCATCGCGAAAGTGACGTCGATCGGGCGGTAGCCGCGAAGACCGAAGGTGCCGCAGCTGGTGCCGTCTTCCAGTTCCCAGAAGCGCGACAAGGTGGAGTACTGCCGGTCGCGACAGGCATCGCCGCTGGCCTCGACGATGCGTGTGACGGGCTGGCTCGCATCCACCGGGATCGGGTTCGCCTCGGCCGAGGCAGCGTTCGCCGATGCGGCCGATGTCGCTGGCGCGCTGACCACCGGCGGCGGCGTGGACCGCGCTGCGGCCGGCGCGGCCGTGGTGCCGGCGGAGGGCTGGAGCATCTGCCGGTTCGACCAGCGGTCGAAGCAATTCAGGCGCGCGTCCTTGTCACCGGTGATGCGCTGGCACTGCTGCCAGCCCAGGTCTTCGGACGATGCGTCCTGCGCCTGCGCTCTGGCGGGTGTCACGGAAAGAATGAGAAAGGCGCAGCTCGTGGCCAACAGGCCAGCTGCCGCCACGTCGCCGCGGAGGCTGGTTTGCATAGGGGTCGGGTTCCTTATCGCCAGCTGCCGGATCGGTGCAGGACGAAGTCGTGGCTGCTGTCGTCGGACGAGCGATACCAGGTGCCTTTGAATTCCTTGCCGCAGGTGCCGGGCACCAGCGCGCCGGACCAGCTGGCGCTGATCGACTTGCCGTCCTGCGACTCGTCCAGCGCGAGCTGGCCATCAGGGTCGATGTCGCCCGCCAGTTGCGCGGGCGGCTGCCCGGCGCGCTTCAGCGTGCCGCGAAAGCCGTCGTATTCGGGGTGGCGCTCCAGCACCATCGTGGCGATGCCGGCCTGGCCCTCGATGCGCGCCTCCCAGCTGCCATAGAAGGACTGGGTCGGTATGTCTCGTGCGTTCTCGGGGCAGGCGGCAGCCGGCTTGTCCTGCGCCCATGCCGCGGGCACGGCGAGGAAGCAGGACGCCAGGGCGGCGACCAGGAGATGCCGCCGCGTCATGGTTGGTTGGGCGCCGCGGGGGGCGTGGCAGAGGAGGCGGCCGTCGCGGCGGCGGTGTCCGCCGCGCGCTTGGCGAACTCGGCGCGCAGCGCCTTGAGCTTCTCGCGCGGGTCTTCCCGCACCGTGGCCTTGTCCAGCGCCATCTCGGCGATGAAGCGGCTGGGCTGCGCGGCCACCATCTCGCGGCCCTTCTTGCGCCGCTTGGTCCAGCTCACCGCGAGGGTACGCTGGGCGCGGGTGATGCCCACGTACATCAGGCGGCGCTCTTCCTGCAGCCGCTCCAGCGTGTTCTCGGCCACCTTTTCCTGCCGGCCCTCGTCGTCGTCGAGCTTGAAGGGCAGCAGGCCTTCGTTCACACCCACCAGCATCACGTGCGGCCACTCCAGGCCCTTGGAGGCATGCAGGGTAGAGAGGGTGACCACGTTCTGGTCCTGCTCGCGCTCGCTGATGGTGGACAGCAGCGAGATGGTCTGCGCGACTTCCATCAGGCTCTTCTGCTCGCGGTCGGCCGCGGTGACGCCGGCCGCGTCGTCGATCTGGCCGCCGCAGCGTTGCGACATCCAGTCGCAGAACTCCAGCACGTTCGTCCAGCGGCTGGCCGCGGCCTGCTCGCTGTCCTCGCCGTCGTAAAGGTGCTTCTCGTATTCGATTTCCTTGAGCCAGGTGGTGAGGAAGGCGAGTGCGTTCTCGGCGCCCATGGTTTGGCGGGCGCGGTATTCCAGGTCGTTGATGTAGCGGCCGAACTCGAGCAGGCCGTCCAGCGCGCGCTTGTTCATCACGCTGGGCAGGGACGCGCTGAACAGCGACTCGAACAGGCTCAGCTTGTACTGAGTGGCGAACACGCCCAGGCTCTGCAGCGTGGTGTGGCCGATGCCGCGCTTGGGCGTGGTCACGGCGCGCAGGAACGCCGGGTCGTCGTCGTTGTTGACCCACAGCCGGAACCAGCCGCACAGGTCCTTGATCTCGGCGCGGTCGAAGAAGCTCTGGCCGCCCGAGACCTTGTAGGGAATCTGCGCCTTGCGCAGCGCCTGCTCGAAGACCCGGGCCTGGTGGTTGGCGCGGTAGAGGATGGCGAAGTCGCGGAATTCCTTGTGCTGCGAGCTCTCGCGCAGGCTGGTGATGCGGGCGGCCACGCGTTCGGCCTCGTGCTGCTCGTTGTCGCAGTCGACCACGCGCACCGGCTCGCCCGCGCCCAGTTCGCTGAACAGCGTCTTGGGAAAGAGCTTGGGGTTGGGGCCGATCACGTTGTTGGCCGCGTCCAGGATGGCGCTGGTGCTGCGGTAGTTCTGCTCCAGCTTCACCACCTTGAGCTCGGGGAAGTCGATGGGCAGCTTGCGCAGGTTGTCCAGCGTGGCGCCGCGCCAGCCGTAGATGGACTGGTCGTCGTCGCCCACCGCGGTAAAGCGCCCGCGCTCGCCCACCAGGGCCTTGAGCACCTCGTACTGGGTGGCGTTGGTGTCCTGGTATTCGTCCACCAGCACGTGGCCCAGGGCGGCCTGCCACTTGTTGCGCACTTCCTCATGCTCGGCCAGCAGCTTGAGCGGCATGCCGATGAGGTCGTCGAAGTCCACGCTCTGGTAGGCCACCAGGCGTTCCTCGTAGCGCGCCATGATGCGGGCGCAGATGCGCTCGCTGTCGTCCGCCGCCTGCGCCTCGGCCTGGGCCGCGTTCAGGCCCATGTTCTTCCACTTGCTGATGGTCCACTGCCAGATGCGTGCGGTGGCCGCGTCGGTGGTGCCGCCGGCGTCCTTCAGGATGCGGATGATGTCGTCCGAATCGAGGATGCTGAACTGGCGCTTCAGGCCCAGCACCTCGCCGTCCTCGCGCATCATGCGCACGCCCAGGGCGTGGAAGGTGCAGATCACCACCTTGCGCGCGTCCTTGCCGATCAGCCCCTTGGCCCGCTCGCGCATCTCGGCCGCCGCCTTGTTGGTGAAGGTGATGGCTGCGATGCGCTCGGGCGCCAGGCCGGCCTGGATCAGCCGGGCCACCTTCATCGTGATCACCCGCGTCTTGCCCGAGCCCGCGCCGGCCAGCACGAGGCAGGGCCCGTGCATGTAATTGACAGCTTCCTGTTGCGAAAGATTGAGGCCGGACATGGAAAAGACGGGAACGCGCGAAGCAGGGGATGGGAGTCCGGTCAATCATACGGGGGGCGCTTTTCGCATGACGAAGGGGCCGGGCGGCGACAATCCGCCTCCTCGTGCTGCAGATCTTCCTCGTCACCATCCCCTTCTTTGCACTGGTTGCCGCCGGCTACGTGGCCGCCCGCAGCCGCGTGCTGCCGCTGGAGGCCATTCCGGGGCTCAACGCCTTCGTCCTGTACTTCGCTCTGCCCTGCATGCTGTACCGCTTCGGGGCCAACACGCCCATCGCGCAGCTGCTGGACGGCAGCGTGGCGTTGGTCTGGGGCCTGTGCGGGCTGGCCACGGTGGCCGCGGTGGTGGCCTTCAGCCGCAACGAGCGCATCCGCTGGAACGACGCTTCCTTCGGGGCGCTGGTTGCGGCGTTCCCCAATACCGGCTTCATGGGCGTGCCGCTGCTCACCGCCATCCTGGGCACGCAGGTGGCCGGGCCGGTGATCATCACCATCACCTTCGACATGGTGGTGACCTCCTCGCTGTGCATCGCGCTCTCGCGGCTGGACGCCGCCGGATCGCACGGTGCCGCGCAGGCCATGCGCAAGGCGCTGGCGGGCGTGCTGCGCAACCCGATGCCGTGGTCCATCCTGCTGGGCGGCGTGGCCTCGGCCGCGAGCTACGAGCTGCCCGGTCCGGTGGACCGCACGGTGACCATGCTGGGCGACGCCGCCTCGCCGGTGGCTCTGTTCACCATCGGCGCGGTGCTGGCGCGCTCGGCCATGCTCGCGGCGCATGCCCGCGGCCGCGCGCCCGTGCGCGACGTGCTGCCAGTGGTGCTGGTCAAGCTGGTGGTGCATCCGCTGCTCGTGTGCGCGGTGGCGCTGGCGGCGCGCGCCATGGGCCTGCCCCTGAGCCTGCCGGCCTGCGTGGCGCTGGTGCTGGTGGCGGCGCTGCCGAGCGCGAGCAATGTCTCCATGCTGGCGGAGCGCTTCGGTGCGGACAACGGCCGCATCGCACGCATCATCCTGTGGACGACGGCGGCGGCCTTCTTCACCTTCCCGCTGGTGGTGGGCCAGGCGGAGCGCCTGCGTTGACCGGACGCGCTGGCGCGCAGGCTCAGTCGGAGATCACGCCCAGCTTGCGCGGGTCGGCATCCGCCAGCAGTTCGCAGCGGGTGAAATCCCGGCCCTGCGAGCCGTCGCAGTAGTAGGTGTTGTAGACGCGGCCGAAGAGGGTGGGGCTGGCCACGAAGAGCACGCCGTGCTCGGGCCGCCACTTTTCCTTGGGCGGCGCGTCGGTGGCGTCCACCATTTCGCCGTCCTGCGGGGGTTCGGTGAACTCGGCCAGGGTCCGGTAGGACTCCTCGCCGCGCCAGCGCGATGCCAGCTCGGCCGGTTTGGGCCGCGTGCCCACCGGGATCAGCAGGGCGTTGACCTGCTCGCCCTCGCCGAAGCGATGCACCTTGCCTGCCAGATAGGCGTAGGCGCAGGCCGCATGGCACTGGCCGATCACCTCGGTGTTGACGCCGGTCTCCCGGATGGCCTGCGCGTAGAGGCCGGCCGCCTCGGCAGTGCCGCCCATCGAATCGACGAAGACCACCGTCTGCACGTTGCCACGGCGCAGGTTCTCGACGAAGACCTGCACCGCGCTGCCGTCGAGCATGCCCTCCACCAGCAAGCGGCGGCCCTCCATGGAAATTTCCGCCGGCTGCACCGCGACACCGGTGCCGACGAATACCAAGCCCAAGCAGAGTCTGTGCAGGGTTCTCATTTTTCTCCCCATCAGGCTGGACAAATGCGTACCAATTCCCTGGCTCGAAGCTCGCAGTGTGCAGCCAGGACGTCAACTGCTGTTTCACTATCTTGCGCCTGGGCCAACGTCCCCACCTTCGACCGGGTCGGCTCTAGAGCTTTAGGCTAGTTCTAAGGTACTCAAAATCACTTAGAGTGGGGTTCAATGAACGGGAGCTTCTCCATGACAACACTTTTTCGACTCGTGTTGTGGGCCGTCTGGTGCGGCGCCATGGGCTGGCTGTGGTCGGCCCAGATGATGGGCGCGGGCATGGCCCTCACGGCCGGCGCGCTTGGCCTGGGCCTGTTTGCATGGCCCGGCAGCACCACCCGCCGGCGACGCGGCGGCGAGCTGCGCTACGTCGAGATGGCCAAGCAGCCTATCAGTTAGCCTCCCCGGCTACTCACTTCGCTTCGCTTCGCTGCGTGTAGTTCGCCACTCCAGAGGAGGGGACCGCAGCTGCGGCCCGGCGGAGCCGGCTCCGCGGTGCGTCGCTGATACCGGCCGCGCGAACGTCGGGCCGTTTCGCTCAACCGCTGCAATGGCTAGTTGCCGCCTTCCTTCATGCGGCGGTACTCGTTGCGCTTCATGGTGATGTAGTCGTTGCGCTCGACCTCGTGCAGCTGCTTGGCGTACTGCTCGGTCGCATCGAACCAGCTGGCGAAACGCTTGTCCTGCTCGGGCGCGGTGGGGAAGTCGAGGAAGGAATCGATCGCCAGGTAGTAGCGCATGGTGTTGCGCTCCACCACGCCGCGCACGCCGCCGATGTACTGCGCGCTGCCGTCCCCTTCCTTGCCGGTGGCGGTGAAGCCCACCTTGTCGCTGCCCAGCGTGGCCAGGTAGGCCTGCATGGCCAGCCGCGCCGCGGTGCCGTAGGCATAGGAGTAGCTCAGGTGGATGAACGACTTGCCGGCGTCGATGGGCGTGGCGGTCAGCTCGATGCGGTAGTTGCGCGTGGAGAGCGGTCCTTCGTCGGCGCTCAGCCGGGCATCCAGGTAGTCGGACGTGGCGGCGGCCAGCCGGTAGTTGAACTTGACGACCTGCGCGTCGGACAGCGGCTGGTCGAACTTGCGGCCCAGCGCCACCGACAGCACGGCATTGCCGCCCTCGTTCTTCACCAGGCATTGCTTGGTGTTGAGGTGCAGCATCAGCACTTCGCACCAGTTGGCGCCGCTCTTGAGGCCGTCGCGCACACGCTCGAAGGGATGGTCCACCACCGCGTAGATGTCGCCGGCCAGCCTGCTGGAGCTCTCGGTGGATTCCAGCGAGATGCGCCGCTTGAAGGGGTTGTTCGCCAGTTGCGGCTGCAGGGACTGGTACTTGGCCTTCAGCGTCGCGGCCCCGTCGCCACCACCCGCGGCGGGCTCGGCCGGTGCCTGCGTCTGCGCCTGCGCGCCGAGCGCCAGCATGAAAGCGAACAGCAGGCCGGCGCCCAGGCGCCGCGCGAAGGGTTGGGTGGGGTGCTTCATGGTGGCCGACACGATAGTCCTAAGCCCCCATGAACGCCAGTGCAATCAGATGGCCTGCGGGTCCACGTCCACCAGCCAGCGCACCACGCCCTTGCCCGCCGGCCCCTGGCGCAGCTCATGCAGGATGGGCACGCAGCCCGCCAGGTACTTCTGCAGGGCGGCGCGCGAGCCGCTCTCGATGAGCATCTGCGCCCGCTCCACGTTGGCCACGCGCTGGATGGTGAGGGGCACCGCCGGAAAGCCGCTCACCTGCGCCGCCTCTGGCAGCGATGCCGCGCGCTCGGCCGCCGCCTGCAGGAAGGCCTGCGCCACTTCCTGTGTGCGCGCGTCCGCCCGCAGCAGCGCCTGGAAGGCGAAGGGCGGCATCCCGGCGGCGCGGCGCTCGTCCAGTTCCTGTGCGGCGAAGGCCGGGTAGTCGTGCCGGCGCAGTGCGCCGAACAGCGGGTGCTGCGGATGGTGCGTCTGTATCCACATCTGCGCTGCGCTGCCCTGGGCCGCCACGTAGGCGGCATCGCGCCCGGCTCGGCCCGCCGCCTGCATCAGAAGGCTGAACAGGCGCTCGGGCGCGCGGAAGTCGCTGGAGAACAGCGCGCCGTCCGGGTTGAGCGCAGCCACCAGCGTGATGCGGCGGAAGTCGTGGCCCTTGGCAATCATCTGCGTGCCCACCAGGATGTCGACCTCGCCCGAATGCACGGCGGCCAGCTGTTCCTGGAGCGCGCCCTGCTTGCGCGTGCTGTCGGCATCAATGCGCGCGATGCGCACTGCCTTGCCATCGGGCCGTTTCACGTCTGCGAATAGCTCGGCCAGGTGCTCCTCCAGCCGCTCGGTGCCGCGACCGATGGGCGCGATGTCCAGGTTGCCGCAGCCCGGGCAGGCGCGCGGCACGCGCTCGGCGAAGCCGCAGTGGTGGCAGCGCAGGCTGCGGTCGATCTTGTGGAAGACGCGGTAGGCGCTGCAGTGCGGGCATTCACTCTTCCAGCCGCAGTCGCCGCAGCCCAGCACCGGGGCGTAGCCGCGCCGGTTGAGGAAGACCATGCTCTGCTCGCCACGCGCGACGCGCTGGCCGATGGCGTCCAGCAGGGCGGCCGAGAGCACGGTCTTGGCCGGCTGCAGGTTCATGTCGACCAGCTTCACTGCGGGCAGCGCGCCTTCCGCGTCGCCGCCCTGGGCCCGGATGCGCGAGGGCATCTCCAGCCGGGTGTAGCGCCCGGCGGCTTCCCCGGCAGTGGCCGGGCGGCTCTGATGCCAGCTTTCCAACGAAGGGGTGGCCGAGCCGAGGATCACCTTGGCCTCCTCGCGCCGGCCGCGCCACACCGCCAGGTCGCGCGCCGAGTAGCGGGCGCCTTCCTGCTGCTTGTAGCTGGGATCGTGCTCCTCGTCGACGACGATGAGCCGCAGGCGCGGCATCGAGGCGAACACCGCCATGCGGGTGCCCAGCACGATCCGGGCGGTGCCATGGTGCGCTGCCAGCCAGCTGGCCAGGCGCTGCGGATTGGTCATGCCGCTGTGCATGGAGACCACGGCGCCGGCGCCGAAGCGCTCGGCGAAGCGCGCCTCAAGCTGGGGCGTGAGGTTGATCTCCGGAACCATCACCATTGCCTGGGCCTGCGGGTCGCCTTCCAGCAGATCGGCCACCGCGCGCAGGTAGACCTCGGTCTTGCCGCTTCCGGTGCTGCCGAACAGCAGGAAGGGGCCGGGCTCCGCGGCGATGCGCTCCAGCGCCTGCGCCTGCTCGGCGGTGGGGGTGGGCACGTCCCCGCGCCCGGCCGGTGCTGCGGCCGTGTCGCCTTCCGCGGCGCGCCGCTTCAGCCGCCGCGCCAGCTGCACCGTGCTCAGGTCGCGCAGCTGGGGCGGCAGGGCGGCCAGCGCCACTTCGCCCAGCGAGCGCTGGTAGTAGCGGGCGGCAAATCCCACCAGCTCGCGCCAGGCTGCGCTTACGGGCGGCAGAGCTTCCAGGGCCGCGGCAATCTCGCGCAGCGCCACGCGTTCGGCCTCCGGTGCGGGGGCCGCCGCCTCGGCCGACCAGACCACCCCCAGCACCTCCCGCCGGCCCAGCGGAACCCGCACCAGCGTGCCGGCCGCCAGCGGCTCGGGGCTGGCGTAGCTCAGCAGGTCGCCCAGGGCGCTGTGCGCCGGGGTTTGCAGCGCAATCTCAAGGCGCCAGGTCATGGGGGTGCAAGGTGCGAACGATTCTTAAAAATGCTTGTAAGAAGATGGACTAAGCCCTTGATCTGATTGTGTTTTGCACACCGTCCAGAGTTTTTGTGGATAACTTTGTTGATATTGGGCCTCGATGCGCCCCCAAGCCCCGAAAAATCAAGGCCCGAGCTGGATTGCCTTCAAAAAGGGCAAAGTTCAAAGCATATATAAATCAACAACTTAGCCGCGCTATCGGTTTAGGAGCAAGGACACGAAGCGGCGCTGGGCAATGGCGCGCCGCAGCAAGATCTTTGTGCATAAGTCAGTCGGTCCTTACCTTTTCGGTCTTGACAAAGGCAGATCCGGCCCTCCCGGCTTACAACCGGCAACACTGCGTGAGTGGTCGCTATGCCCGCAGGGCACGCGACTGGCTGTGCACCGCTTCCACCAGGGCAGCCACGTGCTCGGGCGGCGTGTACTGGCTGATGCCGTGCCCCAGGTTGAAGATGTGCGTCGGGCCGCTTTGCGATACCTCCGCGTGCGGCTTTCCGAAACTTGCGAGCACCTTGCCCACCTCTTCGGCGATGGCCTTGGGGGGCGCAAACAACACATTCGGGTCAATATTTCCCTGCAGCGCCTTGCCCTGCGGACCTTCGCCCACGCGGCGGCGGGCTTCGCCCAGGTTCACCGTCCAGTCCAGGCCCAGCACCTCGCAGTCGAGCTGGCGCATGTCGTCCAGCCACAGGCCGCCGCCCTTGGTGAAGACGATGCGCGGCACCGGCTGGCCGTCCGCTCCCTGGCGCTTGAGCTGCTTCAGCACGCGGGCGGTGTAGGCCAGGCTGAACTCCTGGAAGGCGCCGTCGGCCAGCACGCCGCCCCAGCTGTCGAAGACCATGACCGCCTGGGCGCCGGCGTCGATCTGGGCATTCAGGTAGGCGGCCACCGAGTCGGCGTTGACCGCCAGCACCCGGTGCATCAGGTCGGGGCGGCCGTAGAGCATGGACTTCACCAGGCGGTAGTCGCTGGAGCCAGCGCCTTCCACCATGTAGCAGGCCAGCGTCCAGGGGCTGCCCGAGAAGCCGATCAGCGGCACGCGGCCGTCCAGCGCCCGGCGGATGGAGGCGACGGCGTCGAAGACGTAGCGCAGCTTGTCCATGTCGGGCACGGCCAGCGCCTTGACGGCGACCTCGTCGCGCAAGGGCCTGGCGAAGCGCGGGCCTTCGCCCGCCTCGAAGGACAGGCCCAGGCCCATGGCGTCGGGCACGGTGAGGATGTCCGAGAACAGGATGGCCGCGTCCAGCGGAAAGCGTGCCAGCGGCTGCAGGGTGACTTCGGTTGCGTAGTCCACGTTGGTGGCCAGGCCCATGAAGCTGCCGGCCTTGGCGCGCGTGGCCACGTATTCGGGCAGGTAGCGCCCGGCCTGGCGCATCAGCCACAGGGGGGTGTAGTCGGTGGCCTGGCGCCAGCAGGCGCGCAGGAAAGTGTCGTTCTTCAGCGGAGCAAAAGCCATCCTGCGATTGTCGCAGGCGGGTTGCCAGGCTGGCTCAGGCGGCCTTGTACTTGATGGAGCAGCCGTACGCGCGCGTGGTGGCGGCCGAGATCGGCTTGCCGCCGTAGGCTTCGCCCAGCGCCTGGTTCACGTAGTTGGTGGCGGCCTTGATGTCGTCCTGCCGCGCCGAGGCGATGCTGTCGATGCCGCCGGCATACACCAGCACGCCCTTGGGATCGATGATGAACATGTGCGGCGTGGTGCGCGCACCGTAGGCCTGGCCGATGGCGCCGTCGGGGTCCATCAGGGTGGCGGTGGGAGCGGCCTTGCGCTCCTTGAGCCAGTTGTCCAATGCCACCGGCTGCAGGTAGTCGGAGGACTCACGCTCGGTGGAGTTGATCGACAGCCACACCACGCCCTTGGCCGTGGCCGACTTCTGCGTGGCCGGCATGTTGCCGCTGTTGTAGTGCTTCTGCACGAAGGGGCAGCCGGGGTTGGTCCATTCGAGCACCACGTACTTGCCCGCGAAGTCCGACAGCTTGTGCTGCTGACCCTTGGTGTCCACTGCCACGAAATCGGGCGCGGGCTGGCCTACGCCCGGTGCCGCATGGGCAGCGCTGCCCATCAGCAGCGTGGCGCCCAGGGCCACGGCGGCCGTCATGATGGCGCGGCGCGAGGCTCGGGTGAGGGCGGCGCGGGCCTGGCGGGCGGCGCGAAGGGATCGGTCCGCGGAGGAGGAAAGCTTCGACATCTGAGATTCGACTCCTTCGAAAATTCAATTGCCGCGAGAGCTTAGACCGGTTTTTTGAAGTCCCTGCTACAACCAGTAAGTGCCCATGGTCAAGCGCTGCCCGACTTCTCTCTTGCTCACAAGCCGGCCAGGGCGGCGTCGAGTTCATCCTTGCGCAGAATCTCGCTCAGCACCACCGGGGACTTGCCCGGAGCCTGCAGCACGTAGACCGGCACGCCGCTGCGGCCCAGGGCGGTGATCGCGGCGGTGATGGCCTGGTCGCGCCGGGTCCAGTCGGCGCGCAGCAGCGCCACGTTCCTGGCCTTGAACTGCGCCAGCACCTCGGCGTCGGCCAGCGTGGTCTTCTTGTTGTACTGGCAGGTGACGCACCAGGCCGCGGTGAAATCCACGAACACCGGGCGGCCTTCGGCATGCAGCTGCGCCACGCGCTGGGTGGACCAGGGCTGCCAGCGGTCCTGTGCGCCGGCCACCGCGGGAGCCGCGGGCGTGCCCTGCACGATGTTGCCGCCGATGCTGCCGGCCAGCAGGGCAGTGAAGACCAGCAGCACCGAGGCGATCACCATGCGCGAGCGGCCGCGCAGCGTGAAGGACCAGACCAGCGCCGACAGGCACACCAGCAGCGCCAGCAGCGCGCCGGCGCCGTCGATGCCGCTTTGCTGCCCCAGCACCCACACCAGCCAGGCCACGGTGGCGAACATCGGGAAGGCCAATAGGCGCTGCAGCGTCTGCATCCAGGGGCCGGGCCGCGGCAGCAGGCGCGCCACGGCCGGGATGAAGCCTGCCAGCAGGTAGGGCAGCGCCAGGCCCAAGCCCAGGGCCGCGAACAGCAGCATGGCCTGCGCGGCCGGCAGCGTGATGGCGAAGCCCAGCGAGGCGCCCATGAAAGGTGCGGTGCAGGGCGAGGCGATGACCACCGCCAGCACGCCCGAGAGGAAGTCATTGACCAGCGGCCGGCTGGACTGCGCCCCGCACAGGGCGGCCGGCGCCACGCGGCCGAACTCGAAGACGCCCGCCAGGTTCAGGCCGATCAGCGTGAACAGCGCCGCCAGGCCCGCCACCACGGCCGGCGACTGCAGCTGGAAACCCCAGCCCAGTTGCGCACCTGCGGCGCGCAGCGCCAGCATGGCGCCCGCCAGGGCCAGCAGCGAAATCATCACGCCGGCGGTGTAGGCCAGCGCGGCGCGCCGGTGGGCGCCGTGGTCGCCGGTCTGCCGGGCGAAGTTCAGCACCTTGATCGCCAGCACGGGGAACACGCAGGGCATCAGGTTGAGCAGCAGGCCGCCCAGCAGGGCGCCCACCAGCGCCATCGCCATGCTGCTGGCGGCGAACTGCGTAGTCATGGGCGCGGCGCGGGTTGCGTTCTCGTTGAGGGCCGCCTGCAGGGCCGCAGACACTTCCGCGCGGGCGGCGGGCGCGGACACGGTCGGCCACGTGCCCGACACGGGGGCCTCGACCCGCCAGGCCACCGGTTTCTCTCCGGCCCGGGGCTCGGCCAGGGCCAGCACCACCGGCATGGCCGCGGGGCTCTCGCTGCGCTGCTCGGCCAGCGGGTAGGTGGCGCTCCAGGTGCTGCCTTCCCAGGCCTGCGTCCAGTCGCGGCCGGACACGGCGGCGTTGTGCACCACCTCGCCGGTTTCCGGCAGGAATTCCAGCTTGCGCCCCTGGGCCGAGGCCGGCAGTCCGCCGATGCGCAGCTTGAGCTGCTGGCCCTCGACCTGGATCTGGCCCGACTGCGCAACGGCAGCGGGCTGCGCGTCGAAGGCGGCTTCGAAGGCGGATCGGTTCAGGGCCGTGGTGCCCTGCACCGGCACCTTGAGCGAGAAGCTGCCTTCCTCCGGGATGCACTCCTGCTTGCACACCAGCCAGGTAGCTTTCAGGCGCACGTCCAGGCTGGCGCCCCCGGTCAAAGACGTGGGCGCCTTGAAATCAGGGGAGACGGTGAGCGGCACCGGCAGCAGCACCGTGTCCTCGTAGCCGAAGTTGGCCAGGCTGCCCACCGGGATCTTGTGCGGCGTGGGCCAGGCGATCTCGCCGGCCGTGACGCCGGCCGGCAGCGTCCAGCTCAGCTCGGTGGGCAGGCCCGAATCGCCGGCGTTCTTCCAGTAGGTGTGCCACTGCGGCTGGTGCTGCAGCTGCAGGCCCACCCACACCTGCGCTCCGGGCGCGACGCCATCGGGCGCGTAGGCCATGAGTTCGGCTCGCACCCGCGGGGTGTTCACCACTGGCGAGGCCTGGCTGCCCGTCAACTGGGCGACCGCCGGCAGCGCGGCGGCGGCAGCGGCGATCAGGACGGACGCGCCTAGCGCCCGGCGAAGAAAGGAATACAGCATGCGCTGGGTCGGAGCGTGCGCGGTCACTGAAGTTCCGGCGCGCCCTCGGCGCCCCAGCCGAGCACCACACGGCGGGTGCGGGCGCTCTTCTTCTCGATCTTGCTGACCACGACGGGGCCGATCTCGCGGGTGTTGGCCACGTGGGTGCCACCGCAGGGCTGGAAGTCGACGTGCGCCTGGGCGCCGTCGCCGCCGATCCGGATGGTACGCACCTGGCCGGTGCCGCGGGGCGGCTGCACGCTCATGCTCTTGACCAGGGCCGGATTGGCGTCGAGATCGGCGTCGCTGATCGCGCCCACCAGCAGCGGATGTGCTTCTGCCACCAGGCGGGCCAGGCCGGCGCTCAAGGCGTCCTTGTCCAGCGCATCGGTCATGTGGAAGTCCAGCCGCGCGTACTCCGGCGTGATGGAGCAGCCGTCCACCGGTTGGGGCACCAGGTGGCACAGCAGGTGGGTGGCCGTGTGGAAGCGCATCAGCTTGTGCCGGCGTTCCCAGTCGATGCGTGCGGTCACGGTGTCGCCAACCTGCAGTTTTGCCAGGGTGGATTCCTGCCCCGGGGCCGGCACGTGCAGGATGTCCGCCGTGGGCTTGCCTTCCGCGTCCTTGGCCTTGCGGGTGTCGGCGATGGCAACGGCCAGACCGTCGGGGCCGTCCAGACTGCCGGCGTCGCCGGCTTGGCCGCCGCCCAGGGGATAGAACACCGTGCGGTCCAGCACGATGCCGTTTTCGTCGATACGCAACACCTTCGCCGCGCATTCGCGCAGGTAGGCATCGGAACGGAACAGATCCTCGGTCATGGAACAGGATGGTAGCGGGCTCTCTGTTTGGGCGCGCCGACGCGCCCAGGGGCTTCCTGCCGACAGGGAATTGGCCGCCCGGCGCCCATCATCGTCTGGCTGTCACCCAAGGAACCTGCCATGTCGACCCTGCATCTTCCCGTCCGCCTCGCCTGCCTGTCGGCGATGGCGCTGGCGCTCGCCGCCTGCGGCGAAACCGCCAAGCTGCCCTTCGACGCCGGGGTCGGCCCCAGCCCGCAATTGCCACCGCCGAACAAGACCCTGCTGCCCACCATGAAGGTGTCGACCGCCATCGGCTGGACGGACAAGGCGGCGCCCACCCCCGCGTCCGGCTTCAAGGTCGCGCCGATGGCGCGCGCGCTGGACCATCCGCGCTGGGTCTACGTGTTGCCCAACGGCGATGTGCTGGTGGCCGAGAGCAACAAGCCGCCCAAGCCGAAGGAAGAACAGTCGCTGTTCGCCAAGGTGCGTGGAATGGTGCAGGGTGCGGTGATGAAGCGGGCCGGCGCCGAGGTGCCCAGCGCCGACCGCATCACCCTGCTGCGCGACACCGATGGCGACGGCGTGGCCGATTCGCGCACCGTATTCCTCGAGGGCCTTCATTCGCCATTCGGCATGGCGCTGGTGGGCAACGAACTGTTCATCGCCAATGCGAATGCGCTGGTGAAGGTGCCCTACAGCGCCGGCCAGACCACCGCCGGCGCCGCGCCGGTGAAGGTGACGGACCTGCCGGCCGGCGTGAACCACCACTGGACCAAGAACGTGGTCGCCAGCCCCGACGGACGCAAGCTCTACGTGACGGTCGGTTCCAACAGCAACGTCGGCGAGCGTGGTCAGGAAGCCGAGGAAGGCCGTGCCGCGATCTGGGAGGTGGACCCGAAGACCGGCAGCAAGCGCCTGTTCGCCTCCGGACTGCGCAACCCCAATGGCATGGCCTGGGAGCCGGCCAGCGGCACGCTGTGGACGGTGGTGAACGAGCGCGACGAGATCGGCAGCGACTTGGTGCCTGACTACCTCACATCGGTGCGCGACGGCGCCTTCTACGGCTGGCCCTGGAGCTACTACGGCAGCCACGTGGACGAGCGCGTCAAGCCGCAGCGGCCCGACATGGTGTCCAAGGCCGTGGTGCCCGACTACGCACTGGGCACCCACGTCGCGGCGCTGGGCCTGAGCTTCTCCGATGGCCGCGGCATGCCGCCGGCCTTCGCCTCCGGCGCTTTCATCGGGCAACACGGCTCGTGGAACCGCCGTCCGCAGTCGGGCTACAAGGTGGTGTTCGTGCCCTTCCAGGGCGGGCGGCCGTCCGGGCCGCCGGTGGACGTGCTCACCGGCTTCCTCAGCGAGGACGGCAAGGCCCAGGGGCGCCCGGTGGGCGTGACGCTGGACAAGTCCGGGGCCCTGCTGGTGGCGGACGACGTGGGCAACGTGGTCTGGCGCGTGTCGCGCGCGCAGTGATCAGGGCGGCGGACGACTGGCTGTCCGCAGCGACCGTCCAGGCGACGCATCCAGCAGCGAAGCCGTGGCCCGAGGCGGCCATGGCGGGAGCGCGAGGCCCATCCCCCGCCAGAGGCGCCCGCGCCAAACACCTTGGGCGAGGTTGGCGTGACGGGCCTATAAAGCGGCCATGCCCGTGCTCCGCACCGCCCTGCTGACCGCGGCGGCCATGCTGGCCTTTGCCGCCAACTCCATCCTGTGCCGCCTCGCGCTGGCGCAGGGCGCAATCGACCCGGCCAGCTTCGGCAGCATTCGGCTGGTCTCAGGCGCGCTGATGCTGCTGCTGGTGCTGCGCTTGCGCCCGGCCTTGGCTGCCAGCGGAGCACGCGCGGACTGGCTGGCATCGGCCATGCTCTTCGCCTACGTCGCCTTCTTCTCCTTCGCCTACCTGAGCCTGCCGGCGGGCACCGGTGCGCTGATCCTGTTCGGTGCGGTGCAGCTCACCATGCTCGCCGCCGGCTTGCGCGCGGGCGAAAGCTTCGGCCGGGCGGGCTGGCTGGGCTTCGTGCTCGCGGCCGGCGGCTTCGTCGGCCTGGTGGCGCCCGGCGTCAGCGCGCCTGCGCCGACGGGTGCCGCGCTGATGGCGCTCGCGGGCGTGGCCTGGGGCATCTATTCGCTGCGTGGGCGTGGCGTGGCCGATCCGCTGGCGGCCACCGCCGCCAACTTCCTGCGGGCGGCGCCGCTGGCGCTGCTGCTGAGCCTGCTGCTGGCATTGCAGGCGCATGCCGACCTGAGGGGCGCGCTGCTGGCGGTCGCGTCGGGCGCCATCACTTCCGGGCTGGGCTACGTCATCTGGTATGCCGCGCTGCCAAGGCTGGGGGCCTTGCGCGCCGCCACCGTGCAGCTGTCGGTGCCCCTGATCGCCGCCCTGGGTGGCGTTCTCTTCATGGCGGAACAGCCCGGGCCGCGCCTGGTGCTGGCGGGCGTGGCCATCCTGGGTGGAATCGGGCTGGTGTTGCTCGGGAAAAAGCGGCGCCCCGTCTGATCAGAAGCCCTGAAGCACCACCTTGCCTTGCGCCCGGCCGCTCTCGACCAGCGCATGAGCCCGGCGCAGGTTGGCCGCGTTGATCACGCCGAAGTTCTCGCTCGCGGTGCTGCGGATGCGGCCATCGTCCACCAGCGCGGCCACCTCGGCCAGCAGCTTGCCCTGCTCGGCCATGTCGGACGTCTGGTAGCGCGAGCGCGCGAACATCATTTCCCAGTGCAGCGACAGGCTCTTGGCCTTCAGCGGCATCGCGTCGAGCGTGGGCATGTCGTCGATCACGGCGATCTTTCCCTGCGGCTTGAGGGCCTCGACGATCTGCGGGTAGTGCGTGGCGGTCTGCGTCAGGCTGGCGACCATGTCCACCTCGCCGATGCCGGCTGCGCGCAGGCCCTCGGTGAGCGGGCGCGAATGGTCGATGACGATGTGCGCGCCCAGCGCCAGGCACCACTCCCGCGTCTGCGGCCGCGAGGCCGTGGCCACGATGCGCAACTGGGTGAGGTGGCGCGCCAGCTGAATCAGGATGGAGCCGACGCCGCCGGCGCCGCCCACCACCAGCAGCGTCTGGTTCGAGCCGCCGCCGCGCGCCACGCCCAGGCGGTCGAAGAGCAGCTCCCAGGCGGTGATGGTGGTCAGCGGCAGGGCGGCGGCCTGGGCGTCGTCCAGGCTGGCTGGAGCGCGCGCCGCAATGCGTTCGTCCACGACGTGAAGCTCCGAGTTGGCGCCCGGCCGCACGATGGAGCCGGCGTAGTAGACGCGGTCACCCGGCGCAAATCCCTGTACCTGCGGACCCACGGCCTGCACGGTGCCCACTGCGTCCCAGCCCAGCACCTTGGCCTGGCCAGCCTCCGGCTGGCTGTGGCGGCGCACCTTGGTGTCGACCGGGTTGACCGAGACGGCGCCCACCCGAACCAGCAGGTCGTGGGGGCCGGCGACCGGCTCTGGCAGGTCCAGGTCCTGCAGGGCTGCCGGATCGTCGATGGGAAGGGATTGGTAGTAGCCGATGGCTTTCATGGCAAACCTTTGTAGTGCGTGAATCGATGAAGCCGGAGCGTATGCTCGCAATGGATGGTTGATAAGTTGGTCAAAATCGAGATCATCTTCAAATGAAAATTGATAATCTGGGCGACCTGCAGGTGCTGCTGCACACCGCGCGCACCGGTACCCTCAGCTCCGCCGCGAGGGCGCTGGGCATGACGCCCGCGGCGGCCAGCGCCGCCCTCAAGCGGCTGGAGGCGCAATTGGGCGCGCGCCTGTTCGAGCGCTCGACCCGCGCCATGCGGATCACCCCGCAGGGCCAGACGCTGCTGGACTACGCCGGTCGTGCCTTCGAATTGCTGGCCGAGGGCGAAGCCCTGGTGGTGGCCGACCGCGGTGCGCTGGTCGGCGGCATCCGCGTGGCAGCGCCCTCGGACCTCGCGCGCAACGTGTTGCTGCCCTGGTTCGATGCCTTCCTGGCGCTGCATCCCGGCGTCGAGCTTGCCCTGTCGGTGGGCGACCGCCCCCTGGACGTGACGCGCGACGAGGTCGATGTTGCCCTGCGCTACGGCCCATTGGCCGACTCGCGCCTGGTCGCCCGGCCACTGCAGCAGTCGCGCCCGCGCCTGTTCGCCTCGCCTGCTTACCTGGCGCGGCATCCGCCGCCGCGCACGCCGCAGGACCTGCTTTCACACAACTGCCTCACCTTCCACCGCGGCGGGCGGCGCCAGCAGGTCTGGCGCTTCGGCCTCAAGGGCCAGTGGGTCGACGTGCGGGTGCAGGGCGACCGCAGCAGCGACGACGCTTCGCTGGCCCGGCTGTGGGCGCTGGCGGGCCAGGGCATCACCTTCAAGTCGGAGCTGGACCTGCGCGCCGAGGCGGCCCGCGGCGAACTGGTGGAACTGCTGCCCGAATGGGACACCGAGCCTTATCCGCTGCATGCCCTGCTGCCCAGCGGCCGCTTCGTGCCGGCGCGGGTGCGCGCCCTCATCGACTTCCTGATAGCGTGCTTTGCCGCCGGCCACGCGCCCGCTGCCCCTGCTCACTAAGATGCGGGGATGACTGCACCGCGCCACCGCTTCTGGGCCCAGCTGGGCACCCGCGACTTCGCCGCCCTCGACCCGGCGACCGCGGTGGCCGTGCTGCCCCTGGGCGCCACCGAGCAGCACGGGCCGCACCTGCCGCTGGGGGTGGACAGCGCGCTGGTCGATGGCATCGTGCAGGCGGCGTTGCCTCAGCTGCCTGCCGAACTGCCGGTGCTTTTCCTGCCCACGCAGCAGATCGGCCTGAGTCCCGAGCACGCGCGCTTCCCCGGCACGCTCACGCTCTCGGCCGAGACGCTGATGCGCATGTGGAAGGAGATTGGCGCCGGCGTAGCCCGCGCCGGCGTGCGCAAGCTGGTGCTCTTCAATGCGCACGGCGGCCACGTGGGCGCCATGGACGTGGTGGCGCGCGAACTGCGCGAGGCTCACGACCTCATCGTCTACAGCGTGAGCTGGTTCAACCTGCCGCTGGGTGAGCTGGCGCCAGGGCGCTTCGACGTGCACGCCGGCGAATCCGAGACGGCCATGATGCTGGCACTGGCGCCGCAGCTGGTGCGCATGGGCGCCGCGAAGAACTTCGATTCCACCTCGCAGCATCGGGCCGACGCCTATCCGCTCTTGGGCAATGGCCGCAGCGCCAAGCTGGGCTGGGCCATGCAGGACTACAACGCCGAGGGCGCCGCCGGCAACGCCGCCGCGGCGACGCCACAGCAGGGCCAGGCCCTGGTGGATGCGGCCGCGCGGCAGCTGGCGCTGCTGCTTGCGGAGGTGTCGCGGCTTCCGCTGACAACGCTGGTGGACGCGCCACGCTGGACCGATCCGAAGCCGCCGCTATGATGGCCCGGACCGGCCGCACCGCAGCCGGCTACCTCTAAGAAGGGCCGCAGTCATGAGCATTGTCTGGACCATCCTGATCGGCTTCGTCGCGGGGCTCATTGCCCGCGCCATCAAGCCGGGTAACGACTCGATGGGGATCATCATGACCACCGTCGTCGGCATCCTTGGCGCGCTGGCTGCCACCTATCTAGGCCAGGCCATGGGCTGGTACACCGCCGGCCAGGGCGCCGGCTTCATCGCCTCGGTGGTGGGCGCCATCGTGCTGCTGTTCCTCTGGAGCCTGATCGCGAAGAACAGGTCCTGAGCCCATGAGCGCTGCCCCCGCGGACCATCCCTGTGTCGTCACCACCGCCCTCGGCACCGAGGACGAGGCCGAGTCGCTCGCGGGCGCGCTGGTGGAAGCCGGCCTGGCCGCCTGCGTGCAGGTCATGCAGGTTCGCAGCATCTACCGCTGGAAAGGCGAGGTGAAGCGCGAGCCCGAATGGGTGCTGCTGGTCAAGACCCGCAGCGCGCTCTTCGAGAAAATCGAGGCGCTGATCCGCGAGAGGCACAGCTACGAACTGCCCGAGATCCTGCAATTACCCGTCAGCGGCGGCTCGCCCGACTACCTGCGCTGGCTTCTCGAGGCCACCCCCGGCAAGCCTCCTCAGGCGTAGCTGACCCAGTCTTCCCATGCCGGACCGTCCAGGTGCGGCAGGGTGTTGTAGGTCAGCAGCATGTGGCGCTTGGGTGTGAAGGCGAATTCGGTCACCGCCGTGTTGCGGATGCGCAGGTTCAGCTCGATGGTCGTCTCCGGGCTGGTGCCCAGCACGTGCCCGACAGCCGTGCTGATCGGCCCGCCGCTGGAAACCACCAACACCTTCGCGCCGTGGTGGCGGTCGCGCACGTGGTCCAGGGCTGAAGTCACCCCCGTCAGGAAGTCCAGGTAGCTGGGCATGCCCGTTGGGGCGGTCCTGCCCTGCATCCAGGCGCCCAGGCCGTCGCGCAACAGGCGGAAGTGGTGCCTGTACATCTCCGGCGTGTCGGGCCTGGCCAGCTTTTCGGGGTGGATGGCGGCGATCACCGCCTCGCTGTCGTACTCGTTCAGGCCCGGCCAGGGCAGCACGTCGTCGCGCGTGAGGCCCAGGCCCTTGGCGATGCCCTCCCAGGTCTGGCGGTGGCGCTTGAGGGTGCCGGTGATGACAGCGTCGAACTGCATGCCCCGCTCGCGCCAGTACTCGCCCAGGCGCTCGCTCTGGCGGCGGCCGAGGTCACTGAGCTGGTCGTAGTCGTCGGCGCCGAAGGAGGCCTGGCCGTGGCGCACGAGGTAGAGGGTTCCCATGCCGGGAATTCTGGCAAAGGGCCAACGCCAAGTCGGTCTCTTCTGCGACCGGAAGATCTATCACATTTCGTGACAATGTTCACGCATGAGAACTTTTGACCCACATCCGTAGATACGAGACGTTTCATTCGTATCTGTTAGTGCGATAGTTAACACTTAGTACTAATTGATTCATGCCGCCGGCCTTCGCCCGACGGCATCCCATGCGGGTCCGCTGACCTCCCGGCGTTCTCGGCACGGGAAGGAAAAACGAATGAACACTTCTTATCGCAGCATTTATAGCCACGTTCTAGGTACTTGGGTCGCAGTTGCAGAAAACACGCGCGCGCATGGCAAGCGCGCCGGCTGCGCTGTCGGATTGACCGCAGCGCTGGCGCTGCTCGCCGCCACGCCGGCAGGCGCACAGAGCACGGTCTACTGGGATCAGAACGGCATTGCATCCGGGTCCGGTGCCGTGCCGACTGGGACTTGGAGCACCAGCACCGGCGGTTGGACGGAATCCGCCACGGGCACCACCGGCACCTCCGCGCTCTGGGTAAACAACGGCTCACACGCAGTTTTCTCCGCTGGCGCCGACGCAGTCGGCAACTACACCGTCACGGTGGACAACGTGTCGGCCGGTGCGGTCTTCTATCGGAACGCTGCACCGAGCAGCCAACTCACGCTCACCGGCAGCACGCTCACCCTGGCCGCCAACACCGGTATCCCCCAAGTCGATGTGGCCAGCGGAACCCTGCGCATCGACTCCGGCATTGCCGGCACCCAGGGCCTGCAAAAGACCGGGACCGGCACGCTGGTGCTTTCCGGGACCAACAACTACACCGGCGGCACAACGATTACCGGCGGAACGGTCGATGTTTCCAGCACCGCGAACATCGGTGGCCCCACCGCCGGCCTCGCCTTCGACGGCGGCGCCCTGCGCCTGAACGCCAGCAACTTTGCATCCGACGGCACCGTGCAACTCACGGGCGCCGGCGTCATCGACGTCAACGCGACTCAGGACAACTGGCTGGGCGGGCGCATCACGGGCGCGGGCTCCCTGGCGCTCGTCAACACGGGTGCGGCGGTGTTCGACGAGACCCTGCGCATCACGGTCGGCGGCAAGACCAACGACTACACCGGCGGCACGCGCATCGGCATCCAGGGCGTGCTGGACGCGCGCACCAACGCGCGGGTGTGGAACTCGGCCAGCGCCCTGGGCACGGGCCCGGTGAACATCTACTTCAACAGCGAGCTGAAGTTCTACGGCAGCGATTCCAGCGCCAGCGGCCTGAGCATCACCACCCACGAGTCCAGCAACCATCTGGGCACCAACTCGGGCGTCTACTTCGAAGGGGGGGCGAACGCCGGCAATGCCCACCTCACCAACCAGGCCCAGGGCAGCTACGTCATGTTCGACACCGGCACCAGCGCCGCGAACGCACGGATCGACAACTTCGGCGGCCGTGTCAACTTCTTCAACGGCAGCAGCGGCGGCAACGCCACCATCACCAACGGCGCGGTCACCGGCAGCCCGGCCATCGGCGGCATGGTCGACCTGCGCGATGCCGACATGTCCGGAACCACGGTGGTCAACAACGCCGGCACGGTGTTCATCAGCAACGCGACGACCGGCGTGGCGATCGGCTCGCTCAGCGGCGCGGGCGCGGTGGCGCTGGGCAGCAAGCAGCTGACCGTGGGCGGGCTCGGCCAGAGCGCTGCCATCAGCGGCCGCATCTCGGACGCCGGCAGCGGCTACCTCGACATCTTCGGCGGTACCTACGTGATTCCGGCCGCCGCCGCCGGCGGCTCTCTGGTGAAGGTGGGCGCCGGCACGCTGACCCTGAGCGGCAGCAATGACTACACAGGCACCACGACCGTCAACGCCGGCACCCTGCGCGTCGAAGGCGACCAGTCGGCCGCCACCGGCACCACCACGGTCAACAGCGGCGGCACGCTCAGCAGCAGCGGCACCGGCGTGGTCGGTGGCGCGGTGAACGTGCTGGGCGGCGGCACGCTGGCCGGCAGCGGCACGGTGCTGGGCGCCGTCAGCATTGCCAGCGGCGGCCACCTGGCGCCGGGCAACAGTCCCGGCACCCTCACCCTGGGCTCGCTGGCGCTGGTCCCGGGCTCGCAGATGGACTTCGAACTGGGCCAGGCCGGGGTGCCGGGCGGTCCGCTCAACGACCTGGTCAACGTCACGGGCAACCTCACGCTGGCCGGAACGCTGAATGTGGCCACCCCGTCGGGCGGCACTTTCGGTCCGGGCCTGTACCGTCTCTTCAATTACGGCGGCACCCTGGTCAACAACGGAGTGAGCTTCGGCACCGTGCCCGGCTCGGCCGCCGACCTGTACCTGCAGACCTCGGTCGCCCAGCAGGTCAACCTGGTCAACAGCACCGGCGTGCAGCTCAATTTCTGGGACGGCAGCAACCTGACCAGCATCAACAACGGCCAGGTCGACGGCGGCTCGGGCGTGATGCAGCTGGGCGCAGGCCTGGACCGCTGGACCACCGCCAGCGGCGCGATGAACGCGCCCTGGCTCAACGGCGGCTTCGCGATCTTCCAGGGCACGCCCGGCACGGTCACGGTGAGCAATGCCGGCGGCGCCGTCGAATTCAGCGGCGCGCAGTTCGCGGTGGACGGCTACACCCTGGCAGGTGCCCCCATCACCACCAACACGCCGGCCACGATCATCCGCGTGGGCGACGGCACTGCGGCTGGCGCGGGCTACACGGCCACCGTCAGCGCGCAGGTCACCGGCAGCGGCGGCCTGGTCAAGCAGGACCTGGGCACGCTCGTGCTGTCCGGCACCAACGACTACACCGGCGGCACGCACCTGGACGAAGGCACGCTGCTGGCCAACAACAACCAGGCACTGGGCACCGGCACGCTCACCATCCAGGGCGGCACGCTGGGCAGCCAGACCCACGCCGTGCTGGCCAACGGCGTGGCGGTGGCCGGCGACTTCGCGGTCGCCAACGCTGGCGCGACGCCAGGCCTCACGCTGGCCGGCAACGTGGCGCTCGACGTCACGGCCAAGGTCACGCAGACGACCGCCGGCACGGTGGATTTCGCCGGCGTCATCAGCGGCGGCAGCAACGGCCTGACGCTGGACGCCACGGCGGCCGGCGCGCGCTACATCTATTCGGGCAGCGCTTCCAACACCTACACCGGCGCCACCACGGTGCAGGGCAATGCGGTTCTGGAACTGGCACGCACCGGCGGCGCCACGGCGGTCGCAGGCGACCTGAACGTCGCGGGGCAGGGCGCCGTGCTTCTCAACGGCAGCGAACAGATCGCCAACACGGCGACCGTCACGCTCAACGGCAGCGGCCAGGGCGGCAACGACGCCCTGCAGTTCGCCGGCGCCGGCCTGACCGAAACCGTGGGCACGCTCATGGGCAGCGGCAACGTCGGCCTGGCCGGCAGCAAGCTGGTGGTGGGCAGCGGCGACTTCGGCGGCCAGATCCGCGACAACGGCGCGGTCGGCGGCGGCATCGAGAAGGTCGGCAGCGGCGTGCTGCGCCTGTCGGGCGCCAACAGCTACAGCGGCGCCACCACCGTCACCGGCGGCACCCTGCAGGCCGGCGCGGCCAATGCCTTCAGCGCCAACTCGGCCCACAGCGTGGCCAGCGGCGCGGTGCTGGACACCGGCGGCTTCAGCCAGACGGTCGCGTCACTGAGCAACAGCGGCACCGTGTCGCTGCTGGGCAGCGCGCCGGGCTCCTCGCTCACCGTACGCGGCGCCTACGTGGGCAACAACGGCCTGCTGCGCGTGGGCACGGCCCTCAACGCCACCGGTCCCTCGGACCGCCTGGTGATCGACGGCGCCACGGCCTCGGCGAGCGGCCGCACGAACGTGCAGGTCACCAACCTGGGCGGCCTGGGCGCGCTGACCACGGGCGCCGGCATCGAGGTGATCGCCGCCCGCAACGGCGCCACCACCACCGCGCAATCCACCCGCGACGCCTTCACCCTGGTGGGCGGCCACGTGGACGCCGGCGCCTACGAGTACCAACTGCAGGCCGCCGACCAGAACGGCGCCGGCGAAAGCTGGTACCTGCGCTCGCATTCCACGGCGGTCCCGCCCACCGACCCGTCGGTGAACCCCAACCAGGCGCCCGGCGTCTCGCCGCAAGAGACGCCCCGCTACCGCGCCGAGGTGCCGCTGTTCGCCGCCGTGCCCGCGCAGCTGCGCCAGGCCGACCTGGCGATGCTGGGCAACCTGCACCGCCGCATCGGCGACGACGATGCGCGCCTGCCGGGCGTGGACTTCGGCGAGCGCCGCGCCTGGGCGCGCCTGATCGGCGCCGACCTGGACGTCCGCCAGGAAGGCACCGTGTCGCAAGCCAGCAGCGGCCACCTGCAGGGCCTGCAGGCCGGCACCGACCTGTTCGCCATGCCCTCGAGCAACTGGCGCGCCGGCATCTACGTCGGCCAGATGGACGGCGATGCCGACGTGAGCGGCCTGGCGCGGGACGGCTGGGGCGCGGTCGGCAAGACCGACCTGCGCTCGCGCTACGTCGGCGCCTATGCCACCTACGCCGCGCCCACCGGCTTCTACGCCGACGCGGTGCTGCAGTACGGCCGCCACGACTACACCCTGCATCCGGACGGCAACTCGCCGGTCACCGGCAAGGGCGATGGCGTCCAGGCCTCGATCGAAGTGGGCCAGTCCTTCCCGCTCGGCGGCGGCTGGTTCATCGAGCCGCAGCTGCAGCTGATCCACGAACAGCTGAACCTGGACGGCGTCAACCTGGCCGGCACGCAGGTCAACAGCGACGCCGACAGCGGCTGGATCGGCCGCGCCGGCGTGCGCATCAAGGGCGAGATGAGCACCGGCATCGGCCGGCTGCAGCCCTATGCCCGCGTGAACCTCTACCGCACCTCCAGCGGCCAGGACCTGGTGCGCTTCAGCACGGCGGCGGCCAGCACCACCGTCTCCAGCGCCACGGGTTCCACTTCGGCCGAGCTGGCGGGCGGCCTGACGCTGACGCTGAACCAGAGCATCAGCGTCTATGGCGAACTGGGACGGCTGTTCGACGTGGGTGGCGACACCCGCGTGAAGTCCTCGGTCGAAGGCTCGGCCGGGCTGCGGGTGCGCTGGTAAGCGATGGGTGCGGGGCCTCAGTGGCCCTGCGACTCCAGCGTGACGAGGCCGCGCGGCGTGCGCAGCGTGGCCACCAGGTCGGGTGGCCCGCGCTGCACGTCCACGCCAGCCAGCCCGATGCGGCCGTAGGCCTCGCGCAGCAGTTCCGCGCGTGGATGGCGAGCGGCCAGCGACACCAGTTCCAGCCCGCAGACCGGCATGCTGTCGGTGGGATGCACCGCGCCCCATTCGATGAGCGTCGGCAGCGCGCCGTACATCAGGCGCTGGCCGTCATCGCGCACGGTGATGCGCCATTCGAGCCGGCCAGCCGGCGTGTCGCGCGCAGCCTCGATCACCGTGCCGCGGTCGATGCCCGGCGCACCGCCGGCTAGGGCCTGCACGGCACGCTGCGCATCCCCCACGCGGGCAACGAAATGGATCAGGCGCGGGCCCTCGCGCTGCAGGGTGGCACGCAGCGACTCGTCATCCAGGTCGAACCAGCGCTTGAGCCCCTTGGCCCGCGTCGGCGGCTTGCCGCGCTCGATGGCGATCAGTTCCAGGTAGGTGCGCGCAAAGCCCTGGCCCGAGCACAGCAGCAGCCGGTTGTGCGTGCCCATGAGCGGGTGCGTACCGCCCGGCCCGGGCAGCAGGCCCAGCGTGGCTTCGCACCACGTCACGCATTCATCGAGCGTTCGGCCGGCCACCACCAGGTGGTCGACTTCGGCATGCGGCGTGGCGGGCTTGGACATGGCGGCGATTCTGGCAGCGCCACGCCCGCCGCGGACTAGCTGGCCTGCAGAACCTTGGCGAACACCGGGGCATCGACGTTGCCGCCGCTCACGGTGATGCCCACGGTCTTGCCGGCCCATCGTGCGCGCTGCTGCAACGCGCCGGCCAGGGCGGCGGCGCCTGCGCCCTCGGCCAGGTTGTGGGTGTCGCGGTAGAGGGCGCGCATGGCGTGGGCGACTTCCTCGTCGGTGACGGCGATCACTTCCTCCGCCTCGCTGCGCACGATCTCCAGCGCCTGCGCATCCGGCGAGCGGCAGGCCATGCCGTCGGCCAGCGCGGTGTTGGCTGGCGCCCGCACCACCTGGCCGCTGCGCCAGGATTCGAGGTAGGCCGGCGCGTGCGCCGACACCACGCCCACCAACTTCGTCGACATCACGCCGCAATGCGCGCGTGCCGCCGCCGCGGCGGCAAAGCCTGAGCCCATGCCGATGGGGACGAAGACCACGTCCGGCACCGCGTCCGCCTTCTTCAGGTGCTCGAAGAACTCCACCCAGTAGGTGCTCACGCCGCGCACCAGTTCGCGCGCGAAGGAGGGAATCATGTGCAGGCCTTCGTCGGCCGCGCGCTGGCGCGCATGGTCGGCCGAGGCCTGGAAGTCCTCGCCGTGCTCCACCAGCTCCACGCCCAGGGCGCGCATGGCCGCGTTCTTCTCCACCGAGTTGCCGTGCGGCACCACGATGGTGGCGGTTAGACCTTCGCGCGCCGCCGCCAGGCCGATGGACTGGCCGTGGTTGCCGCGGGTGGCGCTGATCACGTGGCGCAGCGCAGGTTGTTCGCGGCGCAGCGTCTGCAGGTAGGTCAGGCCGCCGCGCATCTTGAAGGCACCGGCTGGCGTGTGGTTCTCGTGCTTGACCCACACCCGGCTGCCCAGGCGCTGCGCCAGCAGGGGCCAGGCGTACTGCGGCGTGGGCGGCATCACCGAATAGACGGTGCGCTGGGCGTCTGCGATCTCCTCGGGCGTGAACCGCATGGGCGCTTCCTTGTTCCTGAAATCAGAGCGTGGCGTGGCCGTCGATGCAGATGACCGAGGCGCCGCCCACCCACACCTGGCCGCTTTCGTCGCGCTCGATGCGCACCCGGCCGTCGCGCCCCAGGCACTGGCCCTGCGCCGCCACGTAGGACAGCGGCATGCGGTCGTCGGCGATGAGCCACTGCGCCAGGCTGGCATTGAGGCTGCCGGTGACCGGGTCTTCGTCGATGCCGGTGGCCGCGGCGAATGCGCGCACTTCCAGGTCGGCGGTGCAGGCCGGCGGCAGCGCATGCTGCTTGCCGCTGCGGCCGGCGCCGCCGGCGAAGGCGCGGGCCTCGCGGTTGGAGCGGCCGATGAGGGCGGGCGCTTCGTCCAGCGTGGCGGTCGGCAGGCCCGCCACGCCGATCTTCAGGCCGATGTCCTTGAGCACGCGGTGGTCCGGCGACAGGGCCAGCACCGTGTCGGCGTCTTCCAGCAGCAGGCCCAGCCAGGTGGTGCCGTTGTCCAGCATCTGCGCAGCGATCACCTGGTGCGCCTTCAGGCCGAGCGCGGCCGCCACCTTGGCCAGCACCGTGGGGCTGGGCGAACTGCGGCGCAACGGCGGCGCCTCGAAGGCCAGGCTGTTCGCCTCGCCCGCATTGCGGCGGATGCGCACCAGGCCGACCTTGCATTGCTGCACGACAAGGTTGCGATTCTTCGGCGCGTTGCCGGCGGCCAGCCAGGCGTGGCAGGTGCCCAGCGTCGGATGGCCGGCAAAGCCCAGCTCGCCGCCGGGCGTGAAGATGCGCACCTGGTAGTCGGCGCCGGCCTCGGTGGCCGGCAGCACGAAGGTGGTTTCCGACAGGTGGGTCCAGCGCGCGAAGCGCTGCATCTCCTCGTCGGACAGGCCGCTGCCGTCCAACACCACGGCCAGCGGGTTGCCGAAAAAGGGCGTGTCGGTGAAGACGTCGAGCTGCGTGAAGGGGCGGGAGCGGGCCATGGCCGTCATTCCAGTGTGAGGTCGAGCACGCCCAGCGCGCCCGAGCGCGTGCGCAGCTGGCCGAACCAGCGCTCGACGTTCGGCCACGAGGGCCGGGTGTACTCGGTGGGCGGCAGGCCGAACCAGCGATGCGCCTCGCAGCCCAGCGGGATGTCGGCCATGGTGAAGCTGTCGCCCAGCATGTACTCGTTCTTCGCAAGGTGGCGGTCCAGCAGTGCGAAAAGCGGCTCGGTCGCGGCGATCGACTGCGCCAGCACCGCGGCGTCGCGCTTGTCGGCCGGCGTGCGCACCAGCTGGATGAAGCCGGGGCTGCCGGCGCGGTTCAGCGTGGTCTGCTGCCAGTCCATCCACCGCTCGGCGTCGAAGCGCGCGGGCAGCTCGTTGGGATAGAGCCCGCCGGGCGCGTACCTGGCGCTCAGGTAGCGCACGATCACGTTCGATTCCCACAGCTCCACCCGCTGCGCGCCTTCGCCGTCCTCGATGGCCGGCACCAGCGAGTTGGGGTTGATCTGGCGGTACTCGTCGGTCTGCACCACGCCGAACTTGCCGCCAGCCTCGGTGCGCTGGAAGCTCAGTCCGAGCTCCTGCGCGCACCAGACCACCTTGCGGACGTTGATCGAACTGATACGGCCCCAGATCTTCAGCATGGCGTGCGTTTCCTCGTGTGTTGGATGAGTGTGTGGCGGCTCAAGGCGTGGCCGCCAGCAATTGTTCCGTCTTTGCGGCCACCACGTGGGCCAGCTGCTCGCGCACGGCACCGGCCAGGGCGGCAATGGCCTTGTCGATCTCTTCCTCGCTTGCGGTGACGAAGGACAGGCGCATGGTGCGCGCATCGCCTTCGCCGGCGTAGAAAGGCAGGCCTGGCACGAAGGCCACGCCGCGGTCCACCGCCTTGGGCAGCAAAGCGACCGTGTCCATGCCTTCGGGCATTCGCAGCCACAGGAACATGCCGCCGGCGGGAACATTGAACTCCACGTCCAGGCCCTTCATCTCGCGGCGCAGCGCGGCCACCATGGCATCGCGCTGGCCCTTGTAGCGGGCGCGGATGGTGGGCACGTGGCGCTCCAGGAAGCCGTCCTTCATCACCTCGCACACCATGCGCTGGTTGAAGATGGGGCTGTGCAGGTCGGCCGCCTGCTTGGCCTGAAGCAGCTTGGGGTAGATGGACTTGGGCGCCACCATGAAGCCCAGGCGCAGGCCGGGCGCGAGCACCTTGGAGAAGGAGCCCAGGTAGATGCAGCCCTCGGGGTTGCGCGCCGTCAGCGGCAGCGGAGGGGCCTCGTCGAACCACAGCTCGCCGTAGGGGTTGTCTTCCACGATGGGCAGGCCGGCCTTCTTCGCGGCGGCGATCACCGCCACGCGGCGTGCTTCGGTCATGGTGCGGCCGGTGGGGTTCTGGAAGTTGGGCAGCAGGTAGGCGAAGCGCGCGCCCTCGGCCTTGGCGGCCAGGTCCTCGGAAATCACGCCTTCGGCATCGCTGGCCACCGAGACGGCCTGCGGCTCCATCGGCGAGAAGGCCTGCAGCGCGCCCAGGTAGGTGGGCGTTTCCACCAGCACGCGGCTGCCCGGGTCCAGCAGCACCTTGGCGATCAGGTCCAGGCCCTGCTGCGAGCCGGTGGTGATCAGCACCTGGTCGGGGTCCACTTTCCAGGGCAGCATCTTCGCGACCGCCTCGCGCAGCGGCGCATGGCCTTCGCTGGCCGCGTATTGAAGGGCGGCCTCGCCGTCGTTGTGCAGGACCGCGGCGCAGGCCTCGGCGAAGGCCTTCACCGGGAAGGTCTTGGGCGAGGGCAGGCCGCCGGCCAGGCTGATGATGCCGGGGCGCTCGGTGACCTTGAGGATTTCGCGGATCACCGAGGGGTTCATCTTTTCGGCGCGTGCGGCGAGTTTCCAGTTCATGGCTTTTCCTTGGGGGTTGCGGTCGTCGGGGATTCGGATGGCAGCGATGGGCGCGCCTGGGACAGCTTCTTGCCGGCCACCACGGTGGCCACCACGGCGCCGGCGAAGCCGATGGTGAGCATGTCGATGGATTCTCCCAGCAGCGGCAAGGCCGCCAGGATCGAGAGGAAGGGCTGCAGCAACTGCGTCTGGCTCACCCGCAGCGCGCCGCCCAGGGCCAGGCCTCGATACCAGGCGAAGAAGCCCATCCACATGGAGAAGACCCCCACGTAGCAGAAGGCCAGCCAGGCCGAGGTGGCCACCGGCTGCTGCGGCCACAGCCAGATCGCGCCAGGCAGGGTGAAGGGCAGTGCAATCACGCAGACCCAGCAGATCACCCGTTCCGCGCCCAACTCGGGCGTGACCTGAGCACCGTAGATGTAGCCGAAGGAAGCGGCCAGCACGGCGGCCACCAGCAGCACGTCGGCCCACTCGAAGAAGGAAGCACCCGCGCCGCCCTGGTGGGCGCGGATGAGCGAGAAGGCCACCACCAGCGCGCTCCCCGCCACCGCGCACAGCCAGAAGCCCAGGCGGGCGCGCTGGTGCAGCACCCAGGCCGCGACGGCGGCGGTGGCCAGCGGCAGCAGCGCCGTGACGACGGCCGCATGGCTGGCGCTGACCACGCGCAGGGCGTAGGCCAGCAGCAGCGGGTAGCCCAGCGCATTGCCCAGCACCGCCAGCGACAGCGGCTTCCAGTGATGGGACCTGGGCAGCGGCGAGCGCGTCGCCAGCAGGAACGCGAGCGAAAGAACGCCCGCCAGCGCCGCGCGGCCCAGCGTCACGAACCAGGGCGAGAGCTGGGGTGCGGCCTGCGTGCCGGTGGCCAGTCGCGTCATCGGCAGGGTGAGCGCGAAGATCGCGACGCCCAGCACGCCCAGCCACATGCCTAGCGTTTCATCGCGCAGGCCGGCGCTGCGCCGGGGGCTCACGGTGGTGCCGCTCATACGCGTGCCATCCAGTAGGCGGTGAGCACGAGCACGAGCGCCATCGCGCGGTTGAACCACAGCAGGCGCCGGCCCTGCGCCAGCCAGTTGCGCAGCAGGGCGCCGGCCAGGGCGTAGGTGAAGTTGCTGGTGAAGGCGTACATCAGCATCACCGGCGCCACGATGACGAAGCGGTGCAGCGCATCGGGCTGCCCGACGATCCAGCCGGCCGCGATGGTGAGGGCCAGCAGCCAGGCCTTGATGTTGAGGAACTGCAGCGCCACGCCCTGCCAGAAGCCCACCCGCAGCGGCGCGTCCTTGGCCGAAGCGAGCGAGCCGCTGCCCGCCAGCTTCCAGGCCAGGTAGAGCAGGTAGGCGATGCCCACGGCCTGTACGGCGATGCGCAGCGCCGGCGCCGCCATCACCAGGGCGCCGACGCCGGCGGCGCACAGGGCCAGCAGCAGCGTCCAGCCCACGGGCACCGCGAAGATGAAGCGCATGGCCCGCGGCAGCCCGCCGTTGGCGGCCAGGGTGGTCGACAAGGTGGTGTTGGGGCCGGGCGAGAAACTCATCGCCGTGGCCAGCACCAGCAGCGCGGTGAATTCTTGCCAGTTCATTGGGCACACTTTAAACTTGGTGACCATTACAGTACCAGTACAGACGGGCACACAACGTCCCGAGCTGTATCGGTTCTCCGCTAGACACAGATTGGCGCCATGCTGACCCGCACCTCCGGCCTATCGCTCACCGACCAGCTTTCCGCCCGCTTCGCCGAGCGCATCCGCACGCGCCTGCTGCCGCCGGGCGCACGGCTGCCTTCGGTGCGCGAATGCGCCCGCCAGCAGGGCGTGAGCCCGCACACCGTGGTGGCAGCTTACGACCAGCTGCTGGCCCAGGGCCTGGTGGAGGCACGTCGGCAACGCGGCTTCTTCGTGCGCGACGTCGCGCCGCCGCAGGCCGCAGCGGCCACCGTCCCGCGCGCCGGCGGCATGCCTGCGGCGCCGGTGGCGGCCGATGCCAGCTCCCTCATCCGCGGCATGTTCCACCGCCAGAGCGACAAGCCGCAGCCGGGCATGGGCGTGTTCCCGCCCGACTGGATGGAATCGACCTTCATGCCGGCCGCGGTGCGCCGCGTCACCAGCGGGCCGATGCTGCAGGAACTGTCGCTGCAGTACGGCGACCCGGCCGGCGACCTGGCGCTGCGCCAGAGCCTGTCGCAGAAGCTCATGGGCATCAACGTCCCGGCAGGGCCCGACCAGATCATCACCACCGTGGGCGCCACGCATGCGCTGGACATCGTCAGCCGCACGCTGCTGCGGCCCGGCGACCCGGTGATGGTGGAGGAGCCGGGCTGGGCCATCGAGTTCGCGCGGCTGGAATCGCTGGGCATGCGCATCCTGCCGGTGCCCCGCCGCGCCGACGGGCCGGACCTGGAGGTAATGGCGCGCTACTGCGAGGCCGGCGAGGGCCACCGCCCCAAGCTCTTCGTGAGTGTCAGCGTGCTGCACAACCCCACCGGCTACAGCCTCACGCCGGGCAGCGCGCACCGGGTGCTGCAACTGGCCAACCAGCACGACTTCCACATCGTCGAGGACGATACCTACAGCCACCTGGCGCCGGACCACGCCACGCGCCTGAGCGCCATGGACGGTTTGCAGCGCACGATCTACGTCGGCGGTTTCGCCAAGATCCTGGCGCCCAACTGGCGCATCGGCTTCATGGCCGCGCCGCCGCAGGTGTTCGGGCGCCTGCTGGAAACCAAGCTGATGGCCACGCTCACCACGCCCGCCATCTTCGAACGGGCGCTGGCCTGGTGCATCGACCAGGGGCAGCTGCGCCGGCATTGCGAGCGCATCCGCGCGCGGCTGGATGCGGCGCGTGCCCGCACCGTCAAGCTGGCGCTGGCGGCCGGCTGCTCCTTCGCGGCCGAGCCCGCGGGCCTGTTCGGCTGGGTGGAGACCGGCATTGACACCGACGCCATGACCCAGCGCATGCTGGACGAGGGCTTCCTCATCGCGCCGGGCTCGCTCTTCCATGCGCGCCGCCCGCCCAGCACCCTGATGCGGGTGAACTTCGCCACCGCGCAGGACGCGGCCTTCTGGAAGACCTTCGCGCGGGTGCGCGACGAGCTGCGCTAGAAGACCGGGCGGCTGAAGCCGACGCTGCGTCTGCCGCCCAGGCGCCTAGAGCAGGCGGTCGGGCGCGAGCGGCCCGATCACCCGCACCATCATGCGTTGCTTGAAGGTGGTCTGCGGCTCGGTGCTGCTGTCCTTCAGACCGCTGCCCTCCGGCGCGCGCCAGACCAGCTTGCCGTCCACTTTCTCCACGCGCCATGAGCCGGTGCGAAAGCTGGCCTCGATGCGCTCGTTGGCCTGGCGCGCCAGCTCGTCGCTGCGGATCAGCAGCGCGATCTCGGTGTTCTGCAGCTGCGAGCGCAGGTCCAGGTTCATCGAGCCGATGACGATCAGCCGCCCGTCGATGGTGAGCAGCTTGGAATGCAGCATGGAGCGCGAGGCGCCGCCGACCGCCGAACTGCCGGAGCTGCCGGAGCTGCCGAAGGGGCTGGAAGACTTGCCGGCGCCGCTTGAGGAGCCCGACATCCCGCTGCCGCTTCCCGACTTGCTCATGGCCGCCGCCGCCTCGGGGTCGCTGCGCATTTCGTGGAGCTCCACGCCCATCGCCAGCAACTCCTCTCGATGCCGTGCATAGCCCGCGTGAGCGGCGACCGCGTCGTTGGACGCCAGCGAGTTCGTCAGCACCCGTACCTTCACGCCGCGCGCGCGGGCAGCGGCCAGTGCCCGTTTCATGTCGGTGCCCGGCACGAAATAGGGCGAGACGATGTTGAGTTCCGTGCGCGCACGGTCGAACAGGCTCAGCAGGCCGTCGACCACGCTGTCATCGTCGCTGGCCGCCGCCTTGATCGGGCCGGCGGTATTGCCGCTGCCGCGCACCACCAGCCCCGGCTGGGCCGCGCTGCCGGTCTGGCCACCGCTGCCGGCCGGGATCTTGCCGGGCTTGTCCGCCAGCATGACCGCCGGCGCCCAGACGAAGCGGACCTTGCGCAGGTCCATCGGCGTGTCGTCGGGAGCCGGGGGCTTGTCCTTGCCGGCCTTCTCTTCGTCCTCCCGCTCGCGTTTCGCGTCGGCGCGGATCTTGTCGATTTCCTCGCGCGAGACCAGGGACTGCACTGGGTAGGCGAGCTGGTTGTTCCAGTAGTCGTCGAAGCTGCGCGACAGGTCCTTCACGATCGGCCCGGCGGCCAGCACGTCGACGTCGACGAAGTTGGCGTCCGTGCCGGCGCCGAAATAGGCATCGCCCAGGTTGCGTCCGCCGGTCACGCCCATCGCGTTGTCGGCCAGGAAGAGCTTGTTGTGCATGCGCTGCTGCAGCTGGCCGGCGTCGTCCACGGCGTTGAGCATGCGGGCGGCGACCGAGCTGCGCGAGCCCGCCAGCGGGTTGAACATGCGCATCTCGATGTTCGGCTCGAAGGCCAGGCGCATCACCGAGGCATTGCGGCCGGTGCTGTGCAAGTCGTCCAGCAGGATGCGCACTTTCACGCCGCGCCCCGCCGCCTCGTGCACGGCCCGCAGCAACTGGCCGGAGCTGGCGTCGGCGTGGATGGCGTAGTACTGCAGGTCCAGCGTCTTCTGCGCCGCGCGCACCAGCGCCAGGCGGGCGGCATAGGCGTCCTGCGCGCCGGCCAGCAGCAGGTAGCCCGAGACCTCGCCGGCGCCCGCGCCACGCCGTGCCGACTGGGTGAGCGCGCCCAGATCGGTGCTTTCCGGGTTTGCGAAGGCCTTGGAGACCGGTCGTTCAACCTGTGCCGGCAGCTCCGCGCAGCCGCCCACGAACAGGATGAGCGCCGTTGCCAGTGCAAGCCAGCGGCGGCCCGAAAACCGGAGGGAAGGCAGGGGGAGCGCTAACGGGACGTTCATGGAGGGCATCTTCTGGTGGGTTGTGAATGCTTTGGCGTGGTCGCCGGGCGGTTATCGGGTGGCGCTGCCGAGTTCCTCCCAGCGCTCGAGGGCGGCCATCAGCTCGTCATCGATGCGGGCGTGGCGCTCTCCCAGCTCGGCGGCACGTCCCGCCTCGTTCATATAGATGGCGCCGCCGTCCTGGGCCAGGGTCTCGGAGATCTGCTTCTGCTCTTCTTCCAGCTGGGCGATGAGGCCGGGCAGCGCCTCGAGCTCGCGCTGATCCTTGTAGCTGAGCTTGCGGCGGGCGACGGCTGTCTGGGCGGCGGGCGGTGCCACGGGAGAGGGCGCCACCGGCTTGGGCGCGGGTGCGCGCTGGGCCGCGAACTCGCGCGAGCGCTGCGACTGCGTCAGCCAGTCCTGCACCCCGCCTTCGTACTCGCGCCAGCGGCCCTCGCCCTCGAAGGCGATGGTGCTGGTGACCACGTTGTCCAGGAAGGTGCGGTCGTGGCTCACCAGGAACACGGTGCCGTCGTAGTTCTGCAGCAGGTCTTCCAGCAGCTCGAGGGTGTCGATGTCCAGGTCGTTGGTGGGCTCGTCCAGCACCAGCACGTTGGCCGGCCGGGCGAACAGGCGGGCCAGCAGCAGGCGGTTGCGCTCGCCGCCGCTGAGCGAGCGCACGGGGGAGGTGGCGCGGGCGGGCGAGAAGAGGAAGTCCGACAGGTAGCTCTTCACATGCTTGCGCTGCTTGCCGATCTCGATCCATTCGCTGCCGGGGCTGATGAAGTCCTCCAGCGTGGCATCCAGGTCGAGGGCGTCGCGCATCTGGTCGAAATAGGCCACCTGCAGGTTGGCGCCGCGGCGCACCTTGCCGGTGTCGGGCTCCAGCTCGCCCAGGATCAGCTTGAGCAACGTGGTCTTGCCGGCGCCGTTGGGTCCGATCAGGCCCACCTTGTCCCCGCGCAGGATGGTGGCGCTGAACTGGCGCACCACGACCTTCTCGCCAAATGCCTTGGTCGCTTCGGTCAGCTCGGCCACGATCTTGCCGCTGGGCAGGCCGGAGGCCACATCCATGTTGACGCTGCCCAGGGACTCCCGGCGGCTGACGCGACGCTGGCGCAGGGCTTCCAGGCGGCCGATGCGGCTCTGGCTGCGGGTGCGACGGGCTTCCACGCCCTTGCGGATCCACACTTCCTCCTGGGCCAGCAGCTTGTCGGCCTTGGCATTGATCACCTGCTCCTGGGCCAGCTGCTCTTCCTTCTGCAGCTGGTACTGGGCGAAGTTGCCGGGGTAGGAGCGCAGCAGCCCCCGGTCCAGCTCCACGATGCGGGTGGCGACACGGTCCAGGAAGGTGCGGTCGTGGGTGATGGTGACCACGCTGCCCTTGAAGTCGATCAGCAACTGCTCCAGCCATTCGATGGAGTCGAGGTCCAGGTGGTTGGTGGGCTCATCCAATAAAAGCACGTCGGGCGCCGTCACCAGCGCTTGCGCCAGGGCGACCCGCTTGCGGGTGCCGCCCGAGAGGGAGCCGACGATGGCGTCGGCATTCAGATGGAGGCGGTCCAGCGCCTCCTCGACCCGCTGCTCCCAGTTCCAGGCGTCGAAAGCCTCGATCTCTGCCTGCAGGGCGTTCAGGTCGGCGCCCTCAGGGGCATTCAGGTACTTGTCCCGGGAGGCGATCACATGGGCGAGGCCCTCGCTCACGGAAGTGAAGACAGTGGCTTCAGGATCCAGGAGGGGTTCTTGCGCCACGTAGGCGACGCGCACGCCCTGCTGGAACTGCAGGGTGCCATCGTCCGGGGTCTCCAGTCCCCCCAGGATCTTGAGGAGGGAGGATTTGCCGGCGCCATTGCGGCCGATGAGGCCCACACGCTCCGCCGACTGAAGGGAGAACTCCGCATGATCGAGCAGTGCAACGTGGCCGTAGGCCAGCTGGGCATCTAGTAAGGTAAGTAAAGCCATGGGCCGGGATTATCCAAAGCGTGCCCCGGCATCCTGCCCAGTCGTGTTCGAACGGCGTGTCAGCGGCCGCCGCAAAAAAATGTTCATAGGTACTTTCCCAGGGCCCAAAAACTGGCATAGAATCGTGGGCTCGGCAGTACACAACAAGTGAACTGATTGCAGCGGGATTCAGTGCAATGCGCAGATTCCCGATTTGACCAATTAAGGTTGATGCAACGAACCGAAAAAACTTCTTGGAAGTTGCGCGAAACGAAAATTTCGTGTCATAATTCAAGGCTCAGCTCAAAACGAGCTGCCCGAGGCAGGCAAGACGATAAGTCAGGTTTGCAAGGGGTGCCAGGCAGCCAAGGCTGCGGGTGCTTCGAGAGGGTGGTGTGAGGTGAGCAAGCAGGTCGAAAGACCCGCAGGTTTGACAGGGTATTAAATACTGTGTCATAATCGAAGGCTCCGCTGATCGCAGCGGACGGCGCAAGAAGATCGAAAGGTCGAGCGGCGCGAAGAGATCGTTAAAAATATACAGCCGATAAGCGTGGGCGTTTGAAGGTAATTGCCAAGTTCTTCGGAACTAAGTCGCAAGACTTTAAACGCTCATGAGAATAGAAGTGAAGTTCACTTCAATTCCGTTTTTGTGAGTTTTGCTTGATCGCGAGATCAGGCGCAAATCAAGATCGAACTATAGAGTTTGATCCTGGCTCAGATTGAACGCTGGCGGCATGCCTTACACATGCAAGTCGAACGGCAGCACGGGAGCAATCCTGGTGGCGAGTGGCGAACGGGTGAGTAATACATCGGAACGTGCCCAATCGTGGGGGATAACGCAGCGAAAGCTGTGCTAATACCGCATAAGATCTACGGATGAAAGCAGGGGATCGCAAGACCTTGCGCGAATGGAGCGGCCGATGGCAGATTAGGTAGTTGGTGGGGTAAAGGCTCACCAAGCCAACGATCTGTAGCTGGTCTGAGAGGACGACCAGCCACACTGGGACTGAGACACGGCCCAGACTCCTACGGGAGGCAGCAGTGGGGAATTTTGGACAATGGGCGCAAGCCTGATCCAGCCATGCCGCGTGCAGGATGAAGGCCTTCGGGTTGTAAACTGCTTTTGTACGGAACGAAAAGTCTCTTTCTAATAAAGAGGGATCATGACGGTACCGTAAGAATAAGCACCGGCTAACTACGTGCCAGCAGCCGCGGTAATACGTAGGGTGCAAGCGTTAATCGGAATTACTGGGCGTAAAGCGTGCGCAGGCGGTTATGTAAGACAGTTGTGAAATCCCCGGGCTCAACCTGGGAACTGCATCTGTGACTGCATAGCTAGAGTACGGTAGAGGGGGATGGAATTCCGCGTGTAGCAGTGAAATGCGTAGATATGCGGAGGAACACCGATGGCGAAGGCAATCCCCTGGACCTGTACTGACGCTCATGCACGAAAGCGTGGGGAGCAAACAGGATTAGATACCCTGGTAGTCCACGCCCTAAACGATGTCAACTGGTTGTTGGGTCTTCACTGACTCAGTAACGAAGCTAACGCGTGAAGTTGACCGCCTGGGGAGTACGGCCGCAAGGTTGAAACTCAAAGGAATTGACGGGGACCCGCACAAGCGGTGGATGATGTGGTTTAATTCGATGCAACGCGAAAAACCTTACCCACCTTTGACATGTACGGAATTTGCCAGAGATGGCTTAGTGCTCGAAAGAGAACCGTAACACAGGTGCTGCATGGCTGTCGTCAGCTCGTGTCGTGAGATGTTGGGTTAAGTCCCGCAACGAGCGCAACCCTTGTCATTAGTTGCTACATTTAGTTGGGCACTCTAATGAGACTGCCGGTGACAAACCGGAGGAAGGTGGGGATGACGTCAAGTCCTCATGGCCCTTATAGGTGGGGCTACACACGTCATACAATGGCTGGTACAAAGGGTTGCCAACCCGCGAGGGGGAGCTAATCCCATAAAACCAGTCGTAGTCCGGATCGCAGTCTGCAACTCGACTGCGTGAAGTCGGAATCGCTAGTAATCGTGGATCAGAATGTCACGGTGAATACGTTCCCGGGTCTTGTACACACCGCCCGTCACACCATGGGAGCGGGTTCTGCCAGAAGTAGTTAGCCTAACCGCAAGGAGGGCGATTACCACGGCAGGGTTCGTGACTGGGGTGAAGTCGTAACAAGGTAGCCGTATCGGAAGGTGCGGCTGGATCACCTCCTTTCTGGAAACCGCAATTTAATTTAAACGCCCACACTTATCGGTTGTTGGAAGAAGTCGAGATCGTCATTGATCTTCGATTGGGTCTGTAGCTCAGCTGGTTAGAGCACCGTCTTGATAAGGCGGGGGTCGTTGGTTCGAGCCCAACTAGACCCACCAAATCTTCTGATTTCTCGTGTGAGAGTTTGGGGGATTAGCTCAGCTGGGAGAGCACCTGCTTTGCAAGCAGGGGGTCGTCGGTTCGATCCCGTCATCCTCCACCAATCAATCGATACTTAAAAAAATTCAACACCAAAGCGGCTTTGCGTTCAGCGAGGCCTCTTTGTTGTTGATCGAGATTGTTCGATCAATCGGCTGTTCTTTAAAAATTCATAGAGTCGAATCAGCGTTGCTGATGGAAACTGCACATTCGTAAAGGTTTAGTGCAGACCGTGCCATCAGCAACATAGAATTTTTGATTGCGTCAAAAGAAACTTCAATTTCGAGTCAAATCGATTTGAAGCGGCATAACGCGCCAGGTGAAAGACCTGGCAATTCCTTGATAAACGATGAATTCTCGTGAGAGAAGTCAAAGTTATAGGGTCAAGTGAATAAGAGCACGTGGTGGATGCCTTGGCGATGATAGGCGACGAAGGACGTGATAGCCTGCGATAAGCTTCGGGGAGCTGGCAAATTAGCTTTGATCCGGAGATTTCCGAATGGGGAAACCCACCGAAAGGTATCGCATGATGAATACATAGTCATGCGAGGCGAACCGGGTGAACTGAAACATCTCAGTAGCTCGAGGAAAAGACATCAACCGAGATTCCGAAAGTAGTGGCGAGCGAAATCGGAAGAGCCTGTTAGTGATAGCACAAGACATAACGGAACAGCTTGGAAAGGCTGGCCATAGCGGGTGATAGCCCCGTACGTGAAATGACCTGTGTGGTACTGAGCTAACGACAAGTAGGGCGGGACACGTGTAATCCTGTCTGAATATGGGGGGACCATCCTCCAAGGCTAAATACTCATCATCGACCGATAGTGAACTAGTACCGTGAGGGAAAGGCGAAAAGAACCCCGGGAGGGGAGTGAAATAGATCCTGAAACCGCGTGCTTACAAAAAGTAGGAGCCTCGTAAGGGGTGACTGCGTACCTTTTGTATAATGGGTCAGCGACTTACATTCAGTGGCAAGGTTAACCGAATAGGGAAGCCGTAGAGAAATCGAGTCCGAATAGGGCGTTCAGTCGCTGGGTGTAGACCCGAAACCAAGTGATCTATCCATGGCCAGGATGAAGGTGCCGTAACAGGTACTGGAGGTCCGAACCGACTAGTGTTGCAAAACTAGCGGATGAGCTGTGGATAGGGGTGAAAGGCTAAACAAACTTGGAAATAGCTGGTTCTCTCCGAAAACTATTTAGGTAGTGCCTCAAGTATTACCATCGGGGGTAGAGCACTGTTTTGGCTAGGGGGTCATGGCGACTTACCAAACCAAGGCAAACTCCGAATACCGATGAGTACAGCTTGGGAGACAGAGCACCGGGTGCTAACGTCCGGACTCAAGAGGGAAACAACCCAGACCGCCAGCTAAGGTCCCTAAAATTGGCTAAGTGGGAAACGAAGTGGGAAGGCTAAAACAGTCAGGATGTTGGCTTAGAAGCAGCCATCATTTAAAGAAAGCGTAATAGCTCACTGATCGAGTCGTCCTGCGCGGAAGATGTAACGGGGCTAAGCCAGTTACCGAAGCTGCGGATTTGCAATTTATTGCAAGTGGTAGGAGAGCGTTCTGTAAGCCTGTGAAGGTGCGTTGTAAAGCGTGCTGGAGGTATCAGAAGTGCGAATGCTGACATGAGTAGCGTTAAAGGGGGTGAAAAGCCCCCTCGCCGTAAGCGCAAGGTTTTCTACGCAACGTTCATCGGCGTAGAGTGAGTCGGCCCCTAAGGCGAGGCAGAGATGCGTAGCTGATGGGAAACAGGTCAATATTCCTGTACCGATATATAGTGCGATGTGGGGACGGATCTTAATAGGTCATCCGGGTGTTGGATATCCCGGTTTAGTTGGATGTAGGCGTGCATTAGGCAAATCCGGTGCACATATACCGAGGCCAACGATCGAGCGAGCTTGCTCGCGAAGTGACTGAACGAGGTTCCAGGAAAAGCCACTAAGCTTCAGCTATATACGACCGTACCGCAAACCGACACTGGTGCGCGAGATGAGTATTCTAAGGCGCTTGAGAGAACTCAGGAGAAGGAACTCGGCAAATTGACACCGTAACTTCGGAAGAAGGTGTGCCCTATTAGTGTGTAGTGAACAACGAAGCATGAACGGGTTGCAAAAAATCGGTGGCTGCGACTGTTTATTAAAAACACAGCACTCTGCAAACACGAAAGTGGACGTATAGGGTGTGACGCCTGCCCGGTGCTGGAAGATTAAATGATGGGGTGCAAGCTCTTGATTGAAGTCCCAGTAAACGGCGGCCGTAACTATAACGGTCCTAAGGTAGCGAAATTCCTTGTCGGGTAAGTTCCGACCTGCACGAATGGCGTAACGATGGCCACACTGTCTCCTCCTGAGACTCAGCGAAGTTGAAATGTTTGTGATGATGCAATCTCCCCGCGGAAAGACGGAAAGACCCCATGAACCTTTACTGTAGCTTTGTATTGGACTTTGAACAGATCTGTGTAGGATAGGTGGGAGGCTTTGAAGCCAGGACGCTAGTTCTGGTGGAGCCAACGTTGAAATACCACCCTGGTGTGTTTGAGGTTCTAACCTAGGCCCGTTATCCGGGCTGGGGACAGTGCATGGTAGGCAGTTTGACTGGGGCGGTCTCCTCCCAAAGCGTAACGGAGGAGTTCGAAGGTACGCTAGTTACGGTCGGACATCGTGACGATAGTGCAATGGCATAAGCGTGCTTAACTGCGAGACTGACAAGTCGAGCAGATGCGAAAGCAGGACATAGTGATCCGGTGGTTCTGTATGGAAGGGCCATCGCTCAACGGATAAAAGGTACTCTGGGGATAACAGGCTGATACCGCCCAAGAGTTCATATCGACGGCGGTGTTTGGCACCTCGATGTCGGCTCATCTCATCCTGGGGCTGTAGCCGGTCCCAAGGGTATGGCTGTTCGCCATTTAAAGAGGTACGTGAGCTGGGTTTAAAACGTCGTGAGACAGTTTGGTCCCTATCTTCCGTGGGCGCTGCAGATTTGAGGAAGCCTGCTCCTAGTACGAGAGGACCGGAGTGGACACACCTCTGGTGTATCGGTTGTCACGCCAGTGGCATTGCCGAGTAGCTAAGTGTGGAAGAGATAACCGCTGAAAGCATCTAAGCGGGAAACTCGTTTCAAGATGAGATCTGCCGGGGCCTTGAGCCCCCTAAAGAGTCGTTCAAGACCAGGACGTTGATAGGTCAGGTGTGGAAGCGCAGTAATGCGTTAAGCTAACTGATACTAATTGCTCGTGCGGCTTGACCCTATAACTTTGATCAGTCAGATCAAGGTGTTATGCCAAGTTGACGCATTCAAAATAATTCGCCAAAAGCTGATTCCAAACTCTATGAATCCGTTTGATTGATCGTGTGATCAGTCAGACAACAAGTTATGCCTGATGACCATAGCGAGGTGGTCCCACTCCTTCCCATCCCGAACAGGACAGTGAAACGCCTCCGCGCCGATGATAGTGCGGGTTCCCGTGTGAAAGTAGGTCATCGTCAGGCTCTTACAGCCCAAAAAAGCCCAGCCAGAAATGGTTGGGCTTTTTTATCTATATAAGTGTGAGACTCTCAAAAAGAGGTGTCGGATTCTTCGAATCGAAAGGCCGGCAGCTGAGAGTTGAATAAAAACTTCTTGGAAGTTGCGCGAAACGAAAATTTCGTGTCATAATTCAAGGCTCAGCTCAAAACGAGCTGCCCGAGGCAGGCAAGACGATAAGTCAGGTTTGCAAGGGGTGCCAGGCAGCCAAGGCTGCGGGTGCTTCGAGAGGGTGGTGTGAGGTGAGCAAGCAGGTCGAAAGACCCGCAGGTTTGACAGGGTATTAAATACTGTGTCATAATCGAAGGCTCCGCTGATCGCAGCGGACGGCGCAAGAAGATCGAAAGGTCGAGCGGCGCGAAGAGATCGTTAAAAATATACAGCCGATAAGCGTGGGCGTTTGAAGGTAATTGCCAAGTTCTTCGGAACTAAGTCGCAAGACTTTAAACGCTCATGAGAATAGAAGTGAAGTTCACTTCAATTCCGTTTTTGTGAGTTTTGCTTGATCGCGAGATCAGGCGCAAATCAAGATCGAACTATAGAGTTTGATCCTGGCTCAGATTGAACGCTGGCGGCATGCCTTACACATGCAAGTCGAACGGCAGCACGGGAGCAATCCTGGTGGCGAGTGGCGAACGGGTGAGTAATACATCGGAACGTGCCCAATCGTGGGGGATAACGCAGCGAAAGCTGTGCTAATACCGCATAAGATCTACGGATGAAAGCAGGGGATCGCAAGACCTTGCGCGAATGGAGCGGCCGATGGCAGATTAGGTAGTTGGTGGGGTAAAGGCTCACCAAGCCAACGATCTGTAGCTGGTCTGAGAGGACGACCAGCCACACTGGGACTGAGACACGGCCCAGACTCCTACGGGAGGCAGCAGTGGGGAATTTTGGACAATGGGCGCAAGCCTGATCCAGCCATGCCGCGTGCAGGATGAAGGCCTTCGGGTTGTAAACTGCTTTTGTACGGAACGAAAAGTCTCTTTCTAATAAAGAGGGATCATGACGGTACCGTAAGAATAAGCACCGGCTAACTACGTGCCAGCAGCCGCGGTAATACGTAGGGTGCAAGCGTTAATCGGAATTACTGGGCGTAAAGCGTGCGCAGGCGGTTATGTAAGACAGTTGTGAAATCCCCGGGCTCAACCTGGGAACTGCATCTGTGACTGCATAGCTAGAGTACGGTAGAGGGGGATGGAATTCCGCGTGTAGCAGTGAAATGCGTAGATATGCGGAGGAACACCGATGGCGAAGGCAATCCCCTGGACCTGTACTGACGCTCATGCACGAAAGCGTGGGGAGCAAACAGGATTAGATACCCTGGTAGTCCACGCCCTAAACGATGTCAACTGGTTGTTGGGTCTTCACTGACTCAGTAACGAAGCTAACGCGTGAAGTTGACCGCCTGGGGAGTACGGCCGCAAGGTTGAAACTCAAAGGAATTGACGGGGACCCGCACAAGCGGTGGATGATGTGGTTTAATTCGATGCAACGCGAAAAACCTTACCCACCTTTGACATGTACGGAATTTGCCAGAGATGGCTTAGTGCTCGAAAGAGAACCGTAACACAGGTGCTGCATGGCTGTCGTCAGCTCGTGTCGTGAGATGTTGGGTTAAGTCCCGCAACGAGCGCAACCCTTGTCATTAGTTGCTACATTTAGTTGGGCACTCTAATGAGACTGCCGGTGACAAACCGGAGGAAGGTGGGGATGACGTCAAGTCCTCATGGCCCTTATAGGTGGGGCTACACACGTCATACAATGGCTGGTACAAAGGGTTGCCAACCCGCGAGGGGGAGCTAATCCCATAAAACCAGTCGTAGTCCGGATCGCAGTCTGCAACTCGACTGCGTGAAGTCGGAATCGCTAGTAATCGTGGATCAGAATGTCACGGTGAATACGTTCCCGGGTCTTGTACACACCGCCCGTCACACCATGGGAGCGGGTTCTGCCAGAAGTAGTTAGCCTAACCGCAAGGAGGGCGATTACCACGGCAGGGTTCGTGACTGGGGTGAAGTCGTAACAAGGTAGCCGTATCGGAAGGTGCGGCTGGATCACCTCCTTTCTGGAAACCGCAATTTAATTTAAACGCCCACACTTATCGGTTGTTGGAAGAAGTCGAGATCGTCATTGATCTTCGATTGGGTCTGTAGCTCAGCTGGTTAGAGCACCGTCTTGATAAGGCGGGGGTCGTTGGTTCGAGCCCAACTAGACCCACCAAATCTTCTGATTTCTCGTGTGAGAGTTTGGGGGATTAGCTCAGCTGGGAGAGCACCTGCTTTGCAAGCAGGGGGTCGTCGGTTCGATCCCGTCATCCTCCACCAATCAATCGATACTTAAAAAAATTCAACACCAAAGCGGCTTTGCGTTCAGCGAGGCCTCTTTGTTGTTGATCGAGATTGTTCGATCAATCGGCTGTTCTTTAAAAATTCATAGAGTCGAATCAGCGTTGCTGATGGAAACTGCACATTCGTAAAGGTTTAGTGCAGACCGTGCCATCAGCAACATAGAATTTTTGATTGCGTCAAAAGAAACTTCAATTTCGAGTCAAATCGATTTGAAGCGGCATAACGCGCCAGGTGAAAGACCTGGCAATTCCTTGATAAACGATGAATTCTCGTGAGAGAAGTCAAAGTTATAGGGTCAAGTGAATAAGAGCACGTGGTGGATGCCTTGGCGATGATAGGCGACGAAGGACGTGATAGCCTGCGATAAGCTTCGGGGAGCTGGCAAATTAGCTTTGATCCGGAGATTTCCGAATGGGGAAACCCACCGAAAGGTATCGCATGATGAATACATAGTCATGCGAGGCGAACCGGGTGAACTGAAACATCTCAGTAGCTCGAGGAAAAGACATCAACCGAGATTCCGAAAGTAGTGGCGAGCGAAATCGGAAGAGCCTGTTAGTGATAGCACAAGACATAACGGAACAGCTTGGAAAGGCTGGCCATAGCGGGTGATAGCCCCGTACGTGAAATGACCTGTGTGGTACTGAGCTAACGACAAGTAGGGCGGGACACGTGTAATCCTGTCTGAATATGGGGGGACCATCCTCCAAGGCTAAATACTCATCATCGACCGATAGTGAACTAGTACCGTGAGGGAAAGGCGAAAAGAACCCCGGGAGGGGAGTGAAATAGATCCTGAAACCGCGTGCTTACAAAAAGTAGGAGCCTCGTAAGGGGTGACTGCGTACCTTTTGTATAATGGGTCAGCGACTTACATTCAGTGGCAAGGTTAACCGAATAGGGAAGCCGTAGAGAAATCGAGTCCGAATAGGGCGTTCAGTCGCTGGGTGTAGACCCGAAACCAAGTGATCTATCCATGGCCAGGATGAAGGTGCCGTAACAGGTACTGGAGGTCCGAACCGACTAGTGTTGCAAAACTAGCGGATGAGCTGTGGATAGGGGTGAAAGGCTAAACAAACTTGGAAATAGCTGGTTCTCTCCGAAAACTATTTAGGTAGTGCCTCAAGTATTACCATCGGGGGTAGAGCACTGTTTTGGCTAGGGGGTCATGGCGACTTACCAAACCAAGGCAAACTCCGAATACCGATGAGTACAGCTTGGGAGACAGAGCACCGGGTGCTAACGTCCGGACTCAAGAGGGAAACAACCCAGACCGCCAGCTAAGGTCCCTAAAATTGGCTAAGTGGGAAACGAAGTGGGAAGGCTAAAACAGTCAGGATGTTGGCTTAGAAGCAGCCATCATTTAAAGAAAGCGTAATAGCTCACTGATCGAGTCGTCCTGCGCGGAAGATGTAACGGGGCTAAGCCAGTTACCGAAGCTGCGGATTTGCAATTTATTGCAAGTGGTAGGAGAGCGTTCTGTAAGCCTGTGAAGGTGCGTTGTAAAGCGTGCTGGAGGTATCAGAAGTGCGAATGCTGACATGAGTAGCGTTAAAGGGGGTGAAAAGCCCCCTCGCCGTAAGCGCAAGGTTTTCTACGCAACGTTCATCGGCGTAGAGTGAGTCGGCCCCTAAGGCGAGGCAGAGATGCGTAGCTGATGGGAAACAGGTCAATATTCCTGTACCGATATATAGTGCGATGTGGGGACGGATCTTAATAGGTCATCCGGGTGTTGGATATCCCGGTTTAGTTGGATGTAGGCGTGCATTAGGCAAATCCGGTGCACATATACCGAGGCCAACGATCGAGCGAGCTTGCTCGCGAAGTGACTGAACGAGGTTCCAGGAAAAGCCACTAAGCTTCAGCTATATACGACCGTACCGCAAACCGACACTGGTGCGCGAGATGAGTATTCTAAGGCGCTTGAGAGAACTCAGGAGAAGGAACTCGGCAAATTGACACCGTAACTTCGGAAGAAGGTGTGCCCTATTAGTGTGTAGTGAACAACGAAGCATGAACGGGTTGCAAAAAATCGGTGGCTGCGACTGTTTATTAAAAACACAGCACTCTGCAAACACGAAAGTGGACGTATAGGGTGTGACGCCTGCCCGGTGCTGGAAGATTAAATGATGGGGTGCAAGCTCTTGATTGAAGTCCCAGTAAACGGCGGCCGTAACTATAACGGTCCTAAGGTAGCGAAATTCCTTGTCGGGTAAGTTCCGACCTGCACGAATGGCGTAACGATGGCCACACTGTCTCCTCCTGAGACTCAGCGAAGTTGAAATGTTTGTGATGATGCAATCTCCCCGCGGAAAGACGGAAAGACCCCATGAACCTTTACTGTAGCTTTGTATTGGACTTTGAACAGATCTGTGTAGGATAGGTGGGAGGCTTTGAAGCCAGGACGCTAGTTCTGGTGGAGCCAACGTTGAAATACCACCCTGGTGTGTTTGAGGTTCTAACCTAGGCCCGTTATCCGGGCTGGGGACAGTGCATGGTAGGCAGTTTGACTGGGGCGGTCTCCTCCCAAAGCGTAACGGAGGAGTTCGAAGGTACGCTAGTTACGGTCGGACATCGTGACGATAGTGCAATGGCATAAGCGTGCTTAACTGCGAGACTGACAAGTCGAGCAGATGCGAAAGCAGGACATAGTGATCCGGTGGTTCTGTATGGAAGGGCCATCGCTCAACGGATAAAAGGTACTCTGGGGATAACAGGCTGATACCGCCCAAGAGTTCATATCGACGGCGGTGTTTGGCACCTCGATGTCGGCTCATCTCATCCTGGGGCTGTAGCCGGTCCCAAGGGTATGGCTGTTCGCCATTTAAAGAGGTACGTGAGCTGGGTTTAAAACGTCGTGAGACAGTTTGGTCCCTATCTTCCGTGGGCGCTGCAGATTTGAGGAAGCCTGCTCCTAGTACGAGAGGACCGGAGTGGACACACCTCTGGTGTATCGGTTGTCACGCCAGTGGCATTGCCGAGTAGCTAAGTGTGGAAGAGATAACCGCTGAAAGCATCTAAGCGGGAAACTCGTTTCAAGATGAGATCTGCCGGGGCCTTGAGCCCCCTAAAGAGTCGTTCAAGACCAGGACGTTGATAGGTCAGGTGTGGAAGCGCAGTAATGCGTTAAGCTAACTGATACTAATTGCTCGTGCGGCTTGACCCTATAACTTTGATCAGTCAGATCAAGGTGTTATGCCAAGTTGACGCATTCAAAATAATTCGCCAAAAGCTGATTCCAAACTCTATGAATCCGTTTGATTGATCGTGTGATCAGTCAGACAACAAGTTATGCCTGATGACCATAGCGAGGTGGTCCCACTCCTTCCCATCCCGAACAGGACAGTGAAACGCCTCCGCGCCGATGATAGTGCGGGTTCCCGTGTGAAAGTAGGTCATCGTCAGGCTCTTACAGCCCAAAAAAGCCCAACCAGAAATGGTTGGGCTTTTTTGCTTTCTGGCTTTGAAAATGAATTGAAGCTCAGGGTGCGTCGAACAGGAGATCGCCTTCGCGGCGGGCGGCGCCAGATCGAACGAGTTCGTTCAGCAATTCGCCGCTCCACTCCTGGAGGTCGCGATCCGCGGCAAATCGTTGGTGTACCTCGCGAAGATAAGCGGCGCCAGATAGCCACGTCTGGAAGTCCTCCGCGCAGACTTTCTTCATTTCCAGCAGCTTGAACTTGATCAGTACCTTGATGGCATGCCTCGCATGCTTTTGAGGCGATCGGACGAAAGCGTCCAGGCGTTCGCGGGCGGTGGCCAAGGCCGCATCGACCTGCTCGAACACAGCGCCGTGCCCAGGGATCACGCAATCGGGCTTCAGGGATTCGATCAGGTCCAGCGTGGCTGCCACTTCATCGAAGGAGGGCTCTCCCCACATTTCGGGAAAGACGATCCCGAACCCCTTTTCCCAGAGCGCATCGCCCGAAATCAGAAGGCCGGCATCGGGCCTGTACAGCAGGACTGCGTGCGGATCATGGCCAGGCGCCGCGTGGACTTCCCAGCTTGCGTCGCCCAGGCTCACCGTCGTGCCCGGCTCCAGCGTTCCGTTTATCCTGAAGCGCGGACACTCCTGGCCCGTGGCGCGATAGCTGAGCTTGTCTTCGTCCCAAACGCGCACAGCCTCGGCCTCGCCCGGCGGAACCAGAGTTCGCAGGCTGGGATAGCGGGCCTGCAAGGCCGCGTTCCCACCGCAGTGATCGCTGTGAAGATGCGTATTGACGAGGAGATCCAGCGACCGATGCCCCAACGCCTGGCCGACGAGTGCCAGCGTCTGCGCCGAGTGTGTGCAATAGCCGGAATCGACCAGAGCAGCTTGCTCGCTGCCGATCAGCAATACGTTGTTGGAAGACAGCCAGCCCCGCTCCAGCACCTGGACATCGGCGGGGAGCCGGGCGTGGATGCTCACCGGCTCAGGCCCGGGCCTCAATGCGCCGCCGGCCGCAGCTCGCGGCGCAGGATCTTGCCGACGTTGGTCTTGGGCAGCGCATCGCGAAACTCGATGTGCTTGGGCCGCTTGTAGCCAGTGAGCCGGTCGTGGCAATAGCGCAGCACGTCTTCCTCGCTCAGCGACGCGTCGCGGCGGACCACGAAGACCTTGATGGCTTCGCCCTGCCGCTCGTCCGGCACGCCGACCGCCGCGCATTCCACGACACCCGGGCACAGTGAAATGACGTTCTCCAACTCGTTGGGAAACACGTTGAAGCCGCTCACCAGGATCATGTCCTTCTTGCGGTCCACGATACGGCTCTGGCCGTCGCTCATCATGACGGCAATGTCGCCGGTGCGCATGAATCCGTCGGCTGTGAAGGCCGCGGCCGTCTCGGCCGGCTGGTTGTAGTAGCCCACCATCACGTTGGGCCCCTTGATGCACAGCTCGCCCGCTTCGCCCTCGGGCAGCGTCTGGCCGGCGTCGTCCTTGATGGCGATCTCGATGCCCGGCAAGGGCAGGCCGATGGTGCCGGAGAAGGTGGTGTTCATCACAGGGTTGTTGGTGCCGATGGCGCAGGTCTCGCTCATGCCCCAGCCTTCGATCATGGCGCAGCCTGTAGCCTCTTGCCAGCGCTGCGCCGTGCCTTCCGAGGCCGCCATGCCCCCGGCCTGCGAGACGAAGAGCGTGGAGAAGTCCACCGTCTTGAGGTCCGGCTGCATCAGCAGGCCGTTGAAGAGCGTGTTCACCGCCGGCAGCATGTGGAACGGCCGCTTCTTCAGTACCGCGATGAACTTGCGCATGTCGCGGGGATTGGGAATGAGCGTGAGGTGCGAACCCTGGCGGATCGCCAGCAGGCACAGCGTGAGCGCGAAGATGTGGTACAGGGGCAGTGCTGCGATGCTGTTGACCTTGCTCAGGTCCCCCGCCTTCCCCAGTGCCGGGGTGAACCAGGCCTCCGCCTGCAGCGTCGCCGCCACGATGTTGCGATGAGTGAGCACGGCCCCCTTGGACAAGCCCGTCGTGCCGCCCGTGTACTGGAGGAAGGCGATCGAATCGAGCGTGTCGCTCGTCGGCGCGAGCGTGCGCCCACGGCCTTCCGACACGGCATTGGAAAAACGCGTGACCGTGCGGCCCTTGTCCAGCGGCAGCTTGTACGCAGGCACCATCTTCGCCAGGTTGCGCACGGCGAAAGTGATCCACTGGCCATACAGCCCGCCCAGCAGGTCGCCCATCGCCGTCACCACCACGTGCTGGATGCCGGTGCGTTCGATCACCTGCTCCAGCGTGTGGGCGAAGTTCTCGAGGATGACGATGCTCGTCGCACCGGAGTCCTTCAACTGGTGTTCCAGTTCGCGAGCGGTGTAGAGCGGATTGACGTTGACGCAGGTGTAGCCCGCGCGCAGGACCGCAGCCATGGTCACGGCGAATTGCGGAATGTTGGGCAGCATGATGGCGACCCGAGCCCCGGGTTCGAGGCCTCGGCTCTGCAGCCAGGCGCCAAGCGCGGCCGAGAGCTCGTCCAGCTCCCGGTACGACATCCACTTTTCCATGCACACTGAAAATGGCCGGTCGGCGTAGCGCTTGAAGGATTCCTCGAAAAGCTGGCCCAGCGAGCGGTACTGCTCCGGGTCGACCGTGTGCGGTACGCCGGCGGGATAGTTCTTGAGCACGGATGTCTGCATGCAATCTCCTTTGGGCTCGCATTGTCCGAAAGCGGACTGCAAGCTCACAGCGGGCTTGTCCTAGCCTCCAGCGATCCATGTTCCAAACGTGTCACGGATGTGACCATCCGCTGGATCCGACACTGGGGTTAGCGCGGGTCGCGTGCCGGTCGCTTCGGCGTTGGAATGGGCATTCCAGCCCACGCCCCTGCGAATCCGTGCCCTGCGACCGCCCTTTGAGAACTATTCCTCGAACAACCCCCAGTATCTGCCGGGGCATGTCGCGCACGCGCTTGAAGACCAAGGGAAAACCCTTATATTTGCGTCATGCATCCAGCCATGGCCTTATTCAAAGCCTCGCTCGGCGCCGGTACCTTTCTCAGAATGCCGATGGTTGAGCAGCGCACCACCGCCGCGACCAGCGCGGCCCAGCAACCGATCCTCGTGCCCATCCGATCCATCGGCCCGGGCGAGCGCGAGCGCATCGCCACCCACCTCCTGGCGCTCGATACGCACGACCGCTACCTGCGCTTCGGCTACAGCGCCTCGGACGAGCAGATCCGCCGCTACGTTGACGGACTGAACTTCGAGCGCGACGAGATCTTCGGCATCTACAACCGCCGCCTCGAGCTCATCGCGATGGCCCATCTGGCCTTTGCGCCCGAGGGCCAGCCCAACGAATGCGCCGAGTTCGGCGTCTCCGTGTCCAAGCACGCCCGCGGCCGAGGCTACGGGGCGCGCTTGTTCGAGCGCGCCGAGGTCACCGCCCGCAACGCCGGCGTGCACATGCTGTTCATCCATGCGCTGAGCGAAAACGCGGCCATGCTGAAGATCGCCCGAAAGGCCGGCGCCCACGTGGTGCGCAGCGGTTCCGAATCCGAGGCGCACCTGGAGCTGCCCGAGGCCACGCTGGACAGCCGCATGAGCGAGATCGCCCTCGACCACTTCGCCGAGATCGACTTTCGCCTGAAGACCCGCGCCAAGCAGTTCTGGGCTTTCCTGGCCGGCGTGCAGGAAATCCGCCAGGGCGTGCGCGACGCGCGCGACAAGTCTTCCGCCTGAAACGCCGGACGCCCGCGCGGCTCGGCCGCGATCCGCGCCTACGGGGAGATTCACGGGTCTGACCGGGCAATCCGGTATCCTTGGCCTCTTCCCAACTATCGCCCCCTGCAGTGGCAGACCCCCACCCTGAACGCCCTTCCATCGAGCGGGAAGACAAGCGCAGTTTTCTCCAGAAGCTCGTCGAGTTCATCCATCCCGGGCCTGATTCGCGTGACGAGCTGATCGAAACGCTCGCCGATGCCGAGGACAACGATGTCATCGGCGCCGAATCCCGCGTGATGCTCGAAGGCGTGCTGCGCATGGCCGACATGACAGCCGGCGACGTGATGGTGGCGGCTCCGCGCATGGACCTGGTCGACATCGACGATCCGCTCGAGACGCTGATCCACACCGTGATCGACACCGCGCACTCGCGCTTCCCGGTGTTCGAGGGCGACAAGGAAAACATCATCGGCATCCTGCTGGCGAAGGACCTGCTCAAGCTGCAGCGCTCGCCCTCGCTGTCGATCCGCGCCCTGCTGCGCACGCCCACCTTCGTGCCCGAGAGCAAGGGCCTGAACGACCTGCTGCGCGAATTCCGCGGCAACCGCAACCACCTGGCCATCGTCATCGACGAGTTCGGCCGCGTGGCCGGGCTCATCACCATCGAGGACGTGCTCGAGCAGATCGTGGGCGAGATCGAGGACGAGTTCGACATCGCCGAGGACGAGGGCGACATCTTCGGCCTGGCCGACCACACCTACCGCGTCTCGGGCGACACGCCGGTCGAACGCGTGGCCGAGGCCTTCGGCATCGAGTTCGACGCGGAGCAGCTGACGGAGGACTTCGAGACCATCGGTGGCCTGATCGCGCACGAGATGGGCCACGTGCCCAAGCGCGGCGAGCACCACGTCATCGGCGGCTTCGACTTCTTCGTGCTGCACACCAAGGGCGGTGCGGTGCGCTGGTTCAAGGTCTCGCCGGCGCGCGGCGGCGACGCGGCGGATTGACCTCTCTCCTTTCAACGGCGCAAGGCCGCTGGCTGGCCCGCCTGCTGCCCTGGCTGGCCGGCCTGGCGCAGGCCTTGTCCATCGCGTCTCCCTGGAACGGCCAGCCCCTATGGTGGCTGCAGCTGGTCTCGCTGGCCCTGCTCGTATGGCTGCTCGACCGTGAGCGCGCCGACGCCGACCCGCGGGCCTGGCTGCGCGCCGGCTACAGTGCCTGGGCCTTCGCCACTGCGTGGCTGTGCGGCGCCACCTGGTGGATGTACGTGTCGATGCACACCTACGGCGGGCTGGCGGCCCCGCTGGCCGCCCTCGCGGTCTTCCTGCTGTCGGCGGCGCTGTCGCTCTACTACGGGCTGGCCGGCGCGCTGTATGCCAGGTGGGCACCACGCAGGCTGCTGCCGTCGGCATTGCTGTTCGCAGCCCTTTGGACAATGGCCGAGCTGCTGCGCAACAGCCTCTTCACCGGCTTCCCTTGGGGCGCCGGCGGCTATGCGCATCTCGACGGCCCGCTGATCGTCTTCGCACGCAGCGTGGGCGTCTACGGCATCGGCGCCCTGGCCGCGATCATCGCGGTGCTGCTGGCCCGGGTGCCGGCGCTGAACCCGCGTCGCGCGAAGTCCTGGATCGTTCCAGCGGCGCTCGCGGCCTTCCTCGTTTACGGCGGCGTGGCCTCCAACTGCCTGCGAACTGAATGCCGGCCGCAGGCCAGCATGGGCAGCGCCGGCCCCATCGACGTGGCACTCCTGCAGGGCAACATCCCTCAGGACGAGAAATTCATTCCCGGCGGCGGCGTCGCCACGGCCCTGCGCTGGTACGGCGAGCAGCTCATGGCCAACCGCGCGCCACTGGTCATCACGCCCGAGACGGCGATCCCGCTGCTGCCCTCGCAACTGCCGCCCGGCTACCTGGATGCGATCGCCAAGCGCTACGCCAGCGGCGAGCAGGCGGCCATCGTCGGCCTGCCCCTGGGTGATGGCCGCGACTACACCAACTCCGTGCTCGGCTTCGCACCGGGGCTCGCCCAGCCCTACCGTTACGACAAGGCGCACCTGGTGCCCTTCGGCGAATTCGTGCCCTCGATGTTCCGCTGGTTCACCAACATGATGAACATCCCGCTAGGCGACTTCCGCAGCGGCGGCCTGGCGCAGCCGGCCTTCCAGTGGAAAGGCCAGCGCATCGCGCCCAACATCTGCTACGAGGACTTGTTCGGCGACGAGATCGGCGCCAACTTCCGCGACGAGGCGAATGCGCCCACGGTGCTGCTCAACGTGAGCAACATCGCCTGGTTCGGCGACACCATCGCCATCGACCAGCACAAGGCGATCTCGCGCATGCGGGCCATCGAGTTCGAGCGGCCGATGGTGCGCGCCACCAACACCGGCGCCACCGTGGTCATCGACCATCGCGGCCGCGTCACGCACGAGCTGCCGCGCATGACGCGCGGCGTGCTCACGGCGCAGGTGGAAGGCCGCACCGGCCTCACGCCCTACGCGCGCTGGGTGGCCAAGTACGGGTTGTGGCCGATCTGGGTGGGCGCGCTGTCGATCGTCGCCGCCACCCTCGCCGGGCGCCTCAGGGCGCGGCGCCTGCGGCAGGCCAGTCGCGCAGCTTCCCCGGATTGAGCAGGCCCAGCGGGTCGAAACGCTTCTTCACCGCCACCACCTCGGGCGGCAAAGCGCCGCCCGCCTTGCCGTCTTCCACGATGTAGACGTGCGGGTTGTTGATGCGCACGCCGCGTTCCCGGTGCAGCGCCATGATTTCGTCCAGCCGCTCTTCGGTGGAAAAGCGCACCAGCTGCAGCGCACTGGTGGTGATGCGGCCCTCCAGGTTGCGCAGGAATTCGGCATGCATCAGCACCTCGCCGCCCAGCAGCGCTTCCATCTCGCGGATCTGCCGCACGTGCTCGCCGGGCGTGAAGGCGCTCTGCAGGTAGGTGAGCGACTTGTCGATCTTCAGCGCATGCAGCGTGGTGTGGTTCCAGGTGAACTCCATCAGCGTGCGGTTGCTCTTCTTCACTTCCTCGGCCGTCTTGCGGTAAGTCACCGTGCCGCCGCGTGCGGCCACCAGCTCCATGAGCGGCTCTTCGCAGGATTCGGCGACCAGCGAGAGCACCGCATGGCAACCCTGCGGAAGATGCTGCGCCAGCTGACCCAGGTGATCGGGCACGGGGCTGCCGAAGAAGGCGACCTCGCGCTTGACGATGCCCGGCGCATGCGCCAGCGCATCGCCGAACTCCAGGGCCCGGTCGAAGTCCTCGAACACCACCAGCGTCTCCAGCCAGGGATGCGCGGGTGCCAGGCCGACCTCGACCTCCAGCACCAGGCCGTTGGTGCCCCAGAGGTGGTGCATGCGCAGCGCCTCGGCGCCCCGCAGCTCGACGACCTGCGGTTCGGCCTCGATGCTCATCGCGCGGATGCCCAGCACGTTGCCCGGCGCAGCCAGGGGCCCGTAGTTGATCGAACCCACCCCGCCGAAGCCGCCGCCGAACAGGCCACCCAGCGTCGCACTGCGGTAGGTGGAGGGAATGCAGCGCAGTTCCTGGCCACTTTCGTGCGTCTGCTTCTCCAGCGTCGACAGCCGCACACCCGCCTGCGCGCGCGCCACGCCCGGCCGAACCCAGCACACGGCGTTGAAGGCGGTCATGTCCAGCACCACGCCGCCGGCCAGCGGCGTGGTCTGGCCGTAGTTGCCGGTGCCGCTGCCGCGGATGGTGATGGGCACCTTGCGCTTCGCGCAGGCCGAGACCAGGGCGCGGATCTCGTCCTCGGTGCGCGGGCGCACCACGGCATCGGCCACCTTGTCCTTGAGCTGGCGGTGCAGCACCGGGCTGAACCAGGCGAAGTCCTGCGAGAGCCGCGCGATGCGGCTGGGGTCGGTGATCCAGTCGAGCTCGGGCAACTCCATGTGCAGCTGCTCGATGGCGGAAAGCGGGGCGTTCATCACATCAGTCCTGGGAAAGTTCGCTGGCGTGCCAGGAGCCGAGGGCCAGCTTGGTGAGCCAGGCCATCAGCACGAAGAGCGCCACGCCGGTGAGTGAAATGAGCAGCAGGGCGGCGAACATGCGCGGGATGTTCAGCTGGAAGCCCGACTGCAGGATCTGGTAGGCCAGGCCCGCGCCCTGGCCGCCGGTGCCAGCCACGAACTCCGCCACCACCGCGCCGATGAGCGCCAGGCCGCTGGAGATGCGCAGCCCGCCGAAGAAGTAGGGCAGGGCGCTCGGAATGCGCAGCCGCACCAGTTGCTGCCAGCGCGTCGCATGGTTGAGCTTGAAGTAGCTCTGCAGGTCCGGGTCCACGCTGCGCAAGCCCAGCGTGGTGTTGCTGATGATGGGAAAGAGAGCCACCAGCGCGGCACACACCACCATCGCGGCCGTCGGGTTCTTCACCCAGATGATGATGAGCGGCGCGACCGCCACGATGGGCGTCACCTGCAGCAGCACTGCGTAGGGGAACAGGGCCGTCTCGATGCGCTTGCTCTGCACGAAGAGGAAGGACACCAGCACGCCGATCACCGTGGCGAGCACGAAGGACAGCACCGTCACCTTCAGCGTGGTCAGCAGCGCGCCACCGAGCGCGGCCCAGTCGGTGAAGAGGGTCTGCACCATCAGGAAGGGCGAGGGCACCAGGTAGGGCGGCAGCTCCATCGCGGTCACCAGGGCCTGCCAGATTCCGACCAGCACGATGCCGACTGCCAGCGGATAGATCACGCGCTGCACGTTCGGCCTGGACAGCAGCGGCGTGCGCCTGGCGGCAGCCGGCTTGCTGGAGGCGCCGGTGTGCAGCGCCGCGTTGGCGGCGATCGTGCTCATGCGTCCACCTCCTCGTTCAGGCTGCTCGCGCGCAGCAGGCTGTCCTGCAGGCGCTTGGCATGGCGCGCGAACTGCGGCGACACCATGAAGTCGGGCGTGCGCGGATAGGGCTCGTCGATGTGGAACTCCTCCACCACGCGGCCCGGCCGCGCGGCCATCATCACCACGCGGCTGGACAGGAACACCGCCTCGTGGATCGAGTGCGTGACGAAGATGACGGTGAGCTTCTTCTTGCGCCACAGCTCCAGCAGGTCGGCGTCGAGCTTGTGGCGCGTGATCTCGTCCAGCGCGCCGAAGGGCTCGTCCATCAGCAGCAGGTCGGGCTGCGTGACCAGGCCGCGGGCGATCGACACGCGCATCTGCATGCCGCCCGACAGCGCGCGGGGCAAGGCACCGGCGAACTTCGAGAGTCCGACCAGCTCCAGCGCCTCGGCCACGCGCGCATCGGCTTCCTTGCGCGGCACGCCCGCCAGGTCCAGCGGCAGGCGCACGTTGGTCTGCACGCTGGCCCAGGGCATGAGCGTGGGCGCCTGGAAGACGAAAGCCATCTTGCGGCCGGTCTGCTCGATCTGCTGCACGGGCTTGCGCCACACCAGCAGGCGCCCGTCGGTGGGATCGAGCATGCCGGCCACCATCTTGAGCAGCGTGCTCTTGCCGCAGCCCGAGGGGCCCAGCAGGGTGACGAATTCGCCTTCGGCAATGCGCATGTCCACCGGCAGCAGGGCCTGCGTGCCGTTGGGGTAGGTCTTCTGGGCGGACAGGATCTCCACCGCCGGCACGCCCGGAGCGGTGTCGGGCGGCGGGGCGAAGACCTCGGGGTCGATTCGGTTCATGCAGGGGGCCTTTCGGTGGCGCGGGCGCTGTTCTTCTTCCCAGCGCCCGCTATTTCAGGGCGTTGGCAAGCAGGCTCAGGGAAGGACCTTGGCGTCCTTGATGAAGTCCGTCGTGTAGGTGCTGGCCAGCTGCACCTTGCTCGGGTCCAGCAGCTTGGCGGCCACCAGGAAGTCGTAGTTCTGCTTCGAGCGCGAATCGGTGATCACGCCAATGCCCAGCTTGCCGGCGTCGCCGCTGGCCACGATGCCCATCTCCTTGAGCTTGGCCACGCTGTAGGCGAGCTGGTCGTCGGTCATGTTCGGGTTGTCCTTCTTGATGAGGGCGTTGCCCGGCGCGGGGTTGGCCAGGTAGCTCTTCCAGCCCTCGGCCGAGGCCTTGACGAAGGCGGCCACTGCCTTGCTGCGGTCCTTGAGCGTCTTGTCCATGCACGACACCGTGGTGGCGTAGGCGGTGTAGCCGTGGTCGCTCATCATCAGCACCTTGGCATTCACGCCGGCCTTCTGGATCGCGTAGGGCTCGGAGGTGAGGTAGCCCTGCTGCACCGCGTTCTTGTCCGCCACGAAGGGCTGGATGTTGAAGGTGTAGGGCCGCGTCTGCGAATCGGACAGGCCGAACTTCATCTTCACCCACGGCCAGTAGCCGCGGTTGGCGCTGTTGGCAATGAGGATGGTCTTGCCCTTGAGGTCCTCGAAGCCCTTCACGTCGTCGTGGGCGATGAGCACCTGCGGGTCCTTCTGGAAGAAGGCGGCCACGGTGGTGATGGGCAGGCCGCCCTCGCGCATCTGCATGGCCTGGATGTCGCTGCTGCCCATGATGCAGTCGGTCTGGCCGGCCGCCATCATCTGTGCGATGTTGACCTGCGGGCCGCCCATCTTGATGGTCACGTCCAGGCCGTACTTCTTGTAGATGCCTTCGGCCACCGCCTGGTAGAAGCCGCCGTGCTCGGCCTGCGCGTACCAGTTGGTCATGTAGGTGAAGGCTTCCTGGGCGTGGGCCGGCGCACCGACGCTGAGCGCAAGCGCAGCGGCGATCGGGGCGAGTCGGAGGGCGATGGTCTTGCGCATGGTGGGGTTCTCCTCAGGTGATGGAATGGGGATGGAAAGGGGTGCGATGCAAGGAGTGCGCCTCTGGCACTCAGCCGGCGAAGGCCGTGCCCTGGACGCCCTGGATGAAGCCGCGCTGGTGGCCGCGCTCCCAAGTGGCTTCCTCTCGCACGACCCAGCGCAGGGCATGCAGCTCGGTCAGCGCCTGCACCCAGCTGTCGGCCAGCGTGTCCAGGATCTCCAGGCCCTGTTCGCGCGTCGCGCTGGTGGGGTCGCCGATCACGCCGCTGGGGCCGAAGTCGCGCGCCGTCCAGGCGCAGGCCGGGCGGCCGTCGCCCGACAGCAGCTTGATCGGGAAGGCGGGCGGGTAGTTGGCCGCCGCGCGCTCCATGTGCACCGTTTCGGGCGCCAGGGCCAGCATCAGCGCGGTCTCGGAATGGCCGGCGTGCATGGCGAGCTTCTTCTCCTGCTCGCTCACCTGCTTGCTGGCGGCGCTGGGCAGGCGCGACACGCCATGCGGCACGATCACGAAGTCGCCGTGGCGCAGGCGCAGCTCGCGCGCTGCCATCTCCAGCACCTGCGGCTGGCCGCCGTGGCCGTTGGCGAACAGCAGCTTGCGAAAGCCCGAGCGGTACACCGATTCGCCGATCTCGATCACGGTCGACAGCAGCGTGGTGCCCGTCAGCGTCATCGTGCCGGGGAAGTGCAGGTGCTCCTCCGACTTGCCGTAGGTGATGGTGGGCAGCGCGAAAGCGCGCACCTCGGGCGGCAGGCGCTTGAGCGCCTCGCCCATCACACCGGAGGAGATCACGCTGTCGACCGAGCAGGGCAGGTGCGGGCCGTGCTGCTCGATGGCGCCGCAGGGCAGCACGATCACCGTGTTCTCGCGGTCGGGCAACTGGTCGATCTCGGTCCGGCTCAGGTAGGGCAGGAAGCGATGGGGCGGGATGTAGCCGTGCAGCATGTCGGAGTCCTTTTTTTGTCTTGTCAGGCGAAGCGCGCCATGGCCCGGCCCACGCGCTCCTTGAAGCGCGAGAGCTGCGTGGGCGTGGCCACGTTCATGTGGTAGTGGGCGTGGAAGTCCACGCGGGCCTGCGCGGCCGTGAGGCGCTTCATGTAGCGCGTGACGATCTTTCGCGGCGGATCGCCCATGTACCAGGCCATCCAGCGCGGCCGGCCATAGGTGACCACGCCGCTGATGCGCCTGATGTGGGTGAGCATCGGCCGCACGTTGGCCGGGTCGCTGATGTCGAAGGCCACGCCCGGCATCAGCAGGCGGTCGAACCAGCCCTTGAGCATGGCCGGCAGGCCGAAGCACCAGGTGGGGAAGCAGAAGACGATGGCCTCGGCCCGATTCAGTCGGTCGATGTGCGGCTGCACCTTCTCGCGGTTGGCCGGCACCTCGTGGTAGCCCAGGCGCTCCTCGCGCGACATCACCGGGTCGAAGCCCTCGGCGTACAGGTCCCAGTCGTCCACCTCGTGCCCGGCCGCCTTCAGGTTCCGCAGCACTTCCTGGTGCAGCGCGGCGGCAAAGCTGGTTTCGACCGGGTGGCAGTAGACGACAAGCACGCGCATGGTGTGTTTTGACCGATTAATCAGAGCAACTGGTCAAACATTGCAAACTGCGTGCCAGTCCCAGAGGCCTGGCCGTGCACCGAAATGAGGAAATGCCGCCCCGGCGTGGGTGGCGGAGATCGCGACCGCCTTGGCGGCGGCGTCAGCGCGGCCGGATCAGTCCGGCGACTTGATGCCGCAGCCCGTCAGCACGAAGGCGATCAGCTCGCGGGCGATGGGTTCGCGGTCGAGGGGCGGGGCTTCGTCGCCCAGTTGGCCGCCCATGGCGCGCACCTGCAGCGCGTAGTCGGCGTGATATTGGGTCATGGCCCAGATGTGCTGCAGCAGCAGCTTGGCGTCCATCGGCCGCATCAGGCCGCGGGCGATCCAGCCGTTGATGATGTCGATCTTCTTCTGCGTCCATTGGCGCGACATGGGCCAGAAACGCTCCAGGTTGCGGCCGCCGTCGAGGACCTCGCGGGTGAAGATGCGCGACATCTCCGGCTTGTCGAAGGCGTGGTCCAGCTTCTGGCGGATGTAGCCCGAGAGCACCCGGCCCGGGTCGCTGGAGCCTTCGTCGAAGGAGAACACCACCTTCCACTCGTGCAGCAGCTGCATGAGCAGCTCGACGTAGAGCTCGTCCTTGCCGGCGATGTAGTAGTGCAGCTGCGGCTTGGTGATCCCGGCCCGGTCCGCGATGGCCTGGGTGGAGGTGCCCTTGAGCCCGTTGAGGCTGAACTCGGTGATGGCGGCGGCGCGGATGGCCGCCAGGATGCGCTCCCGCCCCGGGCGCGAGCGCGACAGCGGGCCTTCGGGCGCGGGCATCAGCAGCTGTTCCTGCTGCTGCTGTTCGGCGGCTTCGTTGGCGGCGGTGTCGGGGTTCATGGGATTCGGCCGGCGGCTGTTCGGCAGGGCTGGGCGGGTAGCCGACGTGGGCCGATGGTACAGGCTGTCACAGACGCCGGCATCGCGGCATGCGACCTTCGCATGCGGCGGGCAGGCACGGTGCCTGTCCTGCCGCTATCTTTCTGCGCGCAACACAACAACCCCAAGCCAAGGAGCCCATCGTGCACATCTCATCCAGATTCCGCGCCCTCGCCGCCGGCGCCGCCCTGCTGGCGGCCGGCGCCATCGCCCAGGCACAGGAACAGCCACAGACACTGGCGCAACAGCAGCAGCAGCAGCGGGCTGCGCTTCCCAACGTGATGATCCTGGCCACCGGCGGCACCATCGCCGGCGCCGGCGCATCGGCCCTCAACAGCGCGACCTACGCGGCCGCCAAGGTGGGCGTCGACAAGCTGATCGCCGGCCTGCCCGAACTGGGCAAGGTGGCCAACGTGAAGGGCGAGCAGGTCTTCCAGGTGGCCTCGGAGAGCATGACCAACGAGCACCTGCTGGCGCTGGCCAAGCGGGTGTCGCAGCTGGCGAAGCAGCCGGACGTGGACGGCATCGTGATCACGCACGGCACGGACACGGTGGAGGAGACGGCCTACTTCCTCACGCTGACGGTGCACACCGACAAGCCGATCGTGATGGTGGCCTCGATGCGGCCCGGCACGGCGCTCTCGGCCGACGGCGCGCTCAATCTGTACGACGCGGTCGCGGTGGCCGGCAGCAAGGACGCGCGGTCCAAGGGCGTCCTGCTGACGATGAACGACACGATCCAGAGCGGGCGTGACGTGAGCAAGAACGTCAACGTGGTGCCCAGCGCCTTCTCCAGCCAATGGGGCGCGCTGGGCATGGTGGTGGAGGGGCGCAACTACTGGTTCCGGGCGCCGGTGAAGCGGCACACGATGAATTCGGAGTTCGACATCGAGCAGATCACGGCGCTGCCGCCGGTGGAGATCGTCTACAGCTACGCGGGCGTGAGCGCGACGCCGCTGGACGCGGTGGCCAAGAGCGGGGTGAAGGCGATCATCCACGGCGGCCCGGGCAACGGCTCGGTGGCGGACCGCATCGTGCCGAGGCTGCAGGCGGCGCGCGAAAGCGGCGTGATCGTGGTGCGCTCCTCGCGGGTGCCGGATGGCTTCGTGATCCGCAATGCCGAGCAGCCGGACGACAAGTACGACTGGGTGGTGGCGCATGACCTGCGTCCGCAGAAGGCTCGCATTCTGGCGATGGTGGCAATGACGAAGACGTCGGACACCAAGGAACTGCAGCGGATCTTCTGGGAGTACTGATTGGTCGGCTTTCTGCTGTTCTGTTTTCGTTGTGTCGTTCGGAGCGGGTCAAAGGCCTGTGTGCCGCTGTGTGCGCTGCATGCGACTCGGGCGGTCGGCGCCTGCGGCGCCGACTCCCCTCCGCTGCTCGCGAAGTCGGCCCGCGGCAGAACTCGCGACTCCGTCGCTCAAACAACTGCCGCAAGTCAGATGTTGAAGTTCTTGTGTGTCCTTCGGCACACAAGAACGGGCCGACTCCGCTGCGCTGCTCGGCGCCCGAGACGCATGCAGCACACACAGCGGCACACAGGCCTTTGACCTGGACACGGCGGTGGCGCTCGACGCGTCGTGCAACCCGGGCTATCGGTGGTCAACGTTCGGTTGTTTGGCCGCTGTTGAAACCGTCACACCGTTTCCCACGGGGCGCGGCAGGCGGTCAGCGGCGGGGGCGATTTCCGGGGCGGTGAGGAGCGGAACGCTGGGGCTTGAGCGTTCCTGCCGCAGGCAGGAATGCGACCGTTTCTGACTTGCCGAAGCTGTCTGAGCGCATCGACCGAAGGTCGAGGAGCGAGTTCTTCGGCACAAGCCCCAGCGTGAGCACCGCAACGCAGTCGATGCGAAGCATCGACCGCCCCGGATGAGCCCCCGCCGCTGACCGCCTGCCGCGCCCCGTGCGCCCCGAACCGCAATGCACCTCGAACAGCGGCGCGCCCCGAACCGCAATGAGCCCCGACCCCCCAACCGCCCCATGAAGCCAACCCATCGGGCACATCGAGCAGGCCCCCGTAAAATCGCCCATTCCGCGGGCACAAGGCCCCGCGCCCATACACGCCGGCCAGACGCCGGCCAGCCCATGCTGACCTTCCAACAGATCATCCTCAAACTGCAGTCGTACTGGGACGCCCAGGGCTGCGCCCTGCTGCAGCCCTACGACATGGAAGTCGGCGCGGGCACCTCGCACACCGCCACCTTCCTGCGCGCCCTCGGCCCGGAGCCCTGGAAGGCCGCCTACGTGCAGCCCAGCCGCCGCCCCAAGGACGGCCGCTACGGCGAGAACCCCAACCGCCTGCAGCACTACTACCAGTACCAGGTCGTGCTCAAGCCAGCGCCGGCCAATATCCTGGAGCTGTACCTCGGCTCGCTCGAGGCGCTGGGCTTCGACCTGAAGAAGAACGACATCCGCTTCGTCGAGGACGACTGGGAGAACCCCACGCTCGGCGCCTGGGGACTGGGCTGGGAAGTCTGGCTCAACGGCATGGAAGTCACCCAGTTCACCTACTTCCAGCAGGTCGGCGGAATCGACTGCCGGCCCATCACCGGCGAAATCACCTATGGCCTGGAACGCCTGGCCATGTACCTGCAGGGCGTGGACAACGTCTACAACCTGAAGTGGACCGAAGGCCTGTCGTACGGCGACGTCTACAAGCAGAACGAGGTGGAGCAGTCCACCTACAACTTCGAGCACTCCGACGCCGACTTCCTCTTCGCCGCCTTCGCCGCGCACGAGAAGCAGGCCAAGCACCTCATGGAGCAGCAGCTGGCGCTTCCCGCCTACGAGCAGGTGCTCAAGGCCGCGCACAGCTTCAACCTGCTGGACGCCCGCGGCGCCATCAGCGTGACCGAGCGCGCCGCCTACATCGGCCGCATCCGCAACCTGGCCCGCGCCGTGGCGCAGAGCTACTACGAGAGCCGCGAGCGCCTTGGCTTCCCCATGGCCCCGCGCGAGTGGGTGGCAGAGATGACGACGAAGAAGGCGGCCTGACAGCATGACCGACATCCACAAGAAGAACCTGCTCGTCGAACTCTTCGTCGAGGAACTCCCGCCCAAGGCCCTGAAGAAGCTGGGCGAGGCCTTCTCCAGCGTGCTGCGCGACCAGCTGGTGGCCCAGGGCCTGGCCGATGCCGGCTCGGTGCTCAGCGCCTACGCCTCGCCGCGCCGCCTGGCCGCGCACCTCACCAACGTCGCTGGCCAGGCCGCCGACAAGGCCGTCTCGCAAAAGCTCATGCCCGTGAGCGTGGGCCTGGATGCCAATGGCCAGCCCACGCCGGCCCTGCTGAAGAAGCTGGGTTCGCTGGGCGCCGACGCGTCCGCCGTCGCCGGCCTCAAGCGCGCCCAGGACGGCAAGGCCGAGGCCCTGTTCTTCGAAAGCACCGCACGTGGTGCCACGCTGGCCGACGGCCTGCAGAAGGCACTGGCCGAAGCCATCGCCAAGCTGCCCATCCCCAAGGTCATGAGCTACCAGCTCGAGACCGGCGCCATGCCCGGCTGGACCAGCGTCAGCTTCGTGCGCCCGGCCCATGGCCTGGTGGCACTGCACGGCAGCGACGTGGTAGCCGTCGAGGCCCTGGGCCTGCGCTCGGGCCGCGAGACCCACGGCCACCGCTTCGAGGCCAGCGTCGATCCCGTGGCGCTGCGCGATGCCGACAGCTACGCGCTGCAGCTGAACGACGAAGGCGCCGTCATCGCCGGCTTCGAGGCCCGCCGCGCCGAGATCGCACGCCAGCTGGCCGACGCCGCCGTCAAGGTCGGCGCCGGCTCGGCGCCCATCGAGGACGACGCACTGCTGGACGAGGTGACCGCGCTGGTCGAGCGCCCGAACGTGCTCGTCTGCGAATTCGAGCGCGAGTTCCTGGGCGTGCCGCAGGAATGCCTCATCCTTACGATGAAGGCCAACCAGAAGTACTTCCCGCTGCTCGATGCCCACGGCCGCCTCACGAACAAGTTCCTGGTGGTCAGCAACATCCGCCCGGAAGACGCCAGCGCCGTCGTCGGCGGCAACGAGCGCGTGGTGCGCCCGCGCCTGGCCGATGCCAAGTTCTTCTTCGACCAGGATCGCAAGAAGTCCCTAGCCTCGCGCGTCGAGCAGCTGGGCAAGGTGGTCTATCACAACAAGCTGGGCACCCAGGGCGAGCGCGTCAACCGCGTGATGCACATCGCGCGCGGCATCGCCGAGCAGATGGGCAACGCCGAACTGGCGGCCCACGCCACGCAGGCCGCGCAGCTGGCCAAGGCCGACCTGGTGACCGACATGGTGGGCGAGTTCCCCGAGCTGCAAGGCACCATGGGCCGCTACTACGCGCAGCACGACGGCCTCGCGACCGAAGTGGCCGATGCCATCGAGGACCATTACAAGCCCCGCTTCGCCGGCGACACCCTGCCGCGCGGCGAGGTCGGCGTGGTGGTGGCGCTGGCCGACAAGCTGGAAACCCTGGTGGGCATGTTCGGCATCGGCAACCTGCCTTCGGGCGACCGCGATCCCTTCGCGCTGCGCCGCCATGCGCTGGGCGTGATCCGCATGCTCGTCGAGAAGAAGCTGCCGCTGGAACTCAAGACGCTGCTGTCGAACGCGGCGCAGCAGTTCTCGGGCATCCAGGGCTTCGACAGCGCAAGCGCCGTCGACGGCCTGCAGGCCTTCATCCTCGACCGCCTCTCGGGCAGCCTGCGCGAGCAGGGCGCCAGCGCGCAGGAAGCAGAGGCCGTGCTGGCCTCGCAGCCGCAGCGCCTGGCCCTCGTGCCCGAACTGCTGGCGGCGGTACGCGCCTTCGCCGCACTGCCCGAGGCGCCGGCGCTGGCCGCGGCCAACAAGCGCATCGGCAACATCCTGAAGAAGTCGCCCGAGGCGGATGCGCATGTCAACACGGCGCTCTTGCGCGAGCCGGCCGAGGTGGCGCTCTACGAATCGATGCAGAACGTGGTGCCCAAGGCCGACGCTCAGTTCGATGCCGGCGACTACACCGCCTCGCTGCAGACGCTGGCCGCGCTGCGCGCGCCGGTGGACGCCTTCTTCGATGACGTGATGGTCAACGCCGAGGAGGCCGACCTGCGGCTGAACCGGCTGGGCCTGCTGTCCAAGCTGCACGGCGCGATGAACCGCGTCGCGCAGCTGGAACGCCTGGCCGTCTGACACGCGCGGGGGCACATGGGTTTTCACTCCGCGCAGGGTCATGCCATGAAGCTGGTCATCCTCGATCGCAACGGCACCATCAACGTGCACCGCGAAGACTTCGTGAAGAGCGACGTCGAGTGGACGCCGCTGCCAGGCGCGCTGGAAGCCATCGCGCGTCTCAACCACGCCGGCTGGGTGGTGGCCATCGCCTCCAACCAGTCGGGGCTGGGCCGGGGCCTGTTCGACATGGCATCGCTCAACGCCATGCACGCCAAGATGCACAAGATGCTGGCCGCGGTGGGCGGGCGCGTGGACGCCGTCTTCTTCTGCCCGCATGCGCCCGACGAAGGCTGCAGCTGCCGCAAGCCCAGGCCGGGCCTGTTCGAGCAGATCAGCGACCGCTACGGCGTGGACGTGCGCGGCATGCCCACGGCGGGCGACAGCCTGCGCGACCTGCAGGCCGGCTACGCGGCCGGCTGCGAGCCGCACCTGCTGCTCACCGGCATGGGCGCGGCCTGCCGCGGCGTGGACCCGCTGCCGCCCGACTACCCGCCGGGCACCCGTGTGCACGACGATTTGCCGGCGTTCGTCGAATACCTGCTGGCGCGTGACGCGCTGCAATCGGGCATCGTGGACGCTGCCTGACTGACCACAAGAAACAAGAACCCTTCCTTCATGCCCCTGATCCGCTCCATCATTCATGCCTTGTGGATGCTCGTCACCGTCATGCCCTGGGCCATCATCATGCTGGTCGCCTCCCTCTGGACCAAGAGCGAACCCCTCTACTGGATGGCGGTGCGCTGGCTCAGCTGGGCCACGGGCGGCGCGCGGGTCATCCTGGGCATCACCACGCGCGTCTCGGGCATGGAGAACCTGCCGCAGGACCAGCGCGCCGGCGCCATCCTGCTGGTCAAGCACCAGTCCACCTTCGAGACCTTCTACCTGCCCACGCTGATGCCGCATCCGCTGGCCTTCGTGTTCAAGCGCGAGCTGATCTACGTGCCCTTCTTCGGCTGGGCCATGGCCCGGCTGGACATGATCCACATCGACCGCAGCCTGCGTGCACAGGCCTTCAACAAGGTGGTGGCGCAGGGCAGGCGGCTGCTGGAGCAGGGCATCTGGATCATCATGTTTCCCGAAGGCACGCGCATCCCGCGCGGCCAGGCGGGCAATTACAAGTCGGGTGGCACGCGCCTGGCGGTGGAAACCGGCGCGCCGGTCATTCCCATTGCCGTCACCTCGGCCAAGGTGTGGCCGCGCAAGGCCTTCATCAAGAAGCCGGGCGTGGTGGACGTGTCCATCGGCCCGGCCATCTCCAGCGCGGGCCGCAAGCCCGACGAGCTGATGCGCGAGGTCGAGGCCTGGATCGAAGCCGAGATGCGCCGCCTCGACCCCGAGGCCTACGTCGGCCAGTAGGCACCACGAGGCTCTTTCCATGCGCGGCCTTTTGCAAATGACGCTCGACCTGTTCGGTGCGCCGACCGAGCCTGCGCCGGCCGTGGCGCCGGTCGAGGTGCCGGCGCCCGATGCCGGCCCGGCGGTCCCGGCCCTGCCGCTGGCCGATGCGCTGGCCGATGCGCTGGCGCCGGCCAACTTCTCGCATCCGCGCGCCTCGCGCCAGGTGATGCTGGGCAACGCCCGCGTGGCCTACGAGTTCACCCGCGCCCAGCGCCGCACCATCGGCTTCGTGGTGGGTGTCGAGGGCCTGAGCGTGCGTGCCCCGCGCTGGGTGGCGCTGCGCGACGTGGACACGGCACTGCAGGAAAAGGCCGACTGGATCGTGCGCAAGCTCGATGAATCGCGCGAGCGCCAGCACCGGCTGGACTCGACGCGCATCGACTGGCGCGACGGCGCCACCTTCGATTTCCTGGGCGAGCCGGTGACGGTGCGCCTGGACCCCTCCCACGGTTTCACCGATAGCGGCGGCGCCATCCTGGACCCGGGCCTTCCTGGCACCGGCGAGAAGGTGCTGCGCCTCGCATTGGCCGGCAACGCCAGCAGCACGCAGGTGCGCGACGCGGCGCAGGCCTGGCTGATGCGCCAGGCGCGCCGCATCTTCACCGAGCGGCTGGAGCACTTCGCGCCTCGCCTGGGCGTGCGCTGGAACAAGCTTTCGCTGTCCAACGCCAGCACGCGCTGGGGCAGCGCCAGCGCCGACGGCAACATCCGCCTGCACTGGCGGCTGGTGCACTTCCGAATGCCGGTCATCGACTACGTGGTGGCGCACGAGCTGTCGCACCTGCGGGTGATGGACCACAGCCCGCGCTTCTGGGAAACGGTGGAAAGCGTGGTGCCCGACTACCACCAGCTGCGGCGCCAGCTCAAGGAAGAGCAGATGCCGCGCTGGTCCTGAGGTCGGCAGGCACGGCCGACTCCAGCGCCGGCTGCGCCTTCAGCTGCGCGTTGGCAATCTCGCCCAGCCGGCGCAGCGCCGCATCCACGTCCTCGGTATAGGGCCAGCCGCAGTTCAGGCGCAGGAAGCGGTCGAAGCGGTTCGAGTTGGAGAACAGCGAACCCGGCGCGATCAGGATGTGCTCGGCCAGCGCCGCCTCGCACAGCCGGTTGCCCGACAGTCCCTCAGGCAGCTCCACCCACAGCTGCAGCCCGCCCGGCGGCACGTTCATGCGCGTGCCCGGCGGAAAGTAGCGGGCGATGGCCTCGGCCGTCTGTTCGCGCTGCGTCGCCAGGGTCGTGCGCAGGCGGCGCAGGTGCCGGTCGTAGGCGCCTGTGGCCATGAACTCGCCGGCGCCCAGTTGGGGCAGGCTCTCGTTGTTGCGGGTCTGGGCGTACTTGAGCATCTCCACGCGCGCCTGCCAGCGGCCGGCGGCCATCCAGCCCAGCCGCAGGCCCGGCGCCAGGATCTTGTGCAGCGAGGCGCAATGGATCACCCGTCCGCTGCGGTCCCAGGACTTGATGGCGCGCATCGGCGCGTCGCCGTCGACGAGGGCGGTGTAGGTGTCGTCCTCGATCAGCGCGATGTCGCGCGCATCGCACAGCTGCACCAGCCGCTCCTTGTGTGCATCGGGCATGCAGCTGCCCAGCGGGTTCTGCAGGTGCGGCACCACCACCACGGCCTTGATGTCGCCGTAGGTGTCGGCCGCCAGCTCCAGCGCTTCCAGCGAGATGCCGGTCTGCGGGCTGGTGGGAATCTCCAGCGCGCGCAGGCCCAGGCTTTCCAGCACCTGCAGCAGTCCGTAGAAGGTGGGCGACTCCACTGCGATGGTGTCGCCCGCATTGGCCACCGCGCGCAGCGCCAGGTTCAGCGCCTCGATGCAGCCGTTGGTGACCAGGATGTCGTCCGGCGCCAGCGACATGCCATGGGCCAGCGCCCGCCGCGCCACCACCGAGCGGAAGCCCACCTCGCCGCGCTGCTGAGGTGCGGTGGTCAGCAGCTCGGGCCGCTGGCGCAGGCCCTTGGTGATGGCGGTGCGCAGCGCTTCGCCGGGGTAGAGCTGCGGCGCGGCACGGGCGATGGAGAAGTTGACCTTCACCGTCTGGTTGCGCCGGTTCGACACGAAGGCCGATACCCGCGCGTGGATGCCCACGTACTGCGCCGGGTCGGGCGCCATGCTGGCCGGCTCGTTCAGCGGCGCGATGCTGGCGCGCGCCGGCGTGCGCACGAAGTAGCCGGAGCGGTCGCGCGCCTCCAGCCAGCCGGCGCTTTCCAGCTCGCGACACAACTGCATTGCGGTCGACAGGCTGATGGCGTGCTGCTGCATCAGCTTGCGCAGCGAGGGCATGCGCGCACCACGCGCCAGCGTGCCGGCGCGGATCGCGTCCAGGTAGTGCGCCGCGAGGCGCTTGTACAGGGGAGCGGTGGGCTGCGTTTCCATGGTGTGGTCGCCGTGATGGTCGCGCGCGGCGCGTGCGCCGGCCAGATGCAGTTGAGCGCAAAAACGACCATAACAGGGCTTCGACCGCCCCAACTGCATCGCATCAGATAGCCCTGCCTTGTGCCTGTTTTTTGATCGGCACCTTTTCTACGATGAAGGCACTTTCCATCCATCCACACGCAATCCGAGAGGTGCCACCATGACGACGATCTTCGATCCCGACGCCACCTACCGCCCCATGCGCCTGAGCGCGGGCGAGGCGATGCACATCCCCGTTCGTGCCGGCACGGCCGTGCAGGTGCTGGCCGGCTCGGTGCGGCTCCTGGGCCCGGCCCGCTGGCTGGGCGGCAGCGTGTACCGCGCCCCACAGCGCCTGGGCGAAGGCGAGTGGCTGCTGCTGGAAGACGGCGGCTGGCTGGAAATGGAGGCTGCTGCCGCGTCCTCCCCCGGCGACACGCAGTTGATGCTGGTGGAGCCGGCCGAGCCGCTCATTTGGCTGTGGCGGCGCCTGCGTGCGCTGCTGCAGCGCGGCGGGCGCCCTGCCAGCCAGCAGGCCTGAGGCCCCTCGGGGCTCCAAGGCTTCAGCGCTTCAGCGCTTCAGGACTTCAGGGCTTCTTCGCGCGGGCGATCAGCACCGCGCGCCGCTCCAGGCTTTCCTGCGGCCACAGCGCCGAGGCCTTGTAGTACTCCGGCACCGCCGGCGTGTCCGGCGGCAGCTGCACCCAGGGCTGCTTCGACCCGGTGAAGATGTGGATGTCCGGCGGCAGCAGGTCGGGGTCGTCCAGCGTGCCCACCCGCACGAAGCGCACCGCCTCGCCCGAGCCCGCGTAGTTGCTCCACACGGCCACGCGGCAATTCGGGCAGCGCCAGATCTTCTGGCCCTTGCCGCTGAGCGAGGGCGTGTCGACCATTTCCGGCGCACCGGCCAGCAACTCGACCCGCTCTGCCTCGATCATCGCGTTGATCGCGAAGGCCGAGCCGCTCTCGCGCTGGCACCAGCGGCAGTGGCAGCAGTTGACGAACAGCGGCCGCGAGGCGAGCCGATAGCGCACCTGTGCGCAAGTGCAGCCGCCTTCGGCGCTGAAGTCGGTGGCGTCGGTCATGCGGGTCTCCTCGATCGGCGGGGAGCCGATCTTCGCATGCGGTTGCTCGAAGGTTCAGCCGCGCGCGTGCGTCACGCCGCCGTCCACGATCAGGGTCGAGCCCACCACGTAGTCGCCGGCGCGCGAGGCCAGGAAGATGGCCGCGCCGGCCATGTCCTCGGGCGTGCCGATGCGGCCGGCCGGAATGCGCTGCTTCACTTCGTCGGCGTGGTCGCGCGCGTCCTTGTTCATGCTGGAGGCGAAGGCGCCCGGGGCGATGGCGCTCACCGCCACGCCTTCCTTGGCCAGGTGCAGCGCCATGCGGCGGGTCAGGTGGATCAGGCCGGCCTTGCTGGCGGCGTAGGAGTAGGTTTCCTGCGGGTTCACCGACACGCCGTCGATGGAGGCGATGTTGATCACCTTGGCCAGCGGGCCGGCCGCGGCGGCCGACTTCAGCATGGGCGTGAGCGCCTGGGTGAGGAAGAAGGGCGCCTTCAGGTTCAGGTCCACCACCTTGTCCCAGCCGCTTTCGGGGAACTCGGCATAGGGCGCGCCCCAGGCGGCGCCGGCGTTGTTCACCAGGATGTCCAGCGACTTCTCGTGCTTCGCGTACGCCTCGACCAGGGCCTTGGCGCCTTCCAGCGTGGAGACGTCCGCCGGCAGCGACACGCAGTGGCCGAATGCCGAGAGTTCCTTGGCCGTCTCGTCGCAGGCCTCGGCCTTGCGCGCCGAGATGTAGACGCGGGCGCCCTGCGCCAGGAAGCCTTCGGCGATCATGCGGCCGATGCCGCGCGAGCCGCCGGTGATGAGGGCGGTGCGGCCTTGCAGCGAGAAGAGGTTGCGGGTGTCCATGGGAAGTCTCCGTGTGTAGGAAATGCAGCCGCAGACTTTAAGACCGCGTGCGGCAGCCCCGCGTCACCAAGGTTCCAGCGCGCCGCTCAGGGCTGCAGCGTCTGTAGGCTGCCCGCGATCTCGTCGAAGCCGGGGCGCTGGCGCGGGTCGGCGTCCAGGCAGCGCGACTGCAGCCGCAGCAGGCCTTCGCGTTGATCCGCGGTCAGATCGCCGCAGCGCTCGACCAGCTCCTCCAGCAGGCATCCGAACGCGCGCGCCTCGATGCGCATCAGGCCCTGGCCCTGCGCAGACCCGGGCGCGAAGAAGGACGCCGCGCCGAAGTCGCCGAGCAAGGCCTGCTGCCGGCCGTCCCACAGGATGTTGTGCCCATAGAGGTCGCCATGCAGGATGCCGCGCGCATGCAGTTGCGCCACCGCCGAGGCGATGCCGCCGGCCATCGCCAGCACGCCGGCGCCTTCGAATTGCAGCGCGGGCTCGTAGACGTCGCGGGTGCAGCTTTCGAAGCTGGGCGGGCCGGCCAGGTTGCGAAAGCGCGGATCGACCAGGTCCAGCACGAGCCCCGGCGTGCCCGCCGGATGGCCGGCGATGCGGCCGCGCACTGCGATCAGCGCGGGATGCGCGCCCGCTGCGATGCAGGCATCCATCTCCGAAAGCGGCGAGCCGTCGCTGGTGATCTCGCCCTTGAAGAGCTTCACCGCCACCTCGCGCTGCCCCTGCCAGGAGGCGCGATGGATCACGCCCGAGGCGCCCTGGCCCAGCACCTCGTGCAGCTGCAGCGCCTGCCAGGGGATGTCCGGCACCGGATGGCTCTGCACCGCGCGGTCCTCGCTGGCCTCTGCAACCGGGTTGCCCGCGAAGGCGAGCCAGGACAGTCGCGGCAATTCCAGGAGCCAGTCCGGCAGTTCCTCGAAGCGGTTGCTGGCGATGCGCAGCAATTCCAGCCGCTCGCAGGCGGCCATCGATGGGGGCAACTTCGACAGCCGGTTGCCCGCCAGCATCAGCTTCTGCAGCCGCGGGCGACGGCCCAGTTCATCCGGCAGGTCCGCGAGTTCGTTGGCGGTGAGGATCAGCCAGCGCAGCCGCGGCGGCAGCGACGCGCCGCTCAGCTCACGGATGCGGTTGCTCTTGAAGCCCACCATCTCCAGCGCGGGCAAGGTGCCAAGCACCTTGGGCACGTGGGTGAAGCGGTTGTCGGAGCAGAAGACGATGCGCAGCCTGCGCAGGCGGGCGAGGTCGTCCGGCAGATCGGCCAGCGCATTGCCCGACAGATTGAGCGCTTCCAGCGTGTCGCCCAGCGCGAAGAGCTCGGGTGGCAGCTCCGTGAGCCCGCCCGACAGATCGATGCGCGTCGCGCCGGCCAGCGCGCCGCTGCGCAACTGCTCGAGCGTGCGGGCCGTCGCCTCGTTCACGTGGAAGGGGTCAGGCCTGGCCGGGCAGGCCGAAGCGGTAGACGCCGTCTTCGCCCAGGTTGCGGCGCAGCTTGCCCGCAAACCACAGGTAGTGCAGGTGCGCCACCGTCTCGCCCATGGCGAAAGTCATCTGGTGCAGGTCGAGCTCGCGCTTGAAGAGCACCGGCAGCGCCTCGGCCGCGGTGAGCGCGCGCTGGCTGCACGCTTCCATGAGCGCGGCCAGGTGGTCGCGGTGGTGGTCTTCGAGCTGGCGCACGCGGGTGTGCACGCCGGTGAAGGGCTTGCCGTGCGCCGGCAGGCCCAGCACGGTGGCCGGCAGCTCGTTGAAGCGGCGCAGGCTCTGCAGGAACAGGCGCAGCGGATTGGATTCCGTCTCGCCCGCGTGCACGCTCACGTTGCTGGAGATGCGCGGCAGCATCATGTCGCCGCCCAGCAGCACGTTCAGTTCCTCGCAGTACAGCGAGATGTGCTCGGGCGCATGGCCGTAGCCGGAGATGCAGCGCCACATCCGCCCGCCGATCGGGAATTCGTCGCCATCCATCATGCGGACGTAGTTCCTGGGCACGCTGGGCACCATGTTCGCGTAGTAGCTGGTGCGGGCGCGGATCTTGGCGATCGAGTCCGGGTCCGAGAGGCCGTGGGCGACGAAGAAGTCGGCCGCCGCCTCGCCGCCGGCGGCGTTGTCGCCCATGCTGACCAGCACGCGGGCCACGTTGTAGTCGGTGGCGCTGATCCACAGCGGCGCGTTCCAGCGCGTGCACATCCAGTCGGCCAGGCCGATGTGGTCGGGGTGCATGTGGGTGACGATCACGCGCAGGATCGGCAGGCCCTGCAGCTGCGTCTCGAAGACCTGCTCCCACTGCGTGCGTGCCTCCTCGCGGGAAATGCAGCAGTCCACCACCGACCAGCCCTGGCGGCCGTCGATCTCGTCGCGCACCAGCCAGAGGTTGATGTGGTTCAGCGCGAAGGGCAGCACCATGCGCACCCAGCGAACGCCGGGCGCCACTTCCATCGTGCTGCCGGGTTCGGGAAGTTCGTCGCCGAAGGGGTAATGCAGTTCGCGTTCTAGAGGATTCATGTACGATTGACGTTTACGTAAACGTCAGATGTGATTTGCCCATTGTAGGGAGACTCGCGGATTCGCGCTGTCACCCGGGCAACGGCACTCCAAACGCATTCGGATACATGTCCGCGCCAACCTACACCATCAGCGAGCTCGCGCAGGAGTTCGACCTTACCACCCGCGCGATCCGCTTCTACGAGGACATGGGCCTGCTCTCGCCCGAGCGCGCCGGCCCCGGCGGCCGCGTGCGCGTCTACAGCGGCCGCGACCGCGCGCGCCTGCTGCTCACCCTGCGCGCCAAGCGCCTGGGCCTGAGCCTGGTCGAGGCCAAGGACATCCTGAACATGTACGACAGCCCGCGCGACACCGTCCCGCAGTTGGAGAAGTTCCTGCAGGTACTCGGCGACCACCGCCAGCAGCTGGAAGCGCAGCTCACCGAGGTGCAGGCCAACCTCGAAGAGGTGCGCGAACACGAGCGCAAGGCCCGCGCCTCCCTGGCCAAGGCCCGGCGAGGCACCGCGGCCGCGGCCTGACTTCCCATCACCCCACCCACCATCCCACGCACCATGCCAAACAGCCTCAACGACCTCTTTGCCCACAACCGCACCTGGGCGGCGCAGATCGAGCGCGACCGTCCCGGCTTCTTCACCAGCCTGGTCAAGCAGCAGACGCCCAAGTACATGTGGATCGGCTGCTCCGACAGCCGCGTGCCGGCCAACCAGATCACCGGCCTGGAGCCGGGCGAGGTGTTCGTGCACCGCAACGTGGCCAACGTGGTGGTGCACTCGGACCTGAACGCGCTGTCGACCATCCAGTTCGCGGTCGACCTGCTCAAGGTCGAGCACATCATGGTGGTGGGCCACTACGGCTGCGCAGGCGTCAAGGCGGCGCTGGACAACATCCGCGTGGGACTGGCCGACAACTGGATCCGCCACATCCAGGACGTGCGCGACCGCCACCGCCCGCTGCTCGAGGGCCTGCCCGAGGCCAACCGCGCCGACGCGCTGTGCGAGCTCAACGTGGTGGAGCAGGCTGTGAACGTCTGCGTGAGCACCGTCATGCTCGACGCATGGAGCCGCGGCCAGAAGGTGCGCATCCACGGCTGGGCCTTCGGTGTGCACGACGGCCTGCTCAACGACCTGGGCATGACGGTGGGCAGCACCGAGGAACTCGACGGCGTCTACCAGTCGGCGGTGGAACGCATCCGAGCCAAGTGGAGCCCGGCGGCCTGATCCCGCGGCACCAGCGCGACGGCCCACCCATGTTCCCGCAGCGCCTCGACTCACCGCTGGCCTATGCCGTGGCCAAGGCGATGGCCGATGGCTTTAACCGCCACTACCGGTTGTTCCGGGCCGAGTCGGCCCGCGCCAAGCACCGCTTCGAGACGGCCGACTGGCACGGCCAGCAGCGGGCGCAGCGCGAGCGCATCGAGTTCTACGACCTGCGGGTGCACGAGGCGGTGGCGCGGCTGGAAAAGGAATTCAAGGCGGGCGAACAGCCCATGGAGGTGTGGCACCAGGTCAAGCTGCACTTCATCGGCCTCCTGGTGAACCACCACCAGCCCGAGCTGGCCGAGACCTTCTTCAACTCGGTCACCACCAAGATCCTGCACCGGGCCTACTTCCAGAACGACTTCATCTTCGTTCGCCCGGCCATCAGCACCGAGTACATCGAGCCGCGCGACGCGCCCACCTACCGCGCCTACTACCCGGCGCAGGACACGCTGGACGACACCATCGTGCGCATGCTGGAGGACTTCGGCCTGCTGGGCAAGTGGGCCGACCTGCACCGCGACGCGCGCCGCGTGGCCGCTGCCATGCGGGGGCGCTTCCACCAGGTGAAGCTGCGGGCCAACTTCCAGCTGCAGGTGCTCTCGGGCCTGTTCTACCGCAACAAGGGCGCCTACGTGGTGGGCAAGCTCATCAACGGCTTCGTGGAACTGCCGGTTGCGCTGCCCGTGCTGCACGACGCCAAGGGCCAGTTCTATGTCGACGCGGTGCTCTTCGGCGAGGACGACCTGCAGATGCTCTTCAGCTTCGCACGGGCCTATTTCATGATCGACATGGAGGTGCCCTCGGCCTACGTGCAGTTCCTGCGCTCGCTCATGCCGCGCAAGCCACGCGCCGAGATCTACAACGCGCTGGGCCTGGCCAAGCAGGGCAAGACGCTTTTCTACCGCGACTTCCTCTCGCACCTGAACTACTCCAGCGACAAATTCCGCATCGCGCCGGGCATCAAGGGCATGGTGATGCTCGTGTTCGACCTGCCGTCCTTTCCCTTCGTGTTCAAGCTCATCAAGGACTACTACCCGCCGCAGAAGGAAACCACGCGCGAGCAGATCAAGGGCAAGTACCTGCTGGTCAAGCAGCACGACCGCGTGGGCCGCATGGCCGACACGCTGGAGTACAGCGACGTGGGCTTTCCGCTGGACCGCTTCGAGCCCGACCTGATCGAGGAGATCGAGAAGTTCGCGCCCAGCCAGCTGAGCATCGGAGACCGTGACGGCAACGGTGAGATGGAGGTGGTGCTCAAGCACGTCTACATCGAGCGGCGCATGATCCCGCTGAACATCTACCTGCAGGAAACCTTCGACCAGATCGAGCATGCAGAGAGCGAGGCGCAGGCAGGGCATGCGCAGCAGCAGCTGGAGCGCGCGGTGGTCGAGTACGGCAATGCCATCAAGGACATGGTCGCGGCCAACATCTTTCCCGGCGACATGCTGTGGAAGAACTTCGGCGTCACGCGCGGCGGCAAGGTGGTCTTCTACGACTACGACGAGATCGAATACCTCACCGACTGCAACTTCCGCAAGGTGCCGCAGCCGCGCAACGAGGAAGAAGAGATGAGCGGCGAGGTCTGGTATTCGGTCGGCCCCAAGGACGTCTTTCCCGAGACCTTCGAGCCCTTTTTGCTGGGCAACGACCGGGTGCGCAAGGCCTTCATGGCGCACCACGCCGACCTGCTCGATGCGGCCTTCTGGCAAAGCCACAAGGAGCGCATCAAGGCCGGCCACATGTTCGACGTCTTTCCCTACGACGAGGCGCAGCGCCTGCAGCACGACGGCCACGTCCCCTATTTCTGATCCACACCTTCATTTCCAAGGAGATCCTCATGTCCGAATCCATCGTCATCGTCGGTGCGGCCCGCACCCCCATGGGCAGCTTTCAGGGCGACTTCAGCTCGCTCTCCGCGCACGACCTGGGCGGCGCGGCCATCAAGGCGGCGGTCGAGCGCGCCGGCATCGCGCCCGACGCCGTGGGTGAGGTGCTGTTCGGCAACTGCCTGATGGCCGGCCAGGGCCAGGCGCCGGCGCGCCAGGCCGCCTACAAGGGCGGCCTGGCCGACAGCGCGGGCGCGGTCACGCTCAGCAAGATGTGCGGCTCGGCCATGAAGGCCGCGATGCTGGCGCACGACCTGCTGCTGGCGGGCACGCACGAGGTGATGGTCGCCGGTGGCATGGAGAGCATGACCAACGCGCCATACCTGATGCTCAAGGGCCGCGGCGGCTACCGCATGGGCCACGACCGCATCTTCGACCACATGATGCTCGACGGCCTGGAGGACGCCTACCAGCCCGGCCGCAGCATGGGCACCTTCGGCGAGGATTGCGCCGCCAAGTACAGCTTCACCCGCGAGGAGCAGGACGCCTTCGCCATCGCCAGCGTGCAGCGCGCGCAGCACGCCACCAAGGATGGCCTCTTCAAGGCAGAGATCACGCCCGTCACCGTGAAGGGCCGCTCGGGCGAGACCATCGTCGCCATCGACGAAGGCCCTGGCAAGGTCAAGCTGGACAAGATCCCCACGCTCAAGCCGGCCTTCAAGAAGGATGGCGGCACCATCACCGCCGCCTCCAGCTCGTCCATCAACGACGGCGCCGCGGCGCTGGTGATGATGACCGAGTCCACCGCGAAGAAGCTGGGCGCCAGGCCCATCGCCCGCCTGGTCGGCCATGCCACGCATGCGCAGCAGCCCGAGTGGTTCTCCACCGCGCCGGTGGGCGCCACGCACAAGCTCTTCGCCAAGACCGGCTGGGGCGTGAAGGACGTGGACCTGTGGGAAGTGAACGAGGCCTTCGCCGTGGTGCCCATGGCGCTGATGAAGGAGCTGGGCGTGTCGCACGACATCGTCAACGTGCACGGCGGCGCCTGCGCGCTGGGCCATCCCATCGGCGCGAGCGGCGCGCGCATCATGGTCACGCTCATCCACGCGCTGCAGAACCGCGGCAAGAAGCGCGGCGTGGCCACGCTGTGCATCGGCGGCGGGGAAGGCACGGCCGTGGCGATCGAGCTGGTCTGAGCAAGTGATCGAAAGCCTCGGCCAATTGCGCGCGCTGTACGCCGCTCCCGGCGAGCGCGCGGCGCGCAAGCAGCTTCAGCGCCTGGATACGCATGGGCAGCGCTTCGTTGCGCGCTCGCCTTTCTGCGTGATCGCCACCGGCGGGCAGGGCGGTGCGCTGCTCGACGCCTCGCCGCGCGGCGGCGCGCCCGGCTTCGTGAAGGTCGCGGACGACGGCGCCACGCTGCTGCTGCCCGACGCGGGTGGCAACAACCGGCTGGACACGTTGGAGAACCTGCTGGCCGATCCGCGCGCTTCGCTGATCTTCATGATCCCCGGCATGGACGAGACGCTGCGCGTCAACGGCACGGCGCGGCTTCGCGAAGAGCCGGCTTTCCGCGACGCGTTCGCGCACGAGCGCCAGCGTCCCAAGCTGGTGATCGAGATCGCGGTGCGCGAGGCCTACCTGCACTGCGCCAAGGCCTTCATGCGCTCGCAGCTCTGGCAGCCTGGAACGTGGAGTCCGCGGGACGCCATGCCCAGCATGGGCCAGATGCTGCGCGACCAGATCGGCGCCGTCGTGGCGACCGAGACCCAGGACGAGATGCTGGTGCGCTACCGCGCCCAGCTGGACAGCGAGCAGGCCCCTTCGGCCTGAGCGCGAACAAGAAAACCAAGACCCGAGAGACAAGCCATGCTGCTGACCCCCGACCAGGAAGCCATCCGCGACGCCGTGCGCGCCTTTTCGCAGGAGCAGCTCTGGCCCCACGCCGCGCGCTGGGACCGCGAGCACCTCTTCCCGAAGGAGGCGCACGCCGGCCTCGCCGAACTGGGCGCCTACGGCATCTGCGTGCCCGAGGAAGACGGCGGCGCCGGCCTGGACTACCTCACGCTGGCGCTGGTGCTGGAGGAGATCGCCGCCGGCGACGGCGGCACCAGCACCGCCATCAGCGTGACCAACTGCCCGGTCAACGCCATTCTCATGCGCTACGGCAATGCGCAGCAGAAGAAGCAGTGGCTGCAGCCGCTGGCGCAGGGCAGGATGCTCGGCGCCTTCTGCCTCACCGAGCCGCAGGCGGGCAGCGATGCATCGAGCCTGCGCACCACCGCCCGCAAGGACGGCGAGGGCTACGTCATCGACGGCGTCAAGCAGTTCATCACCAGCGGCAAGAACGGCCAGGTGGCCATCGTCATCGCGGTGACCGACAAGGCGGCCGGCAAGCGCGGCATGAGCGCCTTCATCGTGCCCACCGACGCGCCCGGCTACAACGTGGCGCGCCTGGAGGACAAGCTGGGCCAGCACAGCAGCGACACCGCGCAGATCAATTTCGACGGTTGCCGCATCCCGCACGAGAACCTGATCGGCCAGGAAGGCGAGGGCTACAAGATCGCCCTGGGCGCGCTGGAGGGTGGGCGCATCGGCATCGCCGCGCAGAGCGTGGGCATGGCTCGCAGCGCCTTCGAGTTCGCGGTGCAGTACGCCAAGGAGCGCCAGGCTTTTGGCGGCAGCATCTTCGACCAGCAGGCCGTGGGCTTCCGCCTGGCCGATTGCGCCACGCAGATCGAGGCCGCGCGCCAGCTCATCTGGCATGCCGCCTCGCTGCGCGATGCCGGGCAGCCCTGCCTGAAGGAAGCGGCCATGGCCAAGCTCTTCGCCAGCGAGATGGCCGAGCGCGTGTGCAGCGCCGCCATCCAGACCCTGGGCGGCTACGGCTACGTCAACGACTTCCCGCTGGAGCGCATCTACCGCGACGTGCGGGTGTGCCAGATCTACGAAGGCACTTCGGACATCCAGAAACTGTTGATCCAGCGGGCGCTGTAAGCGAACGGGCCCGGGCCGCGCCGCCCCTGCGACCCCGAAGCCCCTTCGGGCGTCCTACGCGGCTGGCAGCGAGAGGCCCGGCCTTTCATCGTCCCACGCCATCGAGCTCATCCTCCAGCCCGCGGGCGTGAGGATGAACTGCGTGCAGACCATCCCGCGGGCGGTGAAGGACTTGCCGTTCATGGTGCCGCCCTTCGAGTACGCGCTGAAGCGCTGCGCCACGTTGCCGAACACCTGCGTCACCTCGGAAAGCTCCTCTTCCAGGAAGCGGGTCAACTCGCCCTTGCGAACCATGGCTTCCCTTGGCTCGATGAATGACTGGATGGTCGAGATCTCGGGTACGGGCGAGACGTTCTTGATCAGCAGGCCCTGCTCGATGAAGAGCGAGCGGATGCGGCCGTAGGCCGGGGCCCCACCCTCTTCGAACGACACGGCGCCGAAGAACTCTGAAACGAGTCGGCCGAGTTCCGCCTTCACGGACTCTGCGGATGGATGCTGGGTCATCGCATGCCTCCTGGGAAGACGGGGATTCTGCGCTTCGTGCTGCTTCCCCGCCAACCCGCCCCCGGGAGGATCGAAGGCGCCGCGGCACGCCCTGCTGGTACATTGCCTCCCCAACTTCGCAGTCCACCACTGCGTTCCGAGGCCAGCGATTCAAGGAGAGCCAGCCGTGAGACAAGCGATCGAGAAGCTGATGGGCATCGTTGAAGCCATGGTTGCGGACGGCGACCTCCACGACCTGGAGATCGAGTTCCTCCGGGCCTGGCTCGCGGAGAACCCGGACGTCGCGCTGGTATGGCCCGGCAACGCCGTCAGCGGCGCGATCGAGGCCGTGCTGGCGGACGGCCATGTGAGCCCCGACGAGCGCGACTACCTGGTGGCCACGCTCCGGCAACTGGCCTCCGGCGAACTCGCCCTCGACGAGCAGGACGGCGCGGCCGGGCTCGCCCTCCTGTTCGACAACGCCACCGACATCCAGTTGCGCGACTCGCTGGTGTGCCTGGCGGGCGATTTCCTGCATGGAACGAAGCCGGCCTGCGAGCGCCTGCTGGAGCGCGCCGGCGGATGGCCGGCCGCGATGGTCGGCCCGAACGTCCGTTTCCTCGTCGTGGGCTCCAAGGTGGCGCCCGACTGGAGCGAGACCCCCCTGGGGCAGACGATCAGGGACGCCCTGAGCCTGCAGCAGGCCGGGCACCCCATCGCCATCGTTTCCGAGCGGCGCTGGCTCGATCGCCTCGCAGGAACGGCCGCGTCCTGACAAGCCCGGCCCGCGCCGGGCGCCCTGAAGGCTGGCGGCGACACCCGTGCGACGGCAGCCGTCGTCCGGCTTGTGCACAATCCGCCTGCCGCATGCCTGAAGCCAACGCGCCATCTACCGGGACACTCGCCGCCCTTCGCCGGATCTGGGCCGACACCCCCCACCCCAACCCGCTGGTCGACCAGACGCTGGCGCGCACCTACGTCCTGGACACGCGCGATACGCCTTTCACCGCGGCCTTCACCGCCGCCATCTTCTGGATCACCTTCCTGGTGCTGACTGGCGACAAGGGCACGCTGGTGTGGGCGGTGCTGGTGCATGCGATGCAGCTGCACATGTATTTCCACCTGCAGCGCGAGCAGCCGCAGGGCTATGGGGTGGAGCAGGCCTTCGTCACCCGCAGCCGGTTGGAGACGCGCATGCTCTTCCCGGGCGTGGTGTGGGCGCTGGCGCCGTGGCTGTTCTTCCCCAGCGGCAGCCTGCCGCTGATCCTGCTGATGTACTTCTTCATCAGCACCATGACCAGCGCCTCGGCCGCCGCGCTGGCCCAGTGGTGGCGCTCGGCGGTGCTGTTCGCGGTGCCGGGCTACCTGAGCCTGGCCGCTCGCCTGCTGCTGGAAGGCGGCACGCTGCCCACGCTCATGGGCTGCCTGGCGCTGTGGCAGCTCATCGCCACCCTGCACCACACGCGCAAGCAGAACCGGCTGCTGGTGCGCTCCATCGAGAGCGGCTTCGAGAACGCCCGCCTGGCCGATGCGCTGTCGCGCCAGCTCGACCACGTGGCGCAGCTGGCCGCGCAGCGCGCGCGCATCTTCGCCGCTGCCAACCACGACCTGCGCCAGCCCATGCACGCGCTGGCCATGTTCGTGGCCTCGCTCAGCCCCAGGCAGCCGCCGCAGGCGCAGACCCTGCAGTTCATGCAGGCCAGCGTGGATGCCCTGCGCACCTCGGTGGACGCGCTGCTGGACATCGCGCAGGCCGACGGCGAGGGCTCGCAGGTGCAGCTGCGCCCGGTGCCGCTGGCGCCGCTGCTGCAGGCCCTGCACAAGCGCTTTGCCGCCGACGCCGCCGCCAAGAAGCTGCGCCTGCGTTTCCGGCCCACCCGGGCGGTGGCGCTGGCCGATGCCCGCGTGCTCTCGCGCCTGCTGGCCAATCTGGTCGACAACGCCATCAAGTACACGCATGGCGGTACGGTGCTGGTGACGGTGCGCCGTGCGCGCTCGGAAGAGGGCGGCGACGGCTGGCGCATCGAGGTGCGCGACTCGGGCATCGGCATCGCGGACGCGCTGCGCGAGCAGGTGTTCGAGCCCTTCTTCCAGGCCGACAACCCGGGCCGCGACCGCAGCCGCGGGCTGGGCCTGGGCCTGTCGCTGGTGGCCAGCATGGCGCGCATGCTGCATTCGCATATCGCGCTGCGCTCGGCGCCGGGCCGCGGCAGCACCTTCAGCCTGACGCTGCCCGCCGCGCAGATGGCCGAGGCGGAAGCCGGGGCCGTGCGCGTGGAGGCGGTCGACGGCGTGTCGCGCCGCGTGCTGGTGCTGGACGACGAGGCGCCCGTGCGCCAGGCCATGCATGCCCTGCTGAGCGGCTGGGGCCACGACGTGGCGCTGGCCGCGCATCCGCACGAGGCCTGGCAGCTGCCCGGCGAGTTCGACCTGCTGCTGGGCGACCTGCGCCTGGGCGGCGGGCTGTCGGGGCTGGCGGCCGCCCAGGCGCTGCATGCGGTGGGCAAGGTGCGCCAGGTGGTCATCTTCACCGGCGACACGGACAGCGCCAACCGCACCGAGGTCGAGCTGGCCGGCTACCCGCTGCTCTACAAGCCGGCCGATGCACAGGTGCTGCGCGCGCTGCTGGCGGGTGGCGCTGCACCCGCCTAAGGGCGCAAGCACTTGACCCTGCTGTCATCGCTTTGAATGACAGACAGGCGGGCGCCGACGGCGCAGCATGGCGGTCTCTTCGCTTCGAGCCCTTGCCATGCCCATCTCCAGACCCACCTTCGCCCTGTCCCTGCTCGGCCTGTGTCTCGCCGCTGCCGCCCAGGCCCAGCCGGCCGGCACGGACCTCTCGACGCTGACCGCCAGCGAGGCGGCCAGGCAACTGTGCGCCGGCACGCTCACCAGCGAGCAGTTGGTGACGGCCTACATCGCCCAGGCCAAGGCCCGCCCCGAGCTCAATGCCTTCATCACCCTCGACGAGGCGGGCGCGCTGAAGGCAGCGCGCGCCGCCGATGCGGCGCGCAGGAAGGGTGGCGCCTGCAAGCCGCTGGCGGGCCTGCCGGTGGCCATCAAGGACAATATCCAGGTCAAGGGCCTGCCGGCCACTGCCGGCACGCCGGCGCTCAAGGACTTCGTGCCCCAGGCCGATGCGCCCGTGGTGGCCAAGCTGCGCTCGGCAGGCGCGGTGGTGCTGGGCAAGACCCACATGCACGAGCTGGCCTTCGGCGTCACCGGCTTCAACCCGGCCTTCCAGAGCGGCACCGAGCCAGGCGTGCGCAACGCCTACGACACCACCCGCGTGGCGGGCGGCTCCTCGTCGGGCAACGGCGCGGCGCTGGGCGCGCGCATGGTGCCGGCCGCCGTGGGCACCGACACCGGCGGCTCGGTGCGCATTCCCTGCGCCTTCAACGGCTGCGCGTCGCTGCGGCCCAGCATGGGCCGCTACCCGCAGCAGGGCATCGCGCCCATATCGCACACGCGCGACACCGCCGGGCCGATGGCGCTGTCGATGCCCGACGTCGAACTGCTGGACCGCGTGATCGCCGGCGGCAAGCCCGTGAAGCCGGCCGAGCTGAAGCGCGTGCGCCTGGGCGTGGTGCCGGCCTTCTATGCCAATCTGGATGCCGACACCCGCGCCGCCACCGATGCCGCGCTCGCGAAGCTGCGCGCCGCGGGCGTCACGCTGGTGGACGTCGACATGCCCAAGCTGACGGAGCTCAACGGCGCCGTCGGCTTCCCGGTGGCGCTGTACGAGGCCTACGACGACATGGTGGCCTACCTGGCCAGGTCGAAGACCGGCATCGATATCCAGCAGCTCACGGCCGGCATCGCCAGCCCCGACGTGAAGGGCACCTTCGAGGGCCTGGTGATCCCGCGCAAGCTGCCCGCGCCCACCGGCCTGGTCGATGCCAGGCCCGCCTATGACAACGCGATGCGCGTTGCGCGGCCGGCGCTGCAGAAGCTCTACGCCGAGACCTTCGCGAAGAACAGGCTGGACGCGCTGGTCTTCCCGACGGTGCCGCGCGTGGCGCTGGCGGCCACGCCCGAGTCCAGCAGTCCGGAGAATTTCGGCGCCCTGATCCAGAACACCGACCCGGGCAGCAATGCCGGCATCCCGGGCGTGCAGCTGCCCTCGGGGCTGGGCGCGACGACCGGGTTGCCGGTCGGGCTGGAGCTGGATGGTCCGGCCGGCAGCGACCGGCACCTGGTGGCAGTGGGCATGGCGGTGGAAGCTGTGCTGGGCCGCGTGCCCGCGCCCAAGGCCAAGTAGGTGCGCGGCCGCCCGGTGCCCCGCCTTGCGGCTGGCGCCGCCCGGCGCGCCGGGGGCCATCGGCTAGGGCGCGTCGCCGCTCAGCGCCGGGCCCGCGCGGCCAGGGCCGAGCGGCGCTCGATGCCCAGCTTGTCGAAGATGCGCCGCAGGTAGGTGCGCACGGTGGGCACGCCCACCGCCAGCCGGCGGGCGATCTCCTTGTCGGTCAGGCCCTCGCACACCGCGCGCGCCACCTCCTGCTCGCGTGGGCTGAGGCTGTCCCAGGCATCGGCTTCGTTTTGCGCTCCGTCGGCGGGCCTGTCGTGGCTCTGGGCGCGCCGCAGCGCACCGATGAAGGCGGGCTCGATCAGGTCCAGCAGCGCCTTCTCGTGCGCGCCGAAATCGCCGCGCGCCTTGCAGCGCCAGATGCGCAGGTCGCCCAGCGCGCGGCTGCCGTCGAAGGCATGCAGGTTCATGCCCCAGTGCAGGCCGTCGCGTGAGAGGAACTCGTTGAAGAAGGGCGTGCGCATCAGCTCGCGCTGCGGCATCAGCTCGGTCACGCGGGTGGCGTGGCGGCGCGACTGCAGCTGGAAGGTGATGGGGTCGTGGTGCTGGTGCCAGGCGTCGTAGCGGTCGAGGTTGGCCGGGTCCATGTGGATGGCCACGCGGCCATCGAAGCGGCCGGCCGCGTCGTTCCACACGAAGGAGGCGAACTGGTCCGCGTTCAGCAACTCGAGCAGCACGCGACCCAGCTGCTCGCGGATGTCGCGCTCCGCATGGTCCTGCGCCAGCAGCGCGAAGACGCCGCGCAGTGCGTTGTGCTCATGGCCTGTCAGGTACATCGCGCATTCCTCTTCCGTCGTGGCGCCAGCCTAGTGAATAGCAAGGGCCACGCCAACGGTGGATGCCCCGAGCCCACGACGCTGGCCGCGCACAATGGGCGCCGATGCCTTCTTCACCTTTCTGCCCCTGCGGGCGTGCCGATGCCAAGGGGCGGCCGCTGGCCTACGACGTTTGCTGCGGCCGCTACCTGGACCACTTCGACGTCATCCCCGCGCCTGACGCCGAATCGCTCATGCGCTCGCGCTACAGCGCCTTCGTGCGCGAGAACGCGCCCTACCTGCTGGCGACCTGGCATGCGAGCCAGCGGCCGCAGACCTTGGATTTCGATGCCGGCACCCGCTGGCTGGGCCTGGAAGTGCGCTCGCACACGCTGCAGGACCCCACGCATGCCCAGGTCGAGTTCGTCGCCCGCCTGCGCGATGCCGGCGGCCGGGCCAGCCGGCTGCACGAGAAGAGCCGCTTCGTGCGCGAGAGCGACTCGGCGGGCGTGCCCCGTTGGTACTATCTGGACGCCGCCGGCTGACATCCCGTTCGCCGGCGCTTCCTTTTTCTTTCCCTCCGACCCCATGTCCGTGTCCCTGCCTTTTGACGCCGTGCTCTTCGACTGCGACGGCGTGCTGGTCGATTCGGAGCCCATCACCAACCGCGTGCTGCGCGACATGCTCGAGGAGCTGGGCTGGTCGATGACGCTGGAGCAGTGCATGGCCACCTTCGTCGGCAAGGCCGTCAAGGACGAGGTGGGCCAGATCAAGGCGCACACCGGCCAGCGCATCACGGACGAATGGCTGGGCATCTTCCGCGAGCGCCGCAACGAGGCGCTGGACCGCGAGCTGCAGGTGGTGCCCGGCGCGCTGTCCGCGGTACGCGAGCTGCATGCGCAGCTCGACGGGCTCATCGCCTGCGCCTCGGGCGCGGACCGCATCAAGGTGGAGCTGCAGCTGGCGAAGGTGGGAATGGCGCCGTACTTCCAGAACCGCGTCTTCAGCGGCCACGAGACGCCGCGGTCCAAGCCCTTTCCCGACGTGTACCTGGCCGCCGCTCAAGCGCTGGGCGTGGACCCGAAGCGCTGCGCTGTCGTGGAGGACACGGTGACCGGCGCGCGCGCGGGTGTGGACGCCGGCGCCACTGTCTTCGGCTACAGCCCGGGCGGCCTGTCGCACAGCAGCGCCTCGGCGCTGCGCGCCGCCGGCGTGGGGCAGATCTTCGTGGACATGGCGCAGCTGCCGGCATTGCTGGCGGGGCACGCCGAGCGCGCCTGAGTCGAAGCCGCTGCTGGCGAATCGATTAGCGCACCAGAGCGCCGACCACGCTCAGGGCCACGGGGCCGGCAGGTCCTGCTCCTGCGTCGTCTCCTCGGACAGGTCGGCACCGGGGTCGTTGATGGGGTGCAGCTTGTCGCTGCGGCACCAGTAGGTCCAGCCTTCGAAGCCCACGTCGTAGTAGGTGCCGGGGAGGTAGCTGTCATCCGGCGCCGAATAGGGCGCGGATAGCACCTCGACGATGCGGCCGACGGCGCCGCGCGTCTGCGGGCTGGCTTCGCAGCTGCTGTCCACGTAGCACAAGGTGCCGATGCGAATGGAACTCGTCATGGCCGTCCTCCTCACCCCGCGTGCAGGGTCGCGGCCATTGTGCGCCTGGGTCCGCTGGCCTGGGTCAGAATGCCCGGGGGGTCATGACCGGCGCGCGCGCCGGCTGCGTCTGCCGACGGCGGCTGGTTTCGCGTGCATAGTCGTTGCAGCGGTCGAAGAAGGCTTCCAGCTCGGTGGACTTGTCGAACACCGCGTCGGCGCCCAGGTCCATGCAGCGGCGGCGGATGTCCGGGGTGGGGTAGTTGGTCAGCACCAGCACGTGGCGGTCCGGTGGACGCTCCTGACAGGCCTTGAGCACGGTGAGCCCGGAGCCCTGCTTGAGGAACAGGTCCACGACCGCCAGGTCCCAGCTCTGGCTGTAGGCGTCCAGGGCGCAGGCGGCCTGTGCCGCGGTTTCGGCGGTGGCGACCACGTCGAGGTCGGTCAGCTCGTCCATGGCCGCCAGCAGGTTCTCCCGTATCGCCTGGTTATCTTCTACAAGTATGGTGACAAGTGACATCGTGACGACGGCTGCTGAGGCTAGGGTGTGTTCCCCAGTTTTGCTCGGGACGGCCATTTGTCGCGTAGGCCGAGGCCCCGAGCATGTTCGGCATCCGGTTGCCGAGCAGGCGCAGGAAACGTCCTGCCGCGTGTAAGAGGGCTATTTTGTGCTGCTTAGCGATGGCTGCCGACCCCTGGCTTGACGGTAATGTCAGTTCGGCGATGCAGGCCAAATATTTCTGCGACGCTCCATTCCAGGGCTGTCCAGAACTTCAGTCTGTCCAGGAGCGGATTCAAGAAGTTCGTAATTGAGCAGTAGTTGGTGTCCTTGCGCCCGCAATGGTGTCGCGCGTGGTGGCGTTGCGTTTGCAGCGGCTTGCATTTTTGAAGCCATGTAATCAGCCGCCCATTCTCGTGCGGCGCACGATGTGCCCACTTGTGTACTTGGTTGGCATTGCCTGCGGCAATCGCAAACGTCCAGACGGGCCCGCTTAGCCGTTCAATCCATGCAGCTGTGAGCACCACGACACCGGATGCCACAACCAAGTCCCAGGAGCTTGCCCACCAAGTACGCGAGACAAAGGCGCGCGGATGCTGGTGATGCTCCTCGTTCGCGGTCCCGATCGACCTTCCAATCCATGGTGTGTCCGCGCGGACATAAGCATCTTCGGCCCAATGGACCAATCCGCTGAAGAAGTCTGCGAGCAAAACGGCGCCCGCGCATTGCACGATTTCGTGCTGCATCTGTTTTCACTCCCTTTAAGTTCGATTGCGCGCCACCCTGGAGGCCCGGTGACAGTCGGGCAGGTGGCGCTGCGCAATTCTCAAGCGCTACCTCATTCGAACCACTCCTCAAAGCTGATGTTGGATGTGCAATGCTTCACGAAACCGCGCCAAACAACGTTGCGCCAAGGTCAAACTTCGCCGCGGCGAAACTCGCCCGGCGTGGCGCCCGTCCACTGCCGGAAGGCCCGCGCAAAGCTCTTCTCGTTTCGAAAACCCACCGCCAGCGCCACCTGCTTGATCGGCTTGTTGCCCCGGCGCAGTTCCTCGATGGCGCGCTCGCGCCGCACCTCGTCCTTGATCGCCTGCAGCGAGGTGCCCTCGTCCTTGAGCTGGCGGTGCAGGGTGCGCGCCGAGCTGTTCAACAGGGTGGCCAGGGCCTGGGCATGCACCGCCTCCTGCGGCCGGGTGCGCAGCAGCTCGCGCACGCGCTGCCCCAGCAGGCGATCGCGCCGGTACTGCAGCACCGTCAGGGGCAGGGCGCGTCGCAGCATGCCCCGCAGGGCGCGCTCGTCGCGCTGCAGCGGCAGGCGCAGGTAGCGCTCATCGAAGCTGTAGCTGGCCTCGGCCGCGCCGAAGTTCAGGCGGTCGCAGAACATCAGCGGGTAGGCGTCGGCATGCGGCGGCGCCTCGAAGGGAAAGCTGGCCTCGCGCAGCGACACCCGCGAATCGATGGCCCAGCTGGCAAAGCCGTGCAGGAAGCGCAGGCAGGACACCAGGCAGAACTCGCGCAGGTCCTTGGGCAGCGGGTGCTGCTCGACGATGCGTACCGTGGCCACGCCGGCGTGGCTGTGCAGCGAGATGAGGATGTCCTCTGTCAGCAGCCGGTGGTGCCGGCCCCATCGCTTGATGGCCACGCCCAGGTCGGGCGAGCTGATGGAGGCCCGGCACAGCATGCCGTAGCTGCCCCAGGGCAGGCGCCGGGTGAACCAGCCGAGGGCCTCGTCGTCCAGTTCCTGCATGGCGTGGGCATTGAGCGCCTCGAACTGCGCCGCCGTCACCCGGCCGGCCGGGTCCTTGAGTTCGCGCGGCGCGATCTGTGCCGCCGCCAGGGCCTTGCCGGGGTCCATGCCGTAGATGCCGTAGGCCCGCACGATCGCCTGCACGAAGGCCATCGGGGTGGCGGCGCGGCGCGCGCCGCGTGGGCGGGGCGGATTCATGGCGGGCTGGAAAAGTGTGGCTGTATTTGCAACCATTGTGGCGCCATTTGCGCCAGCCGTGGGCGTAAGCTGCGGCTTTCTGCGCGCCCCATGCCGGCATCTGCGGCTTCGGCGGCGTCCCGCACCCCGACACCGAAGGAGACACCCTCATGCACCATCCCGGCCTGAACTTCGACCTGGGCGACACCATCGATTCGCTGCGCGACGCGATCGCGGACTTCGCCGCAGCCGAGATTGCCCCGCGTGCCGCCGAAGTGGACCGCGACAACCTCTTCCCGCACGACCTGTGGAAGAAGCTGGGCGACCTGGGCCTGCACGGCATGACGGTGAAGGAAGCGTACGGCGGCACCGAGCTGGGCTACCTGGCGCACATCGTGGCCATGGAAGAGGTGTCGCGTGCCTCGGCCTCGGTGGGCCTCTCGTACGGCGCGCATTCCAACCTGTGCGTGAACCAGATCCACCGCAACGGCAGCGAGGCGCAGAAGAAGAAGTACCTGCCCAAGCTGGTGAGCGGCGAGCACGTGGGTGCGCTGGCCATGAGCGAGCCCAACGCCGGCTCCGACGTCGTGAGCATGAAGCTCAAGGCCGAGAAGAAGGGCGGCTACTACGTGCTCAACGGCTCCAAGATGTGGATCACCAACGGCGGCGACGCCGACACGCTGGTGATCTACGCCAAGACCGAGCCCGAGATGGGCGCGCGCGGGATGACTGCCTTCATCGTCGAGAAGGGCTTCAAGGGCTTCTCGGCCGGCAACAAGCTGGACAAGCTGGGCATGCGCGGCTCCAACACCTTCCCGCTCTTCTTCGACAACGTCGAGGTGCCGGAAGAGAACGTGCTGGGCGGCGAGGGCCAGGGCGCCAAGGTGCTGATGAGCGGCCTGGACTACGAGCGCGCCGTGCTCTCCGGCGGCCCGCTGGGCATCATGGCCGCCTGCATGGACGCGGTGCTGCCCTTCATCCACGAGCGCAAGCAGTTCGGCCAGAGCATCGGCGAGTTCCAGCTCATGCAGGGCAAGATCGCCGACATGTACTCCACCTGGCAGGCCACGCGCGCCTACGTGTACGCCGTGGGCAAGGCCTGCGACCGCATGGACCATGCGCGCAGCTTCCGCAAGGACGCGGCCGGCGCCATCCTGTATTCGGCCGAGAAGGCCACCTGGATGGCCGGCGAGGCGATCCAGGCGCTGGGCGGCGTGGGCTACACCAAGGAATTCCCGGTCGAGCGCCTGTGGCGCGACGCCAAGCTCTACGAGATCGGCGCCGGCACCAGCGAGGTCCGCCGCATGCTGATCGGCCGCGAGCTGTTCGCCGAGACCGCATGACCTAGCACACCCCCAGGCGACCCTCGCTGCGCGAGGCCCGCCAACCCCCTCGCCGGGGGCGCACCCGGCGGCCCGGCGAAGCCGGTTCCGCGGGTGCCAGCGAAAAGGGCCGGCTGCGCGGCCCATGGTTTCAGGAGACAAGAGCTATGACCGAGTCCTATGCGCGAGGCACCACCGAGGTGCCGCTGATCGAAGAGACGATCGGCGATTTCTTCGATGCCATGGTGGGGCGCCAGCCCGATGCGCTGGCGCTGGTGAGCCGGCACGAGGGCCTTCGCTTCAGCTACCGCGAGCTACAGGCGGCCGCCAACCAGCTGGCGAGCGCGCTGCTCAGGACCGGGCTCGAACCCGGCGACCGCATCGGCATCTGGTCGCACAACAACGCCGCCTGGGTGCAGATGCAGCTGGCCACGGCCAAGGCCGGGCTGATCCTGGTCAACATCAACCCGGCGTATCGCACGGCCGAGGTGGAATACGCGCTCAACAAGGTGGGCTGCAAGGCGCTGGTCACCATGCCGCGCTTCAAGACCAGCGAGTACCTGGGCATGCTGCGCGAACTCGGTTCGGCCAGGCTGCCGCAGCTGAAGAACATCTGGTGGATCGACCGCGAAGGCGATGCCGACGAGGCGGGCGCGCAGCGCTTCTCGAAGCTGCTGGCCTCGGGCGATGCAGCCGACCCGCGCGTGCGCGAGGTGCAGAAGACGCTCAAGGCCACCGCCCCGATCAACATCCAGTTCACCAGCGGCACCACCGGCTTCCCCAAGGGCGCGACGCTCACGCATCGCAACATCCTGAACAACGGCTTCTTCATCGGCGAGTGCATGACGCTCACGCCGGCCGATCGCCTGTGCATTCCGGTGCCGCTGTACCACTGCTTCGGCATGGTGCTGGGCAACCTGGCCTGCCTCACGCACGGCTCGGCCATCGTGTACCCCAACGACGGCTTCGATCCGCTCACCGTGCTGGAGACGGTGCAGGCCGAGAAGTGCACCGGCCTGCACGGCGTTCCCACCATGTTCATCGCCGAGCTGGACCATCCGCGCTTTGCGGAGTTCGACCTGTCCAGCCTGCGCACCGGCATCATGGCCGGCTCGCCCTGCCCGACCGAGGTGATGAAGCGGGTGGTGGAGCGCATGCACCTGTCGCAGATCACCATCGCTTACGGCATGACCGAGACCAGCCCGGTGAGCTGCCAGAGCAGCACCGACACGCCGCTGGAAAAGCGCGTGTCCACCGTGGGCACGGTGCAGCCGCACCTGGAGGTCAGGATCGTCGACCCCGAGAGCGGTGCCATCGTGGCGCGCGGCGAGCGCGGCGAACTCTGCACCCGCGGCTACTCGGTGATGCACGGCTACTGGGACGACGAGCCCAAGACCCGCGAAGCCATCGACACCGAGGGCTGGATGCACACCGGCGACCTGGCCACCATGGACGCCGAGGGCTACGTCAACATCGTGGGCCGCATCAAGGACATGGTGATCCGCGGCGGCGAGAACATCTACCCGCGCGAGATCGAGGAGTTCCTCTACCGCCACCCCAAGGTGCAGGACGTGCAGGTGGTCGGCCTGCCCGACCGGAAATACGGCGAGGAGCTGTGCGCCTGGGTCATCCCCAAGCCGGGCCAGCAGCTCACCGAAGAAGAGGTGCGCGAGTTCTGCAAGGGCCAGATCGCGCACTACAAGGTGCCGCGCTACATCCGCTTCGTCGACAGCTTCCCGATGACGGTGACCGGCAAGATCCAGAAGTTCAGGATCCGCGAGCAGATGTCCGCCGAACTGGGGCTGACGGCCGACAAGACGGCCTGAGGAACGGGGTGGACGCCTGGAACAAAGAAAGCATTCATGAGCAAACTCATCTCCCAACTCAACACCCGCTCGGAAGATTTCCAGGCCAATGCCAACGCCATGCGCGCCCTGGTGGACGACCTGCAGTCGCAGTTCGCCAAGGTCGAGGCCGGCGGCGGCGAGGCGGCGCGCGC
>NZ_FOUG01000034.1 GCF_900114785.1 Variovorax sp. OV329
CAAGAACTTATCCACACCGTGAGCCACCAGGCTCGCAAAGAGGGTGGGTCAATATTGGATGGAAATGCCGGGTCAGGATTGCATGGAACTCAACAGGCAAGGGCCTCTACTTGTCGCCCTTCGTCAAGGGAAGATCGCACGGCTGGCGCTTCGACTACACGTTTGAAGCAACGCGCAAAACACTGAGCCTCGGGACCTATCCGTCCATCGGGCTACAAGCCGCGCGCGAAATCGCGACATCGTTTCGCGAGATGGTCGCCCGCGGGATCAATCCAAGTGCTTTCCGTCAGGCCGCCGAGCAACAGGCGAAGCACCGGGCCGCCTTGAAGAAGCGGGAGCGTCAAGGTGGGGAGATCATCATCCCCGGATCGTTCAAGGATGTCGCGCTGCAATGGCACGCCTACTGGAAGGATTGTTGGGCGCACGACTACGCATCGGCGACGCTCCAGCGCTTGAAAAGGCACGTCTTTCCATACTTGGGGTCTGCCACGCTCGAGGACATCAAGACCCAGGATGTCCGCAGGGTTCTCGGCCGGATGGAAGATGCTGGGATCCTGGACTCCGCGCACCGGGTGCTAGCAATTTGCCAGGCCGTTTTCACGCACGCCGCAAGCATTGGCGTGAGCGACAAGAATCTCAATCCGGCGGAACCGATTCGACTCAAGCCCGCTCGATCCAAGCGCTTTGCTGCCGTCACGGACGGCGCGAAACTTGCTCCGGTGCTGCTTGCGATGGACCAATACCAAGGCTCGGCTGTCGCCAAAGCCGCGCTCCAACTCTTGCCGCTGCTCACCGTGCGCCCAGGCAACTTGCGCAATGCAAGATGGAGTGAATTCGACTTGCAGGCCGGATGGTGGCGGATTCCTGCCTCGCGAATGAAGGGCGATCAGAAGCACAAGGAGAGTCGCCGCGACCACTGGGTCCCACTGCCTGCGCAAGCAGTACAGGTTTTGCAGGCCCTTCGCCCGATGACCGGAAATGGAGAGTTCGTCTTTCCCAATCAGCGCTCGTCTGCACACCCGATGTCCGAGAACACCATCAACTCGGCCCTAAGGACGCTTGGGTTCTCGAGTGATGTTGTGACAGGTCACGGCTTCCGCACGACAGGTCGGACCATCTTGGACGAAGTGTTCAACATCGACACGAACCTGCTGGAAGTGCAACTCGCGCACAAAGTGCCCGGTCCGTTGGCCGACATCTACGCTCGGGTCGAGTACAAGGAATTCCGGTTCTTCGTCATGCAGATGTGGGCGGACTATCTTGATGCCCTGCGCGAGAGCCCTCGCACTGCGGAAGCGTTCGTGGCCGCGCGCCGGGCAACGTTTGGTCCTCGGCGCCTTGTGATCGATACATGGAGAGGCCAGAGCGGATCAGCCGCAACCTTTGCTGTGGCGCAGCCTCTTTTTCGCATCAACTTAAGCAACGCCACCAGTGCTGGCTGGGGAATGCCCAATGTCCATGCAAACAATCGGGTGCCGAAGCTTCCCACGACACCGGGATCGTTCGCCCACAACTCCGGACAGAAGCAGGGCTTCTTCGCTCCATTGCCAGCGCCGATGCAATAGCCTCTGACTAGGCAACTCACGTCGGCTGTACGGGCGCCCCCCCAAGGGGCGCGCCCCACGATTGGGCCGAATGCAGTCCTTCGCAGTCGTCGAGTCTGATACGACGATGACCGTACGAAACCCGGTGATGTGCGACAAAAGCGGCTGCCTTTCCCTCGCGCAGGGCGTCCAAGTAATCGGCCCACATCTGCATGGCCGCGCTCCTAAACTCCCTATAGTCTGACCGGTTATAGACATCCGCAAGCGGGCCGGGCACCGTGTGTGCCAACTGAACCTCCAAGACCATGGGATCCACATGCAGCACTTCGTCCATGATGGTTCTGGCGGTCGCGCGGAAACCATGCGCGGTCACCGTCTCGCTCGGATAGCCCAAAGTTCTGAACGCCATGTTCAGCGTGTTCTCCGACATGGCTCTTTCGCCGGCTCGCTCGCTCGGGAAGACGAATTTCTTCTGCCCTGTCTGGGCTCGGAGCTCTTGAAGGATGTGACGGGCCTGGACTGGCAAGGGGACCCAATGAGCCGCTCCGTTGAGCTTGCGCTGCCGCGAGCCCTTCATTCGCAGAGCGGGGATCCTCCACCAGCCGGCCTCCAGGTCGAACTCCTCCCACGTGGCGAAGCGCAGTTCCCCAGGCCGAACAGTCATCAGTGGGAGCAGTTTCAGGGCAGCCCGAACGACCGGCGTGCCCTTGTAGCCATCGATCGCCCGCAACAACGGTGCCAACTCGGTGGGTGCCGTCACGGCCGCATAGCGCTTCGAGACTATGGGTTTGAGCGCTCGTTTGAGCCCCTCAGCAGGATTGCTCCGAGCCAAGCCTTCGGCAATCGCGAATGCAAAGATCGAGTGGCAGTTCTCCAGCGCCCTGTGGGTTGTTTCCCGCACGCCCCTGGCCTCTATGCGCCGAAGGACCGTCAGCATGGCTGGCGCAACGATCTGCCCGATGGGCTCGGCCCCCATGGCCGGGAAAAGATCTCGCTCCAAGCGCTGGAGAACCCGCTTCGCATGCCCCGGCGACCAATCCTCTTCACGCGTGCGATGCCACCGCAGCGCCACGTCTTGGAACGAGCCGGAGACAGGCTCACCAGCGGCCACGCGCCGACGATCCTCGCTCGCCTGTACCTCGGCAACCCTTGCCTTCTTGCGAAGGTCGCTCGGATCGACACCGCTGGCCACCATCGCGCGGTACTTCACGGCTTCCTCGCGTGCAGCTCTCAGGCTCACAGCCGGGTAGGTCCCAAGGCTCAATGTATTGCGCCGCCCAGCGAAGCTGTAGTCCAAACGCCACCCATGGGCACCTCCCTTAAAAAACGGCAGGAGGTACAGGCCCTCGCCGTCGCTGACTCTCTTGTGGCCGGGTTTCAGCGCCCGGATCGTTCGGTCTCCACCAATCAGATTCTTAGCCATTCTTCGTCACTTCCAACATGCCATGTCGCCCTCTCGCGAGGACGGAAAGCAGGAACTCCTCGGCGGATCCGGCGCGCGCTGGCCGGTTACTGCAGGAGTTACTGCACCGATGCTTGGAAGTGGCTGGACTTCGTTGGACGAATCCGGACAATGAAAAAGCCCAAGAGCGTTGATTCTCTTGGGCTTTTGGACGTCCCTGGACAAACCTGGAACTGAATGTGGTGGCCTGGGGCGGAATCGAACCACCGACACGCGGATTTTCAATCCGCTGCTCTACCAACTGAGCTACCGGGCCTTTTTTGAGGCACCAACCTGCGCGAACCGGTTGGAGCCCACGATTATACAGCGCTTCTGCGCCCCCTCGAAAGATCCACCCCCAACTGCTTCAACTTTCTGTACAGGTGGGTGCGCTCCAGGCCAGTCTTCTCGGCCACGCGGGTCATGGAGCCGTTCTCCATGGCCAGGTGAAACTCGAAGTAGGCCTTTTCGAAGCCGTCGCGCGCGTCCCGCAACGGGCGGTCCAGGTCGAAGCTCTGCGTGGACTGCGGGCCCGGGTCGGCCATGGGCGACAGCGAGGGCGCGGGCACCAGGGCGCTTTCGCCCGTGGTGGTGACCACAGGCGAGTAAGTGCTGGTGGCCGGCACCACGGCCGCGGCGGCACGGCGCGCGCTCTCGCGGGCCAGGCCCTGCTCCACCGCCTTCAAGAGCTTCTGCATGGTGATCGGCTTCTCGAGAAAGGCGAAGGCACCGATGCGGGTGGCGTCCACCGCGGTGTCGATGGTGGCGTGCCCGCTCATCATGATGACCGGCATGGTCAGCAGGTTGGCGGTGGACCATTCCTTGAGCAGCGTGACGCCGTCGGTGTCGGGCATCCAGATGTCGAGCAGCACCAGGTCGGGCCGCGCACGCTGGCGCGCCGCCCTTGCCTCGGCGGCGTTTTCTGCCAGTTCGACGTTGTGGCCTTCGTCATTGAGGATTTCGAAGAGCAGGTCGCGAATGCCCAGCTCGTCGTCGACCACGAGTATGTTTGCCATGAATGCTTATTGGTGCGCGCTCAGGCGACAGTATTTTCTTCGGAAGGCGGGTTGGGGGCGGCAGGCCGTTCTGCCGCCAGCGCGAATGATAACGACACTTGGGCCCCTACCACAGCCCCGTCCTGTATGCGATTGGAAAGTTCGATCCGGGCCCCGTGTTCGTCAGCTATTTTCTTTACAACCGCCAGGCCCAGGCCGGTGCCCTTGGCCTTGGTGGTGACGTAGGGCTCGAAGGCGCGCTTAAGGATGTTCTCGGCAAAGCCGCCGCCGCTGTCCTGCACGGTGAGCCGGGCCCGCTCCCCGGACTCGGAGATGCGGGTGCGCACCAGCACCGGACCGCGCTCCAGCTCGGGGTGGGCGGCGGCCGCGGCCTCGGTGGCGTCCTGGGCGTTCTGCAACAGGTTGTGAATCACCTGCCGCAATTGCTGCGCGTCGCCGCGGATGAACGGGCCGCGCAGGTCGAGTTCGACCGCCACCTTGACCACGTGGCCGGCCTCGCTGTCGTAGAGATGCAGCACGTCGTTGACCAGGGCGTTGAGGTCCAAGGCCTTGAGATCGGCCGAGGGCAGCCGGGCATAGTCACGGAATTCGTTGACCAGGCGCTTCATGGAATCGACCTGGTCGACAATGGTCTTGACCGACTTGGCCAGCAGCGCCTGCTCGCCCGAGGCCAGCTTGCCCGCGAGCTTGTGCTCCAGCCGCTCGGCCGAGAGCTGGATCGGGGTCAGTGGGTTCTTGATCTCGTGCGCCAGCCGGCGGGCCACCTCGCCCCAGGCCTGCGCGCGCTGGGCCGAGACGATCTCGGAGATGTCGTCGAATACCAGCAGGCGCGTCTGCTCCGGCAGTTCCGCGCCGCGGGCCACGATGTTGATGGTGTCCTCGAACGCGCCGCCGGCGCCACCAGGGTGCACTTCGAAGGCATGCTGCCAGTGGTCCAGGCCATGCTGTGCCCGCTCCATCTCGAAGTCCTCGAACTGCTGGTGCACGGCCTGGCCGAAGCTTTCCAGGCCAGGCACGTCGGCCAGCTTCTGGCCCTCGTACGCGGCCAGCGGCGCGCGCAGCACGCGCGTGGCGCCGGGGTTGGTCGACAGCACGACGCCGGCCGGGCTCAGGACGATCACGCCCGAGGTCAGGTTGTCCAGGATTGTCTGCAGGTTGGCCCGCGCGGCGTCGAGCTCGCCCACGGTCTTCTCGACCGCGCCGCGGGCATCGGCCAACTGCTGGGTCATCATGGCGAAGGAGCGGGTGAGCCCGCCCAGTTCATCCTTGCCGGGCAGCACGGCCGTGGGCCGCAGGTCGCCCGCCGCCACTTGGCGCACGCCGTCGGCCAGCACCAGCAGCGGGCGGGCCAGTTGGTTGCCGAACAGCACCGCGAGCAGCACCGCGCCGAACACCGCCAGGAAGAGGCTCAGCGTCAGCGTGCCGATGTACATGCGCAGCAGGCCTTCGCGGGCCAGGGCCCGCTCCTGGTATTCGCGGTTGGCTTCCTGCACCGCCAGCGCATTGGCCACCACGGCCGGCGGCAAGGGCACCGTCACCTGCAGATAGCGCGCCTCGGCGCCCAGGTCGAAACCTGGCCGGCGCACCAGGGCCAGCGCGCGGACGGTCGCGGCCGGCGGGCCGGTGCCGGCCTGCGTGGCCTCGTTTTCGTCCAGTCCTTCGATGTGGGCGACGGCACGGTCGGTGCGCGCCTGGCGCATCTGCTGGGTCGTGGGCCGCGTGGGACTGAGTTCGTATCGGGCGGTGCCGGTGCCGGCAATCTGCTGGCCGTTGCCGCTCCACAGCACCACTTCGCTGGCGCCCATCTGCTCTCGCACGCGTTCCAGCGCCAGGCCGGCAGTGGCGTCGGGCACGTTTTCCAGCTGGGCACTGCTGGTCTTGGCCTTGTTGGACACGTCCTGCGCGAGCGCGTCGAGGGTGGCCCGGCCGAGGTTCAGGCCGGCGTCGAGGGCGCCCTCTACCTTCACGTCGAACCAGCTCTCGATGGAGCGCGAGACGAACTGGTAGGACACCACGTAGATCAGTACCCCGGGCACCAGGCCCACGAGCGCGAAGATGGCGGCCAGCTTGATGAGCAGCCGGCTGCCGAACCTGCCGCGCCGCAGGCGCTGGATGAGCCGGAAGGCCACCCAGCCCAGCACCAGCATCAGCAGGACGGCCACGACCACGTTGATGCCGAAGAGGCGCGCGTAGTTGCGCTCGTACAGGGCGCGGTTGTTGGTGGCCTGGGCGAGAAGGAACATCAGCACCAGGCCGATGGCGGTCACCAGGGCGGCGCCAACCCCGACGGCCCAGCGCATGGCCTTGGCGCGGCGTGCGGCCGGCGTCGCCGGCGCGCGAGCGCGCCCGCGCGGCTGTTCAGTCACCTGATTTTCTCCAGTGGAAGCTTCACGCTGCGTTCCGCCGCGATGTTCCAGTCGGACTGTCCGACAACACCGATCTGGAAGGGGCGGGGCAACTGAGTAGTATCCAACCGGAATCTAAACACCACTGATTGCACGGGATCGTCGCCGATCTCCGCGACATCACCCAGGCGCAAACGGCCGACGCGCTTGACGGCCTCCAGCGCGTCCTCGAGCGAGTCGAAGTTCTGCACCACCGAGGCGCCAAAGCCGGCATTGGTGATGGGCACCGGCGACACATTCAGCCGCCAGCGCCGGGTCAGCGGCTGGTAGGCCAGGCGCATGTGGCGCGCCGCCTGGGCGACCTTGGTGTCCATCCAGTACCAGCGCTCGCGGTAGATCTCGGCCTCGGCCACGAAATAGAGGGCGATGCCCTTGTCGAGCACGTCCTCGACCAGCGGCGGCAGGGCGAACTGCACCTGGGCCGTGAGGTAGACGCCGTCATCACCGCGCTCCAGCTTGAGTTGCGTGACTTCGGTGTTGGGGGTGTTGGCATGGGCGCCGCGGGGCAGCCACGAGAAGAGACAGGCCAGCAGGACCAGCGTGAGCGCCCGGATCGCCCAGGCCGGGCGATGGGGCTCAGCCGGATTGCTTTTCAAGCAGGGCGTAGAAGAAACCGTCGTGCGCACCTAAGGGATTGTCCGGGAGCGAACGTGCATTCCGCCCGCTTTGCGGCTGCAAATGACCCGGGGAAGGCAGCAATCGGGCATCGGTGTTGTGTGCAAGAAACGCATCAATCTGGTGCGCCCCCTCGGCCAGGAAGACCGAGCAGGTGCAATAGAGGAGCCGGCCGCCTGGCTTGACCAGCGGCCACAGGGCGGCCAGCAGGCTGGCCTGCTGCATCGCCAGCTGCTCGATGTCGCTTTCGCGGCGCAGCCAGCGCACGTCGGGATGGCGGCGCACGATGCCCGAAGCGGTGCACGGCGCGTCGAGCAGGATGGCGTCGTAGGGTTGCCGGTCCCACCATTGCTCAGGCCGGGCGGCGTCGGCCACCATCACTTGGGCCGTCAGGTTCAGGCGGGCCAGCGTCTCGTCGATCCGCTTGCTGCGCTGGGCGTCGATCTCCAGGGCCGTGACCTCGGCCGGGCGGCTGCCGAGGTGCTCCAGCAGGTGCGCGGTCTTGCCGCCAGGGGCGGCGCAGGCGTCCAGCACCCGCAGGGGGCGGCCCTCGGCCGCGGTGGCAAGGCCGTCCAGCAGCAGGGGCGCCGCCAGTTGGGCGGCGGCGTCCTGCACGGAGAAATCGCCCGCGTCGAAGCCGGGCAGCTGGCGCACGGGGCGGGCCTGCTCCAGCTCGGCGCCCACGGTGCCGACGGCATGCGCGGTCAGTCCGGCGACCTGCAGCGCGTGCAAGTACTCACCCACGCCGAGCCTGAGCTGGTTCACGCGCAGGGTCATGGGGGCGTGGGCGTTGTCGGCCTCCAGCACCTTCTGCCAGGCACGGGGGTGGTCGTGCTTGAGGCGCTCGATCCACCAGCGCGGATGGTTCCACTGGGCCACCGGCTCGCGCTCGGTGGCGGCCACGAGTTGGTCGCGCTCGCGCAGGAAGCGGCGCAGGCAGGCGTTGATGAAGCTGGCCTGCGCGCGCGTGTTGCTGTCGCGCTTGGCTGCTTCCACCGCCTGGTCGACCAGCGTGAAGGCTTCGTAGGGCGAGTGTTCGGGTTGCCAGGCCAGGGCCAGCGCACTGCACAGCAGCGCGTCGGCCGCGGGCGGCGGGGTGCGGCGGGCCAGCTGGCGGCGCAGGGCTTCGGCCCGGCCGAGCCAGCGCAGCACCTGGAAGCCCAGGGCCATCACACCCGGGCGCAGGGCCGGGTCGACTGCGTCGAAGGCGACCGCGCCAGAAGTGCCGGCGCGCACAGCCGCCAGCACGGTGGCGCACTGCTGCAGTTGCCGCCACAGCGGCGGTTGCTCATGCGGCACCTGCTCGGCGGACGGGGAAGATGGAGATGAAGAAGAAGCCAAGTTGAGGCGATGATGGTAAATGCCGGCGCCTCGAAGGGCGGCCGGCGGGAAATTCAGGCGAGCGTTGCAGCCCGACGCAAGCGGAATGCCCACGCCACGACCAGCGCCGGGAATTGGCCAATGGCGCGGTTGTAGGCCATCACCGCCTGGTTGAACTGGCCGCGGGCGATCTCCGCCGCGGCGGAAGGCTCGGGCCACGCGAATGGAGAGACCTGCGGCGTGTCGGGCAGATCGCCCGGCAGCGACGCCGGCATCGACAGCGTGCCTTCGGTATCGAAGCGCAACACCTCGCCAGGATACATGCGCTCCCAGGCATTCAGCATGACATGCAGCGCCGTGCCCAGCGAGCCCATGCGCGTGGGCTCCAGCGGGCGCAGCCGCGTCACGGCCAGCATGGCCGACATCTGCGCCACCGCCGAGAGCAGCGAGCTCTCGTTCCTCGCGTCGCCCTGGGTCGAGCCGCCGAGCACGAGCGAGCGCGTGCTGCGCGACTGCACGTAGTCGAGCTGCTTGACGAGCGTGGCGTCGAGCGCGGCGTAGGCGATGAGTGCGGTCGAGCGCAGGCGCACCAGCCGGTTGTGTGCGCCGACGAACCAGAACAGCAGCAGTGCGCCAACGACCCACCAGATGACGGATTGGGGAATGGAATTCATGTGTGCACGCCTTGCGCACGAGGCGCAGCGGCACCTTCAAAGAAAAAGCGCCCCCCGGCCGTGTTCGGCAGGGGGGCGCTCAGGCCGGTCATGACCGCTACCTTGAAGGGCGAAACGCCCTTACTCGGTTGCCGCGCCTTCGCCGGCGTCGACGGTGCTCGCGGTCGTGGTCGCAGCCTCGGCCACCGGCTCTTCGCTGGCGGACGACGCGGACTGCAGGGCATCCAGCTCGGCCGCTTCGGCGTCGGCGATGGCGCGGCGCTCGGCCTCGTCCATCTGGTCCTTCGCCTTGCGGGCCTGGTGGTAGGCCATGCCGGTGCCTGCGGGGATCAGGCGGCCGACGATGACGTTTTCCTTCAGGCCACGCAGCTCGTCACGCTTGCCCATGATGGCCGCCTCGGTCAGCACGCGGGTCGTTTCCTGGAAGGAGGCGGCCGAGATGAACGAGTCGGTCGACAGCGAGGCCTTGGTGATGCCCAGCAGCAGGTTGGTGTAGGTCGCAGGGATCTTGCCATCGGCGCGCAGGGCGTCGTTGGTGTTGAGCATCTCCGAACGCTCGACCTGCTCGCCCATGATGTAGTTCGAGTCGCCGGTGCTCTCGACCACGACGCGGCGCAGCATCTGGCGAACGATCACCTCGATGTGCTTGTCGTTGATCTTCACACCTTGCAACCGGTACACGTCCTGGACTTCGTCGACGATGTAGCGGGCCAGCTCTTCCGAGCCCAGCAGGCGCAGGATGTCCTGCGGGTCGGCCGGGCCGTCCACCACGGTCTCGCCCTTGTTCACCACCTGGCCTTCGTGCACCAGGATGTTCTTCTCCTTGGGCACGAGGTCTTCGTAGACGCCGCCTTCCGGATCGGTGATCTGCAGGCGGATCTTGCCCTTGGTCTCCTTGCCGAAGGAAATGGTGCCGGTCATCTCGGCCAGCAGGCCCTTGTCCTTGGGCGAGCGGGCTTCGAAGAGCTCGGCCACACGCGGCAGACCGCCGGTGATGTCTCGCGTCTTCTGGCCTTCGACCGGGATGCGGGCCAGCACTTCGCCAGGGCCCACTTCCTGGCCGTCACGCACCTGGATCAGGGCACCGATCGGGAAGCCGATGGTCACCGAGTGGTCGGTGCCGGGGATCTTCACCTCGTGGCCCGAGGCGTCGATCAGCTTCACTTGCGGACGCACCACCTTGGCGGCACCGCGTCGCTTCGGGTCGATCACGACCAGGGTCGACAGGCCGGTGACATCGTCCACCTGCTTGGCAACCGTGAGGCCTTCCTCGACGTTCTCGAACAGCGTCTTGCCGGCGAACTCGGTGATGATGGGTCGGGTCAGCGGATCCCAGGTCGCCAGGATGGTGCCGGCCTTGACCTGCTGGTCGGCCTTGGCCGTCAGCGTGGCGCCGTAAGGCACCTTGTGGCGCTCGCGCTCGCGGCCGTGCTCGTCATGAATGACGATCTCGCCCGAACGTGCAATCACCACCAGCTCGCCCTTGGAGTTGGTCACGTAGCGCATCGTGGCGTTGAAGCCGATCACGCCGTTGCTCTTGGCTTCCACGCTGGAGGCGATGGCAGCGCGCGAAGCGGCACCACCGATGTGGAAGGTCCGCATGGTCAGCTGCGTGCCGGGCTCGCCGATCGACTGGGCGGCGATCACACCGACGGCTTCGCCGATGTTGATCAGGCCGCCGCGGCCGAGGTCGCGGCCATAGCACTTGGCGCAAATGCCGAAGCGCGTCTCGCAGGTCAGCGCGGTGCGCACGCGGACTTCGTCGACGCCCTGGGCTTCCAGTTCCTCGATGTTGTCCTCGTCGAACATCTCGCCGGCCTGCAGCAGCACGGCGCGGTTCTCGGGGTGCAGCACGTCGTCGGCCGCGGTACGGCCGAGGATACGGTCGCGCAGCGACTCGATCACTTCACCGCCTTCGACGATGGCGCGCATCAGGTAGCCGCCGTGCGTGCCGCAGTCCTGCTCGGTCACGACCAGGTCTTGCGTCACGTCGACCAGACGACGGGTCAGGTAACCCGAGTTCGCCGTCTTCAGCGCCGTGTCGGCCAGACCCTTACGGGCACCGTGGGTGGAGATGAAGTACTCCAGCACGTTCAGGCCTTCGCGGAAGTTCGCGGTAATCGGCGTCTCGATGATCGAGCCGTCAGGCTTGGCCATCAGGCCCCGCATGCCGGCCACCTGGCGGATCTGCGCGGCGGAACCGCGGGCGCCCGAGTCGGCCATCATGTAGATGGAGTTGAAGGACTCCTGATCCACTTCCTTGCCGTGGCGATCGATCACCTTCTGCTTGGACAGCTTGGCCATCATCACCTTGGACACGGCGTCACCCGCCTTGCCCCAGATGTCCACGACCTTGTTGTAGCGCTCGCCAGCCGTCACCAGGCCGGAGACGTACTGCTGCTCGATCTCCTTCACTTCCTTGGAAGCGGAGTCAATGATGTCGTGCTTCTCCGACGGCACCAGCATGTCGTCGATGGCGATCGAGATGCCGGCCTTGGTGGCCAGGCGGAAGCCGTTCTGCAGCAGCTTGTCGGCGAAGACCACGGTCTCCTTCAGGCCGCACTTGCGGAACGAGACGTTGATGAGCTTGGAGATCTCCTTCTTCTTCAGCGCCTTGTTGATGTTCGCGAAGGGCAGGCCCTTGGGCAGGATTTCCGACAGAAGGGCACGGCCCACGGTGGTGTCCACGAGCGAGGTCGAGGGCGTGAAGTCGCCCGTTTCCTTGTTCTTGGTCCACTCGGTGATCCGCACGGCCACCTTGGAGGTCAGCTCGACCTCGTTGGCGTCCAGGGCGCGCTGCACTTCGCCGATGTCCGAGAACATCAGGCCTTCACCCTTGCCGTTGATGCGGTCGCGGGTGGTGTAGTACAGGCCCAGCACCACGTCCTGCGAAGGAACGATGGAGGGTTCGCCCGAAGCCGGGAACAGCACGTTGTTGGAGGCCAGCATCAGCGTGCGGGCTTCCATCTGTGCTTCCACCGACAGCGGCACGTGGACGGCCATCTGGTCGCCGTCGAAGTCGGCGTTGAATGCCGCGCAGACCAGCGGGTGCAGCTGGATGGCCTTGCCTTCGATCAGGATCGGCTCGAAGGCCTGGATGCCCAGGCGGTGCAGCGTCGGAGCACGGTTCAGCATGACCGGGTGCTCCTTGATGACCTCTTCCAGGATGTCCCAGACCACCGGCGTGCCCGATTCGACTTCCTTCTTGGCAGCCTTGATCGTCGTCGCGATGCCCATGGCTTCGAGGCGCGAGAAGATGAAGGGCTTGAACAGCTCGAGCGCCATCAGCTTGGGCAGGCCGCACTGGTGCAGCTTGAGCGTCGGGCCCACCACGATGACCGAACGGCCCGAGTAGTCGACGCGCTTGCCCAGCAGGTTCTGGCGGAAGCGGCCGCTCTTGCCCTTGATCATGTCGGCCAGCGACTTCAGGGCGCGCTTGTTCGCGCCCGTCATGGCCTTGCCACGGCGGCCGTTGTCCAGCAGCGAGTCCACCGCTTCTTGCAGCATCCGCTTCTCGTTGCGCGCGATGATTTCCGGAGCCTTGAGCTCCAGCAGGCGGCGCAGACGCGAGTTGCGGTTGATGACGCGGCGATACAGGTCGTTCAGGTCGGAGGTCGCGAAGCGGCCGCCGTCCAGCGGCACCAGCGGACGCAGGTCCGGGGGCAGCACGGGCAGCACGTCCAGCACCATCCAGTTGGGCTTCATGCCCGACTTGCGGAAGGCTTCCAGCACCTTCAGGCGCTTGGAGTTCTTCTTGACCTTGACTTCGGAGCCGGTCAGGTCGCCGCGCAGGCGTTCGATCTCGGTGTCGAGCTCGATGCCTTCCAGCAGGTCCTTGATGCCTTCGGCGCCCATCTTGGCGATGAACTCATCGCCGTATTCCTTGCGCTTGGCGTCGTAGTCGTCCTCGGACATGATGCTGAACTTCTTCAGCGGGGTCATGCCGGGGTCGGTGACCACGTAGGCTTCGAAATACAGCACGCGTTCGATGTCGCGCAGCGTCATGTCGAGCACCAGGCCCAGGCGCGACGGCAGCGACTTCAGGAACCAGATGTGCGCGCAGGGAGCGGCCAGGTCGATGTGACCCATGCGCTCGCGGCGAACCTTGGTCTGCGTGACTTCAACGCCGCACTTCTCGCAGATCACACCGCGGTGCTTCAGGCGCTTGTACTTGCCGCACAGGCACTCGTAGTCCTTGATGGGGCCGAAGATCTTGGCGCAGAACAGGCCGTCGCGTTCGGGCTTGAACGTGCGGTAGTTGATCGTCTCGGGCTTCTTCACCTCGCCGAACGACCACGAACGGATCTTCTCCGGCGAGGCCATGCCGATCTTGATGGCATCGAAATGCTCATCGGGCGTGAATTGCTTGAACAGGTCGAGTAGTGACTTCATAGAACCTATCCCCTTGAATTAAGAACGTTCCAGTTCGATGTCCAGGCCCAGGGAACGGATTTCCTTGACCAGCACATTGAACGATTCCGGCATGCCGGCCTCGATGGCGTGTTCGCCCTTGACGATGGACTCGTACACCTTGGTACGGCCCTGCACGTCGTCGGACTTCACGGTGAGCATTTCCTGCAGCACGTAGGAAGCGCCGTAGGCTTCCAGCGCCCACACTTCCATTTCGCCGAAGCGCTGGCCGCCGAACTGCGCCTTGCCGCCCAGCGGCTGCTGGGTGACCAGCGAGTACGGGCCGGTCGAGCGGGCGTGCATCTTGTCGTCCACCAGGTGGTGCAGCTTCAGGAAGTGCATGTAGCCGACGGTGACGGGGCGCTCGAACTGCTCGCCGGTGCGACCGTCGAACAGGTAGGCCTGGGTACGCGTGTCGGTCAGGCCCTTGAGCTTGGCGATGTCGTCCGGGAAGGCCAGCTTCAGCATGGCGCGGATCTCGTCTTCGGAGGCACCGTCGAACACCGGGGTCGCGAAGGGCACGCCGGTGGACAGGTTCTGCGCCATCTCGACGATTTCGCCGTCGCTGAACTTCGACAGGTCTTCCTTGCGGCCGGTGCTGTTGTAGAACTCCTCGAAGAACTTGCGCAGCTCGGCGGCCTTGGCCTCCTGCTGCAGCATATCGCCGATGCGCTGGCCGATGCCCTTGCCGGCCCAGCCCAGGTGCACTTCCAGGACCTGGCCCACGTTCATCCGCGAAGGCACGCCCAGCGGGTTCAGGCAGATGTCGCACGGCGTGCCGTCGGCCATGTGGGGCATGTCCTCGACCGGAACGATCTTGGACACGACACCCTTGTTGCCGTGGCGGCCGGCCATCTTGTCGCCCGGTTGCAGGCGGCGCTTGACGGCCAGGTACACCTTGACCATCTTGAGCACGCCCGCGGGCAGCTCGTCGCCCTGCGTGAGCTTCTTGCGCTTTTCTTCGAACGCGAGGTCGAAGCTGTGGCGGGTCTGCTCCAGCGAGTTCTTGATGGACTCCAGCTGCGAAGCCACTTCGTCTTCCGCCGGGCGGATGTCGAACCAGTGGAACTTCTCGATGGACGACAGGTAGGCCTTGTCCAGCTTGCTGCCCTTGGCCAGCTTGTTGGGGCCGCCGTTGGCGACCTTGCCGTTGAGCAGCTTCTCGATACGGTCGAAGGCGTCGGCCTCGACGATGCGCAGCTGGTCGTTCAGGTCCAGGCGGAAGCGCTTGAGCTCATCGTCGATGATCTGCTGGGCGCGCTTGTCGCGCTGGATGCCTTCGCGGGTGAACACCTGCACGTCGATCACGGTGCCTTGCGAGCCCTGGTCGACACGCAGCGAGGTGTCCTTCACGTCCGAAGCCTTCTCGCCGAAGATGGCGCGCAGCAGCTTCTCTTCCGGCGTCAGCGTGGTCTCGCCCTTGGGCGTGACCTTGCCCACCAGCGTGTCGCCGGGCATGACTTCGGCACCCACGTAGATGATGCCGGACTCGTCCAGGCGGTTGAGCTGCTGCTCGGCCAGGTTGGGGATGTCGCGGGTGATTTCTTCCGCGCCCAGCTTGGTGTCACGGGCCATCACCACCAGTTCCTCGATGTGGATCGAGGTGTAGCGGTCGTCGGCCACCACGCGTTCGGAGATCAGGATCGAGTCTTCGAAGTTGTAGCCGTTCCAGGGCATGAAGCCGATGAGCATGTTCTGGCCCAGGGCGAGCTCGCCCAGGTCGGTCGATGCACCGTCGGCCACCACGTCGCCCTTGGCGATCTTGTCGCCGCGCTTGACGATGGGGCGCTGGTGGATGTTGGTGTTCTGGTTCGAACGCTGATACTTGATCAGGTTGTAGATGTCCACGCCCACCTCGCCGGCTTGCGCCTCGGCGTCGTTCACGCGCACCACGATGCGGGTGGCATCGACATAGTCGACCACGCCGCCGCGGGTGGCGGTAACGACGGTGCCCGAGTCCACGGCCGAGACGCGCTCGATGCCGGTGCCCACGAAGGGCTTCTCGGGACGCAGCACGGGCACGGCCTGGCGCTGCATGTTGGCGCCCATCAGCGCGCGGTTCGCGTCGTCGTGCTCCAGGAAGGGCACGAGCGAGGCAGCCACCGACACGATCTGCGCGGGCGACACGTCCATGTACTGGATGCGCTCTGCACCCACCAGGATCGATTCGCCCTTCTCACGCGCCGACACCAGGTCGCCGGTCAGGCGGCCGTCCTTGTCCAGGGCCGCGTTGGCCTGGGCGATGACGTACTTGCCTTCCTCGATGGCCGACAGGTAGTCGATGTCCATCGTGACCTTGCTGTCGACCACGCGGCGGTACGGCGTCTCGATGAAGCCGTATTCGTTCAGGCGGGCGTACAGGGCCAGCGAGTTGATCAGGCCGATGTTCGGGCCTTCAGGCGTTTCGATCGGGCACACGCGGCCGTAGTGCGTGACGTGCACGTCGCGCACTTCGAAGCCGGCGCGTTCGCGGGTCAGACCGCCCGGGCCCAGGGCCGAGACGCGACGCTTGTGCGTGATCTCGGACAGGGGGTTGGTCTGGTCCATGAACTGCGACAGCTGCGAGGCGCCGAAGAACTCCTTCAGCGCGGCCGAGATCGGCTTGCTGTTGATCAGGTCGTGCGGCATGAGCGGCTCTTGCTCGGCCTGGCCCAGACGTTCCTTCACGGCCTTCTCGATGCGAGCCAGACCGGTGCGGTACTGGTTCTCGGCCAGTTCGCCCACGCAACGCACGCGGCGGTTGCCCAGGTGGTCGATGTCGTCCACTTCGCCACGGCCGTTGCGCAGGTCCACCAGGATCTTGACCACGGCGAGGATGTCCTCGTTGGTCAGGACCATGGGGCCGTTGGCTTCGTCGCGGCCGACCTTGGCGTTGAACTTCATGCGGCCCACGCGCGACAGGTCGTAGGTGTCCGGGTTGTAGAACAGGCGCTGGAACAGGGCCTGCACCGCGTCTTCCGTCGGCGGCTCGCCGGGGCGCATCATGCGGTAGATGGCAACGCGGGCGGCGAACTCGTCCACCGTCTCGTCGATGCGCAGCGTCTGGCTGATGTAGGCGCCCTGGTCCAACTCATTCGTGTAGATGCACTGGATGTCGTGCACGCCGGCGGCGCGCAGCTTCTTGAGCAGCGTCTCGGTCAGCTCGTCGTTGGCCTTGGCCAGGATCTCGCCCGAATCGGGGTCGACGATGTTGCGGGCCAGAACGCGGCCCACCAGGAAGTCTTCCGGCACGCTGATGTGCGTGGTGCCCGTCTGCTCCAGCTCGCGGGTGTGGCGGGCGGTGACGCGCTTGTCCTTCGCAACCACGACCTTGCCTTCCTTGTCGGTGATGTCGAAGCGTGCGACTTCACCGCGCAGGCGCTCGGAGACCAGCTCCAGCTGCGCGCCGCTGTCCATCAGGCGGAAGTTGTCGTTGACGAAGAAGTTCGCCAGGATCGATTCCGGGTTCAGGCCGATGGCCTTGAGCAGGATCGTGACCGGCATCTTGCGGCGGCGGTCGACGCGGAAGTACAGCATGTCCTTCGGGTCGAACTCGAAGTCCAGCCACGAGCCGCGGTAGGGAATCACGCGGGCCGAGAACAGCAGCTTGCCCGAGCTGTGGGTCTTGCCCTTGTCGTGTTCGAAGAACACGCCAGGCGAACGGTGCAGCTGCGACACGATGACGCGCTCGGTACCGTTGATGATGAAGGAACCCTTCTCGGTCATGAGCGGCACTTCGCCCATGTAGACCTCTTGTTCCTTCACTTCCTTGACCACCTTGGACTGCGAAGTCGAGGACTCGCGGTCATAGATGATCAGCTGCACCTTGGCACGCACGGCCGAGGCGAAGGTCAGGCCACGGGTCTGGCACTCGCGCACATCGAACGCCGGCTTGGCCAGGTTGTACTCGAGGAACTTCATCTCCACGAAACCGTTGTGCGAGACGATCGGGAAGGCGGCGTCGAACGCGGCCTGCAGGCCTTCGACGGTGCGCTTTTTCGGGGGAATTCCGGCTTGCAGGAACGCGGTGTACGCGTCCTTCTGCATTTGCAGCAGGTAGGGGATTTCGACAACACTGTCGCGGCTGCCGAAACTTTTTCGGATGCGCTTGCGTTCGGTGTAACTGTACGTGGTCGTTTGGGCCATGCGAGCTCCGGGCTTGAGATCTAGCGCGACTTGTCATCAGCGCTTTCGCGCTGCTCCTTGGCGGCTGGCCACTACCAGCCGATGGCGGACGGTGACGCATTGCACGTCACCCGAACCAAGGGGTCTTCTGCAGTCGGGATCAGAAGACACTCAAAAACCGTCTCGGTCGGCCTTTGCCCCTGTTGGGAAAAGGCTGCACCCGAGCCGGTTTTTGGGTGCGCTCTGAAAGCAGCAAAGGCTGGAGGGCCTTTTCGGCACCTCCAGCCCTGGCTCAGGCCCTGAATTACTTCAGTTCGACCTTGGCGCCGGCATCTTCCAGCTTCTTCTTGGCAGCTTCAGCGTCAGCCTTGGACAGGCCTTCCTTGACGGCCTTGGGAGCGGCTTCCACCAGGTCCTTGGCTTCCTTCAGGCCCAGGCCCGTGATTTCACGGACGGCCTTGATGGCGCCGACCTTGTTCGCGCCAGCTTCCATCAGCATGACGTTGAATTCGGTCTTCTCTTCCACCACGGCGGCGGCGGCGCCACCACCAGCGGCCGGAGCCGACATGGCTGCGGCGCTCACGCCGAACTTCTCTTCAATGGCCTTGACCAGGTCATTGAGTTCCAGGACCGTCATGCTGTCCAGCGCGGTCAGAAATGCGTCTTTATCGAATGCCATTTTGGATTCCTAACAATTGGGATGAAATTTCTAAACTCAAGCCTCAAGCGGCCTGGGCTTCTTCGGCCGCCGGTGCGGCCTCTTGTGCTTCGCCGCCACCGCGCTTTTCCGCCAGTGCCGCGAGAACGCGGGCCGTGCGGGAAATGGGGGACTGCATCAAGCCCAGCAACTGAGCCAGCAGCACTTCCTTGGAGGGAATGCTGGCCAGCTGCTTCACGCCTTCGACGTCCAGGGCCTTGCCACCGAATGCGCCACCGCGAATGACCAACTTGTCGTTGGTCTTAGCGAAGTCAGCCACCACTTTCGCGGCAGCCACGGCGTCTTCGGAGAAGCCATAGATCAACGGGCCGGTCATCTGGTCGCCGACGACTTCGAATCCGCTACCAGCCACGGCACGGCGGGCCAGGGTGTTCTTCAGAACACTCAGGCTCACGCCTTGCGCGCGGGCTTGGTTGCGCAGACGGGTCATGTCAGCCACCGTGATGCCACGGTATTCCGCCATCACGAGCGTTTGAGCTTTTGCGGCGAGGCTGGTCACTTCGGAAATGACCGCTTCTTTCTCACTGCGATTCAGACTCAAGGTCTACTCCTTTGATTGCACCCTTCGGCCGGAGCCTGGGGATGCGCTTCTATGCAGCGACCAACTGTTCGAAATCCAAATAAAAGAACTTCTGGCAGTGGGCGCCATCTGCGCTGGCCATCGGGTGACGATTAAGTGCGCTCCCCCAGGGGATGCCGCACGCCAGCGGTCTTGGATGGCCCGTCGCGCGTAGCTTGCCGCGACGACCCACCACATCACCGCCCCTTTTCAGGTGCGGTGCATTTCTTGCAAATCAGGCCTGTGCGATCGACTGGGTGTCGACGCGAACGCCAACGCCCATGGTCGAGGACACAGCGACCTTGCGCAGATAGATACCCTTGCTCGTGGCCGGCTTGGCCTTGACCAGGGCGTCGATCAGCGCAGCCAGGTTGCCCTGCAGCTTGTCGTTCTCGAACGAGCGACGGCCGATGGTGCCGTGGATGATGCCGGCCTTGTCGACACGGAACTGCACCTGGCCCGCCTTGGCGTTCTTCACCGCGGTGGCCACGTCGGGCGTCACGGTGCCGACCTTGGGGTTGGGCATCAGGCCGCGCGGGCCCAGGATCTGACCCAGCGTACCGACGACGCGCATGGCGTCGGGGGCAGCGATCACGATGTCGAAGGGCATGTCGCCCGCCTTGACCATGGCAGCCAGGTCGTCCATGCCGACGATGTCGGCGCCGGCGGCCTTGGCTTCTTCAGCCTTGGCGCCTTGGGCGAACACGGCCACGCGCTTGGTCTTGCCGGTGCCGTTGGGCAGCACGACGGCGCCACGCACGACCTGGTCCGACTTCTTGGCGTCGATGCCCAACTGCACGGCCACGTCGATCGATTCGTCGAACTTGGCGGTGGCGGCTTCCTTGACGATGCCCAGGGCTTCAGCCAGTGCGTACAGCTTGGTGCTGTCGACCTTGCCGACCTGCGCCTTTTGCTTCTTGGTGATCTTGGCCATTACACGCCCTCCACATTCACGCCCATCGAACGGGCAGAGCCGGCGATGGTGCGAACCGCGGCGTCCAGGTCGGCAGCCGTCAGGTCCTTCATCTTGGCCTTGGCGATCTCCTCGAGCTGGGCGCGGGTGATCTTGCCGACCTTGTCGGTGTGCGGACGGGCCGAGCCCTTGTCCAGCTTGATGGCCTTCTTGATCAGCGTGATCGCCGGGGGCGTCTTGATGATGAAGGTGAAGCTCTTGTCAGCGAACGCGGTGATGACCACCGGCAGCGGCAGACCGGGCTCGACGCCCTGGGTCTGCGCGTTGAACGCCTTGCAGAACTCCATGATGTTCAGACCGCGCTGGCCCAGGGCGGGGCCGATGGGCGGCGACGGATTGGCCTTACCAGCTGGCACTTGCAGCTTGATGAAGCCGACGATTTTTTTCGCCATGCTTTACTCCTTGCGGGTGATAGCGCCGCGGCCTTCGCCACGGCTCCCCGGGGTTGGGGCTCTTGGAACTACGTTGCGCGCCGAGCCGGAATGCGCGCAACCGTGAAGGACAAGGCCAGGGCACCTGGCCTTGTTTTCTTCTGTTTAAGTCTTTTCGACCTGTGCGAACTCGAGTTCGACCGGGGTGGCGCGACCGAAGATCATCACGGACACGCGCACCTTGTTCTTCTCGTAGTTGACTTCCTCGACGGTGCCGTTGAAGTCGGTGAACGGGCCTTCCTTGACGCGCACGAATTCGCCCACGACGAACTCCACCTTGTGGCGGGGCTTTTCGGTGCCCTGCTGCATCTGGCTGACGATGTCCTCGACTTCCTTCTGCGAGATCGGGGCCGGACGGTTCTTGGCGCCGCCCACGAAACCCGTCACCTTGTTGGTGTGCTTCACCAGGTGCCAGGACTCGTCGTCCATGATCATCTCGACCAGCACGTAGCCGGGGAAGAAGCGGCGCTCGGTGGTGCGCTTCTGGCCGTTCTTGATTTCCACCACTTCTTCGGTGGGCACCAGGATGCGGCCGAACTTGTCTTGCATGCCGGCGCGGTTGATGCGCTCCAGGATGTTGCGCTCCACGGCCTTTTCCATGCCCGAGTAGGCATGCACCACGTACCAGCGCAGGTCCGGATTGGCCGGGGGCGCCAGCAGCGGGGTCGTTTCAACTGCGTCGCTCATTGATTACTTTCTCCAGCCGAGGATGAGGTCGAAGAAGACCCATTCGAGCGTCTTGTCGGTCAGCCACAGGAAGATCGACATGACGACGACGAAGGCAAACACGTATGCCGTCATCTGCATGGCTTCCTTGCGGGTGGGCCACACGACCTTCTTGACCTCGCGCCACGAATCGCGCCCGAAGGCCACCAGCTGGCGACCATGCTCGGAGGCGGCGAATGCGCCGACTGCCGCGGCCAGGCCGACGAGCAAGGCGATCCACTGCACGACCGCACCCTGGCGGGCGAGCAGATAGAACGCCACGATGGCGCCCACCGCCAGCACGACAGCCGCGGCCAGCTTGGCCTTGTCTGCAGTGGTGCTCACGGTTTCGATTTGAGAAGTGGCCATCTTGGGCTAATGTTCCTGCGGCCTGCTCGGCCTTGATTCCACGCGCCTTCTTACAGACGCCGAAGCCCGTCACGCGTGACGGGCTCGTTTTTCGGGGCCACCTTCAGGTGGCAGGGGCAGTAGGAATCGAACCTACAACCTTCGGTTTTGGAGACCGACGCTCTGCCAATTGAGCTATACCCCTACGATCCGTTTCGACTTACTCGAGGATCTTGGCAACCACGCCCGAACCCACGGTACGGCCGCCTTCGCGGATGGCGAAGCGCAGGCCTTCTTCCATGGCGATCGGGGCGATCAGCTTGACCGTGATCGACACGTTGTCGCCCGGCATGACCATTTCCTTGTCCTTGGG
>NZ_FOUG01000035.1 GCF_900114785.1 Variovorax sp. OV329
CACCCGGTTGTTCCTTCTGGAAAGTTCTGAAGCGTCGTAACTCCAGTCTCCCAGACTCTTCCGGGTGAACAACCTATTGAGACATCACAGCTAGCTGTTTGAGGCATTCTCGCCCGCCGCTCTCCGGCCACAGCCCTGAGCGGGACATACTGCACCTACTGAATGGTGCACCCATGATGACGATCACACACCAGGACTTTCGGCCCGTGCTCGACGAGATCAACGCCGAGATCCGCCCCTTGCTCGGCGTCGGCGGGAAGGTCGCCAGCTACATCCCGGCGCTCGCGCGCGTGCCCGCCGCGCAGTTCGGGATTGCGCTTCGAACCTGCAATGGCCACGAGGCCTTTGCCGGCGACGCGGCCGTGCCATTTTCGATCCAGAGCGTGTCCAAGTTGTTCACGCTCACGCTCGCAATGCAGCATCTGGGGGAACGGCTGTGGGAGCGCATCGGCCGCGAGCCGTCGGGCAACCCTTTCAATTCGTTGGTGCAACTCGAGAACGAACAGGGGAAGCCGCGCAACCCCTTCATCAATGCCGGCGCAATCGCGGTGGCCGACCGACTGCTGAGCGTGGGCGACGCCAAGGCCATGATCCTCGCGCTGATGTCGAGCCTGGCGAACGAGGCCATCGCTTTCGACGGCGAGGTTGCCGCATCGGAGGCCGCGACCGGCTATCGAAACTACGCGCTGGCGAACTTCATGAAGAGCTTCGGCAAGATCGACAACGACGTGACGCCGGTGCTGGACATGTACTTTCACCAGTGCGCGATCCGCATGAACTGCTTGCAACTGGCGCGCGCAGCCGCCTTCCTGTGCCGCGACGGCGCGCATCCTTTCGACGGCCGCCCGGCAGTGACCACCGAGCGCCAGACGCGCCGCATCAATGCGCTGATGTTGACCTGCGGCACGTACGACGCGGCCGGCGACGTTGCCTTCTCGATCGGCCTGCCGTGCAAGAGCGGCGTGGGCGGCGGCATCGTCGCCGTGATGCCAGACCACCTCACGCTCGCCGTGTGGTCGCCCGCCCTCGATGCCACCGGCAACTCGCTGCTCGGGATGAAGGCGCTGGAGTTGTTCGTGGCGAAGACAGGCTTGTCGGTGTTCTGAATCAGCCCAAGGCGTTTGGGTGGAACTGACTGGCCATCGGTTCTCGCATGGTCGCGCGGCGCTCAAATTCGCGAACGGGAGAACATACTCACGTGCGGGTCCGCACGTTGCCGGCGGTGCGGCTGCGGTTTTGTAAAGAACTGATCGCAACATGAACCACAACTCGTCTATGCATCCCTCGTTCTTCGTGCTGATGGCGCTGTTGGCACTGATCGCACTGCTGGCTTGTGTCATCTGGTCGATACGCCGCCACCGGGATCCGGATCTCAAGATCGAATGCAATTCTCCGATCGATGAACTCATTGCCTCCCTGGCTGGCCTCACGCTCGGCACCCCGGTTCCCGGCAATAGCGTGGATGTACTTGAAAACGGTCGCTTCTTCGATGTCCTGCTCGAGCACATCGGGCAAGCAGAGCAGTCCATCCACTTTGAAACCTTTCTGTGGAAGGACGGCGAACTCGGCCAACGCCTCACGAATGCCCTGGCCGCACAGGCACGGGTCGGGCGACAGGTACGAGTGCTGCTCGACGCCGAAGGCTCCAAAGGTGTCGGCCGCGCCACGCAGGAAGCATTGCGCTCAGCTGGGTGCAAGCTGGTTTTCTATCACCCCAAAAGCTTGCGAAACATCGGCGTATTCAACGACCGGGATCATCGAAAACTGGTTGTGATCGACGGAAAAGTCGCATTTGTCGGTGGCCACTGCATCGTCGACGAATGGTTAGGCGACGCCGAGGACGGTGTGCACTACGCTGACGTGAGTGTGCGACTCGACGGCCCGATTGTTCACAGCATCCAGGCGGCCTTCAGCGAGAACTGGGCAGGAGAGACCGGCGAGCTTTTCGTCGGTGGCGACGTGTTCCCGAGCCTCGTCCCACGCGGCGAGGTCACCCTGCACGCGGCGTACGCCAAACCGGAGGGCTCGGCACCCGCCGTCAAGATCCTGCATCACACGGTCATCTGCCTCGCGCGCACGCGCATCTGGATTCAGAACCCTTACTTCATCCCTGAACCGGACGCGATCGATGCCTTTGGCCAAGCTGTGCGGCGCGGCGTGGATGTTCGAGTGCTAATGCCGGCCACCAGCGGTTCGGACAACCCGATGGTGCAGCACGCCGGGCACCGCAACTTTGAGAAGTTGTTGTGTTGCGGCGTGCGACTGTTCGAGTATCCACATACCCTATTGCATCAAAAGGTGATGACCGTGGATGGCGTGTGGTGCGCCGTCGGCTCCAGCAACTTCGATGATCGGTCCTTCGAGACTAACGACGAACTGACGCTGGGCATCGCCGATGCGTCCACCGCCGCACGGCTGGACTCGATCTTCGAGCGCTATGCAGCGCGTGCCAATGAGATCGACCTGGAGCGTTGGCGCCGGCGCGGACTTTGGCACAAGGCCAAGGACAATGCCTTCTATCTGCTGAATGAGTTGATGTGAGCCCGACGCCTGCAGCACATGCGCTACGTTTAGAAGCCCTCGCCCGGCGGGCAAATGGGCCTCCGACGAAGTGCAAGGTCAGAAGTCGAGTTGGGGGCCCTAAGCAGCCCTCGAACTCACGCACCGTCTAGCTGGCTCATCACCGGCGTGAGGCGCTAGACGGGGCGATCGGCCGCAAGGCGCGATCTACATCGCGCTGTCGTGACCGGCCGTGGGAAGAGATGAGCACGGCGACCAGGTCCAGGGATCTAAACCGTGGGAACCGTCCCGCCATCGATCACGTGTTCCGAGCCCGACACCGATGCGGCGCGCGGAGACACAAGGAAGGTGATCAGGTCTGCGACCTCGTGCGGCTTTGCCGGCCGACCCACTGGAATGCCGCCGAGCCAGTCCATGACGATCTTCTTGCCGCCCTCATAGTCCGTGCCTGCATGGGCCGCCATGCGTTCGGCGAATGAAGCCGACGCCTCGGTCTCAATCCAGCCTGGCGAAACGCGCAGTACGCGAACACCCTTCGGCGTGACCTCCTTCGACAAGGATTTGCTGTAGGTCGAGAGGGCACCCTTCGCCGCGGCGTAGGCGGTGGTCGACTCCGGGAGCGGCAGTACACGCTGAATCGAGGTCACGTGCAGAACGACGCCTGCGCGCTTTGCCAACATTGCGGGCAGCAGCGCACGGTCGAGACGAACTGCGGACATGAGGTTCAGGTTCAACTCATCGAGCCATACCGCGTCATCTAGGGCCGCGAACCCCCCTGCCGGCGCGCTCGAGCCCCCGAGGGAATTGATCAGGATGTCGACCCCGCCCCAGCGTTCAGTTACCGCGCGCGCAAGCTCTTGCACGCCTTGCGCGGTGGTCAAGTCGGTCTGAACATATGACACACCTTCCAGGGGCTTCTCGGGAGCGGAGCGCGCAGTTGTCATCACGTGCACCCCGGCATCCTTGAGGCTCTTGACGAGAGCGGCGCCCAGGCCCTTCGTGCCGCCCGTGACCAGCGCACGCTGCCCTTTCAGTTGCAGGTCGAAGGTCATGCCGTGATCTCCAGCGAGGCGATCAGGCCGCGTTCGAGACGAAAGCGGTAAGACAGATCGATCGGACTGCCAGGAAAGTTGCCCGTCACCTTGGCTCGGACGACCTGGACGCCGTCCTCACGGTCCAGCGCGAACGGCACGCTGGTCGCCCTGTACTTGGCGGACGCGGCAGCCATGAAAGCCTGGATGGCGTTGACGCCCGTGTAGATGTGGCCGTCGTCCTTCATGACGGCCTGCGCCGTGAAGCAATGGGCCAGGGCTTCAGCGTTGTGTTCGGCCGCGAAGTACGCGGCCATTGGCTCGGGAAGGGTGAAGGCGTTCATGTCGATGGCTCTCTGTGGTCAGTGAGCGCCCGAGGATGCGCGCCGGGATCAATTAAGTGAATATCCTAGAATCAGGATGGTCTGTCCATAAATGCGCGGATCCGAATTCGTGGAGCTGAAAGCCTTCGCTGCCGTGGTCGAACGGGCGAGCTTCGCCCGGGCGGCAGAGCATTTGGGTGTGTCGCCCTCGGCACTCAGCCAGACCATTCGACAGCTTGAAGGCCGGATCGGCGCCCGCCTCCTGAATCGCACCACACGAAGCGTCGCGCCATCGGCCAGTGGCGAGCTGCTCTACAGGCGCATAGCCCCGTTGTTTCGGGAGCTGGCAGTCGCAGTCGCCGAAGCCAGTGAAGCCGCAGGCCGGATGAACGGCACGCTGCGGATCAACACGCTGGGGATCGCAGCGAGAACCACCATTGCGCCAAGGCTTTCACGCTTTCATCAGGCGTACCCCGACGTGGTGCTCGACATCGTGGTCGATGATGCGCTGGCAGACATCGTCGCCGGCCGCTTTGACGCGGGCATCCGCGTTGGCGGACAGCTCGAAAAAGACATGATTGCCGTCCGCCTCACGCCAGACCTGGACATGGTTGCCGTGGCGTCTCCCGACTACCTTGCGCGTCGAGGCATGCCCAAGACACCCGTCGACCTGCATAACCATGCATGCGTCAACTGGCGGCTCCAGATGGACGGAAGGCACTATCGCTGGGAATTCGAGAAAAGGGGGAAACGACTCGAGGTAGCGGTGGACGGCGCCGTCGTCACCAATCACGTTGACATTGGCGTTGCCGCTGCACTGAACGGACTTGGCATCGCCTATCACTTCGAGCGAGATGGAGTGGGTGACCTCCTGGCCCAGGGCCGGCTGGTCCAGGTACTGGCAGACTGGTCAATCTCACGCCCAGGGCTGTTCCTCTACTACCCAAGTAGGCGGCATCGACCGGCCCTCCTCGGTGCGTTTATTGACTGTCTGTTGGACAAGGACTTGGAAGGACAGCCTCGGGAGCCACGGATCGCCAGCTCCGCTTGACCAGGTGCGGCACGCGCTCCGTACTGGCGCGGTTTCGCTTCGATTTCGCTATGCTGCGGGGTGCTGCGCGGGCCTCCAAGCTCGTGCCAGGGGGCGTCCACCTTTCCGCGATCCACAGGAGCAGGTATGACCGGTGCACCGATCGACTCGCCAACGCAAGCCATGCCCGGCGGGGCAATCGCGGCCCGTCTGGCAGGGATCGCGCTCATCGTCGCCGGCGCTGCCGCCACTTTCGCCTACACCGCCGGGTGGCTGACGCCCGCGCGCCTGACGCCGGACAAGCTCGTGGATTCGCTGGCGCCGCCGGGCGGGGCGGTTGCGGGCTTCCGGCGCAACCATGCCAAAGGCATCTGCTTTACCGGCACCTTCGAAGCGAGCGGCGCCGGCACCGCCCTTTCGCGCGCACCCATGTTCGCCGCGGGCAGCTACCCGGTCACCGGCCGGTTCAACCTGGCGGGGCCTGATCCCCGGATGGCCGATGGCACCGGCCGCGTGCGTGGCCTGGGCCTGCGGATCCAGGCGCCGGGCGGCCAGGAGTGGCGCGCCGCGATGATCAATCCACCCTTTTTCCCGGTGGCCACGCCGCAGGACTTCTACGCGCTGCAACAGGCGGGCGCCCGCAAGGACGATCCGAACGCCATGAAGCAGTTCGCCGCCAGCCACCCGTCGCTGCGTGAATTCGGGGCATGGGCCGCCAGTGCGCCCTTCACCTCCTCCTACGCCGAGGATCGCTTCAACAGCCTCAACAGCTTCGTGTTCACCAACGCGCAGGGGCAGGACCAAACCGTGCGCTGGTCGTTCATTCCGGCGGCCGCCATGGTGGCCGTGTCGCCCGAAGAACTCAAGCAGCGCGATCCCGACTTCCTGCGAAAGGAAATCGTCCAGCGGGTTGCCGCCGCCCCACAGAAATGGAGGCTGGTGCTCACGGTGGCCAACCCCGGAGACCACACGGCCGACCCGACCCGAGTCTGGCCGGAGGATCGCCGCAAGGTGGACGTCGGCACGCTGGTGGTGAGCAAGGTGCAAGCGGAGGCCGACGGGAATTGCCGCGACCTCAACTTCGATCCCACCGTGCTGCCCGTCGGCATGCGCACCTCGAACGACCCTTTTCCTGCCGCCCGCTCGGCGGCCTATGCCGTGTCCTACGACCGCCGCACGGCGGAGGCGAAGGACTCTCCGCGTCCCCCCACCGAAGGCAAGCCATGAGCCACGCCAGCCCGCCATTCACCCCTCTTCAGCGCGTGCTGCACTGGAGCATGGCCATCGGCATCGTCGCAATGCTGTTCATCGGGGTCGGAATGATGTCCACGATCGATCGCAACTACCTTTTGCTGGTGAGCATCCACAAGCCGCTGGGTATCGTGATCCTGGTGCTGGCGGTGCTGCGGCTGATCGTGCGGTGGCGCCGCGGGGCACCCCCTTTGCCGGCGAGCATGCCCGCGCCGATGAAGTTCGCGGCGAAGTTGTCGCACTGGACGTTCTATGCGCTGATGATCGCCATGCCTCTTCTCGGATGGGCCATGCTGTCGGCTGGGGCCTATCCGGTGGTCGTTGCGGGCATGCGCTTGCCCTCGCTGGTGCCGGCCAGTGCCAAGCTGCACAGCCTGCTGTGGACCGCCCACAGCACCTTGGCGTTCTGCCTGTTCGCCCTCGTCCTGCTGCATCTGGCCGCGGCGCTCTTTCATGCGTGGGTGCGCCGCGACGGCGTGTTCGAGGCCATGGCACCCTGGCCTCGCGCCCCTCGCTAACGAGGCGCGACTGTCGCTGCCGTGGCGGATGGTCCCGACGCGGCGGCTCCGACACCCAGAGGCGGCCCGATCGCGCCTCTCGGACTGGGCCAACTGCGCAAGGCCAAGCTCTGTGGCGGCTGGGCCATGCAGGGCGTGGAGTCCACGTGCTGCGGTCACTCTTGGAGGATCGAAATTTTGCCCCCCGCGACGCCTAGTACGCACTTGCCGAGGTGCGGGATGACGGTCGCGTCGTCGCCTATCTGTCCGACTACGCTGTATGGTGTCCTTCGGGCCGACGGTGGCCGGCGCGAAGAACTGCTTGAAGGGGGTTCAGCACTTAGCAAGAAGCCGGCAGGTTGAACACTCGAGCTCAATCGACTCGTGTGCCCGGGTGACCGCCTCTATGCGCTTGGCACGCACTGTCAGCTAGCGGGATTGCGTGCCATGACGATCCACGCCGCGCCGTTGATCATCACCGACCGCTCGCCGGGGAGGCCCGCAAAGGCTGCACGGACTGCGGTCGAGGCGCGGGCGCGGAGGTCGTCGGGCTGATCAGCCAACGCCCGCGATAGCGGGCCGACCTCGAGCGCCATCTTCACCGCGTCGTCGATCGCAGCGTCCCGCGTCACGCCCTCGCCAAACGGGACGGAAGCACCGAAAGGCACGATGGCGACTTCAGTGAAGCCGGCTGCCTTCAGGATGCGCGCCACGCGCGCCCGGTCGCCGAACGAAAATGGGCCGGGCGCTTCAGGATCGGGCGGTGCACTGGGCGGTAGGATGCCCTTGATTGCACCCATCGGCAGGCGCACCCAATCGTTCTCGGCCGCGCCGCGCCAGCAGACGAAAGCAACCCGTCCGCCCGGCCGCAGTGCGCGTCGCATATGGGCGAACGCACCTGTCGGATCATCGAAAAACATGACCCCGAAGCGCGAGAACAGGATGTCGAACGCGCCCTCAGGCAACTCGGCGCTGCTGGCGTCGGCCACCTGGAACAGGGTCGACGCATCTCGTGAAGCGAGCGCGCGCGCTCGGCCGATCAACGGTTCTGAAATGTCCACGCCCAGCACTTGGCCCCCGGCGCCGACACGGGCGGCCAGGGTCAGACTCGATGCGCCCGCGCCGCAGCCGACGTCCAGCACGCGTTCGCCCCGCATGGGCGCGGCGGCATCGATCGCGGCCCGGCCGAACACCTCCACCATGGCGTCGAGCCGGGCCTGATTGGCGACCCAGCGCTCCCCGCTTTGACCATTCCAGTCGGTGACCTGGTAGGCATTTTTCTCTGGCATTTCTTCTCCTTGCCCTGGTTCGTTCTCAGTCAGCTACCACGCAACCGAGGAAGGAATCTGTGTTCTCAAGCCAGCATCGATTGCTGGGCAAAGATACCTGCCATCGCCCCCTGCGACGATGCCTGAGTGACCGAGGGCAAGAAGGTCGTGGCGAGGTCGCCGGCGGCGTAGATGCCGGGCACGCTGGTTTGTCGGCGCTCGTCGACCTTGAGGACGATGCCGCTGGGCGTATCGGCCGTGGCGAGGCTCAGTGATTCATGCAGGCTTGCGGACGGCTGGTTGCGCGGATGGGCGAACAGGATGTCGACCGCGACATGGCGGCCGGTATTGAGATTGACGGTGGAGATACGGCCATTGCTGTGGGCGATCTCGACGATCCGGCCATCGACCACAGGCACGTTGCGGTTCGCCAGATCGGCCTGGATATCGGGCGGAATGTCGTGACCATCGGCGAAGACGGTCAGCTTGTCGGTCCAATCGCGGAACAGTCTGGCCTGATTGTGCGACTGCGGGCCAGACCAGACGAGGCCCCAATGCTGGCCAGCGACTTCAAAGCCGTCGCAATAGGGGCAAGGCACGATGGATGTGCCCCAGCTTTCGGCAAATCCCGGGACATCAGGCATCTGGTCAGCGATGCCATAGCTCAGGATCAGGCGGCGCGCCCCGAGGCTTTCGCCATCGGCAGTAAGAACGGAGAAATCGTCGATGGCGCCGGAGACGCTGTCGGCCCGGGCACTGACCAGCCTGACCGTGGGATAACGCGCCAGCTGCTGCCGTGCCTCGGCCAGGATGTCCAGCGGCGGCTTGTGATCGTGGCCGAGCAGGCCATGCGAGTGGCCGGCGAAGCGATTGCGCGGCAGGCCGGTATCGAGAACGGTGACCTTGCGGCGGGCACGGCCGAGTTGTAGGGCAGCGGCGAGGCCGGCAAAGCTCCCGCCGATGATGATGACGTCATTCATGGTGCTGGACTCCGTGGGAGGGTCGGTCAATTAGCGGACTATTGAGTACAGTAATGTGGCGGGGATATAGTAAACTGTCAAGTCCACTAAATATGCCCGTGACCCACCTGCCAACTCCTGCTCCGAAGCCCCAACGCGGGCGGCCGCGCGATCCCGAGCGCGGCCGGCGCATCCTGGAAGCGGCGCAAAGGCACTTCAACGAGCACGGTTTGGAGCGTGCCAGCGTGGATGCCATCGCTGCGGACGCAGGCGTCTCCAAAATGACCGTGTACAGCAACTTTGGCTCCAAGGAGGGGCTGTTCCAGGCGGTCGTGAGCGACAGGACGGCAGCCGTGGTGGCTGGCTTCCCGGGCGCCGGGACGCTGGATCCGGACCAGCCTGAGAAGGTGCTGCTGGAGATCGGCAAACGGTTTCTCGCGCTGGCGCGCGGGGACGCGCTGGGCGCGTTGCGCGCTGTCTATGGCGTTGCGGGCGCGCAGCCGGAGGTCTGCCGCGCGCTGTACAGAGAGGGCCCGGAGCGTGTGAACGAGGAACTGGCTGCCTACCTGCGCCTTGCCAACTCGGCGGGCACGCTAAGGGTTCGGAACCCGCTTCAGGCAGCGGACCTGTTTCTGTCGATGTTCCTTGGCTCCGGGCACATCCGTGGACTGCTGAAGCTCGAGATGCCGGATGCCCGGGAAGACCGGGCTCTTCTTCGGGAAGCCGTACGGGTCTTCTTGGCAGGTTACGGCGCCTAGACTCCACCGTATAGCCTGAGATCGCGAGCAAGCGGCGGGGAAGCGAAGATTTCTGCATGAAACCAGGCTCACAGCCCCGCCGAGGACGATCTCCGGGCCTTCGAGCCACTGTTGAGCAGCGACTTCGGACCTCGACGCCATATGAATCCAATGTCCGCTCTGTCGGAAACCGGTCATTCACATTTCACCGGTCTAGGACCGCAATGGGCACGGGCACGGACCCGCCCATCCACCCTGCCCTCCTGAAGGTCGCTCGACGCTGCGCAGCAGCCGGTCGCAGGTTTCCTGATGCCACTGAGCGGCAGTCCGCGACAGCGCTCGAGCCCTTCTCATCGTTGCGCACTTCCCGCTGTCGGTGATCGGCATCGCCCGCCGATCATCAAGGCACTATTCGGAACGGCAATGGGACTTTCTTGGAAGCACAAAAGCCGGTAGAGCAGCAAAGCAAGTCAGGAGCGCACCGGCGGGATGCAGTCTCGCAGCGCCTCCAGGAAGAGCGCGGCCGCCGCCGGGAGGGACCGCCGCTTTCTCGTGAACAAGCCCGATCTCACGGCTCGCAATCGGAGCGCGCGGCGGCAGTCGCTACGTTTGCCGTGTCCATCATTCGTATCGCCAGCCGGACTGGGACTGGGAAGCGACGTTCTCTTTCGATGAGGCGTTGACAGGGTGTCGAATCATAGAGGTGCGCTTGCAAGCGGCGAAAAACGCGCCATCTCGCGCGGACCCATTAGCCAACTTGTCCATCAGCACCATCTCTTCACCGTAGGCCCCGATGGCCCAGCCGCGCATCGTGGCTCGACAACCTGCTGTGTCGCTCATGGTTTGCCTCCTGTCATGCCGGTGGTGCGCCGGATGGTCGTGACGCCGAGGGGCGTCGAGGTATCTGAGACCGGGGAATGCATGACAAATCCCGGCAAGCGCAAGTTGGAGCAGGATTCGGTCGCTGAAGGCAATCGCAGGCCATGGCCTTCGCAACAGGAGCTCGAGCGCACGGGCCCGCCATCTGCAAACGGCAGGTGCTTTTCCCGGAAGCTGCGGTTAACTGCGTGCGGCTCCGCGCGGTGCTCGGCCGCGACCTATAGTGGGACCGGCGGCAAGCGCATGTCGCGTTGAAAGGCGGCCCATGGACAAGCACGAGAAGCAGGAAGCCGCGGGCACACCGGCCGATGCCGCAGCCGAAGCACGAGTCGACGAGGCCCTGCAGGAGAGCTTCCCGGCCAGCGATCCGCCCTTCTGGACCTTGGGCCCGGAGCGGCCCAAAGCCGCTGAGCCAGCCGACGACCCGCAAAAGGTCCGCATCTACAGCGGCCTCGGCAATGCCGCCGCCTATGCCATCCGGGACTTCCTGCACCGCTGCGACGTGCCGTTCGAGTGGGTGCCGCTGAACGACGACGCGCCAGCGGAACCCTTGTGCGTGTTCCCCGACGGCACCCGCATGGCGGCGCCGACCATCCGGCAGATCACCGACAAACTGGGATGGTTCCGCAACCCCTCACGCACCGAATACGACCTGGCCATCTACGGCGCCGGCCCCGCCGGCCTGAGCGCGGCGGTGTATGCCGCCGCCGACGGCCTGAGCACGGTGCTGGTCGAGCGCTGGGCCCTGGGCGGCCAGGCGGGCAGCACTTCCCGCATCGAGAACTACCTGGGTTTCGACCAGGGCGTCAGTGGCGCCGAGCTGGCCGAGCGCGCCCGCCGGCAGGCGGACAAGTTCGGCGTCGAGATCCTGCTCGCGCGCGAAGGACGGGGCGCGGAACTGCAGCCGGGCCGGGGCGTCGGCATACTGGAGGACGGCACGCGCATCGTTGCGCGCGCTTCGATCTGCGCCACGGGCGTGGCCTACCGCTGCCTCGGCCTGCCGGACGAGAACCGCTTCCTGGGCGCCGGCCTCTACTACGGGGCCGGCGCAAGCGAAGCGCCGCTGACCGCGGGCGAGCACGTGTTCGTCGTCGGAGGCGGCAATTCGGCCGGCCAGGCCGCGATGCAATTCGCACTGCGTGCACGGCAAGTCAGCATCGTGATTCGCGACGACTCGCTGCGCCGCACCATGTCGCAGTACCTGCTGGATCGCGTCGAGGCGGCGCCGGCCGTCGAGGTGCTGGCGCGCACCGAGGTCACTGCGCTGCACGGCAATGGCGTGCTGCGCGAGATCACGCTGCGCGACAACGGCTCCGGCACCGAGCGCCGCGTGCCGACACGCTGGCTGTTCGTCTGCATCGGCGGCGATCCGCAGACGTCTTGGGCCGAGAGCATCGGGATGGTGCGCGATCAGTCCGGCTACATCGTCACGGGGCCGGACCTGGGGCGCGGGCGCGAGCGCCTGCAACGGTGGCCCCTCGACCGCGATCCCTACTACCTGGAGACCAGCATCCCCGGCGTGTTCGCCATCGGCGACGTGCGCCACAACGCGGTCCGGCGCTGCGCCGCGGCGGTCGGCGAAGGCGCGATGGCGGTCGCCTTCGTGCACCGGGTGCTGGACGGAAGCTGAGCAGCGCCGCTGCATCCGAGGCGTCTACTGCACCGGCGCCGACAGGCGCGCCAGTCGCACGGCGAAGCGGAACCAGGGCGGGCGCGCGCGCAGGTCGGCCGCGGCCATGCGCCGCGCCCGCCCGAAATCGCGCTCGAGCATCGCTAGCACCTGCGCTGCCAGCCCCCGGTCCAGGACGGCCATCGTCAATTCGAAGTTCAGGCGGAACGAGCGGTTGTCGAAGTTCGCCGTGCCCACGGTGCACCAGTCGTCGTCGATCAGCGTGACCTTCTGGTGCATGAAGCCGTCCTGGTACCGGTACATCGCCACGCCGGCCTGCTCCAGCGCATCGACATAGGACCAGCCGGACAGGCCCGCCAGCGGGTTGTCCGAGCGCTCCGGCAGCAGCACGCGCACGTCGACGCCGCGCAGGGCGGCAAGTTGCAGCGCGGTCACGAACTGTTCGTCCGGCACGAAGTAGGGGCTGGCCACCCACAGGCGCGAGCGCGCGCGCCCGATGGCCGCGATGAAGAACAGGGTGCAGGTCTCCAGTTCGTCGGCCGGCCCGCTGGGCAGGCACAGCACCGAATAGCCGCCTCCGGCCGCTTCCGCCGGCTCCCACTGCAGGCGCAGGGGATCGCCTGCGGCCCAGTGCCAGTCCTCGCAGAACGCCACTTGCACGCACTGCACGGTCGGCCCCTCGACGCACAGGTGGGTGTCGCGCCAGGGGCCGATGCGCGGGTCGCGTCCGAGGTATTCGTCGCCGACGTTGAGGCCGCCGACCCACGCGCGGCGACCGTCGACGACCACGATCTTGCGGTGGTTGCGGAAGTTCAGGTGCAGCCGGGCGGCGCCGCGGCCCAGCGCGTGGAAGGCCTGCACCTGCACGCCACCTGCACGCAGTGCGCCGACGTAGGCGCGCGGAAGCCCAAGGCTGCCGACCTCGTCGTACAGCAGGTGCACGCGCACGCCGGCCGCCGCACGTTCGAGCAGCCGTGCCTGCAGTTCGCGCCCCACGCGGTCGTCACGCAGGATGTAGTACTGCACCAGAACGTAGTCGCGTGCCGCAGCGACGCCCGCGAAGATCGAGTCGAAGGTGGCCGCGCCGTCGACCAGCAGCGTCGCCGCATTGCCCGCGGTGAACGGTAGCTTGGCCAGCCGCTCGAACGGCACGTCGCGGGTATACCGGGTGTCCGTGAGCAGGCCGCGGCGCCGCAGCGTCGTCTTCATGTGCCGCATGGATTGCAACCCGGCCAGCGCCTCGCGCCGCGTCGCCACGTAGTCTGCGAACCGGCTCTGGCCGAACACCAGGAACAGCGGCAAGGCGAGCAGCGGGAAGGAGACCAGCGCCACCGCCCAGGCGGCCGCGCCCTGTGCGGTGCGAGCTTCCATCACCGCCCGGCCCGCGGCCAGCACGCCCAGCGCCTGCAGCAACGCGTACGCCGCGCCGAGGAGGCCTGCCTGAGCCGCCGTCATTCCATCCCCTCGGGCAGCGGCTCCCTGTCGGCGACTAGGCCACGACCACCGTCTTCACGTTGACGAACTCGCGGATGCCCCAGGTGGATTGCTCCCGGCCGTAGCCCGAATCCTTGACACCGCCGAAGGGCAGGCGCGGGTCCTCCCGCACGCAACCATTGACCCAGGCCATGCCGGAATCGAGCAGGTCGGCGGCGATGCGTTCGCCGCGCTGCACGTCGCGCGTGAGCACGCAGGCGCCGAGGCCGTAGGCGGAATCGTTGGCGGCCGCGATCGCGGCGCCTTCGTCCGCCACCGGCACGATGGCGGCGACCGGTCCAAACAGCTCCTCGTCGAAGGCCGGCATGCCGCGGCGCACGTCGGTCAGCACCGTGGCCGGGTAGAACGACCCGGGGCCTTCGGGTACCGCGCCCCCAAGCAGCAAGCGGGCACCGGCGGCAACGCTGGCCTGTACCTGGGCATGCAAGGCGTCGCGCAGGTCGCCGCGCCAGCGGACCGACCACTGTGTCATCCAGCAGGGGATCGCCGACCCGCGCCGCCGCCATCAGCGCGACGAAGCGCTCCTCGAAGGCGGCACGCACGTCCTTCACCACGATCATGCGCTTGGCCGCGATGCAGCTCTGGCCGCTGTTGCCCAGGCGTCCCTGCGTGCAGATCCGGGCGGCCAGCTCGATGTCGGCATCGGCGAGCACCAGGTAGGGGTCGCTTCCGCCCAGCTCGAGCACGGATCTCTTCAGCTTGCCGCCCGCCGCGCGTGCGATTGCGGCGCCCGCCGGCCCGCTGCCTGTCAGGCTGACGCCGCGCACCAGCGGATGCGAGACCAGCGCCTCGACGTCGCCGCTGGCCAGCAGCAGCACGCGCAACAGGTCCGACGGTAGCTCGGCGCGCACGAGCACGTCCTCGATGGCGAGCGCGCAGCCCGGCACGTTCGACGCGTGCTTGACCACCACCGCATTGCCGGCCGCCAGCGCCGGCACGGCCATCCGGAAGACCTGGTGGAAGGGCCAGTTCCAGGGCTGGACGCCAAGCACCACGCCCAGCGGCCGGTAGACGACGCGGCTGCGGCTGAAGCCGGTGGCAACGGGCGCGTCGGACAGCATGTCGGCGGCGTGCTCGGCGTAGTGCTCGCACAGCGCCGCGCAGGCGCGCACCTCCTCCAGCCCGTTGCTGACCGGCTTGCCCATTTCCTGGGCCATGAGCTGCGCGTACTCGCGCTCCTTGCGCCGCAGGATCCCGGCGGCGCGCTGCAGCGGCGCGGCGCGCTCCGCGAAGCCGGAATACCTCCATTCGAGGAAGGCCGCATGCGCGCGCTCGACGATGCCGGGCAGCGCGGAGGCCGGCGTGAGCTCGTAGCGGGCGATCGCCTGGCCGGTGGCGGGATTGATAGATTCGATGGTCATCTGCCGATCGTCGGCCGATGCAGGCGCCGCATCTTCCCGGCGCTTGCTGGCGCTGCCCGGTTCGTGCGTACTTGTCGTCCGGTGGGTTGCTCGCGACGGGGCGCACCGCCGTGGCGGCGACGCGGCGACGCCTTGGTGGCGATCGTCCCGCCGCCAGTCACGGCAGTCACTCGCGCGAGGGCGGTGTTCCAGGATCCTGCGGCACCTGCTCGAGGGCCGCCGCCTGCGGGGCTGCAGCCGCTTCCGGCGGAATCAGCTTCAGCGCGCGCCACTCGAGCACCGCGCGAGGCAGGTCCAGCCGCCGCTCGATCTCCGCCCGCAGCGGGCCCTCGAAGCGCGGTTCGACCGCAATGCGCAGGAACTCGAAGCGCGCCTGTGCGTACGCCTTCTCCAGCACGTCGACCACCGCCCGCGCGAAACGCTGCATGGACTCATCGGAGGGCTCGCCCGGCCGGGGCATCCCCTCCGGATCGGCCAGCACCTGCACCACGCGCGGCGGCTCGCCGGCGTTGCTGCTGAACTCCAGCAGGCGCACGCGGCCGGCCTCGGCGAGCACGGTCCATTCGGGCTCAGCCATGGCGCGGCCCGCCTGCAGCATCGGCCGCCCGGCGGCGCCGGACCCAGGGCTCGAACATGGTCAGGAAGACCGAGCGCTTCCAGTGCGCATAGGCTTCGTCGAGCCGCGCCTCGTAGTCGCGCAGATACTTCTCGTACTCAGCCTCGCCGGCCGAGGGCGCCGGGGGTTGCGGCGGCTGGACGGACGGCGCCGGCGCACTGGCCGATGACGTGACAGGCCCCTTTGGCGGAAAGCCGGCGGAAGCCAGCCAGGGCGCCCAGTCGGAGCCGGCGACGAAGCCCTGGCGGAAGGGACTGTCCCAGTCCATCAGGCCCTCCAGAGGACTGTCGAGAAGCGGCGGGGATGGAAGATCGGACGAGCTCATGGTGGCTGCGCTGAAGCATTGGCATCCATGTTGCACCAGCGTGCCGGCGAGTGCGAGGCGCAGTCCTGCGGTGTGTGTCGCATGCCTGCGCATCTCGCGCCGTGCCGGCGCGCGGGGACGATGCCCGGCGTAGCCTCGGTTAATTGCCACGACAAAAGGTGAGCCATGACATTCGCCAAGCCGCCGGGCTCGGCATCGACAAAAACGACCTGCGGCGCCACGATGAATTCGTCAACCGCACCACGACCTGCTGCAGCGCGCCTGCGCGATCGCGAGGGCCAACGGGCGCAACGTGGTGCTACCTGGCGACATTACGTTCACCGTGGAAGCCGGCCTGCCCGACCTCGCCGGCGAACTCACCGTCGCGCTGGCGCGCAGCTTCAAGATCGTGGATCGGGAGCTCAAGAATCCCGGCACCGAGGAGTGGGACCGGGCGTTCGCCCTGTTCGACCTGCTGATCTGAAGCGCCGCATGCAACCTGCTGCCCGCGAGGCCCGCGAGGCCGGCGGGGACGAGGCTGCGCGTCACGCCATTTTTCGCCCGGTGAAGGTCCCCGCCATCGATAGTCGCCCACGACCTCCCTGGGAGAAAAATCCCACAACCTTAGTAACTTGAAGTGCCCCGCCGCTTTAGCTTCCTAAGGTTGTGGGAATTTTCGACCAAGACCCAGCAGTAGATGCGGAATCTCGCCCTGGATTCGTCGCGCCAATCCAACAACCAACTCCGGATTGAAGAAGTGAGTCTGTCTTGCTTGTGCAGCCGCAAAGACACTCCGAGAACAGCCACTTGCGCGTGCGATCTGGGAGCGCGCCATCCGTTTAGGCTCGCCCCAGCTTCTAGCTCTCTGGAAGCGCCTCTCGACACTGTCCAGCGAGAGGGGGGGTCGTGTCCCATTCCGTGGTGTAGGTCCAGCCCGGAGAAGGCTGAGATGCACGGTACTCAACGTGCCACTGCAGACAGCCGAGTGGGCGCAGTA
>NZ_FOUG01000036.1 GCF_900114785.1 Variovorax sp. OV329
TACTACAACGCCCGAAGGCCGCACTCGGCCTTGGGATACCAGCCGCCAGCCTCCCGCCTTGGCGGGAAGAACCTATTGCAACTCAACAGCTAGCCGGGGGCGGCAGGCCACCCGGGAGACTATCCAGGCATTAGGCATCGCGCCGCTCGCGGCCACCACGAGCACGAGAAACCAACATTTGTAGGACGTCTCCTGCAAGGGTTCAGTCCGCCCGTTCGCGTCGAGCGAACCTGACCAACTGCGAAGGTTACGGACAAAACATCGGGTATCCGTGACTTGGTTCGCGATGCAAACAAGCTCCGCAACGGTCTGATCGGAGATGCCGTGCCAAGCCACGGCGATCGTGGGTTTGAATGGCGCGCTGCCCATTCACGGGCACGAAACAATCTACACTCGACCAGACACACTAATACCAAAGTGTGACCGACGCTTCGCAGGTCAGGCGGCCGGTTCGGAGACATCGCGAAAGGACTTGCGTGCTTGAATTTGAAGAGTCGACCCTGCGCCAGGTGCTGGAATCCCATGCAAGGACCCATCCTGCAGCCCCGGCCCTGTTGTCGACCGAGCGCGTCTCGTTCAACTATGCGCAATTGCTCGCCGCCGCCGACTACACGCGCGACTGGCTGGCATCGTTGGGGCTCGGCAGCCATTCGCGCATTGCCGTTCTCTTGCCCACGGGGCTGCCGCTTTCACTTGCGACCGTGGCCGTGGTCTGCAATGCGACCACCTTGCCGCTGCATCCGGCGCTGACGCCGACCGAGCTGGAAGCGCTGCTGCGCGATGCACGGGCGGACGCGATCCTGGGCCTGCCGGGCAACGAGGTCGTCGGGGCGCTGGCGGAAAAGCTCGGCTTGCAGGCGCTCGGCTTCGAGCTTGCGAAGCTGCTGGATGCGCAGCCTGGTCAGTCGAACCACGAACACGCTCCTGCCGGGCCGGCGCCGGGTGACACGGCCTTCGTCCTGTTCACCTCGGGCACGACCGGAAAGTCCAAGCGCGTGCCGCTCACGCAGCAACAGGTTCTGGCATCGGCACGCAACATCGGGCGGCACCTGGCCATCTTGCCGGACGACCTGGGCCTGATGGCGATGCCGACGTTCCATGGGCATGGGTTGATCGGCGGTTTGCTGACGCCACTGGTGGCCGGCTCGCCGGTCGTGTGCACGCCGACTTTCGACACCACTGCGTTCGTGCGTTGGATCTCCGAGTTCAACCCCACCTGGTACACCGCCGCGCCCTCCATTCACCAGTCCATCGTCGACCTGGCCGCAGCGGGAACGCTGGCCTGGCCGCAACATCGGCTGCGCTTTGCCCGTTCGGCGTCTTCTGCGCTGCCGCAGGCGTTGATGCGCGACCTGGAGGCGCTGTGGAAGGTGCCCGTCATCGAGGCCTACGCCATGACGGAGGCGTCCACTCAAATGGCCAGCAACCCGCTGCCTCCCGGCATCCAGGTGCCTGGCTCGGTCGGCCCCGCGGCGGGCGCCGAGATCCGCGTGATCGACGAGCAAGGGCGCGACCTCCCGCGCAACGCCGAGGGGCGCGTCGTGATTCGCGGGCCAGCCGTTTTCTGCGGCTACGAGGATGCGCCGGCCCTGAACAGCGAGGCGTTCGTGGACGGCTGGTTCATCACCGGCGACCTGGGCTACCTGGCCGATGACGGCTACCTTTTCCTCTCCGGCCGCACCTCGGAACTCATCAACCGTGGTGGCGAGAAGATCGCGCCCATCGAGGTCGAGCGCGCCTTGCTGGCCCTGCCCGCCGTGGCGCAGGCCGCGGCGTTCGCCGCGCCGCATCCGACGCTGGGCGAGGACGTGCATGCAGCCGTGGTGCTGGCACGCGACGCCGTGGCCGATCCGCGCGAACTGCGCCGGGCGCTGTTCGGCAAGCTGGCCGATTTCAAGATCCCGGCCTTCATCCACGTGCTCGACAAGCTGCCCACCGGCACCGCCGGCAAGCTGCAGCGGCGGCGCATGCACGAGCAGATCCAATCCATTGCCCGCGCGCAGGCCGGCGCGCCTGGCTCACCCGCACCGCTGACCGCGATGCAGGCGCGCGTGGCGAGCCTGTTCGAACAGATCCTTCGCGTGCCCGTCGGTGCTGGCGATGCAGATTTCCTGGCGCTGGGTGGCGACTCACTGTCGGCAGCGCGGCTGGCATTGGCGGCCAGCGAGGCGTTCGCCCTGGAGATCTCGGGCGCCCAGGTCTTGTCTGCACCATCGGTATCGGAGCTTGCCGCGCTCATCCAGTCCGCCAGAGACGGCCTCGCCCAGCACGATGACGCGGTGCAAGCCGCTGGCGGCTCGAAGCTCGCCGATCTGCCGATCGCCGGCGGCGCGGTGCCTTTGCTGCTGGCACAGGAAGGCATCTGGTTCGTCGAACAACTGGGTGGCGTTGGCACGGCCTACAACATTCAATCGGTCACCAGGCTGAAGGGGCGCCTGGACCAGAAGCGCCTGGAGCGAGGCATGCAGGCGCTGATCGCCCGGCATCCCAACTTGCGCACCGGTTTTCATTCGACCGACACAGAGCCCGAGCAACGCGTGATCTCGGCGGAACAGGCGATGGAACGCTTCGGCCTGCGGTACGTGGACCTGCCCGCGGAAGAGGGCAACGCCGAGGCCGAGGCCATCGCAGCCATCGTCGCCGAGCCCTTCGACCTGTCGCATGCGCCCTTGATTCGCGCCGCGCTCCTGCGCCGGTCGGATGACGAGAACGTGCTCGTCCTCGTCGCCCACCACATCGTGGTGGACGGTTGGTCCATGACGCTCCTGCACCGCGACCTGGGGCAGCTCTATACCTCGGACGACGCGGCGCTGCCTGCATTGCCGCTCGCGCCGCACGAGCATGCCCGCCTGCAGCGCCAGCAGTTCGAGCGCGGCGACATGCAGGCCGCGCTGGACTACTGGCGCACCAGGCTCGACGACGTGCAGACGCTGGAGCTGCCCACCGACAGCCCCCGCAACCCCAGGCCAATCGGAACCGCCGGGACGACACACGCATTTCGCATCGAGCCCGCCATTGCCGTGGCGCTCAGGGCGTTGGCACGGCAGAACCAGGTCACGCTGTTCACTGCGCTGCTGGCTGCTTTCCAGGCGCTTTTGCTGCGCTACACCGGCCAGACGGACATCGCCATCGGCGTGCCCGTGGGCGGCCGCGATGATGCGCGCCTGCTCGACGCGGTCGGCCAGTTCGTCAACACGGTGGTGGTGCGGGCCGACCTGCAGGGGCAGCCCGGGTTTGCGGAGTTGCTGCGCCGCGATCGCGCGATCCTCTTCGAGGCGCTGACCCACCAGCGCATGCCCTTCGAGCGACTGGTGGCCGAACTCAGCCCGGATCGGCAGGCAGGCCTCAACCCGCTCTACCAGGTTTCGTTCTCGCTGGAGAACTTCGCCCATCGCCGGCTGGAGCTCGGTGGGCTTCAGTGCGAGCGGCTCGCCGTGCATTCGGGCGGCGCGAAGTTCGACCTGTCGCTCACCATCGTCGAGGCGGGGCCCGGAGCGCATCTCGAAGCCGAGATCGAATACCGCACGGACCTGTTCACCGCCCCGTCGATGGCACGCATGGCGGCCCACCTGTGCAATCTGCTGGCCGCCGTGGTGGCCGACCCGGAGCGCGCCGTGACGCGCCTGCCGCTGATGGACGCGGCAGAGCAGCAGCGCATGCTCGTGACGTGGAACGGCGCCCAGTCTTCTGCCCCGCAGGAACTGCAGAGCGTGCACGCGCTGTTTCGGGCACAGGCGCGGCGCGCGCCCGACGCGGTCGCGCTGCGCTTGGGCCATGATGAGATGCGCTACGGGCAGCTCGACGCGCTGTCGGAGCAGCTGGCGCACGATCTGCGCGAGCGAGGCGTCGTGCCTGGATGCACGGTCGGCCTGTGCATGCAGCGCTCCTTCGCAATGGTCGTGTCGCTGCTCGCATTGTTCAAGGCCGGCGGCACCTACCTTCCGCTGGATTCTGAACATCCGCCTGAGCGGCTGGAAACCATGCTGGCGGATGCGGCACCGCGCTTCGTGCTGGTCGACGCGCATACCGGCGCAGCGCTGCGAGCTCTCGCCGCCGCGGCGAACTTCAACTTCGTCGAAGTCCCGGCGGACGGCGGCGCCATGCCCGCGGCCGAAGCTGCCCCCTCGGTGCCGGACCTGTCGCAGCCCGACCACCTCGCCTACCTGATCTTCACTTCGGGCTCTACCGGCTTGCCCAAGGCCGCGCAGCTGGCGCACCGCGGCCTTTCCAATCACGTCCAGTGGATGAACCGCGCCCTCGGGCTCGACGCCAGCGACCGCGTGCTGCACAAAACGTCCATCAGCTTCGACGCCTCGATCTGGGAGTTCTTCTCGCCATTGGCATGCGGCGCGCAGATCGTCATCGCGCCGCCCGACGCGCATCGCGACACGCATCGGCTCGTGGAAACCCTGCATGACAACGCCATCAGCGTCGTGCAGTTCGTGCCTTCCGAGATGCGCGTGGTCCTCGACGAAGCCCGGATGGCACAGTGCGCGAGCCTGCGCTACGTGCTTTGCGGCGGCGAGGCCCTGGACCGCGAACTGGCACTGGCCTTCCGGCGGCACTTTCCATCGACCCGGCTGGGCAACTTCTACGGGCCGACCGAGGCCACGGTCGACAGTGCCTGGTACGAGGTGGGCAACAGCGTGCCCGAGCGTCCCGTGGTGCCGATTGGCCGCCCCGTGGACAACGCACAGCTCTACGTGCTGGACGAGCACATGCAGCCCCAGCCGGTGAATGTGCCCGGCGAGCTTTACGTGGGCGGCGTGGGCGTGGGGCTTGGCTACCTCAACCGGCGCGAGATGACGGCGCAGCGTTTCCTGCCCAACCCGTTCCGGCCGGGCGAGCGGCTCTATCGCACGGGCGACCTGGCGAGATGGCTCGAAGCGGGCGTTGTCGAATTCATCGGCCGCAACGACCAGCAAGTGAAGCTGCGGGGTTTCCGTATCGAACTGGGCGAGGTCGAGGCGGCCGTGAACGCCTGCAGCGGCGTGAGCATGTGCGCGGCGCTGCTTCGCGAGGACGTGCCGGGAGAGCGGCAGATCGTCGCCTACGTGGCGCTCGAGCGCGGTGCCGAGGCCGATGCGCACGGCCTTCGGACGCAGCTGCGTGCGCGGCTGCCCGAGCACATGCTGCCGGCCGCCTTCGTATTCCTGCCGCAGTTGCCGCGCCTGTCCAGCGGCAAGATCGATCGGCGCAAGCTCCCGAGGCCCGAGGGCCACGTCGCCGCGTCTGAACGCATTGCGCCGCGAACTCCCCTGGAAGAAGGCCTGCACGACATCTGGGAAGGTGTGCTGCGCAGGAAGGACTTCGGGGTTCGCACGAACTTCTTCGACCTGGGCGGCCATTCGCTGCTTGCCACGCAGATCGCGTCGCGGGTCCGGTCGCGCTTCAAGGTCGACCTGCCTCTGCGAAGCGTGTTCGAGAACCCGACCGTCGAAGGGCTCGCGCAGATGCTGGAGGCGCATCTCGCGGGCCGATCGTCGAATGATGGCATTGCGGACCTGGCCCCCATCGAGGCTGTTCCGCGGTCGCAGCCTTCAGCGGTGTCGTTCTCCCAGCGGCGCATCTGGCTGCTGCACGAGATGGACCCGCAGGGCGCGGCCTACAACATGTGCGAGTCGCTGCGCCTGCGCGGCCCCTTGCAGCGGGGCGCGTTGCGTTCCGCACTGGACCGTATCGCCGCGCGGCACGAAGCCTTCCGGACCACCTTCAGGCTGGGCGAATCGGAACCCATGGCCTTCATCGGCGAGCCGCACCCGGTCGTGCTGACCGAACTCGACGGGCGGACCTGGCCGGACCAGGAGGCGGAGTTCGAGCGCCAGGCCGTGCGCCTGGCGGCGCAGCCGTTCGAGCTGGAACTCGGGCCGCTGCACCGCTTCATCCTGGTTCGCCTGGGCGAAGAGGATCACGCGCTGGTCATGGTGATGCACCACCTGATCGGCGATGGGTGGGCGTGGAGCGTGCTGCTGCGCGAACTGCAGGCGCTCTACAACGCATCCGTCAAGGGAGAGACCGCCAGCCTGCCGGCGCGCGCCATCGACTTCGTCGACTTCGCCGGCTGGCAGCGCGCGCACATCCACGACGAGGTGCTGGCCGCGCAGACCCGCTATTGGACGGCACAGCTGGACGGTTGGACGCCGCTCAACCTTCCCACGGACACCGGGTTGGACCGCCGCCTGACGAACAACGGCGCGCGGGCAAGCGCCCAACTGTCCGAGGCTTGGGTCGAGCGCCTTCAGCGCTTCAGCGCCCAGCAAAAGGTGTCGCCGTTCATGAGCCTGCTGGCCGCCTTCCAGTTCCTGCTGGCGCGCTATTGCGGGCAGGACGACGTGGCAGTCGGCACGCCCATCGCAGGTCGTACGCGGGTGGAAGCGGAGGAACTGGTGGGCTCGCTAATCAACACCCTGGTGATGCGCTGCCAGCTTCAGCAGGAGAAGGATTTCCAGGCGTTGCTGGCGCAGGTCCGCGAGACGTGCCTCGCGGCCTTTGCACACCAGAACGTACCGCTGGACTACCTCGTGGGGCGCTTGCGCGCGCAAGAGCAGGGCGCCGCGGTGCCGGAGCTGCGCGCGATGTTCAACGTGCTCAACGCACGCCGCGAATCGGTGCAACTCGAAGGAGTGGACGCGCGCTACCTGTCGTTCAGCCTGGGCGCGACCCAGTTCGACCTGGGCCTGACCATCGACATCGAGGGCGAGCGGGCCATGTTCCTGAACTACTCGACCGAACTTTTCTCGGCCGAGACGGCGCAGGCCTTGCTTGAAAACTATGTGCACCTGATCGACCGGCTGATCCAGTCGCCCGACCTGCCGCTGCAAGCGATCGAGCTGCCAAGCACGCGAGAGCTCGCCCTGCTCGATTCGTGGAACTGGACGGATATGGACTATCCGCGCGAGCAGACCATCAATAGCCTGCTGCATCCGCACAGCCGCTCGGACGCGGTGGCACTGCGGCAGTTGCCGGGCGAGTCGCTGCAATACGCGCAGCTTTGGTCGAGCGTGTACCGGCTTGCGCATGCCTTGCGGGCGCAGGGCGTGCAGCGCGGCACGCGGGTCGGCATCTGCCTGGATCGCGACCCCGTCATGGTCATCGCGCAACTGGCCGTGCTTGCCGCTGGTGCCGCCTACGTGCCGCTCGACCCGGCCTACCCGAGGCAACGCCTGCAGGACATGGCACTGGACGCAGGCCTTGCCCTGCTGCTCACTCGCCGGCAGCAGGCGCCATTGTGGGAGGGCCTTGCGCTTCCGACGATGTTGCTGGACCTGCCCCTGGACCCCGGCGAGCACCCGGACACCGCGCCGACGCCCGATGCGGCGCGGGATGCCGGCCCGCGAGACCCGGCGTACGTCATCTACACCTCCGGCTCCACGGGCAAGCCGAAGGGAGTCGTCGTGCCCCACGGTGCGGTGGTGAATTTCCTGCTGTCGATGCAGTCCGAGCCCGGCCTGAGCGCGCAGGACGTGCTGGTGGCGGTGACCACGTTGAGCTTCGACATTTCCATCCTGGAGTTGCTGCTGCCGCTCTCGGTGGGCGCCACCGTCGTCCTTGCAACGCGCGAGCAGACGACCGACGGCCTGGCGTTGAGCAGCCTGCTGCAAAGTTCGAAGGCCACCGTGCTGCAGGCAACGCCCTCCACCTGGCAGTTGTTGCTGGACACCGACTGGAACGGCGGGCCGGCGTTCAAGGCACTCATCGGCGGGGAAAGCCTTTCCGCGCACATGGCGCGCGCGCTGATGGCACGTGTCGGCGAGCTCTGGAACATGTACGGCCCGACCGAAACCACCGTGTGGTCCACCTGCTGGAAGGTGCCCACGGGAGTGCAGGGCATTTCGGTAGGGCGCCCCATTGCCAATACGCGCGTGCACGTGCTGGACGCGCACGGCCATCGCTGCCCGGTCGGCGTGCCCGGTGAAGTCTTCATCGGGGGCGATGGCGTGACGCTGGGCTACCTGGGGCGGCCCGAACTGACGGCCGATCGCTTCCTGTCCGAGCCTTTCGTTGCAGCGACAGGCGCGCGCATGTACCGAACGGGGGATCGCGGTCGCTGGCGCCGCGACGGCACGCTGGAGCATCAGGGGCGGCTCGATTTCCAGGTGAAGCTGCGCGGTCACCGCATCGAGCTCGGCGAGATCGAGGCGCAGTTGCAGGCGCATGCGGACGTATCGCAGTGCCTGGTGTTGGCCCGGGAAGACCGGCCGGGCGACCGGAGGCTGGTGGCCTACGTGGTCGCCGCCGGCGGCAACTGCGATGCCCCGGCGCTGCGCGACCACCTGCGTGCTACCTTGCCCGAGTACATGGTGCCGCAGCATTTCGTGGGGCTCGAGACGCTGCCGCTCCTGCCCAACGGAAAGATCAACCGCAATGCGCTTCCGCAACCCAGCCGCGAATCGCGCCCGGATGGAGCAGCCCGGCAAGGCACTCGCCTGCCGGTGGAAGACGCGCTCTGCGGCGTCTGGGCAGACGTGCTTGACATCGAGACAGACGACATCCAGCCGCACGACAACTTCTTCGACCTGGGCGGCGATTCGCTGAAGGTGGGGCGAATCGTCGTCCTGTTCGAGAGGAAGTGGGGCGTTCGGCTGGAAGCCAGGCGCTTCATGTTCGAGACGCTGTCGCAGCTGGCCAGCGGGATCAAGCTGGACGATTCGCGCCCCGAGCCGGCGGCAGCGTCCGCACCGGCTGCCAAGGACGATGACGGGGCAGGGTGGTGGAAGCGGCTGACCAGCAGGATCATGCGATGACCAGCAGTCGACCTTGGTCGCATGGCAGGAAGTGATGAAGCCGTTCTACTTTGGCGCCCAGCACCGCAAGCTCTTCGGCGTTTTTCATGCGCCCGAGGACGGCAAGGCTGCCCGGTCGGGCGTGGTCCTGGTGCCGCCCTTTGGCCACGAAGCACTGCGGGTCCATCGCCTTTACAGGCTGCTCGCGGAGCGCCTGGCGCGCCAGGGCGTGGCGGCCTTGCGATTCGATTTCTATGGCACCGGCGACTCTGCTGGTGACGACGAGGATGCCGATCTCCAGGGCTGGGCCTCCGACGTGGGCCTGGCGCACCGCGAACTGCTACGCAGCATCGGAAGCGATCGGCGCATCACCTGGTTCGGCGCCCGCTTGGGTGCGAGCGTCGCGTTGCGCGCCGCGCCTCATGCCTTTCCGCGTGTACACCGGCTCGTGCTGTGGGACCCCGTGCTCGATGGTCGCGCCTACCTCGCGCAGTTGGGCATCGCACACGTCGAGCAGCTGGAGCTGGCTCATTTCGTTCCCGATACCCGCTGGCGGCGTGCCGTCGAGCGCGACCCGCTGGCCTTGTCGAGCGAATGCCTCGGCTACGCGGTTGCCGAACCATTGCGTCAGCAGATTCTTGAATTGAAGCCCAACGTGCCGCCCGCGGCGCCCAACTGCGCTATCACGGCCATTGCCAGCGCCCTGGACACGCCGACCAGCCACTGGTGCGATGCAGTTGGCGCTGCCCATTCGCAGGCTGCACTTCGGTTTGTTCAGTTCGAGCACTCTCTGGTGTGGACATCCGATCCCTTTGCCAACAACGAACTGGCGCCGGCTCCCGCGCTGCAAAAAATGCTGGCCGAGCTCCAATGAACTACGAGGAATCCATCGTCGGCTTCGGCCGCGAGGAAGCACTGGTGGGCATCCTGACCGAACCCGGCGAGGGCGCGGTGCGAGCGCGGGTCGGATGCCTGCTGCTCAACACAGGGATGAACTACAGGGTCGGTCAGCGCCGCATCAACGTGAAGCTGGCGCGCCGGCTCGCTGCTTCGGGCATCCCGTCGCTGCGCTTCGACATGTCCGGCCTTGGCGACAGCAAGGCATCCAGCAGCCGCGACAGTTTTCGCCAGCAACAGTCGAACGACATGAGCGCGGCGCTGGATCAGTTCCAGGCCAGTACGGGCCTGCGCAAGTTCCTGGTCTTCGGCGTCTGTTCGGGCGCGGACAACGCGTTGAGCATCGGGCTGGTCGACTCGCGCGTGGTGGGCGTTCTGCTGTTCGATGGTCCCGACTTTCTCAGCAAGAGGGTTCGTGCCGTGCGCAAGTTGCACCGAATGGCGGCCTTTCCGTTCAACGCAGCGCTGCGCCACCAGAACGCGGCCTGGCGAGCCCTGACGGCCTGGCTGCGCTCGCCGCTGGACGCTTCGTTGGGCCGGCAATTCCTCGCGCGCCTGCGAAAACCCAAGGGCGCCGAGTCTGAAGTGCAGGCGGACATCTTTGCCACCAATGCGCCGGCCTACACGGCCAAGGACTACGCCGCGGAACTGCAGTCGCTGCTCGACCGTGGGGTCGACGTCTACGTCATGTTCTCGGCCATGCTGCACGCTGCAGACAGGAACATGGGCATGCTTGCGCAGCTTCGCGGGGAACCGTGTCTGAAGCAGATTCGCTACCGGTTCTGGCCCGACATCGACCACACCGCGACCTTGCTCGACGCGCAGCGGCGCCTGCTGGATGCCGTCGATGAATGGGCGGTCGAGGTGGCGGGGAGCGTGAAGGAGGAGGCGTTGCCATTGCTGCCGTCGATGCGTGCGTCGTCTGGCTCCTAAGAACTCGCGTCTACGTACTTGTGGCACGCGACTATGAGGATCTCGTCGGCCCGCACACCCGATGACTTCTGCGCCAATGCATAGACGTTGCCTGCGCAGGCACCTCAACGGGTTGATCCGCCGTTGAGGACGGCCTGAATTCCATCAGAGATGTGTGTGGTCCTCGGGGGAGGATCGCGCTGCGAAGCTGCGTTGCAGGTTGGCCGGCTTCGTGCCGGCTCAGTGCCCTGAGAAGTCCTGGTCGCCGATGGCGATGTCCCGGGTGATGCGCAGGAATTTCTCGACGTCGGCTACGGAATGGCAGTGCAGGGGTGACACGCGCACGGTGCCCGCCAGCCCAAAGGATTCGAGCATGCGCTTCGAGTAGATGCTGGTGGCTACACGCTCGTAGACCGTCACGCCGCGCTTGGCGTACTCCAGCACGGCCTGCGTGCAGTCGATGCGGTCGAAGCCGATGCCCAAGATCAGGTCGCGTTTCGTCAGGTCGGAATGGTCGAGGAAGACGCTCACGCCCTCAAGCTTGCGCATGCCGGTGGCGTTCCCGTTGCCGTCGAGCAGCAGCGCTAGGAGCGCTCGCTCGTGCAATTCAATGTGCGTGATGCCCGCGGTGAAGAGCGCACGGCGATCGGTGGCGTCCACGAATTGGCTGCCCAACCAGCACACGTAGTCGACGATCTCGGTGAGAACCGCAAACTGCCATGGCGCGGCGCTGCCCAGGTCCCAATAGTCGGGCTTCTTGCCCGCGAGCTTGTGGTGCGGTAGCACGGACGCGCGCTCGGATACCCACGAGAGGCCCGATCCCCGGCATCCGAAGAACTTGTAGGGCGCAACGTTGATGCCGTCCACCGGCGTCTTCTGCAGGTCGATGAGGCCGTGCGGCGCGTGCTGGACCGCGTCCACCAGGATGTAAAGATCGGGCTTGATCTCGCGCGCGCGGCGCACGATAGCTTCCATGTCAAGCTTGGCACCTGAGATGTTCGATGCATGGATGACGTTGAGCAAGCAGGTGTTCTCATCGACCAGCCGCACGATCTCGTCGACGTCCACCCCGCCGGTCGCCGGATTGCTCCTTGCGACCCGCAGTTCACGGCCCAGGCGCTGTGCGTAGAGGCTCATCGCATCGAAGGCCGACGGATGTTCGAGCACGGTCGTGACCATGTTCGTGCCCGGAACGTTCTCGGCTACCGCGCGCACCATGTCGAACATGGCGCCCGAGGCGCTGAGCGAGGCGTACACGCTGCCGCCTTGGGCGTTCAGGATCGTGCGCAGGTCGGCACATCCCTTGGCCTGGATGTCCTGCAACTCCACTGCGGTAGCGTGAATGCGCTCTGCATTGTCGGGAATGGCATCGACCTGCGCAAAGCGCGCCGCCGCTGCCTTCAGGCGAAAGGACCCACCGGCATTGTCGAAGTACAGGCGCTCGCGGCCGTGATGGTCGTGATCGACCTGGAGGAAGCGCGCCTTCACCTCGCGCATCAGCGCGTCGGAGAAGAGTTGGCCGCGCGGGAGCTTCTGGAGTGCTTGATCGAGGCCCATGGCTCAGACGCCCTTGTTGTTGGGGTTCTTGTAGATCTCACGCACCGCGTCCGTCATCGGGAAGTTGAGGTTGGCGTTCTTCGGCGGAATGGGCGAGAGAAACCACTTGGCGTAGAGCTGCTCGATGGCGCCCGATTTCATCAGGCCGGTGACGGTCTCGTCCACCAGTGCCTTGAACTGCGGGTCGTCCTTGCGCAGCATGATCCCGTAGGGCTCCTGGCGAAGCGACTCCTTCAGGATCTTGTAGTCGCCGGGGTTGGGCGCGTTGGCGATCATGCCGGCGAGCTGTACGTCGTCGAGCATATAGGCATCGGCACGACCGGTGGACAGCAGCAAAAAGCCGTCAGAGGTGTCTTTGCCCGGCAGCTCGTTCGCCTCGATGTTGCCGCTCTTGCGCGCGCCGCGCAGCAGCTGGATCGAGGTGCTGCCCGCAACGGTGGCCACGTTCTTGCCGTTGAGGTCGGCGAGGGCGTTGATGCCCGAGGCCTTCTTCACCGCGGCGGTGATGTTGGTGACAAAGTGGCTGGGCGCGAAGTCGACCTGCTGCTGGCGCTGCGTGCTGTTGGTGGTGGTGGCGCAGTCGAGGTCGACGGTGCCGTTCTGAAGCAAAGGGATGCGGTTGGTCGAGTTGAGCATGACGTACTGCACTTCGACCTTCGGCAGACCCAGCTTGGCCTTCACGGCATCCACGATCTTCAGGCAGATGTCGGTGGTGAAGCCAATAGGTGCGGCATCGGCACTGAGCTTGTACGAGAAGGGAATCTGGCTTTCGCGTGCGCCGATCTGGATCGTGCCGCTTTCCTTGATCTTCTGCAGGGTGCCACCGCTCTGGGCACTGGCGGCGCCACAGCACAGGGCAAGCGCGAGACCAAACACGAGGGGCCGCTTTTTGAGGTTCATGGCAGATTCCTTGGAACACGAGGGATTGGTTTGGAGCGCATCTTCGATGCCGCAATGAATTTCCAAAAGCGATTTTTTGTGATCGAATCACATGAGCAAAAGTGTTTTAAAGTGAGGAGATGACCTTCAAGCAGCTCGAAGCGCTGTACTGGATTGCACGGCTCGGTGGCTTCGCGCAGGCGGCCCGTCACCTGCACGCCTCCCAGTCGGCTATTTCCAAGCGCGTGCACGAGCTGGAGCAGCTGTTCGACACCGAGCTGTTCGATCGCAGCCAGCGCACGGCCCGCCTCACGGAAAAGGGGGAGGAAATGTTCGTGCTCGCCAGCAAGTTGCTCGAGCAACGCGACGCGGCCGTGGAGCAGTTCGGCAAACCTGGCGTGCTGGAGCGACGCATTCGCCTCGGTGTGACCGAACTGAGCGCGATGACGTGGCTGCCACGATGGATCGGCCTGATCCAGCAGCACTATCCCAAGGTGATCCTCGAACCCGACGTGGACGACAGCCTGCAACTGCGCGACAAGCTGCTGGCCGACGAACTCGATCTGGCCATCGTGCCTGAGACCTTCGCCGACGCACGTCTGCCGCACAAGGTCGTTGGGCAGGTGACAAGTGCCTGGATGTGCAAGCCCGGCGTGGTCCCTGCAGGCGGACCCATGCGGCTGCACGAACTGGCGCGCCATCGCATGTTGGTGCAGGGCCTCAACTCAGGCACCGGTCGCGCCTATGACGCGTGGATGAAGGAGCAGGGGGTGCAGCCGGCCAATGTGATCGTGGTGAGCAATCTGGTGGCGCTGACCGGGCTCACCGTGTCGGGCCTGGGCGTGAGCTATCTGCCGCGTGAGTGCCTGCAGCCGCTTGTGATCGCAGGCATGCTTGCGGAGCTCGACGTGGTGCCGGCCCTTCCTGTGGTGCGCTACGTGGCCATGCAGAAAGGCGCGCATCGCAGTGCGCTCACTTCGTCCATCGTGATGCTCGCGCAGGAGAGCTGCGACTTTACGCGGATGTTTCAAGCGCAGATGGCGGTCCAACCGTCTAGTTGAGCCGGTCTCACCAGTCCACCTTGATCGGAGCCAGAGCGACCCTGCCCCGTGTGCGCGTGCAGATGCAAGCCCGCAAAGTCCGCAATCAAGTCGGGTGACAGTCCAATTCCTGGTAGTGCATCCGCGCAAACCCTGCATGGAGCGCCCTTCTGCCGCGGAGGCGCCAATTGAGAGAATCTCTCATGGGTCGGAGGCATCCCACCACTGGTGCACAGTTCAAGGCAAGGTGCGGACAGCGACAATGCCCCATGACCAAAGGAAAGCGCATCTCGGCAGACATCGGTGGCGACGCCCTGGACTCGATTCGGGAACTAGGTTTAGCGGCGAGGTTGGCCCGGACGGCGGCCGGCGAGGGGCAGGCCGCAGCGGCGGCGCGCCTGGGGGTGCATATCCAAACCATCGGGCGCATCGAAGCGGGGGAGCCCGGCGTTGCTGTCGGGCACGTGCTGGGTTTGCTGGCGCTCTATGGCATCGGTGTGAGACCGCAGCAGCCGGGGAACCGCTGAGCCATGGGCTTGCTGTCAACAGGGCACAACACCATCACCCTTCGCACGCTTGCGAACGGGGTACGGCTGCGCGCCATTCCTATGCCTCACGTGCAAGGCGCCAGTGTGGGCGAGTTCTTGCGCGCTGGATCCCGTGATGAAACCCCGACAGCGAACGGCATTGGCCATGTCCTTGAGCACATGGCGTTCAAGGGGACCACCACCCGTTCAGTGCAGGCCATCAACCTGGGCGCGGAACTGCTGCGTGCGGACGTCAACGCATTCACTACGCCGCGGATTTGATTCGGATGAGCAATCCCCCTCGACCGAATCCCGGGCCAGACCTGCTCACATCCTATTTCTGGAGCGGCGAGTCCATCCGCAGTCGAAGCGTGAGCGAAGTCGTGTTGTCGGACAAGGTCGATGTGCCTGTGCCCCCCGCACGTCTCATCGCTGATTGGGAAAGGGATGCATCCTTGCACTTGGGCCTGGAACCCGGAGAGGTCGAGGCATTGCCTTTGGCACGGACGCGCGCGCGTTGGTCCGAGCTCAAATACTGCGTGCAGCTGGTGGCTGATTGGGCGTGCTCGCTCGGACTGCCCGGGGTGCTTGGCTCCAGCGACGTCGCTCTCATGGCATGCCGCGGTGCAAAGTACCACCATGACGGTGCGCAATATGGGGGCATGGCCTTTTGCAATCTCTTCCTGACCGAGGACAAAGGTCTGGACCTGCATTTCCCTTCTACAGGTCATCGAATTCCCCTTGCCCGGGGTACAGCCGTGATATTCGATACCGGCCAACCCCACGCCGTAGTTCAACGCAACAGCAGCGGCTTTCGTGTGGACGACTTCACTTCCGACAAGGATTGCACCCAGGTATTCCTGACTTGGGAGCTTCCCATCGAAGATGCCTATGTTGGGCGCGCACTTCAAGTCACCTTCGACACCGACCCTTTGACTTCGCTGCAGCTGGATGAAGAGCAAGTTTGGCTGAACGGCGCACCGGCCACTTTGTGCCCTGACTCGGGTCGGTGGCGCAAGGCCGGCTAATCAGGAAGAATCTCGCATGACTTCCGAACGTAGCGCTTTGAATCAGCGGCTTGGTTCTACCCTCAGCCTGAATCTACGTTCGCGGCATTGCGCGACCACGTCGCGTTCCATCGGCAGCAGCTCGAGTGCCTGGTCGATGGTGTCCGCGTGTTGCCACAGCCCCGGGCGCTTCTACGCCGGTTGGATCACGCCCGAACTCGTCGGCCCGTTCAAGGGCAAACCCGGCTCGGCCGGATGGTGACGCGCAGGATGCCT
>NZ_FOUG01000041.1 GCF_900114785.1 Variovorax sp. OV329
GCGGATTGCCTCAGCCGTCAACTTGGCAAGAACCAGAAACCCTGCGAGCAACCACGGCGGTGGCGAGGCAACTGCCGCGCGAGCGGCTTAGTCCATCGCTGCTGTTCTGACGGTCTGCTCTTCGGCCGGTGTGTGCCCGTACCAGACCTAGCGGTTGACCGCTAGGGATGACTGGTTTCCGCCGCCGAAGCAGTCGTAGGCTGAAGTCAGCAAATCTCGGTAACTCTGTGCCCCTAGCGAGCCGACCTCATGCGCGGCGCCGGTGGCGGCCCATAGTTTCAGCTCGAAGGACTAAGGCATGATCCTCAGGACGCTTGAACCTCTAAGTAGCTCATCTGCTCCGGAGGAGATCCCAGCTTCCACGAAAGCGAGTGTCGTCGCCAGACGTACAACTTTGCCGCGGGCCTCAAGGAACTGTCCTTGTCGCGCCGCCGATATGAATTGGGTGTTGAGTTGCACCGTCACGCACGCTCGCCGACCTGTTGCTTCCCAGGCAAAGGCGCTCACCGCGTGGTCGAATAGGGCACACAAGACGCCGCCATGGACAAATCCTGCCGGATTGAGGTGATCATCCGTCGCCAGAATTCCGTAAGCCCAGGTGTCGCCTTCCTTGCGGGTCCAAAGTGGGCCCAGCCTATCGGCAAAACGACCGAGCGTGCGTTGCCGCCACCCCGCTTGCTCCAAAACTTCCACGTGAATGTTGTTCATCTTGATCCCGGGCTGAATGCGATCGTCATGACAATGCCCGAGCTTCCAGCATGAGGTCGGCTGTCAACGATTGCGTGCGCTCTTTGGTCAGTTGATCGGACACACCGATAGCGACAAGGGCGTGGGCGAGTCGCTTCTGCGAATCCAAAACGGGGACTGCGATCACCGTGATTCCTCCCATGTAGTTGCCGCGGTCGATCGCGAATCCCTTCTTCGCCACGGCGCGAATCTCCTTTTTCCAAGTTTCGAATTCGGGCGCGTTGTCCCAATTGAGCTGTTTGAAGTGCCGTCCCAGATCCGCATCCGACAGCTCGGCGAAAGCGGCAACGAGCCGCCCTGTTGCGCTTGTTAGGGCGGGAAACCGACCACCGACTTCAACGTAGAGACGAAACGGGCCGCGCGAGCGGGCCAGTGCCAGAACGACCAGGTCTTCCACGCCCGATACCTTGACCCCGATCGTGGTGACGTCCCACTTCTCCGAAAGGCGGTCTAGCGCATCTTGCAATCGCTCAGAGAAGGGATTGTTCTCAACGACGCTATGCGCGAGCGCCAGCACTCCCACGTCCAGGGCGTACCGCTTGGTGCCAGCTTCGATCTTCACCATTCGTTCCTCGACGAGCACCCGAAGGATGTGAAGGCAGGTGCTGGTGACCATCTCCAACTCATCTGAAATTGCCTTCAGTGTCATTGGCTCTGGATGTGCAGCCAGCAGTCGAAGGATGGCGAGCGCCCTGGAGACGGCAGGCACGGGCCGGACGCGAGGCCCTTTGGCTTCACGAGTGGAGGGTTGTGCGGAAGAGGGCATGGATAAATCCGATTCGTTTCAGGCGCCGAGCATACGTTCGTTTCACACCAGGGCTTGTGCAAAACAGGTGTTGATTCACATTGGCCGACCCAGTCTGGAATTGTACATAGACAATCGTAGAGCGCTATTGACAATTCAAGAGGAGGCGCGCAAAGTCTGTTTCATCGACAAGGACGAAACGAGAGACAAGGCAATGACCAAACTGACCGACTACACCTCCTATGCGGACGCGCAAGCGCACTGCAGCTCCGAGCGGCTGTGGGAACTCTTTGACGGCAACAAGGAGCGCATGAACATTGCGCACGAGTGCATCGACCGTCACGTTGATGGAAGCCGCGAGGCGGTGGTCCTCGTGCGAGCCAATGGCGAGGACGAATCGCTCACATTCAAGGAGATCTCTGAAGGGTCTTCGCGATTCGCTCACTTTCTTATCGAGCAGGGCATCCGCCCCGGCGACCGAGTCGCGGTGATGCTGGAGCCCTCGCGGGCGTTCTATCTCTCCATCTTTGGCGCCATGAAGATGGGGGCCATCGCCGTGCCCCTGTTCACGCTCTTCGGTCCCGATGGCATTCGCCTTCGAGTTCAGGACTGCAAGCCGCGCCTGCTCGTGACGAACATCGAAAAGGCGGACGTGGTCCCTGCGACAGAAGACCTCAATGTTGTCGTCGCTGACGATGAATTCGTGTCCTCGTTGAGCCGCTTCCCTGCCCACTTCGAGGTCAACACCCGTGCCGACGACCTTGCGATCTTTCAGTACACCTCCGGCACGACCCGCGAACTTCCTGATGCGGTGAAGCACACTCACCGCGCGATCGTGACGCTGATGCTGGCCGCGCTCTATGGCACCGGGGTGCGACCTAGCGACCGTTTCCTGTGTCCTTCCTCGCCAGCCTGGGGCCATGGGCTGTGGCACGGAACGCTCGCGCCCCTGGCTATGGGGGTCACGATCGGCGCCTACGCCGGCAAGTTCAGCGGCGAACGGCTGCTCCAGGCGCTGGAGGCGCATCGCTTCACCAACCTGTCGGCTGCCGCCACGCACTACCGGATGATGCGCAACTCTGGTGCTGCGACGAAGCACCAATACTTCCTCCAGAAGCTTTCGTTCACTGGCGAGCCAATTGACAGCGAAACCGCATCTTTCGTCGAGGCGACTTTCGGTCACAAGGCCTGCAGCATGTACGGGACGACAGAGATCGGCGTCTGCCTGGTGTCGTACCCCGGCGCGCAGGATTTCCCGGTCAAGGCCGGCTCCCTGGGCAAGCCGGTTCCGGGCCTACGCGTGGAAGTGCAGGATGCCCAAGGAAACGTCTGCTCTCCGGGCGTTTCGGGTGAGCTGAAGCTCTGGCGCCGCGGCGAGTGGGTTGCCACGAAGGACCTGGGCCGTGTGGATGAAGACGGCTATTTCTGGCACGGCGGCCGAGCCGACGACGTGATCATTTCGGCTGGCTGGACGATCGGCGCCGTCGAGGTCGAAGACGCCATCCTCAAGCACCCGGACGTGAAGGAAGCCGCTGCGATCGGGGTGCCCGATGCCCTTCGAGGCCTGGTTGTCAAGGCGTTTGTCGTGTCGGACAGGCCGGCAGGCGATGCCTTCATTCAGGAAATCCAGGATGGGGTGCGCTCCCGTCTGAGCCAGCACGAATACCCACGCCAGGTCGCCTTCGTCGCGGAGCTGCCCAAGACACCCGCTGGAAAGATCCATCGCAAGAAGCTGCGCGAGCAGGAAGCTGCCAACGCTGTCGCCCACTCATAGACCACCACCACCACCCAACCTCAACCACTTACTCAACAGGAGACAGCATGTCCACCAAGATCGAACGCACCTTCCCCAAAATCACCGACCAGGGCATGGAAGAGCTGCGCGAGCGCATCGGACTGAAGATTGGCGCCACCGCTGAACCGTGGTGCTACGAGGCCACACGCGACAACATCCGGCACTACGCCCACGGTATCGGCGACGACAACCCGCTGTGGTGTGACCCGGATTACGCGGCCAAGTCGAAGTACGGCGGCATCGTCGCCTTGCCCAGCTTCTTGTTCTCGACAAGCCGGATCGTCTCGGGCTATGTCGGTGGCCTGCCGGGCGTGCACGCAATGTGGTCGGGTGCCGATTGGCAATGGCACCAGCCGGTTAAGCGCAACGACACGATCCGGACCGAGGCCTATCTGAAGGACCTGATCGAGCACCAGACCCGCTTCGCTGGCCGTGCAGTCCAGCAGATCTACCACGTGGACTTCTTCAATCAGGACGGCGACAAGGTGGCCGAAGCCGATAGCTGGTGCTTCCGCACGGAACGCGACCACGCCCGCGAGCAGGGCAGCAAGTACAAGGAAGTGCGGGCCCGCGAACCGCGTCGCTACTCACCCGAAGAGATCCAGGAGGCCTACAAGCTGTATGCCCAGGAGGAAGTGCGAGGCAGCACGCCGCGTTACTGGGAAGACGTCAAGGAAGGCGAATCGCTGCCCGTCATGTTCAAGGGCCCGATGACGGTGACCGGCTTCATTGCCTATGCCCAGGGCTGGGGCGGCTTGTACATCCGCGCCAACAAGCTGGCGTGGAAGCTCATCGACGCCCACCCCGGCGTGGGCATCACCAACCGCTTTGGCATCCCCGACGTCCCGGAGCGTGTGCACTGGGAAGAAGACTTCGCCCTGGAGGTCGGCGCGCCTGGTGCCTACGATTACGGTCCGGAGCGTACCTCGTGGATGACCAACCACTTGACCAACTGGATGGGCGACGATGGCTTCCTTCGCAAGTCTCACTGCAAGATCCGCCGGCACAACCCGGAAGGCGACATGCTTTTCATCAAGGGGCATGTCGTGCGCAAGTTCGTCGAGAACGGCCGCCACCTGGTTGAGATTTCGCAGGAAGCCCGCAACCAGGATGACGAACTGTCGGTGATCGCCTCGGGCGTGGTCGAACTGCCCTCGCGGGGCTGACGATCCGATGCCCCTCTCGGGGGGCATCCAAAGCATCGGCCCTCCGGGCCATTCATGTGGCGTGCCGGCTCCCCTGCCGGCATGCCGCAGTGTGCCAATTCGAGATCGACCATGCCAAATTCTTCCGAGCGCCATGCTTGCGGGCACGGCGCCTTAGCAGGGCTGCGCGTCATCGACTTGTCCAGAGTGCTGGCCGGTCCGCTGTGCACCCAGATGCTTTCCGATCACGGCGCAGAGGTGATCAAGATCGAACCCCCCTCGGGCGACGAAACGCGATCACTCGGCCCGCCGTTCGACTCGAAGGGCGACGCGGCCTATTTCACCGCCGTGAACCGCGGGAAGCGGGCGATGGTGATGAACCTCTCGCATCCGGAAGGTCGCCAAGCCTTGTTGGACATGGTCAAGGATGCTGACGTTCTGGTGGAGAACTTCATTCCTGGGACGATGCAACGCTGGGGGCTGGACTTCGAGGACGAGCTCAAACCTCGTTTCCCAAAGCTCATCTACTGCTCCATCTCTGGCTTCGGACCCGACGGCCCGCTCGGCGGCCTTCCCGGTTACGACGCGGTCCTGCAGGCGATGTGCGGGTTGATGAGCGTCAATGGGGATCCCGCATCAGGGCCTACCAGGATGGGTATTCCCATCGTGGACCATCTGACGGGCTATACGGCATTGACCGGCATCTTGCTTGCGCTGAACGATCGTCACCGCACGGGCCTGGGCCAGCGCGTCGAGGCCACCTTGTTCGACACAGCGCTCAGTTTGCTTGTCCCGCACGCGGCCAACTGGATGTACTCCGATCAGGTTCCTGGATTGCTCGGGAGCGCACATCCCAACATCTCGCCGTACGACAAGTTCCAGTGCCTGGATGGCCAAGTCTTTCTGGGTATTCTCAATGATCGGCAGTTCGCAAAGTTCTGCGCCGCAGTGGGCCTCGACCACCTGGTTGCCGATCCGCGCTTTGAAACCAACGCGGTGCGCTTGCAGCATCGAGGTGAACTGCGCAGTGAGATCGAGAAAACACTTGCGCAGCGCGAACGCGAGAAGCTGTGCAGCGACCTGATGCGTGCCGGCGTCCCGGTCGGACCGGTCAACACCGTCCCCGAGGCTTTCGCCCAGCCCCACGCACAGCACCGGCAGATGCGGGTGGAGCAGGACGGCTATCGAGGAATTGGCGTTCCGGTGAAGCTTTCGAGAACGCCCGGCGTGACGGGAAGTCCACCTCCCCGATTCGGTCAGCACGCAGCTTCTGTCTTGCGCGACGCAGGGTTCGACCAGGAGCGAATACAGCGGCTGGCGACGCTGGGCGTGTGCCCAGTGTCGGGCGACTAAGCCAGACGGAAACACAAATAATTCAACGGAGACAACATCATGAACTTCTTTGCTCGCGTCTTTGCCGTCCTACTTGTCCTATGTGTCGGGATCGGTGCGTCTGCACAGTCCTATCCCGTGAAGCCGATTCGGATCATCGTGCCCTACCAGGCGGGTCAGGGAACCGACGTGGCTACGCGATACCTCGGCGATCTTCTGGGAAAGTCGCTAGGGCAACCCATCGTTGTGGACAACAAGGCGGGCGCGGGTGGCAATATCGGCGCGGCCGAGGCGGCTCGCGCTGCGCCGGATGGGTATACGCTGGTCATGGGAACTAACGCGACCCATGTGCTCAATCAGTTCCTCTACCCCTCCATGCCATTCGATGCGGAGAAGGATTTTGAGGCAGTCTCTCTGGTGAGCACTTTCCCCATGGTGGTCCTCGCCAATGTCAGCGCCCCGTACACGTCTTTTGCGGCATTGATGGCTGACGCGAAGGCGAAGCCAAACTCCATCAACGTCGGCCTACCGAGCACGACAGCTCGCCTCGCACTGGAGATGATCCAGAAGCAGGGTGGTGCCGCAATGACGGCTGTTCCGTACAAAGGGTCTGGCACTTCAATGACCGATCTGATGGGCGGCCAGGTACTCGTCGGCATTGATACGGCCAGCGCTGCTCGTCCGTTCATCTCAAACGGCAAGCTCAAGGCGCTCGCAGTTACTTCCCTGAAGGAGTCCGCGCTTCTTCCTGGCGTCAAGACTGCGGCCTCGCAAGGGCTAGACGGGTTCCAGATGGTCGCTTGGAACGCGCTCTATGCGCCTCATGGAACGCCGGCCGTGATCGTCCAGAAGCTCAACGCGGAGCTTAGCAAGATCCTCGGACAGCCCGAGGTTCGCCAACGCCTCTTGGACCTCGGCCATGAAGCTGCAGGGGGGCCGCCGGACGCGTTGACGAGCTTCGCCCGCAGCGAACGCGAGAAGTGGGGCCCACTGATCAAGAGCGCTGGGCTCAAGCTCGAGTAATGGCCAGATCTCACTCACTCCCATATCCGAACGTGAATCGACACAGCTTGGTTCGGTGGGCGAGCCAAGTCCGAGCATCCCGTAGCGGCGTTGTTTTGAGGCGCCTTTCTTTAGATTCTTTGTACCCCCTGACTTGTCCATGGCAGTCTTAGCAACAAAACTCAATCCGAGGTCCGGGGAATTCCAGGCCAATGCCAACGCCATGCGCGCCCTGGTGGACGACCTGCAGTCGCAGTTCGCCAAGGTCGAGGCCGGCGGCGGCGAGGCGGCGCGCGC
>NZ_FOUG01000039.1 GCF_900114785.1 Variovorax sp. OV329
GCTTCCGCACAACTGGCACCCCGCGCGCTGAGCACGCGCCGCTACCGCAGCGATCCTCGTCCGCCCGTCAACCATGGGACGGCCAGCCGCTTACGATGCATTGATGAATCATGCGGAGGTCGGCCGCATCGGGATCCCGGCGGGCGAGGCTGATGTGGTCGGGCCTTGAAGTACAACGCACAGTAGGCAGCATGTCCATCTGCTTCCTTCGCAGGTGGTCGCTGCGCTGCATCCGAGGATGATCAACTGAATGGGTCAGCGATTCTTCCTAACGGACCAGCCGAAATCGTGCCGCGCGATTCGGGCGCCGCTCGCAGACGAGTGTAGCGCGCTCGGAGAGTCCAAGTATCGGACGCGCTAAGCCGCAGATTCCTCCGATCTTGGCGTGGCCCGATGCTCTGTTCAGCCTGACTGACACTGGCCCACAGTTCCACTCACTGGGCCCTCAGGCCCACGAAAAGACACCATTGAACCTGGGCCACTGGGGGCCGGGCGCACCAGGGCAGCATGAAGCCTGCTGTCCGAGGGGGTGCCGGTCGGCGCGCTCTGGCCCGGCACAAGTACGTCAAACGCAGTTTCGTTCGCAAACACGTACTGCATCTGGACTGGTTGCCCGGACATGTTCGCCCACTTTTGAGCAATGCAGGTGGCCGCAGCCCTAGGGGCAAGCTGGCTTTGTCCGACAGGACGAGCGTCAGTCGCCGGCGGAGACGATGGCGCTTGACTTGCACACCCCGAGACTGCAACGACTAACGCGGTTAAGGCTTGCTTCATGCTCATGGCTCCTTTGCAAGAATCGCACTAGGCACCGAAAGGTCTCCCCCCGAGACGACATCGCCACTGACCGGGAGCCGAAGAAGACTTCGGGTAACCTAGTCATTCACTTTGCGAATCGCGCGCTGCGTTTCTTTGTCTAGGCGACAAGGCAGCAATGCTAGCTTTACGTGCGTCCGCGCCGCGGGTGCGCACAATCGGTTCCTCTGGCAAGTGACCGGCAGTTTCAGTTGAGATCCTTGTCCTTCCAGACCTTCGAGCCACCAAGGGCTACTCCCGCCTGGAGTCCGGCCTTGGTCAACACGTACGCCTGGCCGCCTGTGAAGACGATAGCGCCCGCCTTCACATTCGAATCTTCCTTCCTGGTGCCCGCTCCCGCGCCAGCGCCGGCGGACGCGTCCCACCCGCTATCGATGAAGTCGGCCAGCGACTTGGTGTCGTTGAAGACAAAGAGATAGCGCGTATCGGAGGCGCCGATCTGCAAGCCCGCGCTCGCCTGGGCAATGGACATGTAAGTGTCCTTCTTCGACTTGCTGTCGTGCGCCAGGCCCTTGCCGCCGGCACCGCCAACACCAAAGCTCAATCCGTAGGTGGTGAACACGGCATAACCCGGCGCCTTGCTGACGACGTCCTTGATCGCCGGATCGGCCTTGTAGAACTCCTGAAGCGTCTGCATCGCCTTCGCCTTCACTTCGGCCTGTTGTGCGGCTTTGTCCTGCGCATAAGCGCCGCCGACCAGCAGCGTGGTTAGAACTGCACTGGTGATGAGTATCTTGCGACGTTCCACAGCATTCTCCTTGCAGGTGTAGTGAGGAGCAAGCACGATGACACTAATCGCCGACTACTGTCATCCGTGATCCGCGCGGGCCGACGTCGCTCTTGCCCCAGCAGCATGTGCCAACGCAGGGGTTGTCGCGCATCAAAGTGTGGCAAGTGTTTGCCCGTTTTCCGAACAGCTTCACGCAGCTGCTCGGGTGATAGAGGCGTTCCGAGTTCGCGATCGTACCTGGTGAACATGCCCATCAAAAGTCGTTCCAGATCGAACCAGAACGCGGGGCGATGACTAGCCGGGCGGCAACAGGCAGCAGCTGCGAGTGTGTGTCGGTCGAACATCGGATCCCTCCAATCGTGAAAATTGCTGAGCGGCTCAGCGAAAGCCAAGACCTGCACAACATACGTCCGGGCACAACAGCTGCCATAGGAGCAGATGCAACTGAGTGCATCGACTCCACTTGTGGAACCTCTACATGAGGTATCAAGTATTTCATTTTAAAGTCTCGAATCAACCTAAGTTGAGGGACAGGGCTGCATTGAAGCGGGGAAAATTCCGATGGAGGCGCCGGTCGCCGCATGTTCCGAGCGTCTGCCGGCCTGTTGCCACGTGGGCTCTGTCAACGGATATTGCGGCGCAGAGGCCGGCCGCAAGGATGGCGCCTACGCCGGTCCTAAGCCGGTGTTCGCTGATCACTCCGAGCTTGCCCTTTGCCGCAGCGCGTTTGACGCAATGCAGTAGCGGTCGGAAGATGCGCCCGGCGCATCCACAGCGCATGAAAGGCATTCTCATGAATCACAGTCCCGCGCTACTGGCCGCTGTCGTGTTCGGAGTCTTCTCGTTGCCTGCGCTGTCGCAGGACAAATCCACTACCGACGCGACGGCGCTGGTCGTGACGGCGCCTGGCAAGGCGGCCCTTGTAGAAACGGTCAATATCAGCGCCACCGTCGAGGCCATCGACTTACCGGGCCGCCACGTGACGGTCAAAGGCCCCAAAGGCAAGCTGTCTACGCTGGCCATCGGTCCCCACGTGCGCAACCTGGACCAGGTCAAAGTGGGCGACAAGATTCTGGTGCGCTATGAGCAGGCTCTGACGCTGTCCCTGATGAAAGACGGCAAGGAATTGCGCAGCCGGTCCGTATCCTCAAGCGGCAACCGTGCGGCCGTCGGCGCCGAACCGGCCGGAGTGGTCGGCAAGAAGATCGAGGTCACCGCCGACGTGACGGCCGTCAACGCCAAGACCAAGATGGTGACTCTCAAGGGGCCCGAACAGTCGGTCGACCTGAAGGTGAACGACCCCGAGCAGTTCAAGGCCATCCGCGTTGGCGATCAGGTCCAGGCCGTGTACACCGAGGCGGTTGCGATCGCGCTGGAGCCGGCCGCGAAAAAATAGGATAGGTCCGCTTCGGATCTAGTTCGGCACGCCGTATGAAGAGGCGGAGCCACTGCGCGTTCTTTGCAAGCAGCGCGGTGGAGTTTCTGGACTCTCCCCAACTGCGCCTGACTGGACGCTTTACTTCTGAGCAAAACAAGGCCGGATCCAGACTGGTCCAACGCGCCACTGCCGCCGCGTCGTTCCTGCGGAGGGTTTGACGTTGCTGCCACAAGGGCGCCAAGCGTCCGCAGACACGCGGGTTCCAGTCGTCCGCATCTGCTGCATTGGAAAACCGCTTGCACTGTCTGGTTTGCCTGAAGCGATCGGCTGGAGCCCTTGTCCTCTGAGCGCGCAAGGACGCGAGGCAGCAGCAAGACACCTAATTGACGACCGTCGTTGGGGGGCCGCGGACGACTGCCTTCCGGTGCTGATTGATACCCTTGCACTACTGATCTTTCAGGGTAACAATCCGCGCGCTTTGAGACTCGACAGGGCAAACGTCCCTTGTGACGAACCCAGAGGAGGGGTCTGTGCTAGGTCACGCAATACGGCAGTTCTTGCCAACGAGCCCCTTCGCTTCAGGCGGTAGTTCCGTCCCGCCCACGAGACCGGGGAGGGGAGCGCCGGAAACTTTCTCGCGGCGACAGGCGTTCTGGGTGCTGGAGTTGGCGGCGCTCCACGTTAGCGATCGCGACCAGGCGCTACACACACTGCGCAGCTGGTGTGGCCCGGCACGCCTGAGCGGCGAGCAAGTCAAGTGTGTCGAGGACTTGCTGCAATTTGCTTGGCCAGACCTCGTAGCTACGCTTGCCGACGGCATGGAGGATTGCGAGTTGCGAGAGCGTCTCCGCATGCCGGGCGTAGAGCGGACGGTGATGCACCTCAGCGCAGCTGCCCATGACGAGCCTTCGCGCGCGACCAAGGCGCGTCTGCTTCGTGAGAGTCGAGGTGAAGTATTCCGGGTCAGAGGTCAGGGGTATCGCCTGGGTAGCCACCTGCCGCCGGCCGACAGCGCCTACGAGGAGCTTCGTGTCTGCCGCCTGTTGTATTGCGATGACCATCATGTGGCCTTTGAAGACACTTACAACGGATACCGATTCAGCGAGGCGTTGTCCCACGTGACGGTCTCTCGCGATCAGGACCAGGAGATGCCACTGTTGGTTGTCGCTCCAAGGCATCGGTCTTGAATCGAATCGCCCGCAGGGGCCTCCCGGCTTCGGTGCCGGCCGCGCTGTCGTGCTGCACCACCGCTTTCCCGTAGTTCCGTCGCCCCGGCCCCGCCAGCAGGGCCAGCTTGAGTTTGGGTCCGGAGCGGCCAGGCGGGGGCATTCAAGGCCAACATTCATAACGCTCTCAGCTCATGCTCAGTCCCTGATGGCGGGAATGCCCGTCCTGCGATGTCGACGCCCGAGTCCTCGCCGACGACCCCGCGCAGGCGGTGGAGTCGCACGCGCGAAGATCGGCTTCGCTGCTGCAATGCGTTCCTCTGATCTCGCGGATCGCGATCCGGTTGGTGGGCTTCTGCGTCCTCAGGGCAACTCAAACTGCGCCGGCTGTGCCGGAATCTGCTCGCCAGCGCCGCCCTCCCCTCCGGCGCATGCCGATGGCCCATAACGCCTCGCCTTGAGTGGAAAAGAAAAAGCAGCCTCATAAAACTTACGGAGATGATCTGCGGCGTCTCATGCAATCATCGTGCTGAGACTGTCTGGCGAGGCGGCCCGCACGTTTTCGGCGAGCACCCGGGCAGCACCGGGACAAGCGGCTCTACGAAGACGTCGCGAACGCGCCTCATAGCGTCGTCAGGTTTCATGCAGGCTGGTAAGCCAGGGGGTGTGGGTCCTAGAGCGCCTATGACGGCAGACACGCCAAGCAGCCGTGGCCGCTTATCCAGCGTTTTGTCGAACTAGCACTCAAGCACTTCATGTGTAGTCGCCATGTCCATACCCCTCAAAGCCGCCCATCGTCGCTCTTGCCAACTACACGCACGCGCCAGACTGGTGCCCCCGATGCCGCCCCCCCAGCGATTCTGCCGGGCAACAAAGAGACTGTTGTTTGCATTGATGGGAATCATGATCGGTGCACCTGCCCAGCCGCAAAGCGCCGCGGCAAAGGAGTCAGAGAATGCAGCCTATTGCCTGAGTGCGATCGAGCGATTTGCTGCGGCTGATCGATCATTGCAGGCCAGATCAGGTGCTAACCCTACCGTTCGAGACGCTGCGGCAGATTCTCTTCAGCAATATGAGACAAGCTTGAGCAGGTTGCGTGCGCTGTTCAACGCAGTGCCCGACAAAGATGCCGCCGCTATGGAGGCGGCGGAGCGCGCCGCAGAAGCGGACCAGGCAGCGTTTCCGAAGCACTATGAAGTCTGTTGGAACTACTGTTCAGATGACGACGTTGGGAGCCCGACCTGGCAAGCATGCATTGCAAGATGCCAGAGAGCGGATCCGTTGATCTCCAGGCTTGATCGGTGCCGCAGCGTGGACTGAAGAGGTAGAAAGACAGCAGCACAACGCGCGTCACATTGATGGCATCGGGCTTGCCGCTGGCCTGCAGGGTGGGACGATGCTGCTCTTTTACGAACGCATCGGCGCGCTGGCCAGTGCATCTTCATCGTCTCGGGCAATGGAATCGACATGTGTCGCATCTCCATGACGGACATCGGTGCCTGGAGCGTGGATTGACGCCTTCTCAAGGCAGCGCCAACGCGCCAACAGACGCACCCGCATGCCAGGCTCTTTTCGATGAAGTCGTTCGGCGCAAGACCGCCCCTGCAGCCATTCCTAGCGCCATAGCCCGTCACTGCAGGATGCCGAGTTGGCGCCTGGGTTCGGCTCACGACTTCGGCTCGGAGGCTCCGACGGTCGCCTTCAAGCGTCGGTTCGAGCATCTTGACTGAGGATCGAGGACGGCGAAGCGCCATCTCGCTCTGGTGAATCTCCCATCCGCGCCTGGATAGGGGAAAGCCGATCTGCGCTGCGTGGTGGGGCAGTACACGCACCGCATTGCCTTCTCCCACAAAGGCATCCTGACATTCCTGGTAGCAGCGACCCTTGACTCCGAACTCTGCCCTTCATGAATCGCTTCATTGGCACCTCATTGCCAACGCGCTGACCAGTTCAACCCAAGCGGACCCGAGGCAATGCTCTCCCGAAGAATCCGAAGTTGCCTCAGAGCCACCATTTCTCTCGCCCCTTGCAAGATTTGCAACCATGCGAGAACGTAAGCGGCCTGAGAAACATTCGCTTGCGTGCTAATGTTCTGCGCATCGCACTCGCGTCTATGTTCCGGCTTCGTTCGTTGTGCGCTGAGTCTGTCTCATAACAACCAAGCGAGGAGTCTCCCATGCTCGACCGACGTTCCTTTGCAGCCTGCTGCGTGCTGGCCCTTCCGTGCGTTACCGGCCTTGCTCAGACAGTCTTCTCGCTCGACAGCCAGTACTTCGACGACCGCTGGTACATCACGCCCTTTGGTAGCTACATCAATTCGGACAGCGCGCGCTTGTCCGACGATGGCTGGGGCGGCGGACTGGCCATCGGCAAACCCATCAGCCCGTACTGGAACATCGAGTTGCGCACCCAGTACGAAGAGCTCGACTCCAAGGTCGGAGGCCCGGGCAAGTACGAGATCTGGAGCGGCTCGCTTGATGCCCAGTGGTTCTTCCTGGGCCGACAGGGCATGCGCGCCTGGCAGCCAAGCAGCGTGCAGCCGTACATCGTGGGCGGCATCGGCGCGATCAACGACAAGATCAAGTTCCCGGCGGGCGGCAGCGACAACAAGACCAGCTTCATGGCCAATGTGGGTGCGGGCATCGTTTGGCCCTTCTCCTCCTGGGGCCGACTGGTGGCCGATGCGCGCTATCGTTATGACGACAACCGCAGCGGTTTCCCCAACGGGACTCAAAGTCACCTGGACGACTGGCTGTTCTCGGTGGGCCTGCAGATTCCGCTCGGCCCGGCACCGCGCGTCGCCTCGGCGCCTCCGCCGCCGCCCCCAGCCCCGCCGGTGATGGCCCCGTCCCCCCCGCCGCCAACGACGCGCAACTTTGAGATCAAGTCCGACGGCACCTTCGAGTTCGGCAAGGCGGTGCTGACACCCGCAGGACGCAGCAGCATCGACACCCTGATGCAGGATCTCAAGCCCGAGACCATGCAACCACGCTCCGTCTCCATCGTCGGTTTCACCGACCCGATTGGCAGCGCCGAATTCAACCAGCGCCTGTCCGAGGCGAGGGCCAACGCGGTGCGCGATTACATGGTGAGCCGTGGCGTGCCGGCCAACGTGATCCAGACCGAGGGCCGTGGCAAGAACGACCTCAAGGTCACCGAGGCGGACTGCCGGGCCAAGGGAGCCAGGACCCGCAGCGCGCTGATCACCTGCTTCGAGCCGAACCGCCGCGTAGAGATCCGCGCCGCGGGCGTGCAGACCAAGTAGGGCACGCTGGCCAGAAACAAAAGGGCGCCGCGGCGCCCCTTTTGGCTTGACAGGTGCAGCGGCCCACTCAGCTACGCCAGAAGGCCCACCAGGCGCCCTTGGGCTGTCGTGGGTTGCGCAGTTCTGCACCGAGCGTAGACAAGGCCCTGCTGCGCCGGCGAACTTCCCGCTCCAAATCATGAGCCCGACCGTTTGCGTCTCGTTCTCCGCGCAGGGCGCGCGACCGCCATTGGGAGGCGAGCGCCGCAAGCTCCTCGTCCGTCAGTTCACCCAGTCCTGTCGGAGTGTTCATGGACCGATCTTTACCATTGATCATTTGCTGCCGCAACCGGCTGAGCCAGACAGCTCCAAGGGCTCTGAACGGACTGCACGTGCGTGAGACATCACGGCCCGCCCTAGTCCTCACACCCTTGTGCCTAACCATTCCTCCAACCCTGGAGCTTCACCACATGCAGCGTGCGCAGATCTTCTCGTACGCTCTCTTCGGCATGGATCTACATTGGCTGCCCAAGCGGCCCGCCTGGTGCGGGAAGCGCCGGTGCCGCCGCGATGTCCCCGGACGACCCCGATACTCGAGGCGCGCTTGAATCAAATATCAAATCAAGCGAAGCGAAGCATCTCGCATCGGACCAAATGGCATGGGATTCCGTCCATGTGATGTTGAGGGCGAACTCCTCAATAGGGAGGATTTACCACCACGTACTGCGATCCCTGCGGCTGGTACCACTGGCTGCCGCATTGCTGATACACCATGCCGCCGTAGTTGACCGGGACGCAGTTCGGCGGCACCGTTTTTACCATCGAGCCGACCACGGCTGACGTCACCGCGACAGCCCCAGCGACCGCCATGGCTCCTGCGACCGGGTGGTAGTCGTTGTCCCATCCGCCGCCGCAGCAGCCGCTGTTGCCACTTACATTGACATTGACGTTGCGGCTGGCATTGACGTTTGTGTTGGCGTTGACGTTGGTGTTTCGATTGGCGGCCACGTTGGAATTTCGGCTGTTCACGTTGTTGACGCTGGAATTGCGCACGTCATTGGTTCGCGCGTCTGCCCTGGCATTGTTGGCTTGAACGGCCTGCCTGCCGCCACCGGCAGTGGTGGTGCCGGCCGCGTTGGCACGAGCGCCACCTCCGGCAGCATTCGCGCGAGCGCCGCCGCCGCCCCCAGCCTGAGCGCGAGCACCACCACCGCGATCGCCCCGGTCCCCCGCAGCCTGCGCCGTCGTAACGGACACAACGTTGCCCAGAAGCGAGGCGGCCATGGCGATCGCTACGGTCTTTCCAACGGATGTCATGGCGACTCTCCCTATCTAGGCTTCACCGGGACGATCTTTATCCTGATCGCGCCTCTGGGTGGATCAAACCTGAACGTCGATTCTTTGAAACTGGGCTTTAGATCCCAGTCGATGACGCTGACGGATTGCGGGCGAGCCTCGTCGCCAAGGTTTGTGATCACGATCTTGCGTGGCAGGGGCTGCGCACCGGTGGCAATCCAGATCTGCCAGTCGACCGTGCCCTGCCGGAACGCGTAGTGGTCGCAGAGCGTCCCCTCGACAAGATCCTGGCCGGCATTCATTGCCGAGTCGATCTTGTCGACCGGCGCCGCGGGCGTGCCCCATGTGAAGAGATCCGCCATCGGGACTTGAACGCCATATCGCTCCTCGAGCTCGTCGATAAGCACGCTGAGAGGTTCCGAGAATGCGACCGACGAGTAGTACTTCTGCGCGGGCGCATAGAGGGTGACCGTCTTGGCGTCATAGAAGAGCTCGCGCTCGGAGCGAGCGCTCCACATCCGTGCTCGCAGCTTGTTCGGACGCTGCACATCCAATGTTGCCTGGGCCGTGTGCATCAGCTTCTGGCCGTCGGCGAGAACCCGCTCGCCCGTCAAAGTTGTCGAAGCCCGAAAGCGACTCAGCGTCAACAGATACGCACCCATGTCCTTGACTGCCTGGATTGAAGCGGGATCAACGGGATTGGCGGCCGGTGCGGTCGGGCCCGCTGGCGCAGATTGTTGTGCATTTCCAACCGATGCCGTCAACGCCGAGGCCAGCACGCATGCCACGAGTCTTCCGGATTTCATCTGGACTCCTCCATCAGATAGATGGACCCACGCCCATCAATGCTCATGGGCGCTTCCCACCGTACGCGCCCGACGCCACTCACAAGATCTCTATTTCAGTGGCGGAGCGCTGTTGCGGTCATCTGTCCACCGAGAGTGCCACCGCTTCCGTGTAAACCGCATGGACCTGATCGCCCACCTTAATCAGCTTCAGCTGCTCCGGGTCGCGCACCTTCAAGTCGATTTCGTGCTCAGCCCCCCGCAAAGTGATCGTCTTGGCCTTCTTGTCGACCTTGATCACGTCTGCAGTGACCTCAATTCGTCTGCCGAGTGTGCCGGCGGGGCGTTCGCCTGCCGCGCTCCTGGTGCCGCTCTCAGACTCGGTCTTGCTGCGAATCTCCTTGCCTTCCTTCATCAGGGTGAGCGTCAATGCCTGTGCATAACTCACCGACACCCGGTCGCCCGGCTTGACCTGATCGAGATTTCGGGCGTCAGGGCCGATTTCCAGTGGGATCAGCTTGCCCTGCGAGGTTCTGATGGTGACGTGCCGCTTCTCCAGGTCAATCGACTCGACAAGACCGGTTGCCCTGGTCACTTCAGTCACGCTCGCCGTTCCTGGCTTGGTCGACACAGCGACGTCGGTGTCGGACTTGTCTTTAGAGAAGGCGGGAGGGAGGGTCGCGGCCGACACTGCAAGGACGGCGCCGAGCCAATTCCAAATCCTTAAGCTCATGTGGAGCCCCTTAGTTCATTGGTGAGAACCTTCGAACTTCCCGCTTGTGCGCGCAAGCAAATCCCTGACCCTGTGGACATGCTATTGGTGTCCGGGATGCCGCTCCATGACGGTCAGACCTTCATCGGCACATCGAAAAGATCAGTTTAGGCGCCTCCACTCCATTTAGACAAGCTGTGTCGGACGAGTGGCACAAATCACCTTGCCTAGGAAGGCCGACGAGGATCACAAGTCGATCGCTTTGAATCTTGGTACCGTCAAGGCTTAAGTTCGCCATCAGTCCTACATTGCTCAATGCGAATCCGACGATCCTGTGCATGGTCTGGGTATCGATGCCTGCAGCGTCGCCCCTCTTGGCCATATGACCGGCGCGTCGGCACTGGCGGCCCACCCCTGCTTACGACGAACGCGTCGAGCGCTTCCGGCGTCATGAACAGCACATCGACACCCTCGGACTCGGCTGACGCCACCGAGGGAAAGTCGAGAACACCCTTCGCCTTGGCAGGCATATCCCGCGACCTAGTGGGCTGTAACGATTGAATCGGGAGTAATTCGCCGTGTCGGGTCGAAGTACTTCCACTTCACGGGTTTGGGTTGCTCGTTGTACTTGCGGA
>NZ_FOUG01000044.1 GCF_900114785.1 Variovorax sp. OV329
GCGGATTGCCTCAGCCGTCAACTTGGCAAGAACCAGAAACCCTGCGAGCAACCACGGCGGTGGCGAGGCAACTGCCGCGCGAGCGGCTTAGTCCATCGCTGCCATGCTGCCGGAATGCCTGGGTGCAGCCGCGGGCCAGGCGTCCTTCTCGGCTCCGAACGGCCTTTGCTTGAAGCCTGGAACCTCATCGGCGCGAGGAGTCTTCTAGGGCCAGTTGATCAGTTGATCACGCAGTAGTGGGCGCAGAACAAGCTGGCGCCTCGTGGCCAGATCGAGGTGGGTTCCGGGCAGGTGGCATGCGCCCGGGCGGCATGCGGGGCGGGGGTCGCCAGCCTCAAGTTCCAGGCGGACATGGGACTGCTGCTCGCCTTAGTGATTCTCTGGAACATGCTGGGCGCACTGATCCTGCTGCCCGCGCTGGCCCACTTCCTCCTCCAGCCGACCGGAATCCAATAGCCAGGCTCCGCTGGCGAACTGGAACCGCCTCCAGCAAGCAAGCTGCAAGGCGCCCTTCAATGACGCGAGCCCATCCAGCAACCGGAAACGACCGATCGCATGGCGGACTGTCCAGCGTGCCGGTTCGACGCTGTCGCTTGGTACCGGTCGACGCGTGCGCCGGTCAACAGTACGGACCCGGTCGCCGCTACAACCGGTCCCGCGCCCTTGCTTTACAGGGGCGGGGGGACCGCGCGCAGCCGGCCTGCGGGACCCACGCCACGGGCAGGCGGTCTGGGGCGGCATCACCGGCGGCTTGATCCCTCAAGGGCTCGACGCCACGCCGACGCCTCTCCGGAGGGCGGACTGCCTGCGCTGCCGAGCTACACGAAACGCGCTGGCCGTCCTTCGAGCTTGGCCTGGATCCCCTCGCTCCTGTCTGGGTCCGCAAACAAGAGTTGGAAGCAACGGCGTTCGAACTCCAACCCCTGTTGCAGCGGCTGGCTCAACCCCTCGACGACCACTTGCTTGCTGCTGGAGGCGAGACGGCTCCTCGCGTACACGGCAATGCCGGTGGGCGAGATCGCGCACCCAACTGGGCTTCGAGGATTCAATTCCTGTCCGCCCACGAATCTTTGATCTGCAGTCGCAATCATTTGCACGGTGCAGCACTCCAACTACTGCACCAATAGTCATTGAAGCGATGTCGGCTTACGGCGATCGGCCAATGACACCTGAGTCTGGTACTGGCTCGCAGACGCATGGGCAGCGGAAACTCATTCGCGGGCCGAAGCCTGTCGCATGCATGCGCTCACGACTAGCGCGCATGCACTTTGAAGTTTCCCGAGTCAAGTGGCCGCTGCTCCACGACTGCCTCACTCCCCAAAAAAGCACGGCACTTCCTGCATCGCATTTCAAAACGGAATGAACCGTGATCAATCCGACCCGTTGATGGCACACCCAGCCAACTATTACGATGCCGCATTTGGAAATGCCGATTTTGGCAGTTCGCAGACCGCTGTATACGGCCATGATCGCAAATCAACTCCGTCGATTGATCAAGCACCAAGGGCGATTCATTGACGCGCGAGTTGAATTGTCTGAAATTTTTTCATCGCCGCTCCAATTCCGAGCGAAATTGAATGATATTTCTGATGGCGCGTTCAAATTAAATTTGATTGATCTTGGCGCGAATGATGCTCCAACGATTCCGACAATCAAGCTGCAGGGAGCAGATCAGCGCGAGCGTTATCAACTGGCGTTATTGCAAGGTTCACGAGGGCGTTATCCAGGCTCACTTTTGGATCGAACTTTCGCCCTCATCCCCACGTTACTGCAAGAACAAGATGCAAGGCTCGATCGACGTATGGGCCAACCTCAGGGACAGGGCAGGATGCGGACGATGAAGCCAGTTGCATAAGCGAGTAAACGCCCTTGCCAGCCGCCGGTGCCAGATCAAAGACCGGCGAAGATGTCCTAACTAGCACATTTCCCGGCGTATCCAAAATTTGTCAAACCTGGCGCACTCATCCGTTGCCTTTGTTGGGAATGCTGATTTTTTTGAATCAGTACCGCATGCACTTTAAATTTGCTTCTGCAACGACTCGAAGCAAATGTCCATTAGTCGGCTCGCATCCCATCAACTTGATGCCCCAAAGCAATCATGAGTTCAAAATCCGGAACCTCAAAAAATCTCGAGAACGAAGAATCGTTCGAGCAATGCCAGCAACCTTTGGATTGGCTCAGGTCAACTCAATTGGAGTTTGCCCCCGGATCTTGGTCTCAACAAGCGCCTCTCGCACACTCCCGAGAAGATATTCCATTTGAAGTCCAAGTAGATGAACGAATGGTGATGGATGTAAAAATGGCGTCGGCTGGCAGCGATGTAATCCACCAGACCTTCATCTTGAAAATGCAAGATATTGCAGCGGAAATCGCATCCATATCCAGAGATCAACACGAAGGCAGTAAATTTCCAGAATTGTTGAGTGCAGATCGATTGTCGGAGAAATCCTTTCAAAAGGATCGCATTGACGCGCAGCGTCATGGGGTGGAGTCGGCAGAAACTCTGTGGTCGCCACTGGATTCGGCAGATGGCGAGCCAATGAAATCCGAGCCCCAGCCGCAGGTCGCCACGACTGTCTTGGAAAAATTCGCCGCGGAGTTGACGTGCATGCGGTGCGGGCACATAGGTGCCATGGCGCTCGGTATTGCCGGGCGGCATAGATGCATTGCCTGCGAAGCCCTATGTGCCGGTGCATTGGCCGAGTTCGCCGCACGGATCGAGCGCCACGGAGGTGTCTTGCCAGACGGGGATACCAAGGGGAAGGTCCAGCTTTTCGAGTTGCGTGACGTGATCTCGCGCGTTCAATTGCTGGAGGAGCGCGACAAGGATGTTCGTGAGCGCATGCGCGACACGCTGTTCAGGCTGACCATGTCCGGGGAGTGGCGGCCGCTCGGATCGACCCAGACTTCCTGGCGGGCGGCCATGGATGACCTGGTCGAGCAGCATCCGAACTTTTCGCAGTGCATCGACGAGAACCTGCGGCCTGCGATGGCGATTCGGGCCGCAGGTGGCCGTGCAAGCCCGCCCCCCATCTTGTTGCTGGGCAAGCCGGGGGTGGGCAAGAGCCACTTCGCGTCCGCGCTAGGCCGATGCTTGGGCGTGCCCGCACTCAAAGTCGACATGGCGAGCGCCCAAAGCGGATCAACCCTGGCCGGATCCTCGACCTTCTGGTCCAACTCGGCACCTGGAATGCTCTTCGAGACCCTGGCCTTCGGCGTCGAAGGGCTCCCCGCCTGTGCCGATCCGGTTGTTTTCCTCGATGAAGTGGACAAAGCGGGCGGCGATCAACGCTACAGCCCGCTGGGGCCGCTCTACAGCCTTCTCGAAGCCGGGTCGGCGCGCAAGTTCACAGACGAGGCACTCCTCGGTTTGCCTTTGGATGCCAGCTACGTGCGCTGGATCCTTGCGGCCAATTCGACCGAGAGCATCCCGGCACCCCTGCTGAGTCGAGTCCAGATCTTCGAGATCGAGGAGCCGACGCCGGCCGAGAGGCGCGAACTGCTGCGCCGGATCTTTGCTGGCGTGGTGGGCGATGTGTCGCTCGGTGGGTTCGAGCTGACTGTGCCGCACGCAGTCCTGGATGCCCATGTCGGGACAGGCCTTCGGACATTCAAGAGGCTTTCCCTGGCGGCCATTGGACGCGCGCTCGAAGCAGGGTGCACGGCCGTGCGGGAAGAGCACTTCACGTCGTCGGAGCAGTTGCCCGGGGTTGCCCATGGTCGCTTCAGGATCGGATTTCTCTGATGTGCCACGGCCAAAACAAAGCGCGATCCGGACAAGCGGATCGACTGTCGAGTCATTGCAGGAAGGCCGCACTATGACCAGCGTCCTCATTGTCGTGACCTGGCTTCAACTCGGAGGGCCGCAAGTGAGCATGCAGCCGTTCGAGACGCCCGCGAGATGCGAAGTTGCGCGTGACGCTGCTGGTCAGATGCTCATCGAGCAGGCGCGCAGCAATCTTGTGGGGCTGCATCAGGCCAAGCCAGTCACCAAGGCCAGTCCTGATGGCGCTCGAGCATTGACTTTACGAACGTCCACGGCCGGTAGAGAGCTGGCCCGGCTGCAGTGCCTGTAGCGCCAAAGGACGCGGCGCCCGTCACACCAACTCCATCAGCACCCAGAAGGAATCCTCAATTGGACACCAACCTGCTAGACGAAAAGCATCTCAGTCGATTTCTGGAGGCATATGCAGAGCGCAAGACTGTGCCCAGCACCGGCTCGGCCGGCAAGCGCCCGCTATACCTCGGACTCGACTTCGACGGCGTCTTGCACCATGCCTTCTGCGGGCCGCGGTCTGATCAATGCCAAATGCTTGGCTCGAGAGAGATCAATGGAACCCAGTTCCTTGCGTCGCTGCTGCTGAAAGCACAAAACTACGGCGACTGCGACCTGGGCGTGCCCTTCGAACGTACCCATGCCCTGTCTGATGCGCTGGACGCGAGCCCCGTGGACGTGCGCATCGTCATCGCCACATCGTGGCGGCTACAGATCGCATTGGACGACCTCGTTGTTGATTTCCATCTAGAAGTGACCCACTAACCCCGGCGATTTCCATCTAAATCTGACCCACGTAAGAACCCTAACCTGCTGCCTTTTGCGGCAGGAGCACAGGAGTGATTGACGTGGCGACACTGAGTGTCATCAGACGTTGGGTGTCCGCGCCGAAGTAGAACTGAGCCGTTGATGTCCCGGCAAGTGGTGTAAGTCTTCTTTCACTCGCTGCGCGGCAAGGCGCGTAGGGCGTAGCCCGAAGCGGCTTGCCGCGCAGCGACCG
>NZ_FOUG01000045.1 GCF_900114785.1 Variovorax sp. OV329
TCCGCAAGTACAACGAGCAACCCAAACCCGTGAAGTGGAAGTACTTCGACCCGACACGGCGAATTACTCCCGATTCAATCGTTACAGCCCACTAGTATTCGTTTTTCCCAGTTTTGACGAGGGGCTCGAAGAACACGACGCGGTGACACAAGCGGGTTTGGCCAACCTCACGTACAAGGTCTTTGCCCCGGCGTGTGCCGGCACGGTCGAATCCTACGAAGAGGTGGAGGAGTATGCGAAGAATCAGCCGGACGCCTTCCTGCAAGAGGTGATGAAGGCGCGGCTGTTTGTTCCACAGGGAGGTGACGTCAACAGGACGTATTCCTGGCAGGACGCGGTGAAGCTCCAGCTTGAAGAGCTCCACGGAAGCGTGAGCGAGGCGTACTTCGAGACGATGGCCGCAATGCCTCCGGAACAGGTGGTCCTGATTAACACGATGCAGCGTCTGCGTGGGCAATACCATCTCCTGGAGAACTCGGACGAGCTTCAGGCGCAGCCGCTTGTGACGCTTCCGGTGCATTGGCACTACTACCAGCTTTGCGCGACCGCAGAGGCCAGAGCCTTGGTCAGGCAGCAGGTTCTATCGGACCAGGCGTTTCAGACGCTACAGGCGCTCCAGGACGATAGCCTCAGCTGGCTTGGAAACATTCCCATTGGCGGGCTCTTGGAGCTCAGGCAGAACCAGGAGCACATGGCGTTTCGAGAAGAACTCAAGAAGGTCACCGCGCAGCTGATGTCAGCGGGTCCGGCAGACCTCGACCAGGTAGTCCGCGAGGTCAACCATGGCCTCAAGGTGTTGGTCGACCGACAGAAGATGGCTATCCGCGACATTGAGGACAGATACAGGCCCAAAAACTGGGCTACCAACCTTGGTATTGGCGCGGGAGCCCTTACCGGAGCCGCAATGGTCTTCATGCCGTTCCTGGCAGCTGCACTCGGACCGGTTGCGCCGGCGGCGCCGTTCTTGGCAGCGTTGGGTGCCGGCGGCCTGGGTCGGGCCAAGGACAAGGCAGGGGAGCTTGCCGAGAAAGGCCGCGCGAAGCGAGCGCTTCTCGGCATGCTGGCAACGGCCTACCACGCGAAGCCGACTGGCAGCTAAGCGAAAGTGCGACCTTGACAGGCCCCACACAAGACTGGCTAGAGGCGCCGATGGAAGTGGTTCAACACTGACGTTACGATGCGTGGCGAGCGCTCCGCTCCGGGCCCGTGGACGCCGGTGTGCGTGCGGCAGACTCCGGCCACCAACGGACGTTCGACTCCGGCACCCAGTTGCCCGAATCCGACTGACAACTGCAGCCGATGGCTCGACCTTCAAGAGGCGTTTCGACGTAGTGCCTTGTAAATTGCGTCCAGCAACTGGTTCTCGGGATAGGGCTTCTGCAAGAAGTCTACGGCGCAAACTCTGATGACCTCGACCAGCTGTTGGAGTGTCGAAGTTTTGATGAGGACCAGCGCCGCCGGCTGCAAGGGGGCGCGCTGAATGTCCGCTGCGCGGCCACCCCTTCCAAAGATTGCCTCGGTAGGTAAGGGGCGGACGTTGCCATTCGAATTGAGTTTCATTCTCAATACCTCTGTTCCCCCTCCTGTCTGCCGGCTCACGGTCGCGCGATTGGCTCTGTGTGCCCTAATATGGCTACAGGATGAAACCGACCAAAACCAATTTCCCCCTGGGTCTACCGGTCGAGGTTGCAAGCGACCCCTCCTTCTCCTTGCTTCAGGTTGTTGAAGCCGAGGACGGGCGGATATTTCGACGCCTTGTCGAAACGGTTCTGGACTACGCCATCTTCCTCCTGACGCCCGACGGGCGTGTCGCGTCATGGAACGCCGGCGCGGAGCGCATCAAGGGATACCAGGCCCACGAAATCGTCGGGAGGCACTTCTCGGTGTTTTATCCACCCGAAGCGCTCGCTCGAAACTGGCCGGCCGAAGAGCTGCGCCGCGCCGTGCTGGATGGCAGGCTCGAGGACGAAGGCTGGCGAGTGCGCAAAGACGGCTCTCAGTTCTGGGCCAATGTGGTCATCACGCCGGTGCTTGGGCCCAACGGCGCACTGCTTGGCTTTTCCAAGGTCACGCGCGACCTGACGGAGCGCCGCCGCGCTGAGGAACGCGTACGTGACAGCGAACGCGCGCTTCGGCTTTTGGTGAATTCGGCTCAAGACTACGCCATCTTCATGCTTGACCCCCAAGGTCGAATCACCAGTTGGAATTTGGGCGCCGAACGCATCAACGGTTACACCGCGTCGGAGGCTATCGGACGTCACTTCTCAATGTTCTATGAGCCGGAGGCGCTGGCCGCAGGCTGGCCGCAGGAAGAACTCCGACGAGCGGCCGCTATCGGCAGCTTTGAAGATGAAGGCTGGCGGCTCAGAAAGGACGGCAAGCGCATCTGGGCGAACGTTGTCATCACTGCCTTGCGAGGGCAGGCCGGCGAATTGCTCGGCTTTTCGAAGGTTACGCGAGACCTGACGGAGCGCAAGGCGCACGAAGAGGCCTTGCGCGAAAGAGAGGAGAGCCTGCGTCTGTTGGTTGATGGTGTCAGAGACCATGCAATGTTCTTCTTGGATGCAGATGGCCGCATTCAGACTTGGAATCTGGGAGCCCAGCGGGTATTTGGATATGCGGCCGAGCAGGTGATGGGCCAAGATGTTTCCATGTTCTATTCCGCTCAGGACCGCTTTGAAGGCAAGAGCGCAGCCGAGCTTTCGGCGGCACTTCTCGCTGGGACGACGACCATTGTTGGTACACGATGCAGAGCGGATGGCTCGCCGTTTTGGGCAGAGATAACCACGACGTCAATTCACGACGGCAACAACAACTGCAAGGGCTTCATCCGAATCGTTCGCGATACGACCGCAACCAAGCGTGCGGAAGCTCTCGAGTTCGAAAGCAAGAGGATTTCGGAGTTCATTGCCGTTCTTTCTCATGAGCTTCGCAATCCTTTGGCCGCCATCAAGAACGCTGTTGAACTGCTGCGGCGGCCTGTGGGCAAACCAGATGCCGCACGGTACGTCGATATGGTCGGCCGCCAAGTCGCCCACATGGCGCGACTGATAGATGACCTTCTCGACGTCAACCGAGTGATGCGAGGAAAAGTTCGGCTTGAACTGGAAGTCCACGAACTCGATGAACTGGTCAGCACGGCTGTCGAGTCCGTCAAGGCAGTTGTCGCTGCGCACAACCACACTTTGCATGTGCGTAGTGCGGGTGACAGAAGACGCGTCCGTGCGGATGCCACCAGGATGACCCAGGTCATCGTCAATCTGTTGACCAACGCCGTCAAATACACACCCGAAGGCGGACACATCGAAGTGATAGTTACAGATGACGGTGAAGTCGCCCATCTTGAAGTCAAGGACAACGGCCTTGGAATGACGGACGTTTTGCTTCAGAGAGCCTTTGAGCCTTTCGTCCAGGGAGCTTCAGCTGCAAACGCAGAGGGTGGCCTGGGTATTGGCCTCGCACTGGTGAAAAGCATCGTCGAACAGCACGGCGGCCACGTGGCGGCATTGAGCGCCGGCCTAGGCCAAGGCACCGCTTTTACTGTATCCCTACCATTGGCCAAGGAGCCTGAGGTGGACAAGGGCTCCCATCCGGTCGTTCACGGAAGGCCCGCGCCCTGACTTAGGGCGAAGTCGACACCTGCGGAGTAGTCGGGCGTAGGCGACAGACCTCACAATGAGACCACCCGGTACATGTGCGTGAAGCAGCTCAGCGATGGGCGTGCGGTAGGCGTTCGCCCCTGCCGGCACCGGGGCAATCCATTTGTCATGTCCGCCTGTCTTTTGTCCAACAAGTCCTGGGGCGCGACGCCGCATGCTGCTTGAAGGCCCGCTTTCGCGAAACAGCTACTTCCGCTTTGGGCCCGAACTCCCATTTCGATGGCGAACAGAGCGGACGTTCGATCCATCGAAGGCGCGATCGCCACAGGGCAAGCAAGGGCCTACGGCTGCAATGCCTTGACACCGGTCATCGAAGGTGAGATCTGCCTGGCACGTGGATGACCGGAATCGACCTCACAGCGTGAATTCGTCGAGCGGTCGCGTAGGTCAGGAATCGTTTAGGTTTGTCCGACATCTGCCCGGCCTGCAAGACGAGCCTGCGCATAACACCGACCTGAGGGCAGGTGTTGGACAAGCCTCGAGGGAGGA